>JAICWP010000016.1 GCA_025934735.1 Terriglobales bacterium | reverse complement strand
GCACCGAGCGAACAATCTCGCTCACCCAGAGTGCGGATGGAAGGATGGCGACAGTGGCGACCCGGACGGAAAGAAAACCTTGCCCATGAAAAGAAAAACCAAAGAACCGACTTGACTCCGACCGGCCTTCTCATGGAAGGCTTTATCGTACTTTACAAATCTGCCACCCGTTGCGGTGGTGGGCGCAATGAGCGTGAAGCGGATTTACACTCTTCAACGTGGCAAAACGGCAGCGACCTCGGCCGTCAATAGCATCCTCGGTGAACTCGGCACCTCGACCGACGGTGCTCCCCTTCTCCAAATGGGCGTAGCACTGTGGCCAAAGCGCACCTCGTTGACGGAGTTGGGTACTGTCAGCTCATATGCAAAGTTTCCGGACGCTCTTCTTTGCGCCAAGGAGAGATGCACGAAGACCACTATGGCCGCGCCATCTCTCTTTGTGGTTATCTGACGAACGCCCATCGAGCTGTTAAACGCCAATCCAGAAAGCTTTAGCCGAGTCGGCTGCGCCCCTGAAAGTTCTTCCACCTTGAAGTTCTGAACGTCTTTCGATTCAAGAGTCACGTCAAAAAACATGTTGTATAACGCGATGCAACCTCCAACCGCCAGAAGCACGAGAAGGAAAAGGGCCAGTTTGTAGATTGTCTTCATTGCAGCGATGATCCTAAGGAATTGTCGACACGTGAAACCACGGTCTACGCGGCGCATGAGGGTCGCATTGAGAGCAGTTCCTTGTCATTGTGCTCCCGCCCGACGAGTGATAACAGATGGGATGAGAAGGCCGGTCTCCCGGCGGGATGCTGTACGCTCCCAAGTTATCGACGTGCTCGCAAGCACAAGAGATAAAGGAGACCGGCAATGAGGAAGATTAGCACCGTGGCGGCAAACGAGACCAGGAATGTTTCCCAACCGAAGCTGACGATCGGCCTGGACCTGGGCGATCGCTCCAGTTGGTACTGCGTTTTGGATGAACGAGGCGAGCTGCAAGGGGAAGGCAAGGTGAGCACCACGGCGAAGGCCATGCGCGAGGTGTTCGGCAGAATGCCGCGCAGCCGGATCACGCTCGAGACCGGGACGCATTCCCCCTGGGTAAGCCGGCTGCTGAGCGGGCTGGGTCATGAGGTGATCGTGGCGCACGCGCGCAAGGTGCGGCTGATCGGGGAGAGCCGGCGCAAGGACGACCGGCGGGACGCAAGCACGTTGGCGCGGCTGGCGAGGATCGACCCGCAGTTGCTGTCGCCGGTGCGGCACCGCAGCGCCCAGGCGCAGGCTGACCTGACGCCACTCCGGGCGCGAGCCGGGTTGGTGCGAGCCCGGACGGCGCTGGTCAACACGGTGCGCAGCCTGGCCAAGTCCTACGGGGAGCGGTCGTGTAACAAATCAAAACCGCTAACTGCCATCTGCCTAGTGCTAACTGCTGAATCCTGGCACAAACTCCTCGACCACCATTTTCGATACTGCGCGGCATCGGGCGCAGAGCAACAGAATCTCGTTCTCGCTGCTGCTCAGGATGGCAACGCGTAGGCTTTCGCAACTGGCGCAGCCGGTGGTGGGCTCACCCGATTGCGGCTCTTCCACGCTGATGGCGGTTTCGTGGTCAAATCGGCCCGTTTTTTGGGTGTTGAGTTCGAAGGTGCTGCGGCAATCGGCGCAGACGTGGTTGTAGCAGCACTTGGGCTCACAGGAGTAAATGACTTCCCTGCCGCCGCATTGCGGGCAGCGGATGATCTCCTTGAGCGCTTGCAGCGGCATGTGGGAATTTTAGCAGTTGGCAATTAGCACTTAGCATTTGGCCAGCCAGGCGCATCGAGGCGCTCAGAAAAGACTCTTGAGGGGCAACCGCTAAGTGCCGCGCGCGGGCGAACAATTAGCGAAACCAATGTGTTACAATGTGAAGATGCCTTCGCTTTCCCCCACCAGCCTGGAGTGGGCGCACCCGCTGGTGCGCGAATGGTTTGAGGAGCGTTTTGGCACGCCCACTGAGCCGCAGGAGCAGGGCTGGCCGCATATTCTGGCCGGGCACACCACCCTGATTTTCGCGCCTACCGGTTCGGGCAAGACTCTGGCCGCCTTTCTTGCCTGCATTGACCGCCTGGTGCGCAAAGCGCTGGCTGGCGAGTTGCAGGACCGCACCGAGGTGCTCTACATTTCGCCGCTCAAGGCGCTGGGCAACGACATCCAGAAAAATCTGGAAATCCCTCTGGGCGAAATCCTGCAGAAAGCCGGCGAGCGCGGCCTGCTGATGCCGGAAATCCGCACTGCGGTGCGCACCGGCGACACGCTGATGCACGAGCGCCGGGCCATGCTCAAGCGCCCGCCGCATATCCTGGTGACCACTCCGGAGTCGTTTTACATTCTGCTCACGGCGGAGAAAAGCCGCGCCATCCTGCGCAATGTGGAAACCGTTATTGTGGATGAAATCCACGCCGTGGCCGATGACAAGCGCGGCGCCCACCTGGTGCTTTCCCTGGAGCGCCTGGAGGCGCTGACCCACCGTCCAGTGGTGCGCATAGGGCTTTCGGCAACGCAGAAACCGATCGAAGAGGTGGCGCAATTCCTTACCGGCGCGGGCCGGCCCGCGCCTGCCGTCGTCAACATTGGCCACAAGCGCCAGCTCGATCTGGCGGTGGAGGTGCCCGCCAGCCCGCTGGGCCCGGTTGCGTCGAACGAAATGTGGGATGAGGTTTACGACCGCATCTCCGAACTGGTGCGGCAGCATCGTTCCACCCTGGTATTTGTGAACACGCGGCGGCTGGCGGAGCGCGTGGCGCACCAGCTGGCCGAGCGCCTGGGCGAAGAGGCAGTGGCCGCGCACCATGGCAGCCTGGCGCGCAAGCTGCGGCTTGCGGCCGAAAAGAAGTTGAAGAGCGGCGAAGTGCGCGTGCTGGTGGCCACGGCCTCGCTGGAACTAGGGATTGACATCGGCTTCGTGGACTTGGTGTGCCACATCAGCTCGCCGCGTTCCATTGCGGTCACGCTGCAGCGCATTGGCCGCGCCGGCCACTGGCGCGGGGCTGTGCCCAAAGGCCGCATCTTTGCCACCACTCGTGACGAGCTGATGGAATGCGCCGCGCTGGTGCGCGCCATTCGCCAGGGCGACCTGGACCGGCTCATCATTCCGGAAGCGCCGCTCGATATTCTGGCGCAGCAGATTGTGGCGGCATGTTCGGCGGAAGAATGGCTTGAAGATGATCTTTTCCAGCTGATGCGCCGGGCCCATCCTTATCGCGAGCTCCCGCGCGAGCAGTTCGACGAAATTCTGAACATGCTGTCGGAGGGCATCGCCGCCCGCCGCGGCCGGTACGGCGCTTATCTTTTCCGCGACCGCGTGCACGGGCGCCTGCGGGCACGGCGCGGCGCACGCCTGGCGGCCATTACCAGCGGCGGCGCCATCCCGGAAAACGCCCTCTACACCGTGGTGGCCGAACCCGAAGGCACGGTGGTCGGCACGGTGGATGAAGATTTTGCGGTGGAGAGCAACAAGGGCGACATCATGCTGCTGGGCAACACCTCCTGGCAGATTCGCCGCATTGAAGGCTCTTCCGGCAAAGTGCTGGTGGAGGATGCGCACGGCGCGCCGCCCAGCGTGCCCTTCTGGCGAGGCGAGGCGCCGGCGCGCACCAGCGAGCTTTCCGAGCACGTGGCCGACCTGCGCAAGCAAATCAGCGACATGCTGCCCAAAACCTCGCCCATCGGCATCTCGCAGAACCAGCCGGAAGTAGCGGAGGCGGTGCGCTGGCTGAAAGACGAATGTTGCCTGGACGATTCCGGCGCCGAGCAGGCCATCGAGTATGTGATTCAGGGACGCGCCGTGCTGGGCGCCGTGCCCACGCAGAAAACCATCATCGCGGAACGCTTCTTCGATGAAGGCGGCGGCATGCAACTGGTGATTCACGCCCCGTTTGGCGGTCGCATTAACAAGGCCTGGGGCCTGGCGCTGCGCAAGCGCTTCTGCCGCAGCTTTAATTTCGAGCTGCAGGCGGCGGCCACCGACGATGGCTTGAATATCGCCCTGGCTGAGCAGCACAGCTTCCCGCTGGCTGACGTGTTCAATTTTCTGCAGGCGGAAACGGTGCAGCCGGTGGTGGAACAGGCGGTGCTCACCGGCTCGCCGATTTTTGGCACGCGTTGGCGCTGGGACGCAATGCGCTCTCTGGCCCTGCTGCGCTTCCAGGGCGGCAAGAAGCTGCCGCTGCAGATCCAGCGCATGCGCTCCGACGACCTGATGGCTTCTGTGTTTCCCGACGTCGCCGCCTGCCAGGAAAACATCGCGGGAGACATCCAGATTCCCGACCACCCGCTGGTGCGCGAAGTGATGAAGGACGTCCTCACCGAGGCCATGGACATTGAGGGCCTGCGCGCCGTGCTGCGCGGCATTGAGGAGGGCAGCATCCGCTGCCTGGCGGTGGACACGCCCGTGCCCTCGCAGTTCTCGCATGAAATCCTGAACGCGAATCCGTATGCCTACCTCGACGACGCGCCCCTGGAGGAGCGGCGCGCGCGAGCGGTGCAGATGAGGCGCCTGCTGCCGGAATCGGTGCTGGAGGAAGTGGGCAAGCTCGACCCCGCCGCGATCTCCCAGGTGCGCGAGGAAGCATGGCCGGACGTGCGGGACGCAGACGAACTGCACGACGTTCTGCAGACGCTGATCGCTTTGCCAGAAGATGTTGTGGGCACCGACCCCGAGCGAGGACATCTCTGGAGAATTTACTTTGAGAGCTTGGCCGATTCGGGCCGTGCCGCTCGGGCACTTCAGGACGGCAAAGTCTTCTGGGTCTCAGCCGAACGCGCTCAGACCTTCCAGCAAATCTATTCTACGGCTCAGTTCGAAACTCCTGTGGCGAAGCTCGACGGCCTAGTCCCTACGCCCGACGACGCCCTGCTGCTGATGATTACGGGCTGGATGGGCCATCTGGGTCCGACCAGCGCCGGCGAACTCGGACATATCCTGGGACTACCGACGTCCGAAATTGATAAGACGCTGCTGCGGCTGGAAGCTAGCGGGGCCATACTGCGGGGCAAGTTCACCAATGGTTCGCGGGCGGGGGCGCCAGAAAATCCCGAGGGACTGGAGCGGTGCGAACGCCGCCTGCTGGCGCGCATTCACCGGCTCACGTTGGGTACGCTGCGCAAACAGGTGGAGCCGGTCACGGCCGCGCAGTTCATGCGCTGGCTGCTGCGCTGGCAGCACATCGCGCCGGGCACGCAGTCACTGGGTGAGCGCGGCACGCTGGAAGTGCTGCAGCAGCTGCAGGGGTTTGAGATTCCGGCCAGCGCCTGGGAGCGCCAGATTCTGGCCCGCCGCATCGCCGATTACGACCCCAAGGTGCTGGACCAGCTCTGCCTCACTGGCGCCGTGGGCTGGGGACGCCTATCGCCACACCCGGCCACTCTGGAGGATTCCGCCGAGGGTAAGCGGCGCGTGATTCCCACCAGCGTAGCCCCCATCACGTTTTATGTGCGGGAAGATGCGGACTGGCTGCCCCCGCACACCGACCATCAGGATGGCCGCGGCCTGAGCCACGGCGCGCGCCAGGTGCTGGAATTCCTGCGCCAGCGCGGCGCTTCCTTCTTCGCCGATATGGTGCGCGGCACCGGCAAGCTGAAAGCGGAAGTCGAAACCGCGCTGTGGGAGCTGGTGGCGGCTGGCCTGGTCACCGCCGATGGATTCGATAACTTGCGCTCGCTGATTGATCCCAAGCGGCGCTCCGGACAGGGCAGCGGACGCCTGGCCCGGCCACGCCACAGCGCGGGCCGCTGGGCGCTACTCTATGCCGGCGAAGCAACGGAGCGTACGCGCCAGGTGGAGGCCGCCTGCTGGATGCTGCTGCGCCGCTACGGCGTCGTCTTTCGCGACGTGCTGGCGCGGGAGGCCATCGTGCCCAAATGGCGAGAACTGGCCATGGCCTTCCGCCGACTGGAAGATCGCGGCGAGGTGCGTGGTGGCAGGTTTATTAGTGGCTTTTTGGGCGAACAGTTCGCTCTTCCGGTGGCCGTGGAATCCCTGCGTGCCATGCGCAAGACGGAACCGGCGGGCGAGAGCATTACGATTTCCGCCGCCGATCCTCTCAATCTGGTCGGCATCATCGTTCCCGGCGAGCGTGTGCCCGCCATCTCCGGCAAGACGGTCACCTTCCGCGACGGGGTCGCGGCTTTGCCGGAGGAGAATTCCGCCCAAGCCGCCACCGGCGACTAGCCGCAACGCATCCCGTTAATGACAAGCTTTTTCCCAGCTATCCGCGGCAAAATAGGAGCGACATGACTGAAGTGGAGAAGCAAGCGCTCGCTCTTTACGAGGAGATTTGCGCTTCCAGCAAGGATCGGCCTTTTTCCGCCAGTTCACTAGCGGAAATGATGCGCAAGCTCGCGGAGTGGCGGCAAGGGAATCGCGCGTTTGACGCTTTGCGTCGTTCCGGCCTCGAGGTGCAACTGGCCTTTCTGAACCAATGCTTTGGATGGTTGCAGGCCGAGGCCAGGGACCACAGCAGAGTTCTTGCGTGTCAGAGCATTACGGATGCGATTCAACTCGTCCTGAAGACAGTGCCCAAGCCGTTGCCCGCCGAGCTGGTGATGCGGCTCCTCAGCGAATATCGCATGGATTTTTCGACCCGCTTATATTTCCCCTTTGACCAGTTCCTCTCTGTCCTGACGCGAGATGAACTTACGGATGAAATGCGAACGGAGCTGCGCCGAATCCACCTGCAATTTGCTCCCAGCCCGACCGGCAAAGTAGAGGAACACTTTGAAGAAATCAGAGAACTTCTCGCTGAGCTAATTCGTGTGGAAGGCGAGAAGCAACTCGATCCCGGGCGCGGTCCATGGTCACAAATAGTTTTCGACGAGATCGCCGGCAAGGATGACATCACGCGCGCGGGATGGGAAGGCTTGCTCGAACACTGCCGCACTCTGGAACAGGCCGTCCCAGGCGCCAAATGGAAGGCCCGCTCGCGCGAACTGCTCACGGCCCTGGGTGAGGACGAAGCGCAAGCGGCCATGCTGCGCTGGCTGGCGCTCGGGCCTACGCCAGGGCAGCCGCCCGAAGCCCGTTCCCCGATCGAGGACTCGGCCTGTCAGAAAGGCGTGGTGTGGTGTGTAGCCTGCGGAGCGGAGCGGGATAGCGCTATTGCCCTCGCCGACTTCGGCCTCGCGTGCCTGCGCAAAGTTCCCAACCTGGGCGCCGTTTCTCAGAAGGTGGGGTTCGCGTGCGTGCAGGCGCTGGGCGCAATGGAGTGCGCTGAAGCGGTGTCGCAACTCACGCGCTTGCGGGCCCGCGTGAAGTACACCGTTGCCCGCAGGTTGATTGAGAAATCCCTTGAGCAAGCGGCGGAACGCAACGGCATTGGCGTAGAGGAAATTGAAGACATTTGCGTGGCCCACTACGGCCTGGATGAGCATGGGAAGCGGGATATCAGCCTGGGAGACGCGAAGGCCACCATCAGCCTGCGCGAGGACGGCGGCGTCGCTGTGGCCTGGCACAACGCCGAAGGCAAGCTGGTGAAATCGGCTCCCGCGCATATCAAGAAGGCGTTCGCCAAGGAAGTTAAAGAGGTTGGGCGGCTGGCCAAGGAGCTGGAAGAAGCTTATGCGGCGCAGCGCGTGCGCCTGGAATCATCATTTATGGCTGCGCGCATCCTGCCGCTGCAGCACTGGCGGCAATATTTCTTCGAGCACCCCCTGCTCGGTTTTCTCGGCCGGCGGCTCATCTGGGTGTTCAGCAATGGCCAGGGATGGGAGCGTTCGGGCCTGTGGTCGGGAAAGGAAATCTGTGACGCCGAAGGCAAAGCGCTGAACTTCTCGGCTGCCGCAAAGGTCAGGTTATGGCATCCGCTTTCATCCCATGCGGCGGAGGTCCAACAATGGCGTGAGCGGGTCTTCACGGCAGACGTCCGGCAGCCTTTCCGCCAGGCCTTTCGCGAGTTTTACCAGATCAGCGACGAGGAACGCCAAACCAGGGGGTATTCCAACCGGTTTGCTGGAGTGGTCATGCGGCAGCACCAGTTTGCCAGCCTGTGCCGGGAACGCGGTTGGAACTATCGCTTGATGGGCGGCGGCTTTGACGGCGGGAATGTACCGAATAGAAAGATTGATGCCTGGAAGATGCAGGCCGAGTTCTACGTGGATCTGCCTCCGGACCGCGACCCGGCGCTGCGCGAGTCCGGACTGGGCGAGCAATCCGGATCGGGCATCAACCTGTTTATCAGCTCCGACCAGGTGCGCTTTTACCGGCATGGAAAGGAGATCGAAATAGACCAGGTTCCTGCCATCGTGTATTCCGAAGTGATGCGCGATGTGGACCTCTTCACCAGCGTGTGCGCCGTCGGCGAGGACGAGGGCTGGTCCGATCAAGGCGAACGTGGAGTGGGCCTGTTGGCTGAGAAATTCGATCCCAATCAGCAGTCAGACCTTATCAAGCTTCGCGCCGACCTTCTGGCGCGCGTGCTGCCGCACACACCCATCGCGGACCGCTGTAACATCGTGAAGGCCGTGCTTGAGGTGAAGGGTCAATTGGGCACTTATCGCATCCACTTGGGCTGGGGAGGCACCGTGCTTATCACCGAATCGGGTCCGCGCTGGCTGCAAATACCGCAAAAACTGCTGGCTGCCGTGGAGCTCGCCCTGCAGGATGTTCCGCTGGAGCTGGACTATCGCAGCGAAATGATTTTGCGCCGCGCCTACGTTCTGACCAACGACTGGAACATCAATTCTCCCGAACTGATCAAGCAAATCATGCCCAAGTAAGCAGTAGCAGAGTGCCTGCGGCATGCGGAACGTCCAATCGTAATTTGAGCTGCTCCACCCGCGCCACTACCATGTCCGCGAGGCTGTTTCATGTCGAGCACAGTGGTAGGGGAAAACCGAATTCCTCCAATGGCGCGGCGCTGGACCCGCCACAAGCTGGATGTGCCTATCCGCGTAATCGTTCACAGCGAAGAAAAGAGCCGGTTGATCAGCGGTCGCGGCAAAGAGATCAGCGAAGGCGGAATGGCTGTTTTTGCGGGCGTGGAACTGCATGCGGGGGATAAGATCGAAGTCGAATTCACTCCGCCCTATGGCCTCCCCATTCGAGTGCAGGGGATCGTCAGGAACCGCAACGGCTACAGCTACGGGGTGGAGTTTTTTACGGTGGACGACGAGCAAATGGAGGAGAGGGAGCGATTGCATGCTGCCCTCAACAGCGTCAACGGCTTGGGCGCTTGATGCCGGCTAGCAGCGGACTATTCAGGAAGCGCGGTTTGCATTCAACTGCGCAGTTTCCGCTTCCTCCGGATTGCCCAGCGTGATGCGGGTGGCTCGCCGCATTTCGCGGGTCATGCCGTCAGCCAGACGATCCCCCGCCATAACCGAGCCCGCCGCCAAGGTAAAGCGCAGCGCATCGCTCGGATCTTCGAAGTAAAGAATCACTTCTTTCGCCATACTCGGTGTGCTCCTCCCCCGTTACGCGCCTGGACCTCGCTGTTGCAGCGACAGTGTGCTCTTGATTTTCGTGAACTTGGCTCCCGAGGGGAAGTAATGCCCTTGGTACCGGGGCGGTTGGCTGTGGATTTCTAGGGCTAGAGCGATGCCGCCTGGGTAACTTGTTCGAGAATTGCCAAATTTATCCAGCGGAGGCGCGCGAAGTCGGCGATTACGTCGCCAAGGGAGGCGACAGCCGCAGGGGATGTCTTGATTAAAGGGATAGATCGCAAAGGGAAGATGGTGGACCTGGTCGGGATCGAACCGACGACCTCCCGGCTCCCCGGGTCGTGCGCAATGCTGCGATTTGAGAAGCTGGTGGACCTGGTCGGGATCGAACCGACGACCTCTTCCATGCCATGGAAGCGCGCTCCCAGCTGCGCCACAGGCCCACTTTGAGGAAGGTTGGCAGAATGGCAGGCAGCCTGCCCGCCAACTCAATTGTCGCCCACGCTCTAGCGGTAGTCAAATACCCGTGGCCCGCTTGTCGGGATTCCCATTCTGGGCCGGCCCAGGGCTCGATGCGCCAGCTTACAGGTCGGAATCGCGCGCGGCCGATGGTGGGTAACGACAATATGCGACAGCGCAACTTTCCTGCTTGACAGGACTGCCGAGCACGGCTAAGTTGCATCCCAAGTTTTCGTGGGGTTTCACCAGCCGAAGTTTGGCTTCTCGATTTACCCATAAAATTTTGCTCTAAAGGGTCGCTGCATGCACGTGCGCTCCTGGCTCCTCGCCCTAGCTGCCCTATTGGCGCTTGCTTTCAGCTTGTGTTTGGCTGAACAACCGCCGGCCGATGTCGCCTCTCACGTTCCGGTCGCAGGTCAGAACATCTCCAAACTGTTGCGAAATGCAACAGCGGGGGATGCTGGCGCCCAGTTTCTGCTGGGCCGGGCTTACGAAACCGGAAACGGAGCCCCACAGGACTACAGCGAGGCGGCGCACTGGTATCTGCAAGCAGCCAACCGCGGCCAGGCGGAAGCGCAAAACAACCTGGCTTCGCTCTATGTGCGGGGTCTGGGCGTGCCCACGGATTACCAGCAAGCCAGCAATTGGTTCCTACGCTCTGCGGTACAGAAATTCGCGCCTGCAGAGTTCAACCTTGGACTGCTTTACTCGCAAGGTATGGGCGTGCGCCAGGACGAGGCGGAAGCGCTGCGCTGGTATCGGAAAGCCGCTGAACGCGGATATGCGGTGGCGCAGAATAACTTAGGCATCCTGTTCCGCGAAGGAACAGGTGTGCCGCAGGATTGCAAGCAGGCAGTGGCGTGGTTCCGCAAAGCCGCGAAAAAGGGCCTGGCGCAAGCTGAATTCAACTTGGGCGCCCTGTACGAAAGCGGCTGCGGGGTGCCGGCTAATAACGGCGAAGCCGCCAAATGGTACGCGCTTGCCGCCGAACGCGGCACGCCCGAAGCAGAAAACAACCTTGGTTATCTCTACCGTGAAGGCAAGGGAGTGCCGGTTAGCGACGCCGAAGCGATTAAGTGGTTCCAGCGAGCCGCCGAGCAGGACTTCCCAGCTGCCCAGGCCAACCTGGGAGTGATGTACCTGCACGGATTGGGAGTACCACGGGATCCGGCCAGGGCATACATGTGGCTCCTGCTGGCCGGCAATGCTGGCAAACACGTGCTCAGCAAGCTACAGCTGCCCATGGAAAAGCTGGCGGCAGCGCGTCACAGCGCCCAAACCTGGGCAGCCCAGCACCGCTCCGCTACACATTTGCCCGAAGGAGCAAACTCGGCAGCTTTGCTCCCCTAGCCGTCCAGTATTGCCGCGCTCCGGCCCGCCAACCCTGACTTTTATCTTCCACAGGAAATCTGTGGTTCCGCGTGCGGAGGCGCCATTCCCGCACCAGCTATCGGTTCCAGCCGCTAAAAATGCGGCTCGGGGCTGGACTGTCACTGCCAATCCCTCCTGAGCTGTCACCGCAAGAGGTGACCTGAATCACCGCTGGCTTCCCCATTCGGAACTATATATGGACCAATTCGCAAAGTGTCGAAATGCGAATTCGTGCGCCCAGGAACTGTGTCGCCTTCGCGACGACGCCCGTACTACTGGAGGCTTTTCATGAGAAAGTTCTTATCTGCTTTGGGGCTATTTTCTATCTTCATCCTACTGCTTACGCCGCTGGGGATGGCACAATCGCTGACCTCGGGTGACATCTCCGGTACGGTGTCGGATCCTAGCGGGGCGGTAATCAAGGATGCCATCGTCAACCTCAAGAGCCTAGATACAGGCGCAGCCCAAACCACCGCCACGAGCGATACAGGCTTGTATCGCTTCTCCCTGCTGCGGCCGGGCCGCTACAGCGTAAAAGTGACGCAGGAAGGGTTCCAGGGGGCGGAGCGTCAAGTAACGGTTGCAATCGGACAGGTTGCCAGCGCCAACTTTGCTCTCCAAGTCGGCAAAGCTACGGAAATCGTGGAGGTCACAGGCACGCTGCCGGTGGTGAATGTGGAAAGCGCAGCCATTTCGACCGCCTTCGATCAACGCGCCGTTGCCGACCTGCCCAATCCAGGTGGTGATCTCTCGAACATCGCCCAGTTGGCGCCCGGGGTGACCATGAATACGTCGTCCGGGTACGGCAACTTCACCGCCAATGGCATGCCGGCTACGTCGAATTTGTTCACGGTAAACGGCGAAAACAACATGGACCCGTACTTCAACATCAACAACACGGGCGCAACCAACCTCACTCTGGGTCTAAACGAAATCCAGGAAGCTACGATTGTGACCAACGCCTACGGCGGCCAGTACGGACAACTAGCGGGCGCCCAGGTAAACTACATCACGAAGGCAGGCACGAACGGCTTCCATGGGAGCGCCAAGTACCTGTGGAACGGGCGCATCATGAATGCCAACGACTGGTTTGCCAATAATCAGGGCAGTTCGCGTCCCTTCGCCAACAACAACCAATGGGGAGCGGATTTTGGCGGCCCGATCCAGAAGGATAAAACCTTTTTCTACGTGAATACCGAGGGCATCCGGTACGTGCTGCCCACCGTGCAAAATACCTATATTCCCACGCCACAGTTGACCAGCGCCGTGCTGGCCAACGTCGCCACCACTCAACCGAATTCGTTGCCGCTATATCAAAAGCTATTCGACCTTTGGGGCAAGCCAAACACTCCGGGAGCGCAGAATGCTACTCCGGTTGCAGGCAGTTGTGGCGATCTGGTAGGCCGCTTCGGATTCACGGACAACTCAGCCTGCGCGCTGAACTTCTCCGCCACTCCTAACGCCATGTCCCACGAGTGGATCATCAGCGGACGGTTGGACCACAACTTCAGCGACAATGACAAAGTGTTCTTCCGGTTCCGCCGAGATAACGGGGTGCAGCCCACTTACACCGACCCGGTCCAGTCGGCATTCAACGCCTCCAGTGTGCAGCCCTCCTATGACGGGCAAACGCAGTGGACGCATATTTTCAGCAACAATATGACTAACCAGCTCATCGCGGCAGGCACCTATTACTCCGCGATTTTCAAGCAGGATCAGGCAAAGGTGAACGCGCTGTTCCCCTATACTATCTTTTGGCAAAGTGAGATTTTTACCCAGATTGCCAATCCCACCTACCTGCCCGGTTCTATCTTCGACACCTACGGTTTTCCCCAGGGCCGCAACGTCGCTCAGTACCAAGTGGTTGACGATCTCTCGGTCGTGCGAGGCAACCATACCCTGAAGTTCGGGGGCAATTTCGCGCGTTACAATATGTCGGATTACACCGCTAGCGGGATGTACACCCATCCACGCGTTTACTTTACATCCCTCTCTGACTTTGCTGACGGCGTGGCCTACCGTTTCGTCAAGCGTTTCCCCACCCGCGAGTCTTTCCCTGTAGCAACCTACAATTTGGGCATGTACGCGCAAGATGAATGGAAGGTCAAGAACAATCTGAAGCTGACGTTCGCGCTGCGCGCGGAGCATAACTCCAACCCCGTCTGTCAGGCTGACTGCTTCTCGCTTTTTGCTAGCCCAATCCAGCAACTGAACATCGGTCCCGATGTTCCTTACAACCAGATGATCGAGGCTGGACGGCACCAGATTTATCGGAAGACCGATGCGCTTAACCTAGGTCCGCGCTTCGGCTTCGTCTGGTCTCCTCTGGGTAATGAAAAGACGGTCATCAGTGGCGGGTTTGGTATTTTCTACAATTCTCTTGCAGCTGGTGTGATGTATGACGATTTCACCAACTTCCCCAATATCGTTAACTCGAACGTTTACAGCACCGACACGGCCGGCCTGTGGGCCGACCCGACGGCCGCCGGCTCGGCGTATATTGCCACTGTTTCAGCCAATGCTATAGCGAGCGGATTTGCCAACGGAGCCAGCTATAACAGCTTGTTGGCGTCGACTGGTGGACTGTTCAGGCCCCCGTCCTTCATGAACTTTGCCACCGCCATGCACACGCCCCGATATCAGGAGTGGAGCTTGCAGGTGCAGCGCGCGTTGGGCGCTGATATGTCCTTCACCCTGGGATACGCAGGAATGCACGGTATCCACATTCCCATCGCTAACTCTTTCAACGCCTGGGACCCATATGGGCAGGGTGCCGGTTTCCCGTCCACCATACCGTATCCAAATTTCGCAGGCATCACCCAATACAGTACGACTGCGGTTGCCAACTCCAACAACTTGACGGCAACGCTACAACGCCGCTTCTCCCATGGAATTTCTTTCCAGGCGAACTACACTTGGGGCCATGCTCTGGATGAGATCTCCAACGGTGGCATTGACGCCTATGGTGCTGACAGTTTGGGGGGGCAACTGAATCCCGCCAGCCTGCGGGCCAACAACTATGGCAATGCTGACTATGACATTCGCCACAACTTCAGCGGCAACTTCGTGTGGGAACCTCCGCACAAGTTCGGAAATAAGATTATGAACGGATTGTTGGGAGGCTGGAACTTCAGTGGAACAATTTTTGCTCGCTCCGGCTTGCCTTACTCGGTCCTCGACTATAACACCTTCTTCCCTAACTACTGGACGGGAGTTATTCCCGGACAGCCGCTGGGGCCAGGAGCAACCTACGGGGCCGCAAACGGCTGCAGCAATCCTGACAAAGCCTGCTTCGATCCCAACGCTTTCGTGGACACGTATAACACGCTACCGCTGGCAACTTACCCGACTCAACGGCGCAACCAGTACCGCGGACCGGGCTTCTTCAACACCAACTTTTCACCCAGCAAGGGCTTCAACTTGACCGAGCGGATGAAGCTGAGAGTTGGAGCTAACTTTTACAATCTCTTCAACAATGTCAACTTCTATTTGCCGAACGCGTACCTGTCAACGGGCGATCCGGGCGTTGGGCACATTCAATCGACCGTTTCCGTGCCGGCCAGCCCCTACGGCTCGTTCGTAGGCGCAGCCGCATCCGGCCGAATGATTCAGTTGCAGGCCAGAATCACCTTCTAACCCGTCTTCAGGACGGCTTAACGGCGGCCCCAGAAGTTTGGGGCCGCTTTTCTTTTGTTAAGTAATCGAGCCGCGCTTGGAACATCTCCTATGAAATGTGTAACGGAACGCGCGGGGGCCGATATCGAACTGCTGAAGAGAGTTTTTGCTGGGCTCAAGGAGAGCGATAAAACTCTCCGGGGCTATTGCTATGCTTCGTGCAACTCGGGATACTTCGACTTCGCAGGCCGGTTCGCAAGGGAATCAATCTGTTGCGCTCAGGATCACAGAGGAATTAATTGCGAAGGTGCGGAAAGGGTTTCCCGGTTCCTGACTCAGGCCAGTGATTGCCGCAGGCGGGCGATCTGGGACTGCTGTTCGGAATTGGAGACGGTGAATTCCAGGCCGTAGAAAGAGCGATCGCGATCGCGAATGGTAGCGGGCAGGCGCAGCGGCTCCCGTGATTCCGGCAGCTGGATCTCGACTTCCACTTCCCTGCCCACGGGCAACTGCAGGCCGGCAAAAACCAGCATGCCGCCTTCGCTCAGGTCATTGCCGCAGCCTTCCACCAGAAAGGTACGGTTGTAGCCGCGCAGCACCAGGCGGACGGGTACATCCACCTTCTGCCGTGGCCAGCGGCGCTTGGGGCTGAAGTCCGTGGTTTTCTTCCGTGCTCTTCGCATAGTGCCCCCAAATCGAATCTGGAGCCTCTGGAGGGGCATTCTCGCCGGATAGGGGCCCGGAGGACAGATGACCAAAGGGATTGGCCGGGGGAACAGGCGTGGGGAGTCGGGAATGGGCATATTGTGGCACTGCAGGAGAGATGCTTCGGGGCTGAAGCCCTCTGCATGATGGCTTGGTGGGAAAGGATTCGCGGGCGAGGGCGCCCGCGCCGCCGTGGCTCTCCCGGCGAGCCCTGACCACTGGCTCATGAATACTTGTCCGCAATCCCGCCCATCTTCCAATCCATGTACACTTGAAGAAACCACCTTATTTCAGCAAGGAACCAGATTTGAGCAAGGGAACCCGCAATATCGCCATCATCGCCCACGTGGACCATGGCAAAACCACGCTGGTAGACGCCATGCTGCGCCAGAGCGGAGTCTTCCGCGCCAACCAGGAGCTGGTGGAAAGGGTGATGGACTCCAATGAACTGGAGCGCGAGCGCGGCATCACCATCCTGGCCAAGAACACGGCGGTGTTCTACCACGACGTGAAGATCAACATTGTAGATACCCCCGGGCACAGCGACTTTGGGGGCGAGGTGGAGCGCGCCCTGAAGATGGTGGACGGGGTGATGCTACTGGTGGACGCCAGCGAGGGCCCGCTGCCCCAGACCCGCTACGTGCTGGGCAAAGCGCTGGAAGCCAAGCTGCCGCCCATTGTGGTGATCAACAAGATTGATCGTCCTGACGCCCGCGCCCAGGAAGTTTTGAACGAAATTTACGACCTGTTTATTGACCTGGATGCGGAGGAGGACCAGCTCGACTTCTCCGTGCTTTACACCAACGCCAAGCTGGGCACGGCGACCGTTGATCCAAAGCAGGCAGGCCAGAACCTGCAGCCGCTGTTCGACTCCATCGTGAGGACTATCCCGCAGCCCGCAGGCGATGACTCGGGTCCGCTGCAGATCCTGGTGGCGAATCTCGACTACAGCGACTACCTGGGGCGGCTGGCGATTGCCCGCGTCTTCAACGGCACCCTGCATACAGGCGACGAAGTAGGCATCGCCAAGCTGGACGGCTCGCTGGAGAAGGTGAAGATCACCAAGCTGTTTTCCTTCAGCGGCCTCAAGCGGGTAGATATCGAGCAGACCGAATTGGGCGACATTGTGGCCGTGGCCGGGGTGACCGGCATCACCATTGGCGAGACCATCACCAACGCGGAAACGCCGGCGCCACTGCCCCACATCGTGATTGATGAGCCCACCATCGCCATGCAGTTCACGGTGAACACCTCCCCCTTCGCTGGACGCGAGGGCCAATACGTCACCTCGCGCAACTTGCGCGAGCGCCTAGACAAGGAACTGCTCACGAACGTGTCCATTAGGGTGGAGGAGACCGGGAGCCCGGATTCGTTCAAGGTCATGGGGCGCGGCGAGCTGCAACTTTCGATCCTGCTCGAAATGATGCGCCGCGAAAGCTACGAACTGGCCGTAGGCAAGCCGGAAATCGTCACCCGCAAGATTGCCGGCAAGCTCATGGAACCGGTGGAGCGGCTCACCGTGGACATTCCTGAGGAATACGTGGGGGTGGTGCTGGAAAAACTGGGCATGCGCAAAGCCGAGATGCAGAAGATGCACAATCACGGCTACGGGAGGGTGCGCATGGAGTTCCGCGTGCCCAGCCGCGGGCTGATCGGCCTGAGAAGCGAACTGCTCACCGACACGCGTGGCACTATCGTCATGAACTCGCTGTTCGACGGCCACACTGAGTGGCAAGGGGAAATTCCCCACCGGCTGACCGGCGCGCTGGTGGCCGACCGCGGCGGCACCACCACCGCCTATGCCCTGTGGAACCTGCAGGAACGCGGCGAGCTTTTTGTAGGCCCGGGGGTCGACGTGTACGAAGGTATGGTGATCGGCGAAAACTCCCGTGACAATGATCTGGACGTCAACTGCGTGCGCGAGAAGAAGCTGACCAACATGCGCGCCTCCACCGCCGACGAAGCCATCCGCCTGGTGCCCTTCCGCACTCTCAACCTGGAGCAGGCGATTGAGTTCATCGCCGAAGACGAACTCGTGGAGGTCACGCCCAAGTCGCTGCGCCTGCGCAAGAAAATCCTGCAATCCAACCGGCGGCCGCGCAAGAACGCACTGCCCGTCGGAATCAGCGCAGAAGACTAGCCGCTGAGCTGATCACGCTGCCACGGTTGATTTCCTCCGAGTTTCTTGCTCGCCGATTCCCAGGACGACGCGTCCGTTCACTTGTCCAGTTTTCAAGCGGCCAAAAACGTCATTGACGGATTCGAGCGGCACCGTCTCTATGGTGGCTTTTACTTTGCCCTCAGCAGCGAAAGCCAGCGCTTCCTCCAGGTCCTTGCGAGTGCCGACAATTGAGCCCCGCAACGTATAGCCGTTCAGGACCATGTCAAAGATGGAGACGGGAAACTCTCCTGGAGGCAAGCCGTTGAGGACGCAGGTCCCGCCGCGGCGAAGCATGCCAATCGCCTGCTTGAAGGCTATGGTCGAAACCGCGGTGACCAAAACTCCGTGCGCCCCGCCGATCTGCTTTTGAATCTCCGCGGGCGGATCCTGCGTTTTGGCGTCAATCGTGATCTCAGCTCCAAGTTTGCGCGCCAGCGCCATCTTTTCGGGCCCCAGGTCCACGGCTGCTACGTGCATACCCATGGCCTTCGCGTACTGAATGGCGACGTGACCCAGCCCGCCGGCTCCTGAGATTACGACCCACTCGCCCGGCCGCGTCTGGGTTTGCTTCAGGCCTTTGTAGGTGGTGACCCCGGCACAGAGAATCGGAGCGGCGTCCACAAACGGCAGGTTTTCGGGGATTCTTCCCAGATAATCTGCTTGCGCAACCGCGTATTCAGCGAAGCTTCCATCGACGGAATAGCCGGAGTTGTTTTGTTCCGGGCACAATGTTTCCCACCCGGAGAGACAGAACTCGCAATGGCCACACGCGCTGTGCAACCACGCAATCCCTACGCGATCCCCTTCTTTCAAGTGCGTCACCCCCGGCCCCAGCGCGACTACAACCCCGGCGCCTTCATGGCCTGGCGTGAAAGGAAGCGACGGCTTGAGCGGCCAATCACCCTCGGCGGCGTGCAGGTCGGTGTGACACACCCCGCTGGCGACAACTTCCACCAGGGCTTGGCCTGGACCGGGCGTGGGAACGGGAACTTCACGAACAACGAGCGGCGCGCCGAATTTCTCGACCACGGCTGCCTTCATGGTTTTTGCAGTTGGCATACTCATCTCCTCCTCGTTCAAGATTCAAGGACTCTATTCCGAGTGCAAACAAGTGCCTGTGACCTGCGTCACAATCGGGTGTGAATAAATTCACGGGCGGGAGAGGGCGAAGGAGCGGAACGGGGGCATTCAACTTACGCCTGTGTGATCTCCAAAAAGAGGCAACTGCCTGTTTTGCGATCTGGCGCGTCCCGGTTTATGAGAAGTGCGTTTACCGTCTTCCAGCACCGTTGCTCCGCCCAACTCCGGCGAGATTGCGCGCTCGTGCACTATGGCGGCATCGAGGTCAGCTGTGGGGGCGTGCCGCTCCTCAATACCACGCACAAACTGCTCGAGGCGGCGAAAGCCGTCCATTTTCTCCGGATTGCCTAGCCGGGCGCGGTCCAGCGCATTGCGCAATACGGAGATGGACTGGTTATAAGTCTTGAGGGGCACGGGAAAAGGATGGCCATCCTTGCCGCCGTGGGCAAAAGAAAAACGCGCCGGATCGGAGAAGCGGCTGGGTGCGCCGTGCACCACTTCCGCAATCAGCGCCAGAGACTGCAGCGTGCGCGGGCCCAGCTTCTGCAGCAGCAACAGGGAAGCGAAATCGCGGAACTCGCGCTCGTAAGCCAGCGCCAGGACAGCGCCAAGGCGCTTGAGGTCCACATCGTGCACGCGCACGTCATGGTGGCGCGGCATGGCGAGCTTGCGAGCCTCGGCCAGCGTGCTCTCCGGCCGCTCGCCAGCGATTTCCAGTAGCGCCGCCTGCGCCGGTTTCGCCTGCCGGTCTACTAGGTTCATGATGGTGCCCTGGTACTCGCCCACGATGGCAGTGTGGGGCTCCGAAACGAAATCGCGCACGCTGGCAGAATGCCAGTGATAACGCCGGGCCATAGCGGTGGCTTCGTTCATCCCCTGCTGCACGATTGCCCAGTCGCCGCCGGCGCTCAGGATGAAGCTGTGCAGGTAGAGCTGGAATCCGTCAGCGATAGCATTGTTATCGATGCGAGCTGCCAGGCGGCTGGCCCGCACCAGGGCGTCGCCGTCGTCACCAGTGCGCTCCGCCACAGCCCGCAATTCGTCTGGCGTTTTGCGGGAATGGCGGCCGCGCCCGCCGCAAATGTAGATGCCCAGTTCGCCGGCGCGAGGATTTAGGCCGCGCTTCAGCGCCCCCAACACAGAAGTAGTGATGCCGGAAGAATGCCAGTCCATCCCCATGACTGAGCCCAGCGCCTGAAACCAGAAGGGATCGCTCAGGCGCGAGAGCAACTCGGAAGGGCCGTAGTGGTAGAGAACGCTCTCGGAAATGGCGGTTCCCAGGCGGGTCATGCGCTCGGCCAGCCATGCGGGCACACGTCCGCCGTGCAGGGGCAGGTCGGCAACTCCGGAGCGCTTCATTTTGTTATTTTAGTCTGGGCAGGCGCAACTGCCTGCCGCTGCGTCGCAGGTTGCGCCGAAGCGCTGGTGCCGGCGGCAGGAAATGCGACCGGTGTGTTGCGAAACCATACACGCATGTCTCTCTCCGGGGCACGCCGACGTGCCTGAATCCATGCGCGCTTCTGCCGGGTGCGCTGCCGATTCTTCCAGACGAAGCCCAACGCCGAGAGCAGCCTGCGGTCCACGAGTACGGAGTAGCCCACAATCAGCAGGTCGCGATAGCCGATAGAAGGCAAGAGGCGGAGGCAGGTTCCCGGTGTGGCATTCTTCATCCGCATGAGGAATCGGTTTTTGACGGAATGCCAGTTGATCAACAGAGGCAATTGCCGGAAGCGCTCCGGGGTGACGCGGCGCTCGTGCCAACCCACAGCCGAGGGCGCGTACAGGCAGCGCCAGCCCAGCAACTGAGCGCGCCAGGCCAGGTCCGCATCTTCGCGGTAGGCAAAAAAGTCCTGATCGAAGAACTCGCCTTCCACCGAGACATCCTCCACCATCGCCCGCCGGTAAAGCGCGGCCGCGGCTGTGGCGCCAAAGACGTACTGCATTTCCTGGTACTGTCCCTCATCGGGCTGCTCGCTGCCCCGGTCAAAATGGCGCAGGTTGCGGGTGAAATAAATGCCAGTGGAATCAATTGTCGAGGTAAATTCCGGCTCCCCGCCTGGATTCCAGCGCAGCAACTTCCCGCAAAGCGTGCCCACCCGGGCGTCCTGCTCGGCCGCGAACAGCAAATGAGAAATGAAATTCGGGCTGAGGACGACATCGGGGTTCAGGCTCAGGAGCCACTCCCCTTTTGAGCGGCGAATGGCCTGGTTCTGGGCGGCGGCAAAACCCAGATTGTTTTCGTTCAGAATGAGCTGGTATTTCGGCGGCTGGAGATGCGCTAGAACCTCCCGTGTGCCGTCCGTGGAAGCGTTATCTACAATCACCACCTCCAAGGGGCCACAATCCTGCTGTTCCAGCGCCCGCAGGCAGGCAGGCAGCACCCGCCGGCTATTGAAGGTGCAGATGAGAACGGAGACCATGTTCACAGGAGGCGCAGGGGCAATTCTCTCATGCGGGAAAACATACCGCAGCAGCCGTCGAGAGCGGCACAAATTCTGGCACGAATTCGGCTAATCGGGGCTCCCCACGCCCGCCATCTCGGTTTTGACTTTCTCGCGGCTGGCTTCATGAGCCTTCTGCAGCAACCACTCAAGGGACGGCGTTGGCTTGCACACCATAAAAATCTGGTAGGCGAATATGGACTTCGAGAGCTTTATGAGCCATCGGTTGAGTCTCAGGAGTAGCCGGCTTAGCATGTTATCGCCTAGTGCTAACGGAAAGGGTGCGGGCACGCCCCGAACTTCCTCGACGACGTAACCCGATTGCTCAAAAAGATTACGCGCGGTGCGGAAGGTGAACAGGCGGGTGTGCGTGAGGTCGAGAATTCCTCTTACCCCATAGTTGAACCAGCCTGCCGACAAGCCCAAACGGGTAACCACAAATGCGACGTTCCCGGTACTGAAGATTACGGTCAGGTCGTTTCCCGTGCGGCGCGCCTGGCGCAGGGTGTCCAACAGGCGCTCCGGAGAACGCAAATGCTCCACAATATCGAGCAGCAAAACGTAGTCGAAGCGGCCAGCATCAACAGGAAACTCGCCGCGGTCCAGGTCACACTGCACGAACTCGTCCAAGTTGCTGTCGCGATCCACCGAAAACTGGTCAATGCCGGTCACTCGGCATTGCTTCTGTTTCAAACTCTGCGCCACGTATCCGCCGGCACAGCCGATATCGGCCACGGAAGAGCCTGGCCGCACGCGCTCCAGAGCCAGGCGGTGGGGACTCTCAAAATGGAATTTGGGTTGATAGAAGACATTGTTCTCGGTAGGCCGGCTGACGTCGAACTTGCGCTCATACAGAATGCTGTAGTCCTGTGCTCGGCTCAGCAGAGTAGAGCGTAGGACGTTGAAAGCATATTTCAGCCCTTTGACGTTGCTGATTTCATCGCCGTAATAGGTCGGAATGGGCGATTCCTTCACGCGAGCCCCAGCACGCAGCAACTGGATAAGGATTTCGGTGTCAAAATGGTAGTCATTGGTGTTGCGTTCGAAGGGCAGGCTCGACAAGGCCGGCACCGCATACACGCGGTATCCAGAATGAAACTCGCTCAGCGACGCGTGCAGCAGGCGGTTTTGGATCCCGGTAAGGATGCGATTTCCTAAGAACTTGTAGAGTGGCATGCCCTCCTTCAGGGCGCCGAAGCGGGTCATCATGCGCGAACCCAGCACGACATCGGCTTCGCCGGCCAGCAGCGATTGCAGAAGGTCCGGAAGACATTCGGGGGCGTACTGGCCGTCGCCATGGATCAGGGCCACTGCGTCAAAACCATTCTCGATGGCATAGTGGAAGCCGATCTTCTGGTTGCCACCGTAGCCTTGTGGGACTAGGTTGTAGAGCACGGTCAGAGGAAAGGGGCAACCGCCGCTTTTCTGCGCCGCGTGGGCCCGGGCAAAGGTCTGGTCGCGCGAACAATCATCAATAACCAGAATCTCGGTGTCGTACTGCGAAAGAGAGGCGGGGATGCGCGACACCACCTTTTCGATGGTGCGCTCGGCATTATAGGCGACCACAAAAATCAGAATGCGTTTTTTGCGAAGGGGCGCCTGAACCCCCATTCCGTCAGGCACTGCCATCATGAAGGAACTTCCCCGATATTCCGCATCTTACCATTGGCCACCACTACGAAATCCAGGCAGGCAAATGAATTTGATCAGCGACCGGGTCTAGCCCCTGTCAGGCAAATAGATGCTGTTCTGCATACAATTAGCTTGATATGCGAGTTTTGCTGATTGGAGCCGCCGGCCAACTGGCTCAGGACCTGGCCCCCGTTTTGGAGAAAGGCGGGCACGAGGTACAGCCTGCCACGCATGAACAACTCGACATCTGCTCGCCGGAAGTGGTGCGCCAGGCCGTGGCCGGCGTCCGCCCAGAATGCATTATCAACACCGCCGCGTTTCATCGAGTGGACGACTGCGAAGACCAGGCGGAAAAAGCTTTTGCCGTGAATGTGGTGGGAGTGCGCAACCTGGCGCAGGCTGCCGAGCAGGCGGGGGCCGCGCTGGCCCACTTCAGCACCGATTACGTGTTTGGCGGGGAAAAGCGCAACCCTTATGTGGAAACGGACCTGCCGCAGCCGCTGTCGGTTTATGCCATCTCCAAGCTGGCGGGCGAATTTGCTGTGCGCCGGTACTGCTCACGCCATTTTGTGATTCGCACTTGCGGGCTTTATGGCATGGGGGGCAGCCGCAGCAAGGGCGGCAACTTTGTGGAAACCATGTTGAAGCTGGCAGCTCAGAAGAAAACCATTCGTGTGGTTGCCGACCAGATCATTACACCTACATCCACTGCCGATTTGGCAGAGCGGGTGCTGCCGCTGATCGAATCGGAACGTCATGGCTTGTATCACATGACCAGCACCGGCCAGTGCTCGTGGTATGAATTCGCCGCGGAAGTGTTCCGCTTGGCAAAAGTGGCTGCCGACCTGCAGCCCACGGACAGCCGGAGTTTCGGAGCCAAGGCCCGTCGCCCCGCCTATTCCGTGCTCGACAACTCTCAGTTGCGGTCTATCGGCATCGCCGAATTCCGCCCGTGGCAGGAGGCACTGGCGGAGTATGTGAATCGCCGCCAATCCCTCTGATCCACCACGGCTGTGGGGTTCGCGCACGTATTTTGCTATCGTGAAACCTGGACTGTTAGTCTACATCACCTATGTATCGTGAAATCCATCAGTGCCGGATCTGTGGCAACCCTGAATTAGAGCCGATCCTGGACTTAGGTATGCAAGCCCTTACCGGAGTATTCCCAAAGACCCCCGGGCCAGTCGAGCGGGGCCCCCTGGAACTGGTGAAGTGCAGTACTGGGGCGCAGCAGGATGCCTGTGGCCTGGTACAACTGAAGCATTCCTTCGCGCCGGAGCAAATGTATGGCAACGCTTACGGTTACCGTTCAGGGCTGAATCGCTCCATGGTGCAGCACTTGCAGAAGAAGGCGGAGGAGATCCGAAAGGTGGTGCCGCTATCGCGCGGTAACGTCGTTCTGGATATCGGAAGCAATGACGGTACCCTGCTGGCTGCCATGAACGCCCCCGGACTCGAACTGGTGGGCATGGACCCCAGTGCCAGCAAATTTGCGGAATTCTATCCACCGCACGCCCGGCGAATCCCGCATTTTTTTTCTGCAAAGCGCTATTTTCAGGAAGTCGGCCCAGATCCTGCGAAAGTTGTAACGTCCATAGCCATGTTTTACGACTTGGAATCGCCGCTGCAGTTTATGCGGGAGGTATTCGAGGTGTTAGCGGATGATGGCATTTGGGTCTTCGAGCAAAGCTACCTTCCCCGCATGCTGGCCGCGAATTCCTACGATACCATCTGCCACGAGCACCTCGAGTATTACGCTGTTAAGCAAATGCTGTGGATGGCCCAAAAGGTTGGCTTCGAAATTATCGGCCTGGAATTCAACGCCGTGAATGGTGGTAGCTTCTCTGTAACTGCAGCCAAAAAGGGATTGGCGCGGCCGGTCAGCGCCGCCGTTCATAAAGCCCTGTGCGACGAAAATGAGCAGGCCCTGGATAGCAGGGAGCCTTATCAGGCGTTTGCCGATCGCGTACACCGGCACCGAGCGGCGCTGATTGAGCGACTCACGGGCCTGAACGCTTCGGGGCTGCGCGTGTTCGGGTATGGGGCTTCGACCAAGGGCAACGTGTTGTTACAGTATTGCGGAATCACCAGCGACATGGTTCAGTTCATCGCTGAGGTGAATCCTGACAAATTCGGCTCGTACACTCCCGGGACTCTGATTCCGATCATTTCCGAGTCCGAAGCGCGGGCGAGGAGGCCGGATGTGTTTCTGGTGTTGCCCTGGCATTTTCGAGATAACATCGTGGAAAGAGAGAAGAGCTTTTTGAAGGCTGGCGGAAGGCTCCTGTTTCCGCTGCCAACCATCGAGCTTGCCTGACTTGAATACTGCATTGATCATCGGTTCTGAAGGCCAGGATGGGACGTACCTTCGCCAGTTGCTGCGCCAAAAAGGGTACCGAGTCGTGGGTGTGGGGCGGCATTCCGCCAGTACCACCGGCTCAGATTTTCATTCCCTGGATGTTAGAAATCGCGAGCAGATCGTAAACCTGATCCGGAGCGTGCAACCAAATCAACTATATTATCTGGCCGCATTCCATGGATCCTCCGAGGATTCGGTAATGGCCAGCGAGGATTCTGTACGCGAGATGCTTGAGGTGAATACCCTTGGATTGAACAATGCCTTATGGGGGGTGGCGTCCGCGAGCCCGCGGTGCCGGGTGTTCTATGCGGCATCGTCCCTCGTGTTTGGCGACCCGCCATGCTCGGCGCAAAATGAAGCCACGCCGATGAATCCAATTTGCCCATATGGGATTTCGAAAGCCGCCGGTATCCAGCTTTGCCGGTACTACGTCAACGCGTGCAACGTTTATGCTTCGATTGGGGTGTTGTACAACCACGAGTCGCCCTTGCGGCCTCCTGCCTTCATTTCTCGAAAAATCACGCAAGCGGCCGCGAGAATTAGCAGGGGCAAGGCGGAGAAGCTGGCGATCGCCGATCTGGAAGCCCGGGTTGATTGGGGGTACGCGCCCGATTACGTGCGGGCCATGTACGATATCCTAAGCGTGGAAGGACCTGACCTGTTCGTGATCGGATCGGGCGTTCTCCATACCATTCGAGATTTCGTCAGAATAGCTTTCGGGACCGCCGGACTGAGTTGGCAGGAGCACGTTGTGCAGGACCACAGCTTGTTACGCAGGAGAGGGTCGCGGAATCCGTTATGCGCCGACCCTGCGAAACTTCGCACTCGAACCGGGTGGCGGCCCAGAGTATCATTCGAGCAGATGATCCGGCTGATGGTGGACGCAGACAGGCAAGCAGAGAACCCGGATGCCGCGAAATCTTCGAGCCTGCCGCATCTCACGTTTCCCGACATTGAGGAGCAACAATGAAGCGGGCGTTAATCACAGGCATTACCGGCCAGGACGGCTCGTATTTAGCCGAGTTTCTGCTGGCTAAGGGTTACGAGGTCCATGGCATCAAGCGGCGTTCCAGCAGCTTTAATACGCTGCGGTTGGACAACATCTATTCCGACTGGCACGAAGAAAAGACCCGACTTTTTCTCCACTTTGCCGATCTTTCGGACTCGAGCAGTCTCTGGAAACTGCTCTACGACATTCATCCCGACGAAATCTACAATCTGGGAGCGCAAAGCCATGTGCGCGTAAGCTTCGATATCCCCGAGTACACCTGCGACGTGACCGCGAACGGCGCCCTGCGCTTGCTGGAGGGCATCCGGCACGTCGGTTTACATTGCCGCTTTTACCAGGCCTCCTCCAGCGAGATGTTCGGGAGCGCTCCTCCACCGCAGTCGGAAACCACGCCCTTTCACCCACGCAGCCCGTACGCGTGTTCGAAACTCTTTGCCCATGCCACGACGGTCAATTACCGCGAGGCATACCAGATGTACGCTTGCAGCGGGATTCTATTCAACCATGAGTCGCCGCGGCGGGGCGAAACTTTCGTAACCCGAAAGATCGCGCGTGCGGCCGTCCACATTAAAGTCGGATGGGAGGACCATTTGTACCTGGGAAACCTGGAGGCGCGGCGCGACTGGGGGTACGCACCGGAATACGTGGAGGCGATGTGGCTGATGCTACAGCAGGAGAGACCCGACGATTATGTTATCGGTACCGGCGAGAACCACTCGGTGCGCGAATTTCTGGAGAAAGCGTTCGCCCATGTCGGCCTGGACTGGCACGATCATGTGCGGATTGATCCTCTGTACTACCGACCCGCCGAAGTGCAGGACCTCTTGGCGGAGCCTACCAAGGCACGCCAGAAACTTGGGTGGCGTCACGGTACCGGCTTCGATGAACTAGTGCGCATAATGGTAGACGCCGAACTCCAGCAATGCGATCAGAATTCAGGCAAACCTTTGGTCGCGAGAGCCGAGCGCTAGCGCGGTTGCAGCAACCATCTCGATCAGCCGGAGCTACCTGGTAGGCTGGTAATGGACAGGAAGGCCCCAAGCACTGGGCCAAACCCTCATGCCGTAGTTCGGATCTTTCTCCCACTTCGCGACCTCATCGCGCCAGGAAGGCCCCGCATACATCTGCATGTCGTAGAACTGTAGTATCCCGACCGACAGCGCCATGGCAATAGTCGCGGAGCATAACAATTGCCGCAGCCGGGAACGTGAGCTGTCAAGGTTGGTGAAAACCAGCATCAGCATCGCCAATGCCGGCAAGAACGCATACCGGCCGGAGATGACTCCGTGGAGCGATCCCAGTGTGGTAATAATCGCGTAGCTCACGAAGATGGCGGCCAGTTGCATTTTCTCCAGACTATATTCGCGGCGGCAGAGTCGTACTAGGATTATCGCTATAACGATTGCCGAAACCCACCCCGCAAGCACAGCACTTTCAGCTGGCCAGTGCGGATATGAATTCGCCACCCACCAGGCATCTTCGAGCCCGAAAAATCGAAATGCGAGGCGGGCAAAATCTTGGCCTACTAATGGGGTCACCACAGCGTAATAGAGCACGTTAATGGGCGCCAACGCTGCCACGGCTTCTCCCCGCATCGGCAAGCCGCTATGCAGCTTGAAGTAGACCACAATGGCAGCCTGGATTGCACCCACGGCTGAAAGTATGAAGCCTTGGATGGCGTGCTCACGCGACCGCCGGACGAAGTAGTAGGCAAAAAAGAAAGGAGCGAGGACAAGAGCATAAATGCCGGTCAGCCCGCACAAAATGAGCAGCACGCGAACCGCCCATCGAACTGCGGGTCTCCAGTTGGTGTTGTTCTCGAATAATAGAAGAAACGCAATCAGCCCGGCAAAACTCATGGAGTTGATGCTGTTCAGCCAAATTTCTGGAGTAGCGCCGGGGAGTGTGAGAACGAGAAGGCCGCCGACTATGAGTTTCCAGCGGGAATTGAACAACCGGGAGTTCCCCAGGCAAAGGATTACAAAGGGCATGAGCTGGACCAGCAACGCGACCAGCGAACTGGCTAAAGGCGCGTATAAGATGTGCCCAGTCCGCGCCAAGCTTCCGGCGAATACACCCGCAACATTGGCGGCCAAATTCATGTAGCCAGACAGGTTGTACACGTACAGCAACATCCTTCCGGCACTGTGTTGCAGATCGTATTGAAACCAGATTACGCCTTCTTCCGCCCAGAACCGCGGATGAACCAACAGATGAATGGAGCGAAGCAAAACACAGGCAACGAAAATGCCGAGCAGTACGGCGCGAAAGACGTGATCCTTGCCGCAGCAGTCAATTGGTTTGGTCAATGAGTGCTGGAGGCGGCCTCGGAATTTGAGCACGAGAACCAGAAAGCAAAAGGCGAGGACAGCAAATACCGCGATCAATCTGGTTTTTTGCGGAGGCACATAGGTAAATGGAGCCCCTGCCGGGATGGAATTGATGACGTCGGGGGGAACAATCTTGATGGTAGCGGCCAAGCGCCTATGCGCCCGAACCCACTTTGGATCTAGAACCCAGTGCTTGAGACCGCCTCTCATATAATAAATTTGAGGTTGATCCTGCGCCTTTATAAGCGACCCATCGAGGGACGAAACGGCAGTCGGCTGGATTTGCTGCCCAAAGGCTGAGACACAGGGAGCCGATACTGCCGCGAAGAGAAGCGTTAGCAGGAAGATCCGGCAAGGTAGGGATAGACTGGCTTCGGGCGTGAGGCACAATATAGCAGGTTGGGATACGCTTCGCGGCAGAGGCAGCATCGTTCTCAATCGTGGCGGCCAACGAACGGCATTATCCAACTCCTTAACCAAGCACGTCCCATTCCATCAGGCTCCCGCCTGAGTTTGGATTCGTACCCGGAGTTGATCCGGCGCGCAACCTGGCTCGGCGTTGGCTTGGATTGCGGTTTTCTCGCCCACGATTACGGTGTAAGTAAAAAGATCACGCATTCCAAAGTAGAACTTCACGAAACTGAACCCGGCAGAATCAAGATAGCGCTGTATCTGCTGCTTGGAGCGGACATGGGTAATCTCATCGGGATGGAGCTTAAGGTTCTTGTTGCTCCCCGTTCGACGCAGAATCCAGTGCACCACGGCAAGAAATCTCACCGTTAATCCGTAAGCGGGCGGCCAGAACAGCGTGATTCTGCCACCGGGTTTCAGGACGCGGTGGAATTCCTTCAGAATCTGCTCAATTTGTCTCTCGGTAAAGTGCTCCATCACGCCGAGATTGTAGATGCCGTCATAGGTATCATCGGGAACAGGTATGTCGAAGATGCTGGCATGGATCAGACGCGTAACCTGCGGCTGCGATTTTCGATAAATCGCAAGCGCCTGTGGTGAAATGTCCAAGGCGCAGACCGACATCTTCTTTGCTATGTCGGTATCCACTTGTCCGCTGCCGCAGCCAGCGTGCAGGATTTCACCGCCGAGGGGGAAATACTTGGGAATAAAGTGGTTGACGATACGGCGGATAATAAATTTGCGGTAAAAGACCGCGATCAGATCGTAGACGAGAGAGGCGGGTTTGTCCTTAGCCAGCCAGTAGGCGTCCCACTCGCGTCCGGTCGCAATGTCGCGTGGGGCGTGCTGCGTTGCGGCGTCAGGCTCAAACGGCGGTGTATACAGCAAGGCGTCACGGTCGAGGGTGGTCTTAACATACAGGTACAGCAGCAATAACGAACTGTATACTGCATCCCGCCAGGCCATTTTCGAGTGGCCGTAAGTTCGCGCCGGCAGTTCCAGGGGAACTTCCTTGACGGTGTGGCTGTTCAGCCACAGGACATACAAACTTTCGAAAAAAAACGAATAGCTGCGGGAATAGACAAGCTCAAACGTGGGTTGGGGAATCCGATTGAGATTGTAAAGACGGAATGCGCCGGTGGCATCGTAGGGCATTCGCAGAAACGTGGTGGTCAGCCAATGCCCTCCACGGGTCAGCATCTTACGAAGCATGCTCCAGGAAGCCAGGCTCCTGGGCTGCATGTAACGCGAGCCAATCACGATATCGTGCTCAGCCGAGTAGGCCAGGAAATCAGGAATTCGCTCCGGTGAGTGGGTAAAATCACAATCCATCGTGAGCAGCAGCTCAAAACCATGGGCATAGGCCCAGCGGATGCCTTCTTTATGGGCGCTGCCGATACCCTGTTTGCCGCTGCGATGGATGGCATGAACATTCTGGTTTTCGGAGGCTAGACGATCCACGATGTTGCCGGTGCCATCCGGGGAATTGTCATCTAGAAAGAGAACGTGAGCCGGCAAATCTAGGCTGCGAATGCGGGCGAACAGGGCCTCCACGTTCTCAGCTTCGTTGTACGTAGGAATGAAGATGAGCAGCCGCCGACCAGTAGTCAAAATCTATTCCTCCCCTCCTGGCTTGACCATCGGCGTGACGCGTTGCCGGGCTCTACGGAGCGGACCTGAAAATATAGATCGGCGGACGATTTGAAGCGCCGCCGGAGTGCGCAACCACAGCTCCGGGATTTGAACCTCTCCCAAGCAACCCAATATGCCAGCTGGCAAAAGTAACCCGATTATAAGATATTCCGGTAATCGTGTACACAGTGTCACGTCAAGAACATTGCTTAATTATTGCGCCGAACAGCGCAAGCGGCGATGCTAAACGGCTCACCTGCTCTCGAGGTGATAAGGCGGCAGCAACTGCGGTGGGATCTGGCGCAGCCCCACGTAGCCACGATCTTTGGCGGAGAGAAGGGGATCCGCAATGTTCCAGGCGATACCCAGGTCGGGGTCACTCCACAATATCCCATGCTCATCTTCGGAGCGATAAAACTCGCTGCACTTATAGAGAAACTCAGCGGTTTCGGAAAGGACGAGAAAGCCGTGGGCGAAGCCGCCGGGAATGAGGATCTGCTGTTTATTCTCCGAGGACAGAATCGCGCTCACCCACTGCCCAAAATAGGGTGAGCCCACGCGAATGTCCACGGCGACGTCGAGCACCTCGCCCTGCACTACCCGGCCGAGCTTGGCTTGCGGATGTTTCAGTTGGTAATGCAAGCCGCGCAGCGTGCCCCGGCATGATTTGGAATGGTTGTCTTGAACGAAGGTGTCGCGGATGCCATGCTCCGCAAGTTTGCTCTGATGGTAGCTCTCGAAAAAGAACCCGCGAGAGTCCTCGTGCACTTCCGGCCGAATGAGAAATACTCCCGGAATTTTGGTTTCGATTACCTGCAAGTTGCTCCCGATGGCTCCTCAGGCGGTAACCGTTTTCATAGTTTTATCGCGATGAGTGTAGTACTTGTCGTAGTACTCGCGGTAGTCGCCTTCACGCACGTGCTGCAACCAGGCGCCATTAGAACGGTACCAATTAATGGTCTGCCGGATTCCCTGCTCCAGGTCCATGCCGGGCGACCAACCCAGTTCTCTGGTGATTTTGGAAGATTCCAGCGCGTAACGGCGGTCGTGCCCAGGGCGGTCCGCCACCCGGGTCATCAGGCTTTCGGGTTTACCCAGGACGCGGAGAATGCGCCGTACCATGGATAGGTTGGGCTCCGTGTTCCCGGCTCCGACGTTGTACACTTCGCCCTCGCGGCCGCGCTCCAGAACTAGGGCCAGTGCCCGGCAGTGATCCTCAACATGCAACCAATCACGCTCCTGCAGGCCATCCCCATAAATGGGAAGCGGCTTGTTGTCCAGCGCATTAGCAATCATCAGCGGAATGAATTTCTCCGGGAACTGGTAGGGCCCATAGTTATTGGAAGCGCGCGTGATGATGCCCGGGAAACCATACGTCCTGACGAAGGAGCGCACCAGCATGTCCGAGGCTGCCTTGCTTGCCGAATAGGGACTGTTCGGCTGCAGGGGATAGTTTTCGTCGGAAGCGAGTCCGTGGGGAATATCGCCGTAAACCTCGTCGGTGGAAACGTGAACGAACCGGGAAATTTTCAATTCACGGGCCGCCTGCAGTAGCACCAGGGTGCCACGCACATTGGTTTCGATGATAGGTGCCGGCTCGTATATGCTGCGGTCCACGTGCGATTCGGCGGCGAAGTGCACCACAGCGTCGCAGCCCTGCATGGCAGCGCAAACCGCTGCCGCATCGCAGATATTGCCTCTAACGAAGCTGTAATTTTGCTGCGAAGCCACCCGTTCCAGGTTCAGAAGATTGCCGGCGTAGGTCAATGCGTCATAATTAACCACACTGTAGGCCGCTGGAAGTCCAAGCAGGTGGTAGACGAAATTGGAGCCGATAAAACCAGCACCGCCGGTGACGAAAACCTTCATTCCTGAGCTCCCGCCATTACCGAAGCCTTGCCGTAAGCTCCGCTGCCTGCACCTTCCATCTTGTTCGCCCCGGTGCTGGCCACCAGATTGCTGGCTTTCTGCAGTGACTCGAACGTGCCTGCATCGGTCCACCAGCCCTGGAGGATGCTGTGGGTCAGGGCTTCCTCTTTCAGGTACATGTTGTTAATGTCGGTAATTTCCAACTCGCCGCGGGCGGAGGGCTTCAACTGGCGGATCTTCTTGAAGACCGCATTGTCGTAAAAATAAATACCGGTGACAGCATAGGAGGATTTTGGTTTTCGCGGCTTCTCCTCGATGCGCAGGATTTTCCCGTCGGCGAACTCAGGGCATCCAAAGCGCTCCGGATCGTGCACCTCTTTGAGAACAATGTGCGCGCCGCTACCCTGGGCGCGAAAGCGATCCGCGGCCTCACAGACATTATTTTCGATAATGTTGTCGCCGAGAATCACGCAGATACTGTCGTCCTGGGCGAAGTGTTCCGCAATGCGCAGCGCATCCGCAATACCACCTTCGCCCTCCTGATATCCGTAGTTCAGGCCTTTGAGGCCGAAATCCTTGCCATTGGCTAGTAAGCGCAAGAAGTCGCCGGCGCTGTGGCCGCCCGTGACGATCACGATATCGTGAATACCTATGTTCACCAGCGCCTGAATTGGGTAGAACACCATGGGCTGGTTGTACACCGGGAGCAGGTGCTTGTTGGTTACACGGGTTAAGGGATAGAGGCGCGATCCGGTGCCTCCCGCTAAGACAACACCTTTCATTTGCTCACTCCGGGGCCGCCGGCCAGCGCGTCCATGGTGTCTAAGAAGAGGTTCAAAGCAGTTTAAATCCTCGAGGCGCAAGGCGCAACCGTCTGCCCGCCACCGGCAGGGTGCCGGAACGTAGGCGGTGAAAGGCAACCGATAATGGAACACTGGACCGAGCATCGCGCAGGATACTCTGAACGAGCAAATGAGGGTTGATCGGCGGACCTGATCTGGTAAACTGTCCCAACCAAATCCGCCATTTTCCCTAGGCAATCGCAAGGATAGGCATGAGTTTTGCCGAGCATTTTCTGGCTGAGGTGCAAGAGGTCGCGCGCAAACTCGATGCCGCGGAAATCGAACGAATGGCGTCGCTTCTTGCCCGTATTCGAGAAGATGGCGGGAGACTATTCATCCTGGGCGTAGGGGGAAGCGCGGCCAATGCTTCGCACGCGGTAAATGATTTCCGCAAAATTACCGGCGTTGAAGCCTATGCACCTACTGATAACGTATCGGAGTTGACGGCGCGGACCAACGACGAGGGCTGGCCAACCATATTCGAAAGCTGGCTGCGCACCAGCCGACTGCAATCCCGGGACGGCGTCCTGGTATTGTCCGTGGGCGGTGGCAACCTCGAGAAAAACGTCAGCCCTAATCTGGTGGCCGCCCTGGATTATGCCAGGTCCAAAAATGCCAAAATCCTGGGTATCGTGGGGCGCGATGGTGGGTACACGGCCAAAGTCGCCGACGTCTGCGTGCTGATCCCAACCATCAACCCAGACCACATCACGCCCCATGCAGAGGCTTTTCAGGCCATTGTTTGGCATCTGCTGGTTTCCCATCCGGCTTTGAAAATCGCGGAGACTCGCTGGGAGTCTTTACCGGCCAGCGGCAAAAAGAAAGCGGTTTTTTTGGATCGCGATGGCGTGCTCACGCACGCTGTCATTAAGGGCGGAAAACCCTTCCCGCCCGCCGCGCCGGCTGAACTGGAGCTTGCGGCTGACGCTAAGCAGGCGTTGGCACGGTTGAAAGCAGAAGGATTCCTGCTCCTGGTGGTTACCAACCAGCCCGATGTCGCGCGGGGCTTGCTGCGCGCCGATGGCGTGGAGCAGATGCACGGCTGGCTGAAGTCCCAGCTTCCCGTCGACGACATTTTCACCTGTCACCATGACGATGCCGACCGATGCGACTGCCGTAAGCCGTTGCCTGGGCTCCTGCTTCAAGCCGCGACCCGCTACAATGTGGACGTGGTTTCGAGCTACATGATAGGAGACCGCTGGCGCGACGTGGATGCGGGCACAGCCGCGGGAGTAAAAGTGATCTGGATCGACAGGGGATATGCCGAGCGACAACCCTCGTCCCCTCCGAGCGCGCGTGTGGCCTCCCTTTCGGAAGCCGTTGATTGGATTCTGGCCGATTCCCGCAACTCTACCTATGAAGCGAATAGCCGATTTAACAGTCAAGCTGTTTGCTGACGGCGCCGAGCGCACGGAGATGCTCCGGCTCTACGTAAATCCTTTGATACAAGGATTCACGACGAATCCCACGTTGATGCGCAAAGCCGGCGTCAGCGATTACGAGGTCTTTGCTCGCGATATTCTGGCGGCAATACCGGACCGGCCGGTATCGTTCGAGGTGTTTTCCGACGACTTCCTGGAAATGGAGCGCCAGGCGCACAGGATCGCGAGTTGGGGAGGTCAGGTTTACGTGAAGATTCCGGTGACCAACACGCGAGGGGAAAGTTCAGTGGCTTTAATTCGCCGCCTGGCGCGCGCGGGCATCCGGCTGAACGTGACCGCTCTCCTGACCTTGCAGCAGGTGTGTGAGGTCAGCGCCGCACTTCGGGAATGCCCCTCGGCTTACGTTTCAGTATTTGCAGGCCGGATTGCCGATACGGGATGCGATCCTGTTCCGCTAATGGCGGACGCGGTGCGCATCCTTCAGACCTATCCGCAGTTGCAGTTGATCTGGGCCAGCCCCCGTGAACTGCTGAACGTCTTCCAGGCCGACGAAGTCGGTTGCCACGTTATTACCGCAACCAGCGATATCCTGAAGAAACTCTCGCTTGTGGGCAAGGACCTCACTGCTTATTCGGTGGACACAGTCAAGATGTTCCACGATGACGCGGCCAGTGCGGGGTATTCGATTTAATGTCGGTATTGGGGGCCACCAACCGTGTACCAGTTGGTTCCGGCGTGAACTCTGGGACACCAGAGTGCCCGGTTTGCACCACGCCCAACGCTCGATATTTTTTCACGAAGCACAGCTATCCAGTTTACCGCTGCCGGCAATGCAAGCTCGAATTTCTTCATTCTCAGCCTGACGACGGCCTGCTTGCCTCCATTTACGACAACAACTATTTCCTCGGCGAACCCACCCGGGAATCCGCCGAAAGAACCGCGCAACTGAAGAGCGCCACGGCATGCTTGTACCTCGATCAACTGGGCCGTGCCTTGTTGCAACCAGACGCAAGCATACTCGAAGTGGGTTGTGGAAATGGCGAGTTGCTTGTACAAGCCCGGATGCGGGGATTCCGGGTTGAGGGCATTGAGTATTCATCCATTGCGGCGGAGAACGCCAACCGGCGGCTTGGAGCCGGGATGGTTCAGGTCGGCACCCTGGATAGTGTTCCACTTCCTCTTGAAAGCTTCGATGCCGTCGCCGCCTGTGACGTGATCGAACACGTCCGCGACCCCAAGTCTTTTGTTCGCAGAGCTTACGCGTGTCTTCGGCCCGGAGGCCTGGTTTTTCTGGTAACTCCATCGCTCGACAGTTGGTCTCGTACATTGATGCGACAACACTGGATGGAGTACAAGGTGGAACATCTGTTCTATTTTAGTAAACGTTCGCTCCGGCTCCTGCTCGCTTCCGCAGGCTTTCAACGGCTGGAGTTCTATAGCAATAAAAAGGCGGTTTCTTTTGAATACGTTTACCATCATTTCCGCACCTATCCGGTTCCGGTCCTGACGCCGCTCATATCCGGACTGAAATACCTGCTGTCGCGCAGGGCCTTGGACCGCCAGTGGAACATCGCAGGGAGCGGTGTTATCGTAATCGGCCAGAAACCTCTTTCCGAACAATCTAAGAGCGGCATTTGATGCGAGCTTTTCAGTGGCTTTCTCGCCGATACCTTTATTCGAGCGTGGTTGAGCCCCCCGAACTCGTCGGCGATTCCGTAGTTGTTGTTAACTGTTCTCATCGTGGAGAAACCTGGATAGCTGCCGGCGTACTACTGCTGATCCTGAATGCTGTTTTCTTCCCATTCCTCTGGGGCAAAAAAACACTCCTCGCAAGCTCCGTTGCGCCAAGCATTTTACCGACAGGCCCTCTCTACAGCAGTCCCGTCCGCAGCACCAGATTACTTGATCCCGGATCTCCGGCATGGCAGTTTGAGCCTAGCTTCGCCCTCACGCATCGGGAGTACCTGTCGGAAAACAATGTCCCGTTGTGGAATCCCTACCGCGCATTCGGAACCCCCTTTGCGGCCACCATGCAGCCGCAACCGTTCTACCCGCTTACGATTTTGGCATCCCTAGATCCTGGACCAAGAACGCTCGACATATTTTATGTCCTCCGAATTTTTCTCGCCGGACTATTTGCATATCTGTTCTTCAGGTTTTTCTTTTCCTTTTTCCCCGCTCTCAGCGGCGCGGTAAGTCTCATGCTATGCGGCTACTTCATGGTGTATTTCAGCCTTTCTCACCTCAGCGTTGAGGTGCTTGTAGCCGCAGTGTTCTACAGTGTGGAGCGACTGCTCCGCAAGCCTGCGCTGCAATCCATCTTGCTCGTGGCCTGCATCTTTTTTGTGACTGTAGTGGGAGGCATGCCCGAGAGCGCTTTTCTGCTTTGGGGATATGGATATGCCTACGCGCTATTCCGCCTCATAACAGCCGCGGACCTGAGGAGAGACTGGGTCAAACGCTCTAAAGCAGTTGTATTGGCAAGTGTCTTGGGATTCTCCTGGGCTGCTTTTCTGATCTTTCCATTCCTGGAGCTGATGCGCGTTTCTTTTGACGTCCACCAGTTTCACAACATCGGAGTCTTTGCCGGGCTGGAACACAATGATCTACATGGCTCTGGTTACGCCTTGTTGCGAACTCTTGTCAGTTATCTCGTGCCGCTTTTACAGGGTCCGCCGTTTCAAAACATATTCACCAAGTTCAACGGCTACAACGGCCTGAGCGCGTATCTCGGAACGATCCCCGCGACATTGGCTATCATTGCTATTGTCTTCAGCATTCGCGAAGCGATTTGCCGCCGATTCGATTCCACGATCTACCTGGGATTATTTTTCTTTACGTCGTCCGTGCTGTTTTGGATGAAGAAATTCGGTTCTGTGGCAGTTAACTGGATAGGCCGATTGCCGGTCTTCAATTTGATCATTTATTACAAATACCTGGAAGTTTTGCAGGCGATGGCCATAGCTTCGTTGGCCGCAATTGGCTGCAGTTATTTGCTCGACCGGCGCATTCCAGCAAAGTGGATCGTTTTACCAGTGTGTACAGTACTTCTCGGGCTGGTTATCGTCTTAATAAACACGTTCCCGCTGCTCACCCGGCCGAGCACTGTAAATAGCTATTTTTTTTACATTGGGCTGTTCAGTGCGGTTGCTATGTTGCTTTTGATGTTGGCGGGAGTGTTTTGCTTTCGCGAAGGATGCGAGGCTAGCAACCCCGTCCTCCAGGAGCACGGCGCGAAGCGGTCCACATTAGGATGGTGCATTGTATTGCTGATTTCCGCGGAGCTGTCACTAAACTTTCTCGTTCCAATGCTCTACATCTTCAATCGGCCGCCCCGGGCAAAACCTTCAGCCTATGATGGTGCGCCGTACGTTGATTTTTTAAAAGCCAACACCGGAGTTAAATGGCGAATTTTCGGTCGTGACCTGCTCCTATTTCCAAACTGGTCAGAGGCCTTCGGTTTATTCGACGTACGCTCGCTTGATGCCATGTATTATCAAAAGTACTTCCACTTCGTCCGGTTTTTTCTGAAAACTGCAGCGAATCCTGGAACCGGAGATTTAGTGAATCGCTTCATTGGAACTGGGGATTATGACTTCGGCTCGAAACGACAAATTCGTTTTTTTCAGCTCGGGTCGGTGAGGTATCTGGTCGCACCTTTCTTTCTCACCGATCCCGATTCACTGATCGGGCAATTGTGGCATCAAAACATAGGTAAGCTAAAGGGCACCCCGAAGGTTGCAATAGTACCTAACTTCACCATTGACGGGGTAACCAAGCCCAGTCTTCTAGAACACCCGCTGTTTACAAGGCTGCCGCTACACATCCATGTGCCCTATAAGAACCCCGTGCTGCAATTTTCAATTGGCATTGACTCAGCCGTTTACGCTCCGCCAGTTGTCGGAGGCGGGGTAACATTTACGGTGGAAGGCCGCGACCTCCATGGCCGGATTCGGAAACTCTTTTCCAAATACATTGATCCCAAGCACAACCTAGCGGAAAGGAGGTGGTTCGCTGAGGAGATAAGCCTCCGTCAGTATCGTGGACAGAGCATGGACCTGCTGTTCTCGACCGATGGCGGAAAGGACACGCGCAACGCCTGGTCCGGATGGGCCGACATGCGGATCGAAGGTGCGCAAGAGGTAGGTCCAGTGAAATTCACGAAGGTGTATGACAGAGAAGTGAAGATTTACCAACTCGATCCTGTGTTACCACGGGCAGCAGTCTTCCACAATGTGGAGATCGCCAATGATGACGAGACGGCATTATCCCGGCTCGCGGATCCGGATTTTGATATTTTCAGCACCGCGGTGGTTTCGGCTCCCACCCTGAAGTCATCCGACCAAAACCTTTTGCAGCACATCCGCAACTTGCCGGGAGAGCGGGCAAAGGCGGACATTACGCACTATGATTCCCAGCGTGTCACCGTTTCCGCCACCCTGGACAAGCCCGGGTTGCTAGTTCTAAACGACACAGATTATCCAGGGTGGAAGGCGTATGTAGATGGCCGCATGAAAAACATTATCTCCACCAATTATCTATTCCGAGGCGTGCTTCTGCCCCCCGGGAGCCATCGTGTGGATTTCAAATACGAGCCAAATTCTTTTCGTATAGGGCTTCTGCTGAGCTGCTTCAGTTTACTATGCGCTGGCATTGCAGTGGCCCGTGCCTGCCGTCGCAACAATCAATGAGGTTTGCGTTATGTCATAGTTCGAACACCTCGCCACTGCGCCTCTCGGGGAGGTGTGGTGTTATTCTCACATTTTTGGGGTAAGCGGACTTGAACTTGTGATATGGTCGCATTCACTGCAACCCGGAAAAAGTTGCAATTCGAGACCAGCATCGGTCACGTGCACCGCCGTTGCCCCGTGTGTGACTGCCCGGAACTCGACTACGAGTTCATCGTGGACAATTACCCGGTGTGCGTCTGCCGCTACTGCACGCTGATGTTCCTCAATCCTCAGCCCGAAAGGCATTCCGATTCCGGGGTTCTCAAAGACTTTTCCGATTCGGGCATTTATGACATTCACTCAGCCAATGCTGGTGAACGCCTAGATCAGTTGCGCGAATACAGTGGGGTTGAGCAAGGCAAGTTACTGCTCATTGGGGGTGACGAAGTCCTCGAGGACGAATCCCGCCGCCGCGGCTTTGATGTTACCCGAATGAGCGCAGCCGAGTTTGAAGATGCTGCAACTCGGGATTGGCCGGAGCATGAGTTCGAGGCGTGCGTGCTGTTCTCAAGCTTGCAGACTATGCAGGAACCCCTCTCGGCCTTGATGACAATCCGCCGGTTGTTGAAACCTCATGGCACTCTGATGGCAGTCTGTCCGGTACTGGACAGCAGGACCGCGCGCCTGTTCCGCTCCTCCTGGTGGGAGTTCAGCAAAAGGAATCGTTATTACTTCAGCCGGGATACGCTCCAATCCATGCTATTGAAGGCCGGCTTTGGCGACCCGATTATTGTTCCCGATGAGAGCGCCGTCTCATTGCAGTATATGCGAAAGAAGCTGGCCACATTGCCGCCGAGGCTCCGCTACCGAATGCTCAAGCTGCTTCTGTCCCTCAGCCCCGGCTTTCTGCGGCATCGAGCATTTCGTTTTCTGCATAGCCGGGCAGCCCTGATGGTCCGCCCTAAGATCATGCCACAAACGCCCGTGCTGTCGGTGATCGTTCCGGTATACAACGAGCGAGCTACCTTCGTTCCGCTGATGGAAGCCCTTCTGGCTAAAGAGATCAACGGTGTTGATGTCGAGATCATCCTGGTCGAAAGCAACTCCACCGATGGTACCCGCGAGCAGGTCCTTGGATACCGGGACCACCCGCGGGTTACGGTTATCCTCGAAGAACGGCCGCAAGGAAAGGGACATGCCGTCCGAAACGGCCTGAAAGCTGCCACCGGCGACATCATCCTCATCCAGGATGCCGACCTCGAATATGACATCGGCGATTACGATGGCCTGCTCGAACCCATCCTGAATTACCAGCAGAACTTCGTAATTGGCTCGCGGCATCTGTCTCGAGGACGGGTATGGAAAATCCGTCAGTTCAACGACGCGGGTGGCCTCGCAGCGCTGTTCAACTTCGGGCACATGACTTTCCTCGGCCTTTTCAATCTGATTTATCAGCAGCGATTAAACGATCCCTTCAGCATGTTTAAGGTGTTCCGGCGTGAGTGCCTCTACGGCCTTAGCTTTGAATGCAATCGCTTCGATTTCGACTTCGAGATTGCAATCAAGCTTCTCCGCAAGGGATATAAGCCCCTTGAGCTACCGGTAAATTACCGATCCCGCTCCTTTAAAGAGGGCAAGAAGGTTTCCATGTTTCGCGATCCGCTCACCTGGTTGCGGGCGCTGGTAAAGTACCGTACTTCGCCTTTGTATTCCAACACGGCCGGAGTTGGCCGCCGGGCCGGGGCTGATCAGGAATAAAGCCATGGCCGGCGCTGTACGCCAAGTTGGCTTATTTTTGATAAATTAAGGGGCTTACGCGCGGCGTCCCGTCGGGTTTCACGGCCGGTTTGCGCGAGTGTGCCACCCCTCGGAGAATTCATTGCTATTTTTTGTAACCGGCTGTGCGGGATTTATTGGCAGCAACGTGACCGACCGGCTCCTCGCCGCTGGTCACGAGGTGGTCGGCTTCGATAATCTCTCCACAGGCTTGCCACTGTTCCTGGAAGGCGCTTCGCGTTCGGGGCACTTCACCTTTATCGAGGGTGACGCCCTGCATGCTGCAACCCTGACTCGGGCTATGGCGGGCGCGGAATTCGTATTCCACCTCGCCGCCAACGCCGACGTCCGCTTTGGAACGCACCACCCGAAGAAGGATCTGGAGCAGAACACTATTGCGACCGTGAACGTGCTGGAAGCTATGCGCCTGAACCGCGTACGCAGAATCGCGTATGCTTCCACTGGGTCCGTATATGGAGAGGCGCAGGTTTTCCCCACGCCTGAAAATGCGCCGTTTCCCGTGCAAACTTCGCTGTATGCCGCCTCCAAGATTTCAGCCGAAGCCTTTATAGAAGCTTACTGCGAAGGGTTTGACCTGCAAGCCTATATTTTCAGGTTCGTTTCCATCCTCGGCGAACGCTATACCCACGGGCACGTGTTCGACTTCTACAAGCAACTCCAGGTTCACCCCGATTATCTACACGTCCTGGGCAATGGGAAGCAGCGAAAATCCTACCTTTATGTCCAGGACTGTATTGATGCCATGTTGCTCGCTATTGCCCGTGCACCACAAAAAATAAATATTTTCAATCTCGGCACTGATGAATATTGCGAGGTCGACGATTCCATCGGCTGGATTTGCGAACACCTCGGAGTCAAGCCGGAGCGCCGGTACCAAGGGGGCGAACGCGGTTGGATCGGTGATAATCCGTTTATCTTTCTGGACTGCTCTGCAATACGGTCGCTGGGTTGGCAACCGAAGCTGACCATACGCGAGGCGGTTATTCGCACCGTAAATTACCTGCAACACGCGCCTGCGGCTTTGGAGGCACGGACTTGAAGATAGCGGTCGCCGGACTCTGGCACTTGGGCACGGTTACCGCAGCTTGCCTGGCTTCTGCGGGACACAACATCATTGCCCATGACGGTAGTGTGGAAGTCGTTGCCGCCCTGCGGCGGGGCCGCCCGCCCGTAGCGGAGCCCGGCCTGGCAGAACTGAGCTCCGTCACGGCAGCGCAGCATCAACTGGTATTCACTAACGATCTCAACGACCTCCGGAACGCGGAGGTACTCTGGGTTTGTTACGACACACCCGTCGACGACAATGACAATGCAGACGTCGAATTTGTGCGCGTTCGAGTGAAAGAGATTCTGCCGCACCTGCGGAATGGCGCGATTGTGCTGATCTCTTCCCAGGTGCCGGTCGGCACCACCCGCAAGCTGGAATCGGAGTACCAGCGGACGGCGGGGTCCCGGCAACTCACGTTTGCTTATATTCCCGAAAACCTGAGGCTCGGCAAAGCCATCGAGTCCTTCACGCACCCTGATCGCATTGTGGCCGGCGTCCGCAGTAGCTCCGATAAGGCGCGAATCGCTCCTCTTCTGCAGTCCATTACCAATCGCATAGAGTGGATGTCTGTCGAGTCGGCGGAGATGACCAAGCATGCGCTTAACGCATATCTCGCCACATCCGTAAGCTTCATCAATGAAATCGCCGTACTGTGCGAGCATATCGGGGCGGATGCTTTGGAGGTTGAGCGGGGATTGAGAAGCGATATGCGTATCGGCAAGGGTGCGTACCTGCATGCCGGCGCCGCTTTTGCCGGGGGCACACTGGCGCGCGACGTCAGGTTCTTACTCGACCTGAGTCACCGGCAACATGTATCCGCCGCCTTGCTCACCGGCGTAGAACAAAGCAACGCGGCTCACCAGGATTGGACGCGGCATCGTTTACTCGAAGTCTTGGGAGCTGTTGCGGGTAAGACAGTCGCGATGCTGGGATTGACGTACAAGCCAGGCACGAATACCCTGCGGCGCTCCTCGGCTCTTGAAATCTGCCACTGGCTGCATGAGCAGGACGCGAGAGTTCAGGCCTTTGATCCGGCGGTATCCGAATTGCCCGAATCTCTCGCCACCGTGATCCACCTGGCCGCATCCGCCGACGTCGCGCTTGACGGGGCCGATGTGACGGTGATTGCAACACCTTGGCCGGAGTTTGCCGCGATTTTACCTGACACTGCCGTAAAGAAGATGCGAACCGCCATTGTGATCGATCCAGCGCGCCATTTGCAGCTCACGCTGGGTGCCGATCCCCGTATCCACTACGTCGCCGTCGGCAGGAGCAATGCTTCACCTGCGCCCGCCGGCGCTACGAAATAAGCGCACAATGAAACTAAGCCACAAGACAGCCGTAATAACTGGGGCCAGCCAGGGACTAGGTTATGCCATAGCACGGCGTTTCGCCGAAGAGGGCGCCCGGGTGTGCATCTGTGCGCGGAGTTCTGCTGACATTGATCGTACTGCCGTCGAAATTCGAAACCTCACCGGCAGCGAGGTGCTCAGTTCAGCCACCGACGTTTCGTCGGAAAGCGACGTGTGCAGGCTTGCCTCGATGGTCGAGGAGCGATTCAGCCAGCTCGACATTCTGGTCTGCAACGCCGGCGTTTACGGCCCAAAAGGCGCCATTGAGGACATTGATTGGGATCAGTGGACGCACGCCATTGTCATAAACCTGATGGGCACGGTGCTTTGCTGCCGTGCCTTCCTTCCTCTTCTGCGGCGCTCGAAGAGAGGGAAGATTCTGCTGCTCTCCGGCGGGGGCGCCACCAAGCCGCTGCCGTTCTTAAGCGCCTACGCCGCCGCTAAAGCCGCCGTGGTTCGCTTCGGAGAAACCCTGGCGGAAGAACTTCGCGACGCCGCTGTTGATGTAAACAGTATCGCCCCGGGCGCCCTGAACACTCGTCTGCTTGATCAGGTGATCGAGGCTGGTCCCGCTAAAGTGGGAAAAGCGTTTTTTGAAGCATCCCTGCGCCAGAAGCAATCGGGTGGCACTCCCTTGGAAAAAGGGGCCGATCTCTGTGTCTATCTCGCCAGCGAAGCCGCCGACGGCATCACCGGCAAGCTCATCAGCGCGGTGTGGGATCCATGGCCGCAATTCGAGGAACATCGCAGCGAGCTCGACGGCAGCGATATTTATACTCTGCGCCGTATCGTGCCCCGTGACCGCGGCATGGACTGGGGCTAAGCGGATATGCGTGTCGCGATCATCGGCTGCGGTCTCATCGGGCAGAAGCGCGCCCGTAATATGGCAGGCGGCCAGGTGGTACTGTGTTGCGATCGGATACCGGAACGGGCAAAAGCTTTATCCGCACAGTGTGGCGACGCGGCCACGGTCACCGAATGGAAAGATGCGGTCAGACGCTCCGACGTAGACGCCGTCATTGTTGCTACCAGCCATGACATGCTGGCGCCGGTGGCGGAACTGGCGGCCTCGGCGGGAAAACACGTCTTCGTGGAAAAGCCGGGGGCGCGCCGCGCCGGCGAACTCGACCCGCTGGCGGCAGCCGCAAAACGCACGGGGGTGGCGGTGCGAATTGGTTTCAATCACCGCTTTCATCGGGGCTTCCGAAAGGCACGCGAGATTTTCGATCTTGGCACGCTGGGCGCCCCTATGTACGTGCGCGCCCGCTACGGTCATGGTGGTCGAGCAGGCTACGAAAGCGAATGGCGAGCTGCTCCTGAGATTTCTGGCGGGGGCGAAGCGATCGATCAGGGAGTTCACTTGATTGACTTGGCGCGCTGGTTTCTGGGCGACTTCCCCAGTGTCCAGGGCCACATTGGAACTTATTTCTGGAATATGCCAGTGGAAGATAATGCATTTTTCCTGCTGAAAACCGCCGAGGGGCGCGTGGCCTTCCTTCACGCCAGCTGGACAGAATGGAAAAACCTATTTTCTTTTGAGCTCTTTTGCCGCATGGGCAAACTCGAGGTTGCTGGCCTGGGCGGCAGCTATGGAGTGGAGCGGCTTATCTATCATCAGATGTCAGCGGCAATGGGACCTCCGGAAACCACCATCTACGAGTATCCGATGGCCGACGACTCTTGGCAGCAAGAATTCGCTGATTTTGTTGAAGACGTCCGCTTGCGCCGGGAGCCGCGCCCCGGTGTTGCGGACGCGCAGGCAGCTCTGCGCATCATCGAACACGTCTACCAGGAACAACGCTCGTGATCATCACTCGCAGCCCTTCCCGTATCTCGCTCGGAGGCGGAGGCACGGATCTGCCGTCCTACTACCGTCAACACACCGGCTTTGTCATTGCCGCCGCCATTGACAAATATGTGTACATCACGCTGCACCAAACCTTTGTTGATGACTTGATCATCAAGTACTCGCAAATGGAACGGGTGCAGAAACTGGAGGAAATCCGCCACCCGCTGATTCGGGAAGCGTTCAAACTGGCAGGTGTCGAGCCCAGCTTCCTGGAGGTGGCGAGCATGTCCGACATACCAGCCGGCACCGGACTGGGCTCCTCGGGCAGCTTCACCACTGCCCTGCTGCACGCTCTGCATACCTTGAAGCGACGCATTCTGCCCAAACAGGAACTGGCGCAACAAGCGTGCCATCTTGAGATTGACGTGCTCAAAGAACCAGTGGGCAAGCAGGACCAGTACATCGCGGCGTTTGGCGGGATTACCTGTTTTACGTTTCTGCCGGACGACCGTGTAGAACTTCACCCGCTCCAGCTCAGCGCCGAGACTCTGACCAACTTGGAGGACAACCTTATTTTGTTCTTTACCGGTTATTCGCGCTCCGCCTCCCAGATTCTGCAGCACCAGGACACATGCTCGCGGGGCAACGACAAATCCATGCTGGAAAACCTGCATTATGTGAAAGAGTTGGGACTGGCCAGCAAGAAAGCACTGGAAACCGGCGATCTGCGCGGCTTTGCCGACCTCATGCATGTGCATTGGGAACACAAAAAGAAGCGTTCTCCATCCATGTCCAACAGTTCCATTGATGAACACTATGAGTTGGGGCGAGCCAACGGCGCTTTGGGCGGCAAACTCATTGGCGCGGGCGGAGGTGGATTTCTGATGTTCTACACCGAGGATAAGACGCGGCTACGGCACGCCATGAGGCAGGCAGGTTTGCGGGAAGTCCGAATGCGCTTTGATTTTCAGGGCACCACGGTGGTGGCACAGTCGTGAGTTCCTCCCTGCCGCCAGTAGCGATCCTCTGCGGCGGTCTGGCCACGCGGTTGCGGGCTCTCGGGGTGAAGCTGCCCAAAGCCCTGATGGATGTGAATGGGGAGCCATTCGTTGCGCACCAGCTTCGGCTGCTGCGATCCCGCGGTATTGATCGCGTGGTCCTGTGCGCCGGCTATCTGGGTGAGTTGATTTGCGATTACGTTGGCGATGGCTCCCGGTTTGGATTACAGGCTGAATTTTCATACGACGGCCCGGTGCTCCTGGGCACCGCCGGAGCCATCCGCCGAGCGCTGCCCCTCCTCGACAAGTCCTTCTTCGTTCTTTACGGCGACTCGTACCTGCCCTGCGATTATGGGATGGTTGCCGAAGCCTTCCGGCGCAGCGGTCAACCTTCTCTGATGACTGTTTTCCGCAACGAAGGGCAATACGACGCCAGCAACATTGAGTTTGACGGCAATCGCATCCTGCGTTATGACAAAACACACCGCACGGCTGGCATGCGGTACATTGACTACGGGCTGGGAGTGTTTGACGGCGGTGTATTCGCGGGGATACCGTCTGGTCAGCCCTCCGACCTCGCTGAGGTCTACCAGAATCAACTGGCGGCGGGCCAATTGGCGGCGGTTGAAGTGAGCCAGCGGTTTTACGAAATTGGATCCCTCGAAGGCCTTCAGGAAACTGCCGAGTACCTGCGCAAAATGGGTTCACGATCGCCGGCCTGATGGTCTTACCCTGCTGTTCTCGGTCTGTAACGTCGCGGCCGAATCATGCGGCGGTGGAGACTTATCCCACCAAACGCACCCAGCGCAGGCGGCCGATGCCCTTGTGCGGGCGAAGATGGCTATTGAACAGGTCTAGGCGAAGCGACTTGATTGTGCCCTTCCATTCGGGATGAACATGCACCGGCACGGTTAGCACGCTCCAATGGCGGGACGGCGTGTACGGAACGTCGATGCGGGCATTCTCAGAAAAGCGGGCATCTCGTCGGCACCAATACAAAGAAAAAAAATCACCGATCTGGCCGCTGATACTGACCCAGACCTCCTTCACTTCCGCTGCTTCGAACGGTTCTACAGGCAGGAAGATGTGGAAATCGGGTCCCCCCACCTGTGCCACGGCCCAGTCCGCTGCCTGCTCCAGTATCCCGTCGGAAGAGTGATCAATCTTCCTCAGGGATACTCCTCCTTTAGCGAACGAAATAGTTCGACTTGGAGAAGCCGGCATGCTGAGCGAAGGCACGTAGCCCAGGGCTGTCATTTCTTCCTGCAATATCCCCTCCAAGAACAACAAGGTCTCAGGGACAATGGGTTCCCGTGTCCAGCGATTCACGGATTGCCGCGGGTCAGGAGTGGTAGCGTGGCTGCCTACATAAGGCTCATCGGCGTCGGATCCCGGGTTTACACCAATAACGCGGTGAAGCTTCTCAGCAACCGACTCGCGATCCAGGATGTAGTCTTCGTACTTAAGCAAGAGAGTGTCACTGCGGTCCCGGTCAACGTAGTAGTTGTCGAATGTGTTCAGAAAAGCCTGTGCTAGGCGGCGCGCATGATCGCGGTCGGAGTCGCCGGAAGAGCGGGCGAATCCTAATTCACGCCTCTTCTTCATGAATGCATTGGTGGACAGGAACAGGTCACGCGGATCGCGAAGGTTGTACACCGTGAAGCACGGCAGGCATTCACGGAGCACTGGCGCGAGCCACAGGGGCGCCTTCTCCGAATAGAAGGAGCTGTCGGGATCCTGCCGCAGAATGGGAGCGCAGAATTTGGCCCACAGACTTCGTATCCAACTGCCTTTTGGCTCGCGCGGCAGGTAAACATGGGGAGACGATGCCTGCACGTAATCCGCTCCCGGCCTGTACCCGCCAAAACCCAGATACTCGGGCTCGTAGAGTTGTTGCGGATTGAAAAACTGCAACAGGTCGGGGTTTTGTAACAACCAGGCAAACTTCACGAAATAGGTTAGGTAGCGATTCTCGTAGGGGAACTCACGATCGAACTTCACACGCGGGTCTGTACCCAGCAGCCACATGATCTGCGTGCTGCCGCTGCGTCCACCTCCGGACAGAAGTATCGGGGTGAGAAAATCTCTTTTCTCGTCGCCGCTCACGTAACCCGCCAGATATCGGCATACCTACCACAACCGATTCAGCGGACCGGATCTGCAGTCTAATTGGCTGCGCCCTGACCCGCCGATCTCAATTGAGCTTCTCAGTATAACAAGCTGTCTCGGGAAGACATCTCAACCAATTGTTCCGGCGCCATTCCAGGGTTTGCGCGGCCAGACTGCGACGGCCGTGCAGTCGTTGACAAAGGTGGGACGAGCGGGATATAAGCAAGCTCAGCGCCTCACAACACCTACCACAAATGCTGCAGCTTTTTCGTGATGTCTACCGGTATCGTGAACTCATTTGGGCTTTGGCCTTAAAAGAGTTGCGCGTCAGGTACAAGCGTTCCGTCCTTGGCTTCCTGTGGGCGCTGCTCAACCCACTGATGATGATGATCATCCTGACCCTGGTCTTTGGCTCGATCATGCGCTTTTCCATTGACCACTACGCCATCTTTCTGCTGAGCATGTTGCTGCCTTGGACCTTTTTCTCCCAGGCGCTCTCTTACTCGGTGGAATCGGTGGTTGGTAACGCACAGCTGCTGAAAAAAGTTCGCGTCCCCAAGCTGGTTTTTCCCATGGCTGCCGTCGTGGCCAATATCATCAACTTCTTGCTTTCCCTGCTTCCACTAGCGCTGCTCATTGTTGTGCTGCGCTTTCCTCTGCACTGGACTTGGATCTATCTGCCCATTCCCATGGTGGGTCTGTTCCTCTTCACCTTGGGAAGCGCTTTCTTCTTTGCCGCCATCAACGTATTCTTCCGCGACATCAGCCACATCGTCCAGATTCTGCTTTCCGCCTGGTTCTACGCCTCGCCAATAATTTATTCGCTCGATTTCATCCCGAAGAAGTACCATATTTTTTTTCGCCTGAATCCAATGCTCTATGTGCTCAACGGTTTCAGGCTCAGCATCTATTACGGACTGTTGCCCTCGGCTGGATCCATAGCCATGTCGCTGGCCTGCGGGGCAGCGGCCGTGGCCATAGGATTTGGCCTGTTCCGCCGTTATCAGGATATATTTGTCTTCTACATCTGAACTTTCGATGGCGAACCCCGCCGTACGCTTCCAAAACGTGGTGCAGAGCTTCCGTGTGATTCAGGAGCGACCTGACACCTTACGCGAAGCCTTCGTCCATTTCCATCGTCGAAAACCGCGGAGCACTCACCACAATTTCGAGGCTCTGAAGCACATTTCCTTCGATGTGCCCCATGGTACGACCCTGGGCATCATTGGCCGCAACGGATCGGGCAAGAGCACTATCCTGAAGATCATTGCGGGAGTCTATCGGCCCAGCAGTGGCAGCGTGGAAGTGAACGGCAGAATCGCGCCGCTGATCGAACTGGGTGCCGGCTTTCATCACGAATTGACGGGGAGGGAGAATATTCTTATCAACGGCTTATTGCTGGGCCTCTCCAAACGTGAAATCCAGCGCCTTGAGCCGGCTATCATCGAATTCGCAGAAATCGGTGAGTTTATAGATGCACCCGTGAAACAATACTCCTCCGGCATGTATATGCGCCTGGCGTTCTCAGTGGCCACCGCAGTGGATCCCGACATCCTGCTGATCGACGAGATCCTGTCGGTGGGGGACGCTGGCTTCCGGGTGAAGTGTTTTGAGCGCATCGGCAATTTCCGGGAACAGGGCAAGACCATCATTCTGGTCTCCCATGACGCCGAGCAGATCCGCGACTTCTGCGATCGCGCCCTGCTCATTCACAATGGAGAACTGATTGCCGATACCTTGCCCGAGGAGGCGCTCGCACGGTACCAGGAGATGATAGGGCACCACCAGCCTCGTACCGTTTCTGCCCTTCCTGGCAGATAAGCTGCGGCGTTGCCGCACATGGTAATGAGCTGTCCTAGATGGACACATGCCATCACGGGCGAAGGGAAAAATTCTCTTCTTCGAGTGTGAGATTGCGGTTGTAATAAGGGTCATTCAGAAGGACGTCTTTCCAGCGGCGCTTCATGAACTCAATTTCCCGCGGATCGAGATCGAATCCGCGCGTCGCCGACTCGTAGTGAAACAATTCGGCATACGGAGTCCAGGCAACGCGATACCCCTTCTGGCGCACGCGCAGGCAAAAGTCCACGTCGTTGAAGGCAACTTTGAGTTCCTCGTCGAAGCCGCCCACCGCCTCGAACACTTCACGTCGCACCATCATGCAGGCAGCGGTGACCGCCGAATAATTTCGAATACAGGCCAAGGCATCGAAGTAGCCGCGGCTGCGGCCCGGAAAATACTTGTGCGAATGGCCGGCCACTCCCTTGATGCCAAGCACCACTCCGGCATGTTGAATGCGGCCGTCCGGGTAACGAAGCTTGGCTCCCGCGATTCCGACCCCGGGCAAATGGCACAGTTCCAACATCGCCCCCATCCACCCCGGGGATATGACCTCAGTATCGTTATTCAAGAGCAGCAGGAAATCGCCCTTGGCGTGTTGCGCGCCAAAATTATTCAAGCGCGAATAGTTGAAGGGCTCATCCAGCGGCAGCACTCGGTGGGTCAACGTGGCAAAATACTTCAGGGTTTCGGGCTTGTTGCTGCCATTGTCCACAATCACAATTTCATAATTCGGATAATCGGTCTTGCTCTCAATGCTGCGGATGCACCGTTGGAGCACGTCCACGCCATCGCGGGTGGGAATGATGACGCTGACCAGCGGGTCGCCCGCGATCACCGGACGCACGCGGTAGCGGTTGGGAGCATCGCCTTCCACCACCGTAGCGGCTACCCCCAGGCGCCGCAGATGTTCGGCAATGGCCTTTTGTCCGGCCGCCGTGCTGTAGTTTTTAGCCTGCGCCGCCAGCGCCGTTGAGCCCACGGTTTTTCGCCAGTGGTATAGCACCTCCGGGATATGGAAGATGTGTTGCGTCCGCTCCGTCACCCTCAACAGCAGGTCGTAATCCTGGCTGCCGTTGAATTCGGTTCGCAGGCCACCCACCGCTTCCACGTGCTGCCTGCGATAGACTCCGAAGTGGCATACATAATTCAGCGAATATACGTACTCAGGTGCCCAGGCCGGCTTAAAGAAAGGATCGCTGCGCCGCCCGTCGCTCTCCAGCTTGTCTTCATCGCTGTATATGACGTCCGCTTCGGGATGTTCTTGCAGAAGTTTGACCGTTTCGTACAAAGCCGCCGGACTGAGCTCATCATCGTGATCCAGCAAGCCAATGAATTCTCCCGTCGCCAACTGCAACGCCCGATTCGTGGCCTCACTGATGCCGCCATTGCGGGACGAAAACACTACCTTGATTCTGCTGTCTGCCTGCACCCACTTCTCGAGCATGGGCCGGATGTGATGTGCCGTGCTGGCATCGTCACAAATGCACAACTCCCACGGTGAATAGTACTGATCCCGAACCGATTCAATCGCCCTTTCCAAGTGATCTTTCCGGGTGTTGTAAACCGGCATGAGAATGCTGATGGTGGGAGCGCAGGAAAAGCTTCGCACGGCGCGCGCTATGAGGTCAGGATTCCACACTTCGGCTTCGTGCTTGCGAATCCAGCTCCGGTACAAATTATTATCAATGCGGAAACGGCGCTTGCGGCCGAACCCCTGGCGGGCAATGTTCGCCACCCAATTGCGGCTGCCGGCCATTTTCAACTCGCGGTAGCGGTTAAGGAGTCGCCAGCCCTTGCTATTGAGCACGGCTTGCAAGGTCGCCTCCTTGGCGGCAACTGTCTGTGTAAGCCTGTCAATCTGCTGGTTCTTCCGTAGCAACTCGGCACGCATCACGTCAATCTCATTGCGCATTACGTTGATCTCGTTGCGCAGCGGCGCCGCCTCAACCGCAATGTGGCGGGCGAGGGCCACACTGAATAACTGCTCGTCGGCCGGCTGGACGGCACTGCGCCGCAGCAGGAGGGCCTGGGGCGACACAAACGAGGCGTCGAAGTCCGCATCGGGTGCGAAAGAGCAATCGCGAAATAGCTGCAGCCAATACAGCACCGGCCTGACGTTTAAATGCGTCGGTTCGGTGAAATCGGACGGAGTTGAAGAGAACAGCACTGTGTCCGTGACCGCGGTCATATTGGCGATCGCAATCCGGCCATCTCCATCACAAAGATGTTCCAGCACCTCGATGCACGTGACCAGTTCGTACTGGCCTTCAATGGGCTCAGTCGCCGACCGTACTTGGCAAAAGGGTCGCATATCGGACCGGACTTCCCCAATTGCGTAGTCAGAAATATCCGACCCCCACGCCTCGACCCCGTGGTCGCGCAGGGCTTCGACCAAAAAACCCTTGGCGCATCCCAAATCGAACACTGTGGCCGGCTTTAGCTCACGGATGATGGTCTCCGCAATGGTTTCGAAAAAGCGTAACCAGTGTGGCTCGCTGCGCTCATAGCGTAGGCCAAGATGCGAGGCATAATACTCGGGGCCGTAAAGGTCAGCTGTTGGGTTCTGCGGCACGGTCACCTTCACTTTGGGTGTGGCCGATATATTAAGACATCGTGTTACGCTTGGCGATAGCGAGTACCCGTGATCTGGAACGAACGCTGCTTTGGGGCAGCCAATCCGTTCACCGCACCAGGCGCACCCAACGGATGTAGCCCGTGCCGTGGTGTGAGGATTTGAAGGAATTGAACAGGTCCAGACGTAAATGAATTATGTTGCCTTTCCATTCCGGATGGCGATTTACGGCCAAGGGTAATACCGCCCAGTTCAGCAGAGGCGAATAAGGAATATGGAGAGCGCGGCTTTCGGCGAAACTGGCCTCCCGGTCACGGCGCCAGTATAGGGAGAATACATCTCCAATCTCACCGGCTACGCTGATCCAGACGTGATTCACCTCGGCGGCAGCGAAAGCCTCAAAGGGCAGAAGAATCCAAAAATCATTGCCGGTAACGTGAATGGCAGCTCGGTCTTGCCCCAGTTCCAGACTCCCGTGGGATGATGATTGAATTCCTTGCAAATGCAAACTGCCTTTTGCAAATGAGACCTGCCGAGCCGAAGGAGTACACGGCGACGCAACAGCGGGGTATCCTAAGGACCGCATTTCCTGACCAACATGAGCCTCGAAGTAACCCGCTACGGCCGCCGGGAGCGTTTTCTCGCGCCAGCGCTCCACAGAACTCTTCACATCTCTCGAAGTGCTATGGCGTTCCAGGACTTCATCGCTTATCTTATTGGCCAGACGCAATCCCATCCACTTTTCCAAACGCCTTGTTGTTGCGTACGGATCGCCTACGAGGTCTTCGTAGCGCACTAGTAAGCTGTCGGAACATCCTCGGACAGCATGGTAGCTTTCGAAGGCCATGGCGAACCCGAGAGCGATATTGCGGGCATGGTCAATGTCGGTGTCCCCGGGACTCCGACCAAAACCCCACTGCTTGTGTTTTTTGTTGAATGCGTTGGCCGACAGATATACATCGCGAGGATCGCGCACATTGTAGATCGTGAACGATGGCAGGAATCTTCGAATGATCTCCGGCAGCCACAACGGCGCTTTCTCGGCGTAATAGCGTTTGCCAGGGAGCTCCCGATATACAGCAGCGCTAAACTGCTTCCATAGTGAGCGGATCCATTCCCCCAATTCCGGGCGGGGTAGCGGAGATGAGACCAGTGGCATCGGCATCTCGGTAACCGGGCCACCAAATCCTACATACCAGAAATCCCACAGAGAATCTCCTTGGATATAGCGAACGAGCTCCGGGGCGTCCAGTGAAAGCGCGAATTTCGCAAAATAGGTTAGATATCGGCTTTCGAAGGGATATTCGCGATCAAAAGCTACACAGGGATCCGAGCCCAACAGAAGCATGAGTGCGGTGCTTCCACTTCGGCCACCCCCAGTAATGAAAATGGGCTTCAGAAATTCCCTGGAGCTGGTGGCGTGATGGCTCCGTCTGAATATGCGAACTATCTTCACAAACTCTAAATCCATTTTTCGCAACAGGCGAGCTCCGGCAGAAATCGTACTGCTACTCTCTGCTTTACCTCATCGGCCCTGGCCGATACGTATTTGCTGACGGTCAGTTTACCGCACGTCCACAACGACAACATGCCTTCTCTCCCCTCAGACCAGTCATCTGCCTGACTTCATGCTCGGCAGTGACCGTGAGTCGGCGTCTGCCATCGCCGCATGCACCAGCCATTTTTAATGGCATCCGCACCCTGACAGTGGTTAAAATAGCAAACGATATCCTTTCCCGGTGTTACGTTCTGTGATCTTGGTTCGGGAACGCTCCGGAGCCAGAAACGATATGAAAATTGCCATCCTGGGTACTCGCGGCATCCCCGCCCGCTACGGCGGGTTTGAAACCCTGGCCGAACAGCTCGCCAATCGGCTGGCCGAGCGCGGCCATCTGATCACGGTCTATTGCCGCCGCCCTTTCACCCGGCCCGACGACGCGGTGCGCCCAGGCGTTAAGCGTGTCATCCTGCCTACCATCTCCCGCAAGCACTTCGACACCATCCTTAGCACTTTTCTTTCCGTCTTTCATGTGGGCTTCAGCGATGCCGATGCGGTTCTGCTATGCAACGTGGGCAACAGCCCCCTCGCCTGGATCCCCCGCATATTCGGCAAACCCACGGTGCTGCACGTGGACGGCCTGGACCGCAAGCGCAAAAAATGGAAGTGGTTTGCCCGCCAGTACCTGCTGCTGTGCGAATTTATTTCCGCCTACACTCCCACGCGTCTGCTGACCGACGCGGTTGCCATCCACGATTACTATTTGCAGCGTTACGGCAGGGAGTCGGCCATGATCGCCTATGGCGCCGAGGTGCCGGAACTGCCGCAGGTCCCCTGGCAGGAGCACGATTTCGACATTCCCCAGCGCGGCTACATCCTGTATGTCTGCCGGCTGGAGCCGGAGAACAACCCGGAACTGGTCATCCGGGCTTACGCCCAGCTGAAGACGGATTGGCCTCTGGTGATCGTGGGCGACAACAAGTACACACCTGGGTATGTCGAGCGCCTGCGGGCGCTGGCCGGGCCAAATGTCCGCTTCGTGGGCGCGGTTTACGGACCGCGCTACTGGGAACTGCAGAACAATGCTGGGCTTTTTGTTTCCGCCTTTGAGGTGGGCGGCATTCACCCTTCCCTCGTGGAAGCAATGGCAGCGGGCAACACGCTGCTGTACCTGGATAACCAGGAGAATCGCGAGGCCGTGGGCGACTGCGGTGTTCGCTTCCGCCCCAACCCGCAGGAACTGACGGCCGCGATGCAGACCTTGCTTGATGACCCGCAGCAGCGCCAAGCACTGGCCGTGAAGGCCCAAGCCCGTGCCACGGAACTCTACTCCTGGGAGCGCATTGTGGATCAGTACGAGCAACTGTTTTGCGAGCTCGTCGAGATCGGCCCCCAGCGCGCCCATGCTGATTTGAAAGTGGATCGTCCCGGAGAGAGCGACGTCGTGTGAAGTTCCCACTTAGTTGGGCACGTAACCGAGCGCTTTCAGATAATCATTCATTTTTTGCCGCTCGGCAGCCCGGTCAGCTTGGCGCTGCGGCTGCGCAGCCGGCCCGGAATTGAATTGCCCTGGCTGTGCAGGACTTCCCAGCATTTCCCGCTGCAATTCTCCTTTGAGCATCTGGGCGACGGCCGGGTTAGCGATGGCGAGATTGTGGCCCTCAGCTTTATCGGATCCGTCGGCGTACAGTTCTTCACTATGCGGCCCTCCAGCAATCAAATGCCACTTGGAGGTGACCACCGACACCAGTGCACCGGAGTAGTTTGGCGCGTTCGGATCCTCGTACATTTGGGATAACTCAGACACCGGATTGGGCCAGGACGGCTGCCAAACGCCGCTCCAGCTCAGGTTCATGGCCGGTCCCGAGAACAGCTGTGGGGAGGCGCCGGTGAGCGAGAGGAGGGTAGGCGCCAGCCACATCAACGAAGCGGGCCGTTCCACCACAACTCCCCGCGGCACCCCTGGCCCAACCATAATCAGCGGCACGTGAATCAGCTCACGATACAAGCTGTTGCCATGGGACATAAGCCCGTGTTCGCCGAATCCGTCACCATGGTCGGAGGTAAAAACCAGAAGGGTGTTGCGCATCAGCTGGCGGCGTTGCAAAGCCTGTACCAGTGCGGCAATTTGCCCGTCCAGGCAATAAATGGATGCGTCATAAGCGTCCATTTCGTTCTGCACTTCCACGGCCGTCAGGTGGTCCATCCGAGGGTTGCCGAGGAAGACCTCGCCCGCTGGCTTGTCCAGTTTCGAAAAACGATGAAAGCAGTCCAGCGGAGGCATGTATGGCTCGTGCACATCCATATAGTTGGCGACGACGAAGAATGGGCCTTGGCCCTGGTCCAACCAGCGCAGCACGTTGCCGTTAATCTGCTGCGCTCGGGCGCGTCCCACAGCCAATTGCAGCAGCTTTAGCTTTAGCAGCAGATTCTGAATTCGCTGACCAAGATTCGTCTGGGCAACCGCGCTGACCACTGAACTGAAGTCTTCGAAATGGAGGAAACCGCGGCCAAACCCCAGGCGTCGTGCGAAGAACCACCAGTTCGCAGAGAACGCAGCCGTCCGGTAGCCGCGTTGGCGGAAAGCCTCCGCCAACGTAGGCAAGTTCCGGTCCAAATATCCGTCAGGCCGGTCGGCCCCGGTCTCATGGGGTAAACGCCCAGTCAGAAAAGAGGCATGCGAGGGCAAGGTCCACGGAGCCGTCGCTATCGCGTTCTGGAGAAGCACTCCCTGAGCGGCGAGCCGACTCACATACGGGCTGGTGCTGCGGTGGTAGCCATAGGTGGAGAGATGATCGGCCCGGAGCGCATCCACTACGATGACCAGCACGTTGGGTGCATGACTTGTGCCTGAAACCTGTGCCAGTTGCTGACGTTCCCGCAGCGCTCGTCTGAGTGGCGGTATTCCCGTGTACAGAAGTGCGAACATTGCCAGCCACACCACGCTGCGCCGTTGGAAGGTTTCCCATTTGTCTGACAATTTCCAGACCATCAGCGCCACTACCCCGGCCAGCGCCAATGCGACCACACGCAGTATCAGGCGTTCACGGTGATCGCCCACCCCGACTGTAGCGGCATCGTAAAACGCCACGAGGGAGAAGACGAGGTTTGCCACTGCGAACAGTGGACGCCAACCGGCAAATCTGGCCAGCAGCAGAAATGCGAAGCCCAAAATCAGGAAAATGACGGAGGCGAACAGCACTGCGATCCATGGCAGATCAGGATTACGCAGCAGAGGAAAGCGGCCAAAAGCGGCTCCTTCCATGAGTCCCGCCAGCAGGCCCCACCACACTGCGCAGATCAGTAAGCTTCCTTTTTGCATCATCAGTAATGGACTGGGCTAACGGCCGAACCACCGGCAAACGAGGAGGTACGATCGTTGGGCAGGGTGAGCATCGGTCAAACTTCGCAGAATATTAGCCTAAAAAAACCAAACGGAACAATGTAGCTCTGGAATTGAGTGCCTCCAACACGGGGCGCTGCTCGGCTCGTGAGAATGATCCTACCACCGCAGATGCACTGGCTGCCGGCAATGCCCGCCATAGGATCACCAAGAAAATCGTGAAGCTTGTGGGATCATTGCAGGATAGCTTGTCACAGCAATGTAGGCGAACTCGCCTCTATGATGTAGCGGCTGCTCGGCACTCCCGGTTGCGCGACGAATTCGCTGACCCCTCAGTCCCTTGTCCGCCACAGCTGATTTTGTTTGGATCGCACCGGCCAAAGTAACGTCAGACCTTTTCCTTCCCCGCTCTCGGTAGTAGACTAAAACGAAAAGTTGTCTTGGGGCACTCCGGAAAGTTCTTGGGGCAGTCTGCAAGCCTGATCAAAAAAAAGCAGTTTGGTTTGCTGCGGGATGATTTGCCATGCCTGCAACGAAAGCTAGCTCGGGAGCTGCTCGACCACATTGATTAACGACAGCGTTGCGAATCAACCGGCAGCGGTTGGCGAACTGGTGTTGTTCGCTCTTGGAACGTGCCTGTGGTTTGGTGTTCTGGCCGGACTCGCAGAGCGAATGCTTTATTTTCTGTTCCCCCGTACCGTGGGTGGGAACGACTTGTGGTATGCCGCCTTTGCGGACGTGCTTTTCTTTCTGGCGCTCTCTGTCCCCACCCTCGTCGTTGGTGGATTCGGCTGGCACGCGCATCTTCCTAAAATCGCCTTCTTCTTGTGTGCGGCTTTATTTGCCCTCGATTGCCTGTTCGTGCTCTGGCCACCATTTGGCCATCGCTTGGGCCAAATGGCCCTGCTCAGCGGCGGGGCCTTGCTGTTCGCCTTGGTTGCTACAGGGCTGTTCTGGCGGTTTCCGTCTCCTCTTACCGCCTTAGGCAAGGCTACTTTTCCGGTATTAATGCTTTACGCCCTCATCTACCTGGGAGGCAGCGCCTGGTGGTCTAGTCATCAGGAAAATGTTAAGACTGCGGCTCTCCGCCCCCGGCCAGGCGCTCCCAATGTGCTTCTGATCATCATGGATGCGGTGGGAGCGAACCACTTATCCACCTATGGATACGTCCTCAACACCAGCCCTCACCTGTCAAACCTTGCATCCCGCGGCCTGCTATTCGAGAAGGCTGTGACTCCGTCCTCGTGGACCCTGCCCTCGCATGCATCCATGCTCACCGGCCGTTTACCTACCGAGCATCATGCTGGAGAGTACGAGTGGCGGCTGGACGGCCGTTTTCCGACCTTGGCGGAATTTTTTCAGAAAAATGGCTACCGCACGGCCGGATTCTCCGGCAATGCCCTTCTTTTCAATCGCCGTGTAGGGCTGGCTCGCGGCTATATCCATTTTGAAGACGGAAGCCTGCTGCAGCGCCTGCTGCAGACCACCCTGGGCGAGCGGATCCAAACGCGCTTGGCGCGCGCCAATATCATAGACAATCTTGCCGGTCGCCAGGACGCTGGAGAGATCAGCCGGAACGCCCTGCGCTGGATACGCCACGGCTCCCGGCCCTTTTTTGTCACCATCAACTATTTCGACGCGCACGAGCCCCTGCTGCCCCCGACCGCCTATTTTCATCGTTTCTCCAGCCGGCAATCTCCGCCAAAAGGGCAGTACAACTGGCCGGAGGACGTTCAACTCTCGCCCACCGAAGTAAAGGATGAGGTAGATGCCTACGATGCTTCCATCGCCTACATTGATGAGCAGTTTTCCGCTTTCATGAATCAAATGGAGGCCTCCGGCCTGCTGAGAAACACGATCGTGGTTGTCACCTCCGACCACGGGCAGGAATTTCAGGAGCACGGTTTCATGTTTCACGGTAAGGGACTTTACTGGAACCTGCTGCATGCGCCGTTGCTTATTAGCTGGCCGGGGCATGTGCCCGGTGGTGAGCGCATCCCAACTCCGGTTGCTCTTCAGTCCCTGCCGGCTACCCTGCTGAGTATGGCAGGAATTATCAAAGATCCATTCCCCGGCCCCTCTCTGACGAATTTGTGGACTAGGCCTGCATCTGCCCAGACCTGGCCTGCACCTGTGTCGGAACTCGCGGAAATGGGCGCCTCGCCGCGCTTTCCCAGCTATTACGGTGCGATGAAATCGGTTGTCACTTCGCAGTGGCACTACGTCCAGGGCGGAAAGTCAGGCCAGGAGCTTTATGCCTGTTGTGATGCCGAACAGCGCGACCTCGCCTCCACCGCCTTCGGCGCTTCGATCAGTTCCGCTTTCCAGCAACTGTTGCAACGAAGCGAACCGGTGACTCCGGATGGACTGCGGACGGCGCTACGTCAGCGTCTCCAGTACGGCGCCGCTAAGCAACCGGGTCCGGTGCCGGTCAACAACAAGGAGAAGATCGCCCATCGTGAACGCATGAACGATCAGTTGCACGCGCTCGGCTACGTCCGCTGACGCTGGCGGCCTCTTAAAACCGCTACCCTACCTCAGCCTGGAATAAGTGGGATTTGATATGCTGACCCACCTCTGCAGGGCCGCCTCAGCGCCGAGAAGTACGTCTCCCAAGGTAACGCTCTAGCCAATGGACGTCATGCTATGATGCCGGAAATTCCCGATCAGAGGCGACATGGGTATTACAGCTCAGGCACCGGCTCGCTGCGGCCTTGAGACCCGCTCCGGCGAAGACCCTGTGCTCGAAGTGTCGGTAGTCATGCCTTGCCTGAATGAATCCCAGACGCTGAGTTCCTGCATTCAGAAGGCGCAAGCGGCGCTCCGGGAACACGGCATCGCTGGCGAGGTCGTGGTTGCTGACAACGGCAGTACTGACGGGTCGCAGCAGATTGCCGAGCAGGCCGGCGCCCGTGTGGTCCACGTCACCGAGAAGGGCTACGGAGCAGCGCTACGAGGCGGCATCGAGGCGGCGCGCGGAAAATTCATCATCATGGGAGATGCCGATGACAGTTACGATTTCGGCCACGCTCCCCGCTTTGTGGCCAAGTTGCGCGAAGGCTACGATCTGGTTATGGGGAATCGCTTCAAAGGCGGCATTCAACCCCGCGCTATGCCCCCCCTGCACCGCTACCTCGGCAATCCTGTTTTGTCGCGTATAGGACGAATCTTTTTCAAAGCTCCTTGCGCCGATTTTCATTGCGGGATGCGGGCCTTCACCAAGGCGGCCTACCGGCGCATGGACTTGCGCACCGCCGGCATGGAATTTGCCAGCGAGATGATCGTCAAATCCAGCCTCCTGGGTATGCGCATCGCTGAAGTGCCCACGACGCTGGTTCCGGATGGCCGCAACCGCCCCCCCCACCTGCGCACCTGGAGAGATGGTTGGCGTCACCTGCGTTTTCTGCTCCTGTACAGTCCTCGTTGGCTGTTTCTTTATCCGGGATTTCTCTTCATGGCCATCGGCATGATCGCTGGAGCGTGGCTGCTGCCGGGCCCGCGCAAGGTCGGCAGCGTGGTCTTTGATTTTCATACTTTGTTGTATGCCTCCCTAAGCATCTTTTTGGGCTTTCAATGCATAGCCTTCGCGGTCTTCACCAAAATATTTGCTATTTCTGAAGGCCTGCTGCCGCCTGACCCGCGCCTGAATAAAATGTTTCGTTATGTCACATTGGAGGTGGGGCTTGCAGTCGGCATCGCCTTGGTGCTTTTGGGCCTTGGCGCTTCCGTCTACGCAGTACACGGCTGGAGACTTCACCAATTCGGCGAACTCAATCCCGAAAACACCATGCGCCTAGTGGTTCCGGCGACTCTGGCTCTGGGATTGGGAACGCAGATCATTTTTTCCAGCTTCTTCCTCAGTGTGCTGGGAATGCGGCGGCGATAAAACAATTTTTCATGGCGGTTATGGCAGGAGCAGTTGGGGCGCACTCGCGCGAGGCCTTCACCGGCGCGAGAATGCCGTATTTCGCAGCGTTGGGCATGCTGTAGATTCGTTCATTCTATGCGATCGGCAACATTTGTCGTATTCTAGAAACTCTCCATCAGCGCCTGACTGAGGGATGAAATGTTTTCTCGCCGTTCGCGGCTCATGCGCGCCAGTTGTGTTGTTAACGACCTGCTTGCGACCGCGGTGTCGTTTCTGCTGGCCTACGGCATTCGCGTGTGGGCAGGGCAAAAGCACTGGTTTGCACTGCATGGCATCTATCCCTTTTCAGCCTATCTGCCGATTTTCACGGCTATCGTCCTGCTGATTCCCCTGTTGGGGTACTTGTTAAACGCTTACCAACAAGTGGAGCTAAAGCGCCCTCGCGACATTGCGACGGACGCTGTCAAAATGGTCGCTCTGGGGTCGCTGGCGCTGTTTACCGGCATGTTCTTCTTTCAGAGCCAGTACGTCAGCCGCGGGCTGCTGGTGATTTTTGTGTGCCTGCAGTTTGTGCTTCTGGCGGGCAGTCGCTGGACGCTGCTGGCCGCCGGCACTTGGCTGCGCACCCGGCCGGAAAACCGCCGCCATTTCGTTATCGTCGGAACCTCCGGGAGCGCCTCTAAACTCGCTTCCCTGCTCGAAGAAGGAACCAATCTGGGGCTCGAGTTGCTGGCTTTTGCCTATACCGGTAACGAACCGCCCGCGTCGCCCGCTGCCCTGCGCCAGCGCTATCCCGTAATGCCCGTGGACAAGCTTCCAGAACTCCTCCACAGTCACGTGGTGGACGAGGTTTTGTTCGCCCTGAACCGCGAGGACTTGGCCGGTCTCGAATCCCTCATGCTGCAGTGCGAGCAGGAGGGAATCCATATGCGCATGCAGCTGGATTTCCTGCCGCAGGGCTTCAATCACATGTTTGTGGAGCATCTCGGCCAAATCCCGCTGCTCACCTTCGCCAGCAGCCCGCAGAACGACTTTGCCCTGGCTTTCAAGCGATTGGTTGACGTCGTGATCGCCACGATCACCCTGATTGTGCTTCTTCCCCTGTTCTTGCTCTTCGCCGCTCTTATCAAGCTGACGTCTCGCGGGCCCGTCTTCTACCGCCAGACCCGTTGCGGGCTGGGTGGGCGGCGTTTTCGCCTGCTGAAATTTCGCTCCATGGTCGCTAATGCGGACCAGCTGTTACCCCAGCTTGAGCAGTTCAACGAACTTGATGGTCCCGCTTTCAAAATGCGTCACGACCCGCGCTGCACGCGGATCGGCCACTGGATGCGCATGCTCAGCCTCGATGAACTGCCCCAGTTGTGGAATGTGCTGCTCGGCCACATGTCGCTGGTGGGACCGCGCCCGCCACTGCCCGATGAAGTGGACCAATACCAGTCCTGGCAGCGCCGCCGTCTCCGCATGCGTCCCGGCATGACCTGCCTGTGGGCCCTGGAAGGCCGCAGCCAGCTGCGCTTCGACAATTGGGTTCGCCTCGACCTGCTCTACATTGACAACTGGTCGGTGTGGCTCGATTTCAAGATTCTTCTTAAGACCATTCCCGCCGTCCTCTCCGGCCGCGGCGCTCACTGAAGCGTGCGTTTCCAAACTTAATGGAGTCACGCTGAGGGGCGTTCTGCCCTGAAGCATCTCGCGGCCAGTGACTGGTTTCATCGCATGTGAGCGGAAATTTCCGCTGCAAAATGCATGACGCTGCTAGCCTCGTGCGCTAGAATGCCGCCATTCACAAATGAACAAGTTGCGACTAGCAGAACTTCGCCTGCGTGTAGTTGCGCCTCTCGCTCTCGTGCTATTGCTGGCGCTTGCCACAACAGCGGCGGCCCAGCGCGCTTCCGCCGCGCCGCACCGTCCCATTATTGTCTTCATGACTGATTTCGGCACCGTAGACGATGCAGTTCCCATCTGCAAGGGCGTGATGCTCGGAATCGCGCCCGACGCTCGCATTGTGGACCTGACCCACCAGGTCACTCCCTTTTCCATCGCCGATGGGGCGCGCTTCCTGTACGGCACCACGCCCTATTATCCGGCCGGAACCGTTTTTGTCGTGGTGGTGGATCCCACCGTGGGCACCAGCCGCAAGGCGGTGGTAGTGAAGTCCAAGCGAGGCCAGTATTTTGTTCTGCCTGATAACGGCCTGATGACCATGGTCCTGGACCGTGACGGACTGGAAGGCGCCCGCGAAATTACCAACCGCTCGTGGATGATCGGCAGCGGCATTTCCTCAACCTTCCATGGACGCGATATTTTCTCTCCCGTCGGAGCTCATCTGGCCGCCGGCGCGAATTGGACCCATGTCGGCCCTGAACGCAAGCAGCTTGTCCGCCTCAGTCTGACGCCCGCACGCGCGGAAAACGGTGGCATCACCGGCCAGGTGTTCGCTCTGGACGGCCCCTTCGGCAATCTAATCACAAACGTCAGCGGCGAGGAGTTCCTCAAGCTGGGCTATGTCCACGGGGAAAAAGTCCACATTAAGTTGGGCGACAACGATATGCTCCTGCCTTTTGTCCGGACCTTCGGCGATGTTCCGGTGGGTGAACCGCTTATCTTCATTGACTCCCGCGGCCGCTTCAGCCTCGCAGTCAACCAGCGCAACTTTGCCCAGATTTACCACATCAAGCCACCCGTCGCGCTGTTCATCGCGAGGAAGTGAGCGCCAGATCAGGGTGCTGTCTTGGCTGTAAAGCCTGGGACGGAAGAACAATTGACTGTTCCCGCTGACCAACAGCAAGATGAGTGACTGCATCTGGCCGGGGTCTTTCAGCTAGCGGCGACACGATGCGTTACGATCACAAGCTTAATAGGACCGTGATGGACTTCTTGGCTCGGCTAATGACCACGAGGTCGGCTCTGCCGTTGTGGTTGAGGTCCGCCAATCCAATCGCGGAGGGACGTTCGCCGATCGGAACAGCCGCCTTCACGAATGCTCCTGGCTGGGTAGCCAGCAGGAACACCACTTCATTGTGAGCCTCGTCGGCAAATGCCAGATCTTCCAGGCCATTGCCGTCAATGTCCGCCTGTGTGACGTTAATCGCTTGTTCCTTCCTCGGCTGGACGCTGTTTCCCGCCTTCATCACGTAGAATTTACCGCCTGCAGCGGCTCTCAGCCAGGTGGAGACCTGTCCCGGGGCTTGGTCCAACAGTACGTCTTTCAGGCCGTCGCCGTTCACGTCGCGTAGCTCTCCCCGAATGATAGAGCAACTGGTCACGCGTTGTTTGCCGGCGAGTGCCAGCCCGCAGCCCTGCGAGCCAAGCGTCCTCGACTCAGATGCGAGGCTCAGGTGTACCCCGCCCCTGTTTCGCGCTGCAAACTCCTTTAGGAGGCGGGCAGCGTCAGGCGTCCGCTCAAATGTGCCTTTGCCATTTCCCAGGAGCAAAGCGATTTCGCCGCCATTTCTGCCGCGGACCAGAATGTCCATCTGACGATCGCCATTGAAATCGTTAAGCGCCAGCTGGGTAGGCTCGAAGTTGAGTTGATAAGTGATTCCCAAAGCAGGTTGCTCGGTTGTCATTCCCGCGCGCTCCTCCGCGGCGGCGGATGCCAGTTCACCCTCGAAGCGCATGGCCAGCTCCCGGCCAACCACTGTGCCCGCCAGATTAAGCTGTTCTGGTTCCTCGTCGCAGCAGGCGAACAGTTCTTCGCCCTCCTTGCCGCCGCGAATATAGTGCCAATGCAGGGTGCTGATGGATTCCATGGGCCCGTAGTAGTCGGGAAAGCTCGGATTCCAGGGTAACTGGGCCAGCTGAGAAATCGGGTCGGGCAGGGCAACTGGCGAAGCCCCACCGCTCAGCAAGCCAGCCAGGGAAGGTTGAGGAAAATGCGGATGCTCGGCCTCGCCTGCTTCCTCCAGCAGGGTGGCGGGAATTGAAGTCAGGCTCACCGGCGTATTAATTCTCTTTCCCGCCGGAATCTTTCCCGGTTCCCACAGAATCAGGGGCACATGGATCAGCTCACGATACAGAGAGCTGCCGTGAGCCATCAGCCCATGCTCGCCGAAGCTCTCTCCATGGTCGGCGGTGATCACCACCAGGGTGTTGCCATCCAGGCCGCGCTCTTTCAGGTCCTGCATGAGCTCTTGCAGGTGGTCGTCCACGTAATTGATCGCCCCGTCGTAGGCATCCGCCGCGCCTTGCCGCTGCTGAACAGTCAGGTGCTCGAACCATTCCCAGTGTTCGGAAGCGCGGCTGCCCGGGTCCCGCATTTTCGTGTAACGATGCAAGTAGGGCTCCGGCGGGCGGTAAGGATCGTGCACGTCCATATAATTCAGGAACACAAAGAAGGGTCTGTGCCCGCCGTCAATCCAGCGCAAGGCATGCTGATTAATCTGTTCCGCGCGCCGCCGGCCAAACAAATCGCGCTTCCACTGCAGGCGAAAAAGCAGGTGCTTGATCAAGTCCCCGTAAAAGGTTTGCGCGAAGCTGCTCCCCAGGGACTGGAAGTCGTCCTCGAAATGGATAAATCCGCGGCCGAATCCACGCCGTCGGCAAAACAGTAGGGTGTTGGCCGAGAAGGCGGCCGTGCGATAGCCTCGCGCCCTGAATTCGGCCGCCAGCACCGGATTGTCCCAGCCCATCACCGCGCCACTGTTGTCCACGTGATGCTCGTGCGGATACAAGCCGGTGAGCAGCGAAGCGTGCACCGGGAGCGTCCAGGAAGAGGGCGCTATGGCGTTTTCGAAAAGTGTGCCTTGCGCGGCCAGCTGCGTCAGATGCGGGCTGGTCGGCCGCGCATATCCATAGGTGGAAAGATGGTCGGCTCGCAGCGTGTCTACCACGATCAGCAGCACGTTGGGCGCGCCGTTCGAGGCCGCCGGCAGCTTTGCCGTTTCCCGCCGCTGATGAATGCGCTGCTTGATAGGAAAACCGACCAGGCACCATAGCGCCAGAACAACCAGCACCGGCAGGGTGCGCTTCTGCCATCGCACCAGCGTGGACCCGCGCAGCAGCCATAAAAAGGCCACCAGGGAAGCCCCAGCGGTCGTGATCAAAAGCACGACCAACACAGACGGAGAAACCAGCGCCGACCGACTCAGGCACGCGAATAGCGTCAACCCGCCAAATAAAAATGTGGCCTGCATCAGATCCTCACCACCTAAGGCGCGGCGGCGCTTCACCGCAAGCAGGACCAGCCCCACCCCCAAAAACAGCCAGGGCTCCACTTCCACTCCCGCGCGCACCAGGTCATGCCAGATCCAGATGTAAGCTGGCGCCCAATAGCCTTCTGCCAGGCCGGTTAACAGTCCCCACCACAAGGAAATAAGGAGAAAGTCGCTGCGGGAAAATGAGGTCGGGCTCTTGCCACTCGCTAGGGTCATGTAGGAGTGGGGAAGCTTACAATCGTCAGCTTCACCATGGCAAGGTCGACAAATTAACTGACATTGGGTGCCGGACACCCTATAGGATTGTCAACCGCCTATGGGCACGGGCACAACATGGGTTGAGTCGCGGCGGAATTCGAAGTGCAGCAACCATTCCATGGCCCGGTTGGCCCCGTCCGACTGGGGTGGAGCGAACTTCCAGCCTTCTGCCGCCTGTATCGCCAGTCGAGCGAAATACTTGCTCGGCCCTGGCGAATCGAACCGGGCCCGGGCCACATTGCCGGCCTGGTCGAGCGCCACTCTTACTCGTACCCGGACCGTGCCCTGAATGGTATCGCGGGCGCTCTGCGGCACCCTGGGCACCACCTCATGCAGCACCGCACTTCGAGCGGCAGCCTGTGTCGGAGCCTTCACCACTGCGACGGGCGGGGCTTTCGCCGGCGGCGGTTGCTTGGCTGAAGGCCGGGGAGCCGAAACGGCTACGGTGGAGGGCGAGGCGGTCTTCCGCGGACCCGTGAATAGCACGGTAACGGTAACCACCGCCAGTATGATGGCAGTACCCGCCACCAGAAACAGGTAAGGTCTCCTGGCTGGGCTCGTATCACGTTCAGGTTCAACTCGGGGCTGGGCCGCAGGCTTGGGCGCTCGCGCCAGCCGCGCCGCAACTTCCCCAAGTGTCCAGCGCTGTTTGGGATCCAGGCGCAAGCAATGCCGCACTATATCTGCCAGCGACGTGGGCATCGAAGGAGGTAATGCTGGGTCCGTTCTCCCCGCTTCCAGAACAGGCACTTTGCGCGTCAGAATTTCCATCAGGGCCATACCCAGCGACCACACGTCTGCCGCCGACGACAGCCCCTCATTAGCAATTTCAGGCGGGTCATAGACACTGGGCGTGCCTAGCGCACTGCCAGCTTCGCCGGCCAAGCATAACCCGTCACAGGAAAGTTTGACCTTGTCCTGGGCAGCCATGATGTTCGATGGCTTGAGGTGGCCATGAACAAAGCCCTGGCGGTGAATGTAGGCGAGCCCATCCAGCGCCGGCGGCAGCATCTCCTGGCACTCCCCCGGCGTGAGCGGGCGCGTGGCCACCACCTGCGACAGGTCTTCCTCCGCATACTCCATTACCAGGTAGAGCAGTTCCTCCTTACCCATGCGGCAGCGCCCCATTTCGAACAGGCGAATCAGGTGAGGATTCGACATCTTCTCCGCCTCCGCCCAGCGGCTCAGCTGACGGGCGGCTTTCTCGGATTTTGCCGAAATGAGTTTGATCGCGGCTTTCCGCGGTTCTCCCTGTGGGCGCTCGGTGAGGAACACTGCGCTATGGTTTGAGCCGCCCAGGTATTGCAGCAACGCAAACTTGCCGCCGACTACCTGGCCTTCACAATGTCTCCAGGGTTGCGTCATTGATTTGTTTGGCATCTCTGGCTGTGCCAGCGAATTCCCGGAGATGCGTGCTGGTGTCGGACGCGATGCTATCACTTTCGAAGATAGTTCCATGGCAGGGACCAGGTTATCCTTTAAAAGACGGTGATCTGGGTCTATTCTCCCTCGAATTCGGCTCTGCCAAAGGCGGATAAAACGGTTACGGAAGGAGTAGAGTGCTGTTGCCGGCGGCTGGCTTGAACATGGCAAAAGGACGATAGGCGCGGTCAGATGAGGCTGCCGGTTGGTTGGCTTAGCGCCGCCGCTGGACACGAAGATTATTCCTCGCCCCGCAACTCCCCGGGCCATCGCGCCCATATCTCCACCGGAAATAGCACGACGGTGCCATTCCCGGCTGCGGCCAGCACACGATACCTTGTTCGCATTCCTGGGTTCCCGAAAGATCAACAGGTCAGCTCTTCAGCGAGGAATCAATGGCGCGTCGCGCCCGCAGCCATATCTTCGACGAGCAAGCCCCCAAGCGACGTCTCTCGCTGGCAGCTATTCCACCAGCTGTGGTACGCGGAATTCACATAATTCGCGGCCTACTCACGCCCAGGCTGATGGCCCTGAGCGGTTTGGCGCTGTTTGGATGGGCTCTGGTTGTAGCCTTCCGCGTCATTAGCCTGGACGCTGCCCACCGACTGAAACAGCCAGCCATTGATTTCGCGATCTGTGGCGGTCTGGGTTTGCTCGGGCTGAGCATCAGTTGGATACATTTGGGGGAACATCGTCCAACGCAGGTAGCAGCGGAGGATGGTGTGCAGCCCCGGCTGCTCGTGCCACGTTCGTTGCAGCAGTCGAACCTATCGCAACTCACAATCCCACAGCCTTTGCTCTTTCGGCGTCCACTCGTGCCACGGGCGAGTGCCGCCGCTGGGCAGCGCAAACCGCCCCGTCCCCGAGGGTAGCTGCAGCCCGTTCCTCGCCTCTTTCCCGGCCACTTTTCAGAAACCAGGCTTCCGTTTTGAGGCAATTCCAGAATGAAGAAAACTACTTCACCCGCATATGGCTTGCGGCGGCGGAGCGCCGGATCAGGCTATCTCGGATTACGACCTTTTGCGGCAAGCTCCGCTGTACTCCCCCGGAAGGTGTAATGACTTCGGTAACCTATTGCCGAACGGCGTTCCGACCTACCATTCGTATGCATGCTTCTCCAGTCCATGGTGTTGTCGCGCGACACCGACAAGGTCGCCGTTCTGATGCGCGCCTTCTCGCGTCTGGATATTGATGTGGTCGTGTGCAGCGAACCCAGTTCCGCCATCGCCCTCATGGACCGCAAAAAATTTGAAGCCGTGGTCATTGATTTCAGCGTGCCCGGCGCCCAAGCCTTGTTGAAGGACATCAAAAAGCAACGCGAAAACAAAACCATGGTGGCCGCCATTTTGGGCAGCGAAACCACGGTGAGTGAAGCCTTCGCCATGGGCGCCAAATTTGTTTTGTATGAGCCCATCACGCTCGACCGGGCTCTGCAAGGCCTGCGCGCCGTCAAAAGCCTCATGTATCCGCAACGGCGACAACAACTGCGCAAGCCGGCCTACGCTCCGGTTTCGCTCAAGTTCGAGGCTGGCCGCGAAATTAAGGCTGTGGTGCTCAATGTGAGCGAAGGCGGAATGGCGGTGCGGCTTTCCGAACCCGCCACGGGCCACCAGTCGCTGCGCGCCCATTTCACCTTGCCCGGACTGCGCGATGCTCTGGATGTTCAAGGCCAGATCGCCTGGGTAGATAAAAATGGACGGGCAGGTATCCGCTTCCTGCGTGTGTCCAGCGAATTGCACAATCAGATTAAGGAATGGCTCTTCCCTGCTCTCAGGGAAGGCAAGCCGGCCCGTTAAGCCTGCCAGAATCAAGAAGTTCCGTTGCCGCCGGGACGCTCATTCCCGCGCGAGGTTACGGTCGTCATCTTCCCCGGGGTAGCCCGGAAAGCTAAGCTCTGTCCATAGCTGGGGCTCCCCTCGCAATCCCTCTACAAAGGCGAATAAGTTGTTCAAGCGGGCTAGTGTCGCGTGGTTCACGGCAGCCGGGCTACTGGCCTGCGGGCACATTTTTGTGTCCTTGCTCCTGCCCGACGGCTACACCCTGCACGTCTTTTCCGACTGCCTGCAGACATTCCTGCTGCTGGCCTGCTATCTCACCACCCTGCCCAACCAGGTAGGCGGCCGTGACAGCTCGCCGGCCTTCTGGACTCTGCTCTCCTTCGGCTTCGCACTGTGGCTTCTAAATCAAGTCTTATGGACCTTTTACGAGGCGGTGCTGCAGGCGCCTCCGCCCTCCGGCTTCTGGGGCGACGTGGTTCTGTACATGCACGCCATCCCCATGATGATGGCATTGGCGGTTCGGCCGCACTTGCATCGTGACCAGAGCCCCGCCATAGTCAATGTCGCTAATGCCGGCATGGTCGTGGTCTGGTGGCTTTATCTGTATTTGTATTTCGTTACACCGTGGCGGCAGATTACAGAGCTTCCCGCATGGTGGGACCAGAACTACAACGTGGTTTATGGGGCGGCCAATATCGGCCTGGCCCTGCTGGCAGGCGTGGCGTTATGGAAGAGTCAGGGCAAGTGGCGCACTCTGTACGCGCATCTTTTCGGCGCCGCCGCCCTCTACGCTGTGGGCTCGTTCATGGCCAGCTCCGCCATTGACCGTGGCGAGTACTACTCCGGCAGCTTCTACGATATCCCGCTGGTACTGGCCTTGGCCTGGTATGCCGGCCTGGGGCTGGAGGCGCGCGACCTGCGCCTGAAGGACGAGCCTGCGGTAGCACCCTCCTCCTCGGGTGGCCATTGGGGAACAGCTATCGCGGTGGCGGCGGTGCTCTCGGTACCGGGCATCGAGATGATCGAAATGTTCGTCAGCAACGTCCCGGCTCCAGTCGTCACCTACCGTTCCGTTCTATCTGTGACTACCACCTTGGTCCTGTTTGGTCTGTTCATTTTGCGAGGTAGAGCCCTGCGCAGGCCCCGCCCCTTGCCTCACGCCATGGCAGCCGCTTACAGCAGCAGCAAGGGCGATTAAGGCAACTCACATCTCGGGTACCTGCTTCAGCACACCGCGGCGCAAAGGAACTTGTAGTAAGATTACGGGAAGTCAGCACCGCACAACTGACGCAGTTTGGCAGAAATCTGGGGGGACCATGCATTTTGGCTTTTTTCTTTACGGCGGGCCCGACCAACTGATGCCCCTTACCTCGGGGCTGGCCGCCGCCTTTGCTTTCCTTTTGATTTTCTGGAACAAGGTCATGATTACGGTCGGCAAGATCGGAAGGCTGTTTCGCGGGTCAAATACCAGTGAAGCAGAGCCGGCATCGGCAGCGCAAGAAGAGCCCTCGGAATCCGCCTCCAAGCGTTAGGCTGGCATTGGTGAATCACCCTTCTTGTCCCGCCGCCGTTCCGGCCGGGTAAGGCCCTACCGCCCAGTTGCTTGCCTGTTATGAAAATCTGCATTCTCGGATTGGACGGTGGCACCTCGCAGCTGATGTTCAGCGACGAACGCCTGGCGAACATCCGTCGCTTGATGGAATTGGGCGCGTATGGCCAACTGCAGGGCGTGCTCCCCCCCGGGGCTGTTCCTGGTTGGACTTGCCTCGCCGCCAGCCAGGATCCAGGGTCGCTGGGCCTCTACGGGCTGCGAAACCGCCCTCATTTTTCCTACTCTCCACCGGTTACTGCCACCCCGCCCGCGATTCACGGGGCCGCTCTCTGGGATCAGGTGGCAGCGGCGAACAGGAAATCTATAGTTTTTGCTGTGGCCCCAAATTTCCCGCCGCGGCCCGTTCACGGCATTAGCCTAGGCTGCTTCCTCACCGCGGACTCCGCCGCTGACTTCAGCTTCCCACCCGACCTCCAAAATGACATTCGCAAACTGGTTGGAAACTACGCCACTGACATCCAGCATCCCGTGGACCCGCAAAAAGATGAGCTGCGCGACCAGATTTTCGAAATGAGTCGCAAGCAGTGGGAAGTGGTTCGCTGGCTGCTGCGCGAACAGGAGTGGGATTATTTTCACTTTGTAGATATCGGGCTGGATCGTGTGCAGCGCATCTTCTGGGAAGATTTTGACCCGCAGCACCCGCGATATCAGCCTGGCAGCGCGTACCGGAGCGTTATCCCCGACTACTACCTGTGGCTCGACCAGCAAATCGGCAGCGTGCTGGAACTGCTCGACTCAGAAACCGTTCTGCTGCTGGGCTCTACCAATGGCATGCAGCGCCTGGATGGCGGTTTCGCCATCAATCAGTGGCTGCTCGAGCAAGGTCTGCTGGCGCTGAGCCGTCCCCCGGCTGTGGGGATTACTGATTTCGATCAGCTAAGCGTGGATTGGACCAGGACCAAGGCCTGGAGTGGCGACGGCCCCTGCGCCCCCATTTACTTCAACGTCGAAGGCCGCGAACCCAACGGCACAATTCCTGCCCCGGAGTATGAACGGTTCCGAAATCAGATCAAGGCCAGTTTGGAATCCTTGAGGGACGGGAACGGACTGCGCATTCAGGTCTTCAGGCCTGATGAGATTTACCGCCAAACGCGCAATTACGCTCCCGACTTGCTCGTGCAACTGGGCGAGGGGCGCTGGTCATCGGTCGGTAGCGTCGGTCATCCCGCCCTTGATGTCCCGGATATGCTAGCGGGCTGCCATCCCTGCGGCCCCGGCGTGTTCGTGCTGAGTTCGCCCAACTGCCCGCTGGCCGGTGAATACGAAGGCGCACACGTGCTGGACTTGGCACCCACGCTGCTTGATCTCGCCGGATATGAAATTCCCAGCTCCATGCAAGGCCGCTCGCTGGTTGCGGGCATGGAGAAAAAGGGTGGCAGCTCCGGTTCCGAGAGCGATCAAATCATCATGGATCGCTTGGCCGGCCTGGGATATGTGTAGCTCGCTTTGCGAACCGGCACATAGCGCCGGCCCTATTTCCAACCTTGTTACCGTCGTGCTACGCGAGTCCCCGCCTGGACCCCGGTGCCGGTCGTGCACGCCCGCCGCTGGGCCGGTTCAAAATTTCCCATCTGAGCCTCCGCCTGGCTCATGAAATGTCCGCTCCTGGTCTGCCCATAGAACGCGGAACCCGGGCAGTGGTAGAGACCAGTTTTGAGGTCCACCCATACTTTGAGCCGGGCGTCGGCGCCTGAGGCCAGCACTGGCTTCTGCGGCGGCGTCGCCAGGTGCAACACCAGCGCCACTCGCGGAAAATAATGGAAAACCATTTCGCTGTTCATTCCGAAACAGCCCAGCACCGCGGCGGCCAGAATCACCAGCGACACCAGCACATCGCCCGCTGTGGACCTTCCCGGCCGCTTCGGCTCGGTCCGGTAACCGGCTGGCGGGCCCGCCAATTCCACTGGCCGCAGAGCCTCGGATGGCAGTCCGAAACCGAACTCCGACAAGCTCGATACTTCGGTGTTACGGTTGGCGTTGAGATTCGGATTAACCATGATTGCACTCCTCCATCAACTGAGTTTGCTGCTGATTTCGCTGAACACGTTGTTGGAGTTGATGCCAATCAGCCTCACCGTAAGCACGGTTATGGTCAGCATCACGGCAGTCATTACGGCGTACTCGGCTACATCTTGAGCAGTGTTGTCGAACCAGAAGCGGCGCAGTAATTGGGCCATTGTCCTTTCCTGAACATCAGGAATCGGGGATGCCCTGCGAGATGCAGTTGCGCTGCCACCTTCGGCTGCCGCAAGTAGCAATGAGAGCAGGAGTTAGGCTGGCTAGCAGGCGGAAGATGAAGCGCGGTAGTGAAAGGATTTGCAGCTGGGGGCAGTGCAGTTTCTACTTCGGAACCCAAAAGTTACTTACGTAATGTGTTCTCATTTTCGAAGAGCATAACCCGAATAATGCTGAAGTCCCGCTCCCCAGCCTTCCTGTAGTGCGCAGAAAACACGGTTTGCATGCGCCGGGTGAACGTATCCGGGCCCCAATTTTGTACCAGCCACAGGCGGTGGTAGCGCGCCGGCAACTCGGGCAGCAGAGTAAAGTCCGGGGGCGTTCCTTTTAGCAGGCGGGCATCGGCTCGCGGCGGAAACACCACCGCCGGAGCAGGATACTGCGGCCAGCGCTGCCGATAATATTCATAGCTCAGCCGTGCCAGCGGATGGTAGAAGAGCACCGCGTCGCCGGGCTGTGCCTGCGAGAGCAGGTAATGTACCGCCCTCCGCCAATCCTGCTCGGGCGGATCAAACCCGGTCCGGTAGTAACCACGCACGCCGCGCAACGACAGCGCGGTAACGGCTACCAGCACCGCAACCAGCAACCACCTGGGACGAATCAGGCTCAGCCCTGCCGCCACCAGCAGCACAAAGGCCGGCAGGCAGAAAATCAGATAGCGGGTGACGAACATGGGCTTGAAAGCGGAAATGGCCACGGTTATCGCCACCGGCAGCACCAGCCACATCCACACCAGCGCGTCCCCCCAAATCGCCTGTTTCCCCGCCATGGCTGGCGTACGCAACAGTCTGACCAGTGCCAGCACCAGCCCGGCCGCGCACAACAGGAGCAGAAGCAGGCCGCCGCGCCCGCTCAGCAGAATAGCCAGACCATAGATGTCTCGCCACTTGGTCGGCTGCACCCAGCCCACCTGCCCGCGGTTCTTGGTGGCCACAAACAACAGCGCGGGAATCGCCAAGAAAGCGATGATGGCGCTGCTGACCAGGAAACGTCTCCAGGGAAAAGGCCGCTGGTGCAGCACCGCCGCTAGCCACAACACCGGCAAGATGAGCCCGGCAAAGAAATGGGCATACATGCCTAGCACCAGCGCGATTACCAGCCCCGCCCAGTTCCCTTTTTTGTGCGGCGCGTCCAAACACCTGACAAAAAGCCAGCAGGCCAGCACCACCAGAAAGGCAAACAGGCTGTAGCCGCGCGCCTCCTGCGCATAGCGCACATCAAAGGCGTTCACCGCCAGCAGCAGGGCGGCGATCAGCCCCACCTTTTCCGAGAATAGCCTGCGGCCCAGCAGGTAAACGAAAGGAACGGCGGCCACGGCCGGCAGCACCGAAAGCAGGCGGATAAAGAACTCGCCTTGTCCCAGCCGCATCCAGCCGCGCAGCAGGGTGTAATACAGCCCCTCGTTCAGTTCCCAGCTCAACACAATGTTGCGGAACCCGGCCGGGTCCAGCCGGGCAATTGAGACGCTGACAATTTCATCCAGCCAGAAGCTCTTTTTGCCGAGGTAGAGCAGGCGCAACACGGCCGAGAGGACCGTAATCGCGCTGATCACGGTGATCCGGGCGCGGGACGCGAAAACGCTCCCGGCGTAAGCCTCCTGGGGCGCAGGTCTCAGCTGGACACTCGGCTCAGGCATGTTGGAGTTTGTGCTTCAGGATACACCGGCACTCAACCATGCACGTGTGTGGACGGGGCTCCGCCCCGTCCTCGGATCCACAGCTCGCCTCACATTGCGCAGTACCTACCGACCCGCCGCCGCGCCCTGCGGCTTTAGCATGCGGTTGAAAAATTCCGCCGTTGCTTTGTAGCTCGAAACCCAGTTGCGCCACAGCAGCATGTCGTGCGCCTCGTCCGGAAACACCAACTGCTCGAAGCGAACGTGATTAGCCCGCAAGCGCTGCGCCAGGTCCACGGTCTGGCTGAAGGGCACAGAGGGGTCGTCATCGCCCTGGATGAGCAGCACCGGCGATTGCCAGTGTTGCACCGAGGCGTCCGGCGATGACTCCCACGCCAGTTTTTTGGCCTGCTCAATATCGGGCGCATCCTTGGAACCGGTCCACTGGGTCAGGAATGCCGACCAGTCATGCACTCCGGCAAAATCCACCCCGGCGGCAAAGATATCGGAATTGCGCGCCAGCCCCATGGCGGTGAGCAGTCCTCCATACGAGCCTCCCCATAGCCCGATCCGATGCGGATCCACAATGGGCAAGCCCTGCAGGTAATGCGCCGCGGCCACAATGTCCTGGTACTCAGCCGCACCCTTCGGCCCGCAATGAGGGGCCTCGCGAAACGCTCGCCCGTACATGATTCCCATGCGGTAATTCACCGAAAGCACCACGTAACCCAGGCTGGTGAGGTACTGGTTCTCAGCGTAGGCGTTGTGGTAATAGCCCATGTAATGGAAGCCGAGCATCATCTGGCGAATGGGACCGCCATGCATCCACACCAGCGCCGGGCCGGGCCGGGCGCGGCCGCGGGGCACGAACAGCTGGCCATGGATCTGCAGGCCGTCGGCGCTGGGGAACACGATTTGCCGTGGCGTCACCAGTTGGGCCGAAGGAAAATCCGCCGGCAGCTCCTGCTTCGCCAGCATGGTCCGGCCGCCGCTCGTAACCAGGTAAGGCATGGCCGGCATGGTGGCGGTTGAGCCCAGGCAAAGCACGTAGCGGCCATCCGCGGTCTCCACCGGCTTCCACTCCATGGTTTCGCCGCGGGTAAGCGCTTGCGGCGTTCCCCCGTCCACAGACACGCGCCACAAGTGCCGCCGGTCAACGTCATTCTGGTTCGAGGAATACAGAACGCTGCGGCCGTCTGCACTGAGCGTGACATCTTCCACTTCGAACTGCCCCGGCGTTAACCGGGTCGGCGCTCCACCGGAAGACGCGATGGAATACAGATGGTTCCAGCCATCCTGCTCGGACGCGAACACAATGTGATTTCCAGCCGCAAATTTGAAGGAGCCATCCTCGGTCAACTCGGGCAGGGAGTCATTCATGCCCGGGCCGCTGTGCCACACTTCGTGCCCTGCCCCGGTGTCCGGGTCGGCGACCCAGATGGCCCAAGGATGCGGGCGCTCAGGAATCAGCGGCAGCCCGCGTTCGAGCCCGGGCTGGCGGACAAAGGCGACCTGCTTGCCGTCCGGCGCCCACCGCGGCATGGAATCGCGGTCCACGCTGGGCGAGAGGTACACGATGCTGGCGCGGCCGAAATCGTAAATCCCGATGAAGTTGTGGTCCCCGCGCTGGCTGGCGAACGCAATTCGCTTCCCGTCCGGCGACCAGCGCGGGCTCACATTTTCCCCCCGCACCTCCGCCAGTTGCTGCGCCGCTTTTCCCCCAGCCACCGGCGCAATCCACAGCTCCTTCTTGCCTGCCCACGCCACCGACTGGCCATCCGGCGAAATCTGCAGGTCTTCGCAATCCTCGCCCGTGCAGTTGATTTCGCCCAAAAGCCGCGGCTCTCCCCCGGCCACATCCACCGCCCACACCTGGTGCTTAGCGCCATGCACATTGCTGGTGGGATTGGTCACCTCGGCGTTGTCTTCGAACAGTTCGGTTCCCCGTACATAAACAGCGGTGCGCCCGTCGGGTGTGAGCGCCAGCGCGGGAATATCCTGGCCGTCGTCGCCAGTGTAATGGGTGATCGCGCGAGCACTGAAGTCAGGCGGGTCGGCCACCCAGATGTTGCGCACGCCGCGCTGGTTGAAGACCCAAGCCACGCGATTGCTCTTGGCGGCGGCCACCAGGTGGTCGGGAAAGGAATAGCTCATCACCTGTTCCAGAGTGAACCCGGCCCAGGCGGCGGAAGTGAGGCAAACGACAGCGGCGAAGCAAGCAACACAGCGCAGCGTTTTTGGGAGCATGACGCGCCAGCCTACGCCATCGGCAGCGCCATTGCCAAGCGACATCGGGTCAGGCGGCGGCTTCCCAAATTGTTTGTAATTCTGTTTACAAAAGCGGCGCTTGCCGCATCCAACAACTTGCACTATTAACCAGCGTTTGCGCTCTTATACCTGGAAGAGGTTACGATACCCCGCATGAGGGCCCTCATACCGACAGCCAGACAAGCCCTCTCAGTCCTGGGCCTGCTCCTATTCCTGTTGGCTGCGGCGCCGCCCTCGGTCAGCTACTCCGTTCTAAGCCACGAGGAGGTCGTAGACCTGGTTTGGGCCGAATCCATTCGGCCCTGGCTGATGCAGCGATTCCCCAACGCTTCGCGCGACGACCTGCGCCGCGCCCACGCCTTCGCCTATGGCGGCTGTCTCATCCAGGACATGGGCTACTATCCCTTTGGCAATAAGCGCTTCAGCGACTTGACCCACTACGTCCGCAGCGGCGCCTTTGTGGAGGCCCTGTTCGCCGAGGCCAGCGACCTGAACGAACTCTCTTTTGCCCTGGGCGCTCTGGCCCATTACGCCTCTGATATCACTGGGCACCCCTACATTAATCGAGCCGTGGCTATTCGTTTCCCCAAATTGCGCAAAAAATTCGGCGATTCCGTAACTTACGAGGACGACCCCAAAGCCCACATCCGCACCGAGTTCGGCTTTGACGTTACCCAGGTAGCCAAGAACCGCTTTGCCTCCGACCGCTACCACGACTTCATCGGCTTCGAAGTGGCCACGCCCTTGCTGGAGCGCGCCTTCAAACGCACATATGGCATTCCGCTTACCGATCTGATCCACAACGAGGACCTGGCCATCGGCACTTACCGCCGCGGCATCAGCAAAGTGATCCCGGAGATGACCAAGGTGGCCCTGCTCATCAAGCCGGCTGACCTGGTGCAAGAGAAGCGCAACCGCAATCAGAAACGGTTCCTCTACCACGTTTCGCGCGCCTACTACGAGCGCGAGTGGGGCAGCCAGTATCGGCGCCCCGGTTTCGGCGCTCGCTTCTTGGCTTTTCTTTTTCACCTGATCCCGAAATTCGGGCCGTTCCGCGCGGTGGATTTCGTGCTCCCCAATCCGCAGACTGAGGACATGTACCTGAAGAGCATGGACCAGACCCTGGTCAACTACCGCCGCTTATTGGATGAGGTCAAAGCCGGCAACTTGCAACTGCACGATCGCGATTTCGACACGGGAGGCACGACCCGCGCCGGCGAGTACAAGCTCACCGACGATACTTATGCGGCCTTGCTCGATGGCCTGGCCCGCAGGAATTTTGCCAATGTTACTCCCGACCTGCGCGCCAACATTCTTGCTTTTTACAGCGATCCCAACGCACCCATCGCCACCAAGAAGGACCACAAGAAATGGCAGCAGACCCTGCGCGAACTGCAGGAGTTGAAGGCGGTGCAGGTGGTGTCCGCGCCCACTCCCATCCCATTAGATTAGGCCCGTGCCTGGCCCACGATTACCTGCGTAATGAAGCAAGAACGCTTCCGGCCACAGGTGCAACCCTCTTCTCGGTCGTGGAACCCATTGATATTGAACAAGTCTTCGTGACCGCTGCCCCTGCTCGATCACCCTCATCAGGTCCAAACACCAAAGTAACCTTTCACCAGTCTCCAACGACACTATCATTCAGATAAATAACCTCCCTCTTGGTCGCGGCGCACCGGTGTCGCTGCGCGCGCATTATGTTTGTTGCCACACAATTGACGAGCGTTTCGGGGGGCTGCTGAGCTATGGGCCTCTTCCTTAATTCGCCGCTTCCCGCCGCCCTGGTGCTGAAAGGGATTTTCGCCTCTGCCATTGCCATTGCGCTGCTCGTTGTTTTTATCGTCTTTCGGCGCTGGTACCGCGGCCGTTACTTCGACCGGCTGAATCACTCCACTATGCAGATCCGGCAGCAGTGGGCCGACATTGTCAGCGGCGCAGTTGCCTCCAGCGTATGGCGCGTGGACCACTTTACCTCCTCCATTGTGGAATCTATTCTTCTGGACAGCATGGAAGTCGCGGGGCCGCAGGAGTTGCCGCCTCTCCTTCACTGCTTGCGCGCCAGCGGATTGCTGGACGAACGAATCTATCAGGCCCGCCACTGTAAAGGCTGGGACAGACGCGTGGCCCTGGTGGCCTTAGGCCGCACTCGGGCCCCGGAAGCGGTTCCTGCACTGGCGGAGGCTCTCAGCGATAGCAGCGATCCTGACACCCGCATGGCCGCCATCCGCGGGCTGGGCCGCAGTGCCCTGCCCCAGGCCGCCGTTCCCATTATTGAAGGACTGCTCTCAGGAGAACTCGGCGGCTTCCCCGATTTCCCTGTGAAGAACGCATTGACCAATTGCTGCCGTTCAGATCCGAAACTATTGGTCACTTATCTTCCCTCTGCTTCCGGCGCAGCTCGTGAACTGTTAGCGCGGGTGCTGGGCGAACTGGCTTTGTCCGATCTGGGCGACGAACTTCTGGTGCTGGCTACTGACCCTCTGCCCGAAGTCCGGGCCTCCGCAGCCCGGGCGCTCGCCCACGCTGACCCCGATCTCGCTTTCCCCACGCTTAGCGTGCTAGCCAACGATCCCGAATGGTTTGTGCGCCTGCGCGCGGTAGTGGCCGTCGGCTTCCTGGAGGACAAGAGAAAAGTCCGCGTTCTGCTGCGCGCCGTCTGCGATTTGAACCGCCACGTGCGCCAGCGTGCCGCCACCGTCCTCGCCAAAATGGATCCCGACCTGCAGGACATCATCGGCAAGATTGTCGCTACCGAAGACCGCTACGCCCTGCAAGCCTTCATTTCGGAATTGGAGCGCACGGGCAGGTTCGAAGCTGTAGTCAAGGCCCTGGAGTCCGAGTCCGATCGGCGCTTCGCCGCTCCCATCCTGCTGCGTTCCCTCGAGCAGGGCAAGGTCAGCCTGGAACTTGCCCCCGACGCGCCATCCTCCCAGAAAGTTGGGCAATGATGTCCGCCGTGATCGAGCTGCTGACCGCAGTTCTGTTTTTCTACTACCTGGCGTCGAACATAACCTACGTATTCCTGCTGGTCACGGCGATTCATAAGAGCACCTCGCACCAGCAACGGCTGGGCAGCATTCGCCTGGAGAATCTCTCCAAATCGGTGTTCACTCCCCCCATTTCCCTGCTCGTTCCCGCCCATAATGAGGCGCGCAGCATCGTGGATTCCGTCGCTTCGCTTCTGGAACTCGACTATCCCCGCCTGGAAGTTGTTGTGGTCAACGATGGTTCGACCGACACCACCCTGGAACGGCTGCGCATCGCCTACGAACTGCTGCCCGCGCGCATTCTTTATGTGGCGGAAATCGCCACCGCCCGCGTCAGGTGCCTCTATAAGAGCTTGGGCGAGCCCCGGCTCATTGTCGTGGACAAGGATTCCGCCGGCAACAAAGCCGATGCCATCAACGCCGGTCTCAATGTTTGCGGTTCTCCCTATGTTTGCGTGGTGGACGCGGATTCGCTCTTAGAGCGCGATTCCCTGATGCGCATCGTTTCCGGCATTTTTTCGGATCCTGGCTCCGCGGTGGCCGCCGGGGGCATTGTGCGCGTGCTCAACGGCTGCTCGGTGGTCAAAGGCCGCCTGCAGGCCATCAGCCTTCCCCGCCGTCCCATTGAAATCCTGCAAGTGGTCGAGTACCTGCGTGCCTTTCTGGTGGGAAGGGAAGCTTGGGCGTGCTTCAACATGCTGCCCATTATTTCCGGTGCGTTCGGAATTTTCCGCCGCGACCTGGTGCTGCGCATTGGCGGCTTCCGCACTCAGGCCATTGGCGAAGATGTGGACCTAGTCGTGCGCCTGCACCGCTACTTGCGCGAGCACAGCATGGAGTACCGCATCAGCTTTGTTCCCGACCCCACCTGCTGGACGGAAGTGCCCTCGGACCTTAAGTCGCTTGCCCACCAGAGAGCCCGGTGGCAGCAGGGCCTGCTTGATACTCTGTGGCTCAACCGCGACATGCTGTTTCGCCGCCGATATGGCCGCATTGGGCTCTTCTTGCTCCCCTACCTGTGGGTGTTCGAACTATTCGCCCCGGTCGTGGAACTGATGGGCTACTTCACCATCATCGCGGCCGCCCTGGCCGGCCGCCTCAGCCCGCTGCTTGCTTTTGAATTCCTGCTGTTCGGCTACGCTTTCGCCACCGCACTTTCCGTGGGTGGCGTTTTGCTGGAAGAAATCACCTACCGCCGCTATGGTAACTGGCGCGACGTATCCCGCCTGCTCATGTACTGCTTTCTGGAACACTTCCCCTACCGCCAGATGAACCTGGTATGGCGGTTGCAAGGCACATGGCGCTATCTGCACCGCAAAGGCTCTTGGGGCGAGATGAAGAGAACCGGCATGGTTGCCTCGCACGCTGGTTCGATCGACGTCCGCACCCCGGACACTCTGGTGAAGGGATAAATCTTGCATGGCGGAAACAGACCAGTTAAAGCATGAAGATCCCCAGGCGCTGGAGCGCGAGTTGCACGCCCTCGAGGGCCGCGACCTGCAACTCTGGTGCCTGGTTGGTCTCATCACCGTCATCCTGGCCACCGGCTTCCTGGGCCTGCTGGTGCCTCGCGTGCTCTGGCACGTCGGGGCCACCGTGGTCACGCAGCAGAATCTTCCCGCGCTCTTTTGCGGTCTGCTGGTTCTGTTGCTGCTGCTGGCCATCTACATGGTCCAGCAACGCATCCGTCTGACGCACACCCGTCGCGACCTTACCGGGCGGCTGCTGCAAGCGGAGCGGGCTTCCCGCATTGACCAACTGACCGGGCTACTGAATCGCAGGAACCTGGATGAGGTGCTCGCCCGTGAAATGGCCCGTTCTCAAAGAACTGGCACCCGCCTGTGCGTCGTCATGATGGATGTTGACGCCTTTGAGGCCCTGGACAACCGCTTCGGCCATGTGGTGGCCGAGCGCATCCTGCTCGACATCTCCCGCATGCTCAAACGGAATTTTCGGGCGGCAGACATCCTCCTGCGCTACGCCGAACATGAGTTCCTGGCTATTCTGCCCGAGACGGATCGCGGAGAAGCGCAAATCGCCGTGGATCGGCTGCAGGGTGCGTGCGGAGTCGAGCATTGGAACCGCCGCAACCAGGAATTCGGTTATCAATTGGAATTGAGTACCGGCATTGCGCAGTTTGTTCCCGATGCGAGCACGGTGGAATCGCTCATCGAAGCCGCCGACGCGGAAATCTACAACTCCCGTCGGGTGCGCGCCCGCCATCCCCGGCCGGTGCCGCAGTAGCGCGCCTCAGCCCGACGAGCTCTCTCCGTCCGCCGCCCTGCGGGCCGCTTGCAGATCAATCCCCAGTTGCTCCGCTTTCTTATACAGGTGGCTGCGCTCCATCCCCAGTGCCTTCGCCGTGTTGGTCACATGAAACTGGTTGCGCTTCAGTTCGGTCAGGATGGTTTCCCGTTCAAAATCCTCCACTCGTTCGGAAAGCGGGCCCGCCGCGCGCATCGGCGCACTCCCCGCCACCTGCAGCTTGGGAAGCGCCGTTTGTACGCACTGCAGGTCCACGCTCCCGTCCGGTGAAAGCAGAATCATCCGCTCCACCACGTTGCGCAGCTCGCGCACGTTTCCCGGCCAGGAATAGTTCTGCAGTGCCTCAACCGCCTCAGGCGTAAAGGGCGCTTCCTTCCACCCGTTCTGCGCGCATACCTGGCGGACAAAATGCCCGATCAGCACCGGAATGTCCTCCCGGCGCTCTCGCAAAGGCGGCAGGACGACGGGGAAAACGTATATCCGGTGGAACAGGTCCTGGCGGAATTTTCCCTGGCCTACCAGTGTTTCCAAGCTGCGGTGCGTGGCAACGATCACACGCACATCAACCGCCATCGGCCTCTCGCCTCCGATGCGCTCGATTTCGTTTTCTTCCAGCACCCGCAGCAGCTTGGCCTGCATGGCTAAAGGCATATCGCCAATTTCATCGAGAAACAGCGTCCCGTGCTGCGCTTGCTCGAACTTGCCAATGTGGCGCCCCGCTGCCCCAGTAAACGATCCCTTCTCGTGGCCGAACAGTTCCGATTCAATCAGCTCGGCGGGAACCGCCGCGCAATTCACTGTCACGAACGGGCCGCCGGTGCGCGAACTACGCTCGTGCAAGGTGCGCGCCACCAACTCCTTGCCCGTCCCCGTCTCGCCCAGAATGCAGACGCGCGTTTCGCTGGCCGCCACGCGTTCCACCTGTGCCATCACCCGTCGCATGCTATCGCCCGCCCATACCATCTCGTGCTTTCCGAGCCGCTGCCGGAGCTGGCGGTTTTCCGATTCCAATCGCTGCAACCGTAAGGCGTTCTCCACCGTCAGCAGCAGCTTTTCCGTGGAGATCGGCTTTTCCAGAAAGTCGAGTGCGCCCAGCTTGGTGGCGCGAACCGCCATTTCGATGTGCGCCTGGCCGGACATCATGACCACCGGCGCAGTCACTCCCTGCCTTTTCAAATCCTCCAGCAGGCTCAGCCCGTCCTTGTTGGGCATCACCACATCTGAAAGAATCAGGTCGAATGCCTGCGCCTTAGCCAGTTCCAGCGCCTTCGCCGCGTTGTCGCACACCGTCGCTTCATGTCCGGCCAGCCGAAAGGCGCGCGACAGCGAGGCCAGGGTGTTGGCTTCGTCATCCACGATCAGCAGGTGTGCTTTGGCACCCATATGCGTCTCTTATCCTGAATTGGTGCTGAATTTCGCCAGCTCCTCGCGGCGCCTCGGCAGCTCGATCGAAAAGGTCGTGCCCTGCCCGGGCGCGCTCTTCACCCCGATTCTGCCCTGGTGATCGCTTACTACCGATTGCACCATCGCCAGCCCCAGCCCGGTGCCGTGCTCCTTGGTAGTGTAATAGGGCGTGAACAGCCGGTCGCACTCCTCTTTGCTCAGGCCGCTGCCGGTATCGCTCACGTCAACGCAGGCGTTTTCACCGCTCGCTCGCGTCCGCAGGGTGAGCGTGCCGCCGCGCGGCATGGCGTCCATTGCATTCAGCACCAGGTTTGCCAGCGCCCGGTGCAGCAGCTCCGGATCGGCCGCGACTTTGCCCAGCTGATCGTCGAGTTGGAGCTTAGCAACAATTTTCGGCCCGCCTTCTGCCCCCATCTGCGCCTGATGGACCTGTAGCACATTCCGCACCAATTGGTTGAGGTCCACCGGCTGCAGCTGCGGTTGCGGCATCTTGGAAAACTCGCTGAACCGGTCGATGATCGCTTTCAAATTTGCGATCTCGGCCAGTAGCGTGCTCGCGCTTTCGCGGAAAACCTCGTCGAACTGCTCTCCCCCGTGCTCTCGCGCTTTGAGCAGGTTTTCCACCGTGATCTGCAACGGGAACAGCGGGTTCTTCAATTCGTGCGCCAGGCGCCGCGCCAGCTCCCGCCACGCCGCCACCCGCTCCGCCTGCACCAGGCGCTCGCGCTGGTCTGTAAGCTCCTGCGTCATGCGGTTGAATGCGCCGGCCATCTCTCCCAGTTCATCGCTCGAGTCCACCTGCACCTGGGCCTGCCAGTTCCCTGCCGCCACTTCCCTTGCGGCCTGGGCCAGCTGTTCCACTGGACGCGTGACCCGGCTTGCAAGCCAGGTGCTCACCACTATTGCTAGCACTAATGCCAAGCCGGCCACCAGCAGCGCCGTGGACCGTATACGCCTTTCCACCGCGACCAGCGCCCGGCCCGAGTTCCCCACCAGCAGCATGCCCAATAGCTCACCCTTCTCGGTTTTGAGCGGAATGGCGTCCACGTTCTCGCTATCCGCTGGGTCCGAGGACCAGCTCACTACCACACTCTGTTCCCCTCCGCTGCCCTTCACCCGGTCCACCAGCGGCTCCAGTCTTCCCGCCTGCGCCACCGGCCCTGCCGCGTCCACCAGCGACTCCGGCGAATAGGTGCCCCCCGCGTTGGTGTACAACATGGCGCGTGTTCCCGCCGGCAGTTCTAGCGAAGCCAGAAACTCCTGGTCCAGCCGGCGGCCGCCAACCACGTAAAGCGGCTTGTCCGCCTCACGAATCACTCGGATGGCGAACAGGCCCAGCACCGCACTGTTGGGCAGCTCTTCGCGTTTCAAAAATGCATTGGCTGAGGGCGCCTGGGCCGCATTGGCCAGCGGCGGTTCCTTGTAGCCGAATTTTGCCGGCCATTGCGCCGAGGAAATAATGCTGCCGCCTGCGTCGGCGAATTCCAGGAAGTCCAGCTGTTGCGCTTTGGCTTCGGCCGCGGCCTCGTTCACGTACGCGCCCGTGTTCCCGGGTTGCCGGCTCAAGTCTAGGGCCATGCGTGTAGCCGCGTCGCTGCCCGCGATGGCTTCCACCCGGCTCGCTACTTCCTGCCCGCGGCGGTTGAATTCGCGGTGAAACTGCGCCACCAGCGCCCGGGTCCGCTCCTGCTCCGATTGCTCGAAGGCCCGGCGCGTAATAACCGAAACCGTCCACGCCACGGCCGCTACTGCCACAAACACGGTCAGGGTAAGCATCAGCAGCAGCTTGCGGCGGAAGCTCACGGTGTGCTCCCGAGCCACACGTCGGCCAGCCTGTAGCCGCCGAACAAGTCGGCGCGCCAGCCATTCACTGCAGGCGCGAGGACGGTAGCTTCCGGCACGTGTGCCAGCGGAATGATGCGGCCCGAGTGCAGCATTTTCTTCTCCCGGGTGTAGAGCTCTTCCGGCGACGTGCCCTCGAACCGGGGAGCAGGCAGACCGGCGGCCTCAGCTACCGAAACGAGGGCCAGCTGTGGCTGCGGCGAAGCCAGCGTTATCCGCAGCAGGCGCACATCTGCACTGCTCGTCGAGCCGATCGTCTGCAACCTGATGCCCGCATCGCGCGCATTTAGCGCGATCCGCTCCGCCATCAACTGGTTCGCAGGGTCGCTCCCGTCGTAGGACAACGTCATTGTGGCTGCGGCGGGGAGCTGCACATTTGCGGGTCGGTCGGCGGTTGGCCCAAAAAGCACGGCGTAGCCGGTCATCCAATTGGGCAGGATGGTCTCGGACGCCTCGCCCTGACCTTGCAGCAGCACGCTCACGATGGAGCTGCGGTCAATGCTCTCGGCAAGCGCCTGCCGAACTCGCGCCTCCTCCTCGGATTGCGCCTCACGCGTAAACACCAAAGCCAGCAGCTCGTTGGAGGCCGATTCCACGACCGTGCGTCCCGACAAACCAGCACGGCGCGCCTGGTCAGGGGCAACTTCCACCACGTCAGCCTTGCCCAGTTCCAGCGCAACCATCTGTTGGCGCCAACTCTGACCGAGCGTGACGGCCACCGAATCCAGAAAAGGGCGGCCGCCCCAATAATCGTCATTCGCACTCAGGACCAGGCTCCTCCCCGGTTGCCAGTTGCTGACCAAGAAAGCGCCTGTGCCCACGGTTTTATTGCCCGTGTGACGAACGATTCCATTTCGCGGCAGGGCCAATTCCGCCGGCAGCTCCGGATCCGGGGCAGTGGTTTGGATCACCACCGACTCTCCATCTGTGTTCACCATCCATGCTGGGTTCGCCGCACGCAGCGAAGCTGCCGCCGCATCTGCCGTTAGCGGCGTGCCATCCTGAAATTTCACCCCTGCCCGCAGCCACACCTGCCAGCGCTGGAAAGAAGAGTCGGCCTGCCAGCGCGTAGCCAATTGCGCTTGTAGTCGGCCGCGAGCGTCGTACCCCGTCAATCCTTCGAAAATGAGCGAGAAAATCCGCGCTTCCTCAGAAGCATTTAACCTGGCCGGATCGAGCGAAGCCGGCGCCTGGCGCAGCATAATCCGCAAGGTTCCGCCATAGCGCGGCCTCACTTCCGCCGCGCCTCCGCAGGCCAGGGCTAGCACGCTACTGATGACAACCAATGTCCAGACTATAAGCCTCATATTTCCCCGTGTCCGGATTTTGCCCTACCACCACCGCCGTGCCATCGTTTTTGCTCCACAGCGCGGTCACCGGGCCATTGAAATCCGTTGCCGCGCCCACGGGTGCGGGCTCCCGGTCCAGCATTTCGTAAGCACGCAAGCTGTCGCCCTCGCCGCTTTTGGCCGACGCTAGAATCTGCCACCCCGAACCGCAGCCGCTCTTCAGCGCCGCAATATCGCTGCCCCACGGCACCTTCGTCACCACGTCGTTTATGCCGTCCACCAGGTGCACCGAACCATCCACCGCCGTCAATACCCACAGTTCGTACCCATTGCGCGGCAGGCCCGCCGCCGAATAGAAGGGCGGAAACGTGTTCTGCTTGCCGATTCCCGGTGCCACCACGCCGGTGAAAAAGTTTCGTGCCGGCGAAAAGAACGCGCGCACACTCGAGGGCCCGGCCCCCAGCGGCCAGGGATCGTCGGCCTCATGACAGGCCATGCTCAATGGCGAACTAAGCACCGCCTCGCAGACCACCCCCGGCAAATAGACATCGAACAGATGCTCGCGGTTGAATACAATGCGCCCGCGCAGGTCGCGAGGCCACGGGCGCGTGTGCGCAATGGGGAACGCCTGCTCCTGCCGCCACTGCCCGCCCTGCCCGCTGAACAGTGTCACCTTGCCCGGATCGAGAACCAAAAGGTGCTCCGGATTTCCGCCCGGCAGCAGTGTCGCATCCAGGATGGGAGCATCCTGCGACCACAGCAGGGTACGGTGAATGCTTAGCGGAGAACTCGGGCCGAAGCTGCCGCCCGGGGGCGCGCCCGGCACGGCAACCATCAGCGCCTTCTCGTCGCCCGTGCCCTGCCGCACTTGGGCAATCCACAAATAGCTCTGTGCATTTTCCGAAAAGGTGACGCGCACGGTTGCCGCCTGGCCGCTCTCCACTACTTGGACACCGAGCGCTCCCATTTCGGACACCAGCGCGCCTCGCGCCTGCTCCACCTGTGCGGGCTTCAGCGAGGAGCGGTTAGTAACCTCCATGGCCACCGCTCCCGGCCCGGTTACGGCTGCAATTTTCTCCGCCAGCGCCCGGGCGGGCGCGCCCCAATCAGCCCCCAGTGCCGCCGGAACCATAAGGAGCAGTCCTAGAGCCACGCCTAGCATCCGGGGCTTGCTGCTTCGCAGGAACATGTATGGATGCTGCGAATTATAAACCGCCATGATCCTCTTCCCCTGCTCCTGCGTGCTGGAGGCGGCCTTCCGGCGGTTAACCAGTGAGGCCGCCCCAGGGCCAACTCCGCTACTGGTTCGGCGGATCATCCGGCGGCGCCGGCGCGGCGTGGTTCCCCATGCTCAACCCGCGCAACAGGTCATTGGCGAACATGAACCTGCCGTCGGCGGGAACCACCATGATCTGCAGCTTGTCGGAAAGCCGCTCGGCGATGATCTTGTTAATGAGCAGCGGATTTTGCTTGAGGACCGCGCCTTCGCTCTGCATGCGCTGCGCGTCCGCCGCCGCGGTCACGCGGATTCGCTCCGCTTCAGCCTCGGCCAGTAGTTTGCGCCGTTCCATTTCCGCCTTGCTGTCAATCACCTTGGCCTGCGCGTTCGCTTCCGCGCTCTGCACTGTAGCTTCCTTGCGCGCCTGCGCCTCCAGCCTGGTCTGTTCGATCTGCTGCTTCTTTAAGGGCAGCAGGTACTTCATGGCGTCGGCTTCGCCTTTAGCCTGAAGCACTCGCACTTGCGCCTGCCCTTCCGCCTGCTTCACCTGCTGCGCCTTCACGGCCTCAGCCTGCAATTCCGCAATGCGCACCTGCTTCTGCTGAATGTCCGTCTCCACTCCCATCCGGTCGTTCTGCTGCTCTTTGAGCAGCAAGTCTTCCAAGCCCTGGGCGTACTCCGGCGGCAGCTGGATATCCCGCAGCATCACTTCCTTCACCACGATTCCATCCACCGCCAGCTTGCGTGTAATCGCCTCCGCCGCCCGTTCCCTCACCTCCTCGCGCTTGCTGGCGAACACCTCGCGCACCGTGTAGTTCGGCACCAGTTCGCGCCAGGAACTGGCCACGATCGGTGGTACCAGCTCCTTCTCTACCGGTTGCGGCAGATTGTTGAGGATGTAATCGAGCCGGCGTGGATCCAGGCGATACCGCACCGTGATGGCCAAGCCCAGCGTGAGCCCCTCCTTCGCTTGTACCTTCATCAGTTGTGGCGGAGCCGCAGCTGCCCCCGTCTTGGCGGCGCTGGCGTGATCCTCCACCGCGCCAGTCGTAAACAATTGGTCGCGCGTGTCGAACAACACCACTCTGTCCACGAAAGGCCGCACCACGTGCACTCCGGGATAGAGCGTGCCCACCAGGGTTCCTGAGACCTGGCTTACTTGCACTCCGCCCATGCCCGCCGGCACCACCACCAGGCTCATGGCGAGCAGAATGGGCGCCCAAGCCAGCAGCGCCAGCCCCACGCTCACCCGCCAGCGCACTTCGCGCTCTTCCGGCGCTGTCTGCCCGGGCTGCAACTGCGCCAGCGCGCGCCGCGCCATTGCCGTCAGGTAAAGGTCGTATCCCAGGATCGCCGCCGCCGACCCGAACATCGCGATCCCAAACGCCATCAGCAAATATTTAATGAGCAACATACTCTTCCCCTTTCCCCCTCTGTTCTGCGATCTGCGCCTGGGCCCGCGCGAACATCAGGCGGAACATCCCTCCCATGACCAACTCTTCCACCAGCAGTGCAATGGCTACGGAAAAAGTCACTCCCGCCACCGCGATTAGCGCCATCATTGCCCGTTCCATGGTTTCCTCGCTTACTGTCCTTCCACCGGCTGCGGTGCCGCCGAAGCCTGCATGGTTGCCCGCTCGCCGCCAAACACCCGTGCCGTATCCGCATCGCGTTCGGCGTGGATTTCCACCAGGTCGCCGATTCGCACCAGCTCGAAAAATTGCGCGATATCGCGATTGCTCATGCGAATGCACCCGTGCGAAGCCGCGCGCCCGATGGAGCGCGGCTCATTGGTGCCATGAATTCCATATCCTTTGCGGTTCAGGCCTACCCAGCGGCTTCCGATTGGGTTATCCGCGCTGGCGGGAATCACCACATGTGGGTGGTAATAGGTTGGATTGGTGATGCGGTTGACGATTTCGAACTCGCCGCCCGGACTGGGGCTGGCCTCGGCTCCCACGGCTACGGCGTAAACCTTCACCGCCTTGCCGTGTTCCAGCAGCGCCAGCTTGCGATCGGGAATGCTGACCAGCACCACCCGGGTGGGAGCGGGGAGAGCTATCCGGTCTGTGGTGACAGGGATCGTTTCCGAAGATCCGGGCACCATCATCAGCGCCATCAAACCGAGAAAGATAAGTACTTTCTCCGCCGCCTTCTTCAGTTGCCGCCGGGTAACGTCGCTCATGTTTGCCACCTCGCTGCTGACCTTCGCCAGCAGGAGTGGCAACGGGGCCTCCATTCGAACATTATTGAAAATGAGGAGCTTACGACTGCGGCTTATTGCGGCAATGTGTAACGGTCAACACACCGTGTCCGGCCAGACACGACTGGAATAGCGCCGGGCGGCACGCGGGCTGTTGCGAGGGGGCTCGCCCTCGCAACCACTTTGCATTGGAATTTAGGATTCTCCTGCAGCGCAGCGAAGCACCTGCTTGTTTGTTAAGCAGGAGCGCGGAGCGTGTGCCCCCACCCACGCTGTCTTCGTTGATCCACGCATCTGCATTTGTTGAGCTTCCTATCTTCCCTGCAATCAACGCGCTCTCTTCGGCCAGTTGTGTGCCAATGCCACAGCGGGCCCAAGGAGGGGACCAAATATGAACTCAGCCAACAAGAATTCTCGCAACCGCCGTGCAGTGATTCTGCTCGGCACACTCGCCGCCCTGGTGACGGCGCTTGCCTGCTCCACCAAACCGAACAAGCAGTCGATGAACTCGCCCGTTTCTTCCACCGCCACCGTTAAGCCGATGGCGCTTTCCACCGTGGTGCCGATTGTCTCGGAACCGTCTCCCCAAGTCGGAAAGCCAAAGCGGCCCGATCCGGTCAAGTCCGGCAACTTCGTGAGCCGGGATTACGGAGTCTCTTTCCGCTATCCATGGCAGTACGCGTTCCTGAACGCCCGCGCTATGTCTAAGGGTGATGCTTCGCTTAAGCCCAGGTCCGACGGCCACGACGGGCAGTTCACCCTGGCTCGCGTGGAAATCCCGCAGGGGTTCTATCCCGACAGCGATTTCGAAAACGGTTATTTCACTCTCAGCCTGAACGAGGATCTCAACGAACAGGAATGCCTGCAGACGCTCAGTCCGGCCAAAGACGCCAAGCTGGACACCGTTTCCATACAGGGACAGGACTTCCACTGGATCGAGACCTCCAGCGGGGGCCACGGCCAGACTTCCACGTTGCGCAATTACGTCTCTTTCGAGAATGGAACCTGCTACGAAATCGAGATGGGCGTGAAAACCGCGAATCAGGATGGGATGGCCCGGGAACTCAACCCCGAACTGGTGCTGAGCCGCCTGGATTCCATTCTGCAGACGGTGAAGATTGTGCCGGCCACAGGGCAGCCCGACGCTTCCGTAGTGGAAAACTCGGCAGCGGCGGTTTCGCCGGCAGACTCGCGCAAGTAAGTCGGCTTCTCCCTGGGCGCAGCCGGGCCTCCACTGTGCACCACTCAGTGGAGGCCCGCCGCATTTTAAAAACTTCAACGCAGAGGCTCGCAGAACCCAACAGAGAGAAAGCCTCGCAAGCAAGGACGCAGGAGTGAGCTCGATTTTCCCCTTTTTTCTCTCCGCGTCCTCTGCGTTGAGGTTGGGTTCTCACGCCGCAATTGCCGGCGGCGCTTGCGGCTCCACCATCACCTTGATCCAGCCCTCCGCTCGCTTATCGAAGTTCTTATAGGCTTCGATCGCCCCGCTCAGCGGGCCGGAGTGGGTGAGGATCTCGGTAGGATCCACCTCGCCTGTGCGCACCAAGTCCACCAGCTTGGGGATGTACTTGCGGTGATTGCAGTTCCCCATGTTGAGCGTCAGGTTCTTGTTCATAGCCGCGCCGATGGGGAATAGCTGCACGGTTTCCGGGTACACGCCGATGATGGAAAGCGTGCCCGCCTTGGCCAGGCCTTTCACCGCCCACGGAAATACCATGGATGGAGCGTCGCCTGGCTTCCAGTTACCGCCTTCTGGGTTGGTTTTTGGTGCCACCTGCTCCAGTTCCTGCTTCATCTGCCTTTTTACCTGTTCGTATTCCTTAACGGCGGGACCGGAGTGTGGCGCCACGGCATCCACGCCCACCGCGTCCACCGCGCGATCAACGCCAATGCCCCCGGTCAGTTCGCGCAAGGCCTCCACGGGATCCTCGGTGTTGAAGTCAATTGTTTCTGCTCCCTGCTTCTTTGCCATCGCCAGGCGGGAAGGGATGGTGTCTATGGCGAAGATGCGGCCAGCTCCCAGCAACTTGAGGCTGGCAATCACGAATTGGCCTACTGGCCCGCAGCCGAACACCGCGACCGCCACCCCGGGATGGATGTCGGCTAGCTCGGCCGCCATGTAGCCGGTGGGAAAGATGTCGGAAATCAGGATGGCCTGATCGTCGCGCACCTCATCCGGCAGCTTGACCATGCCCACATTGGCGAACGGCACCCGCACGTACTCGGCCTGCATGCCGTCAAATGGGCCGCTCTCCTTGGGACCGCCAAAGAACGCGGTTCCGGCATGGCGTCCGTTGGGATTGGCGTTGTCGCACTGCGAGTAGTAGCCGGCCCGGCAATAGGAGCAGTAGCCGCAACCGATGGTGGAGCCGATCACCACTCGATCACCCGGCTGGAAATTGCGCACCCCTGGGCCCACCTCCTCCACAATGCCCACGCCTTCGTGGCCTAGAATCGTGCCCGGCTTCATCCCAGCTGCCGTGCCGCGTACCATGTGCAGGTCGGTGCCGCAGATGGCGCTCGCCGTCAGCCGCACGATTGCGTCTGTGGATTCTTTGATTTTGGGCTTGGGAACTTCATCTATACGAATATCGCCCACACCGTGAAACACCACTGCTTTCATCTCTCATCTCCTTTCATTGTTCAAAATCTTTTAACGCAGAGGGCGTAGAGGCTATCGCAGAGAACGCAGAGAAACATGCGAAAGGAAAACCAGTACAACAAACGCGGTTTTCTCTTAAGTTGTTGTTCTCTGCGTACTCTGCGTTGATGTATTTCTCTGGCGTCCTCCGCGTTGAGCTCTTGCTTCGCTCTTAAGCGACCCGCTTCTCCCGCCCGCGCTGTTCGCTGAACAAACGAATCATCTCGCGATTGAACGCCGGTAAATCCGATGGCTGGCGGCTGCTCACCCAATTTTTGTCGCGCACGCACTCCGCATCCTGCCACTGCGCGCCGGCGTTCCGTATGTCGTCCTGGATGGTGTGATAGCTGGTCATCTTGCGGCCGCGCACCAGCCCTGCCGACACCAGCAGCCAAGGCCCGTGGCAGATCACCGCAATAGGCTTGCCGTTGCGGTCCATCTCCCGCACGAACTCCTGCGCCTCTGGCACTACCCGCAGCGTGTCCGCATTCAGCGCGCCGCCGGGAATCTGTACCGCGTCGAACTCGGACGCCTGCACCTGGTCAAACGTCATCTCCACATCCACCTGAATGGTTTTCTCGTCATGGCGGACAGCCTGGATCTTCCCTGGCTTTTGCGAGATCACCACCGTCTTGGCTCCCGCCGATTCGAGCGCCTTCTTGGGTTCGGTCAGCTCCGATTCTTCGAAATCCTGGGTTGCGATAATTGCCACCTTCATTCCGCTGAGTTCTTGCGCCATAGCTCATCTCCCTTCGCATTTCAAAGTTAAAACCCGCTCTTGCCCATGACGGCGGGAGCGGGTCGGTGCACAGCATCTATGTTTGAGGACGCTAGCTGTGAACGTAGGGACTGTCTGTAGGGAGAGAAGCCACCGGGTAAGCAGGGGTTGGCCAGGGAGCAGCACTCAGCAGCCCGCACTCCGCACTGTACTCAGGCCTCGGCTTACGGCATTCAGCACTCAGCCCAGCAGCGGATTGGAAGCTCTGTTGCGAACCTAGCAATTCGCACTGGCGTGGCCTGCGACGCGGGTCCTCATCGCAAGGAACCTGCTAAAGGTTTGAACGGCATCGGCTTTCAGCCGGGCTGTACCGGTTTCCCGGAAGAGCTCTTTCGGAAGGGCTCGGCTTCAGCCGAGCCGTACAAGCAGCTTAGAGATTCGGGCTTTAGCCCCTGAGGAATTCTTTTTTGGCAAGCCCGTCGCCAAATATCAATTTCGCCGGGCTAGATGCTGCTGCTCACTGCTCGCCCCTGCTAACTGCTGGTTCTCTTCAGCTGCCCGCACGCCGCATAAATGTCTCGGCCCCGAGGCTTGCGAATGAAGGCAGGAACCCCACCGCGCATGAGTACCTGCTGGAAAGCCAGCACCCGCTCCTCATCCGGGGTGGAAAAATCAATCCCTGGGCCGGGGTTGAGGGCAATCAGGTTCACTTTGGCGCGCATGCCGCGAACCAATTCCAGCACTTCCTTGGCATTCTCAGCGGAATCGTTCACCCCGTTCAGCAGCACGTATTCGAAGGTCAGCCGCTCCCGGCTCCTCAGCGGAAATTCCCGCGCCGCCGCCAGCAGCGCCTGCACATTCCACTTGTGATTGAGCGGCATCACCCGGCTGCGCAGCTCATCATTGGGCGCGTTCAGAGAAATCGCCAGCTTGGGCCGGACTGCCTCTTTTCCCAGGTCATAAATGCGGGGCACAATCCCGGCGGTGGATACGGTCATGCGCGATTCGGGAATACCCACACCCTCCACCAGCAAGCGCACCGCTTTCATGAAGTTGTCGTAGTTCAGCAGGGGCTCGCCCATGCCCATGAACACCAGATTCAGGCGCGCTCTCCCGGGAAACGCCTGCTGATCGTTGAGCACGGCGATAACCTGCCCCACGATTTCCCCGGCCGTAAGGTTGCGTTTTACCCCCAGCAACGCCGTTAGGCAGAACTCGCAGCCCACCGCGCAGCCCACTTGGCTGGAAACGCAAATGGTGGCGCGCTGCCACTGCTTTTCTTCTTCATCGCCGGCCTCGGTGCCGTCGCCCGCTTCGCCGTAATCGCCTTCCGGCATCCACACCGTCTCCACGCTTTCTGTGTCGCCGAACGCGATCAGATAGCGCACCGTGCCGTCGCTTGACACAAATCGCTTTTCGATGGTGGGCAGGCCCACCGAGTAGCCCTGGTCGAGCAGCGAACGCCGAAAATTCTGCGGCAGTGTGGAGATTTGCTCAGGAGATTGCAGCCGTTCGCCGTAGATAGCCTGGAACAGCTGCCGTCCCCGATAAGCAGGCTCCCCGGAACCTTCAACAAGCTCCGTAAGCTCCTGAATATCAAGGCCTAAAAGCGATTTCTCTCTTTCCGCTTTCATGCTTCGTTGGACTACCGCCCGCCCTCTTCGACATTCTAATCGGCGCCATCGCGCAAAAGCGGCCCGGCGCAAGCAATTGCCGCAGCTTTCAATGTAAGCTGTTGATTCTTAAGCAGTAATTCACTTATAGCGGGAGGGCCCAGCCTGTGTCACAATTGTACAGGCTGATTTATCCGCTTCGTTCTCCTCTTTCTCAGGGCCTCAGGTGACAACATGGTTCAAGAGCTAAGCAACATCTCTCGGGAAGCGCTGCCTAACGGCTTGACCATCATCACTGAGGAAATGCAGCACATTCGTTCGGTCTCGATTGGAATTTGGATAAAAAGCGGTTCCCGTGACGAAGATCCGCAGTGGAATGGCATCACCCACTTCGTCGAGCACATGGTGTTCAAGGGAACGAAATCGCGCACCGCCGAGGATATTGCTCGCCAGGTGGATTCAATCGGCGGCAACATGGACGCCTTCACCGCAAAAGAGTGTATCTGCTTCAACGTCAAGGTCCTGGACGAGCACCTTCCCATTGCCATGGATGTGCTCAGCGACCTGGTGCTGAACCCCATCTTTGACATTAAGGACATTGGCCGCGAGCGCGGGGTCATCCTGGAAGAGATCAAAATGGACGAGGACAACCCCGACTACCTGGTCCACGAGATCTTCACCCAGAATTTCTGGAAGGACCACCCGCTGGGCAAGCCCATTTTGGGAACCAAGGACACGGTTAGACGCTTCGAGCAGCCGATTCTTTTCGATTACTACGGAGACCGCTTCAGTCCCGGCAACATGGTGGTGTGCGCTGCCGGCCATGTGGACCACAAGCAGTTTGCCGACCTGGTAGTGGAGAAGTTTCAGCATCTTAATCCCCGCTCCAACGGTTACCACACCGCTCCGCCCAAAATTAACCCGCGCATTATCATGCGCAACAAGAAGGCGCTGGAACAGGTACAGATTTGCGTCGGCACGCCCGCCTACCCGCTGGCTCATCCTAAGCGCTTTAGCTCCTACATCTTGAACACGGTGTTGGGCGGGGGCATGAGCTCGCGTCTTTTTCAGAACGTGCGCGAGCGCCAGGGACTGGTATATGCCATCTACAGCGATTTGAATCCCTATCGCGACACCGGGTGCCTCTCGATTTATGCCGGCACCTCGCGCGAGTCTGCCCCCAAAGTGGTGGGGTCTATCGTCGTCGAACTGCGGCGCCTGAAAAACGAGCCCGTGCCCGACGACGAATTGCGCCGCGCCAAGGACCAGCTTAAGGGCAGCCTGATGTTGAGTTTGGAGTCGAGCACCGCCCGCATGTCGAATCTGGCCCGGCAGGAGATGTATTTTGACCACTTCCTCGGGCTGGATGAGCTGATTGAGAGGATTGAAGCGGTGACGACCGATGATATCCGCGCCACCGCGGATGAGTTCTTCCGCCAGGAGATGCTGGCGGTCACCGTGCTCGGCAACCTCAACGGGCTGAAGATCTCCCGCGACCAGCTCGCCTGCTAAGGAATAGAAGTTTTGTTATTGACGACTTCTCACCTGGGATGGCGGTTCAATCGCCAACCAGACAATCTTCCATTTGTTCGTCCGCCCTGGTTTACGACTTTCTCGCGTCGCGGTAGAGCTCCATCGAGTGCACGTGGCTGACAATGCCCGTCTCGGGATTCATTTCCGCGGTGACGCGGTAGGTCTCGCGACGCGCCACATAGCCCTGGGCCTCCAGCTCCATCACCTTCCGGTGGAAAAGGTCGGAATCCCACTCGCTAACGACTATGCTATCGGTCATGGGGGAAGGGGTACGGAGGCAGATTATGCCTTTTTAGGCGCCGCGGCAACGCTGCCACGGCAATGAGTTAGTAGGTGGAAGCTAGTGGTTGGAGGATTTCACACTTCACGCCGGCATGCAAGTGCCAGCTACTCTATTTTCCGCTACGACCCTCGGCTCACGCACAAACGTCATCCCCAGGTTCAGGGCGAACGCTGCCACGGCGCTCAGTTCGATTACCGCAGAGAGCGGAAGCAGCGACCAAGCCCAACCCGCAAGCCCCAGATACGCCAAGGCTTCGCACGAGACGCGGAGCGTGCATCCCAGGGTCAACAGGGCCAGCGCAGCAAACATAAGGCGCGGGCTGAATAGCAGGCGCATGCCGGAAAAGGCGGGCAGAATCCGTTGCCCGATGCTGAACACCATTGTGGCCAAAAAACCGACGGTAAGCGCGTGCCGCGAAGCGCCCCACGCACCCGGCGCTTCGCTGAGTGTAGCTGCCCAAAGTCCCAGCGAGCCCGCAATCAGCAGCCACACGTAGGCCAGGCGCACAAACACAGGAAAGCTGCTATGCACGCCCTTGATCTTGGGGGCCTGGTGGGGCGGCTCAAACAAGCGCAGCCCCAGGATGGCCATGATGCTACCGGCCAGCAGCAGCACGCTGGCGGTCAGCGTCCACCCTGCCACGGCGCATGCCACCCCGGTAGTATTCAGCCCCACCGCCGCCAGCAACCGCCCTCTCCGAACCGGACGAAGGCCAAGAAATACGGGCAGCCACTTGGCGCTGAATCCCCACACAAATGGCACCAGAAATCCCCAGGTAGAAAGCACCAGGAAGTGCTGGTCCAAGCCGGGCGGGAATGCTGGGCTACTTCCCTGAACAGCGGTCGCTATGGACAGCGCCAAGTTGACCAGTAGGTCAGCTAAAAAGCCCAGCGACGCAATAAGTACCACCCAGACCCAGACGTCGAGCTTCTCCTTACCCGCATTTTTCCCTTTGTGCCCGGAAACGGCGTGCAGAAACACCGCATAAGCGATCACTTCCGCGCTAGCGGTTGCCGGCAGCAGCACGCGCCAATGCCATAAGTAGACGTTGCTGGCCCAGCGGAGGGCCACCGCCGTGGTCCACAGTGCCCAGCAGACCCAGGCTGTCCACAACGCAAAGGGCTGGCCGACCCGCCGCAGCTTGGGAATGGAATAAAAGCCAATCCCCAGGATGAAGCTGCCAATCCAGCCGAAGATTTGGGCATGCCCGTGGGCCTGGATCCACGCCGACGGCACCGAATCTGCCGCATGGCGATCGGCGATTGAGATCAGGTTCCACACGCCGAGAAATGTCCCCGGCAGCAACATGAATGCCAGCCCGGCGCTGATATAGGCCATCAGCAGGCGGGAAAGGGCCTTCTCGCGCACGCGTGTGATCTCAAAGATCTGGTCAGGCGAGAGCGCCCTTCCTTGCTGCACCTCTATGCGTGTGGCCAAATCTGCCATTTGGACAAGTAGTCATCCGGATCGGGGTTCAGTCCGCGGGATCGCGTCTGCATCGCCCCGCGGCTACTAGCGGTTCTGCTCCATCTCCACCGCCCGCGGAAACAGAATGTTGTTCTCCAGGTGGATGTGCTGGTGCAGGTCGCGCTCGAACTCGTCGAGTGCCCGGTAAAGTGTCTGGAAGCTAACGCAGCCATCCTTGGGAGCGGTGTAGCCGGCGCTCACTTCGCGCATCTCGTGCAGCGCCTGTCCGGCAGAATCGTGCTCGTGGATCATCATCTGCACCGGGTTCCGCACCGTGCCGAACATGGCCGGGATAATAGTGCGGCGCTCCAGCACCGCCTCTTCCATACGCCGGACATAGGGGAACAGCACCTGTTCCTCCTTCATCATGTGCATGGTCAGCTCCTGCGAGAGTCCGCCGAACAACTGCTGAATCCGCAGCAGTTCGGGATGGCGCTGTCCGTGGACTGAGCACACCTTGGCCAGCAGCGGGTCCAGGCGATCGAGTTCTTCGCGGGTGTAGGCGTGGTGAGTCTCCACAATATGATCAATCAAGTCGGAGAGCGGCTCCGATTTCCAATCCTTGTTGCCGTTCGTGCTCTTGCCTTGGCCTGCCGTCTGTAGCAAATCCAGCAGCTTGTCGGGAGCGACATTGGCAGCCGCGCACGCCTCGCGCAGCGATTTGCCTCCGCCGCAGCAATAATCAATGCCAAATTTCTCAAAAACCCGGGTCGCGGCGGGATTCTCCACTGCCAGATCTCGCACCGTCTTGTTCAGATCAACATTCATGATTGATGCCACCTCACGGATCAGCCTAGACAATGGGACGCGGCTTGCCCATGACTTTAGTCACGGGCCGGGGACCCCCGGGGTAGGGTCGTATTAGGACACTACCGACCTTGCCAGCGCCCACAGCGGGGCGCGGGGCTGTGCTAACATGCGCTAGCTCCGCCCTCATATTTGAAGAGGATTGAACCATGCAGAAGAAGAATGCCGCCCTGGCTGTTGCCGCCATCCTGGCTTCCATGCTGCTGCTGGCGGGCTGCCCGCCCAGCCTGAAGATCGCCGATATTCAGAAAGATCCCGGCAAGTACATGAACAAGCAGATCACCGTGGGCGGCAAGGTAACCAATTCCTACGGGGTCATGGGCATGGGCATGTTCCAGGTGAATGACGGCACCGGCTCCATGTGGGTGCTGAGCGAGAACTACGGTGTGCCTGGCCAGGGCACTACCGTGGCCGTCACCGGGCAGTTGGTGCAAACCGCCAGCTTCGGCGGCAAGAGCTTCTCCAACGTGCTGCGAGAAACCAAGCCCCGCAAATAGCGGGAATCTTCTGGCGCGGGCGGCCTCGCCCGCCTTGCGAATCAAGATTAAGGGAAATAACTAGTTCAGTGATGCACTGATCGCACGGTCCAGCCCCTTGCGCAGCACGGCGGCGGCGGAATCCGCGATGGGGAAAGTCTCAAGTTCGCTGGCCGTAAGCCAGCGGACATCTTCGGCGTCACCGCCGGCACGCAGCTCGCCCCCGACCGGCCGGCACAGGAAATCCACCAGCACATAATGAAACTGCACGCGCCCCTGGGTGTCGCGCACGATGCGGTCCAGTACCTCCAGCACCTCTCCGGCCTCGACCACCAGCCCGGTTTCCTCAAGAGCCTCCCGCGCGGCACCCGCGCGCAGCGTTTCGCCGATTTCCAGCACGCCGCCGGGAATAGACCACTCTCCTTTCAACGGCTCGTGACCGCGGCGCGCCACCACCACGCGGTTTCTGGACACGATAACCGCGCCGACGCCGATCAACGGCCGGTCAGGATAGTCGCGTTTCATGCTCAGGAGAAGAATCTCCGGGGCGCCACGTCCACAATTCTCCAGCCTTTTCGGCCGCGCTCGAATTCGAAGCGAAGTTGCGCGCTGCGCCGGAAGGGCAGCGCCCCCTCATTCAGGGGCGTCCCTTCCAGCTCAAACTCGACGATGACCACGCCGTGCTGCCCTTGTGGCCAGGATTGCCGCAGGCGGTAGGCAGCACGAAAACTCTCGTATCTGGCAAACAGCGTGACAATATCATCGCGGAGCTGCGTGTAATTCTTCATGCGCGCCGCATCGAAAGCGGCCAGCACCTGCCCCTGGTTGTTGGTGATGAACCCTTGCGTCACCTGCTGCAGCAGCCGGGAGGCCACATCGTTGTTGAATTCCTCCGGCTCGGGGGCGCCGGCCGCCAGCGCCGGCCAGGCCAGTGTGACGGCCAAAACTGCCGCAATCAGGTTGCGCCGCAACATGGCAAGATTGTAATCAAAAAATCGGGCGCGAGTTCGGTATGGCACTCCAGTGTTGCTCTCTCTGCTCCCGGCGTTATAATGTGCGAGTCGCTTCCTAATCACCAACGGCAACCAACCTTCCCCGCCGTTCGGGCTGATCGTGGGCCGATTCCTCGGCGGGCCGGACCAGACACCCATTCAACATCTCGAAAGGAGAACACTTTATGTTTACGAGAATCGTGGAATGCACGGTCAAACCGGACAAGAAGGACGAAATTCAGCAGCGGCTACGCAATGAAGTCCTGCCCCTGCTGCAGAAGCAGCCTGGGTTCGTGGATGAAATCACCCTGGCCTCGGAGCACGAACCTGAGCGCATGGTGGCTATCAGCTTCTGGAAGACCCGGGAAGATGCTGAGCGCTATCATCGCGAAACCTTTCCGAAGGTTCAGGACATACTCAAGGCCTCTCTGAAGAGCTCGCCCAAGGTCGAAACCTACAACGTGGAAGATTCCACGGCTCACCGCATCGCCGCGGGCAGAGCGGCGGCGTAAGCGCAAGTAGGAGCCAGCAGCCGGGAGTCGGGAGCCAGCAACATCGCTTGGCCCGCCCGCACAGACTGGCTGCTGACGCCCTTTAAGTGGGTGTCCATTCGGTTTCCGGCTTTTATCGGCCCCACCAAGCTGACTTCCTCACGTTTCTAAGATAGGATTTGTCACCGACGATCAGGCGGCGGCTCACCATTGGCGACCCTGACCAATGACTCCTTACTACCGCACGCATCTAAAATCCGCATGGCGCTAGAAGAATACAAACGCAAGCGGCGCTTCGAAAAAACGCCGGAGCCGCCTCCGAAAGTAGCAAAAAAGGCGGGAACCCGATTCGTGGTGCAGAAGCACCACGCCTCCCACCTGCACTATGATTTCCGCCTGGAAATGGATGGCGTGCTGAAGTCATGGGCGGTGCCCAAGGGACCATCGCTCGACCCCGCCGACAAGCGCCTGGCCATGCAGGTGGAAGACCACCCTGTTTCTTACTTCGATTTCGAAGGCATCATTCCGCCCGGCAACTACGGCGCCGGCACGGTGATGGTTTGGGATGTGGGCACGTGGGAGCCGCAAGGTGACGCGCACGCCATGCTGGCCAAGGGCGACCTGAAATTCATCCTGCGCGGCGAAAAGCTGAAAGGCTCGTTCGTGCTGGCGCGCATGCGCTCGCGCCGCCCCGGCAGCAAGGGCACGGAGTGGCTGCTCATCAAGCACCGCGACGATCAGGTCGCGCCCGGTTACGACATCAACCAGTACGACTACTCCGTGCTCACCCGCCGCACGCTCAACCAAATTGCCGGCGACGAAGGCTCGAATGAGTGGACGAGCAGCCGCCCGGCAGCGAAGCCCGCGGGTAAAACGTGGCTGGCCGGAGCCATTGCCAAAGCCGATAAAAAAAAAGCAAAGAGCAACCCAGAGGCCGTAGGGGAAAAGCAAAAGGCAAGAAATAAATCTCACGCTGAAAATGTTCAGGTCGCGCCCGCTGAGGTCCCCAGCAAATCAAAAAAACGAAGCAATTCCTCTGCGCGCTCCGCATTAAATGTTTCCTCCGCGTCCTCTGCGTTGAAGATTTTGGAGAAAACTCCCGGAGCCCGCAAGGCGCCCATCCCTTCCACCATCCACCCCATGCTGGCCACGCTGGTGGACAAGCCCTTTGACAATGCCGACTGGCTATTCGAGATCAAGTGGGACGGCTACCGCTCGGTAGCGTTTCTGGATGACGGCAAGGCTCGCCTGGTGTCGCGCAACCAGAACGAGATGACCAGCCAGTACCCCGAGCTGCGCGACTTGCCCGAGTACGTGCGCGCCCGCACCGCCATTCTGGATGGTGAAATCGTGGCCCTCGATGAGGCCGGGCACCCGTCCTTTAGCCTGATGCAGCAGCGCACCGGCATCAGCGGCAGCGGTCGCCGCGTGAAAGCCTCCGACCGCAGCGTCCCCATCGCCTACTACGTTTTCGATCTGCTATACCTCGACGGCTACGACCTGAGCCGTGTGGACCTGGAGAAACGCAAGGAATTGCTGGCCGGAATCATTGCCGGGAGCGCACTGGTGCGCTACTCCGACCACCACCTGGAGCAAGGCACCGCTTTGTACGAGGCGGCCAAACAGCAAGGGCTGGAAGGTATCGTGGCCAAGCGCCGCAACAGCTGCTACGAGCAGAAGCGCAGCCGCGAGTGGCTGAAGATGAAGATCACGCGCCGCCAGGAGTGCGTAATCGGCGGCTACACCGACCCCCGCGGCAGCCGTGAGCATTTTGGTTCCATCGTGCTCGGCCTTTATGACGACAAGGGCCGCCTGCTGCATGTAGGCCAGGCCGGAAGCGGCTTCACCGAATCAACTCACGAAGATATGTGGCGGCGCCTGCAGAAGCTCAAGACCGACAAGAATCCCTTCGTCACCAAGGTGGAGAGCACGCGCCGCACCCACTGGGTGAAACCCGAACTGGTAGCGGAAATAAAATTCAGCGAGTGGACCCACGAAACCAACGGCGGCGGAGTCAAGATGCGCGCCCCCGTCTACCAGGGCTTGCGAGCGGACAAATCGCCCCGGGAGTGCGTCTTCGAGCGGCCCGTGCGGGAGGAGAACGTGGTCGGGGGATAGAAAGAAGGTTTCAAGGTTTCAAGGTTGCAGCGCTTCAAGGTTGGAAGGTTTCGAATATCAAGTACTAAAACCTTCTTTGTGGCGCGGGCGCCCCCGCCCACGCTCTAACTTTCTACAGCCCTATGTGCCTCATCTTTGCAGACAAGCCTGCTGCGCCAAGGGGGAAATGAAAAGTGCTAAGGCGATTTATCACTCGTCATTGGGCTGGTCGCAGTGTCACCACATCCCAGCACGCACCGAGTTCATCACGAGAAATCCGACGATTGCGAACCAAACGCAGCCGACAGCAACATCAACCAGCTTCGAGTACGTCCGGCTGTCGTCCTTTCGCGTCACCATATCAGCTACGAACAGCATGACAATGATGCCCATCAAGAGTATGAGGACGACTGCAACAACATGGTGCTGAAATCCGACAAGCGTTTTTCGCAGCCCGAACGTCAGCACACCTAACCAAACGAAGTGCACTCCAACAGCGGAGCGGAATCCGTAGCTGATGACGGTGTTGAGATTGCGATTTTCCATTGGGGTTCGCTACGTACACTAAGGCCCATTTATGAGCAATTATGCGCCCTAACGTGAGCCGCTGCTAGAATCTTCGCCCAACCAGCACGGGAGCGGTCGATTTCACGCCAGTTATCCTGCGCGAGTTGTCAGTTTCGACCCTGCAGAACGTTTGAACGTGTATCGCCCAACTGTCACGGCGGCTGCAAGGGAAAGCACCGCTGCAAGGAACTCGCAGTACAAGACGGTCGATGAGGAAAACCAAGCCTCTGGCCAATGTCGGCGAATCACAACAGCACAAACCTCCGCTGCTGGCCTCAATAGCGAGAACGATAGAATGAGGGCTATGATACCGGCTGCTACCACACGAAGTGGCCGAATCATCGTTGCTTGACGGTGCCTCCAGTTGCATTATGCCCCTGATTGACTGGCGAGAACAGGCTTTCGCGCGCGTTTGTGTTATTTGTTCGCCTTCGGCAACCGTCACTTACGTGAAGACGATTTCACACTCGTCAATCATGCGCCTGGGATGTTCTGTGTCACCCACTCTTTCTGCATAGGCGTATCTGGCACGGGGCAGCCCCGCGCCTCCTCAATGGCGTTAAAAGCTTGGCCAACGTTCCACCCCAACCGAATCAGGACAGCGGCGGCGAATACCGAGGAGCGCCCAATTCCGGCCCTGCAATGCACCGCTACGGCAACCCCACGCTCCACATCTGCTGCGACCTGCTCAACAGCATCGAGGAACTGCTGTCGGTCTGACGGGACTGAGCGGTCTTGAAGCGGTACGCCACGGAAAATGATGCCCGCGCGTTCACAGTGACTTGCCTCCTCGCATAATCCAAGCTCATATGCTTCGTCCTGCGTGAGCATCGAGACAATGACTCGAACACCGTGCGCTGCCAGAGCGTCTATTTCGTCGCACAGCCAGTCGCCTCCGCGAGGGCGAGCGATGATTGACAAGCGGTGCGGAAGCGCCGATTCAATCGCGTATATAGTGGGCTTCATTTCGGCAGTTCGTAACTTACGCTATGGGGATTTATCACCAATCATCGTGAGTGAAAGGCGTACAGCACGACTCCAATCACTACCACAATGGCGACACCGACATAGACGAGTGCGTCACGATTTGGAATCTTCGAGGGGGTACGCGCCCCTGCGGCGATACCGCATGCGATGAACAACGCTGGAAAGCCAATCAGGAATACTGCTGTGCTTCCGAATCGCGCAGACCCAAGGAGCACGACCACACCAGCAATGCTGATTGGCAACGAATATTTCCTTCTCGATTGGTCATCCAGCATAGGAGTTCAATCGTAGCACTGCAGACAAAGGCGACTGAATAAGCATCTTTGGCGTAAACAGATGGGATGAGAAGGCCGGTCTCCCGACGGGATGCTGTACGCTCCCAAGTTATCGACGTGCTCGCAAGCACAAGAGATAAAGGAGACCGGCAATGAAGAAGGTTAGCACCGTGGCGGCAATTGAGAGCAG
>JAICWP010000023.1 GCA_025934735.1 Terriglobales bacterium | reverse complement strand
CATCGCCGGGCTCCCAATGCCATGCGCAGGCTGATCTCGCGCGACCTTTGCCCGACCATGTATGCCAACAAGCCGTAAATTCCGATGGAGGCGAGAAGCAGCGCCAGTCCAGCAAATCCGCCCACCAGATCGGCAGAAAAACGGCGTGAAGCCAGTGACCGATCAAGGATGCCGTTCATAGAAGAAACATTAAAGACCGGCAAGCCGGGATCAATGCTCTGGATTTCATGCCGAATCTGTGGTTCCAGCAGGGCCGCGGGCAGAGACGTCCGCAACACCAGGCTCACCTGCTTGTTGGGGTCTTGATAGACCGAAACGAAGATGTGGGGAACGCCATCGACGTCGAGACCGTCATTTTTGATATCCCTAATAATACCCACGACGGTTAGCCATGGCTTGGTGGGGTCTTTTCCGAACCGCACTTGGCGGCCGAGTGGATCGCGATCCGGCCAATATTTGCGAGCGGTGGTTTCATCAATGATCGCTACCTGTTGCTTACCGTCTTCATCGCCCTCGGTGAATGAGCGACCGCGCAGGAGCGTCGCCTGCAATACCTTAAAGTAATCGGGGCTTATCCGAATTCTCTCGGCGCGCAGATCCTGTGAGGACTCGACCGGTCTATCTTCAATCGCGAAGCCTTCAATGGCTAAGCCACCGACCGCGTTGGGGTTGCTATTGGTGGTCGGTAGCGCTGAGGTGATTGCGGCGAGTTCCACTCCAGGAATTGCCCTCATGCGCCGCAGCAACTCACGATCAAAGGCGACCTTGCCGGGAATACCGAGATACGGATCCGTCTTCGGGTCGTTGGGAACTCCCAGCCAAGTGTTTGCCGTGACCACCTGAGTTGGATTAAAGCCTGGATTTTCCTGCAACAGATCCCGCAGCGTCCGCAGCAGCAAGCCGGCTCCCACCATCAGAATGACGGCAAATGCCAGTTCAGAGACGATTAGAACATCCCGCAATCGGCCCGTCTTAGTGCTGTAGCCGGACCCGCGACCGCCTTCCCGGATGGCCGAGGTGAGAGCGACTTTTGCCGAATGAAGCGCTGGAGCAAGTCCAAACACCAGGCCCGTAAGAATGGAAATCAGCAGAGCGAAGGCCAGCACCACCCAGTCGATTCGTACTTCGTTGAGCCGGGGAACGTTCGACGGCACAAAGCGCAGGATGAAGCCTAAAGTACCTACTGCGGTTGCGATTCCCGCCGCACCGCCGATGAGCGACAGCAGCATGGACTCGGTCAGCAGTTGGCGCACCATGCGGCCGCGGCTCGCCCCCAGCGCTAACCGCATCGCCATCTCCTGTTGCCGCCCCGAAGCGCGCGCCAAGAGGAGATTGGCAATGTTCAGCGATACGATGAAAACGATCAGGATGACCGCACCCAGTAATACCAGCAGCATGGGCCGGACCTTGCCCACCAGAGTTTCCTGCAATGGTTGAATCTCAATGGTCCATTGCGCCTGCGGCGCGTAATCGGCGGGAAAGTCGCGGCGTAATTGGGCAGCCATGGCAGTGAGCCGCGCCTGAGCTTGCTTCAGCGTGACGCCTGGCTTGAGTCGTCCGATTCCGTTTGGGAAAATCCGGGTACCCCGCAATGGCGGGGGAAAGGGAGCTCCGGTGAATCCGAAGGCGGCAAACACTTCCGCGTCGCCGGAAGTCGTCGGTCCAGGATGGCGAAATCCGCGTGGCAGAACCCCAATAATTGTAAGGGGATCACCGTCGATCCGGATGGTACGGCCGATCACATTCGGGTCGGCGCCATAGGCCCGGTGCCACAGGCCATCGCTGATCACGACCACTGGAGCGACACCAGGCACGAAGTCCTGCGGACCATACAACCGTCCGATTTGCGGGGTCACACCCAGCATGGAAAAGTAGCTAAAACTGGTATTGACGCCCTCTACACGCTCGGGCTGTTTGGCGCCGGTCAAATTCTCGCTACCTTCGAAGATCGGGGTCACATCTTCAAACACACCCGATCGCATCAGCAAATCATCCATTTCGGGCTTGGAAAACCTGACGTCGCGCAATCCTAGGCCTGGCTCGTTAAAGTAGACTCGTACCAAGCGGTCGGGGTCGCGGTAGGGCAGAGAGTGCAGCAACACGGCATTCACGATGCTGAAAATGGCCGTGTTGGCTCCGACTCCCAGGGCCAGTGTCAAAATCGCAACCGCCGTAAAACCTGGATTCTTGCACAACAGTCTGAATCCATAACGCAGGTCCGATCCTAGTTCACCCCACCAGCGCACGCCTACCGATGCCCGCATGGCATCTTTGTGAGACTCGATTCCGCCGAACTCAATTCTCGCCTGTCGCATCGCTTCCTGCTGGGAAAGGCCTTTGCGAACCAAGTCCGCAGCCCGGCTCTCAATGTGGAAACGCACCTCTGTTTCCATTTCACTTTCAAGATGTTGTCTCTTGACCATCCACTTCAACCAAGAAAGGAATCGAGTCAGAAGATTCATATTTCCTCGGAGGTGGTGCGCAGGATACTGGCGATCAACGACGCCATGCGGTTCCATTTTTCGGTTTCCGAATGGAGTTGGCGCCGCCCGGCTGCAGTCAGGCTGTAGAACTTCGCCTTGCGTTTGTTGTCCGATTCCCCCCACTCGCTGGCGATCCAACCCTGGTGTTCCAGCCGATAGAGCGCTGGGTATAGCGAGCCCTGCTGGATTTCCAGCTGTTCGCCAGAGATCTGCTGAATGCGCAGCAGAACCCCGTAGCCGTGCAGTGGACCAAGCGATACAGCTTTGAGGATCAGCATGTCCAGCGTGCCTTGCAGCAAATCAATCTGTTTGCCCACGATCACTCCTCGTGCGTCTAGGAGAGACACTAGCAAAGCTTCCCTAGTCCGTCAAGGAGAGAGTATTTTGGGCGGGACAGTTCCCGGATCACGGGCAAACCGGGAGTTGCGCAAAACGATAAATGCGCTTGTCGGCATCAACTCCCGAATTGTCGGCAACTCGGAAGTTATCCAACTCGGCTCCCACCGTAAGGCGGGCATCACGGTCCCGCAGCGGCGTAACTTAAAACGTCCGCTGACGCGATACCCACGCGATGTATTTGCAATGGACTGTGCAGAAGAGCTTGCACTTGAGGGTCGCTACACGCCCACAGTGACGGTCGTTTCCGTACGGGTGACCGGGCGGTAGAGCGTATCGCGCTCTACGGGCACGCGGCCGGCTTCGCGGATCAACCGCTCCAGATCCTGGCGCCGTAATCCCTGAGGTGTGGTGGCGCCGGCATCGTGATAAATCTTCTCTTCGATTACGGTGCCATCCATGTCATCGGCGCCGAAGCGCAACGAGATTTGCGCGATGCGCGGGGTCAGCATCTGCCAATAAGCTTTGATATGAGGGAAGTTGTCCAGCACTAGGCGGCTCACCGCGATCTGGCGCAGGTCGAGCATTCCGGTGGTGGTGGGCAAGTGCTCCAGCGGGGTGTTCGCGGGATGGAACGCCAGCGGGATAAAGGTCTGGAATCCGCCGGTTTCGTCCTGCAAAGCCCGCAATTTGAGCAGGTGGTCCACGCGGTCCTCGTCGCTCTCGATGTGCCCGTAGAGCATGGTGGCGTTGGAGCGCAGGCCAAGCTGGTGGGCGGTGCGCGCCGTCTCCAGCCACTGGTCGCCATCAATTTTATGATCGCAGATCATGTGGCGGATGCGGTCGGCAAAAATTTCCGCTCCCCCGCCGGGCAATGAATCCACGCCCGCGGCCTTGAGCTGCTCCAACGTTTCGCGGATGGAGAGCTTGGCGCGTTTCGCCAAATACGCCACCTCGACCATGGTGAAGGCCTTCAGGTGCACGCTGGGAAAGCGCTCCTTGAGCCCGCGAATCAGGTCAAGGAAGTACTGAAACGGCAGGTCGGGATGCAGCCCTCCGACGATGTGGAACTCGGTGACCGCCTCGCTATAGCCGGAAGCCGCGGTCTGCCAGGCTTCTTCCAGGGCCATAGTATAGGCGCCGGGAGTGTCCTTTTTGCGGCCAAATGCGCACAGCCGGCAAGCGGCCACGCAGACATTGGTGGGATTAATGTGGCGGTTGACGTTGAAATAGGTGTTGTCGCCGTGCAGGCGCTCGCGCACCTGGTTAGCCAGCCAGCCCACGGCCAGAATGTCGGGGGAAGCGTACAAGGTGAGCGCGTCATCGCCGCTGAGCCGCTGCCCGCTCAGGACCTTCTCAGCAATAGGCTGCAAGCGCGCGTCATCAGTCTGGAACGGATGCGTCGAGGCCACGTAATGATGATAGCGCAGCAGCCTCGGGTTCGTCACAGGTGAGTATGACGCGATGCAGGCGAAGCGAGAGAAACCAGGCAGCTATCCAGCCAGGCAGCTAGTCAGCTACTTCAGCAGCAGGTCGGCCGCCACGAACAGGAAGAACACCACCGAGATCACTCCATTCATGGTGAAAAACGCGGCGTTCAGCCGGCTGAGATTGTCGCGGGAAACCAGCGAGTGCTCGTAGGCCAGCAGCAGGCCGACCACCGCGACACCGGCCAGCCCCAGCGCGCCCAGGTGAAAGCTAAGCACCAGGGCAACCAGCAGGAGCATCATGGCGGCGTGGAAGAGGCGGGCAATCAGCAGAGCGGGTCCAATGCCCAGGTAGCGAGGGATGGAGTGCAGCTGGTTGCGCACGTCGAAATCATAATCCTGGCAGGCATAGAGCACGTCAAAGCCGCCTACCCAGAAGGTAACCGCCGCCGTGAGCAGCAGGATGCGGGGATCGAGCGAGCCGCGCACCGCAATCCAGGCGGCACTGGGCGCCACCCCCAGGGCAAATCCCAGCACCAGGTGCGACCAGCGGGTAAAGCGCTTGGTATAGGAGTAGAGAAGCACAATCGCGAGGGCGACCGGCGAGAGCAGCAGGGTGAGGCGGTTCAACTGCGAGGCCGCCAGCACGAACACCAGGCACGCTACCGTGACGAAGGCGCCCACGAACCCGCGGGACAGGGCTCCGCTGGGCAAGGCGCGCGTCTGGGTGCGCGGATTGATGGCGTCAATTTCGGCATCGGCGAGGCGGTTGAAAGCCATGGCCGCCGACCGCGCCGCTACCATGGCCACAATGATCCAGCCCAGCTGCCAGACCGTGGGCCAGCCTCCGGCCGCCAGCATGGCGCCACAGAGTGCGAAGGGGAGCGCAAAAATCGAGTGCTCCCACTTGATCATTTCCAGGGTCGTGCGCAGGTTGTGCAGGATGGGCACGAAAACATTGTAATGGAGGGGATGGAAGCAAAGTGGTCAGCGGCAGTGGCCGGTATTCAGCGGTTCGGCGCTGAGCACCGGCCACCGGCCACTGATCTGTTACTTCTGCTTCCCCGCTACCATCAGCTGGTTATCCACGCTGAAAACTCCCGGCACGGCCTTGGCCTGGGTTTCTGCGATCTGCTTATCCATCTGGCTGTCTACCACGCCATTGAGGGTTACGTGGCCGTTATTGACCACGATGCGGATTGGCGCCTCCGGAACCATGGCGTACTTCTGCATCGCCGGCTGACCGTAGATGGCCTGCGCCAGGCGGATGCGCAGTGCATCATCGAAGTTCGAGGTGGGTTGCACCTGGATGTTGTCCACCACGCCGCGCACGCCCGGAGTAGTCTCCACGATGGCCAGGGCGGAATCCCGGCTGGGATAATCGTGCACGCTGCCGCCCACGGTGGCGATCCCATTGTTGACGCCTAAGGTGAGGGAATTGAAAATGACGCCATAGCCGATGCGGTCGTAACGGAGCTTGCCGGCCAGTTGCTCCTGCAACTGCTGGTCGGAAACCCCACCCTTCACTTGGATCTCATTGCGCACGGCCTGCACGTGGTCAATGCCGTGAGCGTGCTTATCGGCGTCCAGTTTGTCAATCAGCAGCGGCACCTCGCCGGTGAGCGTAACCACGCCGTCCTGCACTGAGGCTTGCACACCGCTGAATTTGCTGCCGTGATCCTGCAGCCACTTCTGCATGCTGTTCTGGATTCCCTGGTCGTACTTGCCGCCATTAGAATCACTCTTGGCCAGCGCGGGCACCGATAAAACCAGGGCCAGCAGCACGGCCGGAAAGTAGACTGCCATCTTTCTCATGTTCTTTCTCCTCTTGCCGCTCAGTCTGTATCCGAAGCTCTTCGCTCTTAGATGAGAGTAAGGCGGGTAGTTTTGTCCCGCTTTTAGTGTATGTGCTCCGAAATGAGAGGTGCTTCCGCCTTTACCGAACAAATAGCAAACTTTCCCAGTTCGGGAAGTGCGGCAAGTGGCCACAGGAACGGCGGCGTGCTGCCGGGGCCCTTCGGTGCTCTATTTCTTGCGACGCCGGATGCTGATATCGAAGCTGACCACGCCGTTCTGGTCGCGCAGGGCGATGAGGGAGATGTTGCGGGTCAGGTAGTACTCGGCTTGAATTATCTGCTGCTGCGCCTGGGAAACGTTGGTGATGTAGGTAAGAGTGAGGGCGTTCGAGATCTGCTGCTCGATGGTGACGCGTGTCCAGCTCGGGTTGTTTTCCGCCCCGCCCGCTTCCGGATCAATCTTCACCCGGCTGACGCCAAAAATCTTCTCCAGGCGGTTGTTGTTGGCCGCGTTCATGGCCTCGCTGAGGATGGCGTTGGAAGCGCTGCGGGTGTAGCTGGTGTCGGGCTGCTGCTGCAAAAGCGCCGATTCTTCGCGGGTACGGCCCATGGCCAGCAGGGCGATGATGTCCGCGGTGGGCAGCGGCGGCTCCGAGCTGTAGGTGGCGTTGAGCTTATCAATCTGCCCGTGGAAGCCGAGGGTGATGTCGTAATCCCGCACCCGGGCGCTAGCCTCCAGGTCGAGCACCGGTTCGATGCGGACCGGGTTGCTGAAAGTGATGTCACCGCGCTCCAGGTGGTATTTGGTTCCGCTGAAGTTCACATCGCCGCGGGCAATATCCACCCGGCCCAGGACCACGGGCTTGGCTGCTGTACCTCGCAGGCGCAGGTCCGCATCGCCAGCCACCCGGGCAATTGCGGTCTGCACGTCCAGTTCAGGCGTGGTGATTACGTGGACGTCCAGCCGCAAATTGTTGAGCGGAGACTCAGGATTGGGCAGCGCGGTAGAGCCCTTGGCGCGGGCCAGGTAGCTGGCCAAATCGAAGTTGCGGGCCAGCTGAAAACGCGTCACCAGAATGTCGCCCGTGAGAGTGGAGCGGTTGAGCGCTCCCACCAGCCGCAGGTTGACGTTGGCGGTGGTGCTCATGCCTGGCGGGTAGCGCAGGCGTATGTCCTTGCCCTGGGCGGTCAGGTCGAAGTTCAGGGTCCGATTGTAGGTAATGAACCCGCCCAGGTTGAGCAGCCCGCCGCCGGTCTGCGCGGTCAGCGTCTGCACCCGCAGCCGGTCCTGATTGAACACCAGGGTGCCATTGATGTTGCTGAGCCCGCTGGGCAGGTCAATATAGGCAAGCGATCCGTTGCTGATCTGCACCCGCCCGCGCACGTCCGGAGCGGCCATGGTCCCGCCAAAGCCCAGGGCCACGGTCATGAGGCCCGAGGACATGTAATCCGGGTTCAGAGTTTGCACGATTTTCAGATTGATGGTGCCGTTCGCGCGCAGATTCAACACCTGCGGCGCAGCCAGCTGGGCGGTGCCCGTAGCCTCAAAATCCGTGCCGTCCCCCAGCAGGTGAAAGTGCTGCAGGGTCAGGGTGCGCTGCGCCACGGCAAATTGCAGAGGACCGCTGTTCTGGATTTTGAGATTCTCGATATCGGCGCGGAACTCCGCCACATTGCCTCGAATTTCCAGATCGCGAGGCCGGAGCAGCGGCCCGTTCACAGTAATGGTTCCGGCGCTCGAGGAATGACCAGTGAGCTGCCCCCGGAAATAGGCCTGCAGCAGGGGATCCACGTCCAGGCGGGAGAAGCGCAGCGTCATTTGAATGGGCAAATCGCCCTGCAGCCGGAGGTCGCCATCCAGGCCGAGGTCGGCGTGGATGAACTGCGAGCGGCCGACCAGGCGGGTGCTAGAGCCGTGGGTGTTCGCGGTCAGGGCGAAGTCGCCCTCGCGTTCGCCGTCCAGCGTGAGCTGTCGCAGGTTAATGGTGCCGTCAATGACGGGTGCCCGCAGCGTCCCCGACCCTTGCAGCGAAAACCCCATCTGCCCCGCTACCGTAATGCGGCTGCTCTGCAAAGAGGAGAATTTCGCCAGATCAAAATTGCCGCCCTGCAAATTGAAGTGCAGCTCCGTGCTGCGGAAGTCGTAACCGGCGGCGCCCGTGATCTGGCTCGGGCCCTGGGCAAGGTTCAGGTTATTCAGCTGAACCTGACTTCCGGAAAAGAGCAGGTGCGCGCTCAGGCGATTGAAGCGCGCGCTGGCATAGGCCGGATGCGCCACCTCAATCTCGCCCTCGCCGCGCGGCGCCTGCCACGTGCCACCGACCTGCAGCCTGGCATTCAGCTCGCCGGAGAGCGGATAGCTGTAACCCGCCAGCGCCACCACATCAGCGAGTTCGCCGCCCTGCACCCGCACCTGGGCGGAGAGAGCACCGGCAGGGGTAGTTTGATACCGCGTCAGGCCAAGGCTGCCGTCAAAAGACAGCTGCGCCGGTTCGCGCCGCAGAATGCCGTGCCGGGTAACCAGCTTGTCCGGCGAGAGCTGCACATCGCTACTCAGCAGGTCCCAATGAATTTGCCGCGGCGCTTTGGAAATCCCGCGGGCACCAGGGCGCAGTACGGTATCGAAATCCGTCACCAGCAGGTGCCCGGTGAAAGTGGGAGCGGAAATCTTGCCGGCAACGGCGCCGTAAAACACAGCTTTTCCGTGTACCACAAGCGGAATGTGCCGAGGGCCCTGGAAAGCCGCCAGGATGGGTTGCAGTTCACCCAGATTCGTGGTCGCCAGATTCAGGCTGAGGTTCGCCGAGGACGAGCCCAACGTACCGCTGGCGGTCACAGTGCTGGCTGGCGTGGCCGCGTTCAGCTGCGAAAAGGTCAGCAGATGCCGGGAGCCGCTGTAGCTGGCCTGCACCTGCCCATTCACCGGCAACTGGCCAGGCTGCCTGCCCGGCGTCGGCAACACAGCGAGATTCATCTTTACGTCGGCATTGCTCGGAGTGCCCCGCCAGCCCGCCTCGACTGTCCCCGAAGCGGTTCCGGCCAGACCCAAACCTCCTACCGGAAATGAGCGCGTGGAGACGCTCTGTGTAAGCTGGGCCACCGATACGCCTTCCAGGCGCAGGTGAGCCGTGCCGCGCTCTTCCCCCGGAGACGGAGGCAACACATGATGCGGAGCTCGGACCGTGGGCTCAACCAGGTACACGATTTGCAGGTCGCCGCTGAGCTTGCCTCCCAGGGCATGGCCGGAAACACCGGAGAGCTCCACACGGTCGTTGCTCAGCGAATACTCTCCTCCGAGGCTGGCGTGGCGCACCATGCCTGAGGGCGCGCTTACTTGCAGGTCTGAGGCCTCCACGCGTCCGCTGGCCAGATAGTTGCCGAGCTGATAACCGGCATTGCCTTGCACGGCGGCGGTGCCGGAGCGCAATTCGCGCCGCCGCAGAACCGCTCCCAATTCCGCTACATCCACCGCACCCTGATAGGCGAGGGTCAGGGCGGGACGGCTGAAGTTATCCACATGTCCGCTGATTTCCAGGTGCGACTTGCCGGAAGTCCAATGCAGCGACTTGACCTGCGCCCAACTGGGCCACAGGGTGAACTCAAGATCGGCGCGGGAGGCAAACGGCCGCATGTCCTTCAGCCGCGTATCCAGTTTGCCGATGCTTACCCGGCCGTCATAGCGGCGCGGCCGGAAGGCGTAGTCCATGTTGGCGGTCACGTCATCGGCGGTGAGGTCGAGGGGAACGCTGCGATCATTGAGCACAAGCTCCCCGCCACGCACATCCAACCGGTGCACCGCGAGCCGGAACAACTGTTCCACGTCGGCCTGCAAAGTGGGCGGGCGGGCGCTGGGCTGGGGCTGGTTGGTGGTGCCGTCGGGATAGGCCACCAGGTGAATCACGGGGTGGTCCACCTGCATGTAGCTCAAAGCCACGCGCTGGCTGAACACGGAAGCGACGCGCATCCGGACCAGCACCTGGTCGGCATGGAAGAAGGGCAGTTCCCCGGCCCCTTCGCGCCCGTGAATGGTCAGATTACGGGCTTCGAACTGCAGCTGCGAAAGGTTCCACTGGAAAGCGCCGAGTTCGACTCGACCACCGGTGGAGCGCTGCAGTTCGGCCACTACGCGCGACCGCACCCGTTCCTGGAAACCGGCGCTGGTGAGGTACCATCCCGCGAGCAGAAAAGCCGCGAGCACAAGAATGCCGACGGTGGCGGGCAGAATGAGGCGCTTGCGCGGCGGCCCGCTGTGGCCTTCGGCCGGCGAAGAACCGGGATGAACGCTGCTGCTCATCTCTGGCTGACTCCCGCCTCAGGCGCGGCGCCCATCCGAATATCGCTTTGTGAACGCAGGTCGTGCAGCCAGGCGGCCAGCAGCTGGTTCATTTGCCGCTGCGTAAGGAGTTCCTCGATTTTGGGGGAAACTTCCACCAGGGGAACATCCTTGACCCCGGCCTTGCGCAACTCCGGCAGCAGCTGATCCCGGTAGTAAGCCTCGATGGTAGTGTGGCTGATGTGCACGGTGGGCCGCAGGCGCACGTCAATCAGCTTTTCCAGCTGCGCCTGCAGCGCGACGTGCCGTATCAGGTCCTGCTCTCTCAGCCCGTACTCCCGCAGGTCAGCTTGCCAGGTGGCCGGCTTCTCCGCGCCCGGATACTGCTTGCGAACCTCCTGCAGGCGGGTTTCGATGTGCGGAGGAGACTCTGCCAGCACTCCCTCTGCTTCGTCTTCCTTGATTTGCTGGCGCAGCAATTCCTGGTCAATCAGCCGGTCCAGCGCCGCCTTGCGGTCGGCCAACGTCACGCGGGAAAGCGACCGATGGTTGACAAAGGCTTCGTAACGCACTTCCTCATCCCAATCACTCTGCAGAATGGGCCGGTTGTTCACCGTGGCCACCACGCGCTCGATGATGTCGCCAGCCATGGCCGCGCTTGCGGCTAAAGCCAGCACCACCCCGATTTGGAAACAGCGCCGCAACATCAGAATGTCTGTCCAATACTAAAGAAAAAGTTTATATGGCGGCCAGTCTCCACATGGGGAAAAGGGGAGGCCTGGTCGCCGGTGGCCTGGTTCACGGGAAAAACCGGCGGATTCAAGTTGTAGCCCACGTCGAAGCGCAGTGGGCCAATGGGCGTCTTGTAGCGCACGCCCGCCCCCAGGTTCTGGGACAGATAATTGAAATTGCAGCTCAGGCTGCCCACAAAGCAATGGCTGGTGTCCTGGTTCCAGCGGGCCAGCCCCTTGGCCAACTCGTTGGGTGAGGAGAAGACATTGCCGGCATCGTGAAACACCACAAATCCCATGTTGTTGCCCAGCCACGGCAGCGACACCGTAGGCGTGCGCACTTCCAGGTTATTGATGAAAAGCGCGTCTCCGCCCAGGGGAGCGCCGGTAGCCGGGTCGCGCGGCCCCGCCTGGTTAATGGCAAACCCGCGCAGTGTGTTGCCGCCGCCAGAGAGGAAGCGTTCCGGCAACGGAATTACCTCGCCTTTGCCGAACAGGTTTTCCACGCCGATGGTGGTGGAGCGGGCGAATACCCATTTGTTCTTGCTGCGGGTCGAGCCAAACGGCATGTAGGTCGCGTTCTGCACCAGCATGCGGCTGAAACTGGCTTCAGAGCCAAAGAAACCAGCCGCCACGCCGGCGTCGAAGGTGGTGTAGTTGCCGCGAGTGGTCTCGATGGGATTGTCGCGCTTGTCACGAATGTAGGTGAAGCTAGGCATGCCGACGCGCACCGGCTGCGAAAGCAGGGGAAACAGGTTGGGTGAGAGCGGCACCAGGTTGGTGGCCTGAACCCGGCGGTAGGTAAAGCGGTAAAGCGTTGTCGTCACCTTGCTCCAGCTCTGCTCGATTTGCGCCGAGCCTTCCAGCCGGTTAGAGGTGTAGGTGACAACGTCGAGCGAATTGTCATAGAAGGCGGCGAAGGTGAGCCTCAACTTATCATTGTTAAACCAGTGGGGCGCGTCGTAACTGACCAGGGCGCGTTGCTCCAGGCGCCCAACGTGCGACTTGAAGGAAATAGTGTGGTCGCGCCCGCGGAAGTTCAGGCGGGTCACGCCAAATGACACGCGCGGGCTCACTCCGGTTTCTCCCTGCGGCTGCGTCGGGCCGGCAGGCTGCCCGGTCTGCGCTTCAAAGCCAATGCCGTAGTTGAACGTATAGCGGCGCGCTTCCTGGACGCTGAACAGCACGTTCTTGTTGGGAACGTCGCCCTCCGGATTCTGCACCGCCGTGTCCACCTCGTTGAAGATGCCCAGGTTGTAGAGCTGGCTCTGGCTGTCGTACATCTGGTTTTGGCTGATCGGATCGCCGGTATGAATCTGCAACTCGCGGCGCACCACGTATGGCCGGGTATAGTTCAGGCCGTCCACCAGCACCCGGTCCACAAAGAACTGCTGCCCTTCGCGGATGGTGTAGGCCAGATCCACACGGTCGGGTGCGCCCGGCTCGGGCTGGGCGGTGTATTCGAAGGCGGCGTCGGGAAAGCCGTTGTTGAAGTAGTAGGTCAGGAGGGCATCACGGTCGGCGGCAATGTTGGCCTGCGAAAACGGCTGTCCCTCCACGTTGGACAGGTTGGGCAGCAGGTCCTGCTCGGGCACGGTCTTGTTGCCCACGATACGCAGCGTGCCCACTCGCGTCTGCGGGCCCTCGTCAATGCGGATGTCTATGGCAATCCGCCCGATCTGCCCCAGGTAATTGTCGTGGACAGCGGGCGTAACCTTCACCTGCTGGAAACCGTTGGCGTGGTACAGATTCTGAATGGCGTTGACGTCGCCGGCCAGCAGCTGCTGGCTGTACATGCCCTGCGAGAACAGCCGGCCGGCGGGCTGCACCTGCATGCGCTCGCGGATCATGCCGCTGTCGAAATAAGAATTACCGCTGATGTTGATGTTGGTGAGCTTGTGCCGGATGCCCCGTTCGACAATGTAGACAATCTGCCGCTCATTCTTTTTCTCGTCGAAATCGCGGCGAACGTTCACTTCCGCATCGAAATAGCCGTGGGTCTGCATGTAGTCGCGCAGGTTGCGCCGGCCTTCGTTCACCAGGTCTTCATCCACCGCGTTCTCTTCGTATACCGGAATCAGCTTCTTGATTTCGCTGGCGCGCATGCCCACGCCTTGCACGCGGATGATCACCGTGGGCCCGGGCTCGATATTTAAAACATAGTCGACGGTGTTGGTGGCGGGCTGGTAACTCTGGGTGGGTATGGAGACCTGCGCCTCCAAACGATTGATCTTCTGGTATTTCTTCCGCAAGCGGCGCAGGGTGCTGGTCAGGTTTTGGGTGAGCACGCGGTCGCCGGGATGGAAGTGCGCCGCATTCAGCAGTTCCAGGAGCGTGAATCCGGCATGTCCGGTGAGCGTGATGCGGCCCACCCGCGCCTGCGCCCCCGGGTCCACATGAAAAGAAATGTTCACCTGCTGGGTGGCGGCATCGCGCTGCTCGCTCTCGGTAATGGTGGCCTGGTAATACCCGTTCTCCTGCAGGAGCTGGCCCATGCGGTCAATGCCGCTCTGGAGTTTTTCCTGGGTATAAAGTTCGCCCAGCTGCAGCTTGCTGGCATTGGCCAGCTGCGTGGTGGTGAGCTCGCGGGGTGCGCCTTCCACCCTGACCACGCCCACAAAGTAGTTCTGCACCGCCCGGAAAACCAGGTCCACCTGGTTTTGCGGCGTGCGGTCCGCCTCCACCTGGACATCGGCAAAGCGGCCGGTGGCGAACAGGGCGCGCACGCTGTCGCGAATTTTGTAGCGGTCCAGGGGCTGGTTGGCTTTTTGCGTCACCACCTTTTGCAGTTGCTGCAGGTCACCGCTTTCCACCCCGGCAAAGCGGATGTCGCGCACCGGAAGACCCTGGTATTCCGAGACGATGCCCAGCGGCGCCGCATCGGAGGCGGGAACGGAATCGGAAGCCGGTTTGGAGAGAACCGTTTCCTGCGTGGACGCGGGAGATTGCCGCGGGCGCAGCTCGGAGGTTGCCGCCGCATCCCGGCCCTGCGCCAGGGCAGGGCGCACCACACCGGCTGCTGCCAGCATCGCCACCATCGCGAGTGTCCGGACAAACCCTGTCCTTACCGCCAAACAGACTCCTTGCCGGCTTGCATGTCCCCGTCTGAGCTGGAGTGGTAGCTAATTCGATGAACCGGCCAGCCAGCAACGTTGCACATTCGAGCGGCCACGGAACGCGCGTGGCTTCCCTTGCCCGAACCCCTGCACGGTCGCGACAGAACTGGCTGGGAAGCCTACGGCGCCCGCGCGCGCTCCCCTGACAGCGGCCATACCCGATTCGCGAGTTGCTGACTCCTATAATAAAGGGTTAGTACATCCGAAGGGGATGGCCATTGAGTTTCGAGGAGCGATACTCGCGGCAAATTCTGTTTCCCGGCATTGGGGCCGAGGGCCAGCGCCGGCTGGCACAGGCGCGGGTGGCGATTGTCGGCTGCGGCGCCACCGGTTCCATCCTCGCCGGATTATTGGCGCGCGCCGGGGTGGGCACGCTGCGCATTATTGACCGCGACTATGTTGAGCCCAGCAACCTGCAGCGCCAGGCGCTGTTCGATGAAGCCGATGCCGCCGCTTCCCTGCCCAAGGCGATCGCCGCCGCCCGTAAGCTCGCGGCCTTCAACTCTGAAATTGTGGTCGAACCTGAGGTCGCTGACCTCGTGCCGGAAAACATTGAGCGCCTTCTCGCAGGAACTCAGCTGTTGCTCGATGGCACTGACAATTTCGAGACCCGTTACCTGCTGAACGATTTTGCCGTGCAGCGCGGGCTGCCGTGGATCTATTGCGCGGCGGTTGGCAGCTATGGGCTCACCATGAACGTCCTGCCCGGCGAAACCGCGTGCCTGGCCTGCCTGTTTCCGGAGGCGCCACAGGGTATGCTGGAGACCTGCGAAACCGCCGGCGTGCTAGGCCCGGCGGTCAGCCTGCTCGCCTCCGTAGCCGCCGCGGAAGCGCTCAAGCTGCTGGTTGGCGCCCGCGAGCAAATGCGTCGCACCCTGCTCTCCTGGGACGTTTGGAGCAACCAGACCTCGGCCATCCAGGCGGGAACTCCCCGTCCTGACTGCCGCTGCTGCGGACGCCGGGAACTCATTCACCTGGCGGGCGAGGGCCGGCCACACCTAACGCTGTGCGGGCGTAATTCCGTCCAGATTCACGAGTCCTCCCGTCCCATGGATTTTGCCCTTATCAGTGAACGGCTTAAGCCCCACGGCGCCGTCCGCCACAATGAGTTCGTGCTCAAGTTCTGGCACGAACCCTATGAAATGACGCTGTTTCCGGATGGCAGGGCGATCATAAAAGGCACTTCCGATACCGCAGTGGCCAGAAGCCTATATGCCCGCTATATAGGAAGTTAGTGACTTTCCCCTAGGCAATACTTTAAGATTTGCCCACGCCCAGCCAACCAGCCGGGCGGGAGGACATTATGCGTCGCGGGCTAATCGCAGTGGCGTTCTTGAGTTTCGCGGTAGTATCAGCCTTTGGGCAGACCTGGGTCACCAACACCGGCTTTGCCAGCAACCACCTGTTTTGGGATCAGTTCAACTATCCGGTTGTCAGCGCTCCCATCCTGAGCCTGAATGGTGTTTCCGTATCGCCAGCAGGAGCCAGCAACGCCACCCCGGGCAATGTCGCGGGCGCTACCAACGCCACGCTTTCCATCAGCAACATGGGACTGAGCAGCAGCGCCAATATGGCGCCGCCGGCCGTCTCCCTGGTAAGCGTGAGCGGCCAGCCCACGGTCGAGGGGGCGGTTTCCCCGCTGATCGGACCGCGGCCTTTTGTGCCCTTGGCAGCGCGCATGGGTGGACACCCGATGATGCGCCCTGGCCCGCACGGAATGATGATGGCGCGCAATATGCCCGAGAAGTTTCTCAATACGGGGGCGGCGGCGTTCGACAATGCCACCAGCATTCCCGCAACTCCGGAGAACCTGGCGCAGGCGGCAGCCGCAATCCGAGCCTGGGAGCAGGCGCATCCCCCTGCCAAGGTCTATACCAACCAGGATATTGACCGCATACACCAGCAGGACGCCAACCGGCCCGCCACCCAGATTCCGCCGGCCAAGCAGTAAGGTTTCAAGGTTTTAAGGTTGCGAAGTTTCGGGTTTCAAGTTTCCGGTCCCGCGCCGGGTTGGGCTTGAAACTCGAAACTTGAAACTCGAATTTCCGCTTGCCCCGTCTGCTATCCTCTGCTTTCAGCCACTCTAAAGAAGAAGTTCAACTTGACTACTGAAGCCGCTGTTCGCGACCCTTCCGTCCGCCCCGAACCTTCACGCCTCTACCGCTGGATCGTGCTGCTGTTCATCAGCCTGGCCATGCTGGGCAATTACTACGTTTACGACTGCATTGCCCCCATCGCCGACCTGCTGGTCAAGCAACTGCATTTCAGCAACGCTGATATCGGGCTCCTGCAGGCGATATACAGCATTCCCAATGTGTTCATGGTGCTCGTGGGCGGGATGATTGTGGACCGCATCGGCACGCGCAAGGCGATTTTCATTTTCGGTACGCTCTGCCTTCTCGGTGCGGCCTTAACCGTGGCCTCTCCCACGCTGGCGGTCATGGCTTCAGGGCGGCTGGTGTTCGGGCTGGGCGCCGAGTCGCTGATTGTGGCCGTGACCACGGCCGTGGCCAAGTGGTTCCGCGGTAAGGAACTGAGCTTCGCCTTTGGCATCAACCTGATGATCGCGCGGTTGGGCACATGGCTGGCGCAGAATTCGCCTACTTGGGCGCAGCCCGCCTACAGCAGCTGGCGTAATCCTTTGCTGATCGCCGTCGGCTTCGGCACCCTGTGCGTAATCGGCGCCGTGCTCTATTGGATTTTCGAGGTGCGCGCCGAACACAAATACTCATTAGCCCAGGCCAGCTCCACCGATAAAGTCGTTTTTAAGGACATTCTCCGCTTCGGACGCTCCTACTGGTACATCGTTGCCTTGTGCATTGTGTTCTACTCGGCGATTTTTCCGTTTGAAACTTTTGCCATCAAGTTCTTCATGGACGCGCACCACACCAGCCGCGAACTGGGCGGCTTTCTGGTCAGCATTCTGACCGCCTTCACCATGTTCGGCACACCGGTGTTTGGCCTGTTCGCCGACAAGATCGGCAAGCGCGCCCTGCTCATGATGTTCGGCTCCCTGCTGCTGATTCCGGTGTATCTGATGATGGGCTACACGAATATTTCGCTGTATGTGCCCATGGCCATGATGGGGGTGGCATTTTCGCTAATTCCGGCAGTCATGTGGCCCTCGGTGGCCTACATCGTGGAGCAGCCCAAGCTGGGCACGGCCTACGGGCTCATGACCATGATTCAGAACATCGGCCTGGCGGGATTCAACCTGCTGGTCGGCTGGGCCAACGACCACTCCGCCGCCAGCGCCGCCCACCCCGAAGGCTACCGGATGGGGATGTGGATTTTTTCCATCCTGGGATTTCTGGGCGTGCTCTTCGCCTTCCTACTGCGCCAGCGCGAAACTGGGCCGCACGGGCATGGCCTGGAAACTATCACCGCCAAATCGGCCGCGGCGGCATAAACATCTGAATGTCATCCCAGCTGTTTGTCATCCCGAGCTGCACGGTACCGATTCGCTCGCGAATCGGCTCGTGCAGTCGAGGGGCCCCTACCCCGTGTGTTCCAGCTCCACAGCTGCGAGAATGTTCCGTTAAAACTCCGGCGGCTTCTCGGCAGGTCCGGACTCCGAGGGGTGTTTCGACTCGGGCATTCGCCTCGCTCAACATGACAGAGATTTGCGGGTGTTAGCGCCAACTTCAAACCGTCTGCAGAATCTGCCGGATTGCCGCCGAAAGCCGTTCCCAGTTCGCGGTTTCCACTTCCAGTTGCTTGCGGCCCGCGCGGGTGAGCGAATAATACTTCGCCCGGCGGTTGTTTTCCGAGGGCCGCCACTCGGCCTCGATCCAGCCCTGCTGCTCAAGCCGATGAAGCGCCGGATACAAGGAACCCTGCTGCACCTGCAGCGCGTCTTGGGAAATCTGCTGGATGCGCTGGGCGATGCCCCAACCATGCATCGTCTCTAGCGCCAGCGTTTTCAGGATCAGCAGGTCGAGCGTGCCCTGCAGCAGGTCCACTGCTTGGTTCATTCTTCCTCCGAATAGGAGACGAGTGCCGTCCCTCCGGGCCTCGAATTTATATTTGTCACCTACCCAGGGCTGCCGCCCTGGGCTCTACTATGACGCCCCATCGGGGCTGGTGGTGAACCGCTGCCAGCGTCCAACTTGAACGTCCGCTGAAGCGGCGCTGCACGCGAGATGCTTCGGCACGGAAGGGTCTCAGCATGACTCCAGTGAGCGTAGAGCTTCGACTCCAACCGAGCGGATCACCTCACTCGTAGCGCAGCGCCACCATGGGATCAATGCGGGTTGCGGCGCGCGCCGGAATATAGGTCGCCAGCAGCGCCACCGTGACCAGCAGGCCGGCAGCCGCGCCAAGCGTCAGCGGATCGTCGGGGCGCACGCCAAACAGCAGGCTGGTCAGCAAACGCGAAACTCCCAGCGCGGCGACAACGCCCACTACCGCGCCCGACACAATCAGCACCAGTCCTTTGCCCGTCACCAGGCGCAAAACGTCACCGGTGCTGGCGCCTAAGGCCATGCGCACGCCGATCTCCTGCGTGCGCTGCGCTACCAGATAGGCGACCACGCCATAAATTCCAATGGCGGCCAGCAGAACTCCCAGTCCTGCGAACAGGCTGAGCAGCGCCGCGTCGAAGCGCGGCCGAGCTTCCATCTGGCCTACGCGCTGGCGCATGGTGTCTATGGTCACCGGCAGTGTCGGGTCCAGGGCGGCGATATCGCTGCGCACCAACTCGGCCATGCCAGCCGCTTTCATCCCCGTGCGCAAGAGAACGAAAACATGATGGTTGACGTAATTGGGAGGGTCGGCGGAAGCGCCCCCGGCATGTCGCCGCACAACGTAATACTCGGGCGAGGCGGGCACCGCCAGACCATCATTCTTCACATCCCCGGCCAAGCCAATCACGGTGTACCAGGGCCCGTCCAAGCCGGGCTGCAACTGCTGCCCCAGGGGATCCCGCCCGGGAAACATGCGCCGCGCCAGCGTCTGGCTGAGAATGATGGCGTGCTGGTCGGGGTCGCGGTCACGTTCGGTAAAACCGCGGCCACGCACAATCGGAATGCCGAGAGCGGAAAAATAGTCCGGGGTCACCGCCCGCCAGTCCACCGGCCCGCCCGTGCCTTCGGCAAATCGCGGCTGGCCGCGCACCGCAATGGCGGCGTAGATGCGGTAGTGCTCCCAGCCGCCGGGAGGCATGGAATCGCTGAGCGCCAGCGCCGTGAGGCCGGGCACTCGCCGCAGCCGTGATTCCAGCTGATCAAAGAATGCCAGTTGCTGTTCGGGCTGCGGATAGCGGTTCTGCCCTAGAGTCATCTCGGCCATCAGCAGGCTGTCGGTGCGCATGCCGAGCGGCTGATTCTGCAGCTTCCAAAGGCTGCGCAATAACAGGCTGGCCCCGGCCAGCAGGACCAGAGAAATTGCCACTTGCGCCACCAGCAGGAATTGGCGGAAGAAGCCGCGTGAACCAGCGCTGGAACGCGTCCCCGCCAGGGCGAGTTGCGCAGGCGCACGGTGCAGTGCGGGAACCATGCCAAACAGAATCCCGCAGGCGAGTGAAATCGCCACTGCGAACAGCAGCACCCGGTGATCTAACCCGGCCTCCGGCAGGCGGGGCAAGCCTTTGGGAGCGATGCCGATAAAAACGCGCAGCAGGCCATAGCCTAGGGCGCAACCCGCCAGTCCTCCGGTCAGCGCCAGCACCAGGCTCTCACTCAAGGCCTGCCACATCAGCCGGGCTCTCCCCGCTCCCAGAGCGGCGCGCACCGCCAGCTCCCGCTGCCGCGAGGCGGAACGCGCCAGCAGCAGGTTGGCCACATTGGCGCAGGCAATCAGCAGCACGGCCAGCACCGCCGCCAGCAGCACCCAGGCGGCAAGGCTGGAATCGCCCAGTTCACGATCGCGCAAGGAGCGCACCACCAGGTGAACTTCGTTGCGAAACTGCGGCGGAGCTCCCTTGAGTGTATCCGCAAAAAGCGGCTGCAACTGCGCCCGGGCTTGCTCCATCGTGACTCCCGGCTTCAGGCGCGCAAAGCAGCGCAACACGCTTCCGGGATAGGAAGTCTTCTGCGCGTTCCAGTCGAGATGTTGCGGAAAGAGAACGTCCGCGGCGGCCAGAGTAGGCATTTCGAAATCGCGTGGCAGCACGCCCACTACGCGCACCGGCTTGCCGTCCACGGACATCAGCTTTCCCACGGCTGCGGGATCGCCGCCGAACCGGCTCTGCCACAGGGCGGAAGAAATGAGCGCCACCGCCGGCGCGTTGGGGCGGTTATCGTCGGGCTCGAAATTGCGCCCCACCACCGGCCGCAGTCCCAAGGTAGACAAAAAATTCGATTCCACTTGCAGGCAGCTCAAGCGCAAAGGATGCGATTCCGTGAGATCGCAGGTGGACATGGCCGAATCGAAGGCGGTCATGGAGGTAATGGAATCAAAAGGCAACTTGGCTTCTCGCCAGTAGGCGTAATTGGCGCCCAGCATGAACTCGTTGTCCTCAATCGGCGCGGTGATGCCCACGGAAACCAGGCGCTCGGCGTGCGCGTAAGGCAGGCTGCGGAACAGGATGCGGTCCACCACGCTAAAGACGGCGGTGGTGGCGCCGATCCCTAGCGCGATGGTGCACACCACCGCCAGCGTGAACACCGGGCTCTTGCGGAAGCCGCGCAGCGCGTAACGCAGGTCCTTCAGCGTGATATCGAGCAGGCGCGCGCCCCACTGGTCGCGGCAGTCCTCCTTCACGCTTTCAAGGCCGCCAAAGGCGAGCACGGCTTGCCGGCGCGCTTGTTCCGGCGCCATGCCGGCGGCGACGTTCTGCTCGATTTGCTGCTCCAGATGGAAGCGCAGTTCCTCCGCCAGGTCGTCGTTCATCTTGCGGCGGTTGAACAACGACCGCAGCCAAGCGGAAATGGGCGCTTGCAGGCGCATGATGCCTCCCCTAGACAAACGACAAGAAGGATGCCGCTGCTCTTGTAGAATGTCAAGGGGAAGAGTGGAAAATGATTTCGGTTGCGGGCCTGCCCTGCGTCACCCAGATGCACCGCTCGCCCCGGGTGTATAAAAGTGGAATGCGGAGTGCGCACCAGAGTTGCTGGATGCCATTTCTCGGTGTGCCGGTTCTCTGCCGCTACAAGCCGCGTGTTTCACCAGCGTTGGCAATTTTTACCCGACGGTTGGGGGCGGGAATAAAGCCAGAACCGGTTTGGTTCATCCCAGTACGCCTACGGCCAGCGGTATGTGGCTTGGCAACTGGCACAAACCTGGCCTGGCGGCCGGGGCCAGCGCTCTGCGGAGTGACCGAAGCTTGTACCTGAGTTTGGCGTTTGGCGTGCAAGCCGTACAACGAACAGCTACTTAGCCGCATCACATTCAGTGCGGCCTGAAAAAGGCGAATTGACACAAGCAAAGAAAACTCTTGTACCCGGCCTCACCGAAGCCGATGCCATCGACCGGGCAAAGCGGGGAGACTCGGAATCGTTCGAGGCCTTGTACGGCATGCATAAGCGGCGTGTCTATTCGCTGTGCTTGCGCATGACCGGGAATACGGCGGAAGCCGAGGACCTGACCCAGGAGGCGTTCTTGCAGCTTTACCGCAAGATTGCGACCTTCCGGGGGGAATCGGCCTTTTCCACCTGGCTGCACCGGCTGGCCGTGAACGTGGTGCTGATGCACCTGCGCAAGAAGGGCCTGCCGGAAGTCTCGCTGGAAGAGAGCCTGGAGCCGCAGGAAGAAGGGCCAAAAAAGGATATCGGCGCCCGCGACAACATGCTGGCGGGCTCCATTGACCGGGTCAACCTGGAGCGGGCCATTGAAAGCCTGCCGCCGGGTTACCGTATCATATTCGTGCTGCACGACATTGAAGGGTACGAGCACAATGAGATTGCCGAAATCATGGGTTGTTCTATCGGCAACAGCAAGTCACAATTGCACAAAGCGCGCATGAAATTGCGCGATCTCCTGAAGGTAAGCAAAGGCGAAAAGGCCATCAGGAGCTGAGGGATAAGGGAGCTGTACCGGGGAGAAGGAGCTTATGACCTGCACGGAATTTCAGGCAGTTCTGGCCTACATTATTGACAACGGCGGCAATGCCGAACAGCAAGAGCACTTGCGGCAATGCGCAGTCTGCTCCGACCTGGTTTCCGACCTCAAGTACATTGCCGATCAAGCCAAGCTGTTGGTGCCCATGATGAATCCATCCAAGAAGGTTTGGGATGGGATTAAGGATTCCCTGCAACGCGAAGGCCTGGTTAAAGACAGCGCCAGGGGGTCTCTTCTAGGAAGCACACCTCTCAACCGCTGGGGACCGGCAAGCTGGCTGATTCCACTGGCAGCCGCGCTGCTGGTTGCGATCGGCCTTTTCTACTATCAAAACAACATGTCTGGATCTTCGGCCGTGGCCAGCTACCAGTCGCCCTCCGCAGTTGCTGAGGATTCCGCAGCCCCGGTTCAGTTCGCCGCCATGGGAGACGCGCAGGACCAGCAGATCTTGTCGGAAATTGCCGCCCATGCCCCAGGCCTGAGCCCCGCCTACCGGCAGGATTTACAGCGGGTGAACGCCTATATTGCCGATGCGCGTGGGCTGGTAGCCAGTAATCCAGACGATGCGGAAAACCGGCAGGAGCTGATGGAGGCTTACCAGCAAAAAGCCATGCTGTATAACATGGCCATGCAGCACTCCTTGCCCTGATTTCAGGAGCGGGATGCCAGCAGAATCGAGGAGAGGCAGCGCGCTCGCGCCGCGGGCGCAACCCAAACTATGAGTCGTATGCCGCGCGGTGCTCACTGGCTGCTGGTCGTGCTGGCTGGCTGTGCCACCCTGGTGGCCGCTGAAAATCGCAAGGAGTTTCATTACAATATCGGTCCCCACGCCAGCGTAACCGTAATCAACCAGTTTGGCGGCATTACCATTACCCCTTCCAGCGATGGACAGATGGGCGGCAGCGCGCTGCTCCACTCCAACAAGGTCGAGGTGGACGTTACCCAGCACGCCGGCCGGCTGGAGCTGCGCACCCATTTCCTGCAGAACGCCAGCCCGGCCGAAGGCCGCGTGGATTATCAACTGCGGCTTCCAACTGATGCCTCGGTGAGCGCCCGTTCCAGCAGCGGCCCCATTTCCATCCAAGGCATCAGCTCCGATATGACCCTGGAAGGCGATGCGGCTGATGTCAGTGTGCGCCAAGTCAACAGCGGCCACATTCACGTGCATACCCTGAGCGGGCCCATCCGGCTCGATGATGTGAGCAACGGCGATGTTGAAGCGGTCTCGGTAAGCGGGCCTGTCACCCTGAACAACACCGACGGGCGCCTGGTTTCCATCAACACCACCGACGGCAAGATCACCTACACCGGCGACTTTGGCGACAATGGAGAGTACTTGCTGGCCAATCATTCCGGCGACATTGACGTCATCCTTCCGGCCAGCGCTTCCGTGGATATCAGTGCTACTTCCGCCCAAGGTACCGTGACCAACGACTTCCCCTTCCATCCCCCTGCCCACAGCGCCTTCCCCACCACGGGCAAGTCCTTCGCCGGCACCGCCAATGCCGGCTCATCTTCGGTTAGGCTGCGTTCCTTCAGTGGTAAAATCCACGTTAAGAAACAGTAAACATCTGAAATTGGCGCGCCCGATGCGACGGCGGTCGCTTCGGCACATAGGCACCGGGCAGCTTGCGCCCTGGGGTAGACCCGTGGGTACCGACATGGCGGCGGGACGGCGCTCCTCAAAACGTGGCCACATCGCGCCCCGAGCACAGGCCGTGTTCCTGGTGGGTTTCATGGGCGCCGGCAAAACCAGCGTGGGTGAAGCGCTGGCGGAGCAACTGGGCTGGCGCTTTATTGATTTGGACCGGCGCATTGAGGCCCAGGCGGGAAAGCGGATCGCCGACATTTTCCGCGACTCGGGAGAAAGCGAATTCCGCCGCGCCGAGATGGACGAATTGCAGCGCGTAATCGCGGAACTGGATGGAGGCGGCGGCGCGGTGGTGGCTTTGGGCGGCGGCGCTTTTGTGCAGCCGGAAAACGCCGGCTTGCTGGCGGCCTGTGCTGCCTGCTGCGTCTTTCTGGACGCCCCGGTCGAGGAGCTGTGGCAGCGCGCACAGGCGGCGCAGGGAGAGCGGCCGCTGGCCCTCTCTGAGAACCACTTCCGCCAATTGTATGCGGCCCGACGCCCGCGTTATATGGAGGCGGACTATTGTGTCCAGACGTTGGGCAGGACGGTGGCGGAAGTCGTAGCCGATATAGCGGCGCGGCTGCAGGTGGAAACGGCCAAAGGAGAATCGCGGTGAACTTCAGGAGGGTGGGACCGGTAGGGTTGTGCCTGGCGCTGTTGGCCGGCGCGGCCTGGGCTGAGAGTGGCGCCAAGGTGGTGGATTCCGGCTCCTTCGGCATCTTCCGCGGGGGCAAGCGGGTGGCTACGGAGACTTTCAAGATCGAGCAACAGCCGGGCGGAAGTTCCGCCACGTTTCAGCTCAAGCTGGAGGATGGCTCCAAGGTGCCGGCGCAGACCGCAGAAATGGAACTCACCCCCAGCGGCGGCCTCAAGCGTTATGAATGGCATCAGGTAAGCCCGGAAAAGGCAGACGCGGTGGTCACCCCCAACGAACCTTTCCTGCTGGAAAAAATGATGAGTTCCCCGGATGCCAGGCCCATTCAGCAGCCGTTCCTGGTGCCGCCCACCACCGTGATCCTGGACAATAACTTCTTTGCCCAGCGCGAACTGCTGGCCTGGCGTTACATGGCGGGCGGGTGCACGGCGGCGCACGGCGAAATGCAGTGCAAGCTGCCGCCGGCTAAATTTGGAGTTCTGGTTCCCCAGGGGCTCAACACCGCCACCGTGACCATGGAATCCGTAGGCTGGCAGAAGGTGTCCATCCGCGGGGCGGAGCGCGAACTGATTCGGCTTGATCTGAAAACCGATAGCGGCGACTGGGCCATGTGGCTGGACCGCAACTACAAGGTGATACGCATCCTGGTTGCGGGCGAGAATACAGAAGTTGTGCGCGATTAGCGGGTGAGCGGGGGCGAGGTTAGCAGTGGCTTTGATTGATACACGAACAGCGCGCGTCCTGTTTACCGGCCTTTTATTTGTGGCCGGGCTGGCCCTGGTTTATCTGACCCGCCACACCCTTATCGTTTTTCTCTTCGCCATTTTCTTCGCCTACCTGGTGGAGCCTCTTGTGTCGCACACGGTGCGCTGGGTGCGCACCCGCACCCGCGCCATCGGCGTCATTTACCTGGGATTGGCGGTGGTGCTCACTATTTTCTTTTCCTTCATCGGGCCGCGGATTGGGCACGAGGCGCAGCGCCTGACGGAAAATGTGCCGGCCCTGCTGGGCAACATCAGCTCCGGGCAAATCGCCTTGCAAATCGGCTCGCAGCGGGGCTGGAGCGCCCACACCCAGCAACTGGTCAAGGACTTCCTGGCGGCGCATAGCGAGGAATTGGGGCTGCTGGCCAGCCGGGCAGGATTTCGGCTGGCAACCGTGGCCCAGAACATCTGGTGGCTGATCCTGATTCCCATCCTGGCCGTTTTTTTTCTGCGCGACGGGCGCACCTTCACGGATGTAATCCTGATGATGATCGGCAGCCGCCCGCAGCGTGACTTCGTGGAAGGCGTCATCAACGACCTGAATGACATGCTGGCGCACTTCATTCGCGCCCAGCTCACCCTGGCTGCACTGGCGCTGCTGGTTTACGTGATTTTTCTAGGCATCATGCGCGTGCCCTATGCGCTGGTGCTGGGCACCGCCGGCGGCGTTCTGGAATTCATTCCCGTGGTCGGGCCTTTCATCGCGGCCGTGCTCATGCTGGGCGTTGCCCTGCTCATGAGCTATCAGCACCTGTTTCTGCTGGCTTTGTTTCTGGCCGCGTGGCGCTTGATTCAAGATTATGTGACTCTGCCCCGCATCATGGGCGAGCGCATGCAACTGCACCCGCTGGCCGCCATCTTCGGCGTGCTGGCCGGCGGAGAAGTGGCCGGCGTGATCGGAGTTTTCCTGTCTATTCCCGTGATGGCCAGCCTGCGCATCGTGTGGCAGCGCTGGCGCATCTACGCCGAGAAAAAGAAATTTGGCCCGCTGGAAAGCTTCGTGGCTACGGTGCCGGATTCGGGCCTGCAGCGCTAGCCGAGCGACACCCATGGAGCTGCGGAAAATCCGGATCGTTGATTCCCACACCGGCGGCGAGCCTACGCGACTCGTGGTGGCCGGGGGGCCCGACCTGGGCCAGGGACCCTTGGCAGAACGCCTGCGGCGATTTCGCTCCCAGCACGATAGTTTTCGTTCGGCCGTGGTCAACGAGCCGCGCGGCTCCGATGTTGTGGTCGGAGCGCTGTTATGCGAACCGGTGGATCCTTCCTGCGCCGCCGGCGTCATCTACTTCAACAATGTCGGCTATTTGGGCATGTGCGGGCACGGCACCATCGGCCTGGTTGTGACCCTGGCTCACCTGGCGAAAATCAAACCCGGCCAGCATCGGATTGAAACCCCGGTAGGAGTGGTTAGCGCAACCTTGCATGAGGACGGCCAGGTCACGGTCACAAATGTGCCCAGTTACCGTCTGGCCGCGAATGTGGCGGTCGAGGTTCCCGGCCACGGCAAGGTGTACGGGGATGTCGCCTGGGGCGGCAACTGGTTTTTTCTGGTGCGCGAGCACAGCCTGGAGCTGACCCTGCAGAATGTCGAGGCCCTTACCGCTTTCACCTGGGCCATTCGCCAGGCGCTGCCCGCCGCCGGCATTACCGGCAAAGATGGCGCGGAGATTGACCACATCGAACTCTATGCCCCCTGCTCCTTGCCGGGCGTGAACAGCCGTAATTTCGTGCTGTGTCCGGGCAAGGCTTATGACCGCTCACCCTGCGGCACCGGCACCAGCGCCAAAATGGCTTGCCTCTACGCCGACGGCAAACTGCGCGAAGGCCAGGTTTGGAAACAGGAAAGCATTGTGGGCAGCGTGTTCGAAGGGACCATCAAGGTTGTGAATGGCGAAGTACACCCCAGCATCAAGGGAGCGGCCTTCGTGAATGCCGAGGCCGAACTCATCCTCGACCCGCGCGACCCCTTCTGCATGGGAATTCGCCCCTGATGCATGAGGGGTGCAGTTTCACAAGAAGTTCAGGTAGTCCAGCACGATCAAAGAAGGGATGAGGAAATGGGGGCCCAGGCTACTGCTCCGTAGGCTCTTTCTCGATCTTGGCGGCGGGCTGGCTGGCCTCCTCCCTGTCCATGAACGTCAGGGCGGTCCAGGGGATCTCCTTCTCTACGGGTCCACCCTTGAGCGGTTGCAGGTCAACCACTTTGGGAATCCGACGAACCTCTACGATGGAAAACACACCGGTACGGCCGTTCGCTCCCACGCGATCCCCTTTTTTAGGGACGCGACCCTGCTGGGTCCCTGGGTTCCTCGTATGCTCTGCCCAATGTTTCTCTAGGTCTTTCTTATTCTTCGATTTCATATCCCACAGCATGGCACAATCGGCTTGCCAGTTCTAGAGGGGCTTTACTTCAAACTGCACTACCCCTGATTCGTTTGCCTAGAGCCAGCGTCGCCCCTGCATTACAATCGGAGCTTTGCCCCATGAGGCGCATACCGGCATGAAACTGGGAGAAGTAGCGGCGAGCCTGGGCACGCGCCTGGAGAATGGCTCGCCCGACACGGAAATCACGGGAGTAGCGGGAATCGAGGAGGCCGGCCCGGGCCAGCTCACCTTCGTCGCCAATCCCAAGTACGCGGCAGCGGCCAAGAAAACCAAAGCGTCTGCCGTCATCGTGGCTGAGGACTTCCCTGCCCTGGGCAGCGCGCTGCTGCGCTCCAGCAATCCCTACCTGGATTTCGCCCGCGCCATCGAACTTTTCTACCGGCCGCCGAAGTTCGCGGTTGGCGTGCACTCCACTGCAGTCATCCACCCGTCGGCCAAGATTGGCAAGAATGCTTCCATCGGCCCCTATGTCGTAGTGGAGGAAGACGTACAGATCGGCAAGAACTGCGTGCTGCTGGCCCATGTGGTGATCTACCGCGGGGCGCGCATCGGCAACAATTTTCTGGCGCACGCTCACGCCGTGGTGCGCGAGAACTGCCGCCTGGGCGAGAACGTGACCTTGCAGAACGGTGTGGTCATTGGCGGCGACGGCTTTGGTTTCGCCAAGGACGGCGAAGGCCGCTGGCGAAAAATTGTGCAGTCAGGCCCGGCGGTGCTGGAGGACGATGTGGAAGTCCAGGCCAACGCCTGCGTGGACCGCGCCAGCATCGGCGAAACCCGCATCGGCCGCGGCACCCGCATTGATAACCTGGTGCAGGTGGGCCACGGCTCCAGCGTAGGCCGCAACACTCTGCTCTGCGCCCAGGTGGGCTTGGCCGGTTCCACCGAGGTGGGCGACAACGTGATCCTGGCCGGGCAGGTGGGCGTGGCCGGGCACTGCAAGATTGGCGACGGCGTAATCGCCACCGCGCAAAGCGGCATTCCCAGCGATGTACCCGCCGGCAAAGTGGTGAGCGGCTATCCCGCCATTGATAACAAGCTCTGGCTGCGCTGCGTGGCCGTGTTCAACCGGTTGCCGGAGCTGATGAAGGCGCTGCGCAGCAAGGCGGCAAGCGGCGAGGAATAAAACACAGCGCTTGCCATTCGCTTGACGGGCTGTGGCGCAACTTGCATCCAACTGAATGATGAGCGACGGAACAGAAATCGCGATCAAGACTGAGGCCAAGCCCATCCGTGTGCTGCTGCTCGACGATCTTGCGGACAACCTGCTGGTGCGTTCCACCATTCTCCGCCAGAAGGGCTATCACGTGGTGACCTCTGCTTCCATTGAAGAGGCCGAATCCAAGCTCAACGAAATTGATATCGCCGTCCTCGATTACCACCTGGGAGCGGGCAAGTTCGGCACCGACGTGGCCGAGACTTTGCGCGAGAAGCGTCCCCACGTTCCCATCATCATCCTGTCAGCCACGCTGGAGCGCCGTTTCGGCGGCATTGCCGACATGCACCTGCTGAAGGGCTACAGCTCAGTGGACGATTTGGTGGGAGCGCTGCGCAGCTTTGAGGCCAAGCGCCGGGGCAAGCCCGTAGTGGTGGACGCGCGCGAGTTCTACTACTCGCGCATCAGCATGAACATGGGCGATGACATGGTGGTGGAGATTCTCGACCGCGAGGGCAACTGGCAGTACGTGAACGACTACTTCGCCGCCATGCTCGGCCACAAACGCAGCTGGTTTGTGGGCAAGAACCTGTTCGAGCAGTTTCCTGACGTCGCCGTCCATTGGGCGGAGACTATCCGCACCGTCGCTGATACCCGCGAAACCTACATTGACCGCGGTTCTCCCGGCCTGCCCCACCTGCCGCGCAAGAGCTCGCGCTGGACCTGGAATATTCTCGTGTTCCCTATCCGCCTGCACGACGACCGCAATGGCGCGCTGCTGGGCGCGCGGCTGATCGAGAAGAAGTAGCGGCAGCAGAAGTACCCACGTAAACCACAATCATCTTACCGCGTTCCCGCGGCCACCCCGGAGTTCCAGCCCATGCGCTCGCGCAGGCCGGTGATGTGGGCCACGTGATGCCGTCCGTGCCAGGCGTACAGCGCCAAGTTGGTGTCCAGGCGCACGATGCCCAGTTCGGGATGGCGGAAGGTGCGCTGCCAGTCGCCTTCGGCCATGCCCTTGAGCACGATCACCCAGCGCTGATGGAGAAAGTCGAGCAGGGCCAGCGAGGTTTCAACAGGGGTAACAGGAACGTCCGGCAGTTCCGCCCACAACTGCTGCTCATAGGGCTTGATGGTGGGCTCGGATTCCGTAAGCGCCAGCTTGAAGCGGATGTAGGCGTTCATGTGGCTCTCAGGCACATGGTGCACCACCTGGCGCACCGTCCAGCCCTGGGGGCGGTAGGGCGTGTCCAGTTGCTGGGGCGAAAGCCCGTTCACTGCCGCGCGCAGGCGAGCCGGCGCGTCCGCAATCTGCGCGATCAGTTCGGCGCGGCGGCCCGCGGAGAGGTCGCGCTCCGCAGCGAATTTTCCAATGGGATAGCTTAGATCGGGCATGCCTTCACCCCCGGTTGCCGGGCGTTTTGCCAACCGCCCAGCCTTTCGCTCGAATTTTATCAGTGGAGCGAGGCTGGACTTAAGCCCTGGATGCCCGGGAGGCGTTTGCCCGGATATTTTGCTGTCGCTTCCTGACGCCCGCCGAAATCGAAAGCATTCGACACTATTGACAAGCATCCGTAACCCATCTACCTTAGTGTCGGCTTGCGGTGCGCCGTTGCACCCCACCGCCAACCGGAGGTTGGGCCATGCCCAGGGTTCTGCAGGTGTTTCGCGTCACGCCGTCGAAAGATGGCTGGCTGCTCCGCGCCGATAGCGAGTCCACTCCCCAGCAGGAATTTTCTTCCAAGCATGACGCCATTTCGGCCGGTGTTCGCCTGGCTTTGGCCGGCGGCTACCTGCTGATTTCGCACCCCGATGGCACCGTGGAAAAGATGTTTCCATTCTGCGAGCAGTAGCTGGTTCGGAGAAGATCCGGCGGCGTCTCCAAGCTGGCTGGCGTCCGCACGTGCCAGTTCACGAACTGCCGACGTATGCCATCACAGCTTCTCTCCGCAATGAGTGAGATAATTGCGCAGAGGAGGTCCCCTTATGCGCCCCGTAATTGCTTTTGACCTGAACGGTACGTTGCTGGACCTCAGCGCCCTCGACCCTTATTTCCTCAGAACGTTTGGCGACACCGAAGCGCGCCGCGAATGGTTTTCGGAGCTGCTGCAATCCACCATGGTCGCCACCATCACCGGATCCTTTGTGGATTTTCCTACCCTGGGCAAGAACGCGCTGGATGTGCTGGCCGGAAAACGCAACCTCATGCTGGGTTCGGAAGAGAAAATAGAATTGCTGCAGAACCTGCGGCAGCTGCCGGCATTCCCTGATGTGGGTCCCGCTCTGGAACGCCTGCGTGAAGCCGGATTCCATCTGGCCATTCTGACCAACTCGCGCCTGCAGGCCGCGGAAGAGGCCCTGCGCCAAGCCGGCCTGCGGGACTACTTTTTCCGGGTGCTTTCCGCTGACATGGCACAGCGCTACAAGCCCGCCCCCGAGGTTTATCGCCTGGCCGCCCGCGAGTTGAATGTGGAGCCTGCGTCCCTGCTGCTGGTGGCCGCGCACTCCTGGGATACCACGGGCGCGATCCGTGCCGGCTGCGAGGCTGCTTTCGTGGAGCGGCCTGCACAGGTGCTGGACCCACTGGCCCCGCGACCGCGCTTCGTTGTGCGCGACTTGGAGCACTTCGCGGGCCGCATTATTGATTTGGAACGGGCAGCATAAAAAACAAGCACTTAGCAGTTAGCCGTTAGCACTTAGCCCCCGAGGGCATCCTTGGAACCTGCCAAGAACGTTTCCTGGCTAAATGCCAACTGCTAATTGCCAAGTGCTATTTTTTACGCCACAAAATATTTCGCTGCGGGGTGGTGCACCACGATGGCTGAGGTGGATTGCTCCGGCTCTAGCAGATAGCCTGTGGTCAGGCGCACTCCAATCGTTTCTTCCGGCTTAAGCAACTGGAACAGTTTGGTCTGATCCTCCAGGTTGGGGCACGCCGGATAGCCGAACGAATAGCGCGAGCCGCGATACTTCTGATGGAACAGGTCGCGAATCTCCGGCGAATCCTCGCCAGCAATGCCCAGTTCCTGCCGCACGTGCTTGTGGTGGAACTCGGCCAGCGCTTCCGCCGTTTCCACGCTCAGCCCGTGCAGGTAGAGATATTTGGTGTACTCGCCCGACTCGAACAGCTTCTTGGTAAACTCGGAAGCCTTGGGTCCGATGGTGACCAGCGCCACTCCCACCACGTCCATCTGGCCTGACCCGCGCCGGGCAAAGAAATCCGCCAGGCACAGCCGCCGCCCTTCCTTCTGCCGCGGGAAGGTGAACCGCAGTAGTTCTTTTGCTTTCGTGGGGACAGGCGCCCGCGTCCCGGTTGGGGGTTCATACACAATCAGATCATTCCCTTCGCCATTCGCCGGGAAATACCCGTACACCGCCTTGGGCTCGAACAGCCCGCTGGCAATCACCTCTTCCTGCAAATCTTTCAGGATGGGCCGGAACTTCTCCTGCACCAGCCGCACGTAATCCTGTTGCGAGGCCGTTTTCAGCTGCCACTGGTTCTTGAACAGCGCGGTTTCGTTGATGTAGCGGAACACCTCGCGCAAATCGTAATCGCGCTTCACCCGCGCTCCATAGAATGGCGGCACAGGAATATTGGGCGCATCCGTCACCACCGGGCTGCGCTCCACCACTTCCGGCGCGGGGTCGGACGCCGAAGCTCCCGCCGCGGCCGCCTTGGCAAATTCCTTTACCGTGCGGCCCTCGGCCAGCCGCTTCTCGCGCTGCCCGTCCTGCCCGATCAGGTCTTCCATGATGTGCAGCCCGCCAAAGGCGTCGTCGGCGTAGAACACAGCATTCGAGTACTCGCGCCGCAGGTCGTCTTCCACGTACTTGCGCGTCAGCGCCGCCCCGCCGCAGATCACCGGGAACTCCAGCTTCTGCCGCTCCAGGTCCTGGATGACATACTTCATTTCCAGCGTGGACTTCACCAGCAACCCGCTCAGGCCGATGGCGTCGGCCTTGTGCTCCTGCGCCGCGAGGATGATGTTGTCCGCCGGCTGCTTGATTCCCAGGTTCACCACCCGATAGCCGTTGTTGCTCAGGATAATGTCCACAAGGTTTTTGCCGATGTCATGCACGTCGCCTTTTACCGTGGCCAGCACCAGCGTGCCCTTCTGCGAGCCCGCCTTCTTTTCCATCTTGGGCTCCAGATAGGCCACCGCCTGCTTCATTACTGACGCGGAATCCAGCACCGAGGGCAGCTGCATCTTGCGCGCGCCAAACAGTTCGCCCACCGTGCGCATTCCGTCCAGCAGCACGTTGTTGATCAGGTCCAGTGGCGTGTACTGCGCCAGCGCTTCTTCAAGTAATTGTTCAAGGGAGCGCCGCGCCGCGCCGTCGCCAATCGCCTTCTCGCCGCGGATGATGGCGTACTTCAGCTTGTCCTCGATGGCCAGCGTCTCGACCTCGGCCGTGGCCTTCTCTTCCACCTGCCCGCCGCGCTTGGCGAAGTAAGACATGTAGTTGGCCAGCGGGTCGCCCGCCGACTGGTCGCGGAAAATCAGCTTGCGCGCTAGTTCAATCTCTTCTTCAGGAATCTTGTACAACGGATAGATTTTCGAGTAGTTAACAATGGCCATGTCGAGGCCATGGTTTACCGCCTCGTGCATGAACACGCTGTTCAGCACCCGCCGCGCGTAGGTCTCCAGACCAAAGGAAATGTTGCTGACGCCCAGCAGCGTCTTCACTTCCGGCAGTTCCTGCTTGATGCGCTTGATGCCCTGCAGCGTCTCAATACCCGCCGAGCGGTACTCTTCCTGCCCGGTCGAAATCGGCAGCGTGAGCGCGTCAAAAATCAGGTCCGATGGACGCACGCCATACTTCTTGGTGGCCAGCTCGAAAATGCGCTTGGCGATGGCCAGCTTTTTGTCGGCGGTCAGCGCCATGCCGTCTTCATCAATAGTTAGAGCGATCACCGCCGCGCCATAACGCTTGGCCATGGGCAGCACTTTCGAGGTGCGCTTCTCCCCATCCTCCAGATTGATGGAATTGATGATGGGCTTGCCCGGTATGCGCTTCAGCGCCTCTTCCACCACGTCCGCTTCGGTGGAATCAATCAGCACCGGCGCCGGAACGCGGGTGGCAATCTTCTCCAGCACCGAGCTCATGTAGCCCTTCTCATCTTCGCCCACGATAGCGCAGCACAAGTCCAGCATGTGCGAGCCCTCGCTTACCAGGCGCTTGGCGACGGCCAGGATGTCGTCATATTTCTTGTTCCGCACCAGTTCGCGGAACTGCGCCTTCTGCGTGGTCGTGTTCATCTCCTCGGCCACGACCAGGGGCTTGGGATCCAGATCCAGCGGCACCATCGTGTAGGCGCTGGCCGCCGCCGCCGTGGGTTTGAGCTCGCGCTTTGCCGGCTCTACGCCGCTGACCGCTGCCACCACCGCCTTCAGGTGCTCGGGCGTGGTGCCGCAGCAGCCGCCCACGATGCGCACTCCGTAATCGGCGACAAAATGCTTGTGGTATTCCGCCAGCTCCTCCGGCTTGAGCTGGTACACCGCGTGGCCGCCCACGTTCTGCGGCAGGCCCGCGTTGGGCAGCACTGAAACTTGTTTGGGCGAATTGACGCTGAGGTAACGCACCGCGTCGTTCATCTCCCGCGGTCCGGTGGCGCAGTTCAGCCCGATGGCGTCCACGTCGAAGGGTTCGAGCGTGGTCAGAGCCGCGCCAATCTCGGTGCCCAGCAGCATGGTGCCCGTGGCCTCAAGTGTTACTTGAACCATTACTGGCAAGCGCTTGCCCGCCTGGCGCAATGCCTCGAACACTCCTACCAGCGCCGCCTTCGCCTGCAGCAGGTCCTGGCAGGTTTCAATGAGCAGGATGTCCACGCCGCCGGCGATCAGGGCGCTCGCCTGCTCGACGTAAGTGGCCGCCATGTCGTCGAACTTGATGTGTCCCAGCGAAGGCAGCTTGGTGGTGGGCCCAATCGAACCGGCCACATATCGCGGTTTGTCGGGTGTCGAGAAACCCTGCGCCACCTCGCGCGCGAGTTTCACTGCGGCCTTATTCAGCTCTTCGACCTTGTCCTCAAGCTGGTACTCCGCCAGCACGATGCGGCTGGCCCCGAAAGTATCGGTTTCAACCACGTCGCAGCCCACACTGAAAAAGCTGGAGTGGATGTCCTTGATGATGTCCGGCCGGCTCAGCACCAGCAGCTCGTTGCAGCCTTCCTTGCCCCAGAAGTCATCCGGGCTGGGCTGGCGCACCTGGATGTTGGTGCCCATGGCGCCGTCGTACACCACCACCCCGTCGCGCACGCGTTGGAGAAAATCTGCCATATATCGAAGTATTTAGATTATCGGTTTCCGGCGGGGATTGTCATCCCGCGGCCGGTTACTTTGGATTCGCCACTGAGGCGCGGAGACCCAGAGAGAATCTTTTCATTTCATTTTCGGAGAGATACTTTGGCGTGGTCCGCCGAATTTGCTAACTCCTGACTACCGACTCCTGACCACTAGCTCCTGACCGCCGGCGTCCCCGTCTCCGTCTCTGCCTGATTGAATACCGCGTTAGATCCAAGGTGTGCTGGCAGGGGCGCCAGCATTTGTTCTTTGCGGTACACCAGGCTGGTGGCATTCAGGCTGGCAATTTCAAACCCGTGTCCGTGGGTGATGGCGTCGGTAGGACACGCCTCCACGCAATAGCCGCAGAAGATGCAGCGGTTGTAGTCAATGTTGTAGACCTGGGCATAGCGTTCGGCACCGCTGATGCGCTGCTCCGTGGTGTTCTCCGCCGCCTCGATATAAATGCAGTTCGAAGGACAGGCCGCCGCGCACAGGAAACAGGCCACGCACTTTTCCAGTCCGTTCTCGTCGCGCTGCAGGACGTGGACTCCGCGAAAGCGCTCCTGAAACTTCGCTCCCTTCAAGGGCCCCGGCCCGTCGGGATAGTTCTCCACCACCGTGGGCGAGAACATCTCCTTCAGGGTGATGCTCATCCCCTTGGCAATTGCGGCTATGTCCTTAATTACGGCCATAAGTTCTTAGTATAAACGAGTGGGGTGGGTGGTAGCGGCTAGGTGGTAGGTGGCCTTTGATCTTTACCGTTGGTGGTTGGAGTGTCCGACGCTGCCTAAAACCCTTCCCTAATGATTGTGATGAAACTCCCTCCATCAGCACGGCACATCCGGCAGCTCAGGGGTGTTTCGACTCGGGCGTCCGCCCTCGCTCAACATGACAGCAGAAGTCTACTCAGGTGCTACTCGATTCCCAGTTCCTTCCACTTTTTGTCCACGATCATCTTGGTCGTCCCGTCCATTACGATTTCATCCGGCCAGGGGCGGGCAAAGCCTTCGCTGGCCCACTTGCGGGTAGCGTCAATGCCTATCTTGGAGCCATAGTCGGGCAGCCGCGAGGCGTGGTCCAGCGAGTCCACCGGCCCCAGCGTGAACTGGATATCGCGCTCCGGATCAATATGGTTCAGCGCCTTCAGCGCCACCTCGCGCAGGTCCTGCACGTTCACGTCTTCATCCACCACCACGATCACCTTGGTGAACATCGCCTGCCCCAACGACCAGATGGCGTTCATCACTTTGCGCGCCTGCCCGGGGTACGACTTGCGGATGGAAACAATCATCAGGTTGTGGAAAATCCCTTCAACCGGCAGATTGATGTCCACCAGTTCGGGAATGGTCAGCTTCATCATGGGCAGGAAAATCCGTTCCACTGCCTTGCCCATCCACGCGTCTTCCATGGGCGGCTTGCCCACTATGGTGGTGGCATAGATTGGATCCTTGCGGTGCGTGATGCAGGTCACGTGAAATACCGGGTACTCGTCTTCCAGCGAATAAAATCCGGTGTGGTCGCCGAACGGACCCTCGGTGCGCAGCTCATCCAGGTTGACGTAGCCTTCCAGGATGTACTCCGCGGTGGCCGGCACCTCCAGGTCCACAGTCTCGCACTTCACCAGTTCCACCGGCTTCTGCCGCAGAAATCCGGCGATAATGAACTCCTCCACCTCCGGCGGCGCCGGCACAATGGCGGAGAAGGTCAGCGCGGGCTCGGTTCCGATCGCCACGGCCACTTCCATCTTGCCTTTTGGCTGCGAGCCCGATGCCAGCCGTGCCCCGCCTGAGGTTCTGGCCATGCTGTCCACGGCCGCCCATCGGCCGTCGGCCGTCGCCTGATCTCCACCCGCCGCTCTGCGCAGCATCTCCCGGTAGTGCTCCGCGCCTACCTTCTGCCGCTGCCAGTGCATGCCCGCGGTGCGCTCGTCGTACACCTGCATGCGGTACATGCCCACGTTGCGCTTGCCGCTCAGCGGATCGCGGGTAATCACGCAGGGCAGAGTGATGAAGCGGCCCGCATCCTTGGGCCAACACTTCAGCACCGGCATGTCGAGCAGCGAAAAACGGTCCCGGCGCACCACTTCCTTGCAGGGGCCGCTGGCCACGGTCCGGGGAAAGAACTTGCCCATTTCCGCCAGCATGGGCAGCATCTTCACTTTGTCGAGGAATCCCTGCGGGCTCTTTACGTCCATGAAGCCGCGAATGCGTTCCGCCACATCGTCGAGCGACTCCACTCCCAGCGCCATGCACATGCGCCGCGCCGATCCAAACTGGTTGATCAGGACCGGCGTGCGATAGCCCTTGACGTTCTCGAATAGCAGAGCCGGGCCGCCGGGCCTGGATTTTGTGGCGCGGGCACCCTCGCCGGAGGCAGTTGATGTGCTTTTGCTGACCCGGTCAGTGATCTCGGTGATTTCCAGGATGGGGTCCACTTCGGCGCGTATCCGCTTCAGTTCCCCGGCGCGGTCCAAGGCGGAAATCCAGTCTCGTAGAGAATCGTAGGGCAATCGGTCTCCGGGGTTTTAACTTTTGGCTGTTAGCTGTTAGCTTTTAGCTTCAGCATAAACATCGGCATAGCGACGCCCAAGCCAAGAGCCAACAGCTAAGAGCTAGGGATTATACCGACCGGCCTCGCCAGCACCCAACTTTTCGTCCTCATCTCACATCCAAGCTGAACGTGACACTCGCATCGTCGCCCGAAGTTGCTCATCTGCGGGCGCTTTCGCAGCTTACCCTGAACAAGCAAGAACCGGGTTCCAACTCGCTGCGGGAAGCGCTCAACCATGTCTCCGGCCTGGACACCGAGGGCCGCGCCGAACTGGTGCGCCTGGCGGACTCGCACCACGTCCTGGTGCGTGCCTTGCAAGCGGTGCACGCCCTGGCCGCCGGAACCGGCGACACCGGCCTGATCGCCTGGACCGAAGCCACTCTGGCCGCCGAGCAGGCGCGCATTGAGAACGCGGTCCGTCACCTGGATTCGGTTTGCCGAGAACTGGAAGCGGCGCGCTGCCCGGTGGTGGTCATGAAGTCGCTCGACCACTGGCCCGACCTGGGCAACGACCTTGATCTGTTCAGCCCCGCTTCGGAACGCAGCATCGTGCGCGTAATGCGCGAGAAGTTCCAGGCCCACCTCGAGCCCCGCAGCTGGGGAGACCGCTTGGCCAACAAGTGGAACTTTGCCGTGCCCGGCCTCCGCGAAGCCATTGAAGTGCACGCCCAGCGGCTGGGCCAGACCGGCGAGCACACCGCCCTGGCCCGCCGCGTTATCGAGCGCGCCGTGCCCAAGGAGGTCGGCGGCTACACCTTCCGCGTACCCGCTCCGGAGGAGCGCATCATTATCGCCACCCTGCAGCGCATGTACCGGCACTTTTATTTCCGCATTTGCGACGTGCTCGATACCGCGGCGCTGGTCGAAAGCGGCGCCCTGGACTTCGCTCAACTGCGGCGCAGCGCCGACGTGGGCGGCATCTGGCCGGGCGTAGCCACCTTTCTGGTGATCGTCTCCGACTACGTGAAGTCCTACCGCGGCGAGGGGGTGGAACTGCCCGCCGAAGTGCTGGCTGCGGCCAAATTCGGCGGCGACAGGATCACGGTGCGCAGCCGTTTTCTGCGATTCCCTCTTATGCCCGAAGGCGCCGGCCTCTACGGGCTGCAGATGCGGCAAACCGCCGGCCGGGGCGACCTTCCCGCCGCTCTGCGCCTGAGCCTTCTGCCCCCGCTGGCATCGGTGGCCGCTTTGGCGTATAGGGTTACGGGAAGCGATAAAGGGATCTGGTAGTCAGGAGTCAGTAGTCGGGAGCCGGTTAAGTCCCGCTGACTACCGACTCCTGACCCCCGACTCCGATATTTTCCGCAACCCCAGCCCGCGCCTACAACTCTATTTCGCCATGAGACGAAGAGCCGTCATCACCGGGCTGGGGGTGGTCAGCCCCAATGGATTGGGTAAGGCCGCCTTTGCCGAAGCCATCCTTGCCGGCAAAAGCGGAGTGCGCCGCATCTCGCGGTTCGACGCCAGCGAAATCTCGGTGCAGGTGGCCGGCGAAGCCGCCGATTTCGACGAACTCGCCTGGGTGGACAAAAAAGAGCGCAAGCACGTTTCGCGCCTCGTGCCACTCGCCCTTGCCGCCGCCCACGAAGCGGTACAGGATGCCGGTCTCGACCCCGCCACTCTCCCGCTGGAGGAAAAGCGCCGCATCGCCGTGATTCTCGGCTCCGGCGGAGGCTCCCAGGAGTTCACCGAAGAGCAGTACCGGCTCTTCTATCGCGGCGAGTTCCGCCACATGAGCCTGTTCTGCGTGCCCACCGCCGTGATGGGCACCTTTTCCTCCGACGTGGGCATGCGCTTCGGTTTCCGCGGGCCCAGTCACGTGGTCACCACCGGCTGCACCTCTTCCACTGACGCATTGGGCTATGCCGCGCGCCAGATCCAGTCCGGCGCGGTTCACACCGTGCTCACCGGCGGCGCCGACGCACCCATTTCCCTGGGCATCGTGAAGGGCTTCATTCTGATGAAAATTCTGACCGGCTCCTGGAACCAGGCGCCGGAGCGCGCCTCCCGGCCCTTCTCCGCCGACCGCGACGGCTTCGTGCTGGGCGAAGGCGCGTGGATGCTGGTGCTGGAAGATTACGAGCACGCCCGCGCCCGCAGCGCCCACATCTACGCCGAAGTCTCAGGCTACGGCACCACCTGCGAGGCCTTCCACCGCGTGCGCCTGCGCGAAGGCGGCGAGGAGTCGGCGCGCGCCATCGGCCTGGCCATGCGGGAGGCGGGCATCGGCCCCGCCGAGGTGCAGTATGTGAACCTGCACGGCACTTCCACCGAACTCAACGACCGCATTGAAACCGAAGCGCTAAAGGCTGCCTTGGGTGAGCGCGCACGAGAGATTCCCATGTCGGCGCTGAAGTCGCAGATTGGACATCCGCAGGGAGCATGTGGCGCCGCGGGCGTGGCTGCGACGCTGATTGCCATGGAAACCGGCCAGATTCCGCCTACCCTCAACGTGGACGTTCCCGACCCGCGGTGTGACCTGGATTACGTGCCCCAGCCCGGCCGCCGCGCCGCGATCGAGCACGCCATATGCAATTGCATCGCCTTCGGCTCGAAAAACTCCGCCCTGGTGCTGCGCAAGATCGCCTAAGACCTTCTCACCACGGAGGCACAGAGGCGCGGAGAAGACCTCAATGCTTTGAAAATGTCATCCTGAGCGCAGCCAGCCGATTCGCTTGCGGATCGGCACGCGCAGTCGAAGGACCCCCTACACCGCCAACAGCACCATTCTGGCGTCAGGGAGTTCTCACAGACATTCTTCTTGAATTGTCTTCCTCTGTGCTCTCTGTGGCGGATTCTTGTTTTTAGCTGGGGAAATGGAAATGCACGTCCTGCTTCGACGAGATGGGCACGCCATCGGAGGTGGCGGGCCGGAAGTGCCAGTTTTTCAGCGCGGCAATCACCTTGTCATCCACGCCGTGATCCAGGCCGGTGAGCAAGCGCTCCTCCACTACGTTGCCGCGTTCGTCAATGGTGATCTCCACAATCACGTCGCCTTGGAGGGTTGCCGGCAGGCTGGTGCGGTCCACATCAGGATCGGGAAACACTTCCGGCAGCGCCGGCCGAACCTCTGTCCCCACCGCACCTTCCAGCATGGAACCATAGGTTGAGCCGCCGGCCTTGGCCGCATGCGCCGGGTGCAGGTCGCGGCCCTTGCTCTCTTTCTTGCTCAGCCGCGTGATTCGCAGGACGGGGGCCGCAGAGGGCGCGGTCAGCCGCGTGCTGCGCTCGCTGCTTCTGGGTGAAACCGAGAGATCGGGAGCGGCGGTCAGGTACACCACCTGCGCGCTGCCGCCATTGCCATGAGCCGCAAAACGGGGCGAGATAAAAATGGCGGCTGGACGGTAGAGCACGCAGGCCAGCACCGCCGCGTGAACGGCAGCGGACACCAGCCAGCCGATACGGCGGTGAGGCGGATTGGGTGCAGGCGCCAGCATGCTCGCGAACATAGTAGCCCTGATGCAGTTGGACGGAAAGTAGGAGGCAAGGTTAGCGATAAAAGCGGTAGCGGGTAGTGGGCACCGCATACCTGCTACAAACTGCCATCTACCAGCTACCAAGCTCACGCTTTAGGCGTGCTCGCCGGCCGCAACAAATTCGGCAATTGCTTAACGACATACGCCATCACCGCGGAAACCAGCGAGCCCACCGCCGTCATCAGCAGCGAACTGGCGTACTTCACGTACCATGCCGGGGTGGATTCCGCCGCCATGGTGCTCATTCCCTGCCATACCATGCCCAGATCGCCGCTGCGCCGCGGGCTGACCTGCAGGCTGATCTGGCTATCCTGCGGGAAATCGCCGGTGATGCTGCCGGTATTGTCATAACCTTCGTCGGAGGTCACACGCACCTTCACCGTGTGCCACCCGGCAGGAACCTGCAGCAGGCGGGAAAAGTTTCCTCCAATTCCGGCCGGCAGCAGGCCAAAACGGCGCCGTTGCGAGCCGGTAAGGTGCTCCGAGCAAGCGAGATCGCCATCCACCCACACCGACACCTGGGCGGAACGGAAGCTGTGCTGCATCTGCACTTTAAGGCTGGCGCTCCCGCCGACGAGATGGGGCAGGAAGGCGACCGCGAACACGGCGGCCACTGATATTCCTATGAACTTCAAGGGATGCTTGCGGATCAGTGCGATAACTCGCTGCAGGGCGGCCTGGGCAGTAGCTTGCCAGGAGGCGCCGGCTGGCGCCGGCTGCATAGTGGGTTCAGAGCTCATGGCAGATTGATTTTGCCCCGACTTGCTGCCTTGCCTCCAGTTACCGAAGTGCTAACTGAGCTTGTAGCTAGTAGCGAGGAGTTAGTTAGGTGTCAGCAGTCGAACTCGGCAATCGTCACTTCTTCCCCACCGGCGCGACGGCTCCAACCACCTCAAGTTCTCCCACTTGCCGTCGGCGCAGCAGCTGCGTGATCGTTTGCGGGTCGGCGGGACGGGCAAAGAAATAGCCCTGCGCCAGCTCGCATCCCAGCTCGGTCAACTGTTTGGCCTGTTCCTCTGTCTCCACTCCTTCAGCCACCACCTTCAGCCCGAGGTTATGGGCCAAGGTGATAATGACGCGCACAATCTCCCAAGCTTCCTTGTCGCGATCCATGCCGGAAATAAAGCTGCGGTCAATTTTCAGCGAGTCCACGGGCAGGCGCTGCAGCCGGCTGAGAGAGGAGTAGCCGGTTCCGAAATCGTCAATGCTGAGGCGCACCCCCAGAGCCTTGAGGGTCCCCAGCACGCCGGCAGCCTCGGCGTCGCCCATGGCGATGGTCTCCATGACCTCCAGCTGCAGGCTGCCGGGGTGCAAGCCGCTCTGCTGCAGGGTGGCACGAATGGTGGCCGGCAAGTCAGGCCGGGCAAACTCCGGGGGTGAGATGTTGACACTCATCAGCAATGGCGGCTGCTCTGGAAACTGCATCTGCCAGGAGCGCAGCTGCTGGCACGCCTGCCGCAGAAGGGCTTTGTTCATGGTGATGATGAGCCCGGTTTCGCAAGCCACAGGAAGGAATTCGCCCGGCGCCATCAGCCCCTGCACACGGCGCCAGCGCACCAGCGCCTCAAAGCCGCAGATGGCACCGCTGGGCAGCGACACGATAGGCTGGTAATAGTTGATCAGCTCGCCGCGCTCCAGCGCCTTGCGCAGGTCGGTTTCCAGGCGCAACCGCTGCACAGCAGTGGCGTACATGGCGGTGTCGAACACTTCGCAGCGGGCTTTGCCCGCGCGCTTGGCTCGGTACATGGCGATTTCGGCATCGCGCAACACTTCCTCAGCGGCGGCCCGCACCGTGGTGCTCAGGGCGATACCGAGGCTGGCTGAAACCACCACCTCCTGCCGGTTGATGACAAAGGGAACCGCCAGCCCGCTCTGAATTCGTTCCGCCACCCGCACTGCATCGCTGGGATCGGCAATGTCGTCGAGTACGATGGTGAACTCATCCCCCCCGATGCGCGCCAGGCTTTCGCCGGAGGGCACGCCCGGATGGCTGCGTGCCACCGTGTCTTCCCGCCGCAGTGACCGGCTGAGGCGCTGCCCTATCTGGATCAGCAGTTCATCGCCGGCGGTATGGCCCAGGCTGTCGTTCACCACCTTGAATTCATCCATGTCAATGAACAGCACGGCGAATTTGTAGTTGGCATGGCGCTTGGCCATATCCAGCGCGTGCTGCAGGCGGGTGAGAAACAGGGCCCGGTTGGGAAGGTTGGTCAGGCCATCATAAAAAGCGTTGTGGGCCAGCATCTCCTCGGCGCGCTTGCGCTCGGTGATGTCGCGGTTGACGATGACCATTTGCTCGATGTCACCCTTGGCATTGCGAATAGCGCTGGCGGTGGACTCCAGAATGCGCCAGCTGCCATCCTTGTGCCGCATGCGGTACTCCAACTGCTGCCCGCGCCCGGTGCTGCGCGCCTTCTGCGCTGCCTCCAGCACCCGCTGCCGATCCTCGGGGTGCACCTGTTCCAGCGAGGAGGTGGCCTGCAATTCCTCCTGCGAGTAACCCAGCACTTTGCTGTACGCCGGGCTGTTATAGAGCCGGTGCCCATCGTTATCCACCAGCGCGATCATGTCGGCAGCGTTCTCGCTGATCAGGCGAAACAGTTGCTCGCGCTCCGTCAGTTCCCGTCGCATGCGATGCAACTGCAGATGCTGGTAGATGGTGTACAGGTCGAACATGAGCACCAGCGCGGCCAGCGCTCTTACCCAATCGCGCAGATCGGACCAATACGTGTTGTAGGGCTGGAAGGGAAACCAGGGAAACGTGAAGGAAATGATGGCCGCCGTCAGCAGCAGGGTAACGCCGACGGCAAACACCCACAGCCACCACTCTCTCCCTTCGATGCGTCGCATCTCGACGGGCAGAGGTTGGCCTAGGTTGAGGTCGGCGGAGCGCACTGGGTGCTTGGGCATGCGGAGCGGCTGTGCTAGGGCGATTGTAGGGCGTGCGAACGGCGGAGAAACGGTTACGAAGGTAGCTCTTATGACTTCCGCCATTCTCATTTCCGGAATGGTTCGTAAAAACCAAAGATCTGCCACGGAGACACGGAGGCACAGAGAAATTAATGATTGCAGATAGACGATTTCCCCTTGACGATTTTCCATTCTCTTCGTCCGGTGTGCGGGTTTATCTTCACTCTTCAATCTTCAATCAGAAATTGCTAGTCTCCGTGCCTCCGCGTCTATGTGGCGGAATTTGGCTTTCTGCGCGACGGCAACCGCAGATGACAACCTTCGGCTCTTTCGCTAACCTAGAAATCTGACGCCATGAAAACCGAAATCTCCTTCTCTGCCCCCAGCCAGGTGGAAACCGAATGCCTGGTCGCCGTTGTCCTCGACCGCAGTGACAACAGCAAGCCCACTCCCGCGCTGCAGACCAGCGACAAGGCCGTGTCCGCCGCAGCGGCTGACCTGCTCGCTTCCGGCGAAGTCACGGGCAGAATTTTCGAGACCACCATGATCCATCGCCCGCAGGGGCTCAAAGCCAAACGCCTGCTCCTGGTGGGCGGCGGCAAGGCAGCAAACTTTTCCGGCTACGAGCTGCGCAAGCTAGCTGGGACGGCGGTGCGCTTTCTCAAACCCAAGAGCATCCGCCAATTCGCTTTTATTGCGCCGGAGGGCTGGTCAGGACAGGCCGAACCTGCCGCGCACAGCACCTATGTTTTTGAACGCGGCGGCCCTGCCGATGCAGTAAAGGCGGTCGCCGAAGGCGCGTTCGTCGGCAATTTCGATCCCGACACCTACAAGAGCGACCGCAAGGACCAGAGTGTGGAACAGTTGACTGTGCTCGCTGCCGGTAAGCAGGACGAAGCCGGCCTGCGCCGCGCCTTGGAAGAGGGCCGCATCATCGGCGAATCGCAGAACTTTACCCGCGATTTGGTCAACGAACCCAGCAATCGCCTGACCCCCACCGCCCTCGCCGATCGCGCCAGGGAAATGGTGCGCGAAGTCGGCAAGAATGCCAACGGCTTCCGGCTTTCCATTGAAACTCACGGCGCGGAAACGATTCGGGAACTGAAGATGGGAGCGTTCTGGAGCGTCGCTCAGGGCTCCGACGAGCCGCCCGCGCTCATCATCATCAAGTACGAGCCCGAAGGCGCGCCCGAGAAGCCCGTGCTCGGCCTGGTGGGCAAGGGCATTACATTCGATACCGGCGGCATATCCATCAAGCCCAGCGACGGCATGGAGAAGATGAAGTACGACATGGCGGGAGGCGCCGCCATGCTGGGCGCCATGCGCGCCATCGCCCTGCTGCGCCCGAAGATCAAGGTGATCGCCATTGTCTGCGCCACCGAGAACATGCCCTCGGGCCATGCCCAGAAGCCGGGCGACGTGCAAATCGCCATGTCCGGCAAATCCATTGAGATCATCAACACCGACGCCGAGGGCCGCCTGGTGCTGGCCGATGGGCTGCACTACGCCCGCCAGCTCGGTTGCACCCACCTGGTGGACGCGGCCACCCTTACCGGCGCCTGCGTGGTCGCGCTGGGCATGGTGAACGCCGGTATCTTCGCCAACGATGAGGAAATCTTCGAGCGGTTCAGCCGCGCGCTGCAACGCTCCGGCGAGAAGATGTGGCGCCTGCCCCTGGATGAGGAGTACAAGGAGCAGATTCGCTCCAGCATCGCCGACATCATGAACACCGGCGGGCGCTGGGGTGGCGCCGTCACGGCCGCCATGTTCCTTAAGGAATTTGCCGAGGAGACGCCGTGGATCCATCTCGACATCGCCGGCACCGCCTGGATGGACGACAACAAGGCCTGGATCGCCAAGGGTCCGTCGGGCATTGCAGTGCGCTCGCTGGTGGAATTTGTCCGTGGTTTCGAAACGGATGGGCAGCGCTCCGGAGCCGGTGGCGGTTCCGGCATCAAGGCAGTGGGCACGCCGGCTGCGCAGCGGCGGTCCGATTCCGGCGCCGGATTGTAAACCTCTTCACCGCCGAGACGCGGAGGACGCCGGAGAAAACATTGGTTTGAGAGGTAATCAGCCTGCCTTCTACGGCAGAACGTCGTCCTGAGAACCGAGGCAGGGATAAGAGGCAAAGAAAAGGCCGGCGCTCTCGCGCCGGCCTTTATGGATTCGGAAAAGCGTTAGGCTACGTCACCGCCGAGCGCTCATCGCCTCGCCAGAAGCAATGCTCTTCGCCTGCTTCAAATGATCCTGCAGCGTGGGCAATGTCTGCTGGGCAAAGTTCTTCACGTCGGGATTCGAAGCGCTTGCAGCAGCGTGCTTGAATTCCGCAACGTCGTTCGTGTGGTCCTTCACCATGTCCCGCATGTACGCCTGATCGAACTCTTTGCCCGACAGCTTCTCCAGCCGGTCCTTGGTGGCCTGGTCTTTAGCGTTCACCTTGTTGGGAAGAGTTACGCCAAACTTACCCGCAACCGACTCGAGCTGTTCTGTTGCCTGCTGGTGATCCTTCATCATGCGCTGGCCGAACGCCTTTACAGCGTCACTCGACGCCTTCTGCTCAGCCATCTTCCCAAGTTCCACTTCTGCTTTGTTCCCTTCGGCCGCCTTCTTCATAAACTGCACGTCCGTGGCAGATGGCTTCGCTTTCCGGGTGCTCCGAGCGCTACTCTGGCTGGAGTCCGGATCGCCACTGCTTTGGGCAAAAGCGGGAGCCATAAGCAGCCCGCATGAGATCACCGATATCGCCATGGTTCGTAACATGTTCACACACCACCTCCTGACCCAATGGATTAGCTTATTTGACGGCCCGGCAATGGCCGCCGTTGCTCCAAACCGGCCTTTCTAAGCTGTCTTGCGCTGCCTCGTAACTGTCCGTTATTACATGAGTTTGGATCGTTTCCCGCACGACAGCAGCTTCGCCGAGAGCTCGAGGCAGCGTCGCTGGTTCGGCTTTCTTGCTGCCTCTCGGTGCCCGCCTACTCGGCAGGGTCAGCTTCGCAGGCGCCTACCCTCGGCTGGGACTTCGACGCACGCGGGCACACCATGGACCGGGCAATTCAACGTCACCGCATTTCGAGCTTTGACGATCTGCTCTGTTCTGCATTCCTCCGCATGAGTCGTGCTGGCAATGAACACCTCACGGCCGCAGTTCGGGCAGGTAAACTTCTCCAGCAGCGAAAATCCTGCAGGAGGGCACTGTACGTCTTTAGGGATGAGCAAGAAATGTGCCATGGTCAATTCGATGCCTGAACAAACCAAGCGGCCAACACTGTTGCGAGCTTCCACTGGTCTCGCAGCCAGCCGACAAACGATCGGCGGCGTATCGCACCAAGAACAGTGCGCGGAGAAAACGGTCATTGGGCAAGCTGATGGGATAATTGCGCTTCTACGGCCTGCCTTCCCCGGGAAGTCGTTATGCTGAGGGATTTCAGCCGCGAAGCATCTCGCGGGCGCCACCGCACAAGCTCGCAAAAAAAAATCCCGGCTGATCGCTCAGCCGGCATTCCTCCGATCACAAACTGCTTAGCTCTTCGCTCCAGCCCTTTCCAGCGCACGCTGCAACTGCCGCACCAGCACGGGGTCGGAGCCGGAGAGCCCATGCTTGGCTTCCGCCCGCCACAGATACGTGCCGCCGAACCCTCGGCCGTCATACACGGCCAGCAGGTCCGAAGACGGGCGCGCCTGCACGGCGAGAATCATGTCCGCCTGGCGCGGGCTATAAACCACCACGTAGCCGGCGTCCTGCAGCGCGCTTTGCACGGCCGAAATGGCGCTGGTATCTTCGGGCAGCAAATTCAGGGAGAACTGCGGCCCGTCATAACTGGTGACGTAAACGTAGTGCGCGTTGCGCACCACGCCCAGCGCGTTCCAACCTTCACTCTTCTGTTGCGCCAGCGCTCCCAGCGAAAGCAGCGCCAGCACTGCCACTACACTCAATGCCTTTTTCATATGCCTACCCTCTTCCTACCTTCTCGACTGTTACTTATTCGATGAGGTAAGTAGGCAGGCGGTCGCGGCCCGGCAGCGCGGTTTTACAAGTCTTTACTGATATTTACGGAAGTTTACAAAAACCGGAAAGCGGCCAAGGCGCTGGAAAGGAAAGACATTACAACCGAAGCAGATTGACGCCCCAAATGGCCACGTAGAGATAAGCGGTGAGCGCGCCGGAAATCGCCGCCAAAATTACGGCGGCCCGCTCCAGGAGACGGCGGTGCAAAATGACGAAGGTCATCCAGAAAGCCACCAGAGTCGCCGAAATCCCCATCAGAAGAACAAACTGCTGCAGCGTGCTGAAGCCGAAACGCAACATCCTAGACCCCGCGAGCTAGCCCCATGATGGCACAATCCTACTTAGCTCTCCAGCCAAATCGCTGAAGCGGGGCGGCAAGGCGGCTGCGGCACCTTAGATGGACAACTCTGGAGGTCGCAGCGCATCATTACATACTTAATGCGACTTACGTAATGCGCCCTTAGTTAATGCGCTTGGGAGCAGGCCTTCATGCCAACTCGCATCCTGTTTGTTGATGACGAGCCCGGAATCCGGATGACCCTGCCCGCGATTCTCCAGCAGCACGGGTTCCAGGTGACGGCGGCGGCCAGCGTGGCCGAAGCCATCCAGAGGCTCAGTTCCCAGACCTTCGACGTGCTCATCGCCGACCTCAACATCGGCGAACCCGGCGACGGATTTACCGTGGTCAGCGCCATGCGCCGCACCCAGGCGAATTGCGTGAACATCATCCTCACCGGCTATCCCGCCTTCGAGCACGCCTTGCGCGCCATCCGCGCCCAGGTGGATGATTTCATCGTCAAGCCCGCCGATATTCCTGTCTTGCTGCAAACCATCGAGCAAAAATTGACCAACCCGGAGCGCCTGCACTTTGCCAGTAATCAGACGCTGGCGGAATTTCTGAAGCAGCATCGCGACGAGGTCATCGCGCGTGTCTTGCGGCGCATGAAGACGGATCCGCACCTCTCCAAACTTCCGCTTTCCGACCAGGACCGGGTGGACAATGTGGAAGCGGTCTTTACCGACCTGCTGTTCCGGTTGCAGTCGGAATCGCCGGAGGGGGCCGCCAACGGACATGGCAGCGCCGGGGCCCGCCATGGACTGGTCCGCAAGCGCCAGGGGTATTCCCTCTCCATGCTGGTGGATGATACCCGCGCTATTGACGCGGCGGTTTATGAAGTGGTGCGCGACAACCTGCTCGATCTGGACGTGAGCACTCTGCTCCAGGACCTCAGCCGCCTCAACGACGGCCTGGAACGGCAACTGCAGCAGTCTCTGCAAGCCTTCATCGGGGAACGCGCAGCCTAAGGCACTGGTGGCTCTTAGCTCTCAGCTTTTAAGCCAGGCACGCTAAACATCGGCTCGATGAGCCCGCCCGGTTGTCCTCTGCGGAGCGAGTGATCAGTTAATGTCATCGTCCGTTGCAGATCAATAGCGATAAATGCCCATCGCCAACGCAAATCGGGGCGGCCCCACCCTCTGCGCTTTTGGCAAAGGGTGGGATGCTCTTGCGCGAGACCTGAAACATCCAATGCGCACAAGACTTTGCATTAGCTCCCATTCGTTCGACGAACTGCGGCCGGGCGCTACCGCATCGGTCAGGGAAGGTCGAGGTCCAGACTATAGAGTTCGCTGGCGTTGACGGTGCAATGCAACAATGGCGAGCTGTCCACGTCTACTCCGCCAAACCCGCAGGTCATAAGCGTGCCCCTGGTGATGGCCGAAAAATCGAGGAGACGTTCTATGCGGCCGTCGCGCAAGCGGGCCCGGGACACGTTGTGGCCGTTATGCTCGCTCTCAAAATAGACCCATTCGCCGTCGGGAGAAAGGGCCAACTGAGCGGCGTCGAAGGGAACCAGTTCGGACCACTTCTGTGTAGAGAAGTCAAAGCGCATCAGGCGGTCCCAGGCTTTGTGGGGCATGGCAACGACAAAGCGGCCATCAGGTGTCCACTGGGGGGCGAACATACCCTCTGAGCCAGGCAGCATTTTAGTTTTTCCACTTTTGAGATCCAGGAGGTAGATGGCCTTGGGCATGCCCTGCTCGGCCAGCACGTCCGCCGGCCGACCGAACATGATCGAGTTTCCGTCTGGCGACCAGCTCGGATCTATCTCCTGGCGGTCACCCGGTATCAGTTGCCGAACGGCACCGCCGCTGCTCGGCACAGCATAAAGCTTATAGGGTCCACCGGCCGTATGGCCAATAAAGGCGACCTCTTTCCCATCCGGAGACCAGGAAAGCCAGCCGACCTGCAATGGCGGAGCGGTGAGCTGGAGGGCTTCGCTTCCGTTTACTCTTGAGCGCCAAAGTGATCCCGAAGAACGCCAAAGTGATCCCGAAGAATCTGGGACGTAGGCCATCCACTGTCGGTCCCGCGAGAAGGACGGAAAAACACCCTCGATTGCAAAAGGCTTGATCTGGCGGCGCCGGAGGTCGAATTTGATCACCGTTTCGCGAGCTTGCGGGCTTACCGCAAGCAATTTCTGGCCATCGGCACTGAAGATCACGCTGGCAAAATTCAGCGGCCCGGAGGTGAGCCGGATGGGATCGGAGCCGGCGGTGGGCCAAAATGTCCTCGACTCTCGCCTGATCCAGATATCTGATCGTCCGTTTTCATAACGCAAAAAGACAAAGTGTCGTCCGTCGGGGGACCATTCTCCGCAGCAGGGTTGACCTCCGCTGCCCCAGTCAGATAAAAGGCGCCGCAGCCGGGATCCGTCGGTACGCACTTCCCAGAGCGACGTACGAAACTTTCGGTCCGCCAAGGTAAAGCGCAGGGCAGTGCCGTCGGGCGCCCAGCGAATCCAGTAGGCCCGCCCGGGAGTGGTCGCAAGTTTTCGTGGATTGCTGCCGTCCCACCCGGCGACGTACAAATCCTGACCATTCGCAAAAACGAGTTGCCTGCCGTCAGGTGACCAGGTGGCGTCGTGGGCCAACACGTCGCCCAACCTCAACGGGTTCTGTCCGGTAACCGGCAGTGCCCACAGGCGCCCCTCCTGCGCATCCAAGCCTAATGTCGTGGTGTTCTCCTGCAACAGCAACTTGGACCGGTCGCCAGAAATGCCATGGAGTATTTGCCGCCGGAACGGGGTAGGCACATCGGTTGTCACCCCGCCTTGCAAGGCGACCTGCACGAGCTTTTCACCCCAAGACGGGTCAGTTCCGCCCTGGCTGAAGTAAACCCGCGTGCCGTCGGTGGCCAAGCCGGGGAACTGCATGAGATACCGGTCAGGGAACATCACCCTGCCTGCGCGAGTAAATGGCCGCGATCCGCTGACCGCTTCCGGTGGCGGCCACAGCCAGCGCCCGAGTCCCCGGGCCGCGGCCACCATAAGGAGCAGAGCTCCAATCACCGCGGCAGTCTTGCGGCGTGTCATTGCTGCACGGGCCGGAGTTATTGCGACCCTTAACAACGCTGGCGGGCTGGTGGCCCTTGGAGCCAAGGGACGAAAGGATACGACGTACCGTCCTTTGGGAACTTCGATCAGCAGCGGATCTATCTGACCTTGGAGGTTGTAGTACTCCTCGAGTTTGGAGCGCAGCCGACGAGCCTGGACGCGGACAATGGTGTCGGTCCGCGGGTCGAACGAGACCCCACGACCGAATACATCCACGCCTAGCGAATACTCCTTTAGTTCGTCTGTCCTGCCCTCCAGGGTGCGGTTCACGACATAGCGCAACATCTGGCTGAGGACAGGTGCGCTATTGAAAGCTTGGCTTTGGAGAATTCTGGCAAGCTGCTCTCGCACGGCATCGGCAGAAACGCCATCAACCGGAGCACCGGGATCGGCGAACCTGTTAAGCCGCACAGCCAAGGCCACCCCAAGCAGTGGCACAAGCATAGCCCAGCCAATTCTGCACTGCAACTATTTGAGTACGTTAGCTCTTTACCGTGAAATTCACCCCGCTTCACTTGTGCTGGATTACTGATTGCTTAAACCTTCTTGCGCCAGAGCTGGGCGTGACGTGCTGCTGGACACATAACTGGACACATAAAAAGTTGAACGCTAAGGAGGGAATATGAAATACAAGCTTCGCCCGACGATATTCGCAATTGCCGTCGTGACTTTGGTATTAGCCGGCGTGGCGGTCTTTAAGGCGCGTGCGACCCCACCGTCAGGGTTGGTGAACGTTCCCTTGGTGCGTGGGACTAACGTGTCAGATGGGACGATCCCGCTTCAAGTCGGAACAGACGTCGCCATGGTGCAGATCACGGTTGATCCGGGCGGCTCTTCCGGCTGGCACTCCCATCCGGGAGGCGCGATTGTGGTCGTAAAGCAGGGATCGCTCACGGTTTACCGATCGATTGGCAGCCAGTGCCAGATCGCCACGTACGGCGCGCAGCAGGCGTTCGTCGAGCGACCAGGGGAGGTGGACCAGGTCATCAACACGGGCATAATCCCCTATGTCCTTTTCGTCACCTTCCCGCATGTACCTCAGGGCAACTCCCCGAGAATCGACCAGCCCGACCCCGGCACGTGTCCTGGCGTGTGACGACGGCATTGCGACTCCTGTGTCCCGCCACAATTCTATGACTGGCGGCTGGCCCATCCATCGCTAACTAAAAATCGGGTGCCCCACCCTCTGCGCTTTTTGCGGAGGGTGGGAGGCTCCGAATGGAACAAGTAGTCTTTCCCTGCCGGGGTCAGTTTAGCGACCGCAGGTAACGGAGCGCGCGCGTCTAGTGGACGAACAACTCCCCGAGTGCTCCCGCTTTGGTTGCTCCCCCGGCATGGTTGCCTAGTGACACAACCCGCGTCGGTTTCGGCTGGTGAGTTCATTGTGGCCCGCCGCTGCTGCTCTCAATTTCCGGTTTGCCCGTAACTCGCTCGGAAGCGAACAATCGCAAAAATCTGAGGCGGAGACTCGGGAGCCGGCCCCCCGCATGGGCTCGCCACTCGTGTACCACAGCGCATAATTACTGGACTGGGTGATACCGAAGTGGCGAGTCGTTTTTTGGGTGACCAAATCACTCGTCATCGTGCATTGGACGCAAGTTGTTCTTGTAAACCCAGGTACCGACAGCTCGGCCCAGGTCCGCGCCCGCCTCCTGGTCAGTTCGAAAATGTATCCCGCCGTAAACGCGCGCGTCAGAAATGTCATTCGTAATCTGCTGAAACGAGGTGTATTGCAAGACGATGTCGGGCACCACCGGATTGGTCAAGGTGATCGAATGGCCAGCTTCGCCGTAAAGGCGTCTCAGCACCTCGGCTGCGCCGTTGCCGGCACTGCCGTGGTTTGAGGGATAGCTCGGAAAGCACGGAGTCGCGATGAACGGGCTCCAGCTCGGATCACCCGCGGTGTTCGGATTGCCGTCCGTGTCGCCTGCATGGATGGCAGTTTCGGGGCGCCAAAAGTTGTAGTGATATTTATTAAGGAACGACGCCACCAGGCTGTCACTCATGGCCATATTGATCAGGGCCAGGGCGCGAGCATTTTCAGACATCGAACCGCCCTTCTCCTGAGCGACCTGACGGGCAGCCTGATTGAACGCCTGCGTTGGCGAAGAGGCGTTGAAAAAGAGCGCGACGTTCGCGCGATCTGCTGGACGTTCCGTGCTGTCGATGCGACCAACTGTCATCACCTCGGTGTATGCCTTGGCGTATTCGGTGCTCGTGAGCGCCGGCGGCGGACCGAGGAGGAAGTAGCCAGCGCTCGCAATTCCGAACGGCGTTACGTTCTGCCAATGAAAAGCGATTCCCTGAGCGATTCCATTTACAATTGGGCAACTGGACGTCGCCTGCCATTCTCCTGGAACTGCTGGTCCGGGTACCTTGAATTGAGGAGGTGAAGACCCATCGTTGGCACGCAGAGCGATCATGGCCGATGCGGCTGCGTCACCCGTGGCAATGCCATCGTCTTTGGCTTGGCCGTCCGGTATCTGTGCAAGCGAGTTCTGACGAGCAGCATACAGAGTCGACGCACTACCCGGAAAATAGGTGTTGAGCACCTGATAAGCAGCCTCGATGGCGGCTGCTTCGGCTGACGCCCCCGGGGGCGCTGATATGCTCCCAAGATACGGTTGGTACTCGCCTGTTACGGCATTAACCGCTTCAAAGACGGCGACCTGCACGATAGCCGCGTATCGTGCCTGGGCAAATGGGTTCTGCTTGTTGGCGACGGCTGTATCTACCGCGATGGCATTCCAATCCGAAACGACATCGGCTCTTGCAACGGCAGATCCGCACAATAGAGACACCGTCAAGATGCATATTCCCAAACATCTGTTCTTCCTGCCGACTAGCTTTTTCATCGTGTATCCTCCTCACCCTTAGCTGGGCTTTCGCTCACTCGTGATCGGATATTTGCGGCCGGCCGACCATGGTGTCCATCGCGAAGCGTGTGTCGGAGCGTTAATTTCTGTGTCGCGCCAAGTCGCAGAGTTAGTTGTACTTAGACTAGTGCCGCGAAGTGGTGTAGAATCCGTCCACTTCTCTCCGGGTGTGCCGATGGTCCCTCAGTCAGCCAAGGTGCAAGAACGGATCAGGTTCGGGGAGGACTTTGAGCTTAACCTCACCGCGCGCCGCTTAAGACGCGGCAATCGCGTGCTGAAGGTCGAGCGTATCCCGCTGGAAATCCTGGCTCTGCTCATCGAGCGTTGGGGAGAGACGGTCCCGCGCGACGAAATCGTCGCCAGAGTCTGGGGCAAAGGCGCTTTTCTCGACACCGACAACAGCATCCGAGGTGCGATCCGCAAAATTCGCCAGGTCCTGAAGGACGACCCCGAACAGCCGCAGTTCATCCAGACGGTCACGGGAGAGGGGTATCGGTTCTTCGCGCCACTTGTGCTTGGTGAGGAAGAAAAAAGTACGGCTAGTCCGCCCGTCTTGGACGCCCACACGGTGACGGTCCCAGTGCAAGTGGAGCGTGAGCACCGAGCACACATCTCGCCTGCTCGCCGCCGGCTTGTGTTACCTGTGGCGGCAGGAATTGCGCTGATTGCCATCACTTTCGGCATTTTTAGGCATCGCCGCACTGATGCGACCGTACCTGAGATCAAGTCCATCGCAGTACTCCCTATGAAAAATCTCTCCGGCGACCCGTCGCAGGACTACCTCGCCGACGGCATGACCGAGGAGATCATCGGACGTCTGGCCGCCCTCCACGGTTTGCGCGTCATTTCCCGAACATCAGTCATGCACTTCAAGGAAGCGCAACTGTCCGTACCTGAAATTGGCAAACAGCTCGGTGTGGACGCGGTGGTCGAAGGGTCCGTAATCCGGGAACACAGCCGGATACGGGTACACGCGCAGTTGATCCTTGCCGCCACCGACGTGCATTTGTGGTCCGAATCCTACGATCGCGAACTGCGTGACGTGCTTGCGCTTGAGAGCGATGTGGCCGAATCAATCGTGAAGAAGATTAATATCACCGTTTCTGGACAGGAACGCTCCAGATTTGTGAACGCGCGCGATATTTCGCCCGAGGTTTACGAAAGCTACCTGCGAGGGCAGTTTGCCCTCAACAAGGGCACCCGACCCGACGTCGAGCAGAGCATCCGCTACTTTGAGCAGACAATAAAGGCCGATCCGAACTTTGCGCCAGCGTACATCGGCCTGGCGGATGCGTATGACACGCTGGGTTTGGTTTTCGTCGGTGCTCCTCCACCTGAAACGCGTCCCAAGGTGATAAGCGCGGCCCAACAGGCACTCGAACTCGATCCGCAACTTGCCGATGCGCACGTGCTTCTGGCAGATGCCTATCGAAAACAGTGGAGGTGGGCTGAGGCTGAGGCGGAATATCAGCGCGCGCTGGAGCTGAGCCCGAACAACGCTGCTGCACACGCCGGATTCGCCGAATGGCTGCTCTGCAAAGGCCGGACCGCCGAGGCGGTGGAGTGGGCAAAGCGCGCCCGCGAACTCGACCCGCTCATTCCCGGCACGAATTTTGCCTGGATTCTTTTCCAGGCACGCCGATATGGCGACGCTGCTCGGGAACTGCATGCCACGCTAGCCGTAACACCCGACGACTCTCATGCGCTTTGGTTTCTCGGATTTGTTCTTTTGGCTGAAGATAAACCGGGAGATGCCGTTCCCGTTCTCGAGAAGGCTGTTTCTGTTTCGCATGGAAGCCCGGGCGCAAAAGGTGTGCTTGTGAGAGCCTACGCCCATGCCGGCCAGCGGAAAGATGCGCTTCGTGTGCTTGACGAATTGAGGCGACAGCGTCAGACCGGATACGTTCCGGCTGCGGCTCTTGTGCAAGCTTACGTGGGACTCGGCGATAAAGAGCAGGCACTCGCCTGGCTCGAGCAGGCTTATGACGAGCAGTCCAATCTTCTGCAATGGATAAAAACGGAATCCACTTTTGACCCTTTGCGGGGCGACCCTCGATTTATCGCTCTCGTCCATCGGGTTGGCCTCGACTAGCTAAGCTCACACCCGAAAGGCAAACCTTCTTGCTTCTGTAGTCTTTCCGGATGATAGTCGAGTCGCGGCGGCAGGCACCCGGGTACGGTTCGTCGGCAATCCGGAAGCCGGAGCCGTGACTTACACATGCCCGTCACTCAGCGGGGGACCCCTGCCTTTTGCGTTTATTTAGTGTGCCGAAGTAGGCGAGTGGCGCATCTAGTTGCATTCGGAGGATCCCACCCTTTGCTTAAGAGCGCAAAGGGTGGGCATCCGATTTACTTTACTTAGGGATGGAGTAGTCCTTCCCTGCCGGGGCGAGTTTAGCGATCCGCAGGAAATAGGGCGCGCGTCTAGTGAACGAACAGTTCCCCGAGCGCGCCCGCCTTGGTGGCGCCTCCGGGGAGGGTAGCGAATCCCATGCTGATACCCCAAGTCCGCAGCACGTTCTGAGTGTTGTGAAAGGTGCCTGAGCGGTAGCCTTTGGCCGCCTTGGGTCCCAACAGCAGGACCATTACGCGCCCGCCGCCGTTTCTACTATCCACCGTCGGGTAGATGTTGCCTTCATCAAACATGATCCAGAGTTGGCCATCGCCGCCGGTCTGAAAGTAAGGCTGCGAAAGAATCGCGGGCACGTGGGTCTTCAGCCAACTGTCGCCATTGCGAATGGCCAGCCCAGGATTGGTGGTCGGGCTGTGCATGTCATGGCCAAGGTGGGGATCAATGTCGTTGAAGTTGGCGAAGGTGTGGCTCGAGGCGTCGTGCCAAAAGCCGTGGGCGGAATCGGTGAAGGGCACGCTGTAATACCTTTGCGAAGAGGCGCAGGTATCGCTCCAGTCCGTCAGCACGTTGTGGCGCCGCACATAATTGTTGTAGGAGATAAGCCAGCTGCCGATGGAGGGAAGGTCTTCGTTGTAGCTCTTCCACTGCAAGCCTAACGGCAGCATCTGGCGGACCAGGTTGTTCTGAGTGAAACAGGTGGTGACGCTGTCGCCTATGCCTACACCCGCATACAAATACTGCCGCACCAGTTGCGAGCCGTGGACCGTGGCATAGAACTGGGTTGCCAGGGCGCCCTTGGGGATCAGGCTGTTCAGGTAGGGAGCATTCGAGCTGCCCACCACTCTTTCATAGCTCTGGTTTTCAAGAATGATGACGAAAATGTGCTTGCTGCGGGGAGTGGCCGCGAATGCGTTCAAGGTGAACAGTAACAGCAGACCGGTTAGACAGATTCTCCGATGCATGTTTTCTCCTTGGAAAGTTGTGGGGGCTCCGCGTGGACCTCGACGGTCACATCTTTCGAGACGCGGGCAGTTTGCCTACGCAGGTAGCGATCCTCTGCGTCGTGAACCGAACAATTGATTGGAACGAGGACGAAGTTGCGGGATGAACTTAGCAGCGGGATGAGCGGCCACAAATCGGCTATTCAGCTTACGAGTACCACATAGAATCCCCTAGAAGTAAGGCGGGAAAGATCAGGTGTGCGGAAATCTCTACTCAGGTTGAATTCGCGCCAGTACTCGCCGGACATTCAGCGGCTACCCCACATTTGGCCGCAAAACAAAGTCATGTTGCCGTAAGCGACTCATCTGTGCGGCCAAATATGGGGCACCCAGACGTGCGGGCACAAATATGGGGCAAGGTCTGTGCGGCCACATATCGGGCGCCCATCTAAACGAATACCCTGTCAAGAGCCATTCCGGCAGAAGTTCGCGCAAGTGTCTGAATTCAGAACACAAACAGGCGAGGGCAAAGGTCACAGAATAGCCCTCGAATGTTCCATACTGGTGTCAGAGCATGGAGAACGGAGTTGGCAGCGCTGCGCAAGTTCCGGATTACGTATCAACGGCTGCTCCGGGGGTGTGTGTCTCTGTGGCGAGGATTACATCACCGGGGGCACGCTGATGCCCATCAAGGCCAGCACTCGGGTCAGTTCGCGGCGAACCACGGCGGCGGTGGCAAACAAAAACGCCTGCCGGTCCTGATCGGGCTCTCCGATAATGCGGTGGCGGTGGTAGAAGTTGTTGAACAGCTGAGCCAACTGGAAGGCATGCTTGGCAGCATACGCCGGCTCGGTGGTAGCGATGCACTGCTCGATAACCTGCGAGGTCTGGGCGGCCGTCAGCCAGAGTTCCCAGATCTCGTTGCCCGCCTCGCCTTCCAGAAACTTGCCGAAATCGCCTGCTTTGACCTGTTCGGGCTCCACGCCCGCCTTGCGGAAAATGTTGCTGGCGCGCACCACCGCGTACTGGGCGTAGGGCCCGGTATCGCCTTCAAAGCTGAGAGCGTCCTTGAAGTCGAAGGCGATCACCGAATTTTTGGTGAACTTTAGCATGAAGTAGCGCAGGGCGCCCATGGCGATCTGGCGGGCGACGGCTTGCCGCTCTTCTCCGTTCAGTTCGGAATGGCGAGAGTCCACTTCTTTCCGCACCGAGGCGATGAGCGCGTCCATCAGGTCATCAGCCTTGACGCCGAAGCCGCGCCGTCCGGAGACTTCAATGTAGCTTTTGCCCCACTCATCCTCGGAAAGGGTGTAGCCAAGCTCCTGGGCGCAGCGGGGCGTGAGCGCCACCATTTCGTAGGAAAAGTGGGTGTAATGACCGGCTTGCTGGTTGTAGCCCATGCCGCGCAGCGCCTCCACCACCGTGTTCTGCGCCTCCGCCTGGCGGGCGTCAATCACATTGTAGATGGCGCTCACGTCGCCAAAGTGGGGATGGTCGGCCTCGCCGTGCTCGTAGTCGGAGGAGACCCAGCACTGGTGTCCGTTGGGATAACGATGGAAACGGCGATAGCCGAAGTCGCGCCCCAGCAGGCCGAACTTCCAGAGGTGGTAGGCGATGTCCTTGCCCACGTAGCCCACGGTGCCGTTGGAGCGAACGATTACCTTCTGGTCTTCTTCGCTGACTTCCTCGGCACCCGCGGCCGCCGCCTTGGCCCGGCGCATCACCCAGCAGCCGGCATTCTTGCCCTGGGTTTCGTAGTAGAGCACGCCATGGTCTTTCAGCTTCTGGAACGCCGCTTCCCAGAAGTGCAGGCGCAGGATTTCGCTCTCTCGGGGCAGAAAGTCGTATTCGATCTCCAGCCGCTCCATGGTTTCCAGGTGCAGCTTGATGATGGAGGTGGAGATGAGCTCGGCCATTTCCGCCAGCTCATTGCCGCCCTGCTCAATGGCGTGCAGCGCCCGGCCGCGGGCTTCCAGATTCTTCTTGTCCTGCTCGTACCAGTGCGAGACCTGGGCATAGAGGTCCCAGCAGTAGTAATCGAAACGCGGCTTGGGGGCGGCGATCAGGGCCGCCACATCGGCTTTGGACTTCTTCTCCAGTTCGGTGAAGCCCACCACGACGTCGGCGACCTGCACCCCGGTATTGTCAATATAGTTCTGGATGTCCACGTTGTTGCCGGCGGCGCGCAGCAGGCGCACAAAGGTATCGCCCAGAATGGCGTTGCGCAGGTGCCCAATATGCGCCGCCTTGTTGGGGTTGATGCTGGTGTGCTCCACGAGAATCTTGCCCGGCTGGGACTCGGGCGCCATGCCCTGCCCTTCCGCCAGCGCCCGCGCCAGCGCAGCTCGGTCCACACGGGCGTTAATGTAGCCCGCGCCCGCCACTTCCAGCTTGTCAAAACCGTCAATCGGCCCCAGGCCAGCGACGATTTCCTCCGCAATCTTGCGGGGCGCTTTACGCAGCTTCTTGGCTAACTCGAAGGTCAGGGGCAGCGCGTATTCGCCCAACTCCACCCGCGGCGGCTGCTCAATGACGATGTTGGGGAGGTCGAGCGCATACTGGCGGCGCAAAAAAGCCCGCACATGCTCCGAGAGGCGTTGCTGGAGTTGCTTGTACAAGTGAGGAGGAGCCCGTAAGGTATTGAGAAACAAGTGATTATAGCAAAGGGTCGAGGCTGCGTTGGTTTGACGCCATCCGCGCCCTTCCCTATGATGAAGGTTTTGGTAATCCTCTTCAATTTCGCTAGATAGCTATGCGCATTGCCTACCTCGACTGCTTCTCCGGCATCAGCGGCGACATGTTTCTGGGCGCGCTGGTGGACGCGGGCGTGCCCACGGGCCGATTGGAGGAGACCGTCGAAGCGCTGGGCGTGGGCGCCAGGCTGGAGATTTCCCGAGTTAATCGCAGCGGAATTTCCGCCATCAAGGTGGATGTTTACTCCCATGGCGAGAAGGACTTGCCGCGCGAAGAGTACCAAAAGCAGCGGGAGTTGAAAACCGGGAGTCAGGGGTCAGGAGTCGAGAGTCGGGAGCACGGCGGACATTCGCATTATCACGAGCACGATGCTGGCGCTGGGGCGGAGCTTCGCTCCGCCCAGGACGGGGCAGAGCCCCGTCCCCACACAAGCAGTGCCCACACAAGCAGTCTCCACACAGGCAGTCTCCACACAAGCAGTCCAAGCAGTGGTCACACCCATGCCCACACGAGCGGTGGTCACGCGCATGGGCGAGGGCTGAAGGAGATTCGAGAGATCATCCGGGCGGCCAAGGACATTTCTGATACGGCCAAGAACACCGCCATCGCGATTTTTGAAAACCTGGGGGCGGCGGAGGCCAAAATCCATCAGGTGCCGGTGGAAAGCGTTCACTTCCATGAAGTGGGAGCCGTGGACGCGCTGGTGGACATCGTCTGCGCGGCGGTGGGTGCGGAGGCGCTGCAGGTTGAGGAATGGATCTGCTCGCCGCTCAACGTGGGTGGGGGCACGGTGGTCTGCGCTCACGGCACATTTCCCATCCCTGCGCCGGCAACGCTGGAACTGCTGAAGGATGCGCCGGTGTACTCTTCCGGGCCGCAGAAAGAACTGGTGACACCGACGGGAGCAGCCATCGCCAAAACCCTGGCCAGGCGCTTTGCCGCGTTTCCCAGCATGAAGGTGACAGCTACCGGGTATGGCGCCGGGACCCGCGAATTTGCTGGCTATCCCAACGTGCTGCGGTTGACGGTGGGCGAATCAGGCGCGGAGGCACATGCGCCCACGGAGGAGGCCATTGCCGTGCTGGAAGCCAGCATTGACGACCTAAACCCGCAGGTCTTTGGCTACGTGATGGACCGGGCGCTAGCGGAGGGCGCGCTGGACGCTTTCGGAACACCGCTGCAGATGAAAAAGAACCGGCCGGGCATGCTCCTGACGCTGCTGGCCAAACCGAGCGATGCCGAGCGCCTGGCCAAGCTGATTTTCGCCGAGACCTCGACGCTGGGCGTTCGTATCCGGCAGGAGCAGCGGCGGGCCCTGGGTCGGCGCTGGGTAAGCGTGCAGACGCGCTGGGGCGAGGTGCGCATTAAGGTTGCCAGCCTGAATGGGACGATCAGCAACTACGCCCCGGAGTATGAGGATTGCCGCAAGATCGCCGGCGAGCAGCACCTGCCGCTGAAGAGCGTGATGCAGGAAGCGATTCGCATTTACCTAGCGGGCGCGGACCCCCATCAGCATGGATAACAAGTTCTACATCACCACCCCGATTTACTACGTCAACGCGCGTCCCCACATCGGACACGCTTACACCACCATTGTGTGCGACATGATGGCGCGGCGGGAGCGCATGCTGGGCAAGGACGTATTCTTCCTCACGGGCACCGACGAGCACGGGGTGCACGTGGAGCGCGCCGCCCAGGCCGCGGGGAAACCGGCCCAGCAGTGGGCGGATGAAGTTTCCTCGTCATTTCGGCGGCTCTGGGATGTGCTGGGGCTGAGCTACAACAAGTTCATCCGCACCACCGACGCCGAGCACAAGCGCGGCGTACAGGAGATGTTTCGGCGGCTGCGCGATAACGGTTACATCTACAAGGGCAAGTACACCGGGCAGTACTGCGTGTTCGATGAGCTTTACGTGGATTCCGCCGGGCCGGGAGCGCCCTGCCCGGAATGTGGGCGCCCGACGGAAACGGTGAGCGAGGAAAATTATTTTTTCAAGCTCTCCGCCTTCGAAGAAAAATTGCTGAAGCTCTATCGCGACCAGCCCGACTTCATCCGCCCGGAAACACGGCGCAACGAGGTGGCTTCCTTCGTGCGCTCCGGCCTGCGAGATCTTTCGGTGACGCGCAGCACCTTCCGCTGGGGCGTGCCGGTGCCGGATGATCCCGGGCACGTCATCTATGTGTGGCTGGACGCACTGAGCAACTACTGCACCGCCATCGGCTTCGGGTCGCCGGATCCGGCCGACCAGCAGCGTTTCCAGCGCTACTGGCCCGCCGACGTGCACATGATCGGCAAGGAGATTGTGCGCTTCCACTGCGTGTACTGGCCGGCATTTCTGATGGCTGCTGGGCTGGAGCTGCCAAAAACGATTGTGGCGCACGGCTGGCTGCTGTTCGAGCACGACAAGATGTCCAAGTCGCGGGGCAACGTGGTGCGCGCCGAAACCATAGTGGAAGCGATGAGCCGCGACGCCCTGCGCTACTTTTTGCTGCGCGAGATTGTGTTCGGACAGGACGGGTCATTTTCTTTTGACGCGCTGGTGCAGCGCTACAACGCCGACCTGGCGAACGATCTGGGCAACCTGGCCAGCCGCACGCTGACCATGATCACGCGCTACTTTGGGGGGCAGGTGCCATATCCTTCGCCGACGGAGGCGCGCAAGCCGGCGGATGACGAGATTGCCGAGATCGCCCGCCGCACCATCAGCGAGTTCAATGCGAAGTTCGAAAAGTTCCAATTCTCGCACGCGCTGGAAACCGCGTGGTCACTGGTGAGCGCCGTCAACAAGTACCTGGTGGAGAACGAGCCCTGGACGCTGGGCGAAAAGCAGGACGACGTAAGCCGCGCACGCCTGGGTACGATTCTCTACACCAGCGCTGAGGCGCTACGGGTAGTGACCGCGCTGGCGCATCCGGTGATACCGGAATCGAGCGCGCGCATCTGGGCGCAGCTGGGCCTGGGGGAGATTGTGAACTTCAAGCTCGCGGAATTGAAGTGGGGGCAACTGCCATTGGGGACGAAGATCGGCAAAGTGGAACCCGTCTTCCCCCGCGCAGACAAGAGCGTCGTGGAAAAAATGCAGGCTATGGAACAGGAGCGAAGGACACCGACTGTGGAAACCGAAAAGAAAGCAGGAGCAGCGGCACAACCAGCAGGACGAGCGGTGGAAGTGAAGCCCGCGCCCGCACCGGCAGCATCCGCCGCGGGAGCGCCCGCAACCACGCCAGCGGCAAAGGCCGGCGCAGGCCCGCCCGAGGGCAAGATCAGCATTGACGATTTCGCCAAGGTGGAATTGCGCGTGGGGCAGGTGAAGTTGGCCGAGAAGGTGCAGGGCGCTGACAAACTGCTGCGCCTGGAAGTGGACCTGGGAAGCGAAACGCGGCAGGTGGTGGCCGGAATTGCGGAGGCCTACGCCCCCGAATTGCTGATCGGGCGCAAGGTGGTGATTGTGGCCAACCTGGCGCCGCGCAAGCTACGGGGTCTCGTTTCCGATGGCATGATCGTGGCCGCTTCCGTGGGCGAGCAGGGCAAGCCCGTGCTGGCGGGGTTTCTGGAGGATGTGCCGGTTGGGGCGAAGCTGAAATAGCGGAAGTCGGAAGTCAGGAGTCGGGAGTTAGTTGGCGTCAAAAGCTAGTCAGCTAGTCAGCCAGCTAGCTAATTAGCTCGTAGCCAGGAGCTAGTTGCTGATGTTTGTAGATTCCCACGCGCATCTCGAGATGACGCAGTTTGATGGCGACCGCGGGCAGGTACTGGAGCGGGCGCGAGCGGCGGGGATTGACACTATCGTGGCCATCGGGAGCGGCACCGGTCCGGGCTCGCTGGCCTGCGGCATCGAACTGGCGGAGAAGCACGACTGGATTCTGTCCACTATCGGGGTCCATCCGCACGAGGCCAAACTGGCTACAGATGCCGACTACGCGGAAATGGAGCAGCTGGCCAAGAATCCGAAAGTGATTGCCTGGGGTGAAATCGGGCTGGATTATTTTTACGACCACTCGCCGCGCGAGGTGCAGCGGGAGGTGGTGACGCGGCAAATGGAACTGGCACGCGCCGCCAAGCTGCCCATCGTGATCCACTGCAGGCCCTCCGACGGCAGCGATAATGCCTGGCAAGACTGCCTGCATTTGCTGCGCGAGCACTGGGCCAGCAGCGGGTTGGGAGGCGTGCTGCACTGCTTTACCGGGCAACTGGAGCACATGCGGGCGGCGCTGGACATGGGATTTATCATCTCCTTCGCGGGCAATGTGACCTTCGCCAAGGCGCAGAATATCCGCGATGCGGCGCGCGAGGCGCCGCTGGACCGCATGTTCATCGAAACGGATTCGCCGTTTCTGGCTCCGGTTCCCCACCGCGGCAAACGTAACGAGCCGGCTTTCGTGCTGGAGGTGGCGCGCCAGATCGCCGAACTGCGCGGGCTTTCCCGTGACGAAGTGGGGGAGCGCACCAGCCAGAACTTTTACGACTTTTTTAAATTGCATAGCTCTAATTTAAGTAGCACGCGATAATGGTGGTTTGATCTTATGCCAGAGAACTCATTCGATATCGTCAGCAAGGTGGACCTGCAGGAAGTCTCGAACGCGATGCAGCAGGCGCTCAAGGAAATTCACACTCGCTTCGACCTTAAGGATTCCAAGTCGAACATCGCGCTGGAGGGCAAGGACGCCATCATCTTGACCTCGCAGGACGACTACAAGCTGAAGGCGGTGAATGACGTTTTTCAGCAGCGGCTGGTGAAGCGCGGGGTGCCGCTGAAAGCCTTGACCTACGGCGCGATCGAGCCAGCCGCCGGCTCCACGGTGCGGCAGAAAATTTCCATGCAGCAGGGGATTTCGACGGAGAAAGCACGAGAGATCGTCAAGACCATCAAAAATTCCAAGCACAAGGTGCAGGCTTCCATCCAAGGCGACCTGGTGCGGGTGAGCAGCAAGGACCGCGACACGCTGCAGTCGGTGATCGCGCTGTTGCGCAACAGCGATTTCGGCATTGACATGCAGTTCACCAATTACCGCTCGGTTTGAGTGCAGCAGCGGACAACGGCGCGGCATCGCAATGAAGAGTGCGTCGGCAAATGGTTCGAAGATGGGCCTAAGGCGACCCTCGGCGGCTAAAGCCGCGCGAGATTGGGGTAGACGGGCGGCACGGCTGAAGCCGTGCCCTTCCGAAAGCGATTGTGAGGCCGTTGCGAGAGCGATTGTGAGGCCGTTGCGAGCGATTGTGAGTGCTCGATAGCACACGGATACAGGCTCGACTAGAGAACGCACAGAAGATGGCCACCACGGCTCCCATCACGCTGCAGTCGGTATTTGAGCTGGTGCGCGAGGACCTGCTCGCCATTGAGCGCGAGTTCGGCGACGACACCGCCTCCGACGTGCAGGTGATCACCGAAATTGGCGAGTACCTGCGCAACGGCGGGGGCAAGCGCATCCGCCCGGCGCTGCTGCTGCTTTCGGCCAAACTCTGCGGCTACGAGGGACAGGGCGCCATCCGCCTGGGCGCGGTGGTGGAGATCCTTCACACCGCAACGCTGGTGCATGACGACATTATTGATGAAGCGCAGATGCGCCGGGGCCGTCCCTCGACTAATCATCAGTGGGGCAACTCGCGTTGCGTACTGGCCGGCGATTGGCTTTACATGCAGGCTTTCAAGCTGGCAGTGCAGGAGCGCAATTTCCGCATTCTCGATGTGCTGATTGACCTGACGCAGCGGATGGTGGAGGGCGAACTGCTGCAACTCGAGAAGCTCGGGCGCTGCATCTCGCTGGACGAGCACCTGGAGCTTATTCACCGCAAGACCGCCTGCCTATTCTCCGTCGCCATGCGCCTGGGCGGAATTCTGGGCGGAGTTTCCGCCGAAGAGGAAGAGCGCCTGGCGGAGTACGGACGCAGCCTGGGAATGGCGTTCCAGATTGCCGACGACGTGCTCGACCTGACGGCCACCGAGGACGTGCTGGGTAAGCCGGTGGCCAGCGACCTGCGCGAAGGCAAGGTCACGCTGCCGGTGATCCATGTTCTGGAACACTGCAGCACCGAGGAGCGGCAGAAGATCGAAGCCGTGCTGCGGGAGCGCGCCTTCAACGGCTTCACCCACTCCGACATTCTGGCGATGCTGCAGCGGTATGGGTCGGTGGATGCCGCTACCCGCCGCGCCCAGGAGTATGCCGAGGCCGCGCGCCAGGCGATTTGCATTTTTCCAGACTCCGAAATCAAGCGCGCCCTGCTGTGGGTGCCAGGGTTCGTGGTTTCCCGCGAAAAGTAAAGATCAACGCAGAGAGCGCAGAGAAATTCTTTTCGAACAGCATCCCTCAGGGGCTAAAGCCCCATAGTGATCGGCTCTGGACGGCACGGCTGAAGCCGTGCCCTTCCGAAACCATCAAGATTGACGTTCTGGTCGGCGGGGCGCGCCAGGCGATTTGCATTTTTCCAGACTCCGAAATCAAACGCGCCCTGCTGTGGGTGCCAGGGTTCGTGGTTGTTCGCGAAAAGTAAAGATCAACGCAGAGGGCGCAGACAAATTCTTCTCCACCCACTAACCCCGCTGACTAAATGCTGCACCATGACAGTTATGTATCGCTCATTAGGAACCGTCCCCTACCCAAAACAT
>JAICWP010000024.1 GCA_025934735.1 Terriglobales bacterium | reverse complement strand
CGTCGGCGGCCTGCGCGATTTTGGCAGCGTGCTCTCGCCCCTCGACATCGGTTTTGTGCTCAATGACAACAGTTCGCCCACCCCCGGCCCGGTGGTCAACGAAGTCACCAGTTCCGGCGGCGGCAACTGGGCCGCAGCCGCGGTTGAACTCCGAAGTGTTCCGTAAATGGGTCGTTCCATATCTGGAATTCTGAACCGCTGCTAGCTCAGCCCTCTTTCTGGGATATCGTCGTTGCCCGCCCATTTGCCTCTTGTTTTCCTTCCGCCAACTAGGGATAAAGTCATCCCGGTCAAGCCGCAAAAATACCGCCATGAAAGCGCAGAGTTTTGTCACATCGCCCCCTTACTCCGTTGCTTCGGGTTACTTGTTTTCCCGCCGAACGTTACGTAAGTAATTGCTGGTTAGATACTTGCAAAGCGTGTGGAAAACCTCCAAGCTGCCCAGCTGTTTGGCTTTGGGCGTGCAACATACACCGCCGAAGCAGGCGATGACCCTGGGCTCTTGGGGCAGGTCATCTGCTGCCTACCCCTTCAAGGAGATGTTATGCGGAAACTGTTTGGCGTATTGACGGTCATTCTCGCTCTTACCTGTCTGCCCATGCTCGCAGACTCCCACATTGACTTTGGCACGGGCGCTGCCGGAGCTGGTGGAACCATTACGCAGTCAGGTTCGAACTTCACCGGGTCTGGTATTCCCCTGGAGCAGTTGCTGGTGTGCATCACTGCAACCTGCACAAACTATACTTTGTCCGGTACAGCAAACGGCACCAACGCGACTGGTGTTGCTTCGCTGGATTTCAACACCGCCACCGGCGCGTTTAGCATCACCGGGGACGTCGAGGCTTTGGGCATTACCAGCGATATCACGTTGCTGACCGGAACCATCAACGGATTCACTGATAGCTGTACCACCGCGGTGTGCCTACTGTCTTTCGACCCTGCGTCCGACACCAAGAATCCGGAACTGCTGGCCGCATTAGGGTTGAGCGGCACCATGTGGCAGATGGCTGGCTTTACTATCGGGATTAACTTGAATCAGCCGGCCGGAACTTGGACTGCCAGCAGCACCGACATCATTAACACCGAGAAGGTTCCAGAACCGGCCAGCTTGCTGCTTCTGGGCTCGGGTCTGTTGCTCGGGGGCTCGTTGCTGCGCCGTAAAATCGGTCTGTAGAATCAGCGCCTGTTTCGCTCCTTGGGGTGTGGCCGCTGTTTAGGCGGCCACACCTTTAAATGATTCCGTACCCTCCTCCTTGATTGGCCGCCCGACAATTGCCTTTGTGAGCGGCTTGCTGGTTGCGCTCACATAAATAAAAAAGCCGGCCTCAACGTTGAGGCCGGCTTTGCTTTGCTGAACGATGTTGTCTACTGCACTGTGAAGCTGGTCGTCGCCCCTACCGTGGCGGCATTGCCGCTGCTGTTGGTGGAGGCCCGGACCGCATAGCTGCCGGCTGGGTCTTTGCGCTTCACCTTGTAGCTGACCAGGGCCACCCCGTTGCTGCCGGTGGTGCCGCTCAGGGTCACCTGCGAACCATTGGACTTGGTGATGGTCACGGTCACGCTGGCCCCCGAAACCGGGGTACCCGCCATCACCGTCACGGTTACGCTCACCGTTTGCCCAAATGAGTAGCTCGACTGGTTGGTCTTCACCGTGATCGTCGTGCTCGTTGCGGTCCCAATCACATAGGTTGCGCTTCCGGACGCCGTGTGGGTCGGCGCGGACGTGTTGGTGGTGCTCGCATCCACGGTATAAAACCCGTTAGCTGTGCCGCTCGGGGAAGTAACTCGCAGCGTGGTCGAGGCGCTGCCTCCCGGGCTCAAGCTCAAGGTAGGCGACGCTACTGCCGCGCTCCATCCCGAAGGCACGCTGCCGGCCAAGCTGAACGTGGAGGCACTGCAGCCGGAGCTGTCATTGTCCTTCACCGTTATTCCGAAGGACACGGCGGTTCCTGCGGTCACCCACGCGCTCTGCGACGGCGAAAGTGTAATGCTGGGGTTGGCGCGCGTGCAGGTCTGGGTTGCGCCCCCACCACCCAGTGTCACCGCTATCGTTGCCCCGGTGCTGTTTACCCCCACCGTGCTGATGGTGGTTCCGTTGCTCGGGTCCGTAAAGCTAAGGCCGGTATCGAGGGCCGGATCCATCCACGAGGTCGTCGCCGGCGTCATGTCCAGCAGGTCGCTGCTGTTCGGGCTGGAGTCCGTCCCCAGGTGGACCACAACTCCATTGGTTACATTGGGATAGTTCGTCAGGAAACTGTCAAATCCCAGCGCCTGGCGGTACTCCACGTAGTACCAGGTGTTGAGGCCGTTGCTGGTGGATTTCAGGATCTTCAGCGCCTTGCTGGTGCCATCCTGGGCTTCATAGGGCCCAATGGTATACGTGCCGTTCGATTGTACCGTCTGGATTGAGGGCGAACTGCCATACCCGAGCCAGCCCAGCCTCTCCTTCTGGAAGGCGTTGAAGTGGGCGCCTTCGAAGTTATTGTTGTTTCCCATCATGTCCAGGGTGTCGCCGTACTCCGAGGTGGTGCAGGTGCCGGTGTCCACGTTGGGGCGGCAACCCAGGGAATGAGAGTGGTACAGCCCAAGCAGGTGTCCGAGCTCATGAGAGAGCACCGCTAGCCGGTAGCCGCCGCTCACCCATGCCTGTGAGCCGCCTATGTAGGACGACCCCCACCAACCGCAATTCGCATTGGGAAAAGCATATACAAACCGCTGGTAAGCAGAGAGGTTGACCCCAGCAGCGCTGGCCGCCTGGTTGGCGGAGTTGGCAATCGTGCCCAGGTCGCAGGTGCTGCTGATGGGAAGCGTGTACCAGCCCACTACGTCCCCGGTGAACCAGGTCTGGCCAAACGACATCTCCTGGTAAAAGTTGCTGTTTTTGACGAACGTCTCGTCATTCGCGTAGGTCGTGGTGTAAGGCTGGACAATGTTGTTCTGGAAGTTCAGCAGCACCACCAGTGTCTTTTGGTCGCCAAACGCGGCCGGAAGGGCGGAGGAAACGGTTTGGAAGCTTGTGCTGGTGGTTCCAGAAGCCACCGCTACCTTCTGTTCAAGTTGCACGCCGTTCACCCGCACAATGGAGCCGGTCAGCAGGTTGGTCGGCGGATTCTTCGCAAAATGGAGCTCCACTTGGCGTCCTTGGACCTCCAGGAAATGACGCAGCCGGGCGCTCGTAGGCCCGTCTTGGGAGAGAACCTTTAGCGTGCCCTGGAGTTGGACTCGCTGTTCGAGTTGGCTCTGAACACTAGCAGGCAGGCCCGTTTGCAATGCGCTCGGAATGGCTACCCGGAGTACTGCTCCCGGATCGCTCTCCATCAGTGTGGAAAGCAATTTTTTGCGGCTCGCTACGACCGAGGACATCTGTCCTGCCAGGGCAGCGCGTTGATTGACGCCAGCTGCCTGGTATTGGTTATGAAGCGCCATGAACTGCAATGTCAGGTTTTCGGCTGCCGCGCGCTTTGTGGCGGCTGGGGAGGTGGATTTTCCCTGGGCCATTCCCATGCTGGCCAGGGTGAAGATCAGGGCTGCAATCAGCCCGGCTCGATTCCAGGAAATCCTCTGAATGCTCGTGTCTTGTCTGAACATTACGATTGGCCTCATTCGATTTGTGGGGTAGGAATTCTTTGAGACAGAGCTTATCGGTCAGGGGTACTACCCGAAAGGTAACGGTAGGACGGGTGGAGATCGGTTCTGGGACCTGACGGAAGCGCCAATTGGACACGTCCGATATGTCCCTGGCGTGCGCCGGGGTCCTTGCTCATTTGGGGCTGTTTGTGCCTTTATGGAGAACTACTTGCCGGGCTAGTCCAGCCTCATTCACGCAGGAGTTTTTTCAAAATGTACAAACAGTTGCAGCTTTCCTGCGGTGCAATTTCCACAGGTTTCAAAATCGCTTGTAAGTAACTGATAACACAGTACAAGTTTGGGCCAACCTAGCAGGGTAGCTGGCAGGGCAATTGCTTAGTTCCAGGTGTGCCACAATTCAGGCCCGGAAAAAACCGGTCCGAATTATTACGCAAGGGGTGTTTATGAAGAAGTTGACGCATCTGGCCGTGTTCACAGCTTTTCTCTTGACGTTTGCTTTGGCGAGCTACACTGCTAAGGCTGACGTAATTGACCCACAACTCTATATCCAACAGTCGGGCACCTCGCCTGCGGGTGGGGATCCGAACATCATCAACGCCGGAACCGGAGGGTTTGTGGTTGGCGTTGCCGGCAACCACACTCTGCTGGATCCTCTGCTGGTCATCGTGGGCGTTTACGATGGTAGCGGAGTACCCGCAATCACCTTCAGTGGGTGCGGCGGGACTTGCTCAGCCGCCACGGTGGGCACTTACGGTTTGACTGCCAACACCGCAAACTTCACCGCAAGCTCGACCGGGAGCGCCTTCGATCAGCTCGGTCTCGCCTCCGGGGGCAGCGAGTCATTTGTCAACTGGTCGGGAGCCGACGTCGCCAATGGCTTTGCGGCGCCCAGCAGTTTCACTCTGTATGCCTTTATGCTCCCCGGTAGTCTCGACCCAACCAACCAGCCGTGGACGATTGACGAATCCGGAGCCGCCCTCGGGTCGTTTGTTATCGCCTACGGTTGCGAGTCGGTCAACAACACCACCGGCGCGTGCGCCAACGCGGGTGCCATCGGCCAAACGGTGTTTACCAACACTGGGCTGATCACCAGCGGACCACCCACTCGCAAGGTGCCGGAGCCAAGCGGTCTTGCTCTGTTGGGCTCGGGACTTGTGTTAACCGGCGGCTTACTGCGGCGCCGTCTCTCGGCCAAGCGGTAACGACTGCAAAACATCTGAACACGGCTATTTGCTGAAAGAGGGTGCCGAAAGGCACCCTCTTTTATGTTTACGTTGTGCTCTTCAGTGCGATTGGGAATTGAGTTCCTTTAGGCCAGCCAGCGCTGGTGCGTTTCCGGGATCAAGCCGGAGCGCCCTCTCATATTCAATGCGTGCCTGCTCCGGCCGGCCAGTGCGTGCGTAAAACTCTCCCAGGGCGAAATGCAGCCGCGGATCGGAGGGGTTCACCCTTTCCGCTTGCTTAAACAGTTCCTCTGTTTTCGCCGAGTCGCCGCGTTTCCAGTACACATTTGCCATGCCCCCATAGCCTGAAACATTCAAGGGCGCCATCTTGATTGCCGAGAGGAACTCGGCCTCGGCTTTGTCTGTTTCTCCCGAATTCAGGTATACGAAGCCGAGCTTGATGTGGCCTTCAGCATAGCGAGGATCAGCGTTCACCGAACGCTGCAGGTATTCCGCTGCCAGAACGTTCAGATTCTGCCTGCTGTACAAGGTTCCCAAATCGGCCAAAGCCACGGCATTGTGGGGATGGGATCTAAGCACTTCCTGCCATTCACGCTCAGCGCTTTCTGTGTCGCCGCGTTCGTCGTAGGCAGCACCCAGATCTACACGAATAAGGTAAGCGTCAGGGGAGGCTGCAAGCGTTCGGCTGTAGAAGGTAAGGTTGTCATGCCAGTCCCGGTTGCGCGTAACAATCCTGAGCACGCACAGGATCGCCAGGATTCCCAGGCCCAGGGCGTAGGCGGTCTTCCAGGCCGGCCGGGTGCCCGCCGCCTTGTGCCACAGCCACAGCCCAACCCAAGCGGCCAGCCAGCAGAAGCCTACTGACGGTAAATAGAGGTATCGCTCGGCAAAGACGTTTTCGCCTACCCAGTTGGCGTTCAATACCGGCAGCAGCGTCAGCAGCAGCCACACCAACCCGAACGCCAGGGCGCGAGCTCGCCTCCATAGCCAGAATAAGAGCGCGACGTAGCAGATCGCGGCAACAGCGCCCGCGAGCACCCGCCCATCCCAGGGACTTACGCTCTTGTAAAAGACATAAAATGCGCACAATCGAGCCGGGAAGAGCAATTTCCAGAGATACTGGCCCAGCAGCGCCACCGCCGATAGCACGGTTTGACTGCGTGTCAGGTCGGGAAACTGCTTCAGAGGAGCGAACGCTCCCAGCAGCCACACCCGCACTACCATGTAGGCCGCCGCCGCAATCCACAGCAGGTCGTAGCGCGAAATCTTCTGCGACCAGGTTGTCTCTCCCCGGTCCGCGCGCAGGCCGTGTTCGTAGATTACGGCCAGCAGCGGCAGGGTAAGGGCCTGCTCTTTGGAAAAAGCCGCCAAGATGAACGTCGCCAGCATCAAAAACTGGGTGCGCCTGTCAGTCTGTCCAGCCGGGCGGGCTGACTTCACGAACAGGTAGAACGTAAGCACATAAAAGACGGTCAGCTCCAGGTCTGTCACTCCTCCAATCCAGGCAACTGATTCGGTGTGAACCGGGTGAAGTGCAAACAATAATGACGCCCAGAAGGCCAGCTGGCGTGACTGGAAGAGCTGGGCGGTGAGAAGGAAAACCGCCAACACCACGGCCACGTGCAAAGCCACATTGACTAGATGGAAACCGTAAGCTGCGCGGCCAAATACCTGATAACACAGCAGGTAGCCGAACGACATCATAGGCCGGTAATAATTGGTGGGCCCTTGTCCGGTGAACGACCAGGCAGTCGTGGTGAAAATCTCCCGCAGGTAATGGAAACTCTGGATGAACGGATTGGCCAAAACCTGCACGCTATCGTCATAGACGAAATCATTGAGCAGGGTGTTGAGGTAGGGCACGGCGGCGCACAGAATCAGGGCCGTTACCCAGTTCTGCGTTGGCGGGCTGTCACAGCCGGCGCTGCTAGGCGCCGGCTTAATTTGGCCATGCTGAAAGTCGAGCTCCATGATCAGAAGGATTTCGCCTGGGGTGATAGCCTGCCTGTTGAGTGGCTGATGTTAACACTAAACAAGGAAGAAGCCTCTCGAACTCACCGCCGCCGGGCACGCGCCGCCGCGGCGCTGCGCAGCTGCTGTGCCCGGGCATAGGCCGCGCTCGCCTGCGCTGTCTCTCCCTTGGCTCCGTAGGCGTTTCCCAGCCAGATAAATCCGCCGTAATCGGCCGGGTTGAGCTGGGTGGTCTTCTGGAAAGCGGCAATTGCGCCGTCGTATTGCCGCAGATTCATTTGAGAGATTCCCAGAGCGAATTGGGTAGGGGCCGAACTGGGCTCGAGGGCTGCCGCCTTCTGCAGGCATTTTACCGACTCCTGGTAATTGCCCTGCCTTTGCCACAGCATTCCCAGCTCGAACCAGGCTGCATCCGCCGTGGGATCCAGTTTTACCGCCACTTCCAGTTGCTTGCGCCCGTCCTCCAGGCGTCCGCTGCGGACCAGCAACAGCCCCAGCCCGCGGCGCGCCGCCGCATTCTTCGGGTTGAGTTGCAGCGCTTTCTGGTAATAACCCGCAGCCACCTCGAATTGCTGCTTTTGCGTATACGCCATGGCCAGCACGGAAAAGTACTCATCACCGTTGCGGTCCGGCCTGGTTTGCGACAGTTTTCGGATGGCCACATCGGCGTTCCCCATCTGCAGGTCCCGCTTGGCGGATTCGATTGCCGCCGCTTGCCCTCGCGTGCTCTTCACGGCCGCAAAGCCCAAGACCAAAGCCCCCAATGCAAAACAGACCAAATAGAGGCGAGCCCCCAGCCTGGGCGCGCCCTCTTTGGCGCGATTGCGGCCCAGCACCGCGCCCAGAGCCAGGCCGGAAACCAGCCCGCCGAGGTGGGCGCCGTTGTCTATACCTCCCTTTAGAAAGCCATAGGTCAGGTTGTAGCCGGCAAAGGCGATCAGGCTAGCCAGAGCAATCTTCAGGGCTCGTGAGCCGAACCCATGGCGGTCCAGTGCCAGGGTGGCTATGAGAACGCCCGCCAGCCCAAAAATCGCTCCCGAAGCGCCAGCGGTCACGATAACGGGATTGAATGCCAGGGATGCAATGGCCCCGCCCACTCCCGTCAGCAGGTAGAGGACAAGCGTGGTCGGCGCACCGTAGATTTGCTCAGTCAGCAGGCCTAACTCATACAGAGCCCACATGTTGACCGCGATGTGCAGCAGCCCGATATGCACAAACATGGCCGAAACCAGGCGCCACCACTGTCCCCCCAGGGTCAGAGGCCCATAATTTCCACCCCAACCCAGCACCTGGTTGCCCCCGAAGTTCACCACATGGCCGGCGCTCCAGGCCATTAAGAAGAAGACAAGCAGGTTGGCGAAAATGAGCCCAAATGTAGCTGAAACCGGCTTCCGGGGGCTTCTGATGGTCGTATGAGAAAGGGAAGCGGCCGTCGGGCGGCCCGCTGTGCTCACGGCCGGTGCCCCTTTTTGGCGGGAATTGGTCGCGCAATTTTCAGGATGTGCCTCAAATTCGGCGGAGTCGGGAAGATGCGCTGAGCAGGACAATCGTACAGCGGCTGGCAGCGTGCGTCCATGCCCGCCCGGTTGATGGTGGCCAATAATCAGCCGCCGGTTCCTGAAGCTTTGCTTTGAAGGAATTGCGTCCGCAGGCCTCGTATACTGGCAGACCTTGATGCTCTTCGTGCTAAAGCGGCTTTTTGCCCGCATCTACGATTGGCTCGCCCCCTGCGATGCAGTTGCGCCCGGGGACCTGATTTTCACTCTTGCGGGACGGCACACCCGGCAAGTCTTCGCTCTGGAGCTTTACTCTCAAGGGATTGCGCCCATCCTGCTGCTGAGCGTAGGCAGGTACGAGATACGACGCTTTGCGCAACTGGTCCTACCTACGGCGCTGGATTTGACAGCGGTTGCAGCTCCGGTGCCGGCTCGCCAGCGGCACTATTTCGTCGCTCTGGAATCGGGAAAATGCACGCCAACGCGCACCCCCAGGGGATACCTGGGTACTCTGAGTGAAATGCGCGCCCTGGGGCAATGGCTGCAGAGCCGGCCGAGCATCGGCTCGGTACTGATTATCAGCAGCGCATTCCATTTGCGGCGGGTGCGGGCTTGCGCACGCTCTTTGCTTTCGCCCAGCCTGAAAATCCGTTACCTGGCGGTGCCGCAGGACGGTTCCTTCAACCGGGCGGACTGGTGGCGAGATCGCAGCACCCGGGGAGTGGTGCTCAAGGAATTCCCCAAGCTGGTGGTATATCGGCTGGCATTGATGTGCAAAACTTTGCGGTCTAAAGGGGGAGGGCCGGCTAGCCGCTAGCCCTGAGGGCAGTACAATTACTACTCAGGGAAAGCCTTGCAAAGGATGGTCAAACAACTGCTTACAAGAAATCGGCTTGACAGGGCCCACCCCCATAGCGATAGTTGCCAAAGTGTTAACACCCACTAACTCTGGCCCGTTTGCGGAACAGGCCTCCGGCTCCTCTGCGGCTGCTGAGCTTGCCGCGCCGGAAGCGTTTCCTAACACATGGAGGAGCGCCGGGGTTTGGGTGATCGTAGCTTCAGCGGTTGCTCTGGCGCTATTTCGGGAAACGGCCTGGCTCATTGGCAATACCTGGGAATCCAGCCGCACCTTTTCCCATGGATTCCTGATCGTTCCCATCTTTCTCTACCTGGTATGGGTGCGCCGTGGACCATTGCTGGCGCTCCGTCCTAAACCCAGCTACTGGATGCTCCCGGTTTTGGCGCTGGTAGCGGGAGTGTGGCTGGTGGGTAGCCTGGGCGATGTAAATGTGGTGAAAGAATTTGCTCTGGTGGCCATGCTGGAAGCCATGCTGTGGGTGGTGCTGGGGACGAAGGTGGTCCGACTGCTTTGGTTCCCGCTGCTGTTTTTATTTTTTGCGGTCCCCTTCGGAGAGTCGGCGATCGGACCGTTGCAGGATTTTACAGCGCATTTTGCGGTGGCCTGTCTCAAGCTCTCGCACGTGCCCGCGATCCTGGAGAACCGTACCATCTGGGTGCCCACCGGGCCGTGGGTGGTGGCGGAGGCGTGCAGCGGCATTCGCTATCTGATTTCGTCGCTGGTGCTGGGCCTGGTGTATGCGTCGCTGATCTACCGCTCGCGGAAACGCCGTGCGCTGTTCGTTCTGGCCTCTCTGGTAGTGCCAATCGTCGCCAACGGCATTCGCGCCTATGGAATTATTCTGTTGGCTTACCTCACCAATGACCGCCTGGCGGTGGGAGTGGACCACATCATCTACGGATTTGTTTTCTTTACAGGCCTGCAACTGCTGCTGTTCAGCGTGGGTTTGAGGTGGCGCGAAGCAGGCTGGACAGAGCCGGTGGGACGCGCAGAGAATACCGCCGAGCGCATGGCAAAAGGGCGCAGGGGAAGATTTGCCGCTGCGGCATTGTGCGCGATGGTGGTAATCGGGGTGGCGCCAGCGGCCCACGCGTATTTGTGGAAGCGGGCGACCCAAGCCTCATCCCAACCTATCCTGATGGTAAACGCACCCTGGCGAACAACCGTGCCCTACGACCAGGGCTGGACTCCAAAGCTTCACCCCAGTTCCGAATCCACGAGCAGTTACGCTTCCGCCGACCACATGGTGGACGTTTACCTGGCAAACTATTCGGGAGGCGACGGAGTGGAACTGGTGAGCGGCTACAACCAGTTTTCCAACCCTAAGGCTTGGTCAGAAGTATCAGGCGGTTACCGCAAGGTGACCATCAATCAGCGGAGCACGCGCGTGCGTTGGGACGTGATCCAGGCCGCAGCAGGGCAACGGCTGGTATGGACCTGGTACTGGGCGGGTGAAAAGCCCACGTCCGAGGCCACCGAGGTCAAACTGGCACAAACCAAAGCGCGGCTGCTGGGGCGCCCAGCCACCCTGGCGGTGATGACCATCTCCTCAGGTTTCCTCCGCGGCCCTTCCGAAGCCGCCGACCAGTTGCAGGACTTTCTGAACCACAGCCAAATCGTGTTCACCTCAACGCCAGCCGGCAAATGATTCCCAAGTTGTAGCGGGCGGCTGGGAGAGTACCTTCCCGACGGCAGGCGAACTCCCTGCAGGTCCTGCCTACTGCTCCAGGGAGATGGTCATGTGCACGCGGCTGGCAACGGGTTCGTCGCCGTTCAAGGCGGGGATGAACTTCCAGTTCACGGCGGAGCGCTTGACGAAATCGTAAGCGGCCTTGTTTTTGCCGGAAACTTGCACCGACCAAACCTTGCCTGCGAAATCCACCACCAGCTTTACTTTCAGTTTGCCGCGCCAGGTCCCGCCGTTTGCCGGCGGATAGTAACGGACCATGATGGGGCGGGCGCGTACTTTGGTGGAATCGTAAATGGGCACGTGTTCCGGTTCCAGCGGGGGAGTGGCGTGAGAAACACCGTCCACCTGGGAGCGAAGGCCGCGCGTGCGGGCCTGCAGCAGGGCGGAGCGAATGCGGGCCACATCAGAGGGCGGCCACATCTGGTCCAGGACTTGCCAGGCCTGCTTCTCCCGGTCGCTGTACAGGTAGGCCCATGCCAGTTCGAGGATCTGCGCCTTCGCGGCCAGCAGCGGTTGGCTGCCGCCCGAGCCGGCAGGCAATGCCAGCCGGCCGTCGCTCCGCCGGAAAGCAGCGAGCTGCTCGGCGTTCATCTGGGCACGTACCTTGGCGGCCACATCGTCAAAGTAATCCTCGAATTCAGAACTGACGTCCAGCAGGTCTCCGTCTCGAAAGCTCAGCACGCAGGTGGGCAGAAATGGCAACTGCGAGAGATGCAGGCCCTCGAAACCGTCCACCGCAGCGGCATCATCCGTCCAGATCTCGACTTGGCCATTGAGGTTGCTGTCGGCGCCACTGAAGTAGGCGCCGCCCTGCAGAGTGCGCCGCAACCGCGGGGGATTGTTGAGAGAATAGATTTTGTACGTCATGCAGCAGTCGGCGGTGGAATTCTTCACCTGAAAGGCGGCCACCGGCACGCCATCGCCCAGGTCCGCGCCGAACAGGTCGAGATCAATCTCGGCGGCTTGCCCGGCGACTACAAGTTGCTGGCCACCCCAACCCACGGTGGCGCGGCAGATGCGAGTAGCCAGAGCGCCCTGGGTCGGCGGTCCCACATCCACCTGGACTCCGGTGGGAAAAGTAGCGTGAAAAGCGGCGTTGCCGTTGCGACACAGGACATCGTAAGCGCGCGCCTGCCCGAAGCCGAGAAGCAGTTCGAGAATCAGGAGGCATGCGAAGCGGGTCACAAGGATTTGGTGTAGGCGGTGTGGATTCCTGAGGCGCGAGTCTGCCACGCCGCAGGGGCGCGGTCAACACCGGCTGGGGGACCGGAACCCATCCGCGGAATTCTCAACTTGAGATGAAGAAACATGACGAGCTCTTGACCGCGAGGGGTATAATCTGGCTCCATCTGGCGCGGTCTCTCCCAACTGTAATGTAGGTCAAAGCGAATACCAGCGAACCAGAATTGCTGTTCTCGCCCTCTTGTTGAATTCCAGCCAAAGTTACGCCGCGCCCAACTTTTATCCCGCCGAGGGACGCGAGAATTCCAAAGTCTCGCGGCGCGCATAATTCCGGGAAAGCTTCAAATAACGACAATTCCTGCACATCCAACCACCTGAGAGCCGGCAGAGCGAGCAGCGTTAGCCGGCTGAGGAGGGTAGCGGCTGGCCAGCAAACGATACTTTTTGCCCAAAAACTGCATCCTAAATAGTATCTGGCGGATTGCGGGAGAAAGCATGGAAAGAAATCTCGATCAAATTCGCATCCTGGCCGATGTAATGAATTACCTGGACCATACCTATTGCCGGAGTTCGATTATCGAGTGGATTCAGCGCAGTCCCGAAGGAATGGCCTACAGTATGGTGCGGCGGCTCTTTATTGAAGTAGTGGAGGAATGCGGCAACTGGCAAGAGAACGTGCTGCGGGCAGCCTGAAAAGATAGTTCGAAAGCGCTTAAATCATGGTCCCAGCCAGTCGAGAACGGACTGGCTGGGACCATATTGTTTCACCCCTCAGTTACCGGTGCCGGTGAGGCCCAGCAACTGCGGAGTCCCGAGTTGTGATCCACTGACGGCCAGGGAGCCGCCGATGATTCCGCCCTGGGTGATCGGATGGAAGGTGATGGACGCATGGCAAGCGGCATGCGCGGCCAGCGTTCCAGTCAGCGGACAATCCGTGCTGCTCAGAGCGTAGTCGCCGCTCAGCGTCAGCGAAAAACTGCTGATGCCGGCGGAGGTGTTGTTGGTGATGGTGACGGTCTGGGGCGCGCTCGTGCCGCCGACCAGCACAGTGCCTAAGCTCAGTGAGGTCTTGGAGAAGGTCACTGCCGGAACGCCGTTTCCCACTAGGGCCACAATCTGGCGGGCAGTCGGATCGGTGTCGCGGATGACCAGGGCTCCCTTAAACGCGCTCACCGCGTTCGGGGTGAAGGTGGCGATGTAGGTGCAGGAGAAGCCCGGACTCAGCACTCCGCCGGCAAGAGTGGTGCAGGTTCCGCCGGTCACGGTGAAGGGTCCATATACCGTAAAGCCATTGATGGTGATCGCCGTTGTGCCGGTGTTCTTCAGGGTGGCCGTCTTGGAGGCGGAGGTCAGGCCGATGAACGTGTTGGCGAAGCTCAGTGACGCCGTCACCGTCACGTGGGTGGTTACCGAGCCGGAGCCGGTGCCGGTGAGACCGAGGTAAATCGGCTGGGGCGAGGTGGTGGCCGCGAGGGTCACCACGCCGGTAGTAGCCACGGGCCGGTTGGGGGTGAAGGATACTGTAAACGTGCAGGATGCATGCGCCCCCAATGACGTGCCGCAATTGTCGCTGGAGTTAAAGTCGGCGCTCACAGAGCGCGTGCCCAGGGGAATCGCCGCTGAGGTGTAGTTGGTCAGCGTGGCGAGCTTCTGAGCGCTGGTGGTGCCTACCGCTGTTAATGGGAAGGAAACTGAGGCGACGGTGAAATCCAGCGGGTAGACCGCCGTACCATTGGCATTGATGACCAGGCTGAAGTTATTGGCGCCGCTGCTGACCGTAATACTGCCTTTAAGGGCGCCGGGATTAGTGGGACTGAACACCACGCCCAAGGAGCAGCTACCCCCAGGCGCGATATTCGCTCCCGTACAAGTGTTGGTGGTCAGACCAAAGTTGGCGCTGGAAGTGACGCTGTTTATGTGAACCGTATTGGTGTTCTGGTTCTTGATGGTGATGGTCTTGGCGGCGCTGGTGGTGCCAATCGGTTGCTTGACCGTGAAAGCCGCCGAAGCTGGAGTAGGCACCAGATCCGGCTTGTTCATGGTCAGGAGCAGGTTGCCGCCGGCGGCATTGGAGAAGGACTGGACCATAATCGAATAGGGTGTCCCCGCCAGGGCATAGAACGGAGCCATGGACTGCAAGCCGTAGAAGTCATCATTGCAGGCCTGAGGTACAAACACTCCCGGGGAGCCGGTATAGACCGAGATCACCGTGTCATAGTTCGACCCTTCCGCACTGGCAAACACCATGCCGCTGGCAGTGGGAGTGTAGTTGAACCAGGCGCTATGACTGTTAAAGGAGCCAGCTCCACAGGGTGCCACCGGATCTTCGCCACCGGTAATGGTCTGGGTAGTGTCTTCCAGGGGGGCGTGGTAAGTGGGAGCGCCCACGTTAAAGCGGCTTCCCCAGGAATCATTGTCAGGATCAAAAACGGCGGCAAAGTCCATGAACCCACCAGAGCTTGAATCGTAGGATTGCACCTCGATCGAGTAGGGGGTTCCCGCAGTGACGTGGAAACTGATCTGCGACTGCAAGGTAAAGTTAAAATCGTCGTCACAGGCCACGTTGGTGAAGGCTCCCGGGATTCCGGTATAGGCGGAAAGCACGGTGTCGTAGTTGCTGCCCGCGGTGCTGAGCGTCAAGGTGCCATTCACGGTCGGTGTGTACTTGAACCATACGCTGTGGCTGTTGCCGAGGAAGTACCCGCAGGGACTGGGATCGGTGGATTGAACCGTGGCTCCGTTTGTGTTCTCCGCGGTCGAGTAGGGGGTATTAAAGGTAATGGCATTGGCGTAATTGTCGTCGCTAGCAAACGGAGCGACGTAGACGTACATGGTGTTCGAGCTTCCGGGGTGAGACGGATTGAAGATATAGACCGGATAGGCCCCGGAGGTGGGTATGTCGGAAGCCGCCAGGTTGGTGGACAGCTCCTGGCCGCTCCAGAAGGTAGTTGACCTGCCCAGATTGTTGAACACGATGTAAGCGTCAGTGGTGAAGTTGTAGCCAAAAGCGAAAAGGGTGAAAGGCGCATTGGGGCTCACGTATTGGGGAGAAAGACTAGTGAGTGTGGGCGCCACGAACGTGCTGTCATAAAACAGGCCAATGGCGTTGCCCCAGGTATTGGTGCTGGAGACATACTCCGCCTCGCCCCAAATGCCGGTTCCGTCGGGATCGCGGCTGGCCGTGAAGTAATCGCCCCAACGGTTGCAGTTGGCAGTAATGGTTGTGCCTGGGCAGCGGTTGGTGTCAATGCGTCGGTAAGTACCGTTGCCACTATGGAACCCGTCATCAACACCGTCGATGGAGCCGTTCGAGAAAATCCCGAACTGCTGCGCTTCGGCGTAAACACCGGTACTGGAATGGGAATAGACCATCAGCATGTTACCGGAGTTATTCGCGTCTACTGCGGGGTAGTACCGAGCATCGGCGCCCCCGCTGCCGATTTGCCAGTCGAAAACGGTACTGATGGTAGGGAAGGAGGAGACGTTGAGTTGGGTGGAGGCGAGCGAGGCCACGCCCGTATCGGTGGTGTTTTGGTACGTAGTAAGCAGGCCACCCTGCCAAAAGGCGCCCAGCAGGCGGGCATCACCGGTATCAATGTTAAGGACCCCAAACGGCTGGGGAGCGCTGGGCGGTGTGCTGTAGCCACCAACTCCGTACCCGGTGGAGTTGAAACTCGGGCTGCTCTGACTGCTGCCGCAACAGTTCAATTCGTTCGTTTCTCGCCACACAGAAAGGGTACTGCCAGAACCTCCGCCTCCTTGCGCATCAATGAGGAACTCGCCCGTGCCGCCGCCTGCGCCGTATTCACGCGCTGGCTGAATGGTGAACGACGAAAACAGGTTAAGGAACCCTTCATGGAAGCCCCAGTTAATCCACCACTCGATGCCGCCCTCGGCGGCGACTTGCGAGGAGTTGAAAGTAGTTACCGCAGCGGTGCTGAAATTATTGGAAAAATCGTACATGTTGCAGGTGACGAAGGTAGCCACCGCGTTAAATGCAAGCTGAGGGTAGTCGCACCAGACGTTGCCCACCGTATCGCCGATATCGACCGTGTAATAGGTCCAGCCGTGGGTGGCATCACTGTCGTTGGATACCGCCAGGTAATAATTCTTGGCACTGTTGTTGCCGATTACGGCAAAGAAGAACCTGCCTAAATAAGGGTTGTAAACCACGTGTGGATCGCCGCCGTTGGCGGCTCCGCAGCAGAGGAAATTATCGATACTGTCCTGGTACTGAAGGGTCCCTACCTTGTTATAGATCGCGATGGTCTCGTTGACGGCGTGAATCACGTTGTAAGGTCCGGCGGCTAAGGCACCGTCCGGGGGAATGAAACCTGTGTCGCCAACACCATTAAAGCTTCCGGGCGAAGGGGCGGAAGGGGAGGAAAGCGCAGGGGTGGCGGTTGCGCCGGAAAACGTTGTGGCCACGGGCTTGGTGCCGGACGGGAGCTGGCCGAGCTCGGCGCGTGCCTTATCCGCCATGCCTTGTGGGGTCATCAAATGATGAATGCTCCGCGACAACCCGGTGGGCACCGCCCGATTGATGTGTCCGACGGGGGTGGCAACATGCACCGGTGCTCCTGATCGGCCTCCCGCACCATGAAGAGGCGCGGCCGCCTGCGCCAGCGCGCCGGTGGTCAGGGCGGGCAGCAGGGCAAGGCACGCACAAAACAGCATCGTCTTTTGTGCAGTACGGGAAAGGAGCAAATTCGTGATCGGATTGCGAGCAGAGATTTTCAAAACTTGAAGAGAATTCATACAGGCTCTCCTTCGGAATGGTGAGTGGTTGGTTTGTTAAGCGCGCACCCAAAAGGGGCCGTAAGCAGGTCTTTCCCACAGCCGCATTACTGGGCCTAGCACTACCGCAAATCTAAATTGGCCGGAAAAAGGTCCGAGGGTCCCTGGAGCCGTGGCGCTAATTCTCTAAGGATCGCAATGTGAAAAAGAAGGAACCGAGAAGCCTGGCTGGACAATAACGTTCAGCCTCTGCAGTGATACACACACCCCATGTGGGCGTACCGTAATTCAGGAACATTCCCGTGTCAACATTATTCTGTACCTTTATTGAGGGAATTGTGTCGTGGTGTTGCGCTTCGCCTCTCACCGCATCTGGCCGCAAGGGCCGGTGGGGTGAGGCCGTGGATTTGGCATAACAGGCCGTGGCAGGTGAGCCACAGGATGCGGGTGAGCATGCTGCGCGGCACGCTCCTCATTGCATTGCTTCATCGCGGCACGTTGTTCCAGAGTGGTGAGACTCAGGCTTTCCTGACTGGCGGCCTGGCGGAGGCGGCGAATTTCCTGACGCTTCTGCTGGTCAGAAAGAGAAGAATCGGCACAGATCTGGCGCACGCGAGCCTGGGTTTCCTGCTCGATGCTGCGGCGGCGGGCGATGACCTCGGGCGAGATGCCGGCAACTTTCCAGCAGGGCTCCGGCTGAGGTGCCTTGGCGTGTACGCCTCTGGGGAGAGACTTCTTGCCGAGGGAACGGAGGACCTTACGCTGCTGAAGGGCGATCGGTGGAAGCGGGAGAGGGGCAGCTGCGGCCTGCGCCCACTCGCCCATCAGATAAGATAAGGCAAGAAGCACGGGAGCCAGAAGAGCGAAGGCGAGCTTGCTTGTGGCCATTGGAGACCTCGAATTTATTCAGAGAGCACAGCCCGTGGCCCTAGGCGCCCCGCAATTGTAATCCCATTCGGCCCGCCGGCAGGAGCGCGAGAGCTGGCAAAGGCAGCGCAGCCTAAACAACAACAGCATTATACCCCATAGGGGTATATACTATTCATAAGCGAGGAGAAAACCGTGACCAGGAAATCGAATGGCGCCAGCCGGCCGCAGCACGCCGCCTCCATGAGCGAGGCGCTGAAAGGCCGCCTATTGCTGCGCCTGAAGCGCATCGAAGGCCAGGTGCGGGGGCTGCAACGCATGGTCGAAGAGGAGCGCTATTGCCCTGACGTGATGGAGCAAGTGTCAGCGGTGCAGGAATCCCTGCGCGCCACCGGGCAACTGCTGTTGCGCAACCACCTGCAGCACTGCGTCACTGGGGCGGTGCGCTCAGGGAATGAGGCGCGCTCCAACCAGGTGTATGACGAACTGGCGTCGCTGTTCTTTAAGCATGCGCGCTGAGGTGGGATATGGCGGAACTGGTGGAAGATCCTGTATGCCACATGAAGGTTGACCCGGACCGGGCGCGCGCCCAGGCCGAGCACCAGGGCAAAACTTACTACTTCTGCTGCCCGCACTGCGCGCAGAAGTTCCAGGCAGAGCCGGAACGATATCTGACGCCAAAACCAGCGGCCGACGCTGGGCTGGTGCAATTCGGCTCCGGCAAAAACGACGCGGGAGCAGGCGCACATTCGTCCCTGGTCAGCCTGGGACCCGCGCAGAACGCTGCTGCTCCGCCCACAGCCAAGGATCCAGTCTGCGGTATGAGCGTGAATCCGGCCACGGCGAAGTACAAAGTGGAGCATGGCGGGCAGACCATTTACTTCTGCTCGCCTTCCTGCCAGCAAAAATTTCAGGCGGATCCGGAAAAATATTTGCGGCCCGCCGCACCCTCGCGCGCGCCAGCCGTGCAGGTTGCGTCGGCAAAAGTCGCCGCAACTACAGCGATCCCGACGGCCAATGCGCACGTCTATACCTGTCCCATGGATCCGGAAGTCCGCCAGCCTGGTCCGGGTGCCTGTCCCAAATGCGGCATGGACCTGGAGCCGGAGCTAGTGGCGCCGCCGCCGGTAAAAATCGAATACACCTGCCCCATGCATCCGGAAATTGTGCGCGACCAGCCGGGGACATGCCCCATCTGCGGCATGGATCTGGAGCCGCGCACCATCACCGCCGCGCCGGAAGAGAGTGTCGAATTGCGCAAGATGAAGCGGCGCTTCTGGGTGAGCGTGACACTCACGGTACCGCTGCTGGCCCTGGCGATGACCGGCATGGCGGTGCACGCGCTGGGCGGACGGATGTTGAACTGGGTTGAGCTGGCCCTGGCCACGCCGGTGGTGTTGTGGGCGGGCTGGCCCTTCTTCCAACGCGGGTGGGCTTCGGTGGTGAACCGCAGCGCCAACATGTTCACTTTGATCGCCATGGGCATTGGGGTGGCTTACCTGTACAGCGTGGTCGCGACGGTTGCGCCAGGAATTTTTCCGCCATCCTTCCTAGGAGCCGAGGGCGAGGCGCACGTTTATTTTGAGGCAGCGGCTGCCATCACCGCACTGGTGCTGCTGGGACAGGTAATGGAACTGCGGGCGCGCAGCCAAACCTCCAGCGCCATTCGCGCCCTGCTCGACCTTTCGCCGAAGATGGCCCGCCGCCTGCGCCCGGACGGCAGCGAAGAGGACGTCACGCTCGACCAGGTTCATCCCGGCGACCGGCTGCGCATCCGCCCGGGAGAAAAGGTTCCGGTGGACGGCACGGTGCTGGAGGGCACAAGTTCCGTGGATGAATCCATGATCACGGGCGAATCCATTCCGGTGGAGAAGGAGCGGGGCAGCCGGGTGGTGGGCGCCACGGTGAACGGCACGGGCTCGCTGGTGATGAGGGCAGAGCGGGTGGGCAGCGAAACCCTGCTGGCGCAGATTGTGCGTTTGGTAAGCCAGGCGCAACGCAGCCGCGCGCCCATTCAGAGAATTGCCGATCGCGTTTCGGCCTGGTTCGTTCCGGCGGTGATTGCGGCTGCCGTGCTCACATTTATTGGCTGGGCGATTTTCGGGCCGCAGCCGCGCTTCGCCTATGCCATTGTGAACGCGGTGGCGGTGCTGATCATCGCCTGTCCCTGCGCCCTGGGCCTGGCCACGCCCATGGCCATCATGGTGGGAACAGGACGGGGCGCGCGCGCCGGCGTGCTCATCAAAAATGCGGAAGCGCTGGAAATCCTACAGAAGGTGGATACGCTGGTAGTGGATAAAACCGGCACGCTCACAGAAGGCAAGCCGCGGGTCATGTCCGTGTTACCCATGGCTGACCTGGAGCAGGCGGAGTTGCTGCGCCTGGCCGCCAGCCTGGAGCGAGGCAGCGAACACCCCCTGGCTTCAGCGCTGGTGCGTGCCGCGGAGGAGCGCAAGCTGGCCCTGCCGCAGTCACAAGAATTTCGCTATCTCACCGGGCGCGGCATAACCGGACGCGTGGAAGGCAGGGAAGTGGCGGCGGGCAACGAACGCATGTTCGCCGAAATCGGGGTCGCATCCGGCGAGTTGGTTTCGCGGGCTCAGGCGCTCCGCGCCGAAGGCCAGACCGTGGTCCTGATTGCGGTGGACCATCGGCCCGCTGGAGTAATCGGCATCGCCGATCCCGTCAAGCAGTCCACGCCGCGGGCGATCAGCGAGTTGCGTGCAGACGGCGTGCGCGTGGTCATGCTGACGGGCGACAGCCGGGCGACGGCCGAGGCGGTGGCTCGCAAGCTGGGCATCGAGGAATTCGAGGCCGAGGTCCTGCCGGAAAAAAAATCAGAAGTGGTGCGGCGCCTGCAATCGCAAGGCCGGGTGGTGGCCATGGCGGGCGACGGCATCAACGATGCGCCCGCGCTGGCCCAGGCCGAGGTCGGCATCGCCATGGGCACGGGCACCGATGTGGCCATGGAGAGCGGTGGCGTGACCCTTATCAAAGGCGACTTGCGCGGCATTGTGCGCGCCCGCCGCCTGAGCCAGGCCACCATGCGCAACATCCGCCAGAACCTGTTCTTCGCGTTTATTTACAACTCGCTGGGTGTTCCCCTGGCGGCCGGCGTGCTGTATCCGTTCTTCGGCGTGCTGCTGAGCCCGATTATCGCGGCGGCGGCCATGAGCTTCAGTTCCGTCTCCGTGATCAGCAACTCGCTGCGCCTGCGCAAGGTGGAGTTGTAAGCAAAATCCGCCACGGAGACGCAGAAGCAGCACATAGAAACGCAATGAAATTATAGGCGCTGCCGACGATTGGCTTGTCACCGCGGCGTCTCAGCTTTGGCCCTCAGCCGATTCCAGACCCAAAAGAAAGCTGCCGCCCAGGCCACGCTCGTGACTGCCAATATCAAGCTGCTTAATATCACCCAGCGATCAGGCGCGTTTCGTACGCCCTTAACCAAATAAATTTCTGGCAAATCGAGCATCAATGCGAAGTATGCCGGAATCTGTGGCCAGTCGGCACGGCGGAGACCGGCAGAGCCGAGCCAGAGCGCAGTGAGTCGGAGTGCTGCGATGACGCAGGCCAAGCGCCACACTCCAGGCCAGTCAACCCGATAGGGTGTATTCCAGGTCGCGACGCGGAATACGCCATAGATGCAAGTGACCAGCACCACTGCAAGAGCCAAAGTAAGCATATGAGCAGTACCGGGAGTGTACAGTAGCGCAGGGCTGGCCGCATTTCTAGACTTCCTGAGGGATGTCAGATCAAAGGCATCATAATCAACCTGAGCCTTTCAAAATCCGCACGATCGCAGTGATCGTGTTCCAATTCCGTGTCGTTGCCGGCACACCGTACAGCTTGTCAATGCGGCCAAGATAGCCGATCGTCTTCATGTGACGGCGGTACATGCCAAACACGAATTGTCCCTCCGACGCCATCACCTTCACCAACCACTCTCCGCCTGACGGAAACGTGACTGGAAGCGACGCCCGGACACCGCCGGTCTTAGACAGAATGCTCACGAACCGGACAATATCCGTGGATGACGGCTCAGCTGCAAACGGATTCTCCCTCTCCAGGCGGATGAGATCGCGGCCATCGCACAGCACAACTTCCGCCTCAAATGGCAGTTTTCGGCGCAATTCAGCACGGAGCTTTGCTCGAGAGGGAGGTTTACGAACGACAAAGGTGCCTGCGGCGCCGACATTCACGACATCATAGTGGCTCAGTTCTCTTGCGAGGATGCTTGGGCGAAACGTTCGATGTCCGCCAACATTGACCCCTCGCAGGAAAACAATGAGAGCCATACCGGGAGTATAAGGAAGAACCGGCCACGGTACGCAAACAGGTGCTCGAACGCGCAAGCTCCCACCGGCGAAAATGGGGGCGAGTAACCGTGATAAATGCCCTTAGCACGTTTTATTCGGGCGAAGGTTCGTAAAAGTGGCAAGGAACTGCTATCAGCGATGATCTTGCTGCAGGGCATGACGAACTTCCTACGTCAGGAGCTTGGGTTCCGCAAAACAGCCCTCTTTACTTTCCGCTGCGAGCCGAGGACCGTCTTCTTCTGGCGGCGCTGGCGGGATGCAGGCCGGCGCTGGCGCGGACCAGCGACTCAATTGGCGCGGCCACCATGAGCAGCAATTGCGCGTGCCCGGGTTTCATCGCCTGTTGCAGCATGGATAACTGCTGTGTAGTCCAGGACTCGGGCGGGCGCTGGCCCCCGGTGAGATAGTCAATCGCCTGCAGGCCGGTGGCGGCGCACGCGGAAAGGTTGTGGGAGAGCGGCGCCACCTCCTTCAGCAGAAGCGAATGCTGCAGCAAGGGCTGAAGCCGAGAGTCATTCGCCCGCCACAAGGTTAATTCGGCGCGTATCTGCGCATACAGGGCAGGCGTAGCTTTGCCAGCCACCACTTGCTGAACCATGTCCGCGAATTGCCGCCCTTTCTCGCTCTCCGGCGGAACGGCGTCTACCAGACGATTCAGCGGTGTGAGGCTGGTGGCCGGGGTGGAAGCCAGGTCCTCGCGCGTGTAGTCCTTCACCGGTTCGACCACGTCGCCCAGTACTTTCAGCGGACCGATATTCTCTTCGCCCGCCAGGCGGTGCAGCATCAGGTAATAGCTGGAAACGTGGGTGTTGCCCAGCCACTCCAGCCAGGTGCGCATGGCTTCGAGGCGCTGGTACATGGAGTTCACGTCCCGGACGTTTTGTGCCGACCAGAGGCGCTCGGCAACGGCGGCGGCGCGTGGCCAGAGCCGCGAATCAAAATTCTCCGGCGAAACGTATTCCGACCACAGGCAGGCCTCGCCGCCCAGGATCAGCTGTTTTTGCTCCGGTGTGAGGTTGGCGGCATCGCCCGAGAGCGGGTCCACGTTGTAGTGCATCACCGCCGGCCACATCAGGTCGAGGTAGTAGCCGCTGGAAAGCAGCCCGCGATAGCCCTGTTTGGCGGCCTGCGCCAAAGACGCCTGCCCGCGCCAGGACTGGATGACGATCGTCTGCGGCATATCAGGCCGCAGGATTTCATCCCAGCCGATCATAAGTTTGTGGTGTTTGCTGACAATCTTTTCCAGGCGGGAGTTGAAGTAAGCCTGCAAGTCCTGGTCGTTCTTGATGGCATGGCTATGCATGAACTCTTGGATCTTGGGGTTGGCGTCCCACTGCTTGCCATTGACCTCGTCGCCGCCAATGTGGAAGTAGTGGTCGGGGAAGAGGCCTGCCATTTCGTCCACGAATTTGTCCAGGAACTTGTAGGTGCTCTCACGCGTCGGGTCCATGGCCGGATTGTGGATTCCCCAGGTGCGCTCGATCCTGTAGGGACCGGGAGCGCTGGCCAGGTCGGGGTAGCCGGCAAACCAGGAGATGCTGTGCCCGGGCATATCGAATTCGGGGATAACTCGGATGCCGCGGTCTGCGGCATAGGCGATCAAGTCGCGGATGTCATCCTGCGTGTAATAAAGGCCGTCCGAGCCTTTCTCCTGTAGTTTGGGGAAATTCTTGCTCTCCACGCGGAAGCCTTGGTCGTCAGAGAAATGGAGGTGGAGGACATTGAACTTCAGGGCCTCCATGCCATCGAGGGTGCGTTTGATGGCGCTGATGGGCTCGAACCGCCGGGCGACGTCGAGCATCAGCCCGCGCCAGGGGAAGCGCGGCTGATCCTTTATGACGAGGGCGGGCACCGCAAAGCCGGCTGGCGAGGGCTGCACCAGTTGCAGAAAGGTTTCAAGCCCATGCATGGCCCCCAGCGTGGTGGGCGCCGTGAGGCGTGCGCCGGAGGGGCTCACCTGCAGCTCGTAGGCTTCATCCTCGCCCAGTTCAGGGTATTGCTTGCTGGCGTGCTCGACTGCGATCACCAGCGTGCCGTTGGCTCCATCGCTGGGACGGGTGTCCAGGGGTATGGCGGTCTGGCGCGACAGGTGTTGCAAAAAACGGCCGGCGGCCGCCTGCAGGCGTGCGTCTTTATCGCCGGTGAAGCCCACAGAAAACGACTGGTTGATAAGCAACTGCCCGCTGCCCAGTTGTACGTTTTGTGGCAGCGGCATCAGGTCGAGTTGCGGCTGGGCAGCCAATGGAGAGATGGATGATAGGAGCAGGATAAGGACAAGGAGCGACTTCGGCATGGGGAAGGAAATCTCCAGGTTCAAGCGGCAACTCAGCAGAATATAGAAGATGTGTACAGCTGGGCAACAAAACTTCGGTACCGTGCCGTTTGAATCGCCGGAAAAAACAAAAAGGCGGCGCCAGACTCGCGCCGCCTCGAATCATTTTGGGAAAATCAGGATCGCTGGGGCTTCTTGAGCAGGATGCCTGCGATGAAAGCCACCGCGGCGCCCAGCAGCCACTCCAGCCGCCACACCTGGAGCGCTTGCCAATCGAGTACCGTGGCCGCTGTGTAAAAGACTCCAATGAAAACCGCCGCCAGGATGCATCCTAAGCCGATGACCAATGCCGCCAGCGATGCCGCGCTCAAGCCTATGCCGCGCCTCACCGATATGAAAAAGTTGGCGACGGGACGCAAATACCGGCCGACCGCGCTGGAGGAATGGGCCCGCGCTCCCCGGGTTTCGCCGCACACGTGGCAATAACGGGCACCCACGACGAATTCGTTGCCGCACCGGTCGCAGACTTCTACCATTCGTCCGGGCTGCTCCTGTGCCTGGGCGGGTGGTTGCCAAAATTCCTGTGTTGGGCTATGAACGACTCCTGCCATACGGTAAACTCCCACGGTTATTGCTGTTGTCCGCACGATAATGACCAAATGCCGGGCTCACAAGTGCCTTTGTTTGTTCGACTTGTAGTTTCAATTCTGACGGCCGCTTCGGAGCTGGGGAGCAAGAATTACCCGCACCCGGAAAGAATGGCCCAAAGCTGGAAAGCCCTCTACCTGCATGCCACGGGCCTAGCCCCGCGCAGCCCCGGTTCGGGTAAACTGGCTGAGTACTCCTCGTGAAGCGACCGTACCGCACCTTAATCATTACCCTTTGCATAGGCCTAGTGTGCCTGGTGTCAGCTGCCTCGGTGGCGGCCACGATCCCGCCCCAGCAACCGCCCGCACCCGTCAGCCCCCCGCCGGAAGACAATCTGGCCCGCACCGGCTTCGATCATTTCTACAATCTCGACTACGAGCGCGCCATTCGCGATTTTGAGAACGACCTCCGCGCCCACCCCGACGATAGCTTCGCCATCAATCACCTGCTCACGGCGCGGCTTTTCCACGAGCTCTACGGTATGGGCGTGCTTGATACCGCTTACTACTCCAATAATAGTTTTCTCAGCCAACCGCACCGCAAGCCCGATCCTAAAGAGCAGCAGCAGATCAAGCAGCTGATCAACAGCGCCCTCAAGTTGGAAGATGACCGCCTGGAGCACGACAGCAAGGACGTGAACACGCTGTATGCCCGCGGCGTCACCCGCGGGCTGCGCGCCACCTACACGGCGCTGGTGGAACGCTCCTGGTTCGCTGCCCTACGCAGCGCCCTGGGGGCGCGCCGGGACCACCAGCGCGTGCTGGAACTGGCCCCCGCTTACACCGACGCCAAAATGGTGGTGGGCATTCACAATTATGTCGTTGGCAGCCTGCCCTGGGGCGTGAAGGTGGCGGTGGCAGTGGTGGGCATTGGGGGCAGCAAGAAAAAAGGAATTGAATACCTCTATGACGTGGCTAACTGCTCCGCCTGCCAGGCCAGTGCCGATGCCAAGGTAGTGCTGGGACTATTCCTGCGCCGCGAGGGCCGCTATCCGGAAGCCCTGGAGATCATGCGGTCGCTGGCGCAACGTTATCCCCGTAACGTGCTGTTTGCCCTGGAGGAGCCCAATATTCTGCGCACCATGGGTAAGAACCAGGAAGCCGCGACCGCCTATCGCCGAATTTTTGAGGGAGGCAGGCAGGGGCGCTTCAATGGACATTATGAGCTGGCGGCCTACAGTCTGGGCGAGATGCTGCGCGCGCAAAAGGACTACCAGGGAGCGGCGGAGGCCTACAACCTGGTGGACACGGTGCGTGGTCCCGATCCGGAGGTCCAGCAGCGCGCCAACCTGGCTGCGGGCGAGCTGTACGATCTAATGAAGAAGCGCGATCTGGCCCTGAAGAAATACCAAACCGTAATCGCGGAAGATTCGGCTACCCAGCCGGCGGAGCTGGCGCGCAAGCACATTAAAGAGGCCTATCACGCCGACTGAGCCGGGCCCCCCAACGGTCAAAACCTTTACCGCCGAGACGCCGGGGACGCAGAGAAATCCAATCAAAATAGATGTTCTCTGCATCTGGGCAGTGAAAAGGCTTTTGCGGGAGATTAGAATAAACACGGGAACTTCTGTTTTCCGTGAACGTATCTTAAACAGAGGGATAGTTATGTACTGCAACTACTGTGGCAAGGTGATTCAGGATGACGCCAATCTGTGCGCCTACTGCGGCAAGCGGGTGGGCGCGGTAGTAGCGCGCAAGCGGCTGGTACGGCCCCGCGTGGGACGCAAAATCGCCGGCGTTTGCCTGGGCTTCTCCGAGTTTTTTGATATTGACGTTGTTCTGGTTCGCGTCATCTGGCTCATTGTGGCGGTGGCCACCGGCGGCATGGGCGCGTTGGCTTACGTGATCGCCTGGATTGTCATGCCGGAGGAACCGCGAGCGCTGCCCGCTGCGGCCCCGGTAGGCGAACGGGTGGCCAGCAGCTAGCCCATGCGACGTGTCATCATGGCATTGGCGCTGATCGGCGTGTACCTCGCGGTGCGCGCCCTGCAGATCCACTACAGCACCGGCCTGACTCCCTGCAGCATCAACGACGTGTGGGACTGCGGCGTAGTCAACCGCGGTCCCTACTCGGTTATTTACGGCGTGCCGGTGGCGTTGATCGGCATCATCGGCTACCTCTTTTTGTTCGTGATGGAAGGCCTGAAAAAGTGGCGGCTCATGGCCGCCGCCTCGCCCGGCGCCCTGGGTTTTTCCCTTTACCTCACCCACATCGAAGCCAGCATCCTGCAGACGTGGTGCGAGTACTGCGTCGGCTCCCTCATTACCATCAGCCTGATTACCCTGCTGGCCATCATCCAATTGATCGTGCAACAGCGAAAGCGTGCGCCCGGCCGGGAAGCTACGGCCGTGGCTCGGTAATTCCTGTCCCCCGGGAATTGTTATTCCGCCGCTAACGGCCGGCGCGCGGGGCGAAGCCGCGCACCATGCAGCGCACCAGCGAAACAATTTGCGCCGAATTGAGCTGGTCGCCAAAGCCGGGCATGCCGCTGTCAGTGCCGTTGGTGACTGCATCCATGAGCTGCTTGTCGCTGTGCTCCTGCTGCCAGGCCGGGTCGGCGAAGTTGGGCGTGTGGCGCGAGCGAACACCTGTGCCGTCGGCACTGTGGCACGTGGCGCAACGCTGCGCGAAGACTTGGCTGGTTTCGCCGCACTGGGGTACGGCGCCGGTGCTCGGCACGGAAGCTGGTGCAGGCGTGGCTGCTGCCGATGCGGGAGTCGCGGAGACGGGCTCAGCGTAGCTCCAGGTCTTGGCTGGGGGCGCGCCGGGCGCGCGCACGGCGAACGCATACACTGTCCCATCGCGGGTCGTTGCGAATACTTTTCCATCGCCCACCGCCAGACCGGAGAAATGCGTCCATCCTGTCATCGTGTTAGTGCTCGACCACAACTGCTGGCCGGTGCGCGCGTCCAGCGCGTAGAGGATGGCATGCCCAGTATTGCGCTCCGCCCGGTTGTGCAGCAGCTTGGAGATGTCGCCGTTCTCCACCTGCTGCGGATTCTCCCCAGTGCCGACAACGAAAACTACACCGCCGGCAATGGCCACAGGATCGGGTACGACAATCTCGCCGGAAATCCACGCCGGCTCCAGAGCAGGGCTGCCATCCTTGCCACTTACCACTTTGAAAGCCATCACGGTGCCTGACTTCACCGGCCCGTGGCTCTGGGGGAATTGCGCTTCAGAAGTCGGTTCGCCCCAGGAGGGCACGTACAGCCAGGTTTCGCCCTGGGAATCGTGCCAGGCTGTCATGACGCCCCAGATGCCGTTGGCCTCAAATGTCTGCTGCCGGTTGGTATAGCGGGGAGAGATGTAGGCGGCAATACGGTGCTGGGAGCTGGACATCTCCGCCGTGTCCACCAGGTACACCGCGCCTTCCTTCCCACCAATAGCGGTGAGCACGTGCTTACGCCAGCGGAATATCACCGGCGTGGTGGTGCCCATGTCGAGGTCCTTGCGGGTCAAATACTGCCAATCGGCGGGCGTGTAATAGCCGGCAAGGTCAAGGGTACGTGGGGCAAGCTTGAGCACGGTGTCGCCAAACATCTCGGCGGCAGGATCAAACGGGGCGTCGCCTGTAGCGCCATAGACAAAACCCGCAAAATCCACCGCAGGCCCGCCACGCCCCCATACTCCGCCGCCACAAAATGACTTAGCACAGGCGCCGACGGTGGGAAAGAACACCACGGGCTTGCCGGGCGCATCCGGATTCAGGGCCACGATGCCGGAGCGCACGTTGTTGCAATCCTGGGACAGCGTGGTGTAGAGCACGCCGCCGGAGTAATTCAGGCTCCACATCTTGGAGTAAGGCGGCACAAAGCGGGCGGGCGGCATAAGTTGCTGGCCATCAGCCAGGGACAGGGTGAGCAGGCGTCCATCGCTGGTGATGACAAACAGGCGAGCCTTGAGCGGGTCAATGACCGGCGTGTCGTTCAGCGCGTTAGGGCAGAGCCAGTCGGGCGAATCGCTGGCCTTGACTTCGGCGGGAGAGTCGAATTTCCACACCAGTTCGCCGCTATCGGCATCGAGGGCGAAAACGTGGTTCGAGCTGCCGGCCACCAGGACCAGGTTGCGCCTGCCGGAAGAAGTAGCCACTCCGCGCACCACCAGGGGAGCCGTGAGCCCGTTCAGCACCAGCGGCTGGTTGGGAACCACTGTCTTCCACGCCAATCCCATTTGCGAAACGTTGGCCAGGGTGAAAGCGTGCTCATCGCTGGCTACTCCGGAGCGCTGCGGATCATGCGCGTAGGTGAGCCACTGGCCGGATTGGGCGAAAGCGAGCGAACAGGAGGAGCAAACAAGAAGAAGGACGCAGAAATGCTTCGACATATGAGTTATCACCAATCAGCGGTCAGCATTCAGTTCTGGCGAATACTGCGAGGCATCAGCCGCGGCGGCCACGGCGCTTAGGCGGCGTGGCGGGAACTTGTTTTGGTTCAGGCGGAGCTGCCTGCAGCGGAGCAGCCAGCGTCTGCTGCACGTTTGCGGGGAGCTTATCCGCGTTTGCCAGCAACAGGCTGACTTGCCACAGTTGCGTGGTAGAAAGCGATTTGTCGAAAGCGGGCATGCCCGTGAGGCGAATGCCATTGGCTGCCTTCCAGTAGGTTTCGCCGGCGGGGTCATCGGTCACGCCCTTGCCCTGGAAAAGCTGCGGGGGCGCCGGATATTCGCCGGTGGCAATGCCGGTTTTCGGCTGGTTGGGCAGCCCGTGACAGATGGCGCAATTGTCGCGGTAAATCTGCGCGCCGGCGGCGTAGGCGGCGTCATCGGCGGCGATAGGTACAGTCTTGGGCATTTCCTTCTCAACGCGCGCGTGCAGGGCCTTGTTGGCCAGCATTTTTTCGAAAGGCATGGCTTGGGCAGAAGTGGCCACCGGCGCGCTTCCGCTGGAAAAGTAGAAGTAGACTCCAGCAATGATGGCGACGATCGTGACAATAACTCCGAAGATGAATGCTTTCACGTGCACTCTCCTGTCCTAGCGCTGGCTGCTGCTACAGAACCGCGGAGTTTCGATTTGGGACACTATATCGGGAGAGTGGCTTCAGACACAACCCGTAACCGCTGCTTCGGCCTCCATTTGGAGCTAACATGGATGTTTCCTTTTTGAGGTAGCTTGCGAGGTTCTTATGTCCACTATGGTTCTGCTGGTAAACGGGAGTGAACACCGGGTTGCCAGCAATATTTGTGAACACCTCTCGAGTACGATATGATTCGCGGTTTCATTGACTCGCTCTGGAGGTAAGTGCTCGTGAGCCGCTGCTGCATTATCTTTGTCCTGTGTTCCACTCTCCTGTTCGCCGCTGATGCAAACGATCAACCGGCACCCTTTTACGGCTATTCGGCGGCGGATTCGCAAGCAGAACGCCAGTGGGAAGGGAAGTTCCGCTCCATTCCCGATCCCAACGTGCTGCGCGCCAACATGCAGCTGTTGAGCGTGCGCCCGCACAATGTGGGCTCGCCTTATGACAAGCAGAATGCGGAATGGATTCTGGCCCATTATCATCAGTGGGGCTGGGATGCGCACATTGAAACCTTTGACGTGCTGTTCCCCACGCCCAAGCAGCGGCTGGTGGAGCTGATAGCACCCACGCGCTTTACCGCCAAACTGCAGGAGCCCCCGGTGGCGGTTGATCCAACCTCCAACCAGCAGTCGGAGCAGCTCCCCACCTACAACGCTTATTCCGGCGATGGAGACGTGACCGGGCCGCTGGTGTACGTCAACTACGGTTTGCGCGAGGACTACGAACAACTGGATCGCATGGGCATTTCGGTAAAGGGCGCCATCGTGATTGCCCGTTACGGGCGCTCCTGGCGCGGCATCAAGCCCAAGGTGGCGTGGGAGCACGGCGCGGTCGGCTGCATCATTTATTCAGACCCGCAGCAGGATGGCTACGCCAATGGCGACGTATTTCCCAAGGGCGGCCTGCGTCCTCCTGAAGGCGTGCAGCGCGGTTCGGTGATGGACACACAGTACCCGGGCGATCCGCTAACCCCAGGGGTCGGCGCAGTGCCGGGCGCCAAGCGCCTGGCCCTCAAGGATGCGCACACCATCCTGAAGATTCCGGTGCTGCCCATTTCTTATGCCGATGCGCAGCCGCTGTTGGCGGCCATTACCGGGCGAGTTGCGCCGGAGGACTGGCGCGGTTCGCTGCCTATCACCTATCACATTGGACCGGGCGCCGCCAAAGTACACCTCATCGTCAAGCAGAACTGGGACACGAAGCCGGTGTATGACGTGATCGCCAAAATTCCTGGTTCCACCTACCCCGATGAGTGGGTGCTGCGCGGCAACCATCACGATGCCTGGGTGAATGGCGCCGAGGACCCGATTTCCGGACAGGTGGCGGAACTGGAGGAGGCGCGCGCGCTCGGCGAGTTGCTGAAGCAGGGCTGGAAGCCGAAGCGCACCATTATTTATGCCTCCTGGGACGGGGAGGAGCCCGGGCTGCTGGGCTCAACTGAGTGGGCCGAAACCCATGCCGATGAACTGCGCCAGCACGCCGTGGCTTACATCAACTCCGACAGCAACGGGCGTGGATTCTTCTACGCGTCCGGCTCGCACAGCCTGGAGCACTTCATCAACGGCGTGACCAAAGATATTTCGGACCCGGAGAAGGCGCCCATGACGGTGTGGGAGCGCCGGCGCATGGTGCTGGAATCGCGCGCCAAGCCGGAGGAGCGAGAGGAGTTGCGCAAGCGGCCGGACAACCGCATTGGAGCGCTGGGCGACGGCTCCGACTATGCACCCTTCCTCGACCACCTCGGCATCGCCTCCATGAATCTTGGATTCGGCGGCGAGGATGAGGGCGGCATCTATCACTCCATCTATGACGACTTTTACTGGTACACCCATTTCTCCGACACCACCTTTGTGTATGGCCGCGCCCTGGCGCAGACTGCGGGCACGGCGGTGATGCGCCTGGCAGATGCGGACCTGCTGCCCTACGAGTTCAGCGATCTGGCGGATACTGTCCATCGCTATGCCGGCGAGTTGGAGAAATTGCTTGCGGACCGACAGAAGGAAGCAGTAGAGCGGCAGAAAGAATTGAAAGATGGCATGTATAAGGCGGTGAGCGATCCCAAGGACCCGATGGGCCCGCCACCGGCCCTGCCGCCCGTGCCGTACCTCAACTTCGCGCCCCTGGACAACGCTGTCGCCGCGCTTACCCGCAGCGCTCAGCACTACCAGACCGCACTGGTGGCCGCGTCGGCCGGTGGTCTGCAGTTGCCCCTGGCCACGGTGCGCGATCTGAATGCCAAACTGCTGCGCAGCGAACGAGAACTCACCAATGACCAAGGCTTGCGCGAGCGCCCCTGGTTCAAGCACCAGATTTACGCTCCCGGGGCCTACACCGGATATGGGGTTAAGACCCTGCCAGCCATCCGCGAACCGCTGGAAGAAAGGAAGTATCAGCAGGCGGAGGAGGGCATTCCCGTGGTGGCCAAAGTAATTGCCAACGAAGCCGCGCTGGTGGACTCGCTGGCCGCAGAGGTGGACGCGGCACGAGGAGGAGGGGCTTCCGGGAAATGAGAAATTAGCAGAAGCTGCTCGCACCCGTAGGACGCGAGCCTAGGGGTGCGAAGAAGAAATAAATGGGCCGGGCGGGTGCGCCCACGGCCGCTCCGGTTGGCCTCTCACAGCCAACTCGCCGCCACGCACCCGCAACGCCCGGCCCGCGATCAGCAGGCAGTCTCGCCTACTGAACAGCCTTAATGCGGACCGAGCCGTCGCCCACTACCGTCCACGCCGTGCCCAACTGGGCATTGGCATTGGCCACCGCGTTCTGCACCGTCTGGCCGGCTACCAGGTTCTGGGCAATGGCTACCCAGACCTGCGCCGCCTGTTGCAGACTCACAGTGGAATTCGGCGGCACAACCAACGCCTGGTGCGCGGTTGTTGCATCAATTCCCCACAATTCTTCGAAGATGGCGTCGTCATCCGCCGAGGCCACGAACACCACCTTGATCCTGCCCGCCAGCAGGGAAGCATCCACCAACCCGGTGCTCAGCCCCGCCGGTGTCACCAGCGGATAGCTCGGATCACTGGCGCTGGGCGTCTTCTCCAGGCAATCGGCGGAGAAGCACAACCCAATCGACTGCGGCCCGCCGCTGAAGTTGTAACCCAGCGAATTGCCCAGGAACGCCACCGCGTCATTGGGCTTGTCCAATTGCTCCAGGAAGGTGGCCACGCTGGCCTGGCCCAGAGCGTAGAACTGGTTATTGGCCGCGGTGCCCTGCAGGGCGGATTCAAACTGACTGATGGAATACTGTCCGCTGAGCTGAACCGGCAGGAAGTGGCGCAGTTCCGGCAGGGGTGGCGCTTGCTGCTGCGCCAGGTTGCCCGTCAGCATTGGCCAACTGGTGACGCCCGCATCCATGGCCGGGCCTACCGCGGCTTCGAGCGAACTGTCGTTATTGTTGTAGCCCAGCCACGTTTGGCCGGAGTAGTGGCTGACGCCGTAGATGCCTAAAGCATTGGACAGCACAGCCGTGCCGCCCGTGGAATCCACGGAAAGGATCTGGTTGTTATCTGCTAGGATCGCCCCGCCGCCGGCCAACGCGCTCACAATCTGTTCGTTGCTGGAGGTAGCCGGGTTCGCCGTCCCGCTGTTCACGTCAAAGGTCAGGATGACTCCGGAGAAGGCGCCCTGCTGCGCGTAGGCGATTCCACCTTCGCCCAGGGCCATCACGAAGCTAATGGGAAATCTGGAAGTCCAGGGCAGCCCGTAGTCCGCCTGCGTTCCATTCAACAGGTGGGAAACGAAAGCCTGGTTGCTCGAACCTACGCTCACCAGCCGGTTCCATCCCGCCAAGATGCCACCCTGTCCATCGGGCAGCACCTGGCCAGGCTGGCCGTGGGTCTGCGTGTTCGTGTCGCTGAACTGCTCCAGGGCGATCAAGCTGCTCGCTCCGGAAGTCTGCACCTTTACCAGCTGCAGCGTGTCGGAATAGTTGACCAGGCTGAAGCCGCTCGTCTGGCAGCCCTGCAGCACTGTATTGGTGGCTTCCACTTCCATGTAGACGTTGCCATCCGGCAGCACGGCCAGCGGGCCATGGCTGGGCAAGCTCTGCACCACCACCGTATTGCCTTGCTGGCAAATCAGGTTGCCGTTCGCGTCGTAACCGGTGTTTTGATAGGTTTGCGAAGAGAGCGGCACGGGAACGCTGAATTTTACCTGCCCCGTCGCTCCGTTCAGCGCCAGCACCGCGGCCGAAGCCGTGGTTTTGCTGTTATTGGTTTGCACCGCATAGATATCGCCATCCGGGTGCACTGCTAATGCCGAAGCCATCATGCTGGGGCTGTTATAGGTCCAGGCCACCGCCTGCGATGCGGCGTCCACTTTAATCACCGAATACTGCGAGTACTGGACGCCTCCACTGTTGAACGACTGGCTATCCAGCACGGCCAGGCCGCCATCCGGCGTTCCTGCCTGCACTCCCTCGCTATCCCATTGGAAGGAGCTGCTTGAAGTCACAGAACTGGAAAGTAAAGGCGTGCTCCACAGCTGGTGCCCATCACCTGCCAGGGCGCGGGCCAGGGTACCGGTAGGCGTGCTTTCCAGAACATAGAGATCGGGCGTGCCTGGAGCCGCAGGCTGCGCGCTTACAAAGCTGTTAATCCAGTTGTTCACCACGTCCAAAGGCTCAAGGTTCCAGCGTTCGGTACCGACCGCCAGAGGCCCGGCGACACTGACCGTAATCAAGGTCTGCGCCGTCAGCTGCTGGTAAGTGGCCGTAACCGTAGCTGTGCCAGGCTGGAGCGCAACCATGCTGCCGTCCGAGTTCAAATGCAATACGGAACTGTCATCCACGGCCCAACTCGCGGGTATGCTGCGCCCCAGGTTGTCGGTGGCCGAAACCGAGCGCCGCTCGCCCAGCGCCATGGTGATAGCGGTCGGAGTTATTTGAATCTGCGTCGGGGGCGGATTCAATGTCGGCGGAGGAGGCGGCGGCGGAGGCGGAGACGACAGGTTGTAGGTAACGCTCAGGTTCGCCGCAGTGCTGTTCCCGGCGGCATCGGTGGCAACCACCTGCACCGTATTGCTTCCGGCATTCAGAGTCACATTGCAGCTGAACGCGCCGCCACCAAAACTCGCGGCCGCGTTGTTACAAAGGACCGAGGCCACACCCGAAGAGGCGTCGCTCACAGCGCCGCTCACCGCCAGCGAACTGTCGCTGACTATGGCGCCATTGGCCGGCGAAGAGACGGAAAGCGCCGGCGTCACGGTATCAACGCTGACTAAAACGCTCGTCTGGCTTGAGTTTCCAGCGTTGTCCACGGCGGTGCCGTTCACTTGGCTGATGCCTTGCGCCGTGACCGTTACCGGTGCCGGACAGACCGCCATCCCAGAGAGCGAATCACCGCAAGTGAAAGTGACCACGGCGTTGCCATTATTCCATCCCCCGGAATTAGGCAGCGGGCTGACCGACGTGCTGATGCTCGGGGGGGTGAAATCCAGATTCAGAGTGACGCTGGTAGTCGCGGTCAGCCCCGCGGTATCAACAGCGGTGCCGCTGACCACCAGATTGGTTCCCTGGACGTCCTCCGTGACCGGGGGCGGGCAGGTCACGCTCATAAACGCGTCATTGCAAGTGAAGCTGACAGTCACCGGCGTGTTGTTCCAGCCGGCCGCGTTGGGCTGCGGCGAAACTGACGCCGTGATGCTCGGCGGATCAGGGTCCAGTCCCAGAATTTCCACACTGATGGCGCCGCCCGGATCGGAGCGCAGCTCGACCGAGAGAATGTTGGAATTCTGCACTGCCACCGACTTAGCAATCGCGTGACGGTGCTCATCAAAGTCGTTCTCACGTAAAACCACCACGCCGTTCAGGCGGATGATCGCGCTCTCCACCGGCCGGTGGGGGCTCACGCCGTTCACCACGTACAGGGTGTATTGCGTGTTGGGATTTTTCACCGAGAACGGCACGCTTTGTGCTCGCGGAGCATCCTTGCTCCGCAGAAACATCTGCGGGCCGTACGCCGTGAATGTAACCCCGCCAAAGGCCTGGCCCAGCAAGCCAAAGAAGATGGCTATCCAGATAGCCACCGTTTGCCGATAGTGCACGCGATGCAGCATGTGCAACCCTCCCGCCATGATCTGGCGCCAGCCAGAACAGGCGATCCCGAAACGGAACACAGCCTACGCAATTCCTCCCAATTGAGCATCTTCCCCCGGTAATCCTGCTCCAGGTGCCTTCCGTTATCGCGGTTACGGTTACCGGCGGCTGCGGCTTCCGGGCAAGCAGATGACGGGTGTAATCACAGCTTCTAAGCTGAGGCTGCCTGAGAGGTTAGGGGGAGAGTTTTGCCATGCCGGCAGGTGAATGCCAAAGCCACGGTTGCAGGTGCAGCTCTTTGCCTATCTGGCAGGGCTGAGAAATTGATTACTGTCGTGGTACTTTCGTGTGGTGGCGCAGAGCCCAGAGCCAAGCCGCTCAGGGCTGCTGATCTTTGACGATCTTGGCCAGGACCAGCAAGCGCGAGCTTATTCGCGAGCGGGTCCGCTGGGTGGCATCAATATTCACTTCGAACCGCAATCTGGGGCCTTCGAGCACAAAGTTAACGGTGCCGCCTCGGTGTGCAAACCTCGCCGACTCCCCCACCGTAATCGCGCTCGAACCGCCCTCTCGCTTCAGAATTGCCGATAACGAATGGTCGCTGCCGGCGGGCAGGAAGATGATGTGGCAGGCGCTGAGGTCATCGCTGGCCTGAGCGGTTCGGGTGAGGTACGGATGGCCATTGATGCTGCGTTCCGCGAGTTGCTGCTCCAATTCGCGGTCGAAAGGATTTTGTCCGATAACACACAGGTTGAGCGGCGCCTGCGAGCTGGGGAAGGCATCCGCCGGCCACTCTACGAATTTCGCAAAGTTATAAAGGAAGACGAGCTTAAGCCGGTATTCTTCTGACCGGACCTGGGCCTGCGCTCGCGCACCCATTCCCAGCAGGCAGCCACAGAGAATGAGAGCAGCGCAGGCGGTTAGCCTGAGCCAGCACCCCAATTTCCCTAGACTGCGGGTGGGCCTGCTTTGCGCTTCTGCGATGTCCATCTCCGATCCTAGAAGCTGTAAGTGGCTTTCAAGCGGAATGTCCGCCCATCCTGCCACAGAATGTCCTGCCGGTGCTCCGGCGCGCCGGGATCGCCGTACCTGCTGTTGAAGGCGTTATACAGGCTGGCCGAAATTTTCCAATGCTGCTTTAGGCTCTGGCTGAACAAGGTGAAATTGGGAAGCCAGTAAGCGGGAACCGAATTGCCCGCCAGAGTTCGGCGGCGGCTCACATAATTGACGTCGGAGCTGGCAAAGAGTTTCTTGCCCAGCAGTGGAATGCTCAGCTTGAGCCCGCCCAGGTGCTTAGGGACATTGGAGAGCGCGGTCTCGTCATGCTGGTTTCTGACGTTCTGAAAGCTGTATTGAATGCCGGCCTCCAGTCCGCTGACCCAGGTTCTGGCCAGCTCGAATTCCACTCCCCGCATGTCCACCGAGCCGCTGTTTTTAAAAATCATCTTGCTGGTGGCCGGCTCGATTTCTTCGCCGATCAGTTGCCGGAGGGGATAGTAATAACCGTTTGCTGTGAGACGGGTGCGGCGGCTGACATATTGTTCCAGTACCACGCCCATGGTCCTGGCCCTCTCCGGCCGCAGGCTGGGATTGGACAGGTTGGTAGAACTGCTGTAATAGAGCTCGAAATCGTTAGGCGGACGGAAAGCTTGCGCGTACAGGAACTTAAGCGTGGTTTTCTTGAAGGGATTGTAGATCAAGCCGGCACGTGGATTCAGCGTGCCTCCGAAGGTGGAGTAGTGGTCATAATGAAGACCCAGGTTAAGCAGAAGATTGCTCCGCAGCTCGATTTCGCCCTGCGAGTAGAGAGCAACGATGGTGGAGTTATTGCGGCTTCTTGAGTACACCACGTAGGGAGAGCGGTCGTAGTTTGACCCTTCCTGCAGAAAATTGCGGCGAAACTCGGCGCCGGCGGAGAAGCGATGCTTGTCCAGCACCTTTCTGCTGACCGATACCTCGGTCCCGGCCCACTTTCCCCGGCTCAGGTCTTCGTTCAGGTAAGCGGAGTTGGAAGCAGTGTCGAAATAAACGTTCACGCCGTGATATTCGTACTGGTCGAAGTAGAGGCGGCCCATGAAATCTGTGGTTGCGTTCAACTTGCGGTCGTACTGCAGGTCCAGGTAGCTGCGGATGTCGGTGGTGCGGGTTCTGGAGTCGTTGAAGTTGGTGTCGTAGGATGCCGTGGGCACGCCTTTCTCGCGCGAGCCATACACGGCCTGCAGCTTGAAATTGCGATAGTAAAAGTTCCCAAACAGCTGCTGCAACTGATCGTCGTTACCATTGACAGCAATTCCATGGTTGGTGGCCGGACTGTCGTACTCGGGAAAATACAAGCGATGCGGCCCCTGGCTGCTGTAGTAGGAGCCGGAGAGCAGCATTTCCAGGCCATTGTTGAAACTTTCACCGTAGCTGGCGCGGCCCTTATACGAGCCAAAGCTTCCGCCTTCCGTGCTCATCTCGGGATTGCCCACCATGCGCCCCCGTTTGCTCACCACATTAATGACCCCGAGAAACGCGCTGGCCACATAGAGCGAACTGTTGGGCCCGCGGATGACCTCGATATGATCTATCAGGTCGAGATCCAGGGGAGATTCGGTTCCAGTGAAGGCGGAGTCAAAAATATTGTCATTGACCCTATGACCATCAATGAGCAGCAGAACCCGGCTGCCATAATCTCCGGGGCGGTTAAATCCCAGCACTCCAATGTAGTTGTAATTGCGGTCATAGGTCACGAAAAAGCCGCGCACTGAGCGCAGCACTTCCGCCAGGGTGCGGTAGCCATACTTCTGGATCTCATCGGAAGTAATTACAGTGATGGAAGCCGGTGCTTCGGTTACTTTCTGCTTCTGCCGCGAAGCGGCATACACCGTCTCCACTTCGACCTGCATCAACTCCTCCAGGCTCATATCCAGAAGAGCGGGGGCGGATTCGTCACCCTGGGGAAAGCTGGGAATCCAACCTGGAACAGTAACCGCAGCCAGCAATAGCAAAGAACGCAAGCTCTTCATACGGGACGGAAACTCCGGGGTCCCAGGCCAATGTGAAAGCAGGGCTGCATGGTTCCCTGTGACCCATTTCGCCGTGGGGTCCTACCTTCGATATTAGGTGGGGAATGGAGAGGGAAATCGCAGCTGGGCGGCACCAAAGGAGAGGGCGGCGTCTCTATTTGGGAGTAATCCCGGCTCCGGGCGGTCGGAATGAGTGTAACAATTGCGGTGGATTGGACCGCAACGCCAGCAGCTCACACCTGCATCTGAATCACAGAATGAAGAGCGCCCTCACGCTCCTGCTCATCCTTTGCCCGCTCATGGGTGGGCCGCTCCTGTTTGGATACTCTGTCCTCTCCCACGAAGAGGTTATTGATTTCTCCTGGGACTCCGAAATCGTTCCTGCGCTCCTCAAGCGTTTTCCTAAAACCACCCCGGAGGAGCTCAAACGCGCTCATGCCTTCGCCTACGGTGGCTCCGCCGTGCTGGATGTTGGCTATTACCCACTGGGCAATACAAAGTTTACCGATATGCTGCACTACGTTCGCACTGGCGACTTCGTGGCTTGGATGCTGCGTGACTCCCGCAACGTGGAGGAGTATGCCTTTGCCCTGGGCGTGCTCAGCCATTATGTGGCCGACAGCTTTGGCCATCCTGCCGTCAATCTTTCAGTTCCGGTGGAATATCCCAAGCTGCGCGCGCGCTTTGGCGACTGGGTTCCTTATGAAAGCGACCACGACGCCCACCTGCGCACCGAGTTCAGCTTTGATGTGCTGGAGGTTGCCAAGCACCGTTACACTTCCCAGCAGTACCACGATTTCATCGGTTTCGACGTGTCCGAGGACTTGCTGGAACGCGCTTTTGTGGATACCTACGGTATCTCTCTCGACCACCTGCTGCATTTTGACGATTTGACCCTGGAAACCTTTCGTTTCGCGGTGGGCACGGTAATTCCGGAGATGACCCAGGTGGCGCTTGCCACCAACAAGCCCCAGATCGAGCGCGAATACCACGATCGCGCCAAACAGGATTTTCTGTATCACCTCTCGCGCGCCGACTATAACCGCCAGTTTGGCTCCCGCTATCGCCGCCCCGGCATTTTCGCCAGGGTCCTGGGGTTTCTCATCAAACTGCTGCCCTTTGGCCCGGCCAAGATTCTGGGTTACCGCAATCCCACTCCGCAGACGGAAGATCTGTATTTCCGCAGCATGGACCACGTCCTCCAGGAATATCGCCTGCTGGTCCGACAGGTGAGCGCCGGCGACCTGCGAATTCCCAATCGCAATCTTGATACAGGCCTGCTCACCCGGGAAGGCGAATATCAGCTAGCGGACCGGACCTATGCCGACCTGCTCCGCCGGCTCGACCGCGACCACTTCGCCCACCTCACCCCCGCGGTTCGCGCCAATATCCTGCAATATTTTGCCTCGGGCCCGCCGGCCAACGGATCGCTCAAACCGGGACAATGGAAGAAAACCGAGCAGGCGCTGACTCTATTGCGTTCTGCCACCGCGGGACCGCCCGTCAGCCTGGACCCGGTTAATCGGCGCCCGGCTGGAAGCCTTCCGTCTTCGGCCCCGGCTGGATCCCCAAAATGCTGTCTCTGATTGCCGACCGTGGGCCGCTCTGCAATTCTGTCGCTTCTTGCAAAACCATTTCTTCTACCCCCACATCCTACCCACAAGAAATTGGTTGCGGACGCCGGCTGGTTCCTCACGCGCGCTATCATAGGCGCGCCCCTAAGGCGTCTTATTCGTCTCGTTGGCAGGCAGTCCGTTACGCGGGTGCCGATGAAGCAGTCTTTGCATATAGCCGGCCTGAAGAAGACAGGTGGGTGGCCGCTGGCCTTGTCCTTACTTGTTCTGAGTGTTGTATTTTCGTTGACGGCCTTGGGGCAGGATGCTGCCGATGTCCACATTCAGCCGCGCGTAAATCTCGACAAAGCTTCCTCCACTGTCGCTCTGGGGCTGCGCCCCGGCGTGCCACTGCTTAAGTCCAACGTTAACCTTGTTCTCGTTCCCGTGACGGTTACCGATCCCATGGACCGCCTGGTCACCGGGTTGGACAAAACCAACTTCTCCGTTTATCAGGACAAACAAAAAGAGCAGATTCGAAACCTGTCCAGCGACGACGCTCCTATCTCGGTGGGCATTATTTTCGATGTCAGCGGAAGCATGGGCGACAAGATGCAGCGCGCGCGTGAAGCGATTTCGCAATTCCTGGAAACCGCCAACCCGCAGGATGAGTTTTTTCTGATCACCTTCTCCGACCGTCCTGAAATGGTTTCGCATTTCACTCCCCGCGTGCAGGACATCGAGAGCAGGCTGCCTTTTGTGCAGTCCAAGGGGATGACGGCTCTGCTGGACGCCATTTACCTGGGCATTGACGAGATGCACCGTGCCCAGTACCAGCGCAAGGCGCTGCTCATCATCTCCGACGGCGGCGACAACCACAGCCGCTACACCGAGGGAGAAGTCAAAGACATTGTGCAGGAGGCTGACGTACAGATATTTGCTATCGGCCTTTATGACCATTTCCCACGCACTGTCGAGGAGCAGGAGGGGCCGGGGCTGCTGCGCGAGGTGACCGACGCCACTGGTGGCCGGGCCTTCACCATTGATAATCCCAATGAACTGGCGGACGTAGCCACTAAAATCGGCATCGCGCTTCGTGATGAATACGTCATCGCCTACCAGCCAACAGCGCGGCCGCACGATGGTAAATACCACAAAATCACTGTCAAGCTCCATGCGCCCAAAGGGCTGCCGCCCCTGCACATCTCCGCCAAGCGCGGTTTCTACGCCCCCTCGCAGTAAGCGACTGCGTTTATTTTGTAGCCCGGATTGATCTGTGGCGCGGGCGCCCTGCCGGCGACCGCCTTCCGCACGAAGGTGTCATGCTGAACGGCGTCAGCCGTGAAGCATCTCGCGTGCACCACAGGATGAGGCTGGATCAATGATGAGAGCTGCCGCGGCTATTTGACCGCCGCCACCACCAGCGTGGCGTCATCGTGCAGGCGCTCGCCGCCGTGCTCCAGCACCGCGGAGGTCAGGACGCGATGCAGACTAGCGGCGTCGCAGGCGCGGTTTTCCCTCGCCAGCTTCACCAGCCGTTCATCGCCAAACTCCCTTTCTTCCCCGTCGAAGGCCTCGGTGATGCCGTCGGTGAACAGCACCAGCCGGTCTCCGCATTGAAGGTCGATGACGTGCTCGCTGTAGCGCCAGTCGCGGAAATAGCCCAGCACCGCGTCATTACTCTGCGGGCGCAAAACGGAGCCATCCTGCCGGACTAAAATGGGGGCATTGTGGCCGGCGTTGCAGTACACCAGCTGCCGGCTATCCTCCGCCAGCAGGCAATGAAAGAAGGATACGAACTTTCCCGCCGGCGCAAGCTGGCAAAGCACGCGGTTAAGCTCCCCGCACACACTGGCGGGGCGGGCGCCCCCCAGGGAGCGCAGCATGGCTTGTAAGCTCGACATCAGCAGCGCCGCGCCTATTCCTTTGCCGGCCACGTCAGCTATGCAGAGGGCCGCTTCGCCGGTTTCCATCCTGCTCACCTCGAAGTAATCGCCGCCCAGGATTCTTGCCGGCGTGGAACTGGCGCAGATGTCATAGCCGCGAAGCTGTGGCACCGGCTGCGCCAGAAAATGCTGTTGCACCTCTCGGGCGTCGGCTATTTCCTGTTTCCACTCCCGGCTCTGGCGCATTCCCCGCTGATGATCGCTAATTTGCGCCCGCAATGCCTCCAGCACCTCCTGGTTGTTCCAGGGCTTCTGGATGAAGTCGCGGGCGCCTCGGCGCATGGCTTCGATCGCCAGCTCCATGTTGCCCCACGCCGTCATTACCACCAGGGGTACATCCTTTTGCAGGGTGCGAATGCGCGTAAGTAGGTCCAGCCCCTCGCGGCCTGAGGTGGTGTCCTGGGTATAGTTCAGATCCATGAGCACCAGGTCATACTCCCGGGCCTCGAGCGCGGAGAGCACCTCGCCGGGGCGCGTCACCGCATCTGCTTCATAACCTTCCTGCTTCAACAGCAGGCGCAAGGCTTCCAGCACGCTGCCCTGGTCATCAGCCACGAGGATTCGTTTAGGTGCGCTGATCGAAGTGCCTATCGCCTGCATACGCTCGCCTCAGTTGTTTCGCAAGCGATAGAGCACTCCCGTTGCCAACACCACCGTCTGACTAACTCTTTGAGGAATCAGAGGAAAACAGACGTTTCGTGATATGGATGGCAGCCCACAACCGTCCGCTTCCGAACAGTGGTGTCCACGGGTGAACAAATTGGTCGCAACGAACTAACGCTGCATGTGTGTCCTTGTTTGCGGCGCAGGCGCCCGCTTCCGAGTCGCAGCCCCAGCGCTGGATGAGGCCGCGATGCGCTTGCGTGCCTAGCCGAAGCGCCACCTGATTTTGCGTTCTGCGAGTCATGCTATAACCTTCTACTTCCTTCCTGCGGGAATCAGTGCGTGCGGTTCATGGCGTGCGGGACTCCGGGCGGCAGATGCTCGCCGGGTGACGCCAACTCTCGAGGATCCATATGCGACGGCTGCTCTTTTTTGCTTTTTTGCTGACACTTGTTGCCGCACCGCTGGGCGCGGACGAACCACTCCTGCAGGGTTTCACCAATCCGTCCTCCACGGCCGAACGGCAGTGGGAGCAGAAATTTCGCGCTCTGCCCAGCCCGCAGCTGATGCGCGATTACATGCAGCGGCTGAGCGCGCGCCCGCATCACGTGGGGTCGCCTTACGATAAGGCCAACGCCGAATGGATTCTCTCCAAGTTCAAGGAGTTCGGCTGGGACGCGCACATCGAGACCTTTGAAGTCCTGTTTCCCACGCCCAAGGAGCGGCTGGTGGAAATGGTTGAGCCTACCCGCTTCACAGCCAAGATGCAGGAGCCGCCCGTCGCTGGCGATCCCACCTCCGGCCAGACCAGCGAGCAACTGCCCACCTACAACGCTTACTCCATTGACGGCGACGTGACCGCGCCGCTGGTGTTCGTGAACTATGGCTTGCCGGAGGATTATGACCAGCTGCAGCGCCTGGGCGTTTCCGCTAAAGGCGCCATTGTGATCGCCAAGTATGGCCATTCCTGGCGCGGCATCAAGCCCAAGGTGGCAGGAGAGCATGGCGCCATCGGATGCATCATCTATTCCGACCCGCGGGATGACGGTTATTTTGAGGACAATACTTTTCCCCAGGGGCCGACGCGCCCGGCGGAAGGCGTGCAGCGCGGCAGCGTCATGGATTTTGCTTCCTCCAACCCTGGCGATCCGCTCACGCCCGGCATCGGGGCCACTCCCAACGCCAAACGGCTGTCGGTGAAAGAGGCGCCAAGCATCACCAAGATTCCCGTGCTTCCCATTTCCTATGGTGACGCGCAGCCCTTATTGGCGGCATTGCAGGGACCGGTGGCTCCCGAAGCCTGGCGGGGCGCGCTGCCCATCACCTATCACGTCGGCCCAGGACCGGCGAAGGTTCATTTGGTCATCAAGTCCAATTGGGACATCAAGCCGGTCAATGACGTCATCGCCAAAATCCCGGGCTCTACCCAGCCGGATGAATGGATTGTGCGCGGCAACCACCATGATGGGTGGGTAAACGGGGCTGACGATCCTATTTCCGCCCAGGTGGACATGCTGGAAGAAGCGCGTGCACTGGGACAATTGCGGAAGCAGGGCTGGAAGCCCAAGCGCACCATTATTTATGCCGCTTGGGACGGGGAAGAACCCATGCTGCTGGGCTCCACCGAGTGGGCGGAAGAGCACGGCGATGAACTGCGGCAGCATGCCGTGGCCTACATCAACACCGACGGCAACGGCCGCGGGTACCTGGGTGTGGAGGGTTCGCATACGCTGGAGCACTTTATGAACGGCGTGGCCCGCGACATCCAGGACCCGGAGAGCGGCGTTTCAGTGTGGCAGCGTGATGAGATGGGCCGCATTGCGCAGGCCAAAAGCGATGAGGATCGGAAGAAGATTCGCGACCGCGCCGACTTGCGTATGGGAGCGCTGGGCTCTGGCACCGACTACACCACGTTTGTGGACCACCTGGGAGTCGCCAGCCTCAATCTGGGTTACGGCGGTGAGGACCCGGATGCGGGCATCTACCATTCCATTTACGACGATTTCTACTGGTACACGCATTTTTCCGACACCAACTTCGTGTACGGCAAGGCGCTGGCACAGACCGCAGGAACCGCGGTGATGCGACTGGCTGACGCCGATCTGCTGCCCTTCGATTTCAGCGATTTCGCAGACACCATGCAGCTCTACCTTACGCAGCTGAAGAAGCTTGCCCAGGACAAGCGCAATGAGGCGATCGAACGCGACCGCGAGTTGGACGACGGCTTGTTCAAAGCCGTCAATGATCCGCGCCGTCCGAAGGTGGCCCCGCCGCGCGAGGAAGTGCCGCCGTATCTCAACTTCGCTCCCCTGGAAAATGCGGTAGCGCAGCTTGACCGCAGTGCCAAGCGCTACCAGGAAACGTTGCAGAAGGCGTGGGCTGCTCCGCAAGGGCTGCCCGCGGCCACGCTCGACGGCCTGAACCAGAAATTGATGCAGAGCGAGCGCCGCCTGACCGACGATGCCGGCCTGCCCCGGCGTTCCTGGTACAAGCACATGATCTATGCGCCCGGCGTGTACAGCGGCTACGGCGCCAAGACCATGCCCGGCGTGCGAGAGGGCATCGAGCAGAAGCGCTGGCCGGAAGCCAATGCGGAAATCGTGCGCGTCGCTAAGGTACTGGAAAACGAGAGCGCTCTGATTGATTCAGCGACCGATGAGCTAGCTGCCGCGAAGTAGCGAATTCTTTTTGCTATCAACTCCGTATTGTGGCGGGGATGCCCGGCCGCGATCGCCTTACCCACTAATGCATCAGGGTTCGCGGTTTTCCAAAAGGGCGTCAGGATTCGCGGTCTTACACAGGATGGTGCCAGCGACGGAGGCCTTTCCGGGCGTCATGCTGAACGGCTTCAGCCGTGAAGCATCTCGCGTGCAGCGCCGATTAAGTACGCAAGGGCGCATCTAAAAGGCGCGCGATACGGAGTTGTTGTCCGTGTGGTTTGTGGCGCGGGCGCCCGCTCGTTTCTGCCCCTACCCGGTATTGTGTAAACCGGCAGCGATGCCGTTAATGGTCGCTCCCAGAGCATATTCAAGCCCGGCGCCGCCCTCCTGCTTGCGCCGCAGCAGCTCCACCTGGATCAGGCTCATGGGATCAACATACGGATTGCGCAGGCGAATGGAGCGTGCCAGTACCCGATTGCGCTCTAGCAGATCCCTCTGCCCGGCCACGCGCAGCAGCATGCGGCGCGAACGAAGAAACTCTTTTTCCAGCATGGCAAACACTCGCTTGCGCACGGCCCCGTTTCGCACCAGTCCGGAATAGACGCGCGCAATGTCCCAATCCGCCTTGGCCATGCCCAATTCCACGTTCCGCACCAGGTCGGCAAAAATAGGGAACTCGCGCCGCATTTGCCGCAATAGCTTCTGATGACCGGCGCCCTTCCTGGCGAACTGCTGCAGGGCATGGCCTACTCCATACCATGCGGGCACGGCGTGCCGGCTCTGCATCCAGCCGAATACCCACGGTATGGCGCGCAACTCGTCCAGACTCCGGCCCTTGCTGCGGCGCGCTGGCCGAGAGCCGATTCGGGCCGCGTCCAGCTCATTAACCGGCGTGGCTTGCTCGAAATATTCCAGCACCTCGGGGTTCTCGGCAATGTCCCGCCGGTAAACTTCATAGGCCCTGGCAGACATTGCTTCCATTGCTTCTTCCCACTCGGGGTGCTCGATGGCTGGTTTCAGGCTGGGCCGCAGCAGCGCCTCCACACTGGCGGCGATCATTAATTCGAGATTCCATTCCGCCAGCACCGGATCGGCATATTTCCAGTTGAGCACCTCTCCCTGTTCGGTAACGCGAATGCGGCCAGAGAAACATCCGGGCGGCTGCGCCAAAATCGCGGAATGTGTAGGCCCGCCGCCGCGCCCCACGGTGCCGCCCCGGCCGTGAAACAGGCGCAGTTTCACTCCGCACTCGGCGGCGGCGCGATGCAGCTCCCGGTGCGCCTTATACAGTTCCCAGGTGCTGGTCAACATGCCGCCGTCTTTGTTGGAATCGGAGTAGCCCAGCATCACCTCCTGCCAGCCCTGCCAGGATTCCAGCAGCGGCTTATACGCTGGGCTTTTCCACAGCCGCCGCATCACGCCGGCGGCGGCGCGCAACGAGTGAATGGACTCGAACAACGGAACCGGCATCAGGCCGGGGTCCGCTCCGGAACCCGCAACCGGCACTGCGCACGCCTGCGCCAGGCGGACCACGGCCAGCACATCCTCCTCGCCTTCTGCGCCGCTGATCACATACCGGCTGATCGCGCGCGCCGGATGCGTGCCTTTGAGCCGCGCGATCGCGCGGAGGGTCTCCAGTAATTCTGCGGTGGGTGGGGAAACCGCCGTGTCCGCCTGCAGCGGATTCCTGCCTTCATGCAAAGCCGGCTCTAGCTCAGCCAATGCAGCAGCGTGTACGCGCGCGTGCTGCCGGACATCGAGCGTCTGCAAATGCAAGCCAAAGGTCCGCAGCTTTCGCAACAGCGGCTCAACGAAGTCCTTGGCCAGCCGTTCTCCTCTATGCATCCGCAGGCTATCTCGCACCAGCAGCAGGTCCTGCTCGAACTCTGCGCTGCTGTAGTGAGTCGTGGCATCAGCTTCGCGGCTCTTCCGCAAGCGGTGCTGCACATAGGCCAGAAAGCGGCGGTAGCTTTCCGTGACATTCTGCTGCCCCCAGGTGAAGCGCACATTTTGCTGAGTGCGCTCGTATTGCTGCAGGTGGGAGAGCATCTCGGTCGAGGCCTCCGCCTGCCGCAGGGATGAGCTCAGGCGATCGCTGAGGGCGTCCACCTCAGCTATGTACTCGCGCAAGATGGTTGCGCGCGCCAGGTCGAGCGCGTTACGCGTGGATTGCGCGGTCACCAGCGGGTTCCCGTCGCGGTCGCCGCCAATCCACGAACCAAAGCGCACCAGGCTGGGCAGATCGGCTTCCTGCACCTCGATCTTGTAAACATCGCAAAGTGCTGCCGCAATCTCCGCATAAATCCTGGGCAGGGCAGAGAAAAGCGACAGGGGGAAGTAGCGCAGGCCCATGCGGATTTCGTCGTCCACCGTGGGCTTGCTTTGGCGCACCTCGTCGGTCTGCCACAGCGCGGTGATTTCGTCGCGAATGGCGTTTTCACAGCTCTGGGCTTCGGCCGCAGTGAGGGGTAGCCGGTCCAGTCGCTCCAATTGCTCGGCGATGTGCCGCCGCTTCAGCAGCACGGTGCCCCGTGCCACCTCGGTGGGATGGGCGGTGGAAACGGGAGTCACCTCAATTTCGCACAACGCGGCCAGCACCTGCTCCACAGAAATTCCCTCGGCTTTCATGCGTGCCAGCGTGCCGCGAAACGACCCCGCAGGCGCAGGTTGCTCGGGATGCGACTGTCCGGCCCGCCGGCGGCGTTTGCGGTGGCCGGTTTCGGCCAGGTTGGTGAGTTCAAAGTAAATGGCAAAGGCCTTGGTCACTTGGTAAGCAGTGGCCACGTCCATTTTTGAAACCATGGCCTGCGCCCTCGCCATTAGCTGGCTGGAAGCCGCGCTCGTCGCGCGCCGCTGGACCCGCCCGCGGTGTTCAATCATTAGGCGTCGCAACTGCTCCACCACGTCGAACAGTTCCTGCCCGGCCTGCTCCACCAGGACCTGCCCCAGCAGCACCCCAAGCGAGCGCACATCGCGGCGTAGCGGGTGATCCTTGGCCGTATCGCCGGAGGGCGCGATAAGCTCCGCCAGGCGGGCGGCCTGGTCGTCAGGTTTCCACAGTGGTTTGGAGCTGAAGTTCATCAGGACAAGGGGCAAACAGTCAGAATAACCGAAAGGTTCTCCTTGAATGGACCCCGGGGAACAATGCGCCGCTCTGCTTAATAACCTCCTGTTGGCGGGCGTCTCGATCGTAATCGCCTGATTTCGCCAGTTATCGGAAGGATGAAAACCTGCTTGTATGAAGGTGCCGAGCGTGCTAGCATTTCGCCCCATTCCGGACAGGAGGACATGCGGCCCAGCGCAGGCTGCAGACTCAGTGCCGGAAAGATTCTCCTCCCTATCGAAATCGGCACAACTAGTTGGCGTCGGCCCTCAGCAGCAATCCTGAAGTAAAGGTGTAGGGAAGTCCCTAGGCCAAGTCCCAAGGCCCTCAGAAACCGGCACGGTTCCTCGGGGAAATCAATTGAGATTGAAGGAGAGTGTATGGACACAAGGAATTCCATGCGGATCCTCGTTTTCGCTACCGTGGTAGCCGTCTCGGCCGCCGCTGCGCAAAATCAGGGGCAGAACCAGCAAACCCAGAATCAGCAAAGCCAGGCACAGCAAACCCAGACACAACAAGGACAGACACAACAAAGCCAGCAGCAACAGCCACAGAAGAAGAAGAGCTTCTGGCAGAAGGTCAAGGACGCGGCGCAACAGGGCCAGAACACGGCTCAGAATGGCCAAAACACGGTCCAGAACACCGTGCAGCAGGGAAGCGGCGCGGTGCAGAATGCGGGCCAGCAGGTCCAGAACGGAGCGCAGCAGGGCATCCAGGGCGTCCAGTCGGGTGCGCAGGGCGCTTTGCCGGGGAACCAGGGAGGCGGGGCGGTTAGCGGCGGCGGCGCCGGATCCTGCGGTCAGAGCTGCTTCGATGCAGGGCCGTTCCAAGCCAACGTCTCGCAAATGACGATGAGCCAGCAAGGAGGCTGGCACGTCATCCGCATGAATATTCAGTTCCACAACTCCACCGACCAGCCTCTGATCATCGCTTACCACGACGGATCAATGGTGATGGTTGATAACAATGGCAACACTTACATTCCGGCCGGTGGCAACCCAGGCGAACTGCAGGGAATGGGCATTGACCGTGGCCAGCAGACCGACTCGTCATTCGTCCTCAACCCTGGCCAGACTGGCAACGCGCTGTTCTCCGTGGCGAGAGGCCGCGGCCCCGACAGCGCCGTAGGCACGGCCTACTCCTACAATCTCACGATTGATGAGTTACAGGCACAGAACGGCGCGCTGGCGATTCCGGTGCGGCAGTACAACTTGAATTTCCCAAGCCTCGCTCCAGGCGCCAACAATGCCGCTGCATTCCCCTCGGGCTTACCGGCGAACGGCGTTGCGCGAGGAGGTACTGGAACCAGCTATGCGGCCGGCGGCAAAGCGGTCCCGGCCAATTCGCAAGCCTTGGGCACTACGGCGAAACCGGGAACTGCGACTCCTCGGACGCAGCGAATGGTCAACGGGCGGCCCGCTGTGGTGACGCATCCGAGCACCGCAGTGAACAACGTCGCGATGAAGACGCCGGCTGCCATGACTGCAAGGCCATCAGCCGCGGTCAAGCCTGTCCCGGCCAAGGCCAAGGCAACCACTCCCCCGAAGAAAAAGACCGCCAGCACCACTACAACACCACCGACCAAGTAGGGAATGGCTCCGGCGCAGGCTCGCCAGCATGCGCCGGAAGCCTTTCCGTTCCAGAATGGAGGGGGCGCTGCCGCCTACAGCCGGCCGGCGACGATGGCGGCGATCTTTTTGCCTGCGTCCGCGTTCAGGTTGGCCAGGCGCAAATCTACGTGCACCATCACGTCGCCTTTTCGAAACATTATCCCAGAGCCCATGGGCTCGACGTAGGCTTCGTCGCCTATGCCGGCTGCGGGAGTGAATGTGTCCATGCCGCCGGTGATGTTTTTCAGGGCGCTGTGGCCGAGTTTCATGACCATGGCGCCACCTTCCCACGTGACCTGCACCGCCATTTTCCGGTTGCCGCCGAAATCATAGACGCAGGTATTGCCGTCGTTCTCTACACTTAGAACCGGAGTGTGAAAAGCCGAGGCTACTTCGCCCTGGGTGGCCAGCCGGCAGGCGTCGCGACTGCCTTTGTAAGGAGTGCTCTTGTAGGTTTGCGAGAACTGCTGGGCTCCCTTCCTGACGCGGTAACCGATATAAAAGCAGCTGCCCGCCGCCGCCAGCACGAAGAACGCAAATACGCCGAGCAGCGCGAAAATTATTTTGGCGCCACCGCCGCCCTTGGCCGCCACTGCCGGCACCGCCGCCGGGGCCGCCGGCGCCACGCTCTGGGCGGAAGCAGGCGGCCCGCTCTGGGTGACGGCCACCGTTTGCCCGCATTGCGCGCAGAATTTGGCGCTGGGGTCGAGTTTACCGCCACAGCTCACGCAGAATGCGCCCATGGATCACTCCGTCAGGTGAAATGTGAGGTGCTATGGCCCGAATGGCCCACAATGCGAAAAAAGCTCCCGGGGCGATGCCCGAACCAGGGGCCTGACCGCTGATACACCACGCCCGAAGCGCGCACATCTTGCAGTCTTTTAGCGGCGCTGTCAAGCGGCCAGATTTGGAATGGCGCCGTCAGAATCGGCGAAAGGTCATCAGCCAGACCGCTGGCGATTATTTATGACGAGGTGTTCAATACCGAGAGATATTTGCGGTACTGCAGGCGTACGTCAATGTACTGGTCGTGCCGGAGTTGCAGCTCATCGGAGATCAGGCGGATTTCCCGGTCCTCCACGCTGGAGATGGAGTTATCGGCGGCGGCAACGGCAAATAGACAGTTGAGCAGCGACATTTTCTGTTCTTCTGTGGCCATGCGGTTAAATTCTTCCGTGACCAGGAAATTCTCCGTGCCGCCAAACAAAACGGTCTGGGTTTTGGCAATTTGGACCACCAGGATAGCCTGCTCTTCGGGCAGGCCGCTGAGCTGCCGGACCAGGGCTTCCATTTCCTGAGTCTCGGCCTCGCTGATATTCATATCGGCATTGGCTACCCGCGCCAGAATGTAGGCATAAGCAGCGGTGTAGTGGGCCTGCTGCGGTTCCATCTGATCGAGCGCCCGGACGATCTTGCGCACGGTGTCGGTATCGTGACGGCTGGAGTTCTCGGAGTGATTTCTCAGCGAGTGCAGAATTTTTGCTATGGACATAAATTTTATGGGCTTCAGCCAGATACGCTCTATCCCAAATACTCATTTTAAGCCCATTTACTCCAGCAGCCGTTTATCCCAGGGATAGTCGCGATGGGAGAGGATGCGAACGCGGCCAGCGTCAGGGTGATGTGGATTCAGCAGCATGTTGAATGTGTCAGGAACAATCGCGGAGGGAACGCGCAGCAGGGCAGTGGCGCGGGAGCGCAGCCACTCATCCCCCAAGGTTCGAGAGGCCAGCAAATCCCGGGTCCAATTCTCTGCCAGTTCGGCCTTGGCAACGGTGCGCACCGGGATCTGGTCCGGCGCTTCTGCCTTGAGCAGCTTATAGCTTCGCGGCAGATGCGCGGGATCGAGTTCCAGGTGGACCAGCACTTCCACCAGGGCGCCTGCGGGGGTTTCCGCCAGATAGAGAATCGGGTGGCCTTGCGTGTGCCAACGGGCGGAGGCAATCAGGCCGCCTTCGCCGCCTAGCGTGGCGTGATTGCTGATGCGCCACAGCAGCATCAGGCGAACATGCCTTCATCAATCTGGATGAGCATCTGCTCCACCAGGCGGCCGCCGGTTTCCGTGGCCAGCATCTCCATGGGCGTGCGCCCCTGGAAGCGCTGCCGGGGACCGCGCAGCCAAGCCAGGGCGGCGGCTTCGTCTCCCATCACCAGCTGAGCCCGGGCAAGGATGCGGGCGGTGCGCACCGCGCGCTCCGATTCCTCGCGGGAGAGAGGCTCGTGTCGGCTGCGGCGGTGCTTGAGAGTGCGCGGCGGAATGATCACGCTGGCAATTTCGTTGCGCGAGAGCCCGCGCTGCTGCAGGCGGTTGAGCACGCGAATGGGCAAACCGCGCTCCACCAGCCGCACCACTTCCTGCTCCGAACCGGCCTTGGCGCCCAGCCAGTCCACAAAGTAGTCGTTCAGCGTTTTTGCCGTTGCCGTCGTCATTCTTCACCTATGGACATTATGCCACAAAATCATCGGCAAAGTGTCCAGCTTCAACTTGGCAGGCTGGATTCCTGCGCTAAGTGGCTGAAATGACGTTTGTTCGGGCTAATCCTGGGACACAGCGCGATCCTGCGCTTCTCCGGATTTGTCTGCCCCAGGCCTTGCTCCGGCTGCCGCCGAATGCACCGCTTGGCTTGACGGCAGATCGAGTTTCAGCAGCTTGGCCGGATCCAGATAGATTCCTTCCCACCTCACTGCCAGATGCAGATGCGGCCCGGTGGCCCGGCCCGTGGCCCCGCTCAGCCCCAGGAGCTGCCCGCGGCGTACCCGCTGCCCTTTTCTCACCTTGAATTTCGAGAGGTGCATGTAGAGGGTCATTAGGCCCTGTCCATGGTCAACCACTACACAATTGCCTTCGAAGAATAGCCGCCGGGCCAAAAGAACCGTGCCGGAGTTGGCGGCCACCACCCGGGTGCCGCGCGGGGCATGGTAATCCAGGCCCTGGTGCTCGGTTTTCAATTCGCCATTAAACACCCGCCTGATTCCGAACGCCTCCGTAATTGGCTCGCTCACCGGAGCTGTGAAATCGCCATGCCATTCCCGGGTGTCGCTGCTCTGGGCGAAGACATGGTGTTTGAGAATTGCCTCTTTTTTAATGCGCTTCAGCAATCGGCGGCTGGGAGCTGTGAACTTGTGCTGGACCTTGAGTTCCACGCTGGCATAAGGCTGGCTCGCCACCTCGAGATCCTGTTGAAATGAAACAGGGCTACCCGTATCCGTTCGCCCTTCCAGCGTCAACGGGTACTTTCCCGGAGCAGCGTTGAGCTGCACGCCAAATAGCGCGTACCAGGAACTGGTGGCGTTATCGAATTCGAAAAAGACCTTTCGTCCCATCCAGGAGCCGCTCAGCGTCTCCAGTTTGACGGGCGTGGCAACGTACAGGACTGCCGGGGCCCCATTGACCAGAGTTATGGGATCTGTGCGCACCTGCCATGCAGTGGGTACAGCCTCTGACTCCTGGGCAGCGGCAAAACATGGCAGCAGCAAAATTGCGGATAGCGCGGCGGCAGGGAAGAGGCGACGCATACTTTCAATCTACCGCGGTCGGCGGCTCCCGGCAGGTGACGAAAGGGTGACGGCGTGGGGCGCTTTAGCGCAGGCCATGGCGGGCTGATTTCCGGCATCTGGCTGCGGGAACCCCCGTCAGAAAAGACCGGGAGACCCGCTCCCCAGGCCGATTTGGGCTCCCAAACGAAGTCTTAATCAGTTAAGATATAGGCACAGCAACACAGGGGAGGGATGATGACCAGGTATGTGGGACAGCGGTGGTGGTCTTTGGGGTTGGGCCTAGCATCTTTGCTGCTCTTGGCGGCGTGCTCGCGCCCCCATGATGACGCCCAGATTGCCAGTGAGGTGCATAGCCGGATATCGGCTGATAATCAGGTGCACAGCCGCGACCTCGCGGTGCAGGCCAGCAACGGAATGGTCACGCTCTCCGGTTTCAGTGACAACGATCCTGAACGCATGGCGGCAGCCGCCGATGCGGCGCAGGTCAGCGGTGTTCGCACTGTCATCAATGACCTGCAAGTCAAGCCACTGCCTGCGAGCACGGCGCCCGCACCCCCGCAATCCGCCCCCGCCGCAGCGACCAGTGCTTCGCCTGGGCAACCGCCGGCCCCGACAACCGGCGCCCAGTCTCCCGTAGTGGCTTCCGTCACGCCTAAACCGGCCATTGCCAGCAGGAGGGAAGTGGCCAACTCCTCAGTGCGGCGGCACCGAAATGTAGCCGCCGCCCGGCCACGCGAATTGCCGGCTAAGCCGTCCCCTAACGCATCGGCGCTGCCGTATCTAACCAGCGCCGGAAGCACTTCGGCGCCCTCTTCGACCGCACCCGCCGCGGCTCCTTCCACGCCCCCCGTGGCCACGAGCGCCCCGCCAGTTATTCCATCGGCGCCGCCAAAAACAGTTGCCGTACCCGCTGCGGCGGCGGTCGTGCCCGCGGCGTCTAAGGTCACGGCGCCTAAAGTCTCAGCGCCCGCACCTCCCAAGCCAGTGACCATCCCTTCGGGGACCGCCGTCTCCATCCGCCTGGTGGACAAGATTGATTCCTCCCGCAGCCAGGCCGGCCAAACTTTCCGCGCCACCCTGGATTCGCCTATCGCCGATGAATCTGGCGCGGTCGTTATTCCCGCCGGGCAGGATGTGACTGGCCGCATCGTAGAGGCGAAGGATGCTGGACGCCTGACCGGGAAGTCCGCGCTGGCGCTGGAACTTACGCAGCTCACGGTAAACGGCCGCTACTATACGCTGCACACCAATCAATTCGAGCGGCAAGGCAAGTCGGAAGGCGTGAGCACCGCGAAAAAAGCGGGCGGTGGCGCAGCCTTGGGAGCGCTGATTGGAGCCATTGCCGGGGGTGGCAAGGGAGCCGCGATCGGAGCGGTCATCGGAGCCGGCGCAGGTACGGGAATGTCCGGTATGAAGAAAGGCAAGCCCGTCGTGCTGCCTTCGGAAACCCTGCTCAGCTTCGACCTGCAGGAACCGTTGTCCGTGGTGCCCAGCACCCGCGATGGTGGCGCGACGGCGCATGCCCAAGCTCCGAGCACCGGAGACAGCGCCAACGCTGAGCCGAGCAGCCCGTCTTCGTCCACCGATGACAACGGGCCTCCCGTCCTCAAGCGCCGCGACAATGGCTCGCCGCCCAAATAAGTCCGCTGAAAGAGAAGGCGAGTGAACTAGGTCCGGGCCCCCTCGCGCGATCAGGCTGGGCGTCGCTGCAGGACGATTGACTGGGGCTATATAATGGGGATTATATAGTGCCCGGAGGCTTAATGCCCAAGCTCAAAATTACGACTGTCGGCGCATCGGCCGGAGTAATCCTTAACAAAGAAGTCATGGCCCGGCTGCGGGTGAAAAAAGGCGACTCGCTCTTTCTGACGGAGGCGCCCGGTGGTTATCGGCTCACCCCCTACAATCCGGAGTTTGAACGGCAGATGAAGCTGGCGGAAGAAGTCATGCACGAGGACCGCGACATCCTCCGGGCTCTCTCGAAGTGAAGCGTTGGCGCTGGGTGCGTCCGGATGTCGTGTATGCCGTTCACGACGTCCAGCTCGCCGAACATGGCGGCCTGCCTGGTCTCCGCGACCAGGGCGGGCTCGAATCCGCCTTGGCCCGTCCACGCAACCAGCACGCTTACTGGAAGCCGGACGCAGTAGCCCTCGCCGCTGCGTACGCCTATGGGCTGGTTCGGAACCATTCCTTTGCCGACGGCAACAAGCGCACCGGCTGGGTCGTCGCCCGCGTCTTCCTGGCCGACAACGGATTTCGCCTGCAGTTCGATCCCGCCGACGCCGTGCGCACCGTCGAGGCACTGGCCGCCGGCAAGCTCAGCGAAGAGGAACTGGCTGCGTGGTTTCGGCAGAGGATTGTCAGCCCCGGTTAACCGGCAATCTCGGCCATAGCGATTGCAGGAGCGAAAACAGCGTTTCACGTTATTTTCACAATTGATGAAAATCGAAAATAAGGCCGAAAGCTATTTCCGGCGGAGATAACTTCGGGCTGTGAAGGAAGGAAAGGGTTGGTGGAGGCGGCGGGAGTCGAACCCGCGTCCGCAGATGTTACTGGTCAAGAGACTACATGCTTATTCGAGTTCCGAGGGCCCCATCGAGCCCGAAAGCCCTCTGGGGTAACCATTCGCCGCTCGCGCTCAGAACCGACAAGACACGCGAGCCGCTAGCCCGATAATCTCGCCGGTGGGGCTCGGGCCTGGCCTCACCAGCCAGCCTGCTGTGCGACGCCCTTTCCCCGCCCACAGGCAAAGCGGTGAAGGACGGCTACTTAATTAATTAAGCAGCGTATGCCATTTGTGGAGTGGCATTTCTAGTTTTGCACGCGATTACGGGTGTGTGCACCCCGGCATGCCTCTTGGCCGCAAGCATCCCCGTCGAAGCCGTGACGCCCCCATAGTGAGGATCCCCGCCACGATGCGGGGAGCAGCCCTGCAAAGAACCACTTCCAATTTAGGCAGTAACCAGTTGGAAGTCAAATGATTAGATGCTCAAGGGGTTACGCTGGGTGCAGCAAGGCGGAGTCAGGGGTCGGGCCAGGACTCGGCCAAAGTCGAGTGCGCGCGGGAACCAATGACCCACGACCAGCTACCGGCTACCAAGTACCGCTTTTCCGCATCTTCCTCACCGCTGGCTCATCTGATTCCTTCGTGGCCGGTAGAATAGTGTCCTTGCCCTATGCCAACCCGCTGCCAGGAGAGCCGCTAGTGCGCACGGAGTGTTTGCCCTTCACCCACATTCCGCACACTACTCCTCTGTTCACAGATCTGCTGTACAACTACCCCAAAGTCCAGCAGTTTTATCCCCGCTCTCCAGATCTCACGCAGTGGACCAGGCAGGAAGCGGCAAGCATTCGCCGCGATCCCGGTCGGCTGGATAAGGTGGCCACCATTCTGGAACGCCAGAATCGTGCCTGGGACGCTTCCGCCGAAACCCTGAAGAACCTGGATCGGCTGCGCGCCGGGGCTGCTTCTATCGTGACCGGCCAGCAAGTCGGTTTGTTTGGCGGCCCGCTGTTCGCCATCTTCAAAGCGCTGGGCGCCATTCGCCTCGCGGCTCAGGCGAGGGAACTGGGCGTCGAGTGCGTGCCCGTGTTCTGGCTGGCCACCGAGGACCACGATCTGGCTGAGATCGATCACGCCACGCTATTGGGCAGTGACGGTTCCTTGCAGCGGGTGATGACCCCGACCCAGGGCGCGCCCGACGCTCCGGTCAGCGACATTCGCCTGGGCGAAGAAATTGGCCAGCCCCTGGAGTCGGCAGCCAGCGCGCTGGGCGACTCCGAAATCACCGACCTGCTGCGCCAGTGTTACCAGCCGGGTGAAACCCTGGGCACCGCCTTCGCCAAATTGTTCAGCGCTCTGGTAGGCCGCTGGGGCGTGATCATGCTGGACGCCTCCGATCCCGAGCTGCACGCCTTGGCCCATCCGATTTACCGCGCCGCCATAGAACGAGCGGAAGAACTCGACCAGGCGCTGCTGGAGCGCGACCGCCAGTTGCTTGGCGCCGGCTATCACGACCAGGTCAAAGTCACCGAATTATCCACCCTGCTGTTCACGATCCAGAACGGATCCCGGGTAGTAATTCACCGCGGAAATGGAGTGACCCGTTCGACCGATTTCCGCATCGCGCACGACAAAATCAGCCGCCAGGACCTGCTCGACCGCGTAGATGCCGAGCCCCAGCGCTTCAGCGCTAATGTGCTGCTGCGGCCCGTGGTGCAGGATTACCTGCTGCCCACGCTGGCCTACACCGGCGGGCCGGCGGAATGTGCCTACTTCGCCCAGGCGGCGGTGGTTTACGAAAAGCTGCTGGGCCGTGTAACCCCGGTCGTGCCACGCTTCAGCGCCACGGTCGTCGAACCCAAGGCCGCGGGTCTTTTGGAGCGTTACCAGCTAAACCTGACGGATGTATTCCATGGCCCCGAGCACCTGCGCGAAGTGCTGGCACAACGGGTCCTGCCGGCTGACCTAAAGGACGCATTCGATCACGCGGGAAGATCACTGGAACAGAATTTATCCCGCGTCGAAGATTCGCTGCGGCGGCTGGATCACACCCTGGTGGATGCCTCCCGCAACGCCGCTTCGAAGATGCGGTACCAGTTGGAGCGGCTGCAGGCCCGTGCCGCCCGCGCCGAGCTTTTGCGCAGCGAGGTGCTGGACCGCCACGCCCACCTGCTGAGCAACGCCTTGTTTCCCCACAAGAACCTGCAGGAGCGGGAAATCGCCGGCGTCTCATTCTTAGCCCGGCATGGAATGGACTTGCTGGACCGCCTATATGAAGCGGCCAACAGCGGTTGTCCGGATCACCAAGTCATGTATCTCTAGAACTACCCGCTACCAGCTACCGCTTTTGCGGTATCATCGGCGTATGCCTAAGGCAGCCAAGGCGTCGTCGGCTTTTGAAGTCACCTGTCCGTGCTGCAATGCGGTGCTGAAGGTGGACCCGGAAACCCAGGGCGTCATCGCCCACACCGCGGCCAAGGTGCCCAAGACCTTTAACGATATCGAAGAAGCGGCGCGCGCTATGAAGGAGCAGGACAGCCGCCGCGAATCCGTGTTCCGTCAGTCGGTGGAAGCGCAGAAACACCAGGCCGATCTGCTGGAAAAGAAGTTCCAGGAAGCCGTGAAAAGGGCGAAGGAATCGCCCGACACAGGCAAGCCCATCCGCGACTTTGACCTCGACTGAGCGTCCGCTCTTGCTGGGCCACCGGGGCGCCCGCCTGCCCCAAACTCCCGAAAATACTCTTGCCGCCTTTGATCTCGCGCTGCACGCCGGCTGCGACGGTTTCGAGTTCGACGTTCGCGCCACCCGCGACCGGCAACTGGTTATTGTGCACGACGCCCGGCTGTGCGGGCTGGAGGTAGCGGCGAGCACCTACGCCGAGCTGCAGCAGCGCTGGGAGGAACGGGTGCTGGCGCGATTGCCCGTAACTCAGCGCCGCTTGCTCACCGACGAACAACTCGCATTGCCCCGCCTGCAGGAGGTGCTGCAGCGCTATGGCCGCCGTTCCTTCCTTGACATTGAACTCAAAGCGGCCGGGCTGGAGGATGCGGTTCTTTGTGCGTTGCTCGACAATCCCCTGGCACAATTCGTGGTGTCCTCCTTTTTGCCCGAAGTGCTAGTGAATTTCCGCCAAAAAGAGGATGAGATTCCGCTGGGGCTGATCTGCGACAGCGCGCGCCAGTTGTCGCAGTGGCCCAAGCTGCCGGTGAGTTTTGTAATTCCTCATTGCAAGCTGGCCAGCAAGGAGTTGATTGATACTCTGCACCAAGCCGAAAAGAAGGTGATGGTTTGGACGGTGAACCGCGAAGCCGAGGCGCGCCAGTTCGCCGCCTGGGGAGTGGACGCAATCGTGTCCGATGACCCGGAGATGCTGGTGAGGGCGTGCACGTAGCCCTTCGTTTCAACGTGCCGCCACTATCACCTGTCATGTTGAGCGAGGGCGCATGCCCGACCGCGAAATTGAGGCGTTTTGCGGGCGTCCAAGCCCGCTGCCGAAATCCTAAGCGCAGTGAGGGACCTCTAATACGTAAGCACTGTCATGTTGAGCGAGGGCGCACGACGTCGAGGTCCTTCGACTGCGGACACGGATTCGCAAACGAGCGTCACGATGCCAGAACTGGGAGGGCATTAACGGACCGCGGGAACGCGCAGCCGCGGCTTCTGCAAAAACGCTGCTCGTTCGACTTCGAAGGCCTCGCGCTCGGCCGCGGCCCGCAGGTTTGGCCAACCCAGGGCGCTGCCAATGCGATGCGCCGCCACCGCCGAGCACTCTTCTGACCAGCAGCCATTCAAAGCCACCGGAACGCGGCGCAGCAGAATGTCGGATAAGGTCTGGGCGTGCTCGCAGGCCAATGCGTTCACCGCTTCCGCCACGATGTGGTGGGTATGCGGACACAGGGTCTCCCGCATGCGCTCGTCGCTTTTGGCGAGCTGAACGATCCCCAGCCGTCCAGGTCCATGCCAGGCGGCAATTGCGCGCGCGCTTTCGGCGGGGATACCGGCCTCGCCGGCGTTCTTTTCGACCCACTCCTGGACCAGGGTGCCCCAACCCGTGCTTTCCGGCATCACGGCGGTCCCCCGCGGCTCCTCCACATCAATTCCAATTTGCCGGGCACAGTCGCGCGCCAGGCTGGCGGCGGTGGTCAGCTTGCCGCCGATTACGGAGATCATTTGCGCCACCCCCTCGTCGCGGTGATTGCGCAGGAAATGCCGCCGCGTAATGCCCGATGGCGCTCCCTCGGCCACGAACGGTAAAGGACGTACGCCAGCGTAGGCATAGCGGATCTGATCCGCGGAAATGCCCGCCCCGGGAAAGCGCTGGCGCACCGAATCGAGCAGGTACTGAACTTCGTCAACCCCGGGGTGAACGCCGTTGGGGTCGCCGCGGTCGGGCACCTCTGTGGTTCCCACCAGTACCTGTTCATTCCAGGGAACGACGAAGAATGGGCGCCCGTCGAGCGCTTCGAGATAGATTGCCGCTTCCGGCATGCCCGCGAAATGGGGCAGCACGATGTGCGAGCCGCGCACGCCGCCAATCATGGTGGAGGCCTGGAGTCCTGCGCTTTGTGCCACCTGGTCGGCCCAAGGTCCGCTGGCATTGATAACCCAGCCGGCCTCGACCGGTGCTTCGTGGCCGGTAAGCCGGTCGCGCAAGCGCAACCCGCGCGCTTGTCCGGCGGCAACTTCGATTTCCAGCACCTGCGTATGGTTGCGGGCAACGGCGCCCGCGTCCGTGGCTTCCACCAGCCACTCCGCCGCCAGGCGCTCGGGAAACTCACACTGTGCGTCTTCGTAGTGGAAAATACGCCAGCGCTCGGCGGAATCCAGCAGGCGTTCCAGAGCGGTGATTTGACCGGCGGCATCATCCGTGCGCGCGCGTGCGGCAGCGAAACGGCGATAGAGCCATAGGCCGAAGCGTACTTCAAGCGCGCTGCGTTGCGCCTGCGGTCCCAGCGCCAGCAGGAACTGGATAGGGCGGGCCAGGTGCGGCCTCTCCTGCAGCAGGCGGCGGCGCTCGCGCACCGATTCGCGTACCAGCCCAATTTCCCCGTGTTCCAGGTAGCGCAACCCGCCATGAATCAGGCGGGTGGAGCGGCAGGTGGTGCCGGCCGCAAAGTCGTGCTGCTCAACCAGCAGCGTGGAACGTCCGGCTCGGGCGCACTCGCGGGCAATAGCTACGCCATTGATGCCGCCGCCAACTACGGCGACGTCAAAACGTTTGCCGTCCAGTGGTTCCCGCAGCTCAGGCCTAAGATTCACGCTCGATTAGATGCTCCCGGTTTTCCAGCTCTTCTAATGTCGCATCCGGCTGGGCAGGAAGAAAAGTGACCGATATGCTTCGCGGTAAACGCGTCTCAGAGCCCGGCCGCAACTCTGGCCTGCCGTGGCGGGGACTAAGGCCCGGACCAACTCCCGGCCGTGTAAATGGCCTCCAATCCAGGAGACGAAGGATGAAGGAGGGAGCACCCTGTGAAACAGTTAACGTTACATTTGACTTTGGGAGCCGCCTTGCTGCTGGGCGGAGCGGCCTACGGACAGAATACGTCCAGCCAGAGCGGCCAGAATTCTGCGGCCAATTCCACATCGAACCAGAACACTCAAACGGTGCCACGAACCCCGGAACGGGTACGAACCAGCAGAACCGACGTTCTGCCGGCCAGCACACAACTCGTTATCCGGACCAACCAGAACATTGACGCCACCCAGGCCGAGGTAGGAAAGACCTATTCCGCTGAGGTCGCGCGCACTATTGAGGACCAGAATGGCACCGTGCTGGTTCCCAAGGGTTCGCCGGTGGCGCTCACCATTGCCAGCGTGAACAATCCCACCCTGGGCGAGTACCAGGCGGAACTGGCGCTGCACTCGATTACCATTCATGGACGCCGCTATCTGGTATCCACCAATACGGTTGCGCAGCAAGGCACTGGCGGTCTTGGCAAGAACAAGAAGACGGCGGAAATGGTGGGCGGCGGCGCGCTTCTGGGAACCGTGATTGGCGCTGTCGCCGGCGGCGGCAAAGGCGCAGCCATTGGAGCTGTGCTGGGGGGCGCGGGCGGCGCGGGCGCCCAGGTCCTGACCAAGGGCAAGCAGGTGAAGGTGCCGGCGGAGTCGGTGCTGACCTTCCAGCTCAGCCAGCCTATCCAACTGCAGCGGACCTCAACCAGACAGTAAGAGATGTACGCCACGGCCAGCAGGCTTACAAAACCTGCTGGCCTTGCTGGTAGTGTTTAGTTCGCGGTAGCTTGCGGGACGGCCGTGGTACACCAGACCAGGGCTGCAGTCCAACCGAGCCCGGCAGGTGGCCCACTCAAGCCCGGTTTTGGCTTGAGTGGGAATGTAGACACCTCACAGACTTGAACCGGCTGACAGACTAGATTGTCCTCATGCCTTGGGGACTGACGCGCTTTCACCAGAGCGGCCAAACTCATTTCGTCACATTCTGTTGCTACCACCGGCGTCGCTTGCTTACCAGCGACGAAAGCCGGGGAACCTTTGAGTCAGCTTTGGAACGGGTGCGGCGCCATTACAAACTCTGTGTTTATGGCTATGTAGTCATGCCCGAGCATGTCCACCTGCTGCTCAGCGAGCCGCAACAGGGCACGTTGGCCGATGCCCAGAAGCGGGCTTGAGTGGGCCACCGGAGCATTTCTGGCAAAAGCGGTACTACGATTTCAACATACGCAACTACCCGCAATTTATGGAGAAGCTGCGCTATATCCATCGCAATCCTGTGAAGGCGGGGTTGTGCGATCGTCCCGGGGACTGGCACTCGAGCAGCTTTCGCCACTACGCAACCGGCGCTGAAGGACGCGTAGAGATCGAGTCGGAATGGACGGCCCGAAAACGCGAACGAGCGGCGGGAACACTTTGTTCAGCCGTCGAGCTGCCCCACTCAAGTTGAGGCGGTTGCGCGGCGCCTGAGCCGCGCGCCGAATTCCCGGACAACTCGAGGGACCTAGGCCGGGTGGCCCACACAACGCGGTGTTCGTTGTGTGGGTAAGTGGAAAGATTGTCCGCTGAGTTTTTGGGTGTTTCTAGATTCCCACTCAAGCCAAAACCGGGCTTGAGTGGGCCACCTTCGGGACATTCTACTAGCTCAGAACGGTCGGCAAAAAATCTCCCACCCTACTGCGGCTTCGGCCCTCTCACCACCTGCACGAAATCCTGAGGCTTGATCCATTTGGCGAACGCCGCTTTCACCTGCTCTCCGGTCAGGGCGGAGTAGCGGGCAGCGGCCTGCACCGGCTCGTCGAGCGGCAAGCCGATTACAGCGCGGCCCAACAGGCCGCCAGCGATGCTCATCTCGCTGGATTCCGCCAATGGAATCTGCCGCAGGATGAGCGCCTTGGCTTGGTGCAGTTCTCCCGGCGTGGGAGGGCTGGTCTGCATATCGTGCAAGTCGCGCTCCACCAGCGCGCGCGCTTTGGAAACATTGGCCGGGTCGCAAGCGTAGGAGACGCTGAAGGCGGCGCGTGTGCGCCCCGCGTCCAGGCGATTGGAAACCGTGTACACCAAGCCGGTTTTCTCCCGCAGATCGCGGTAAAGCCGCGTGGCATAGAAGCCGCCGCCGAGCACATTGTTGCCGAGCTCCAGCGCGTAATAATCAGGATTGAAGCGATTCATGGGCAGCTCTTGCGAGAGCTCCACCAGGTCCTGCACGCGCGACGGGTCGGGAACGGTGGTGGCGGAGGCCTGGTTGGGGGGCACCGGAGGCAGGTCCAATTTCGGCTTAGGGCCCTCCGCTTTCCAGGAGCCGAACCACTTCTCAATTTCCGTCTTGGCTTCTTCGGGAGTTACGTCTCCAATCACCACAATGGTGGTCAGATCGGGACGGTAGGCACGCGCGTAAAAGCCGTGCACATCGTCCATAGTTAAAGTGTCAACGGTTTTGGGGGTAGGCTGGCGCAGGGCCGGATCATTCTTGGGCAGTAGCCCGAACTCCAAAGCGCGCTCCGCCAGATAGCCGGGACTTTTCAGAAGCCCGGCGACTGAATCCGCAGTCTGGGCCTTTACCACTTTGAAGGCCGGGTCTGGGTGGGCGGGATGAAGCTCATTCTCAGCCAGCAATTGCACGCCTCTGTCAAAGTACTTCTTTAACACCCCGACGGAGAAGCTGGGACCGGCGGATTCGTCGGCGGCAATATCGTCCAGGGCTTTTTGGAAGGCCACCCGGTCCAGCGTGGTGGTGCCGTAGGAGAACAGGCCTCCGAGGACACTTTCCACGCCTTCCTTTCCCGGCGGCACTTGCAGGTCTGCCTGCGTGCGGATCTGGCCGGCGACAGTAACCGTGGAGCTTAATTTCTCTGGCTGCACGATCAGGCGAATGCCGTTGGAGAGCATGGTATCCGTCGGCTTCAGGTCCCACTTCGGCGCCGGCAGCGGATTGAGCAGGGACTTGGCCCATTCGGGGAGCGGCACCGGCTTGGTGGGCGCGGAGGTTAGTTTCTCCTGGCCGCCAAAGCCCTTGCCCGCCACCGGCGTGCCCGAGGGTTGCGGCTTCAGCGTGGCGACAATGGCCTGATTGTTCACCAGGTAAGTCTGGGCGGCGCGGTTCACGTCGGCCACAGTGACCTTCTGCACCGCGTCCACATCCTCCTGGGGCGAATCGCGGCCCTCGCCGGCCACCGCCTCCGACCACAAATCGGCCAAACCGGGTATGGAGTTGCGAGCAAATTCGTTCGAAGCCAGCACCGCCCGGCGCGAAGCCGCCACCAGATCCTCAGGCACACCTTTGCTGGCGTAGTTGGCGACAATGCGCTGCAGGTCAGCGATGATAGGCTCGGCATCGGCATTGGCGGGCAACACCGCGTAAGCGAAGGCAACGCTCGCCTCACGGTATTCCTCAGCGAGCTCAAAACCGGCATCCAGGGCCTTGCCCTCGGGCACCAGGGCGTAAATGTCACCGCGCTGGCTGCTCAGCACGTCACTCAGAACGTGCACCGCCGCAAAATCCTTGCTGTCAGTGCCCGGCATGCGGTAGCTGACAATGGCCAGCGTGTAGGGATAATCGCTCGGCAGTGTGAACTTCTCCGCCTTTACCGGCTGCAGCTTAATCGCAGGCCGCGGGGGCAGCGGACGGCTGGGAATGGATTCGTACAGCGTTTTCACCTGGGCCAGGGTGGTTTGCGGGTCCACATCGCCGCTGATCACCAGGATGGCGTTATTCGGCGCATACCAATCGCGGTAGAACTTCTGCAGCATTTCCGCGGTGGTGGCGTCGAAAGAGGGCTTGCTGCCCAGCGCGTCGTGCGCATAGGGCGTGCCCGCGAAGATATCCTGGTTCAGGCGGGTCAGGAACTTGTAAGTCGGGTTGGAAAGATCGCGGGCCACTTCCTGCTCGATGGCGCCGCGCTCCTGCGCCCACTGCTGCTGGGAATTGACTACTCCGCGCATGCATGCCGCATCCATGTGCAGAACAATGTCGAGGTTCTGCGCCGCCACCGTGGCGAAGTACTGCGTGATGTTCTGTTGCGTGTCGGCGTTGTCGTCGCCGCCCAACTGCGCGTAAATCGCAGCCGTCTGGTCCGCATCCATGCCCTGGCATCCACGAAACGCCATGTGTTCCTGCGCATGTGCCATGCCGGGGAAACCGGCAGGAGTCTCATTCGCGCCCACCAGATAGTTTTCCTGCACCGTGACAACCGGGGCGAGGGTGTTGCGCACGATGACGACATGGAGGCCGTTTTTCAGCGTGGCCCGGGTCACGTTGACTTCGCTGGTGGCAGCCAAAGCCGAAACGGTGAAGGCGGCAATTACAAGCAACAGGGAAGCAAATCGCGTGCGGCTCATTGGGTTGTGAAATTCTCCTGGCCAAGATACAAGACGATTCTAACTAGGCAGGGGATGCACGAAATCAGAAGAGCATAGCGGGGTTTCTTTCACCGGCTGCGCCAAAAGTTGTCCCATTTTGGCACTACACAACGCAATTGCTATCTATCCCACGGCTGCCCGGGGCGCGGACGCCAGTTCCCGCGCGTAGCGCTGGACTTTCTTCACCGCGGCCACGATCTCGTGCATGTCTTCTTCGTCGCCCAGCAGCGCCGGCTGCGGGATCCACACCGTCTCCCAGGCCGCGCGGTGGGTCTGGGGGAAACTGCGCCCGAGGAAGGCGTGCTCTTCT
>JAICWP010000026.1 GCA_025934735.1 Terriglobales bacterium | reverse complement strand
GCCCCGTAGGGGCGACACATCTCAAGCACCGCCCGTTTCGGAACAGCTCAACTGAGTTGCGACCGATGAGGCTGTGCGGCATCTAATTCAAGTGCTACGATAAAGCGTCGGTCGCGCCGGAGCGTGGCTGCGTTCGGGAGAGAAAATGGCATCCGAGGCGATATTCGAGGTAACTGATTCCAACTTTGATCAGTCCGTGCTCAAGTCGGACCAGCCGGTACTGGTGGATTTCTGGGCAGCCTGGTGTGGCCCCTGCCGTGCTCTGGCGCCAATTGTGGACGAGGTAGCGGCACAGTACGGCGGGCGCGTGAAAATCGGCAAAATGGACGTGGACCGCAACCCCGCCACTCCGCAGCGCTACGGTATCCGTGGCATCCCCACCCTGCTGGTGTTCAAAGGCGGGCAGGTGCAGGAACAGATCGTGGGCTACGTACCCAAGGAGAAGATTGAGAAGGCGCTGGACAAGCAGCTGGGCCAAAATCAGGTGGCTAGCTCCTAGCTGCTGGCTTGTTGTGGTTTCGAGCGGCACGGACAGGCTTCCGTGCCGCTTTCGTTTTTTATTCTAGGCTACGTGCGGCCAACTGCCCGGATGACCCAAAATTAAAAGCGCCCTGAGCCTTTCAGCTCAGAGCGCCACGGCAGCCCTCCCCCAGAACTGCCAAACTACGAGATGGATGGTAAGACGCACCCCGCGCACTGTAAACGTCACTAAGGTAACCGGCAAAAGCGCCTCACTTTCCGGATTTGTAACATTTCGCCTGCTCGGTCAGATTGCCCCCAGCTGCCTTTGTCGTCTCCCGCAGGATGTTCCTGCAAGAACATGAATTAGCAGCAGATGTGCGCTGTCGCCTGCCACAACGCTGGCCCGAGATTACCGTAGTCATCTATCGTCATCCGCCGGATGCCACTACCATGTTTTCACAGCCGCCGGCGACACTCTCAGGAGCCTTGCCTCCCCGCGGCTGTGGAAGGTTACACATGGGCGCCAAATTACTCGATGTCATTACCCGCCGCCTGTGCTCGCACCAGTTTGCCTGGCCGCGACGCAGGCCTGACGGCCGCTACTACCAGGTATGCGTGTTGTGCGGCGCGGAATACATGTACGACTGGAACTCCATGACCCGCACCGGCCGCATCGAACCGGCAGGTCCCGGGCAGGCGCCCGCGGTCGGTTCGCACCGGGCACGGCGCCGCTCCAATTGGGTTCCCCGGGCCCGCCGCTTGCGCGTACATTTACCGCTGGAGTACCGCGAAAAAGGTACCGAAACATGGCATGCCGGCACGGTGGAAAACATCAGCCAATCGGGCATCCTGTTCCGAGCCAGCGAGGTGCTGACCCACGACACCGACATGGAACTGGTGTTCGAGATGCCGGAAGAGATCACCGGCCAGCGCAACAGCCGCGTGCTGTGCCAGGGCTACATCGTGCGCGCCATCCGCGGCCCTGCTGCGAAGGGCTCCCATCCCAACCCCGCAATTGCCGCCGCCATTTCCGGCTATGCCTTTTTGCCGGAGGAGAAAGCGGAAGAACCGGCGCCCAGAACCGCGCCATCCCAAAAAAAGTAGTTTCTCATCCTGCCTGGGTACCGCATTTGGGGCACACTCCGCAGTTTCGACGTCCCCTGGACGGGGCTTTGAAGAGTGCTTCAGTTGCATCCTTCGACGTGGTCCCGGCTTGTTCCGTCCCTTCTAAGTAGTACAATTGCCGGCTTTCCGGAGGGCATCATGCGAATCCTGATTACCGCCTTCACATTGCTGGTGCTGGTGGGCGTAGCCGCCGCGCAGGAAACCGAAACCGAGCGCCAGGCCGGCCGTGACGTGGTCCGGCAAATCCAGCAATTAGATCAGTCGCTGAATGTTCCACAGCTGGTCGCCCGGCTTACCGCAGCCGACAAAGGCCGCGACCAGGTGCTGGCTCGCGTCAAACAACTCATGGACACGGAATTGTTGCCTCTGAGCGACTGGATCACCCAGCATCCGGAAATTGGCTTCCAGGAAGCTGAGGCGGTTGAAAAGCTCACCGCCTATCTGCAAGCCCATGATTTCGAGGTCACGAAGGGCGTGGCTGGCCTGCCCACCGCCTTTATCGCCAAGTATCGCCGTGGCACGCCGGGCCCCAATCTCGGCGTCATCGTGGAGTACGACGCTCTGCGCGGCACGAAGGGAGCATTCCACGGCGACCAGCACAGCGCGCAAGGACCGGTGGGCCTGGCAACTGCCATCGCCATGGCCGAATTCCTCACCCGCACCCATACGCCGGGCACGGTGACCGTCTACGGAACGCCAGGTGAGGAAATGATGCCGCCGGAAGCCAAAACCGTCATGTTCGATGCGGGCGTGTTCAAAGGTGCCGACATCATTGTGCGCAGCCATTCCATGAACGCCACGCGGCGTGCCGCCCCGGGCTTCGGCACCTGCTGCATGAACATTGACGGGGTAAAGTACACGTTCTCCGGCGCCCCCGCCCACGAACTCACTTCCTGGAACGGACGCAACGCGCTCGAGGCGGTGATTAAATTGTTCACCAACATTGATGCGGTGCGCAGCAACATGCGCCCGGAAACCCGCATCCAGGGCGTGATCACCGAGGGTGGCGCCGCTCCCAACGTTGTTCCCGACAAAACCGCCGCTGATTTCTACATCCGTTATCCCGATTCCGTTTACCTGGAGCAGGTCACCAACTGGGTGGACGATGCCGCGCGGGCAGCCGCCCTGGCCACTGGCACCAAGGTCAAGATTGACCATTACGGCCACGATCGCGATGGGATTTCAGAAGCGACGTTGCAGGAATTAGCCTTTGCCTACCTGAAACAGTTTGGCGCCACCGGAATTGAACCCGACCCCGGCAAACCCCAGGGCTATGAGGAAACCGGCAGCGTGTCCAGTCAGATTCCGGGCATTGAGATCATGGCGAAATCTTCCAACTGGGCCAACCACACCTACGGCATGGAGGCCGACGCGCTTACCGATATCGGCCACCACGGCTTCCTGCTGGACGCTGAAACTATGACCGCGGTTCTGTACGACTATGCCACCCACCCTGAACTGCGCCAGGCCGTCAACACCGAGTTTACCCGGATTAAGAGCCTTTTCGCTGAGTACCAGGCAGCCCTGCAGAAGGCTTATCCGCAGCCCGAGGTACCAGAACCGAAATAGCCGGTGTGAATTGGGTCGGAAGACGATACTTGATGGCGTGAGTTAGGAATGGACTTGCGTTTCAGGCTGACGCCGCGAATTGGGACTCCCATCGCGCACGAACTCCACGCCATATAAATAAACCACGCGATTGCGCACCACGCCCGAGCAGCGGCTGGGCTCGCCCGATTGCGGCTTCTGAAACTCGATTTCCAGATGCGTTCCCCCCCGGCTCGAGGTCAGCTACCGCGAACAGGTACATGCCCCCTTCGCTTACGTGTAAGCCGAATCCATCCATCTCCCCGGCGTCGCTGATGATGCGCACGGGCGAGTTCAGCCAATGGCGCCGCCAGCGGCGCCGTTCCTGTTTCATAGGCCAGTTCGGCATATCACAATTATGGTTATCGCCTGGATTAGCGAAAGTTACTTATGTTCAGGCAGGTACATCAGGTGTTTTCCGTAGCTATGGATGGACATAGCCACCGGAAGTTAATCCGCCCGTGCGGACCGCTGCTCCGGTTGGGAAAGAATCAAGATGGTCTCGCGGGACAGCCGGTAGCGATGGCCGCGCCACTCGATCACATTGGTAGAGGCGGAGACAATGTGACCATACAGCCAGGTCCAGGTAGCTAGCGGAACCATCCCGGTAAAAATCCAGCCGTGGCGCTGGAACCAGGGCTGCGAGTCCGGCAGGGCCGTGGCGGCAAGCTTTGCTCGTGCCGTTCCCTTCAGCATGCCCATCAACAGCAAGAACACCAGTACCGCTCCCGCGATCCAGTGGCGGTAGCACAGCGCCACCACGCAGGCCACCATAGCGGCGCAATAAATCGTGGTCGCCACGAAAGAGAGCACCCAAAGCCTCGGCGCATAAACGCGAGTGATGATGAGTTGCCGTTGTACCCAGTGCAGCAGATTTCTCGCGCCAATGCGGTCGCTGCTCACCACCAGCGCGCCTGGTGCGAAGCGCAAATGCAGCTTCGCCGAGCGCACCGCCTCGCTTAAAACATAGTCATCGCTCGCGGTGCTGGCCCACAGCGCCGGCACCCCCAGGCGGGAAAACAGGTCTCGTCGCACCGCCATTGCGCCGCCCCACACAAACTCGAGGTTGCCCGGACCGAAAGTGCCGAAAATAACCGCATTCCAGGCACTGCGAAGCGTTGACCCGAAGTCCGCTATTTCCGGCAAGTAAACCCGGTAACCGGAAGCTGCGCCGACTCCGGTCTCAGCCAGGGGAGCTACCAGGGCGCGCAGCCATCCCCGGCTGACTCGTCCATCGGAATCGGCAAAAGCCAGTACTTCCGACTCTGTCTTTGCCGTGCCCACTGCCGCCAACAGATTTTGCAGCTTTTCTGCTGCGCCTGCTGGTCTGCCTCCAGAAAACACGACCTGCGCTCCAGCCGGCACTACTCCCGCGGGGATATCCGCTGGGGAATGCGCAGCGATGATCAGCTCGTAATGGGGATAATCGAGGCTGGCCAGCGCGGCCAGGTTTTCCTGCAAGCCTTCATCCTGTCCCTTCACCGGAACGATGAGGCTGACCGGCGGCAGGAAGCTGCTTTGGGTCTGATCGCGAAGGCGCTCCTGGTAATAGCGAAATTTTTCTCGCTCGCCACGCCACGAGGCCGCAGCCAGCAAGACAGCCGGCGCCACCAGAATCGCGAACAGCCACATGCGGTCTCCCGCTTCAGTTTACGCGGCGGATCGCCGCGGCTCAGTCCTGTATTGTATAGATCAGAACCTCAGCGCCGTGGTCAGCCCGCGCGGGAACGGCCACATAGAAGCGGTCAAATCCTTTTCCCAATTTCCCAAAATACCCGGCAGTGCGCCCTCCCAATTGGGATGGGATCTTCGCCAGCAGGCGATAACGATCGGCATCCTGTTGCTGGAAAACGCTGATGTAACCCTCTCCACCCACCGCGTAAATGCGTTTGCGCGCCGCATCGTAGTAAAGGTCATCCGAATCCTGTACACAGGGCAAGGTGGCGACCACATGGCCGGAGCCGGTATCCAGCACCAGCAGGCGGGGGGGCTCGCGGGTGACGACAAACAGACGATGATCGGCCTCATCCAGAGCCATGGGAAAGTTGCTCTCCTCCTGGATGGGCCAGCGTGTAATAGCGCCGGTCTGGCGGTTGATGGCTGCAACCTGCTTCAGGCCCGGCAGATTGACGTAAATGTTCGGCCCCGATTTTTCCAGCTGAAACGATTCCGGATGCGCACCCAGCTTGAATTCCTTCGTTAGACGCTGGTTTGTGGTCACGTCCACCATGGCAATCCCGCCTTCGCCGTAGCCCACGTACAGGCGCTTGGCTGCCGGGTCGTAGCGCAGGTTGTCCACGTCATCTCCGAAGTCAATGGTGGCGAGCTGGGCAAACCACTGACCATCGAAAATGTAGAGCTTGCCCTCATCGCTGCCCACAAAAATTTTCTTCACTTCGGGGGCGTAGGCGACGCCCTGCGGCCGCGCAATGCCTGCAATGCTGCGGCCGACGACCCCACCCGCAAGGTCAATCACCTCTTCCGTGTTGTTGCCCAGCGCGGAAATGAACAGCGTTCCATCGGGGCCAAGCGCGAAGTGGTCAATGCGGCCCTGAATGTGCGGCATAGGAATCGTCCCGGTCAGGGTCAGAGGCGCATCGGAGGACTGCCCTTGCGCAAGCGCCAGCGTGCCCCCGGCCACAATAAGCAGCAGAATGAATAAGTGACGTTCTGGATTCTTCATCTCAATCGCACTCGCGTCTCCCGCCCAGCCCCGCTGTTATTGCGCCGCCGCAGGCATGTCTAAATGGCGGATCAGCCAGGGAATGATGACTTTGTTGAAGATCACCGGATCAGGCCACACTCCCACTTGCCGCCCCAAATGTCCGCCCTGGGGATTGATCCACGCGTCCTTAGGAATGTCGCCGTTGTCCAGGATCAGATAAATGTCCGACATGGGGATGAGCGTGTCCTTCGCTCCCGCAATAATCAGCATGGGCGTAGTCGGTTTGCCGATCAGGTGCTGGTTGACCAGCGACATCTGAGGCGAAATCCTATTGGCCTCCTCGATGCTTTTCGCGCCGTACAGGTATTGGAACACCTGTGACAGGCCAAACAGGTACTCGCGGTTTCTCAGCATCTCGTCTTCGTGCAGGCCGTGAACGTAGCCGGCATGCACGCCGGGAGATTGCGCGATAACGCATTTCAGGCGAGCGCGCTCCACAATCGCCAGCTTGGTCGCCCAATAAGCTCCCCAGCTCTGGCCCTCAGCCGCAATGCGGGTCTTGTCCACATCTGGCCGGGCCAGCAGCCAGTCAATGACGCGCGAGTAAAGGCGGTCGGCGGTGGGACTGGCCTTGATGGGCGCCTGGCCCGTTCCCGGCGTGTCCACCGCAAGGTAGCCGATGCCGTGCGGGATGGCGGCATCGAAATTGAGCGACATGTTTTCCTTGCGGCTGTCGGCCCCGTTAATCGCGATCACCATGGGCACCGGACCCTTGGCATCTTTGGGCACCCGCAAGTAGCCGATGATTTCCTTCCCTTCAAAAGGTATCTGCACCACCTGGATGGGAGGATCGAGCAGCCGCCCGTGCGCCACAAAGGCTTCCAGCGACTTGTTGTACGAGCGCAGCTTGCCGGGCGAGATGGGAACTGGCCAGTTGCCGAAATAATAGAGCCGCCAGGCGCGCAGATAGGCGGCATTAGCTTTGCCAGGATCGCTCGACTCCAGCGACTTGCCTTGCGCCATATAGCGATCGGCAACCGCGTCAAACGCGGCCGCCCATTCGTCCATGTCCTTGCTTTTGATGTGCTGGAAGGCCTCGCTAACATCGGCGGGGTCGAGGCCGATCATGGGATACATGCCCGTGCGTGCGCGGGCCAGCGCTTCAGTCTTTATTTCTTCCAGCGTGCGTGCGCGCGGCGGTTCCTGCGCGGCGAAAGCCTCGGCGGCGGTCATAGTGGTCAATACGAAGAGAACGGCGAGAACGGCATAAAAGGCGGCAAATTTTGACACCCTTGTTTCCCCCTTTGGCCTGTGCTCGAATTCACAAACGATTACCTCAGTATTCTGCGTTGAGAGTTGTTACTGCACCGCCGCGGTTGTGTGCTCGTGTTTCAGGTGCTGGTCCAGATACGTCATCGCGGTCTCGAACGCCTTCTCCTGTACCGCATCCGGCTTGTACGTGCCGTCGGGTTGGCGGTAGCTGAATACGTACCCGTGGACAGGATGGTTGAAGCTCACCCAGGTCACGTCCTTGCCCGCCTCCTTCATCCATTCGTAGGTCAGCTTGAAAATTCCCTGCAGGTGGTCCTGGTCACGTCCCATGATCAGGATGGGCGTGTGGATGGTCTGGATTCGCGGCATGGCCTGGGCCTTATTAGCGTTACGCCGGACCACTTCAATATCCTGATACTGAATTTCTGTTCCTTCGCGCGGGGCGCTGGGCCCGGTATTCACGCTGAGGAACTCGTGGGCCGCCGGTTCGATGCACACCCCGGCGTTGAAGTCATATTCACTGGCCGCCTTTAGGATCATCTCCCCGCTATGGCTCACCCCCATGGCTCCAATACCGTTCTTATCCACATAGGACAGCGTCTTGAGGTCGCGCAGGATAGCAATCAGGTCTTCGTGGTCGAGCGTGGGATTCGACTTCAGCGTGCGCCGGCCGCCGCTGATACTGTCGGGCAGGTTTTGGCCGGGGCGATACTCGTTCTCGTAGAAGTACGGCACCTCGTTGCGGTAGTTGATGGTCGCCACTACATAGCCGCGCGCGATCATGCGGTCCTGCATTGGCGCCAGCCGTTGAGTGAGTTCCTCCACCTTCAACATGCCACCCTTTCCTTCACCGAAGCCCATGGTGATCACGGGAAATGGGCCGTTACCCGCAGGCTTGCGCACGGCAATAGGAACGTAGATTTCGTCTTTCGTGAGAACAAAGGTATAGTCGGCGGGAATATTCGACCCCGGAACGGGCTTGCGGATTACATACCCGTGGGATGGGGTTTCCTCAGCTGCCGGCGCCCCTCCGGGCAATTGCGCCCAGAGGTTTGGTTCGACTCCCGGCGCCATCAGAAGAGCCCCCAACATTCCTAAAGAGCCCACAGTTTGCAGGATGAAACGGAGCGCCATGTCGCAGCCTCCTTCAGCCGCTTCAAAATGATTGCCATGCTGTCTGCCCGAAGCATGTCGCTTGCACAGCCGACGCAGCTTCGGGCAAGGCGAAATTGGTATGATGCTTCTACCACTCGACCGCACGCGGGTCAAGACTTTGCTGGTTGCCGCGGCCGCTGCGGCTCACTGCCGCGCATCCAGCCAGCCTCTTAGCCAATTTCGCCTTTCTCTGTATGATCTTCTGACCCAATGGCGAACCTCGGGAGCGCCCAAAACGCCAGCAGAGCTGCGTTTACCTACCCTGACTTCGTGTCCTACGAGCTGGGTCGGCTCTTCATCGTGCTCGCCCTGGAAATGCAGTCGGTGGCGGTGGGCTGGCAGGTATATGACATCACCAAGCGGCCGCTGGATCTGGGCCTTGTGGGTTTAGCACAATTCCTGCCCGGAATTTTCCTGTTCCTGATCTCCGGGCACGTGGCGGACCGCTTTGATCGCCGCCACCTGCTGCTATTGTGCTATGGCGGATTCGCCGTCTGCTCGGGATTGCTGCTGGAGATTTCCTGGCGCGGCACTCCCACCGTCAACGCAATTTATCTTGTGCTGCTGCTGCTGGGCGTGGTGCGTTCGTTCAACGGACCGGCGGGGCGGGCATTGTTGCCACAGCTCGTCCCGGAACAGCACTTCCCGAGCGCCGTTGCCTGGAACGCCAGCGTGTTCCAGAGCGCGACCATTATGGGACCGGTTGTGGGCGGCCTCATCTACGCCGCCTTTCGCGGGCCCACCGCCGTTTACGCCACCGCCATGGCCGGAGGCGGTGTCGCCCTGTTCGCGGTGGCCCAAATCAGGCACCGCATGCGCATCCGCCGCAAGGAACCCTTGGGGTTGGCCAGCGTCTTGGCCGGCTTCCGCTACGTGTGGCGGCAGAAGCTGATTCTTGGCTCTATTTCCCTTGATATGTTTGCAGTCCTGCTGGGCGGCGCCGTCGCCCTGCTGCCGGTTTATGCTCGCGAAATCCTGCACACCGGCCCCTGGGGCCTGGGCCTGCTGCGCAGCGCCCCGGGTGTGGGTGCGGGCACCATGGCTTTGCTGCTCGCCCATCGTCCCTTGCGCGGCCGGGTGGGCGCAACCATGCTGTGGTGCGTGGCAGGATTTGGCGTGTTCACCATTATTTTCGGCCTTTCTCATAACATGGTGATCTCTCTTATTTCCCTGGCTCTGGTGGGTGCTACGGACATGGTGAGCGTGGTCATTCGCGGCACCCTGGTGCAGCTGGCCACGCCTGATGAAATGCGTGGCCGGGTGAATGCCATTGACATGCTCTTCATCGGCACCTCCAACGAATTCGGGCAATTCGAGTCGGGAATCACCGCACAATGGCTCGGCACCATCCCGGCGGTAGTCCTGGGAGGGGTTGGCACGCTGGTGGTGATTGCGATTTGGGCCTGGCGCTTCCCCGAACTGCGCCACGCCGACCAGATCACGAGCTTGCAGGAAGGAATCGGGGCCGGAGACCTCTAAGAGATTTGTAATTGAGTAATCTGTAATTTCGAATTTTCCGAGCGGCTGGGGCGAGGGATTTCAAATTACGATTACAAAGTTACGATTACAAATGAGCGTGTGGGCACGGGGTATTACCAATGACTGTGTGGGCGCGGGGCTCTGCCCCGTGCAAGCGAGGCGAAGCCCCGCTCGGTTTGTGGCTCCGCCAATCAACCGATGTTTTCGCCGATGACAATGGCCTCGGCCAGATCCTTAAGGAACAGCGCTGCCTGTGCTCCATCCACCACACGGTGATCGCACGAAAGAGTCAGGGTCATCATGGGCCGCACCTCGGGCTGGCCGTTCACCGCCACAACGCGGTCGGCAATGCGGCCCACCGCCAGAATGGCGGCTTGCGGCGGCGTGATAATGGCGTGGAATGAATCCACTCCGTACATGCCCAGATTGCTGATGGTGAAGGTGGCTCCGGCGATGTCGGCAGGGTGCAGCCGGCCCGCCCGCGCCCGCTCCGCCTTTTCGCGCAACTGCCCAGAGATTTCCGCCAGCGGCGTCTTATCCGAATTCCGAATTACCACGGAGACCACTCCATCTTTTACGGCCGCGGCCACGCCCACATTCACTTCCCGGTTGCTTTGCACGGCAGAACCCGTCCAGCTTCCATTCAGGCGCGGATGCTTAAGCAAAACCCGGCTGACCAGCGCCACCAGCAGATCGGTGTGGGAGAGCTTGACTCCGCGCTCCTTCTGCAAGCGCATGCGAATTGCATTCAGCACGGTGGCATCCACATCGCGCGCCAGGTAGAAGTGCGGCGCCGTGGTCCAGCTCTGGGTTGTGCGCTCAGCCATCAGACGCGCCACCGGACTGAGCGCTTCCCCAGCCGGTCCGGAAGCGGGCGCGGCAGCAGTTTGAGGCTCAACCGCCGCCAGCACGTCGTCGGTGGTAATAGCCCCATCCGGGCCGGTGCCCCGCAGCTTGCTGATATCCACGTTGTACTCGCGCGCCAAGCGCCGCGCTTTCGGCGAAATTTTTCCCACGCCAGCCACAGCCGGCTCGGCTGCCGGCGTAGGAGCAGCAGCACTACGGACCGCTTGCGTAGTCGCACGCGCTATGGAAACGGCGGGCGCGGCGGTGGCCTCTACGGGCGGCTTCTCGCCAGGAGCAACCAGCCAGGCGATGGTCTGGCCCACCGGAACGACGTCCCCTGCCTGCACCTTGACGCCCGCGAGAATGCCGTCCCCGGGCGCTTCCACTTCCATGACGGCCTTATCGGTTTCCACTTCCAGCAGAGGCTCACCCTTGGCGACCTCCTGGCCTTCCTTCTTGAGCCAGGAGATGAGCTTGCCGGTTTCCTGCGCCATTTCCAGTGCGGGCATGACAACGCTGATGGCCATGTGGATTGTTAGAACATTATCTGTCATTCTGAGCGAAGCATTCTGATTCGCTTGCGAATCAGAATGTGAAGTCGAAGAACCCCTACAAAGCGCATGTCGCAGCTGACGTTCGGGAGTTCTCTACAGGGCCCTGCAACTCAGGAGCAATAACTCCCCAGAGCAGTATCTGATCGCCACGGTTCGCGCGATCCTTCGACTCGGGCCTTCGCCCTCGCTCAGGATGACATTCCCCGATTTCCACTTAGAAGTTAATCGGTGCTGGTCAGTTCCGGCACCTGCTCCGTTTTGGCGCTGGCCTCAATCATCTCCAGCACGCGCTGGCTTGGCGCAGACTCGTGTTCGCGTGTCGTGGGCAGCGGCCCATTTACCGTGAAGTAATGCGCCCCAGCCACCAGCAGCTCCTCCGCCGGGAAGCGCGTAATCACTTCATGGCCGGTGGGCGTCACCACAATTTCTTCCTCGATGCGGGCCGCGCTCCAGCCATCGGTGGAAGGCCAGAATGTCTCCAACGCGAACACCATCCCCGGCTTGATCTCATGCGGGTGCTCGAACGACACCAGGCGGCTGATCACAGGCTTTTCCCAGATCGCCAGCCCGACGCCGTGGCCGTACTGCAATGCGAAAGACGCTTCTTCGTTGGGGAAGCCGAACTCCTGCGCCTTGGGCCAAACGGCGGCAATCTCTGCGGTGGTGCGTCCGGGCCGCACCAGTTCGATGGCGGCATCCAGGTATTCGCGGCAACGCTTATAGGCGTCCACCATGGCGTGCGAGGCGTAACCGATGGTGAAGCAGCGGTAGTAGCAGGTGCGGTAGCCCATGTAGGAATGCAGGATGTCGTAATACACGGGATCGCCGGGCCTCAGCACGCGGTCGGAGAACACGTGTGGATGCGGGTTGCAGCGCTCGCCCGAAATGGCGTTCACCGCCTCCACGTACTCCGAGCCCAGGTCGTAAAGCTTCTTGCTGACCAGCCCCACCGCCTCGTTCTCGCGGACGCCCGGCTTCATGTAGCGGTACAGATCGTCGTAGGCGGCGTCCACCATCATGGCCGACATGTTGAGCAACGTGATCTCGTCCTGAGTTTTGATGACGCGGGCGTCGGACATGAGCTGCTGCCCGTCCACAATCTTCAGCCCTTCTTTCTGCAGCGCAAACATGACGGGCGGCTCGATGATGTCAATGCCCACCGGCTCGTTGTGCAGGCCGCGCATCTCCAATTCAACGCGGATCTTGCGGGCTACGTCTTCGGCGCGCCCCATTTCCGGCGACATGGCGCCCCGCAGCATGGAAATGCCGGGACGCGAGCGCTCGCCCAGCCAGGGACAATGCAACTGGTGATGCCGCGCAGCCGAGCCGAAGTCCCACAGGATAGGCTCGTCATTCTGCGGCAGCAGCGTGAAGCGGTTGGCTTTGTCCTGGGCCCAGGTACCGATGTGCGTGGCCGTCAGGTAGCGCACATCGTTCATGTCGAAACAGAGCAGAGAGCCCATTTCCGACTTGGCCAGCAGCGCCTTGGCACGCGCCAGGCGCTCGCGGCGCAGGCGGTCGAAGTCCACCCGGTTTTCCCAATCAACCGCCATGGTTCCGTAGGTTGGCAATGCCATAAGCCCTCCTGGGGACAGCTCAGGATTTTCCGCAGAGTCTCCGCGCCGCCTCAAACACCGACTGCTCCGTGGCCACAGTCACATCTTCCAGCGGCGGCGAGAATGGAATCGGAACGTGCATGGCGCCCATGCGCCGCACCGGCGCGTCCAGATCGTAAAACGCGCCTTCGGCAATCACCGCGGCCAGTTCCGCGGTCACCCCGTAGCGCCCGTAGCCTTCGTCCAGCACGATCACGCGCGAAGTTTTTTTAGCTGACTCGACCAGCGTCTTTTCATCCAGTGGCCAGGTGGTGCGCGGGTCAATGACTTCGGCGCTCACGCCACTTTCCTCCAGCATGGCCGCCGCTCCCAGCGCCACCTGCACCATGCTGCTGGTTGCCACCAGGGTGATGTCTTCGCCTTCGCGCTTCACGTCGGCCACGCCGAACGGAATAGTGTAGTCCTCTTCCGGCACCGGACCCTTCAGCTTGTACATCATTTTGTCTTCGAAGAAGACCACCGGATTCTGGTCGCGAATGGCCGTTTTGAGCAGGCCTTTGGCGTCGTAAGGCGTTGAAGGCAGCACCACCTTGAGCCCGGGCACGTGGCTGAACCAGGCGTGCAGCGATTGCGAGTGCTGCGCCGCCGAGCGCCTCGTGGCCCCTAGCGTGGTGCGCATCACCATAGGAACTTTCCAGGCTCCGCCCGACATGTAGTGCACCTTGGCCGCCTGGTTCACCATCTGGTCCATGGTCAGGGTAATGAAATCCCCGAACATAATGTCCACCACCGGGTGCAGCCCGGTCATGGCCGCGCCCACGCCCAAGCCGGTGAAACCGGCCTCGGAAATCGGTGTGTCAATCACGCGTTCTTTGCCGAATTCCTCCACCAGACCGGAAAGCACTTTGAACGGCGTGCCGGCTTCGGCCACGTCTTCGCCAATGATGCACACCAGCGGATCGCGGCGCATTTCCTCGGCCAGGGCCTCACGGATGGCCTGGGCAAACGTCAGTTCCCGCCCCTTTTCAGGCATAGATATCCTGCTCCACTTCGTCGGGGCTGGGGTAAGGAGCAGCAATGGCGAAGTTCACTGCCGCCTCAATCTCCTTCTTCACCTCGGAATGAATGCGCTCGAGATCGGCGGGCGCTGCCAGGCCCTGCTCCGCCAGCCACCGGGAAAGCAGCTTCAGGGGATCGTGCTCCGCCTTCCAGCGTTGCTCCTCTTCTTTGGAGCGGTAGTACTCGCGGTTGATATCGCCCACGTGATGACCGTGGTAACGATAGGTGTTGCACACGAGAAACGCCGGTCCGTTCCCCAGCCGCGCGCGTTCGATCAGCTGGCTCGCGGCCCTATAAACGGCGCGCACATCCTGCCCATCCACGCTTTCGGCAGGAATGCCGAAGGCGGTTGCCCGGCCCATAATATCGCCCGCCGTTGTCTCGGAAAAATGGGTGTATTCGTTGTACAGGTTGTTTTCGCAGACGTAGATGACCGGCAACTTCCACAACTGTGCCAGGTTCATTACTTCATACAGTGAGCCCTGTCCCAGAGCACCCTCTCCGAAGAAGCAGACGCATACCCGGCCGTTGCCCAGGCGCTTGGCGGAAAAAGCCGCTCCCGTAGCAATGCCAACGCTTCCGGCTACGATCGCATTAGCACCCAGGTTGCCGGTGGCCGGATCGGCAATGTGCATGGAGCCGCCTTTGCCCCGGCAATAGCCCGCTTCCTTGCCCAGCAACTCGGCGAACATGCGATCCGGCGAAGCGCCCTTGGCCAGGCAATGGCCGTGGCCGCGATGGGTGCTGGTAATGTAGTCGTCCGGACGCAGCGCCTGGCACACTCCAACCGCCACCGCCTCCTCGCCAATATAGAGGTGCGCCAGCCCCGGCATCAGGGCGCGCGTGTAAAGGTCGTTCACCTGTTCTTCGAACAGGCGGATGCTTATCATTTGCCGGTACATGCGCAGCCAGGCTTCCGCCCCGACGCTGGCGGCTGCTTGCGGCTGCTGAGCCACTGTGGTCATCCTTCTACTCCTGACATTTCGGCCAAAACCTTGAACACGCAGGCAAAATCCTGCTTTGCCAAGCCCATGCCGCGGGCGGCCGTGAGAAATTCGTTAGCCACGGCGGTGGTGGGAAGCGGCACATCCAGTTTGCGGCCCATCTCCAGCGCCAGCAGCATGTCTTTCTGCATCATGTTGACGTCGAACCAAGCCTCATCGGGCATGCGCAGCACAAACGGCCCGCGGTATTGCACCATCGGCGAAGCCACCGCGCTGTGGACCAGCACATCCACCGCCGTTTCCCGCGCGATACCGCTCTTTTCCGCCAGCAGCACGCCTTCGGAGAAGGCCATCATCTGCACCGCCAGGCTCAGGTTGGTGGCAATTTTCATGGAGAGCGCCAGCCCGTTATCGCCCACGTAAGTAACTTTCGGCCCAATGTCCTGCAGCAGCGGCTTCACCTGCTCAAATGTTTCCTTCCGCCCTGCCACCATCACCGAGAGCTTGCCTTGCTGCAGCGTGATCACGCTCCCCGACACCGGGGAATCCACCATGTCGGCGCCCTTTTCCCGAACCTTGCAGGCCAGCGCGCGACTGAACTCCGGGCTCACCGTGCTCATGTCCACCAGCACTTTGCCCCGGCTCAGGCCGGCCAGCATTCCATCCGGACCCTCAGCCACGGCCTGCAGCGCGGCCGAATTGGTGACCATGGAGAGGGTCACGTCGGCCGCCTCGGCCACCGCGCGTGGCGTCTCCGCCCAGCGCATGCCCTGCTGAATGAGCCGTTCCGCTTTGCCGCGGGTACGGTTATAGCCGGTCACGGTGTGACCCTTGCTCAGCAACCGCTCCACCATGTTGCTGCCCATCACTCCCAGGCCGACAAATCCGAGGTTTGCCATCTATCAATTTCTCCGAGTCAGGAAGCGGGCCGCGAGACGAGGCTTTCGGCGCCAGAAAGCAGGCGCGAATCCTCGCGCACTTGCTGCAAGTGAGCACGCATTTCCGTGCGCGCCCGGTCCCCATTCCGCTTTTCTACCGCCTCAAGAATGCGGCGATGACAATACTGCCCACGCTGCGGGCCATTGGCGCTGTGGAAGGTGCGCAGCCGCTGCTCGCGCAGCAGCCCGACAATGGAATCTATCAGCGACAGAATGATGGGATTCGCCGCCCCCTCCGCCAGCGCCAGGTGAAAATCTAGGTCAGCCTCAATGAATCGCTCCGCATCGTGCAACGAATCGTCCATCACCTTGATCGCCTCGCGCATAATGCCCAGGTGCTGATCCTCGGCTCGCGCGGCCGCCAGCGCCGCAATTTCCGGTTCCAGGATTTCCCTTACTTCCGCCAGATAGGCCGCGCCCTCCGGTTGGCCAATCCTGACCATCAGATCAAGCGACTGCCGGATGGCATGCGAGGTGCCGTTCGTCACAAACGTGCCGCGCCCGGTATAGGCTTCCACCAGGCCCTTTTCCCGCAGCGCCTTCACTGCTTCGCGCACCGCTGTCCGGCTTACCCCGAACTGCTCGGCCAAGTCGCGCTCCGCCGGCAGCTGGTCGCCCGCCTTCAGATCGCCCTTGAGGATGGTCTCCTCAATTTGCTGCACGATCTGCTCATACAACCGCGATGTGCGCACCACTTTGTACATAGAGTTGACCAACTGCTGCTGCTGCCCGCTAGGTTAGACAGCGCGTGAAATGCGCGTCTGCTGCATCTCGTCCTCGATCCACACCGTCTTGATATTGGTAAACTCGCGGATGCCGTGTACCCCAAGCTCGCGCCCGTGTCCGGATTGCTTTACCCCGCCAAAGGGAATACGCGGGTCTGAAGCCACCATCTTGTTGATGAACACCATCCCCGCTTCCAATTCGTTGATGAAGCGCTTGCGCTCGAACTCGTCGTTCGTCCAGGCGCTGGCGCCCAGCCCGAAGCGGCTGTCGTTGGCAATGGCAATCGCTTCATCCAGGTTCTTGGCGCGGAACAGGCACGCCACCGGCCCGAACAGCTCCTCGCGGTACGCCGGCGAATTCTTCGAAATGTCGGTCAGCACCGTAGGCGCGTAGAAGCATCCTGGGCGCGCCAAGGGCTTGCCTCCGGTCAACACGCGAGCCCCCATTTCCACCGATTTGGCAACGTCACGCTGTATGTCGGCTACCGCATCGGCGTTGGCCAGCGGGCCCAGTTCCACGTTCTCCTGCATGGGATCGCCGACTACGAGTGCCTCCATTTTGGCGACGAACTTGCGCTCAAATTCATCGGCAATTTGCTCCGCCACAATGAAGCGCTTGGCCGCGATGCACGACTGACCGTTGTTCTGCACCCGGGCTTTGACGGCCGTGGTCACCGCCGTTTCCAGGTCGGCGCTGGGCATCACGATAAAGGGATCGCTCCCGCCCAGCTCCAGCACCACCTTTTTGATCCTTTTGGCCGCCGCCATTCCCACCTGGATACCGGCACCTTCGCTGCCCGTGAGGGTGGCTGCCATCACGCGCGGGTCATCGAGGATCCGCTCCACCTGGGCGGAGGTCACCAGCAAGGTTTGAAATGCGCCTTCGGGGAAGCCGGCCCGGCGGAAGATGTCTTCCAGAGCCAGGGCGCACTGCGGCACGTTGGAAGCATGCTTGAGCAGCCCCACGTTCCCTGCCATCAGCCCCGGCGCGGCAAACCGCATGACCTGCCAGAATGGGTAGTTCCAGGGCATCACCGCCAGTACCGGCCCCAGCGGCTGATAGCGGATGTAGCTGCGGGCGGCGGTGGTTTCCACTAACTCATCGGCTAGGAAACGCTCGGCGTTTTCAGCGTAATAGCGGCAGACCAGAGCGCATTTCGCGGCCTCCGCCACAGCCGCGCCGATGGGCTTGCCCATCTCCAGTGTCATAAGCCGGGCAAAATCCTGCTTTTCGCGCTCCAGGATCTCGCCCGCGCGCACCATCAGGCGTGCCCGTTCGGCAAAAGGAATTTTGCGGTATTCGGCAAACGTGGCCGCGGCACGGGCAATTTTCTCGTCAACCTGCCGATCGGTCAGGGGTTCGAACTTCTTCAGGCATTCGCCCGTGGCTGGGTTGATGGTGGCAATGGCCATGTCTCTGCCTCCTGGGGTAGCGCACAGCAGGTGATCACGCCCAAAGGACGACGGGCGCGGTTTTGGTACGACCACCATACCATAAAGCCACCTGGTGGGACGAAAGTTTCTTTACAAGACTCACTTGTTTTGGGCCACTCGCCGACCCTGACTTCGAAAGTAGTTGACAGTACCACGATATAGGGGTAGAGCTGTCATACCAATCGTGGCGTACCCGGATTTCTCAGTGGACGCCTTCAATCAAGTGCCCGAGGAGCAGAATGGTACCTAATTCCCAGGAGTCGGAGCCGCAACCTTCCAAATCCAAAAAAACGACGCGCCGGCAGTTCCTGCAGACTGCCGCCGCCGCAGCCGTGGCTGGCTCTGCTGTGGCTTCCTGGGCCAATAACCACCCCCACCCGTCGCCCCAGAGCATCACTTATCTCGACCGGCGGATGTACATCCGCAATATGGAGGTGATTGCGCACATCTTGCCCGGCGAAGACCGTGGCGGAAAGATGCAGATGATGTCAGTGGGCGACCGCCGCTATCTGGTGCAGCAGGGAGACTTTATAGATGTCTCCGATCTGCGCAAACCGGCCATGTACAACCACCACGGCTGGAATGGCTACCAGGTGCAAGTGGCGTGGAACCAGAAGCTGAAAAAATGGATCCTGGTCACCAGCGCCGCCGCGCCCATCACCAGTTCCACTCCCACCGCCCCCAATGGCAAGTATGACGACCCCAAGCTGCTCGATGCGTGGCGCAACTACAAAGGGCTGCGGGGCATTCGGGTATACGACGTCACCAATCCCGCCAAAACCTCCCTGCTCTCGGAATTCAGCACCGGCGCCACCGGGTCCGGCACTCACCGCAACTATTACGATGGCGGCCGCTACGCCTTCCTTGATACCGCCCCCGACGACACTTTTAACCACCAGATCTCCTACTTCCGCCCTTTGGTGAACGGCAACATGATCGTGGATATGTCCGATCCCGGCAGCCCGAAGGAAGTCTCCATGTGGTGGGTGCCCGGCTCGCGCAAGGGCGAGGAGGCCGAATATGAGAAGTGGCAGTGGAGCAAGCTGAAGTACCCGGAGAAGGATCAGACGCCGTTTGTTGGCCTGCACGGGCCGGTGTACGTGCCCAAGCGCCTGGAAGAAGGAGGCAACCGCGGCTATGGCTCCTGGGGCTGCTTCGGATTAATCATCCTTGATCTGTCCGACCCCAAACATCAGAAGGAGATTGGCCGCTTCGAGCCGCCGCCGCAATACGGTGCGGGCGGCATTGCTTTTCACACCATCTGGTGCGGCGGACTGGACAAAGGTTTTGTTTTCGCCAATGGCGAAACCACCAATCCCGACTGCAACCAAATCTTCTTGCCCGTTTGGGTGATTGACATCCGCGACGAACAACGGCCGACCCCAGTGGCCCAGTTCCCCCGCCCGGTCCCGCCACCGGAGGCGCCCTACCGCGACTTCTGCTTTAAGCGCGGACGCTTCGGCGCTCACAACCCGCCCCATCTGAAAGCCCCGGGCACCATTTCGCCCAACTTTATCGCCTACTCTTATTTCGACGCCGGCCTGCGCTGCTATGACGTAAGCAACCTGCTGCGTCCCACCGAAGTGGCGTATTTCATCCCTCCTCAGGGCGGCGACCTGCACAAGTGGGGCAGTTGGAATCGCACCGTGGATAACGTCCTGGTCGAGTGGGATCGCAACATTATTTACGCGGCGGCCGATACCGGTATCTATGCCTTGAGTTGCCCCAACCTGGGCAAGCCCATTCTGGACCCCATGCCGGTCAGCCACTGGTCCCTGCCGGGACTGAATGAGGGTGCGCCGTAGGCTACTAGGGAGCTATTGACCGGCTTTTGCTGCACCCTATTGACGTTCCCCACCTCACCTAACTTGAAAATTCGCTCTGAAAAAGAAAAGCCCCGCTTTCGCGGGGCTTAACTTGTCGACGGCGAAAATCGTTAGGAGTTGGTGGAATCGATGATGTCCTGTTGGGCCTGCTTGTTTGCCTTTTTGCCTTCCAGTTTGCTGTTCGAGGTCGGGCTCAGCGTCTGGATGGCTTTGCCCAGGCTCATGCCCTTGCCGCTAACGTTAGGCGATACTGGGCAATTGTCACTTGAGGGAGCAGCCACACCGGTCATGTCAGCCTTCATGCAGTCAAAGGTGATGCCCAGGTTCTTGCTGACGTGAGCGGCGGCCACGCACTGGCCCAGGTTCTTGAACCCGGAACAGGCCTGCTGCGCCGGCATCTTGGTCAGGTCGGCAATCTTGCCGGCCAGGGCTGTGTTCTTTGTGAGCTGCTGGTCCATGGTCATGCGGTGCGTAGAAGAACTGTGCATGGATGTGTTGGGGCTCATGCGGTGCGAGCCGCCCTCGCCCATGGCCGGATTCATCCCGCCGCTCATGCCGTGACCATGCTGGGCGAACGCCGCAGCGCCGCACATCATCACCGCCAGCGCCAGAATTGAGATCTGCATCTGCTTCATAAGGGTTCTTATCCTCCTTGCGTACTTGCACCTGCTCTTACTTACTCGCGCTTCTGTGGTACAGGCGTCCAACATTGACGCCCATGCTGAATGAAACCGAATTTAAGTCGTATTGAATGCTCCGCGTATAGCCCAACTGCAGGTCCAGATATGGGGAAGGACTGGCGCCCACCCAGGCAGAGAAGCCATTGTCATATGCCAGGTCGGAGCTGCCCGTGACCTGCTGGTTGTTCTGGAATGGCCCATGAGACGACGCGGCTCCCTGTCCGACCCCCTGCCCCCCACCGGCTGCGACTTTGCTGAACAAGGTCTGCTGGCCGAAAGGCTGAATGTCGTAACCCGAGGCGCCTACGTTGAAATACCTGCCGAGCTGGTAGCTGGCGCCGCCCTGGAAATGCGTGTTCATGCCCAGGCTTGTAAACGGGCGCATGAACAACTGCGTATCCGCCACGGTATTCGACAGGCCGGCCTCCAAAAAAGGAGTCAGATTATTGAACGAGTGATCAAAATGATTGGTCCAGTCGAAGGTAGCCCGCCCCGTGCTCAGCCCGAGCTTGCTGTCGCCCGCGGGCGCGTATCCGGTCAGCACTGAGCCGAAATTCACCATCGGGTTCAAGAACTTCAACCGCAGATCCAGGTAAGGATTTCCCAGCCCATTGCTGGACGTGCTCCCCGTGGTGGTCGTGGTTGTGGAACTCGATGGCCGCAGGAAATAGACCGGCACGCCCACATCCACGCCGAAGTGTTCGGTGAAGCTGTAGCCCACGCTCGAGTTGACCCGGTACACCTGGCCTTCCGCGTTGGAAGTGCCATCGAACTCCAGGTAGGACGTGAAACCTGTGTCGCTCTTTGAAGTCGCCGGCACCGACTGCGCTGCGGCAATGGCCACTAAAGCAAGCGCTGCGAGCACTAGCCTCCCAGAACACGCGAATCGTTTAGACATAGGCTGTGATCCAAATTCTCCCCACTTCCGCCACAAAGGGCCGAAGTTACCAGAGTAATCAGCAATCGCTCGGTGAGCTTCTGCTGAATCCTGTGCATCCTCTACGCCAATTCACTCTGGAGCAAGTAACCAAAGTGAATTGAGGTACTTACCTTTTTGTACAATCGAAACAGAAAAGTCTGGCGATTGGGAAGTTTTTGCTCTCTATGGGCAAGAATTGCCGGGGCCGGAGCAGCGCTCGCCACAACTGGATCGGGAACCCCCGCTTCTGTCTCCTAGGCTGCCCGGCCGCGTCTGGCTGTCATCACTCGCGACGGCGCGCAGACTTTCTTCAGCGTGTTCGCCAGCGCCTCAGTGCCGATGGCATCCTGTTCTGCGATGTCGGCTAGAGACAGCATGGCCAGCAACTTGCCGGACTCGTCCACCACGGGAAGCCGGCGAACCTGATGCTCGGCCATGAGGGCAATCGCCTGCTTAATATCATCGTCCGGACCAACACACTTGACGTTGCGGCTCATGCATTCATTCACCACCGTGTGCGCCGGGTCGCGCCGAGCGGCGATCACGGTCAGGCACAGGTCGCGGTCGGTGACCACCCCAATCAGCTTCAGATCCAGGGAGTCCTGCACCACGGGCAGAATGCCGCTGTCGCACTGATTCATTAGATTGGCCGCCATCTCCGCGCTGCACGCGGGTGTGCAATACGTGGGAGCCTTGCTCATGATCTTGCGGACTTTCATAAATGCCTCCGATCGAACGTCGTCGTTGAGCACTTAGAAGGATAGCTGACGAAATTGATGCATTCGCACCAAGCGGCCATGGTTGCACCTGGGCTTGGACACCTCGAATTACGCAAGCACGAATACACTTCTGCTCCGTCTTATATGTTCCGCCGCGCCAACGGGCGCCGCAGTGATTACAATCACCCGGAAATGTGAGGGTTGATGCAGGAGTCTCCGCCTGCCTGTGAACATTGGTCGGGGGAGAAGGCGCGCTCCTATTGCGTCTTAATCAGCCGGATCGGCACTCCTAGCGGACCGCTGGCCTGCCCACTGCTACCGCTCCCGCTGCCGCCGCCCGCGGCGCAGGGACTGGCGTTGATCAGGTATGCCTGAACATCGCCGCCGCCATTCACATCGGCGATGAACAACTGCGCGAAACCTACTACTTTGAGGTTTTGTGCACCTGAACTCACCGGGGAGTTGCAGTTATTCCATATCGGCGTGACTACCACGTTGGGAGCCATGTCGTAATGGTCATTGTTTTGATCTACATAGTCCCCCAATGCGGACCAGCTATAGGTCGGCGGGGTGCCGATCAGACCATCAATGCCCGAGATGGTCGGGCCCACCATATTCCCTGTCTCCGTAGTCAGCGTGCTGCCGCAGTATTGCTGCGGGTTGCTGACCCCGCATGTGTTCAGGCACCCGCTCAGAGTACAGCGGTAAGTATTGGCTCCCGATCCATAGTCCACGGAAAAATATTGGCTGGGCACTAGAGCGCTCGGCGGGCTGGTTGGCCGGATAGTGTAAAGCTGGCGTGCCGAGGTGCCCAGCATTTGCACGGCGTAGGGCGTCAGATTGCCCGAGTCATCAAACAGGGTTTCCCGCGTAGCGCTCGAGCATGGATTGCCAGTCGGTCCCAAGTTGCTAATCAGCGTATTGGGAATGAACAGCGGCTTCAAACAGGCGGTCGCGGTTCCGGTCACCGCTGCTTCCGCGGTAGCCTTCGCAGTCACATTGATGCTGTTCCAGCCGATGGCTCTGGCGAAAAATGTGGCAACGCCGTTGCTTCCGGTCCGGGGCACGATTACCGTGACCCAGGCGGGAACCCCGGTCGCTAGGTCGGGCAGTTGCACATTTACATTGGCGGCAGTAATCGCCACCGACTGTCCCAGGATCTTGGTTTGTGCTGCCACTTGGATGGCTGCATTCGTGGCTGTACTGGGTTGGGGCAGGCCGGCGTTGGTAAACGTCCACGCTCCCGCCAGGGCCGCCGCGTCCGCCGCATGTTGTGCGCTGGTCCGCGCCGTATAAGCGATTCCCAAGTCAATGGCCAGCGCCGCCGCCACAAACAGCACCACGATGAACACTGCTACCAACGGCAACGTCATTCCCTGTTCACGGTTTCGCCTTACGTCAGTCGTCATTTGCCACCTCATTGCGCCCCACGGCTCAGCTCTTCCAGAAATTGCGGAACTCAGCTTCGCCAAACAACTTCACCACGTTGTTCACTCCAAACCAGGGCAAGCGCGGCAGGAAATTCAATTTGTAGCCACAGGTCACCGTCACTTGCGACGCGGAAATAAACACGCCACCGTTGGGCACCTGCACGGCTTGATTCACGTTCACAACATAGGAGTTGCAGGTCGAAAGGGCCGCCGTGGCCGGGCATGACGCCGGCACTTGGGCGGCTGGCGGCGTTATGCCGTTGCGGATCAGATAACACGTGGCCGTGTCCTGCAGAAAACCTATGTTGCCCGCGTTTTGCTGGAAGACAGAGAGACGTGCCGCTTCGCGCGCTGCATTGTTCAGCACTTGATGGGCGCGGATCATGCCCGCGCCTTCCGATACCGCCAGAGCCAAAAACAGCAGCAGGGGAAGCACGAGCGCCAACTCAACCACCTGCGTGCCCCGTTCCGACTTTATGTGTGCGCTAATTGTTTTCATTCCGCATCACCGCCTTGCTGCTCATGTTTACGGAAAATGGCAGTACCACAAACTTGTACGGCACCGACACCCGCACCTCGGTGTACACCGGATTGAAACCGTTATCTACCTGCAGGGTCGAGTCGGTGCTTTGGCTGGCCCCTTGCGGGCAAAAAGATGTTTGCGGCGCGGGGCTGCCGGCGGCATAAATGCAGGATACCTGGACTGTGCTTCCCCGGATGTTGGCCGCCGCCATGAATTGCTGCACGTTACTTTGAATCTGGCTGGCCGAGGGGTCCGTGTAACTGTTAGCGGGATCGGGCGCAACTGAATATCTTGCTCCTTCGCGGGCCGCGTCGGTCAGCGTCTGGTAGATATTGTAGGCACGGCCAAATTCCACAATCGCAAACAGAAAGAGAAATAGCACTCCGATGGTCAGCGCGGCCTCCGCCACCACGGCTCCAGATTCGTGCTGCTGCTTAAACATAGGGATATGCACTCGTGCTACGCAGCAATTGATCCCTTCTACGCGAATGACACTTACACACATATAGCGTCCGTCCAGTGTCAAAGCAAGCAGGCAAAGGTTCACTGTCGGGCACGCGTCAGCATTGTCCGGAGGGTTTATGTCGACCGTGACATGACCAAAGTAACGTCCCGAGCGCAAGCCACCGCTACGGCTTCTTCTCCGGCCATCACGGCCACTCACGAGCCGTTCGGAATCCGTAACAAGTGTATGAAATCTATTGGGTTATTGGTCTTATTGTGGTAACCTCCCCGCCGAGTCACCACTTTGAGTCCTGTCCAATCTTGTTGTGAGGTGCGCTTGCGCTCACGCCTGTTTGCCGGCCTGCTCTGTCTTGCCCTGTTCCCGGTCTCGCTACTGGCCCAGCCGAATGCCTCCGAGGACCCCATTCTTTCGACCATGTCGCAGGAGATGAACCGCTCCCTCGGGTACCTGAAAAAGCAGCCGTTAGCGCCTTATTTTCTCTCTTACGAACTCACCGACAATCACGCCATTAACGTAAGCTCTTCGTTCGGAGCCATCACCGGGCGCAGTGACCGCCGCACCCGGCTCCTTGACATTGACCTGCGGGTGGGCCGCTACGATATGGACAACTCCCACGCCGTTCGTGGCGACTTTGCCATGACCACCTTCGGCCAACTGGCGGGCAGGCTCCCTCTTGATGACGATCCCAAGGCCCTGGCCGCGGCCCTGTGGCTGGAAACCGACCGGCACTACAAAGAGGCCGTCCAGCGCCTGGCAGCCGTAAAGACCAAGAACCAGATCAAGAAAGAGACGGAGGATGATTCTCCCGATTTTTCTTCTGCGCCCGCTGAGCACCACTTCGAGCCTATTGCCCAGTTTTCCTTCGACCGCGCCTCCTGGGAGCAGCGCTTGCGCCGCTACGGTGTCCTCTTCCGCGATCTGCCGGATGTGCAATCGGCCGATATCTGGGCAAGCGGCGAACTTGAGACGCGTCGCTATATCAACAATGATGGCAGTGAAATTCGCATGTCGCTCCCGCTCTACCGGCTGAACCTTTCCGCCTCCATCAAGGCTCCTGATGGCGAAGTGCTGCCGCTCTACCGGCAATTCATGTCGTTCACGCCGGAGGGTCTCCCCGACGATGCCCAGGTTCTCAAGGTGGTTGGGGAAATGAAAAGCATGCTGCTGGCCCTGCGTCAGGCGCCCGCGGCCGACGCCTACACCGGGCCCGCCATTCTCTCCGGCCGCGCCAGCGCCGTTTTCTTCCACGAGATCTTCGGCCATCGCGTCGAAGCCGACCGCCTCAAAAACGATGATGATGCCCAGACTTTTAAGAAGAAGATCAATCAGCCCATCCTGCCCCCCTTCCTCTCGGTGTATTCCGACCCTACGCTGCACCACCTGCAAAACTCTGATCTGGTCGGCTATTACCCTTACGATGACGAAGGCGTGGAAGCGCGGCGGGTCACGGTGATTGATCACGGCATATTCCGCAGCTTTCTCATGTCTCGCTCCCCTATCAATGGATTCCCCTCCTCCAACGGCCATGGGCGCCGGCAGCAGGGCTACGACGTCGCGGCTCGCCAGTCCAATCTCATTGTCGAATCCACCAAGTCGGTTTCACGCGACAAGCTGAAGAGTCTTCTGATTGAACGGGTGAAAGCGGCGCACAAACCTTATGGGCTGCTCTTTGACGACATTACCGGAGGCTACACCTTCACTTCGCGTGACCTGCCCAACTCCTTCGCCGTCCTGCCCACCGTGGTGTATCGCATCTATCCCGACGGTCGCGAGGAGTTGGTGCGGGGCCTGGACCTGATTGGCACACCTCTCATCGCTTTCAGCAAGATCTCCGCCGCCGATAACGACGTTGGCATCTTCAATGGTATTTGTGGTGGCGAGTCCGGCTGGGTACCGGTGTCCGCCATTGCGCCCGGACTGCTGATTGATCAAATCGAAGTGCAGCGCAAACCCAAATCGCAAGCCCAGGACCCCATTCTGCCGGCCCCGGGTGCGGCCCAGAAGAAGGAAAATTGATGACCACGCCTTCTACGCGATCCAGACTGCTTTCCGTGACGCTGCTGCTGCTGTGGGTTGCCCTTCCCGCCGCGGCGCAGAAACAGGATGCGGTCAGCCGCGCCATGCACGATGAGTTGTCGCGCTCCGTCGCCCGCCTCAGCCTCCCCAAGCTCGATAAACCCTATTTCATCGCTTATCGCGTGGATGATGTGCACAGCGCCGTTATTTCCTCCACCTTGGGCGCTTTGACCAACAGCAACGAATCGCGCACCCGCCTGCTCGCTATTGAAATGCGCGTCGGCGATTATGCCCTGGACAACACCAACTTCCTTGCCATGCAGTCCTTGCGCTGGAATCGCTCGGGAACTAACTCCTCCCTGCCACTGGACGATGATTACGACCAGTTACGTCGCGCCATCTGGCTGGCCACCGATCGCGCCTACAAACAGGCGGCGGAGACGCTCGCCGCCAAACGCAGCGTGCTCGAACACCGGCAGGGCGGACCTGCGCTTCCCGACTTCTCCCACCAGCCCCCTTTTAAACTGGAGCAGCCTTCTGCCAATATCAAGGTGGATGTCCCCTCCCTGGAGCAGTTGGCACGCACTGTTTCCGCCGTTTTCCGCGAGTTTCCCAATATTTATGTCTCTACCGTGGATATATCAATCCGCGACGCATTCACCCGCTATCTGAATTCCGAAGGCACCTGGTTTACCCGCCCTTCGCCGCTTGTGATGCTCAACGTCGCCGCCCAGGTGCGCGGCCCCGATGGGCTGCCGCTGCAGGATTCTTTTCAGGTGTTCGGCGAGAATGCAGAGGCTTTACAGCAGGCAAACCTGGTGGCACGCACTCGCAAATTTGCCGCCGATCTGGAGGCCCAGCGCACTGCCCCTAAGCTGGACTCCTATAGCGGCCCCGTGCTGTTCCAAGGGGAAGCGGCCGCCGAGGTCCTGGCCCAGGTCCTGGCTCCTGCTCTGACCGCCTCCCGTTTCCCTATCACCGACCAGCCACAGTTTGAGGCGCAGTTCCAGCAAGTCATGTCCCGCTTCGGCGGCGGGTCACTCGCGGATCGTATCGGCGGCCGTGTGCTGCCCGCTGGCTTCGATCTTGCCGATGAGCCCCGCACAGCCACTCTGGGAACTGTGCCGCTGCTCGGCGGTTCTCAAGTGGATGACGACGGCGTCTCCACGCTCGAGGTCAAACTGGTGGACCACGGCATCCTGAAAGGGCTATTGGCGACACGCGTGCCCACCGAGCACTCCAAGCTCAGCACGGGAAGCCGCCGGCAACTCGGTCCTTCACCCTCCAACCTGATCCTGAGCGTCCGCGGCGGGCTTTCCGAGGCGCAGCTCAAAACCGAGCTATTGGCCCAAGCCAAGCAGCGCGGTCTGGACTCGGCCCTCATCATCAGGCGTGTTGGTCCTGCCGGATTAAGTTGGATTACTAAGCTCATGCAGTCGCGCATGAGCGGCAGCGCCCCGCTCGCCGCCGAGGTTTACCGCGTTTTTCCCGATGGCCACGAAGAGCGGGTTCGCCCTCCCGAGGTGCAGCCCATGACTGCCGCTGATTTCAAGGACGTTGATGCCGCTGGCGATACTCCTTTCGTTTACAACGGCGCGTACATTCCTTTGGCCACCTCCATCTTCGGCGTGCTCGGAGGCGGCGGACTGGGCGATACCAACCCCTCGCTGGTCTCCTATGTCACTCCCTCTTTGCTCTTCGATGACGTGTCCCTTAAGGCGGACGCCGGCCCCGCTCCCGACGAGCCCGTAGCTCCCTCGCCTCTGGCGCAGTCCAGCGCACAGGGAAATCCTTAGATTGTGTTTGAAAAATGTGTCGGACGGGATGGTGCTGGCGCAAGGGCGACGGCGGAATTGAGCTCCCCAATCTTGGTCGCTTAAGAGACGTCAGCGCGGCGGGCCTACTCTCTGCTGGGCAAACCAGCATCTCGGCAGCAAGCATCTTACTGGTTCAGGGGCTTGGGGAGCAGGTCTCCTGGATCCCATGAATCGCTGCCGAAGCCACCGACGCCTCCCCGCAGGCCTTCTCCTGATTTTGATCTCGGGTTTAGTGGCTTGTGGTGGTTAACAATGATGAGAGTCCTGGTAGATGGCCGGCAGGTCTATGCCATCGACCGCGACACCATCAACACCGTGCTAAAGATCTTCCGGGGCCCCCATCACGTGGTGGTTCAGGCATCCGACAGTACGGGAGCAACTACCACCGCGGCCGTAGACGTCACCGCGGAACCCAGCGACCCGGACCCAATCGCGGCCCTGCAGGTGCTACCCATGCCGACGATTGCCCCGAACACGGTGTTGGCATGTACAGCCGGCTCCGTCGCCCCCAACGGCTTTTTCATTATGCGGCAAATAAAGTTCTCTGACGGTGCGGTTGCCTTCGCCACGGGCGCGTTGCATACGTTCGCCGCGCCGGGAAACTTCTCTGCCACCGCCATCGTCACCGATCAATTCGGAGCCACGGCATCAGCATCAACAGGCTTTACTGCAAGTGGAACATCTCTGAAAATAAATCCCGCCGAAACCAGGGGCTGGCCGGTCGTGCGCTACCCCATCTCTCCCTTGCGCAGGCCGTGAGAGCCGAGCCCGGCTTAGTTATGCGGCAAACCGATAACAAGCGATGCTCAAGACCGGGAACGTTGATCCCGCGGGCTGCCCTGCGATGCGGCGATGGAGCACCTTATGACTTTGCTGATTCTGTAGTCGAATCCAATAGACAGCGATAGGGTGCAAGTGGATAAATTGAAGCGTGATGGATAACGGCCTCTATATCGTCGCGGTCGCATCATTGGCTGCGTACTATGGCTGGGCAATCTCCAAGGTCGGCCGTGCTCCGAAGGCAGGACCGATTGCCACCCGTTATCAGCCGCCCGATGGAATGTCACCGGCGGAGGTGCGCTACGCATGGAAAGGGTGCGTGGACGAACGGAGTGTTGCGTGCGTGCTGGCGCAACTCGCGGTCCAAGGTCGGATCAGCATCGAACGCGCGGGTGGCGGTTACGACATCGCGCGGACTGATGGGCCCGCGATTGCTGCCAACGGAATCGCTCCGGAAGAGCAGGTCGCGATGGACTGGCTCTTCTCTAACTTTCTGACGCATTTCAAATTTAATCCGCAGCATGATGCCCAGGGACTCTCGATGGCGCTGCGCGGAGCGCTTGACCGCCGACTCCGGGGCAAGTACGAGGCAACACACTACGGATACGTCAGCGTGGGACTGATGGGCTCGCTCGTTGCGGCATATTGGCTGGCGCGCAGCGGCGGAATCATTACTCGAGTTCCACCACCACTTATATACGGACAGTTCATGGCGGCACTGCTGGCTTCGATTGTCGTGACTGTCATGTTGATCCCGGCGATCGTGGATTACTCGCGAGGCATTGGGTCGATCGGCCGGATTGTTTTCGCGCTCGCTGTTTCCGCCCTCGGTGTGAGCGGCGCGATCGGAGTTGCGGTCCGACTACAGGAGTCAGCGCCGGCAGTATTTCCGATTGCGGTTATGGCATTGGCCGCGCTGAATGTCTTGCCGGTGCCCTGGCTGCGCCGCATGACGCCGGAGGGGATCGTGGCAAGAGCGCAAAGCGAGGGCTTTCGGGACTTCCTTGTGAGAGTAGAGCAGGACCAGCTTGACCGGGCCAATCCTTCCCCGTTTCATCTCCAATCAAAGGAAGCGATGCTGCCATTCGCAATCGCACTCGAAGTGCGCGAGACCTGGGGAGACTCGCTGGCAAACGCGTGCTGGCCTCACATGATTACAGATTAGTTCCTAAGATGGTGGGAATGCGTTTGGAAGCGGGACTTTTGGGGGAAAAGCGCTACCACGCCAGATCACTATATGCCCGTCAATCGATGCGCTCAGCGTAGAGGTCCGCGTCCCAGAATAAGGGTGAATGCCAGTAACCTTTGCGTCCGGCTCTGGTCACAACGCGGTCACAACCCGTCTGAGAGCATCTAGAAACGGCCGATTTGTGGAGGCGTCAATTCCTTCGAAGCCCGCGTCCCACGCGGTTTTTCTAGGGCTGGTGCCGGGAGGGGGAGTTGAACCCCCAAGGTGCTAAGCACCGCGGATTTTGGGCATCGAAAGATGCTCCGAATTGCGCTGGAATCGTGCGTCGCGGTTGAGCCGCATTGCGCATTGCGCTGCTGTACTCTGAGAACGCCCTGTTGCGCCACTCTCCGCTCACAGGCCGGTCACAAGCTCTGCGGTTGTAGGCGTTTGTCCATATCCTTTGCGGGGGGTTACTGCTGCGGGGCCTACTGCCTAGGGCTGACCAGGAATGAAATCGCGGCACGGAATTGCCGGGTGATGTCAGTAAACTCGATTCCCATGCCGGATTCCGGCAGAACGTGTCGGACAATGCCCGCCCCCCTTAAGACCATGCCCGAGGTGTAAAACGAAAAGTGAAGATACTCGCCTGCACGCGAGGGTGTGCTGGTGGTGAAGAAACAACCCCCCAAACTGAGGTTCGCAATCGTGCCCTCTTGCTCGTAACTGCTGCTGTAGACCCTCGCTCCAGCCGCAAAGGGCACACGGCGGTATTCTCTTGTGAATTCTCGCATGGCAATGAACGGTAATTTCGCGCGGGGCTTACGGACCGCCCGATTAGGGCTGTGCTCGTCCGGTCACTGTCATGCCGCTGAGGAGTCTTGCCTGCGCTCCGGCCTGAATGGATGATCACGTAGCAGCGAAGAGGGCGAGGTAACTCCCATAATAGGAGGGAGTTGTCCCAACCAGACCGCCAAATTTTTAGAATTCAGCCAGAAGACGAGGGACGTTCAGTGGCACGCCCTACACTTTGAATTCATTATGCCTGCTTGTGAAAGGGCGGTCAATTCCGTTCTCGCCAAGTTCCACTGCTGGCGATCTGGCCGTTGGAAGCACGTACATAGGGTTCGGCAATATTTACCGGGTCTTTTCTCCCGCTCCAGGCCTTTCGACCAAAAAGAATGGCAACGAACCTGCACCAAATCCAGGTACTCAGCCCGACTGGTTTTCACGTCCCTATGGTGGCCCCGAAAAGATTCCGGCGAGAAGTGTCCCCTAACCCTCATCTGATTGTTTCGACGTGCTCTATCTGTGCACGCAAGTCAGCCAGTGGCGACCTCCGCCTGCTGGTACTTGCCGAGACATTGCACGAATGCTGGCAGAAGAAGTCAGCACATAATTCCGCCGACGGTACTGACACAAAAAAGGCACCGAGTGATTGATAAACAGTTCACCGGGTGGCGGGCGAAGAGACAAAGAAATTGCGCGAATTGTTTGCTGGTCAGATGAACACCACGCGGAAGAGTGGGTCTCGTTCGATCACGCCACACTTCAGTAGCACGAGCGAATCAGCGTTTGGTTAGTTGCGCACATCGCTCTGCCTCTTCCGTAGTGGCCGAAATACCATTGCAGAATTGGCGGCGGGCCGCATAGAGGGCCCTGTCTGACTCGTAAAAAGCGCTATCGGACAGCAGAGTGGTTGGGTAACGAATCGCAGTGTCGGTGTGTTCTATTCCCGTTTTTGGCGGCGTTTCCTGACACTTACCGTGCCGGCAAATGTACTCACCTGTGAGGTGGCCAATCATGCCGCCGACCAGCACATCTGAGGGGTAATGCTCACGAGCTGTAATGCGCAGGACCGAAGTCACCCCAGCCCCTCCCAGTGCAACGTATCTCCACAGGTAACCGGGATACTCCTCGCCGAGAACGGCGGCCCAAGCTGTAGCAAGTGCCGAATGACCTGAAGGAAAAGAAGTTCCATTATCGAAGAAGTCGCCCTTGCTTCCGGGTGCGGGGCGCTCCCGTCGAAAAATGTATTTCAGCACGCCCACCGATCCGAGTCCGAATCCCATGGCCTCCCATTCCCGGACAGCGTCGTCACGGCGCTGACGGTTGCGTTCATGGCATCCAACGAAATACTTGATCGTTGACGAACCGAGAGCCGCTCCCACCAAAATGTTGGAAGCGTAGCGGCTAACCCGCCGATCTCCAGAGTCTCCCGTGACGTTGTCACTGACACGTTTGTCGGTGGCGATCAGGGCGACAGTCGCCGCGGAGAAACCAAGGAGGTATACAGCATCCCGCCCATTCAGATGTGCAAGTTTCGTGGGCGACTTGGCAATCGCGGTGGCATAGTGGCCGAAGTCGCGCACGATTTGTCGCGGCACAGCCATGTCTAAGCAACGATCCTGCGCCCAGCTAGCTTGCGACAAACACCAGCAGAGGAATATCAGCAACAGCACCCGGGATGTTTGCTTAGCAAGCGTGCGAGTCATAGGCCATAGCGGGTTCGGGAGGCATTTTTATGCGTGTTCAACAATCCGTCATTCAGAACCTTTGACTGGGAAAGCTCTCGGTGAGATGCTCAGGTGAGTTAGTCGGGATGGATGTTGTCTACAAGCGAGTTTGGCGCGTGACACTCGCTTCAAAACAGGAAGCCCAGCTATGGCTGCCCCCCTTTGCAGAGAGTCACACGTCGTAGGTGGGCTATTCTGGCGACTTTTCTGATAGTGCCCCACCTCATCTTTGTTTGTTTTACTAGCCATTTTGAGGGACATAATGTGGATTGAAGTCTGAGCGGGGTCAACGTGGCCACTGATACGAACTTCATGGCTCAGGTGTATCGGTGGTCCCTCGTACCGAAATGTGCTGCAAAACACCGTCGTACTGCCCTAGGGATGAAAAGCGCGGTCACTTGGTGGGTAGTCGGCTACTCGGGCATTACGCGCACGTTCCGACAGGTCATCGGCCATCGCGAGTACTCTCAATTTCGCTCTTTTGCGCCCGGCTCCGGTCACAATGCGGTCACAAGACTATATCGGAAGGGGGTCCGAACCAGAGCAACTATAGGAGAGCAACTCCTCCGAAGGCCGCGTCCCGCGCGGCTTTGGAGGCTGGTGCCGGGAGGAGTTGAACCCCCAAGGTGCTAAGCACCGGCGGATTTTGAGGGCATCGAAGTGATTGCCCGGGAATGCTCTGGATTACGCTGGAATGCGTCCGTCGCGGGCTCAGCTAAATTGGCAACTGCGCTGGAATGCGCTCCAGAGCGCCACTTGCGGCGGGCTTCGGTCACAACCCGGTCACAAGCATTCCCGACCAGTACAGGCCCTCTCCTCACCTCACTTTGCTTGGAGTGTGGCTGCAATGCGACCCCAAAAAGCTGGAACTATCACTAGAAACCGGCTGACGCCCATGGCTCCTGGGTGTGATCCTAACCCTAGCTTCCCGACCTTTCGGGCACGCCGCTGCGAGTGAACAGCAGGTCAGTATTTCTCTCCAACACCTGCAGCACTTCGGCAATGTCGTTCGCCGTGTTGTAAAAGTGCAGCGAAATGCGGACACCATCGCCGCGACTCGAGGCGACAATATTTTCTTCAGCCAGGCGGACCACCATGGCATCCGCATCCTTCGCACTTGCCGCCTGCAATACCACTAACGGTCCTACACTGTCGAGCGGCGTCTTGGTTTCGATCTGCATGGCCGTGATGGAGCTTAAAAACATGCCTGTTAAATTGCTGATATGGGCGGCTATTTGCGTCATGCCGGTAGAGCGCAGGAGTTCAATTCCGGGAGCGGCGGCATAGACATTGGGTATGGGCGGAGATCCGGACTCAAATCGCCGCGCCGTTGGGGACAGATCCAGATGGTTGACATCGAAGGCAAAGGGATTTGATTGAGCGAACCAGCCGCTCACCGTTGGTTGGAGGGAGTCGATGAGGTCCCGACGAACGTACAGAAACGCAAGCCCGGGCGGTCCCAGCAGGTATTTAAGCGTCCCCGTCACGTAGAAATCGATACCCAAATCTTTTACGTTGATGGGCCGCGTGCCGCAATCCTGATAATCGTCGAGCATCACCCATGCGCCCCGGCTGTGGGCGAGCTTTACGATGGCGCTAACGTCAGAACGGAAACCGTTTTTGAAGCACACCCGAGTAAGGGGCACGATCGCCGTATGCCGGTCAATGACTGGTTCATAGCTGTGGGCAGGCAGTGCGTTGTCCATAGGGGCGACGAAAGTAATGTCAGCCCCGCGGCTACGCTGCGCTAGCCAGACATGACCCATCGTAGGGAACTCGAATTCGCCAAGTACGACGCGGTTGCGCTCGCGGAAATCCAGTGCGCTGGCAACGGCATTGATGCCCGCAGAGGCGCTGGTGACGATTGCCACTTCGTCCTCATCTGCGCCGATGAACTCGGCAAATAATGCCCGAGTACGCTCGTAATGTTCCACCCACACTTCCCAGGGGGAACCGTGCTCATGCCAGCTGCGGATGTAATCCGTCAGGCCGCTCTCCACCGCATCCGACAATGCGCCTTGTGAACAGCTGTTCAGATAAATCTTGTGCTTGAAAATGGGAAATCGCGACCGAATTTTCACGGATTGAATATCGTCCAGCACAGATGAGTCCCTTTCAGGTATTGTGAGCGATGGCGTCCCGGCTCGTGTCATTACGCGAACCCAGCATTCCGAATCGTTGTCTGAGGCACGATTGTGGAGACCACATGAATTATCCAGCCATCAAAAACTCGAAGTCGCGTCGTAAGCGAGCAACCATCCAGAGCGTAACCATGCTGGAGGAGCGGGTCTGGAAAGCGGCCCAGCAACGGGATATCGAAAGCTTCACTCGCCTTGTTCCCAGCGACGCGATCATGATTTTTCAATCCGGCATTGTGGCCCAGCCTGAGTATGTGGCCACCATGCCTCAACGCACCATTTCCTATTACGATCTTCGCAATATGCAAGCTTTCATGCCCAGCCCAGGCATCGTGATTCTCCTTTATGAAGCTACACGCGCCGGTAGCTTTCGGGGCAAGAGCTTTCCCCGAGGCTCCGTGATCGAAAGTACGACATGGATAAAGCGCGGCGGCGGCTGGGTAGCTGTCCTGAACCAGGAAACGCCGGTCACGGAGAAGAAGTAGGGCTTCCATGGGGTGCTTGTACGATGGAGGTCGAGCGGAGATCTGACCGGAAGGCAAAGGCTTTAGTATTTCGGTAAGAAAATCCCGGACGCCAGGGACTGACTGCAGGTGGGGAAAACGAATACCCTGGTGATAGTTGATTGTGAATGTTCTTAACGAGCCCATATTTGATGCCAGGATCAGAATGGGTTCCGATGTCGACTTGGAGCTTTTTATGGCTTGCTCCAACGTCGCAACCGAAAAGGTCTGGCCGTTCACGCCCACGATTTGCATGTAGGGCGCCAGTCCATTTTCATAAGCCGGCATTCCCGGGACCGCGTCCTCGATGTGGCCTTCCTTGGTGACCACGAGTCCCAGGGAAGAAGTGAAGTCGCCTCCTCCCGAAACCTGCTCGCGGGCGGCGATCATAGCATTTGGTTGATCGTTATAAACCAGTTGCCACCCACCTCCGGAAATTCCGCCCAGCGGCGCACCCGGGCCATGTGACTGAAGGCGCGCGAGGAAAAACGTTTTCCAGTCGTACGGCACAATCTGGTTCAGGGTCGAGACCAGGTCTTCGAAGGTATACGTCTTGATTACAGGTTCATGGCCGGGACCGCCCAGGAAAGTGCGGCAGAAATCATTCAGCGATTTGCGACCCTGCGTGAGCCGCCGGATGGTCACGTCGGCTTCCAGCCACAGCAGCACGCTCTCGGGATAAAAATCAGTACCGCGGCGATACGATGCCCATTGTCCCGGCGCGAAATAGAGGACCTGGGCGGCATCGGCAGTGTCCTGCAGAGATCGCCAGGTGCGCCCCGCGCGGTGATCCAGCATGGAAGCCGTTGCGGCCAGATCATCGCGGGTCTGTTCATCTGTCCACAAGCCGCTACGGGCCGTGAGTATTGTTCCCAAATATGTGGTCAGGCCTTCGTACACCCACAGCAGGTCGCCTTTCATCGGCTGCTGAAAATCCGGCGTGGCCAGGCCGGTCGGACGACGATATTGTCCATTCCATGAATGGGTGTACTCGTGCGGAAAGAGCCCTGCCTCGAGCAACAGCCGGTTGGGATTGGTAAGCGTATCTTCATTGACCCGATCGTCGCTGCTTTCGTGGTGTTCCTGGCCGAGTGGGAGCACGTTGTCGCTCAGGGTGAGCAGAAAGTGGTAATCGCGATAATGCTGCGATTGGTAAAGCGCGTAAGCTTGTGCAACGAGCTGCTTGTATTTCAGAATCAGGGCGGGAGAAAGGTCGAGCGCCCAAGCGTCATCCCCGGCCACGTCCAGTTCAGCAGGCGGAGACTGTCCTGCTTCGGTCAGGTGTATAACTCGTGTGTATTCGCCTGACTGCACTGGAGAATCCACCAGCAAATCGAGGGGTACGGGGGCAAAGTTGATTCTATTCCCCGACTGGCTCTCGATAGGCAAGGAGGTACTGAATTTCCATCCCGCTGGAAGCTCCAGAGTGGGCTGAAACACTATCTGGTTGGCCGGCCGGCCGGCGGGGTAGAGCACCACCTGGTTCCACATCAGAATGAGCAGATGGGCTGAACTGGAGGCCGCAAAATCAATGGTCGGGCCTGGCGCGGAGAGCAGAAAATCCACGTGAGCCTTCAGGCTGCTTACGCCCTGAGGCACCTCGACATGAAACGTATACATGTCGGCCAAGTCTCTGCGCCAGGGCAGCGGCTTCCCACCAGCCGCAAATCTCAACCCAGCTAGATTCGCGATAGGACCGTCGGGCGAGTGATCCGCGGGCATCCACTTTGGGTAATAAAGCGTGAGAGGCCCCGGAGCGGCAGGGATTTCAAGATCTGCGTGCAGGATCTTCTGCGACGAAGCATGGGTGGCGTCTACCCTGATTTGTATCGGCAGGGTCGCCGCGTTCTGAGCCCCCGCTTCCACGGTAATAGCCAATGCCAGCGCCCAGGCATAGCCCCACAGTCGCCTGCACTGCCGGGTTCGTCTCACCGATCGCCAGCAATCGCTTATCCTGTTCACCAGGTGATCTTTCCCATCAGCTGAATATTGCGCGGACCGCCAACACCAAAATGAGAATCGAAGCTCCCGTCATCGGCTGTGGCCGTAATCATCGTACTCAGGTCGGGTGACGGCTCTGCGAAATTCGGGTGGTTAAACGCGTTGAAAAAGCTGGTCCGCAATTCGAACGCTAGACGTTCCCCGAGCCTGAACGTGCGCTGTAGCGAGATATCCCAGTCATTCAATCCCGGAGCCACAATGGGGTTGCGCGGACAGTTCCCGAACGTACCTGGCGCTGGCGGCGCAAATGCTCCCGGCAGCACATAGGGCTGGGTAAAATCCGTCAACTGGTAGCGGATGGGGCCGATGCAGTTCGGACGTTCATGAAAATTGTCCACTCCGCTTTCCCCTCCGAACGTGAGGACCGGGCTGGCCAGGCCATCGCGGAAGGTGGTGGTTCCCGAGACTTGCCAGTTCCTCAAGACTGTCGTCAGTGTGCTGCCCAGGTGGGGCGCCGGAATGGCGTAGATGTACGTGATTAAGAGCGCCCGGCGCTGGTCGAATTCCGAGTTGCCCACGCTTCCTTTCAGATTTCGCGAGTCTTGCGGAACGTAGCCGCTGGTGCCAAAAAAATCGTCAACCTCGGAAGCGGTGTCGATATTGTGCGACCAGGTAAATGCCACCTGGCTGGTGAGGCCGTGAAAATTTTCTGAGCGCAGCACCGCCTGCATGGAGTTGTAATTGGCCCAACCCACCGGGGAAATGGTGTTGATCTGGCGCAAGGCCGGGAACGCGGTGTTGAAAGGCCGCCGGGATTGCGATGTGTTGGTAGGGGTGTTGATTCCCGGGGTCGGTTGGTTGATGTCGAGCAGTTGAACGGCATGCGTGCTCTTGTTGCCCACGTATCCCAACTGAAATACAAACGTGCGTCCCAGTTCCTGCTGCACGTTCAGGTCCCAGTATTGCGTGTTGGGAGCCTTCATATTGCGGGCGATAGTGGTGACGTTGAAAGGTGGTTGTGGAGCACCCGTTCCGAAGATGGGTACGCCTACTCCGAAGGGAATGGGCGCCGAAGGAGTAATTGTGAACCCTCCCGTGTTTCCCACCGGATTTTGCGAGAGAGCTACATAATTGTTGAGTGGAATGGTATCGAAGTACGTGCCGTAGCCGGCGCGAACGATGGTCTGGCGGTGCGGAAGTAGCGAGACCGGTGGCGCCCACGATAATCCCAGCCGTGGCCCGAAATTCCCCTTCGGCGCGTTATATAAAGAGTGGCCCGGCAGGGCCGAGACCGGAACCACGCCCAGAGTGGGATCGAAGGCGGAAAAACGGCCCCGGGTCTCATCCACCGTTCCAAAGTAGTCGTAGCGAACGCCCCCAATGAGCGTCAGATTGCTTCGCAGCTTGTACGTGTCCATGAAGAAACCGCTGATGACGTTTTGCGCAATGTTGGAGCGGTCGCTCAGGACTCGCGAAATGAACGTATTGCCCGGCGTGGGCAGCCCTGCCAGGAGATCAACCAAACCGGCCAGGCCACCGTCGCTGGTTAAGGTGTCGCCCAATTGCGAACCGTCAAAAGTAAACAGGCCGCGAGACCCTGAGGTCGTGTAGTCGGAATAGTTGTGCAGCACGTTCAAACCGAACTTCATCGCGTGCCCGCCGCGAGTCAGGTCTAAATCGTCCGCCACCTGGTAGGTGGTGGCAACGCGACCTCCTACCCCAGATTGCAGGCCGAGATTCGAGAAGCGGCCCGGTCCTGAGCCGACGTCAATCTCAGGAATCCCGTAGCTTTCCGGCCCCACGCCGGTATTCAATCCAATGCTGCTGGGATTCACATTCGAGTCGCGCCCTTGCTGGAACTGGCTGAAACGGTTGTAACCGAGCCGCAGTGTATTGAGCAGCGTGGGCTCGAAAATGTGAACCTCGCTGATAGCGAAATTGGCCACATGCGTTGGCGTTACTCCGAACCAAGGGTTCAGCTGCGATCCCCCTCCCGGGCCCGGTCCTCCTCCTGGAAATTCATCTTCGCCGTTGCCATAGAGCAAGCGCGTGGAGAACGTATCTTTCGGGGAAAATAGGTGATCGAGCTTAATCACAAAGCTGTTGGGCGATTGCTGCCCGCGATTGTCCACCACGAATGGGCCCGAGAGACCGAGGGAGGAGTACAGGCCCAGAATATTTACTCCCAGTTGGTTGACGGGAATGCCACGAGCCGACAGCAGCTTCTCTGCCGTCTGAATCTGGCTTGGCGTGGGAGCGTTTCCGTTCAGAGTGGTACCCAGCCGCAAGCGGCTGCCGTCCCAGGCGCCAAAAACGAAAGTACGGTTGCGGCCGTCATAAACCCCCGGCATGTACAGGGGACCACCGGCCGACCCTCCAAACTCATTCCACACAAAGGGCGCTTTTGAAATACTGGCGAGATTTTCAAAAAAGTTGGCAGCGTCCAGGGACGCGTCGCGGTGAAGTTCATAAGCCGAACCGTGGAACTGGTTGGTTCCGCTCTTAACCACCACGTTCATAACACTGCCCGAGTTCTGGCCCAGATCGGCGCTGGACGCCGCGCTTAGGACGCTGACCTCCTGAATCGCGTCCAGCGGCAGGCGCGTAGCCGCGGTCGCGGAATTGCCGCCTTCATTGATGGACGGCAGGTAGGTCGAGGGATCCGTGTTCGAGGCGCCGTCAATATTGAACCCGTTGGAACGCGCGCGCGAGCCGTTGATGCTGTACTGGGCGAAGGCAAAATTGCTGTTCTGCACCACACCCGGCAGCACCAGCGCCAGGCGGGTATAGTCGCTGTTGCCGATAGGCAAGGAACTTACCTGTTGTTCTGAAAGCTGCCCCCCGGCGGCGTTGGTTTCCGTCTGCAGCAGGGGTGGAGCGGTGGTTACCTCCACCTCTGTCGCGACCGTGCCCACCTTCAGCACCGGGTTGACGGTATTCACTTGTGCCAAGGACGTCGTAATCTGGGTTATCGCCATCGCCTGGAAGCCAGGTTTGCTGACCGTCAGGCGATAAGTACCAAGCGCGAGTTCAGGAAAGTTAAACTCCCCGTCCTGGTTGGTCGTGCCAGAACGCTCGAAACCCGTGGAGGTGTTGGCGATTTTTACAGTGGCACCAGCGACTACCTCGCCTTGCTCGTCTTTCACCGTGCCCGCAATGCGGCCGGGAAACAGTTGGGCAGCGGCAATCTGAGAGGCCAAGGTTAGTACTGCCATGATCAGGGCAAAGCGAGAGAAGGCAACGCGATTCGCAGTCACGAACCACCTCCAGAAATGAGCTGGTCTCGAGGACAAGGCAAACTACAGAAATTCCGCCGACATGTCAAATGAATTTCGGTTGCATACTTCTGACATACCATCGGTCCGAGCCGGCAGCCGCACCTGAACCATTGTCAGCCAGGCAAGACCGCTGCGAACCTGGGCTTAGCGTCGCGTGCTGGAAGGAGTGGTGAGTCGCAGAACCTTGCGCTTGGACTGAACGATGTGATCGTACATGCGCTTCTGCGCTGCCTCGGGATCGTGCTCGCGAATGGCCTTGATGATGTCGCGGTGCTCCTGGGTAGGGACTTCGCCGTAGTAATTAATATCAATGGCCGCGTACATGATTCGTTCCATGAGCGATCGCGCTTCGGTCACGGCCCTCACCAGCATTTGGTTGCGCGACAGGCGGGCAATTCCGACGTGAAAAAGCGTGTCGCTTTCAATGAATTCCATGTAGCTTTCCAGGCTGTCGGTGCGGTAGGAAATCTCGGCCCAGTCGGTCAGTTCCTGCAGCAGGGCTGCGTCAATCGCCTTGCGCGCCGCCAGTTCTGCCGCGGCGCATTCCACCGCGGCGCGGTATTCGTAAACGTCGTTGAGTTCCTGCAGGGTTATCTGGCTCACGAAGTAGCCGCGGTTGGGAACAATTCGCAGTAGCCGCTCTTCCTGCAGGCGCAGGGCGGCCTCGCGCACCGGCGTTCGGCTGGACTTGTATTTTCGTGCCAGGGCTTTCTCGGTGAGGGCCTGGCCGGGAGCATGCACGCCCCGTATTATGTCCCGCTTCAGGACCTTGTATATTTTTTCGCTGAGCTTGTCTCGAGTGCCGGACAGGTAAGCAGATCGGATTCGCTTTCGGATTACTGCTGTGGCCACTTGTGTCTGCTTCCTCTCGCTGAGGGTTGGAGGTGTGCTGGAAACGTACTTCGTCATACCCGCCGGGCGCAAAGCCCGTGGCCCGGCCAGAACGCCGACCTTGCAACTTACCTCGCCTGCATGGGCCTGTCAACGGCATTCCTCCTGGGCCTCCGCTGGGACGGGAGTGTTTCTGCGGAACTGCACGCAGCATACCACTCATATATCACCGCAAAATAACCTTGACACCACAGGATCGCTGGAGGTACGTTCTCGCGACTCACACGAGTGGATTAACTGCCTGCCCGTACCAGGGAGCGATCCATGGCTCTAAGCCCTCGCCGCATTTGCTGGTTGTGGTGCATCGGTTTGCTCGCCCTCTGCATCTGTTCTGGGCCGGAACTTGCAGCCCAGCCGCCGCCGCAGGCGCAAGCCATCGTCCTCAAAGCCGGAAAACTATTTGACCCAGTTTCCGGCCGCATGATCGAGCGGCCTGTAATCGTCATTCGCGGCAATAAGATTGAAACGGTTTCCTATGGGACAACTGTGCCCTCGGGCGCAAAGCTGATCGATTTGGGACAAGCAACCCTCCTGCCTGGTTTCATTGACGCGCATACCCACCTCACGATGAACGCTGGCGGGGGCGGGTACGAGAGCCTGGGCATCTCCACGCCTCGCGCCGCTCTGATCGGGGCCAAGAATGCGCGCCTCACGTTGTTGGCGGGATTCACCACCGTTCGCAATGTCGGCGCGGAGGGCTACGCCGATGTCGCGCTGCGCGATGCCATCAATGACGGCGACGTCATCGGCCCGCGCATGCAGGTTTCCGGCCCTCCCCTGGGCATTACCGGCGGACATTGCGACAACAATCTCCTTCCCTTTGAATTCCACTACTCCGCGGAAGGCGTCGCGGATGGTCCCGAGGCGATCATGCACCGCGTCCGCGAGGTGATCAAATACGGCGCGGATGTGGTGAAGTTTTGCGCGTCCGGCGGGGTGTTCTCCAAAGGTGATAACCCTCTTCTCGAGCAGTACAGTCCGGAGGAGATGAGAGTCTTGATTGCCGAGGCGCACAGGCTCGGTCGCAAAGTCGCCACCCATGCTCACTCCACCATTGCCATCAAGGACGCGGTGCGGGCAGGGGTTGATTCCATCGAGCACGGCATTTTTCTCGACCAAGAGGGCATCGAGCTCATGAAGGAACACCACACCTTTCTGGTGCCCACATCGTATCCGCTGTTCTGGTTCGAACAACACGAGTCGGAAATGGATCTCGCCCCATGGGTGGTCGAGAAAGCGGCAATCATCATTCCCGCGGCCAAGAAAAACGTGGCCAACGCATTTCGCAACGGAGTGCGCGTTGCACTAGGAACGGATGCCGGAGTCTACCCCCACGGGTTGAATGGCGGCGAGTTCTGGGCCATGGTGACCCTGGGATTAACCCCTGTGCAGGCCCTGCAGGCGGGCACGAGCAACGCCGCCGAGCTGATGGGGTGGTCCGATCGCATCGGCGCCATCCGCCCGGGGTTATTTGCCGACATCGTTGCCGTGCAAGGCGACCCGCTGGCCGACATTCGTTTGCTCCAGCATGTACAGTTCGTGATGAAAGATGGCATGGTTTACAAGAACGAAATCTCGGCTGAATCTTCAGCCGCCAACGTACAGGTGAGGCATTGAACCGTTTGGCAATCATTCCGAAAGTGTTGTAACTAGGGGGATCTATGCGGCACTCGATCTTGAACCGCAGCGTGTTCTGGATTGTTCTAGCTCTTGTTGTTGCTGCTAATTGCGCGGGTCAGACCACTCAAGGCGGAATTGTGGGCGCCATACGCGACGAAAAAGGCGCCAACATCGCCGGAGCCAAGGTCACGGTCAGCAATATCTCCACCGGCCTACAACGGGAAACAACTACGACCGGCAACGGCCTCTTCCGCCTGATGGCATTGCCCACGGGCACCTACCGGATCAAGGCCGAAGCGCCGGGATTCGGCACCGCTACCAGCAGCGGCGTCGAGGTAGGCGTGGACCAGATCCGCAGCGTTAATGTCGTGCTCCACATTGGCGTCAAGAATGAAACGGTGGAAGTTCAGGCCGACACCACCTTAACCGAGATCGAGACCGCGAAGCGGGGCGAGATCATTGACAATCGCAAAGTGGAGGAACTGCCGCTCAACGGCCGCGACTTTGCGCAACTGGCACGTTTGAATCCTGGAGTTGCCAGTTCCGCCGGCGGCGGCGGCCAGCAGGGTGGAGAAGGCGGCGTCTCCGGCTTCTCCTCCAATGGACAGCGTTCCACATCCAACAATTTCATGGTGGATGGCATTGACAACAACGATTACTTCGGCGGAGCTGCGGCGCAGATTCCGTCCATTGATTCCATTCAGGAGTTTGAAGTTCAGACCAACACCTTTTCTGCCGAATACGGGAGAAACACCGGTTCAGTGGTCAACTTGGTTACTAAATCCGGCTCGAACCAGTTGCACGGATCGGTTTATGAATTTTTCCGCAACGATACTCTGGATGCGCGCAACTTTTTTAATGAGTTACGCTTTCCCAAGTCGGCGCTGCGTCTCAATCAGTTCGGCGGCACGCTGGGAGGTCCCATCATTAAAAACAAGACTTTCTTTTTTCTGAACTACGAAGGCTTCCGCCGCCAGGCGGGGATTACTCGTATCACCAACGTTCCTACCGTTGCCGAGCACGCCGGCAATTTCACCGACAACAATGGAAATCCCATCAAGGTCGCGGTAAACCCGGTCAGCGCCCGCCTGTTCAATCTCTTCCCGCAGCCGAACCTAAGCGACCCATCTGGTAATTTCATCTCCTCTCCCAATCAGACCGACGGGACCGATCAGTTTCTGGTGAAAGTGGACCACCATTTCCGCAGTTCCGATACCCTGTCCGCCCGCTACAGCCGCAGCCGAATTGACACTTTTTTTCCCTTTACTCCGGGGCAGGGCGGAACCAACGTGCCCGGTTATGGACTGAATCAAAACGGCACCAATCATCTGGTCGCCCTGTCCTACACCCGAGTGCTCAGTCCCCGCACGCTCAACGAGGCTCGTTTTGGCTTCAACCGCTCGAACACTTCGCTGGTCACTGAGCCCGGGCCCAAGGCCGCCGACTTCGGTTTCAACACCGGCTGGGCGCCCAACGCTGCCCTTAGCCTGGGCAACATTCCGCAACTTGCATTTGCCGGGGGGTTCGTCGGTGGAAGTTCCTCGGTCAGCAATCTCGGCGGAGGCATTGATCAGCCGAATCGTACCGCCACCAACACTTTCCAGTGGATTGACAATCTTTCCCACACCACCGCCCGACACTCTTTCAAAGTGGGAGGGGATATTCGCTATATCCAGCTCAACCGCCTCTACGATTTGGCCTTCAACGGCCAGATCACCTTCAGTGGGCTCGACAACACGGCCGGCACCGACGCGGGTGGGAATCCCGTCAACATTCCCAACGCTCTGATTGATTTCGCGATGGGCATTCCCGACGGCGCCCTGCAATTCGTCGGCGATTCGCATCGTAACTTCCGCACCAGCAGCTACGGCCTATTCGCACAAGACAGCTTCAAACTGCGCCATAACGCTACCTTGAACTACGGCCTGCGCTATGAGCTGAACACTGTGTTGTCTGAAGCGCATGGCCGGCTCAGTTCGTGGCGGCCGCAGAATTTCACCACCTTCCTGAATCCGACCGATCCCACGATTCAAAACAACGTGACGGCATTGCAAGCCTCGGGAATCGTCACCCAACATCAGGTGGGCGGCATCTACGACGGCGACCACAACAATTTTGCTCCCCGCGTTGGCCTCGCCTGGGACCTTTTCAGCAACGGTAAGACCGTGCTTCGTTCGGCTTACGGCGTTTTTTACGAAACCATCATCGGCAACATTCCGGGCAATGCCATGCTGAACCCGCCGTATTTGCCCGACTTCTTTACTCCGTTTCCGTTTGCCGCATGGCCAAACGCTTTTGCTCCCTCCGGATTTCCTGTGCTTACCATTACCCAGCAGAATCTGCGCACACCCTACGCCCAGCAGTTCAACTTTGGCATCCAGCATGAATTGCCGGCGCGCATGCTCCTGGATGTCGCCTACGTTGGAACCACCGGCACCAAGCTGCCGCGTTTCCGCCAGATTGATCAGGCCTATATCACCAAGCAACAGATTGACCAGCTAACCCCCAACGTAATTAGCCGTATGGAACTCATTGGCATTCCGCCGAGTGTAGCCCAGTTCCTGTACAGCAATCAGCTATGGGGCGCGATGCCCAGCGTGGTGCGAACACCGTACTTCGGCTATGCCCAGTTGTTCCAGGCCGAGGACTCCGTCAGCTCCAACTACAACAGTCTCCAGATCAAGCTGGACAAGCGCTTCAGCCACGGTCTTTCGTTCCTAAACTCTTACACCTGGTCGCATTCCATTGATGGAGCGTCCGTGTTTTTCGGCTCGGGCGCCAACGGAACCACCATCTTTCCCCAGGACAACTACAATCTGAAAGCTGAGCACGGCAGTTCCGATTTTGATATTCGCCATCGCTTGAGCTGGAGTTTTAACTATGACGTGCCGGCCCTCCGCCGGCTGCCCAAGCTGGTGGGCACTGGCTGGGAGCTGGGCGGTATTCTGACCCTGCAAACCGGCCAGCCCTTCTCAGTTCTCACCGGCAAGGGATTAAGCGGCACTGGACTGGGCAATGACCGCCCTGACCTGGTCGGCGATCCCAATGGCGGACCTCACACCGTGCAGCAATGGTTTAACACTGCCGCTTTCGTCGACAACCAGCCGCTGACCTTCGGCACCGCCGGACGGAATATCGTCACCGGCCCCGGATATCGCGATTTCGACTTTTCCATCCTGAAGAACACCAAAATCGGCGAGCGCATGAATGCGCAATTCCGGACGGAGCTTTTCAACATCTTCAATCATCCTAGCTTTGCCTTGCCCGCCAATATTCTGGCGGCTCCTAATTTCGGAGCGCTATTCACGACGCCAGATGCGGCGCAGAACAATGTCGGGCTCGGTTCAGGCGGCCCGCGGTTGATCCAGTTCGCACTGAAGCTCAGTTTCTGACGGAAATGCGTCTTCATATCTGCAGGTGGATTACGATTCTGGCGGTCTTTGCCGGCTGCGGCCTAGCCGCTGCGAAGCCGTCCGTGGAACAGATCGGCCCCGGACTTTACGCCTACATCTCCGATAATGATGCGAGCTCTAACTCCACGTTTCTGGTCGGGCACAACGGCATCCTTGTGGTTGACACCGGACTCAACTTCATAGAGGGTGGGAAGTTGCTCGGGGCCATCCGCCAGGTCTCCAGATTACCCGTAGAATTCATCATCAACACCCACTATCACCCCGACCATCAGGGGGGAAATGGCGTGGTGGGACACGCCGCGGTCGTCATCACCACCGCCTTCACTCGCGACCGCACCTTGGCGCTGATTCATAACCCTCAAATGAAGTCCTTTCAATTTCGTCTCGCGAATGTCACCTTCCAGGATCAGGTGACCGTTTATCTCGATCCTTACTCTGTAGATGTGTATTTCCCCGGCAAGGCTCACACTTCCGGCGATGCCGTCGTGTACTTCCCCCAGCAGCGCGTAATCGCCACTGGGGACCTTTTTCTCAACCGCTCCTGTCCCGCCATGGACAACGGCAGCGCCGAGAATTGGATCCACGCTCTCAATCACATGTTGCAGCTTCCCCTGGAACACGTGGTTCCCGGCCATTTCGAACTGGGCACCGCGGCTGATCTGAGACGGTTCCGCGACTACCTGAGCGATCTCTTTCAGCAGGTTAAAGCCATGAAAGAGCGCGGGGAAACGCTCGACCAGGTGCGACACGACGTGAACCTGGGCAAGTACGCTGATTTTCGCCAATACCCTAACTACGAAGCGACGTTTGCCGACAACGCGGCCGTCATCTACAGGCAACTACAGGCACATTAAACATGGTCAAATCGAGTTTTCCCATTGATTGGGTTCGGCAGCAGTTCCCAGCCCTGAACACGGGCGACAATTTCACTTTTTTCGACAATGGGGCTGGCGCCCAAGTCCCGCAGGTGGTACTGGAGGCAGTTGAACAGCACCTCGTGCGCCACAACGTTCAGCGCGGCGGGCGCTACGGCAAGAGCCAGGCCGTGGATGCCGCGCTCCAGAGCGCCCGCGAGAGTGTCGCCGTTTTTCTCAACGCGCGCGATCCCTGCGAGGTAGCATTCGGTATGAATGCCACGTCTTTCATTCGTCTGGTCAGCCTGGCCATTGCCGATATTCTGGGCAAGCGGAAGGAAATTATCCTTACCGACCTGGACCACGAGGCGAACATTGCCACCTGGCTCGCATTGCAGAGCAGAGGCGCGGAGATCCGCTGGTGGAGGGTGCGCGCAGATGGAACCCTGCACACCAGCGATTTGCAGCCTCTGCTGAATGACCAGACCCGGCTGGTGTCGTGCGCCGTCGCGTCCAATGCGCTAGGCTCGATCGTAGACGTCAAAGGAGTTGCCCGCATGGCGCACTCCGCCGGCGCCGAGGTTTTTCTCGACGCGGTCCACTATGCCCCGCATGGCGTGATTGACGTGCAGGATTGGGATTGTGATTACCTGGTCTGCTCCGGTTACAAAATCTTCGCCCCCCATATGGGATTCTTGTGGGGAAAACGTAAGCTTCTGGAGCGCTTGCCTACGTTTCGCGAGGACTTCATCCCGGATGAGGTTCCGGGCAAGATCGAAGTCGGCACCTACGTCTATGAAAACGTCGCCGGCATGGATGCCGCTCTGCGCTACCTCCAGGAACTCGGCCGGCGCGTCCTCCCCGGTTCGGCTGACGGTTCACCGCGCGCCGGGTTAGTGAACTCGATGGAAGCGATCCGTAGTTACGAAAAGATCCTCGTCGGCGAGCTTCTCTGCCGGTTCGCCGAAATCGATAACCTTACCGTTTACGGAATTAAGGACTGCGGGCGTCTCGACCAGCGGGTTCCGACGGTTTGCTTCAACGTCAATGGGATTCCAGCTGCTGCGGTGGCCCAGGGCTGCTCCGACAACGCGATTGGAGTACGCGATGGCAACATGTACTCTCCGCGTCTTCTGCGGCGTATGGGAATCTCTCCTGAGACTGGTGCGGTGCGTGCCTCGCTCGCGCACTACAACACAGTGGAAGAAATATACAGGTTCATTGACGTGACGCAGGCCATCGCCGGTCACGCGCGCCAGCGTGCGATCGGCTCATAGCGGACCTACCGTGGCCATTTCAAAGCCAGCTTCTGCCAGTACCGCACCCTCCCCTGGGCCAGGCTCCCCTACGCTTGGGGAGCAGGAGCATCTGCATCGCGGCTTGACTTCGCGGCAACTGACGATGATTGCCATCGGAGGCGCCATTGGCGTGGGGCTATTCCTGGGAAGCAGCCTCACCATTGAACTCGCCGGCCCAGGAGTGATCCTCAGCTATGTGCTCGGCGCCCTGATTGCAATCGTTATGGCTTATGCGTTAGCTGAAATGGCGGTCGTGCATCCCGTGGCCGGTTCCTTCGGAATCTATGCCGAGAAGTATCTCTCCGCCTGGGCAGGTTTCACGGTTCGCGCCACCTATGGCGTGGTGCAGATCATCGCCATCGGAGCCGAGGTTACCGCCGCCGCCATTTATTTTGGTTTTTGGTTTCCCCACGTCGCCGGATGGATGTGGGTGCTTCTCGTTTCGGCGGGATTGATCGCGCTTAACGCCCTGCAGGTCAGCAACTTCGGCGAACTGGAGTACTGGTTCGCTTTCATCAAGGTACTCGCCATTGTGATTTTCATTGGGGTCGGAGTGTTGCTCATCACTGGCTTGGGCCCGTGGCGCGCGGTGGGATTGGCCAATCTCACCCAGCACGGCGGATTTCTTCCCCACGGCTGGCACGGAGTATGGATGGCGCTCACGCTGGCTATCACCAGCTATATGGGAGTCGAGGTAATCGCCGTGACTGCCGGAGAAGCTCAGAATCCTTCCGCCAGTATTCCGCGCGCCATGCGCACGATCGTCTACCGGTTGATTATTTTTTATGTGCTGGCCATGACCGTGATGCTGGCTATGACGCCGTGGAACCAGACTGGCAGCTCGACCATCAATGGCAGTCCATTTGTCAGGGCGTTCCAGGCGGTTGGAATTCCGTTCGCCGCTGGCATCATGAATCTGGTGGTCATCACCGCCGCCCTTTCCAGCGCCAATACCAACCTGTATACCTCCACACGCATGTTGTTTTCGCTGTCACGCGGCAACTATGCGCCGGTGTGGCTCGGGTATTTGAGCCGCAACGGTGTTCCTCACCGCGCTCTCGCCGTCTCCAGCGGGGGAATGATCGCCGCCATCCTGATGGCCATTTTTTCGCCCAACAACGCGTTCTTATTTCTGTATGGAACCGCCGTGGCCGGCATGTTTTATGTGTGGATCGTCATCCTGGTCACTCATCTGCGTTTTCGCCGAGCCATTGCTCCCGATATTGTCGCAGGGCTGCCTCTCAAATTGCCCGCTCACCCTTGGCCGACATTGCTGGCCTTGGCCGCGCTGATTGCAATTGCGCTAAGTACCTTCTGGGTGAAGGGCCTGGAATACACCATTCCGACCTTTGCCCCACTCTTGCTGGTGATGCTGGTTGTGTACGCTTTTTATCGATCACGCTGAACGGTTATGGGATGTTTTCGAGCGAGCTCTTTGGCGGAACATTCTGATTGAGTCGGAAGAAGTTCGTCGGATCATAGTGTGACTTCACCTCCACTATGCGCTCCCACCGTTCGTGATAGGCCTCGGGCACACGATCCTGCTCGTCCGCACTCATGAAATTGACGTAAACACCCGGTTTCATGGCTGGCCGGAGTCTCTGGAACAGGCGGCGGACCCATGAAATGTTGGAGGCATCGAGACTTGGCTCGGTCCAGGTTGCAAGCAAGTTCATGATGATAGGAGTGCTGCGGTCGCCAAATGCGGTCTCGGTCGCCGAGACCCGTGCCGCAGCGGCACCCAAATAGGCGAGTTCAATCTGAGTTTCTGGGGACGGAATCTCAGATACCGCTGTCATTAATTGATCAATCGTGGTGTCGTCGAGATCTGCAAAGTAACCCGATTTCGTGTAATAGCGGCGTCCGTGGGGGAAGGCGAGATCGGCCATGGTTTGTAGTTCCAAAAATGACATGCTCTTGATGCACACAGAATCTCGATTGCACAGTGACAGAGCACGCTCAACATAGGCATGCCCGTCTTTGGGATCGCCAGTCCAGAGGACAGAGCTCCCCGCGACCGGCTGCCCGCGCAGATCAATGGGCACGTTCTTTGCTTGTGATGTCAGGCGCAGATCGATGTTCCACTTCAAATCGAAGGGGGCATCGGCCATGAACTCTCTCCAGAATTGGAGCAGTCGGTGAATATTCGGCGCAGGGCACAGCCCTTCTCCGAGCACCACCGAGGTAAGCGGATGTAGCCTGAGCTCAAATTCAGTCACCACTCCGAAGTTGCCGCCGCCACCCCGCAGGGCCCAAAACAAATCGGGATTTTCCGATTCACTACATTGCACTAGGGAACCGTCAGCAGTCACCACGGTGAACCGGTCGACATTGTCGCAAGACAGTCCGAATCGTCGAGTGAGCCATCCTGTCCCCCCACCCAAGATGAGGCCGGACGCGCCAGTGTGAGAAACGACTCCCGAGGGAAACACCAGTCCTGCTTTTTGTGTCGCGCTGTCAATCGAACCCAGAAGGCAACCGCCACTGATCCACGCTCGGCGCTTATGCGAATCAAGAGTAACTGCGCGCATTCTCGAGAGGTCTATGACCAGGCCATCGCAGGTGCCAAAACCTGCAAGGCTGTGACCCCCACAGCGGATGGCGGTGAGGATTCCAGTCGCGGAGGCCGCCTTGACCACCATTTGCACGTCGGTTACGTCTGCGCAGCGCGCTATCAGCCAGGGTGAGCGCGAAACCATGCCGTTCCAAACCGCACGCGCATCTTTGTAGCCACTTTCTCCGGGGCGCAACAAATCACCCTTGAAGCGCCCGTCGAGGCAAGCGTAAACCTCTAGGGCAGAGGCCGCCCATGCCTCCTTCCCCGGGAACAACGGCACTATGTACGGTTCGTCCAATTTGCGCGTTCGTTCAGCCGTTCAACAACAAGTGAAAGGATCGCAGTTCTCTAAGGATTTTGTGGGTAATCCGATCCTTCGTCCTTGATAGAACGCTGGATCGTCGTCGGCAATCCAGTCCGCGTCATCAGAAGGTCGGTTTCGCCACGAACCCGTGGATCAAGCCTGCATTATCGGTGTACGCCCCCACCACTGTCCGCAGATCATTGAGGCCAAATGGGTAGGTGCTAAGGGAACCGGGGAACATCACTTTGATGAAGCTCGGCTTGACTTCGACGCCGTCATTGTTTTCGCTTAGTTCGATGTGCTTGGCGAAGTACCCGACGGCGCCACTAAAGCCGATGACATCGGCGTTGCTGTTAACCGCCGTGCCCACAGTGCCGCTGTTCATATTATAGAAATCCTCATCCGTTCCGCTCTTGAACCATGCCCCATTGGAGTTTTGTCCGCTGAGATAGCCGTTGTCGCTAATGCCGTTTACCCCTTCGCCGTCCGGGAAGCAACTTCCAGAAGTGTCGCCGGGATTCATGAGGCTGAACGCGCCGTTCGTCCATATCCAGCCGCCGTTGGGGGTGGTATTGCTAAAGAACCACGAGGCGCCACCCACAATCAAGGCTTTGTTGACGCTCATTGCCACAGTATGTGATATCGGAGTTCGGTCCGGCACCCGGCGCGTTGAAGAACGTTATCACGTTCGTGTGCTTCCACAAGAATCCGTGACTGCCATCGGAAGTAATAGTGAAGCCCACCAGATCGCCGTAGTCGTTCACGCCCATGATAGCCGTCCACGTGGAATTCGGAATCATCAGTTTTGTGAGTACGCCGTTGACGATCTTGAAACCACGAACGGGACAATTGGGATCCTGGATGTCACGTCGCGGCAGACGTGGTTTTGTAGTATCCCACGATCTCGCCGGAGGAGTTGACCCCCCGGACTTCGGTTTCGGTCGCGCCCGGTATGTTGACGGCTGTGTATGTGAACTGGGCGTAGGAGAGTTGGGCGAGGACAGCAAACAAGCATACCCCTAAGACTTTCATGGGCTTCCTCCAGCGACTCTGATGTGAACCGCTGGACATGTATTTGCCGGCATTTTGTAAATTGGATGGCGCTGGCCACCCCTCCTCCGGGGGTCATAGCAGAAGCTGGGGACGATCCGGCTGATCGGCCACAAATGCTCAACAACGTTTAACGGGTAGCGGAAGTCGGCTTAGCTGTTACCTCGGCCTTTTTCACCGGAGTCGGAGGTTTGAGATATTTGTCGTACCACGCCAGATACCGCTCATAGCGATCCCGGATGTAGCTGGGACGCTTAATCCCGTGGAACTGGTTGGGGTAGATGACGAGCTGGGTCTCGCGACCAAGGGAGCGGAGAGCCTCGTACATTTGCTGGCTGCCCTGGACCGGCACATTGAAGTCACGCTCACCGCCCAGGAACAAGGTCGGGGTCTGGATGCGGTCGGCGTGGAGGAACGGGTAGGAGATTTTGACGTATGTTTCCCAGGCTTTCGCTTCCCAGGGCGGACCGATCTCGTAGTCGTATTGGATGATGTACTGGTCGGTGCCATAGAAGGCCACCGTAAAGGCGGTGCCCGCGCCACTGGTCGCCGCTTTGAAGCGGGGATCACTCGCGATCATGTAGTCGGTGAGGATGCCGCCGTAGCTCCAGCCGCCCACCCCAAGCCGCTCAGGGTCTGCCACTCCCATTGCTATTACGTGGTTCATTCCGGCTTCCAGGTCCTCCACCTCATAGTGGCCCCAGTCGGCAAAAATGGCGCGCGAGTATTTCATCCCGCGTCCGGCGCTGCCGCGGTAGTTGACGTTAAGCACGGCGTAACCATTGGCGGCGAAGAACTGGCGCTCAAAGCTGAACGAATGCTCATCCTGGCCGTTCGGGCCCCCGTGGATGCGCAGCAGCAGCGGCACTTTCCTCCCCTCAACGTAGCCCACGGGATAGGTGAGGAGCCCGTGGACCTCGGTGCCATCCTTCGCTTCGAAGCTTACGTCTTCAGTGCGGCCGAGCTCGAGCTCGGAAAACAAGGCATCGTTCTGGTGCGTAATCGGGCGCAATGCGCCATTCTCGAACGCGCACACCTCGTTTGGGCGCGCATCGTTAGGGCAAAGCGCCGCGATATGGCCGGCGGCCGTGGTCCAGTTCGAGAGCACAACCGGCGGCTTCATCAGGCGTTCGACTTCTTTGGCGCCCGGCCGGAGTTCCGCCGGATAAACCGATCGATCGTCGACCACGAGGAACTCGATCGTATCCCCAACAAAGCGCGGATCTGAGATGCCGCGGTCCAGGTCTTCAATCGGCGGCGAGCGGGAAGGTGCGGCACTACCGTCCGCCGGAACGGTCGCGAGATGGGGCATGTTGTAAGCGGCGAACTTCTTTTCATCACCTTCGATGAACATCACACGCTTGCCATCAGGGCTCCATTGCAGGTGGCTACGCTGGTCGCGGCTGCTGTTGGGCGTGACCTGTCGTTCGACGGAGCCGGGTTTGGCTTCGGCAATGAAGACGTGGCTGCCCTCATCCCGGTCGGGATCTGGGCTGTGATCATCAAGGTAAGCGATCCATCTGCCGTCCGGCGACCATGCTGGCTCGACCTCGTCAGTTTTGCCCGTAGTCAGCCGCTCCGCCTTCTTGGTCGCGAGGTCGAGCAGATAAATGTAAGTGTGGCGGTTGGAAAGCAGATAACCTTCGATGTCCTGCTTGTAATGATAGCGGTCGATCACAATCGGTTTGGGCGGCTTGGGAGGCTTTTGATGGGCCGCGGTTGGGTTGCTGGTTCCCGCAGCAGCAACTGGTTGATCCTCCTGATCCTCCGGATTGTTAGGGTCGGGGTCCTCGATAACCAGGGCGAGACGCTTAGAATCGGGTGACCACTCGAAGCTGCGTAGATGTCCCTTGGTGTCGGTGAGCTGCCAGGCTTCACCTCCGCTGCGGTCCAGGAGCCAGACTTGATCGTGCTTGGCCGGACCGGGGCGGCCGGAGATGAAAGCGAGGTACTTGCCATTTGGACTCCAGCGCGGCGAAGACTCGCTGTCCTGGCTGAACGTGAACTGACGGTCCTCTCGCCCGTCATAACTGGCGACCCAGATGTGGGTAGGGCTCTTGTCCTCCTTCACGTCAGTGGTCCCCACAACGTACGCGACCCACTTCCCGTCAGGCGAGATCTGGGGGTCGCTCAGCTCGTGGATACGAGCGAGGTCGTCGAGCTTAAGTGGGCGCTTGCCCTGGGCGAATAAGCTGGATGTGGCGAGCAGGATGGCGGCAATGATGGGGCGAAGCTTGGCCATGAGCACCTCGTGACGGTTCCCGTATCGTAAATGCCCACGCTGAGGACTTCCAGTCGAAAGGCGGAGTGCTGTGGGACCAGACTGATAAGATACTAACTCCTACCAAGTTGATATTGGGCCTCCGCCGACTCACCGCAGTAGTGCGTACCAGCATCAAATCACCCTCTGTGCACTACCTCAACGTTGCAATTAGTCGAAGCAAGGTTGAAATCAGCGACCGCAGGGCTTATCTTTACCGGCTATATCACAGTGTGCGAGCGGGCATCTAGGAAGGGTCACACACCCAGTTTCCGCATCCCCGATGACCATCGTGCCTTCCTCTCCACAGTACCAGAACCAATACGCCAGGTAGGCAAACAAGATGCCATCCAGCAGGTCATCCCACTGCTTGTAGCGGGTGCCGCGGTACTGGGTAATGTCGATCCCGATTTGCTTCCGGAGATCGTCTGAGAAGGTCATCGCCGGTTCCCTGCACTCCAGCGATCGCAACCGAGCCCGGTAGATCTCCCAATCAGCGTGGACCTCGGCCCAGGACCGCCCCGCCTTGTGCTTGTACCGGAGCCCCTGCGCATGGAAGTGCCCAAACCGGTTGACCGCTGGAAACAGGATCACCAGCGCCGGCCCTGGGAACACCTCCAGGAATGTCCGCTGCTCTTGTTGCTTGGGAACGTTCGGCCGGTTCGTGAACCCCTGTTCCTCCAGGTATTTCACCAGCTGGTGGATGCGCCCCTCTTCCTGGAAGGCGGGATTGGAGAGGTTGGCGGGATAAGGCGCCGTATCGTAGGGCCAGAACATTTGGGTAAGCGCCTGCTCAACAGGCCGGGACCCGGTAGCATTCGCACCACGAGGGGCGCATCGATGGCCACCACCGCCCCTTCCGGCGAGTTCAGCCCCGCATATTCAACAATTTCCTGGTTGGTCTTAGGGTGGGAGTCGGCCTTCGTCACCACGCCCTGAGAATCGAGGACAGCGACTCCCGATGTGTGGTGTTCGCTCCAGGCGAGATCGATTCCGATGAACCGCAATAGCAGCCTCAGCCAGAACTGAATCTGTAAGTACGGCATATTAAACATCCGTACCCACCAAGTTCCTTCGCAAATTCGCTGGTTACGCCTATGGTTCTGGCCTAATAGGCTGCGGAATGAGCAATTTAGGACACGACCTGGGTCGCAGGATTGGCAGGTCCGCAGGCAAAAAGGCCTGACACAGGCTCAACTAGCCGCGGAGGCAGAGATCAGTCCAGAGTTCACGTCCAGCATTGAACGAGGCGTGAAACTACCATCGCTGGAGGTTCTGGATAGGCTTGCCAGCGCACTCGGAGTCGGATTGAAGGACCTACTGAACTTTGACACGGGACCGTACCGGACGAAGCCAATCTCTCGTAATGTGATCGAACTTGCAGCCAAAATTCAGGCCATGGAGCCCGACCGACGACGCCTCACGATGAATGTGCTTCGCGTATTACTAAAGTGAACCCAATGAATCGGTCCATTGACACTCAGAGAGTCAACAATGCGACAGTGGTTAGATGAGGAGAAGAAACACCGGTTCCTGGCAGAATCCAGCTTTCGACGTACGATTGCTGCAGAATTCCAAGATCTCAACAAACAATTCGATTAACTTCCGGGTTGCCCGTCATTTGACCGGAACATGATCGGTAAACGCTCGACGGTAAGGCCGATGTCGCAAGACTCCAAAGTAGGCTTCTTCGCTATAATCACAATCCTCACACCGCAACGGAAAAACATCATCATCACGCCCAGGAGGGCCCAGATGTCAGATATGAATGACAAGGTAGCTCTGATCACCGGAGCGAGCAGTGGGATTGGTCGGGCGACAGCTAAGGCCTTCGCGGCGCGAGGCGCCAAGGTGGTTATTGCTGCGCGGCGCGAACATGAGTTGGCAACACTCACGAGTGAGATAGAGGCGCGGGCAGGGAGAGCAAGCTTCGTGGTCACGGATGTCGCAATCGCGAAGGATGTCGAGCGGATGGTGGCACATGCGATTGAGACATTTGGCCGGCTCGACTACGCGGTGAACAACGCCGGCATTGAGGGAAAGTTGGCCGGCATTACGGATCTACCCGAGCAGGAATGGGATCGAGTTCTCGACACGAACCTGAAGGGTACCTTTCTGTGTTTGCAGTGCGAGGCCCGCGCGATGCTTGCGGAAGGACATGGCGGTGCGATCGTCAACGTCGGTTCTGTAAACTCCTTTCTCGGCTTCCCCACCGGCTCGGCCTATGTCTCTTCGAAACACGGACTAATCGGGTTGACTACGAGCGTTTCCGCAGAGCTGGCGCCGCAGGGGATCCGGGTCAACCTCGTGTGCCCAGGATTCATCGACACGCCGATGCATCACCGGGCTCGCGGCATCGTCGGCGACGACTTGTACGACAAGCTTCTGATACCACGTGTTCATACGAGGCGCGCGGGCCGCCCGGATGAGGTCGCCCAAACTATCATCTTCCTGTGCTCGGACGAGGCTAGCTACATCTCGGGCACCACGCTGACACCCGATGGCGGGTTCACTCTGACGATCTGACTTGGATTATTCTGCAGCATCAATCCTGTTCGTTGGTCCTTAGAAGGGGAGTACTCGATGGAAACACCTGCATTATTTGAGTTGACCGGTCGGGTGGCTGTCGTGACTGGTGGTAATGGCTGGTTCGCGTGCCCCTGAAGGGGGGAGCCGAGCAAGAGATTCGTGTCCCCGGTCCGCTTACGTTGGCCTACATGATCGATAACGGGGGAGTTCGGAACGGGCGTCTGCTGGCGCCGGGCAGCAGTCCGACCTGGTATTGGCCTCCCGCCATTTTCGACCTCGCCACCGGGAAATCCACGCGCATTCCGCTCGCATACGTCAGCGACTTCCACCATATGTCCTGGACGCCCGACGGCAAGGTGATGGCCTGCGCCCTAGTCTGGCGCTCCAACATGTGGAAGTTCACCCGCCACTCGCATTGACGCTGGCTCTTTGCCTCAATGGCAGATTGTTTTTGTGCCGTCGACACCCCAGAAGTCAAATTTGCCGTTCTGACCGCGCAACACCTCCTTAAACTCCAGATTGTGCGGTTGAAGTGCCGAGGCATAAGAATATAATTGCGCGCACGGATGGCCCTGACCCCTGGTACAAAACTCGGTCCGTATGAAATCCAGTCTCCGCTAGGCGCGGGCGGCATGGGCGAGGTGTATCGGGCCAAGGACACCCGTTTGGACCGCACAGTTGCGGTCAAGATTCTGCCCACTCATCTTTCGGACAGTCCTGAATCCAAGCAGCGCTTTGAGCGCGAGGCGCGGGCTATTTCTTGCTTGAGTCATCCGCACATCTGCCACCTCTATGACATCGGCTCGCAGGATGGCACTGATTTTCTTGTCATGGAGTTCCTGGATGGCGAAACTCTGGCCGACCGGCTGCGGAAAGGGACAATGCCGCTGCCGGATTTGTTGAAGATAGGAATACAGATCGCCGAAGCTCTGGAGACGGCGCACAAGGAGGGGATTGTCCACCGCGATCTGAAACCGGGCAACATCATGCTGACCAAATCCGGCGCAAAGCTGATGGACTTCGGACTAGCGAAGCCGATGCTGGCTGCGCCGGGTGCCGCGTCGGCCCCATTGTTATCGGCGGCAAGAACCATCAGCGCCAGTCCGATGATGAGCCCGCTGACCACGGCGGGCAGCATTTCGGGAACGATCGAGTACATGTCTCCCGAGCAGATCGAAGGGAAAGATGCGGATGCTCGATCCGATATCTTTGCCTTCGGTGCAGTGCTCTATGAGATGGCTACCGGAAAACGTGCTTTTGAGGGAAAGAACCAGATCAGCGTCGCCTCGGCGATTCTAGAGAAAGATCCGGAATCGATCAGCAAGATCAAGCCCCTCCGTCCGCCGGCGCTCGACTATCTGGTGGCAACGTGTATGGCAAAGGACCGTGAGGACCGGTTCCAAACCGCGCACGATTTGCGGTTGCAATTGAAGGGCCTTTCCTTAACGGCATCAACTACGGTTGCGAATACGCGGACCCAAGTCTCACGCGCGCGAACATTCACTCTGGCGCTGACGGCGATAGCGCTGCTGCTTGCAGGCGGTGGCATTGCCTACATCCTGAAACCCGGCAATCCTCCTGCTTCTGCCGTGCGGTCTTACATTCCACCGCCGCCGGGAACTTCATTTCCCCTGTCTGGCTTGGAGATTGGCCCTGTGGTCGTGTCTCCCGACGGAAAGACCCTCGCGTTCACCGCCGTGGACGAACAGGGCGTGACCAAGTTGTGGCTGCGTGCGCTGAATGCGCAGCAGGCGACTGTGCTCGACGGGACCGAAGATGCCAGTAAGCCTTTCTGGTCGTTCGACGGCCAGTCGCTTGCCTTCGCCGCCGACGGCAAGTTGAAGACGATCAGCATTGCAGGAGGAACTCCGCAAGTGCTGGCCGACGGACTCGCAAGCGAGAGCGGCGGCGGCACCTGGAACGCGGATGGCACCATCCTGTTCTGCAAAGAGCGTGCCGGCCCGATCTACCGGGTGAATGCGCTGGGCGGAAAGCTTTCAACGGCAACGAAACTCAAGTCTACAGACCTTTCGGACACCGAGCCAGTTTTCCTGCCCGACGGCAGGCATTTTCTTTATACCGTCTTGCGCTCGAATGCGCCTCCTGAAATCACAGCGGGGGAAATTGACAAACCGGAGCGGGATGGAGTCGCAGTCGTGCCGGGCCAGATGCCACAATTTGCCTCCGATCGCCTGCTTTTTTCCCGCGAAGGGCACATTATGGCCCAGAGGTTCGACACCCGCACGTGGAAAATCTCCGGTGATCCGCAGACTTTGGGAAACGCACGATATTTTTCGGTCTCGACCAATGGCGTGCTTGCGTATCACGAAAGTTCCGCCCAATCGGAGCTGAAAGTCTTCGATCGCAGTGGCAACGTGACAGCGACGCCGGGTCCGCTGGCGCTTTATGGCTGGCCGCGATTCTCTCCTGATGGAAAATCGATCGCCGTCACTATTACCGACCCGAAATCGGGAACAGAGAATGTTTGGACCTATCCTGTAGCCGGGGGGCACCCTGCCCGCATTACATTCGGGCCACAAGAGATTAGCCCCACCTGGTCACCGGATGGAAAGGAACTCGCCTACGTCTACTTCGACGTCAACTTCGTCGCGGGCGGCGGCAACTGGTCGATCCGTCGACGGGCGCTGGATGGCAGCCACCCCGAGAAGATCATCTACAAGAATGACGCGGACGAGTTTGGGCTTCCGATTGATTGGTCGCGCGACGGGAAATTCCTTTCCATGCACCTGAGCTCGAAGGATGAAGTTTTCTCGAATTGGGGTTTGCCCCTGGCGGGAGGGCCGGCGTTTCGACCGGCGGCCACGGCCGGATTGACGGCTAACGAATACGAAGGCAAATTTTCGCCCGATGGACGATGGCTAACCTTTTTCTCCTACGAAACCGGCCGGCCGGAAGTGTATGTGGTTCCATTTCCAGGGGCAGGGCCGAAAACCCAGGTTTCCACGACCGGCGGATGGCTGCCGCGCTTCGGAAAGAACGAATTATTTTACCTCACGATGAGCAACCGGTTAATGGCGGCGCAGATTCATACCCGGCCGACGTTCGGCGTAGACTCGATTCACCCCATGTTTCAACTCGACTTCCCTAACCTTCCCGATCGCACCTTGCCGTTGTATGACGTCAGCGCGGATGGGCTGCACTTTGCCGTGCTCACCGGAGATCGTTCCAAGACCACAACCATTACCTTGTTGACGAATTGGCCGGCTGAACTGAAGAAATGATCTCGCCGGCGAGCACATTGCCCTGTGTGTTGGGAACAGGCGCTCAGCAGTAGAAATTTGTCCGCACCACTTCCAATCGCCTTCTGTCCGTGCAGCAGCCCAGTTCGTGGATGGTCGGCCAACCGGAAGTTAACCTGTTCTGTCGGGGCAACTGTGGCCTCCCGCCCGCGCGACGCGTAGCGAGCGGGCAGCGCCTGACGATCTGCCCGAGAGTTAACGCGCACGAGGCAAACACGCGGGGCATTTCACGCCTGGGGTCCACCGCCCCCGGCCCATATGTCCAGGCCGTTGTGTTCCGATTTTGCCACTTGTGGCCGCAATCTCGAGCACCACAACATGTAAGGGGCCCGGTTTGGGATCGCCCTGTCTCCTATCCCTTTGACCCACTTGACCCAGACCTTGCGTGCCCGTAAACCTACCCGCAGTGGCCTTTCGGCGGACCTCGTCCCCTAACACCGCTCTAACAGGGGAAGAGGTCCGCCGAAGCAAACGCTGTCGCCTGGCCAGTGTAGGCGGGTGTAGTCTTCCACAATCCCCCTCCTACTGGGAGTCGGCGTCAGGAAAGGGATGAGACCGGCTACACCCCCCTACACTGGCTGCCGGCTGACTTCCGTCCCGCCAGACTATCCCACGCCAGGGTGGCGTCCCATCGGTGGTTAAGGAAGAAGATATTTTACCGCCGATGGGACGCCCCCCCACCAACGGCCCGCCTGCAGGTCTGGTT
>JAICWP010000007.1 GCA_025934735.1 Terriglobales bacterium | reverse complement strand
GTGGGGGACGGGACTCTGCCGGGTGTGGACCGTGTGGGGGACGGGACTCTGCCGGGTGTGGACCGTGTGGGGACGGGACTCTGCCTGGTGTGAACTGTGTGGGGACGGGGCTGTGCCCCGTCCAGGGCGAGCGCAGCTCGCCAGATCATCTGAAGACTCCTACTCCGGCGATACCACCACCAGATGAAAGCTCCCAGGCACCACGCTGGGATAGCGAGGGTGCGGGTTCTCCGCGCTGGGCGCCGGAACCGGACCCAGCTTTGCCGCCGCCAGATAAATCTTGTGCGTTTTGCCATCCAGCGCCATGGTGCGCGCGCTCTTCTCCGTCGTCACCGTTTGCGCTACCGAGTACTTGTCGGCGCTCTCCTGCTTCACCACGGTAAGCGTTCCATCATGGCCGTTGGAGGAAAATGCCAGTTTACGGCCCGCATCGTAGGCCGCGGCGTCAGGCCCTTCCCCAATCGCCGCGGTGGTTACCACCTTGCCGCTATCAGCGTTCACCACCCCCATCAGCTTGTTGTCGCAAACCGGGAACAGCCGCCGGGAACGGACATCGAAGGCCAGCCCAGAGGGCTCTTCGCAAGGCGCAATCGGCCACCGCTCTTTCACCTTCAGCGTGTGCGGATCCAGGCGTACGATCTCGCTCTTGTCTTCGATGTTGACGTACACATTTCCCTTGCTGTCGGTGGCCGGAAATTCCGGCTTGCCTCCCACTGCAATGGTGCCCAACACCTTGCCATTGACCGCATCAATGGCGGTGGCATCCTGGCTGCCGCCGTTAAATGCAAACACCCGCTTGCTCGCCGGATCGTAGAGAATTCCGTCGGGATTCGTGCCCGCCTTCACCTTCTGCAACACGGCCCGGGTTTTCAGATTGAACACCACCACCTCGCCGCTACCGCCGTCGCTGATGAACCCGCGGTTCAGTTTGTCGGCCACCGCAATGCCGTGCACGTGCTTCATGCCTTCAATCTTTCCCACCGGCTTCTCCGAATCCAGGTTCACCACATCCACCACCGTGTTGTGGGCCACGTAGAGCGTCCGGCTTCCCGAATCCGCATACAGGTAATCCCAGCCGCCCTCGCCAGGAATGGGAATGTTTCCCGTCACCTTATAATGCTGGGCGTTCGCCGCCACCGACGCTGCCAGTAATAGCAAACCTGCCGCAAGCACGTTGCGCATCCCTTGCCTCCTCTTTCATCTGTAGGCCGGCGTGGCCCGGCTGTCAGGCGGGCGTCCGCGATTTTCGCTATCGAGAATCGGTGCTACTTCTCAGCCGCCCGGCGCTTTACGATACACGATGCGCTCCCAGACCGGCACTGCCGACCCAGCAGTGGAACCCATTCGACCTTAAGTCAGGCTTAAGAAGTCCGAAGAGCCGCCGGTTTAGAAACAAATGCTCGGCCACGAACCGCGGAGCGGCGGCAGATTGTAGCCCACGGCGTAAGCCGTGGCTTGAAAGCCGATCCAACCTGAGCCCCAGAGGCGCATTTGGCAGCGAGTTGCCGCTCTCCACCTGCAATATGTGCAACAATAAACGAGCACAGCCCGGGACCGGTTGGTATCGGAATCTGGTACCGGAATCCCGTAGCGTGCCATTGAGAATGCGTTGATCACCCTGCTCACCATTCTGGCGGTCGGATTCGTTCTCGGAATGCGTCACGCCACCGACGCTGACCACGTCATCGCCGTCAGCACTATCGTGACCCGCGAACAGAAGGCCAGCCGTGCCGCCATCGTCGGTGCAGCCTGGGGCATCGGCCATACCGTCACCATCTTTGCCGTGGGCTCTATCCTCATCCTGTTTCGTATTACCCTGCCGCCTCGCGTCGGGCTCTCCATGGAACTGGCGGTTGGGCTCATGCTCATCGTGCTCGGCATTCGCAACCTGCGTGCCAGTTTTTTGTGGCCCGCGCGCCCGCTTCGGAATGAGCACAAGCCTACCGTTCACTACCACGCGCACGGAGACTACATTCACGCCCACGCCAGTCAGCCTGCTACGCCGCCTTCGCACAGCCACCTGGAAACTCCGGTCAGCAGACTGGACCGCTGGTTCGGACGCTCCTCCCTCTACAGCATGCTGCGCCCCCTGCTGATCGGCATTGTGCACGGCCTGGCAGGCTCCGCCGCCATCGCCCTGCTGGTTCTGAGCACCATTCCCTCGGCGCGGTGGGCGGTCGCATACCTCGTGATCTTCGGCTTTGGCACCATCCTGGGCATGATGCTTATCACCCTGGCCCTGGCTTCCACCTTCTCCTTCGGGCAGAAGCACTTTTTCAACGTGGGCCGCCACTTTGAGTGGGCGGCGGGCGCCATCAGCCTGGTTTTCGGCATGTTCGTCACTTACCAGATCGGCTTCGGCGCCGGCCTCTTCGCCGCCAATCCCATCTGGATTCCGAAATAGGGCGTCGCCTAACTGGCCGCATTTTTTCAAATCCGGCAAACCGATTACAATCTCCTGGGGGAATTCATGCGAACTCTGAAGAAACTTGGGCTGGTTTCTGTCTTAATTCTGATTGTTTCCTTGCAGCTGTTTTCTCAAAACAAGGCTTCTGCGGACTCCAGTGCCTCGGTTCGTCCTCTGCTCGGACGCTGGGACCTGACCCTCAAGGCTCCCGACCACGAATATCCCTCTTGGCTGCAGCTCAGCGAAGAAGGCGGGCAGCTCAAAGCCCAGTTCGTCAGCCGCTGGGGAAACGCGCGGCCTCTCCCCAAAGTTGAGTTCTCCCATGGGCAGCTCACCTTCGTCTCTCCCAAGCAGGAGGAAGACCGCAAAGACGATATGGTTTTTGTCGGCAAGCTCTCCGGCAAGACCCTGGTCGGCACCACCACCGGGCCCGATGGCACTTCCTGGCAGTGGACGGGCGTGAGGGCGCCGTCCCTCAAAAGAAACAGCCCGCCCAAGTGGGGCAAGCCTGTGCAGTTGTTCAACGGCAAGGACCTCAGCGGCTGGCATCCTAGCGATCCCAAGCTGCCCGCCTGGAAGGTGGAGAACGGAATCCTGGTAAGTCCCGGGCGCGGCGCCGAACTGATCAGCGATTCCAAGTTTCAGGACTTCAAGCTGCACCTTGAATTCAATTGTGGGCACGGCTCCAACAGCGGCGTTTACCTGCGCGGCCGCTATGAAGTGCAGATCGAAGACGATCCAGCCCCGGAAGGGCCCAGCATGCGCACTGGAGGCGTGTACGGTTTCCTCGCCCCCTCACCCGAGCAGCCGCGTCGTCCCGGCGAATGGCAGAGCTACGACATCACGCTCGTCGGCCGCACCGTCACCATCGCCCAGAATGGCCACACCATCATTGACCACCAGGAAATTCCCGGCATCACCGGCGGCGCTCTGGATAGCCACGAAGCCCTGCCCGGGCCGCTTTACCTGCAGGGCAGCGAGGCCGGCCACGTCTCCTTCCGCAACATCGTTATCACGCGCGCCCGCTGATCGCGCGAGGGCGGGGTGCTCCTCGCTTTGCGGTTCTCGCAAAGGGTGGGAATCAGCTTAAGCAGTGGAGTCTGTAAGCAGCGCCGGGACGGCAAAGTTGTTATCCTATGCTGGCTTCCTGGTGCCGCCGAAACACTTCTGCCACCTCTCAGATGCGAGATCGGTTCAAATTCCTTAACAATTCATACATTCGGTCTCCGTTGGCGTGTCTCGCTTTGTTTGCAGCGGCCTTGGCCACACTAACCCTTGCGCGGCCGGATCGAAGAATTGCCTTGGTGCAGAACTTTGCTGTCCTTTTCTTTCTCGTGGTAATTGTGCTGCTGCTGTGGCTGAACAAGGAATCCTTTGCACACAACACGCGTGATGGCGAAATCCAGCTGAATTCTGTGCTCATGTTTGTGCTTCCGGCCTTGGCCTACCTGCCAGCTCTCTCGGTGTATTTCGTTAGCGACGATTTTGAGCATCTCCGGATCGCGCGCCTTCCCTTGCTGCACTTTGTTGGGCAGCAGTTGATCAGGGGACAGGTCACCGCCTCCGGCTACCATCTTTTCTTTCGGCCTTTGGGGTTCGCCAGCCTTTTCATTGACTATCGCTTATTCCACTCCTGGGCTCCTGGTTATCACCTGGTCAATTTGGCATTGCACTTGGTTGTCGTTGCGGGAGTCTACTTCCTGGCGCTGCAGCTGGGCTTCTCGCCCAGGATGTCAACTGTCGCTGCGGTGCTGTTTTCAGTTGCGCCCGTTACCGTGCAGCCTGTCACCTATATTGCAGCGCGTTTTGACCTGATCGCTACCGCGCTTGGAATCTGGTCTCTGGTGGCTTACCTGCATTTCCGAAAAAGCTCTTCCGTCACCATGTACGCCGCTGCCTTGTCGCTTTTCTTTATGGCCACTTTTGCCAAGGAAAGCATTTACGTCCTGCCTCTTTTGATTGTTTGGCTCGAACTCATGGTTATGCCCCGCCGCCTCTGGAAAGCGGATTGCGGGTTCTTCGCCGTTGCCGCCGCCACCTTTGCCTATCGTTGGCAAGTCCTGCACGGCATGGGCGGCTATCAAAATACTACTGGCTCCCCGGCGGTCCTCACCGTTGGGCGCAAAGCACTGGCTGCAGTATTGATACGGGGGCCGGCGGAGACCCTGCTGGGCTACAACTGGCATCAGGCCCCGGTCTGGCGCATCATCGCGATCGCAGCCGCCACCACCGCGGTCGCGCTTTCTCTTGTTCTGCTCAGCAGGCCAGACCCTTGCCGCCGCAGGCTGGCCTGGTTTGCGCTGGGTTGGATAGTGCTTGCGGTGTTGCCGGCCCATTCGCTGCTTTGGACCGCCGATGTAGCTCTGCTCTGGTCGCGAGTTCTCTACATCAGTGCTATTGGATTGGCCATTTTGTTGGCTGCCCTACTGAGCGGCATTCCAGACCTGCGCCTGCGGCGCGTGTGGACCCTCCTGCTGCTCATCTGTTTTCTGCTTGGCCTCTGGCATAACCTTTCAGCCTGGCGTTCCAACACAAGAATTACGCATCAGTTTCTCGCTGAACTCCAACGCATGGAGCCTTCCCCGCCGCGTAACTCCGAATTTGTTATAGCCGATATGCCAATTGAACTCTGTGGGGTGCGGTTTTTTCTGACGGGATTAACTCCTGCAATCCAATTGGCCTACGGAAGGCAAGACCTGACGGCTCGGCGTACCAGCGAACCTGCACCGCAGCAAAGCCGCCACACTATTGCATTGCAGTGGACCGGCCGGCCTTCCGCCCTCGTTGAGCCAATCAACGAGCAGCAGAATGATTCCGTCAGGTCGCAGTAGCTGACCAACGGCGATGAGCGTTCTACCTGATTGCGGAACGCCACCTCATTGTGAGCTTCGCCGGCAAATGCCGGATCTTCCAGGTTGGTCGTTCCTCGTTTCTCTGCGCTCGCCCGCGGCGGATGCCAGTTCACGGTCGAAGCGCATGGCCAGCTCCCGGCCAACCACTGTGCCCGCCAGATTAATCTGTTCTGGTTCCTGGTCACAGCAGGCGAACAGTTCTTCGCCCTCCTTGCCCCCGCGAATGTAGTGCCAATGCAGGGTGCTGACAGATTCCATGGGCCCGTAATAGTCGGGAAAACTCGGATTCCAGTCGAGCTGGGCCAGCTGGGAAATCGGGTCAGGCAGAGCAACTGCCGAATGCTCGCCGCACACCAAGCCAGCCAGGGAAGGTTGAGAAAAAGGCGGAAAATGCGAATCGTCGGCCCCGCCTGCTTCCTCCAGCAGGGTGGCGGGAATTGAAGTCAGGCTCACCGGCGTATTAATTCTCTTTCCCGCCGGAATCTTCCCCGGTTCCCACAGAACCAGGGGCACATGGATCAGCTCGCGGTAGAGAGCATTGCCGTGAGTCATCAGCCCATGCTCGCCGAAGCTCTCTCCGTGATCGGAGGTGATCACCACCAGGGTGTTGCCATCCAAGCCGCGCTCTTTCAGGTTCCGCATGAGCTCTTGCAGATGGTCATCCACGTAATTGATTGCGCCGTCGTAGGCGTCCACGGCGCCTTGCCGCTGCTGAGGCGTCAGGTGCTCGAACCAATCCCAGTGTTCGGATGCGCGGCTGCCCGGATCCCGCATTTTCGTGTAACGATGCAAGTAGGGCTCCGGCGGGCGGTAAGGATCGTGCACATCCATGTAATTCAGGAACACAAAGAAGGGTCTGTGCCCGCCGTCAATCCAGCGCAAGGCATGCTGGTTAATCTGCTCCGCACTGCGCCGGCCAAACAAATCGCGCTTCCACTGCAGCTGAAAAAGCAGGTGCTTGATCAAGTCTCCATAAAAAGTTTGCGCGAAGCTGCTGCCCAGCGACTGGAAGTCGTCTTCGAAATGGATAAATCCGCGGCCGAATCCGCGGCGTCGGCAGAACAGTAGGGTGTTGGCCGAAAAGGCGGCGGTGCGATAGCCGCGCGCTCTAAATGCGTCTCCCAGAACCGGATAGTCCCAGCCCAGCAGCGCGCCATCATTGTCCACTTTATGCTCCCGCGGATACAAGCCGGTGAGCAGCGAAGCGTGCACCGGTAGCGTCCAGGAAGAGGGCGCGATGGCGTTCTCGAAAAGTGTGCCTTGCGCGGCCAGCTGCGTCAGATGCGGGCTGGTCGGCCGCGCGTATCCGTAAGTGGAAAGATGATCGGCTCGCAGCGTGTCTACCACGATCAGCAGCACATTGGGCGCGCGTTCGGCAGCTGCCGGCAGCTTTGCCGTTTCCCGCTGCTCATGAATGCGCTGCTTGATAGGGAAAGCAACTATGCACCATAGTGCCAGAACAACCAGCACCGGCAGCGTGCGCTTCTGCCATCGCATCAGCGTGGACCCGCGCAGCAGCCATAGGAATGCCAGCAGGGAAGCGCCGGCGATCGCGATCAAAAGCTCGATGACGACAAAGGGAGAAGCCAGCGGCGACCGGCTCAGCCACGCGAACAGCGTCAAGCCGCCGAACAGGAATGTGGCCTGCATCAGATCATTACCGCCTAACGCGCGGCGGCGCTTCACCGCAAGCAGGACCAGCCCCAACCCCAAAAACAACCAGGGCTCCACTTCCACTCCGGCGCGCATCAGGTCACGCCAGATGTAGGTTGGCGCCCAATATCCTTCTGCCAGGCCGGTTAACAGTCCCCACCACAAGGAAATAAGGAGAAAGTTGCTGCGGGAAAATGAGGTCGGGCTCTTGCCAGTTGCTAAAGCCATGCCGGAAGGGCAAGGTTACAATCGCCGGCTTCACCATGGCAAGTTCGACGAATTGACTTCCGGGGCGCAGCACGCACTTCGTATGCCGGCAACTGCGCACCGCGGTCAGCACTGCTGGTGCTTGGCTCGCGTCCGAGGGATGCGGTAAGGTGTTAAAAGATGTCGGGTGTGAACAAAAATTCCTGGCTGATGCGGCGGGCGCAGTCCGCGCTGCGCCGTGGCTTCACCGAAGCCTACGAAACGGTGAAGGTGGATCCGGGGCGCTTCCTGCTGCAGCTGCAGGCGGCGCATGGCCTCCCGATCTCCACTTATCGGGGCGTGTATTCGCTGGAGATGGCGCAGCTCGACGAAGTGGCCGCGCAGACCATCCGCGGCGCCATGAAGATTGCGGCCGTAGAAGGCGCGGGCCTGGGCCTGGGTGGCATCCTGACCGTTCTGCCCGACCTGAGCATCCTGGCCGCCATTACCCTGCGCACCATCCAGAAGCTGAGCCTGGTTTACGGCTTCGAATTCAACACCGACGAGGAGACCGCCGAGCTCTGGCTGGCCACCGCCAGCGCCGCCGGCGTGGACCTTAGCCGCGAGCTGCTGGAAAAAGAGGTGGTGGGCCGCATGGTGCCTCGCCTGATTCGTAGCATTGCCGTGCAAGCCAGCACTGAAGTGGTGGAGAAGTGGTCGGGGCGGCTGATTCCGGTCGCCAGCTCGTTCATCGGCGGCGGCTTGAATTACTACTTCGTGCGTGCCTGGGGCGAGCGCGCCAATGCCCACTTCCGCCAGAAGCACCTGGCCTTGCGCGAACGGCTGGCGCTGGCTCCGGCTCCCTCGTCATGATTCCTGCTCCTTCCCAGCGCATCTTCCGCTGTGCCGCCATCCTGTTTGACCTGGATGGCGTGCTGGTGGACTCGACTCGTTCCGTGGCGCGCCAGTGGGCCATTTGGGCGGCGGAGCACAACGTGCCGGTGGAAGAGGCGGTGCGCGTCGCGCACGGCCGCCGCACCGTGGAAACCATTCGCCTGCTCGCGCCCCATCTGGATGCCGAAACTGAAACGCTGCGCCTGGAGGCTCGCGAAGCGGATGACACCGACGGGGTCGGGCGCATCAAGGGAGCGCTGGAGATGCTTTCTTCCTTGCCCGCGCAGCGCTGGGCGGTGGTGACCTCCGGCACGCGCTATCTGGCCACGCGGCGGCTCGCCACCAATGGTTTGCCCACGCCCGGCGTCTTCGTTACCGCCGATGAAGTCAGCCAGGGCAAGCCCCATCCCGAGCCCTACCTGAAGGGTGCGGAACTGCTGCGCTTTCCGCCGCGGGAATGCCTGGTATTTGAGGACGCGCCCGCGGGCATCGAAGCCGCGCACGCAGCGGGCATGATTGCGGTGGCGCTGGCTACCACCTATCCCGCTGCCGATCTTGCCCACGCCGATGCGGTCATCTCTGACTTCTCGCAGGTGCGAGCGCGACTGGATGGCGACGGTTCGCTGCAGGTACTGCTTGGGTAACAGCCTGGGTTGGATGCTGGCTGCTGCTCTTACCCCACGCACACCTCGAAATTCGTCCCTTCCCAGCGCTTCTCCTCCGTCCAATAAAACGTAAATACCACGCGGCTGCCCGCCGCCAGCTTGTCCGTTGGCAGATCTATCAGGTGCACACCGACTCCGGTGTCGCGCGAGTTGGTGTCCTGGGCGGTGCGCCAAGCGTCGGTGCTCCAGTGCACGCTGGCTGGCGCCAAAATCTGCATGCGCAATTTCAACCCCGGCGGCATGCTGCGCACCTTGTGATTGAAGCTCCAAATGAATATCGAGCACGGCTGTTTTTCCACCACATAGCGCTGGTAGGTTTGCGGCGGCTGGTCGAATACTTTGCCGTCGCGCAACGAACGCCGCAGCTTCAGATATTCGGCATGGGCCCACACCAGGGGCCGCGCTGAGCCTGATGGCCGCCCAAAGGACAGCTCGAGCGGCGCGATGTCGGGAGCATCCCACACCTGCTCGGGAATCAGGCCGCTCTCGTCGGCGGATTTTTCCATGGTGTGCAGCAGCGATTCGGCCGCAGCCCGCCTTCCCGCTGCCAATTCATAGTGGGCGCGCTCGCCGGTCAGCAGCGGCCAGGCTCGCCCAGTGCCGGTGCCGTCGAAGGCCGAGCCATCTTCGTGCTCGCCGTAGCCGTCGTCGTTGTAACGGTGCCAGGAGGGCCCCTGCGGCAGGTCCACTTTCAGCAGCGCGTCGATTGCTTTGACCGTTGAGATGATGCGCGCATCGTCGGGAGCGCGCAGGCCAAAGCGCACCAGCGCCAGCGCATCCGGACTCACGATGCTGCTGGCGGGCTCCAGAGTATCGGCCGGGGGGCGATTCTTGATCGGCACATAGCCCTCGAGTGCGGATGTGCAATCCGGGTCAGCGGTGTCCGGTGGAGCCACGCGCACGTAGTAGCCGTCAATGTTGAGCTTGCGCGCCAAGGGGCCGCCGACCTGGTAAATCCAGCGCTCAACGTTGGCATTCCACGCATCCGCGGTTTCGCGAAAAAGAACAGCCAGCGCGGGCTCATGATGTATTTCCGCCAACTCAGCCCCCACCAGCAGGCCGGCGATCTCTGCCGCCAGCGTGAAGGGCGAATACCCGGGGTCCTCCTCCCAGCGATCCTGCTGCGTCACCGGGCCATTGCGCACCACAAATCCCGCGGCGCGTCGCACCATGGGCCAGAACTCAGCCAGCTGGCCATCGCTGAGAGCGCCCTCTCGCCGCAGCAGGTCCACCAGCAGGATGGGAAGCGCCGTTTCGTCCATCTGAATGCCCTGCCAGTAGGAAGTTCCATCCAGCCACATGTTCTGCGGCCAGTGGCCATCGGCTTCCTGGGTCACCCGCAGGTAGCCGAGCACCCGCACGGCATCCTGCGTCGCTTCGAACGCCAGCAGGCCACTGGCGGTTTCCACCAGGTCGCGCGGCCACACCAGGTGATAACCGCCCAGGTCCTCATCGCCTTTGGAGAATCCCCAGGGAATGGACAGGCTGGCGATAATGCCGCCGGGAAAAGTCTTTTCCTCGTGGGTGCGCAGCACGCAGGCGCTGATCCGGAACAGGTCGTGATTGCTCTCGCTGTCGGGCGGGTCAACTTTTTCCAGCCAGTCCTGCCAGCCCTGGACGTATTCCCGGCACACGGTGTCGTATCCTTCCAGCAGGCTGGCCAGCGCATGGGCGCCGGCTTCGGAGGCGACCTGGCCAAAGCCCAGGGAGAGCACGAACTCCCCGCCGCAGCCCGCCAGGTCCACCTCCCCGGTCAGGGCCACGTTGCCGTTTTCCGCCTTCGGATACTCCCAGGTCATTTCATAATTGGAAAAGAGATCCTGCCAGCCGTCGGAGGTGCCCACGTAACCGGCGGAGCGCTTCAGCCAGCCGGTGGAGGAAGCCAGCGCCAGCGCGTGCCCGTCGCGCGAGGCGTACAGCATGGGCGTGCCCTTGTAATCGCCGATAATTCCAGTGTTGCCGTACCCGAAATTCGCCAGGTGCGGAGCCAGCAGCACGTAAAGGTGGTAGTCGGCGAGCCGGCCTTGCAGTGGCTGGAAACGAATCTTCTGCAGGCAGACGTGGCGGCAGGGATCGGTGCAGATTTCCTTCTCGATACGGTAACGGCCGTCCATCGCCATGTTGACCAGGCGATAAGCGGGCACGCCCGGCGCCAGGTAGTTCACCACCGACGCGGCATGTCGTTTCTCTTCGGAAAAATAAAAACGGCCGTCGGTGACAATCAATCCCATATCGCGGGTGCAGGCAATATCCACCCGCGGAAAGTAAATTTCATTGACAATGCCGTGGCTAAGCGTGAACCAGACCCGGCTGGAAGGGCTGAGTGCTGTTCCTACTCCGGATTTGGCGCTTGAGGTCCAGCGCGGTGGAATGCCTGGCGCGCCGGGAGGGTTGCTCGATGTTGGGCTGCTCATAATCTCATGAGAAATGAATTGCTAATTTTAATACCGAAGCCCGCCTGAGATGTTGGCGGAAAGCCGCGAATCTGAAACCTCAACCGCGAGTATCCGCTACAATGATCGGCCACTCCCGCAGAAAGGGCTGACGCAAATTGAAGCGTGGATTTGTCCTGCTCCTATTGATCGCATCGCTGGCCTTGGGTTACCAGAAAAAGCTTGCTGAACAGAAAATCATTTCCCTGCCCAGCAGCAAGCGTTTGCTGGCGCCCCCGGGCAATCCGCAGCGCACCAATGGCCTGCCCGTAGCGGCTGTGCTCGATCCCAGCGGCCGCTACCTGGCGCTGCTGAACGCCGGGTTCGGCACGGAAGAATCGCACTACCGGCAATCTATCGCCATCCTTGACCTCCAGACTAACGAGCTGAAGGATTATCCCGATCCGCGCCTGGGAGCGCACGCGCGGCAAGCGGTGTTTCTCGGCCTGGCCTTCAGCCCGGATGGCGCGCGCCTCTACGCCACCGTGGGCTCGATCACTGATCCCAGCGGCGAGGAGAAGGGCGATACCGGCAACGGGATCATCGTCTATCGTTTCAGAGAGGGAAAACTATCCGCGCAGGCTGTTATTCCTGTTGGCTTGCAGCCGGTCTCGGGCCGCAAGCACGTTGCCTATCAGTTATCCAGGGTGCCGCCGGGAGAAGCCATTCCTTACCCTGCGGGCATTGCGGCTTTTTCGCACGACGGAAGGGAAGAATTGCTGGTGGCCAATAATCTTTCCGACAACGCCGTTCTGCTCGATGCCCAAGGCAAGCTGCTGCGACGCTTTGATCTGAGCGCGGGCAGGGAACTGCCCTCCGCCTTTCCCTACACCGTAGTGGTAGCGCGGGACGGCCGGCGTGCCTTTTGCAGCCTGTGGAACGCCTCGCAAGTGGCCGAACTGGACCTGGAGCGCGGCAAAGTCTTGCGCCGTATTCCGCTATTGAGGCCGAACTCCGCCATCGAACCCGGTTCCCATCCTACGGCAATGCTCTTAAGTTCGGACGGAACGCTGCTCTTCGTTACGCTCTCCAACAGTGATGCCGTGGCCGTGGTGGATACCGCGGCAGGCAAGCTTGTGCGGCTGCTTTCCACCCGCTTGCCGGGACAGAACTTTGGCGGCACCTTTCCCAATGCGCTGGCGCAATCAAGCGACGGCAAGCGCCTGTTCGTGGCGGACGCCTCCTCGGATGCGATAGCAGTTTTTGACATTTCCGGCCTAAAAGCGGGCATGGGGCAGGAACCCGCTCCTCAGGCCGCCTTGGGCTTTATTCCCACCCAGTGGTACCCCACAGCGCTGGCGGTTCATGGCGATGACCTGCTGATTGCCAGCGGCAAGGGTACAGGTACCGGTGCCAACCCGGATCACACGCAGCGGGGAAACGATACCGGCTACATTGCCACGCTGCTGCACGGGTCGGTGGCGCGCTTGCGCATAAGCCAGGCGGAACCGCAACTGGCCGAGTTCACCCGCGAGGTGGAAGACAGCAACCTGATGAAGAGCGAGCCCGGGCAGATGGTGTTCCGGTCCGGAAAAAACCCCATTCGCCATGTCATCTACATCATCAAGGAGAACCGCACCTACGACCAGATACTGGGCGATCTGAAGCCCGGCGACGGCGATCCCTCGCTCACCATGTACGGTGAAGACGTTACCCCCAACGAGCATACCCTGGCCCGCCAGTTCGGCATCCTCGACAACTTCTACGACAGCGGCGAGGTTTCCGGCGACGGGCACGTGTGGTCCACTGCGGCTATCACTTCCGACTACACGGAAAAGACATGGCAGATCAGCTATCGCGGCCGCGAGCGTAGTTACGACTATGAAGGCGAAGTGGCGGGCGAGTTTCCCTTGCAGCATCACGAAGCCGACGTCAATGAGCCGGAAACCGGATATCTGTGGGGCAATTTGGCGCGCCACAGCCTCACTTACCGTCACTATGGAGAGTTTGTGGCCAGCATCTGGTGCGGAGAGAAGAGCGGCGCTCCTTCGCCTCGCATGGGCACGCCTGAGGAGCCAGAGGAGCCCTGCCGTAGGCCACGTATCCACAAGGGTGAGCCGCTGCCGCCCAACGTCGGACAGCCGCACGGCTCTCCCAGCCCGTGGCCCTGGCCGTTGCCCATGCTGGCCCGGGACGTGCCCACTAAGCCGGAACTGCGCGGGCACTTTGATGGCAAGTTTGCCGACTTCCGCCTGGATTACCCCGACCAGTTGCGGGTGGACGAATTCCTCAACGACTTCCAGCAGTTTGTGCGCGCCCGCCAGGAGGGTAAAGGAGAACTGCTGCCGGCCTTTACTTTGCTGCGCTTGCCCAATGACCACACTGCGGGCACGCGGCCCGGTTTGCCCACGCCGGCGGCCTCAGTCGCCGACAACGATCTGGCGGTGGGCCGAGTCGTGGAGGCGCTCTCGCACAGCCCCTACTGGGACGACACCGCGATTTTCATCCTCGAAGATGACGCCCAGGACGGCGCTGACCACGTGGATGCGCACCGCAGCATCGCGTTCGTGATCAGCAAATATTCGCCTGGGTTGGCTGCCAGTCCTTACGTGGACCACCACTTTTACACCACCGTGAGCGTGATCCACACCATGGAAGCGCTGCTGGGGCTGCCGCCCATGAACAACAACGACGCGCTGGCGCCGCTTATGGCGCCTCTGTTCAGCGGATCGGGACAGCCGCCCTTCCAGGCCGATTACCGCAACCGGGAGAACGGGCTGCTCTATCGCACCAACCCGGCTAATGCGCCCGGCGCGGAGGAGTCCATGAAAATGGATTTCACCCACGCCGATGCCGCTCCCGCGCAGCGCCTGAACGCCATCCTTTGGCGCGATCGCATGGGTAACCGGCCCATGCCTGCGCCTCGGCATTCGCAGGATTGAAGATTGCTGATTCCAGATTGGTAGACCCGTAGTGGTTCACCGCCGCAAGCTTCTGCCTAAAACGCTTGTAGCTGTATTGCCTCTAGCTGGTAAGGCCCTGGCTGGTCATGCCTCTAGCTCGTAATGCCTCTCCAGGAACATGCTGTGGTCTGCACCCAATTTCGTACACACCTTGGCGTATTCACGCTGCCTGGGATCTGGGAATTGAATATGGCCTCAGGCGCGAAAGCGCCGTAAGAATGTAGCCCACGGCGTTAGCCGTGGGTACAAGCCGCAACCAAACCGAGCCCCCGCGGGGCGACACAATAGCTCCACAGGAATCCCGCCCTGTCCGTGTTCAATCCTCAAGTGCTCTCTCTGCCAGGTTCCTGGTTCCAAATGTAAACGTCTACACGCCGCGCTTGACAGAACTAACGCTAGCGTTATAGTAATCGGTAATCCGGACGCCAATCTGAACCAGCTTCTGTCATCAATGGTGACAAGACACAGCGGCAAGAGTCGCGAAGTGGCGCGCTACGCTCGGTACCGCGGATTGTATGCCCGCGTGGCGCGCCGATTGGGCGTAGACCGTTCCTACGTCAGCCGTGTGGCCCGCGGGGAGAGGCGCTCGAAGCGCGTGGAAGAGGCGCTGCGCGCGGAACTGAAGCGTATCCGCAGCCTCTGAATCGCGGCCTGAGTAAACCTCGGGAATTTCCATGGACGCGCAGCTTAAAGTGCTGATCGCCGACGACGAGATCATCATTGCTGATACCCTCGGCCTCATCCTGCGCCAGGGCGGCTACGAATGCCGCGTGGCCTACTCCGGCCGCGCCGCCCTCGAGCAGAGCCTCGACTTCAAACCCGCTTTGCTGATCAGCGACGTGATGATGCCCGACATGAACGGGGTTGAGGTTGCCATCCGCGTGCGGGAATTGCTCCCCGCTTGCCAGATCCTGCTGCTCACCGGCCAGGCGGCGGCGGTTGACACGATGGAGCGGGCCCGTGCGGCCGGCCACGGCTTCGAGATATTGAACAAGCCCATTCACCCTGACGAATTGCTGCGTTGCGTGGCGCTGCGGATCGAGCGCGGTTCAGCCTGAACACGGGCAAGCCCTTCGGTCCCTGGTACTAGCGGCGCTGGGCAGTGGAACATGAGCGTGGCTGCTGGTGCTCATTCCATCCCCAGGCGCGGAAGCGGTCGGCACGCACCACCCGGGTTCGAGCTCCGTCCAGCACCGGCGGCGGCGTATAAGACAGATCCTTATCTACAAATACGGACACGGCGGCCTCTCCCGGGCTGTCCTCGCTGGCGCCCACGCCCACTCCGAAAACCGCCGGATTCTCCCGCATTAGCCGCTGTGCCCACTGCTCCTTCACCGCCGAAACGCGCGCGACCTCCTGTTGCGAAAGCGCAGTCACACCGGGTGCTGACGCGGACGTGGAATGCGCCTCGGCTGACGAAACTGGCACAATCTTCGTCCGTACGCCCTCCAGTTCCGCCGGAAAGATGCCGGGCTCGGGAATGGACTTGACGTAAATAATGACCGCGGCGCTGTCCGCTGCGTCCTGGCTGCGGCCGACGGCGATCCCCGCTACATCAGGGTTTGCCATCAGCCGCGTGGCCTGGCGGTTGGAAACGTCCGCGGCATGGGCCACTTCCGTGGCCGCCAGCGGCGCGGCAGCCTGCGCGGCGGCAGGAGCGACGGTTGCGGGCTTGGGGCACACCACGGCATGCGGCGCCCCGCCCACCATCGTCAACGGGCCGCCGCTGAATGCATTCAGCACCGCCCCGATGGGATTGGCTACCGTGCTGGTGTTGTCTCCCCCATAGAGCAGGCCCACTGGCTGGGCGGTTGTGGCGTCAACAACCAGCGATCCGGAATCGCCCGCTGCGCTGAAGCTGCCTCCCCCAATCACGATCTGATTGTTGAACTGGACAGTGAACGAAGTGCCACCGCTGCAACTGGTCGAGTAATCAATATCCACGGCTGTATTCACGGAGCTGATAGTCGAGCAGGTTAGTCCCGAACTGCGCCCCGCTTTAGCTACTCGGGTTGTGCCCGGCACGGGAGTGGTTTCGATTGTGCTGGCTGGAGGCGCCGGATTGGGGACATTGGGGGTCGAGCTCGCCGTGCCCAGCTCTAGGATGCTGCCCGAAGTGTCAACCGCCGCGGAGGAGACAATCTGGGCGATGGCCGCGTCCACGGTTCCGGGCTTCGGAGCGGTGCTGGTGCCGCCCTGCGGCAAGTTTACGAAGTCGGTTAAGGTGGCGACGGTTGTGCCCGGAGTGCAATTGGTGTCCACCAATCCGGGCTGGGTAATCGGATCGACACCTTTTTTACCTTGATCCGAGCGGGCCAGCACGTGGTTGTTGCTTAGGATGTAAAACGTGCTGCCGCGTTGGACCAGCGATCCCAACGTTCCCGAGCAGCAGGTAACGGTGTTCCCGCCGGTCGTCATGTCCAGGCTGTCCCCTCCCGATGTGCCCAGCTTGATGGGAAACCCTTGCGCCTGCTGGTTGGCAGCCCCGGCCGGTTGACCTATGGTGACCAGGGCCGTTCCCGCTCTACTCGGATCGGCTTGCGAAATTGCCTTCACGTTCACCGTAGGCGGGCTGGGCTCCGTGGCCGGCGCTACGTACACTCCAAATGAATCCACGGTTCCCAGCTTGCTGTTCCCTCCGGGGATGTTGTTCACCTGCCAGGTGACAGTGGGGTTCGACGTGTTAGTCACCGAGGCTTTGAATATCTGGGAGGTGCTCGGCGCCAGCGTCACCGACCGGGGCGACACGCTCACCGCTACCGACGGCGGCGGCGGCGACGACCCGCCCCCGCAACTGGCCAGCAACAGAGCGGCCGCCGCAGCCATCAGGCTCCACGCACGGTTCATCGGACCTCCCCAATTGGACGTAAACCTTTAGACGCTAAATTCCCGGCCAGTGTCTCGGGAAATTTAGTGACATACCAAACCGCAAGTAACTTCAGGTAATGCCATTTCGTAGATGTGAAACGGCTTGTGGCGCGCGTGTTGATTATTGGGCAGTCCTTCGCAGGCCGTCAAATGCCGGCGAGCAGCTGGGAGGTTACTCTTGGAGCTCTCCCTCCCACCTGCCAGGCACACTCCCGCAGTCCTTCACCATCGGCTAAGCGGCCGCGGTGGACGCCCCCGTGGAGAATCTCAGCACCTTCGGTCCCTCCAGCCGGGCGAAGTCTTCGTAGGCCAGGCGAATCAGTTCCGTGTGCGACCCGGCATTGAACACGATCTCCCGGTCATGCGTGACGGTTTCATCCACCAGCACCGGCAAGCCGTAGAGACTGCCAAAGGGAGGCATGGCTCCGGTTTCGCAGCCGGGGAAGGCATCTTTGAATTCTTCCTCGCTGGCCAGCATGGCCTTGGCTACACCGGTGGCCGCTTGCAGCAGCCGCAGGTCAATCCGATGCGACGCCGGAACCACCGCCAGCGCCAGGGAGCCATCCAGTTTCACAATCACAGTTTTGGCCACTTCCTTGCCTGAAATGTGCGTCATGGTGGCAATTCCCTGGGCGGTGTAGGCGGGGAGGTGGACGATGGACTCGTAGTGGACTCCGTAGCGATCCAGCAATTCCTTCAGTCTCTGCAGCGGCATGGCGGCTCCTTTGTAAGCGGGTCCTTGTTAAACGGTGGTGGAGAGTTGTTCGAGCAAGGCAACCACTTTTTCATCGCTCACCTGCTCGAAATTTACGTACCACTGGCCTACAGTGAAGAAAATCTCCGGGACAGCCAGGCAGACCATCTGGTCGGCCAGAGCCTCCAGTTCGTGGCGTGCAGAGGCGGGGACCACGGGCGCCGCGACTACAATCCGCCGGGCTTGCAAGCGGCGCAGCGCGGCAATGGCGGCCCGCAGGGTGGCGCCGGTGGCGATACCATCATCCACCAGAACCACGGTGACGCCGGCGATGGCTTGTGCCGGCAGGTTGTGCCGGTATAGTGCTTCGCTTTCCCGCCGCGTTTCTTCTTCGTGCGCGGCGATGGCGGCCACGCGATCAGTCGGGATTCCCACCTCGGTTATGATCTCCTCCCGCAGGATGCAAACTCCGCCGGGACCCACCGCGCCCATGGCCAACTCCGCGTTCCCCGGGACGCCCAGCTTGCGCACCACGAAGATATCCAGCGGCGCGCCCAGCGCCCGCGCCACCTCATAACCTACGGGCACTCCTCCGCGGGGCAACGCCAGCACCAGCAAATCTGGCTGCCCGGCATAAGCGCTCAGCGCGCTTCCCAGCATCCGCCCGGCTTCCGCCCGGTCACGGAAGGGAAGTATGTTGTGCTCCTGCGGCTCCGTCACATGCGCGCCCTCAGCCGGCGCTAATCTACTGCTGTATCAGCAGAAGCTTGCCGGCGCGGTCACGGATAAAGAAGCTCTCGTTGCCACGCGTAATGTCGCGCGCGATGATGGACTCCTGGCCCTGCAGGCTGAGCTTGGAGCCGGCAACTTCGATCTGGTCGTCAGGTGAGAAGCTGAACTTCTGGCTGCGCATCACCCGCGCCGGCGCCAGGTGAATCTGGAACCTGCCGCTGGCCGTCTGCAAAAGGAGATGCCGGCCGATCTCGGCTTCGCTCACCGGACAGGTGAAGTCCTCGACCGCGCGCACTACCCCCTTGACTGTGGTCTCGGTGGCAACGTTGTAAAGTGCCGTGCCCTGTTCCGTCGGCCCTCGCGGTTTCACTCCGAAGGTCAGCAGCAACACGGCTATCACGGCGACGGAGAGAATACTGCCTAGCAGCAAGCTGAAGGGCTTCATAGGCCCTCCTTTCTGCGCACACAACCTATGGGCGGTTCGACGCCGCAGGAAGCTGTGTGGCCGGGGCTCCCGTCCCTCTTTCAGGTTATGCGCTCGATGGGATCGCGGCTGTGACGGGTGTCACGTGGGTGTGCCTCAAGGGCAGCAGTCAGCACTCAGCAGTCACCACTTAAGCCCTTTAAAGATATTGCCAGGTTTGGGAAATAACGGGGCTGGCCAAATGCTAGCCTACTTTTGACCTTGTTGTGGTACTCCGTGTAAATCGCCGTATGATCAAGCCAGCGTCAGTACTCCTGCGGCTCTGATGCTGGACGTGCCTTTCGTCAGCACGGTTTGCCGGGTTCTTCAGCGGTGTGAAACGGGATTCCCGATGAAAGCCATTGTTTATCACCATTACGGTTCACCGGATGTTCTCAGGTGTGAAGAGGTGGCAACGCCCATCGCAAAAGACGAGGAGGTCTTATTAAGAATTCGTGCGGCTTCCATCAATCCTTATGATTGGCACTTCATGCGAGGCGATCCGTATGCGATGCGCATACAGGCGGGGTTGCTCAAGCCCAGGGTCACCCGCTTAGGGGTTGACGTTGCCGGCCAGGTGGAAGCGGTTGGCAGCAAGGTAATCCAATTCAAACCGGGTGACGCGGTGTTCGGCACCTGCCGGGGTGCCTTTGCCGAGTACGTGTGTGCTTCCGAGTCGGGATTCGCCAGCAAGCCGGACAACATCACCTATGAGCAGGCCGCTGCGGTGCCGATTGCGGCCCTCACCGCGCTGCAGTGTCTTCGCGACAAGGGACACATTCAGCCCGGCCAGAAAGTGTTGATCAACGGCGCGGCGGGAGGCGTTAGCACGTTCGCGGTGCAGATCGCCAAATCCTTTGGCGCAGAGGTGAGCGCCGTATGCAGCACCAGGAATTTGGACATGGTCCGCTCCCTTGGCGCCGATCGTGTCATTGACTACACCCGCGAGGACTTCACCAAAAGCGGCCAATGTTACGACCTGATTTTCGATCTGGTGGCGAACCATTCCTTGTCCGCATATCGCCGCGTCTTGAGCCCTAAGGGGATGTACATCGTGGCCGGAGTAGGACCGGGGCGTTCGGTGGTCACTCTTCTGACTCGTTTGATCACCGGGCGTTTCTTGTCATGGTTCGTTAGCCAGAGGTTCTCCGTTTTTGGGGCGAAACTGAGCAAAGAAGACCTGGGCACCATGGCCGATCTCATGCAGGCCGGGAAAGTCACACCCGTAATTGACAGGTGTTACGGGCTGAGTGAGGTGCCTGAGGCTATACGCTATCTCGAGCAAGGGCACGCTCGCGGCAAAGTGGTAATAACTACGTCGTGAGTGTGTTTCGGAAAGGCGCAGCCTGTCCTGAGCCTACCAAAGGCCTCAGCCGTGCCGTACAGCGCCCTCGAATACACCGGCTTTAGCCCCTGGGGGACGCTCTCTGCGGGCTGTGTATAGTTCGTACGAGTACCCACGCTGACCTATCACAGGCCAAGTGCTAACTGCTAATTGCTAACTGCTGCCTGCTGCCTGTCTCAATCCCCCACCTGCTGCGAATGCTCGGTCAGCAGGGGCTCCTGCAGGGCGGGCTGGGCGAAGCGCTTGCGCGCGCCACGCCCCAGGTAATTCTGCAGCGAATCCATGTAGGTGTAGAAAACCGGAGTGAGATAGAGGGTAACAATCTGCGCGAACACCAGCCCGCCCACCACGGAGAGGCCGAGCGGCCGGCGGGCATCCGCCCCTGCGCCCATGCCCAAGGCAATGGGCAGAGTACCCATGATCGCGGCCATAGTGGTCATCATGATGGGACGGAAGCGGATGAGGCAGCCCTGGTAAACCGCCTCCGCCGGCGTGCGCCCGCCGCTCCGTTCCAGTTCCAGAGCGAAGTCCACCACCATGATGGCGTTCTTCTTCACGATGCCAATCAGCATGATGATGCCCACAAAGCCGAACAGGTCGAGCTGCATATGGAACGCCATCAGCGTCAGCAGCGCGCCAAACGCCGCCGCCGGCAGCCCGGAAAGAATGGTCAGCGGGTGGATGAAGCTCTCGTACAAAATTCCTAGCACGATGTAGATCACCAGAATGGCCATGCCCAGCAGCATGCCCAATCCGCTCAGCGATTGCTGGAAGGCTTGCGCGCTGCCCTGGAAGCTGGTGGAGATGGTGAGAGGCAAGGTGTTCGCCGCCAGGCGCGAAATTTCATTCACCGCGTCGCCGATGGCCACCCCCGGCTGCAGGTTGAACGAAATGGTCACCGAGGGCAGCTGCCCCATGTGGTTGACTGTCAGCGGTCCCAGGTTCGTCACCAGCTTGGCCACCGTGCTCAGCGACACCAGTTGCCCGTTGGCGCAGCGGATGTACAGGTAGGAGAGCATCTGCGGGTCGCGCTGGTACTTGTCTTCCAACTCCATCACCACCCAGTACTCGTTGTTGGGCGCGTAGATGGTGGAAATCTGGCGCTGGCCATAAGCAGTGTAGAGCGCGTCTTCGATCTGCTGTGGGGTGACGCCCAGCGCCGAAGCCTTGTCCCGGTCAATCACCACATTGGCCTGTGGGTTCTTGATCTGCAGATCGGTAGTCACGTCCTGCAGGCCGGGCAGGGTTGTCATTCGGGCCGCCATCTGCTGCGCGTACTTGTAGAGCTGGTCGGTTTGCGGGCTCACCAGCGTGTATTGATAGAGGCTTTTGGTGAGCTGCCCCCCGATGCGGATGGAAGGCGGGTTCTGCAGGTAAACCCGCACGCCGGTGACCGTATCGAGCTTGGGCTGCAGCTCCTGCATGATGTCCGCGATCCCCATATGATGTTCAAACGCCGGCCGGATCGCGTGCACCGCCCAGCCCAGCACCGGAACTTTCCCGTAGTTGCCATCCAGCCGGTCATAGAAAGCGTTCTTGGTGTACGGGCGTTGTGGCAGGTCCTTCAAATGGATGTACATCCGCCCGATGTTCAGGCCGGAAGTGCCGTTATCGCTCACGCTGGAGAAGAACTGCAGCGTATTGGGATCGTTCCAGACGATCCGGTTCAGCTGTTCCTGGTGCTGCTTCATGGCGTCGAAGGAAATGCCCTGCAGTGCCTCGCTGAACCCGACAATTTCGGCGATATCTTCTTCCGGCAGGAAGCCCTTGGGAATCACCCAGAACTGCCAGGCCGTGGCCACCAGCAGCCCCAGGCCAATCACCATCACGGTCACGCGGTGGCGCATCGCCCACTGCAGCGTCACGTCATACCAGCGCAGGCTTCCGTCGAACACGCCTTCCAGCGCGTTGTAGGTGCGCCCGTGCCGCTCTCCCAGGTGTGGCCGCAGGAAACGGCTGCACAGCATCGGCGTCAGGCTTAGGGAAACCACGCCCGAAACCAGGATGGCGGAGATGATCACCACCGCGAACTCGTGCAGCAGCCGTCCCAGAATGCCGCCCATGAAGAACACAGGCAGGAACACCGCTGCCAGCGAGATGGTCATGGAAACGATGGTGAAGCCGATCTCGCGCGAGCCGCTCACCGCCGCCTCGAACACGCCTTCGCCCTGCTCCATGTGGCGAACGATGTTTTCCAGCATGACGATGGCGTCATCCACCACGAAGCCTACTGAAAGCGTCAGCGCCAAAAGCGACAGGTTGTCTTCCGTGTAGCCCAGCAGGTACATCACGGCAAACGTCCCGATGATGGACATGGGCAGCGCCAGGCTGGGAATGATGGTGGCGGACAGGTTGCGCAGGAACAGGAAAATGACCAGCACCACCAGGATGATGGCCAGGAACAGGCTGAACTTTACATCGTTGACCGATTGCTGAATGGAGATGGACTTGTCATATTCCGTCGTCAGATGCATCGCCGGCGGCATGATGGCCCGGAACCGCGGCAGCAGCTTGTTGATGGCTCTGACAATCTCGATGGTGTTGGTGCCGGGCTGGCGCTGCACCGCCAGGATGATGCCGGGAACGGCATTGATCCAGTTGGCGATCTTGGTGTCCTGCACGCTGTCATACACCTGGCCGACTTCGTCCAGGCGCACCGGCGAGCCGTTGCGGTAGGCCACGATCAGCGGCTTGTAGAGCGCCGCCTTAGTCAACTGTCCGTTTGCATATACGGTGAATGCTTTGTTCGCGCCGTACATGGTGCCGGTGGGCAGGTTCACGTTGCTGTTCTGCACCGCCTGCGCCACTTCGTTGATGCCGATTTGCCGGCTGGCCAGCGCGCCCGCGTCCAGGTCAATGCGCACCGCATACTTCATCGAGCCGTAGATCTGCACCTGGGCCACGCCCTTGACCATGGAAATCTGCTCGCCCAGCAGGGTTTCCGCATACTCGTCCACCTGCGAAAGCGGCAGGGTGGGCGAGGTCAGCGCCAGGTACAGAACCGGTTCGTCCGCCGGGTTCACCTTGCGGTAGGTGGGCGGAGTGGGCATGCCCTGCGGCAATTGATTGGAAGCGGCGGTGATGGCGGTTTGCACATCCTGCGCCGCGGCATCAATGTTCCGCGTCAGGTCGAACTGCAGCGTGATCTGGGTTGTGCCCATGGCGCTGGTCGAGGTCATCGAATCCAGGCCGGCGATGGTGGTGAATTGCTTTTCCAGCGGCGTGGCGATCGCCGAAGCCATGGTGTCTGGGCTGGCGCCCGGCAGGTTGGCGGAAACCGTGATGGTGGGGAAATCAACGTTGGGCAGGTCGCTGACGGCGAGGTCGCGGTAGGCCACCAGGCCGAACAGCAGAATGGCCAGCATGATCAGGCTGGTCATTACCGGCCGGCGTATGAAATCCTCGGCGACGCTCATTGCGATCCCTTATTAGTCCTCACAGGCTGTTTTTGATGCTGACTTTCACCCCGGGCACCAGGCGCACCTGGCCGTCAGTGACGACGGTCTGCCCCGGCTGAACATCATTGGAGGCGAGCACCGATTCCCCATTAATCGTGCGCAGCACCTTCACCGGGCGCGAGTCCACGGTCATGTCCGGCTTGACGAAGAAAATGTAGTCGCCCTGCTGCCCCGTCAATACCGCCTGCGCCGGCACCACCACCGCGTTTTCCTGCTGTGTAAGCCGCAGCACCACGTTGACGAATTCGCCCGGCCACAACCGCAGACCGGAATTGCTGAAGGTGGCTTTCAGCTTGATGTTGCCGGTCGAAGCATCCACCGTGTTGTCCACGAAGCTGAGATACCCGGCTTCGGTCCGGGAATTATCCGAGGGCATGGCTTGCACCGGCAGCCGCCCTTTGGCCATGTAGGCTTTGATCTGGTTCAGGTACTGCTGGGGAACGGTGAAATCAACATACAGCGGCGAAACTTCATTGATCACCACCAGCACGGGCAAGTCATTGGCTTTCACCACCGTACCCGGATATATCAGCTGGCTGCCGGTGCGCCCGCTGATGGGCGCGTAAATGGAGCAGTAAGCCACGTTGAGCTTCGCCGTCAGGATGTTGGCTTCGTCGGCCTGGACCGCCGCCTGCGCGGCATCGAAGTTGGCGCGCTGCTGATCGTATTGTTCCTTGGGCACCACGCCCGCCTGCGAGAGCTTGCTGTAGCGCTCCACCTCCACCCTGGCCAACTCCGCTTGAGCTTTGTCCTTGGCCAGATTGGCTTGCGCCTGCTTGAGCGCGGCTGCGAATGGCCGGTCATCCAGGCTCACCAGTAAATCACCCTGCTTCACATATTGGCCCTGCTGGTAATGCACCGCGCTTACGATGCCGGCCACCTGCGATTCCACGGACACGGTTTTGAACGCCTCGCCCGTGCCGATGGCATGCAATTCCACCGGCATGGACTTGACCACCGCCTTGGCCGCCATGATAGGAACCGCGTCGGCCACCGGTGCCGGCGAGGCCTTTTCCGCGCAACCGGTGAGCAGGAGAAGGCTCAGGGGCCAGAGAATGAAAATTGACTGTAGCAAGCGCTTCATGTTGTGAGACGGCTGGATCCGTTGACCTGGCAGGCGAAGGCTGTGGCGTGCTGGCTCGTACCAGCCGCGAGCAATTCTTCCAGACTAGAAATTATACAAGCCCGCGAGAGGAGCGCCCGGCGGGGCAGGTCCAAGCCTTTACAATTCGCACCCAGCCTTGCCTGCAGTCAATTCAGCCGCACAAAAAAGCTGGGTACGTCTTCCTCTTCACTTCATCGTCCGCTGTACTACATGCACGATGAAATCAAGGGGCCCAGACGTACCCAGTCAATTTACATTTTTACTAGATATATCGTGAGACTTCAGTGACGTACGGCACACAACCGCGTGACGAAAGCATGAATTGGTCCTTGATTGACAGCAACTTACGGGAACAGGAACATCCTGAGCGGCTTCAGCCGCGCCGATCCCTCCCACGCACGCTGATTCGACTTTCGGCATGGGTGGCAATGCCTACTGATATTGTTTTCCCGCAGAAGCTCTCAAGTTCTTCCTACACTCCTTTCCACTGCGATACGATCCGGGAACGCGGCAGACCGGCAAAGGGGTTGCGACCTGCCGCGCCATAAAGATTCAGGCAGCCTTGCGAGCTTGTTGGACCGACCTTAGAAATTTCAGCAGGTCGGCGTTGACTTCATCCTGGTGAGTAGCCGTGAGGCCGTGGGGCCTGCCCGGATAGTAAATTTCCTTCGCTCCCTTGATGAGCCTGGCCGATTTCTTCGCTGAGTCTTTGATAGGCACAACCTGGTCGTCTTCACCGTGCATGACCAGCGTCGGCACGTCGAATTTTTTGAGGTTCTCGGTAAAGTCGGTCTCGGAGAATGCCTTGATGCTGTCGTAGACGTTCTTGAGCCCGCCCTGCATGCTCCATAGCCAGAACTGGTCCAGCATCCCCTGCGAGACGCTCGCACCCGGCCGATTGGCGCCATAGAACATTACGGCAAAGTCTTTGTAGAACTGCGAACGATCCTTGGCAAGACTGCTTCGCAATCCGTCAAACACTTCGATTGGGATGCCTTCAGGGTTGGCAGCGGACTTCACCAGGATCGGCGGCACCGCAGCGATCAGGACGGCTGCGGAAACCCGCTTTGTGCCGTGCCGTCCGATGTAGCGCGCAACTTCGCCTCCGCCGGTGGAGTGACCCACCAGGGTGACATCGTTGAGATCCAGCGCCTCGACGACAGCGGCCAGATCGTCGGCGTACCCATTCATGTCGTTCCCGGACCAGGCCTGGCTCGAGCGGCCATGGCCACGCCGGTCGTGCGCCACCACGCGAAAACCATTCTGGGCGAGGAAAAGTAGTTGGCCGTCCCATGCATCCGCATTCAGCGGCCATCCGTGCGAAAACATGACGGCCGGGCCCTTGCCCCAGTCCTTGTAATAGATCGTCGTGCCATCTTTTACCGTAATCGTGCTCATATGAATTCTCTCCTTAACTTTGTGCGAACAGAACCGCTCGCAGTTTCATGTTTGATTTGGCGGGCACCAGTACCGGAGCGCCTTCGCCCTTCACGAGGAACACGACAAATTTCGCCCATTTCAGCGTGTCTTGGTCGGCACGTCGCCGTTACGCGTAGTGCCGCACGAGTTCCTGGTCGGCCAGCAGCCAATCTTCACGCAGCCGCAATTTGCCGTGTGGACTGAGTGAGCCAGGTTTCGAAACGGGTTTCGCCCAGTCGTGCGTTACTGCCCGGGACCAGTGTTTTCTCGCTGAGTTTCGCCCCAGCGTAACGCGCGTTTGGATCAGCGATGACTTCGCGGGAATCTTTGAGTGCGGCCAAGCGCCGCCGAACTAGTTCATCCACGCGAAACTGTTCCGGCCCCGTTATTTCGACCGTGCCATTGAGCGGCGCGCCTACCGCGACCCTGGCCACCCCACTCGCGACATCGTCGGCAGCCATCGGCTGGAAAAGCACAGGAGGCAAATGCACCTGGTTGCCAACCATGGAAATATCGGCAAGCCCCTTGAGGAACTCGAAGAACTGCGTCGCGTGCACGATGGAGTAGGGGATGGAAGATTCTTTGATCAGTTTCTCTTGAGCGATCTTAGCGCGGAAGTAACCGCTTTCGGATAGCCGGTCGGTTCCCACCACTGATAACGCAACGTGATGTCCTACCCCTGCAGAGGCTTCATAGGTGAGAAGGTTACGAGTTGATGTTTCGAAGAACTTCAGCACCGCTGCGTCCTCCCAGGAGGGAGAGTTTGATACGTCAACGACTACCGAGGCGCCTTTCAGCACTTCGGCCAGTCCCTCGCCAGTGAGTGTGTTGACCCCTGTGTTGGGCGCTGCCGCTACAGCTTCATGCCCGTGCTCACGCAGCTTTTTGACAAGCTTTGATCCAATGAGTCCAGTACCGCCGATCACTACGATTTTCATAAGTGTCTCCTTCATTCTTGGGTGCAGTGCCACCCGTCATATGCCACCCATTGGTCAAGTGGCTGCTGAGTTTTTGTTCCAGTGAGTTCCGCTTCGGCTTGCAGCCAGTCTTCCAGATCGTGTCCTTCTGTCCGATTGCGCTGCTCGTATATCTCATGCGCCCGGCTGCGGATTTTTTCTTGCAGTTCGGCAGGATCGGTTTGCTGAGTTTTCCGTTTGTGGGAGGTTGAGGGAATTGGCATGCGAACCTCCGTGAAGAATGAAATTGTTGATTTCGCCTATGATCCCCCCCTGCTGGAACACATGCAAGTCTCTGGATCGGCAGGCCACCTGCACCGCTCGCGTTCTCTACCGCACTTTTAAGCCGTATTTTTGTGTCATGGGCGGGACGATGCCGTTCATTCGCAGGTACTCGACAAGCTGGCCGTAGTGGTCAGTGATGTGCCACGCGGCGACGACGGAGATCCCTAATTTTGTGTTCGGGCCTGCGTAGCGTCCCTCAACGCGATCGAGCGAATTGGCGGCGGTCAGGCCGCCGAGAACGTGGTTGCCGTAATCAAACGAGTCCTTCAGATAGCGGATGAGCTCGGCCTTGCTCTTCGCAGGCGAATGACCGCCTTTTTCGCAGTCGCCGGGAGGCTGTTTGCCCTCGAACTCGTTGAAAAAGGCAACCTGAGCGCAGGCGACATGCTTCACCTGCTCAGCGAACGTGCGCACCCCCGCGAAATTGCCCCGAGTGGGAATGAAATTGTACTTGTCTTCCGGCATGGCCTCGGCGACGCCGAGGAAGCTGCCTTCGATGAAGGCGAGCGTGTCGCCGACGCTTGCGGCGATGGACGTGGGGACCTCTCCAACGAACGAGCGCGCGCGGATCGTCTTGGTGGCCGTTTTCGATTTGGGACCACTCTGCGCGAGCGAGGAGACGGTGAACGCAATCACGAACCAAAGCAGCAGTAAACGTCCCGTCATAAGACCCCCAGTCGCTCAGATATCCTACGGCTTGGATTCTGCCCATGCTCGGGATAACAACCCTTCTCGCGAGACAAATAGCTAGTCAGCCAGACAGCTAGATAGCTAGCCAGCTTTCGTAGCCGGTTCGCTATCCACAATTTCTTCTTTTTCCGCGTCCCAATACAACCGCTTGCCGCTCCAGTAAGCCTCGGCCGCCATGATGCAGGCCACCGCGTGCGAAAAGCCATGGTCTACGTTGGCATTGGGCTGGCGTCGGTCCTGCATGGCGCGCAGCCAATTGGAAACATGCAGTGGATCGTCGTCATCGGGACCGTCGGTATTGGCTGGTATTCCATCCACGCGCACGATTTCCGCCTTGTCGGCAGCCGGTCCATTGCCCGGAGGCGCGTCGTAGGACTGGGGATCGTGCTCCTGGCCTTCGCCGGTCACCACGAAAAGGGAGGCGCCCTCGCCGCCATAGTTCACGATGGTGCCCTTGGTTCCCTGTATGCGGCTGAAAGGACGGTAGCTGTTGCCGAAGGTGGTGGAGTACGTGTAGAGGAAACCTTGGGGATAAGTCATGGTGGTGCTGACCGTGTCGCCGTTTTCCCGTCCATCCTTCCAAACGAAAACTCCGCCGTTGGCGACAACACTGTGGGGAGCGGCAGCGTCGGTCCACAGGTGCACCAGATCCACGCCGTGGCTCATCCACTGGTCGAAAATGCCGGACGAGAATTTCTTATACAGCCGGAATTCGAGGTACACCTTCGGGTCAAATGGCTGATAAGGCTTGCCCAGCAGCCAGCGATTCCAGTCCGTGTCCTGCTCTTTTAATTCTCCCACTTCCGGGCGGCCACGCCAGCGCTCGTGATTGACGTTCCATTCCTGCTCAACCCGCATAACCTTGCCGATGCGCCCACTGCGCACGATGTCGCGCGCCGCCAGAGGGTACGGCTGGCTGCGGTGCTGCGTGCCCATCTGCACCACCTGCTTCGACGCCTTGACGGCCGCGCGCGCGTCTTTAGCTTCCTGCAGCACGTTGGCGAAAGGCTTTTCGACGTAGCAGTCCTTGGCTGCGCGCACCACCTCCGTGCACAGCTTGGCATGCTGGAAATCGCCGGTGGCGATCATCACTCCGTCAATGTCGGGCTGCTTGAGCAATTCTTCGGAATATTTGTACTGCCGCGGCGCCTGCCCGAAGCGCTTCTGGACGTCAGCGGCGCGGCGCTCGCGGGCTCGGCTCCACAGGTCGCACACGGCCACAGTCTCCACGGGAATCTTGGCGGAGGCGAGCTGCAGCATGTGCACGTGCCCGCCGCTACGATCGCCACAGCCTAGCTGGCCCAGGCGGATGCGGTCATTGGCGCCGAGAATGCGGGCATAGGAACTGGCCGGCATGCCCAGCGCGGAAGTGGCCAGGGCCATGCTCCCAGCTTTCAGAAACGCTCTGCGATTCAAACCGCTGTTGCTGTCGGCGCCAAGCTCGGCGGGCGTATCTTTTTTCTCCATCACCATTCCTAAGTGGAAGTCTCCAAAGCTCTTGCGCCGCGAATTATCTCTGAATTGCGGCCTATATGACAAACCTGCCCACGCGCCTGTCCGATTCCGAACAGTGAAATTCACATGTGGACACCTGGAAGATATCCAATCCCCATCCGAATCATGTTTAATCATTTATTTTCAGCATCTTGTCTGGATATCTGGTTTGGCGATTCAGGTGCGAAACCAACTGGAGAGCCTGGAGGCTACATGCGAACCCTGCTGCAGGATTTTCGTCACGCGGCCCGACAGATGCGGCGGACGCCGGCATTTGCCGCAGTGGCGATTCTTACCCTTGCCTTAGGCATCGGCGCCAATGTGGCGATTTTCAGCATGGTGGACTGGCTCCTGTTGCGACCGCTGCCGGTCAAGGACCCCGGGCAGATCACCGTTCTGCGCTTGCAGCAGAATTTGGATATTCTCCTGGCCACGCTTTCCATTCCCGACTATCGGGACATTCGGGGCCAGACCACGGCAGTATTCGACGGCCTGGCCGGATACGAATTGAGCCTGGATGGGCTGAGCGTTGATGGCGGCAAGGCCGCCCGCGTCGTTACCAATTACGTGACGGGGAATTTCTTTTCCGTACTGGGGATCAAGCCTGCATTGGGGCGCCTGATTCTACCCGCGGAAGGAAACGCGCCGGGCGCCGATCCGGTGATAGTTCTGAGCTACTCCTACTGGAAGCAGCATCTGGGCGGAGATCCTGGCATCATCGGTAAAAAGGTTTCTTTCGATGGCCATCCCGTCACCGTGGTCGGGGTGGCACCCCAAGGTTTCCAGGGAGTTCAACCGATTTTAACCATCGCGGGGTATCTGCCGCTGGGCATGGCGGCGATCACGCAGCCTCCCGGCTTCATGGAAAACCGGGGAGAGCGCGGCCTGTCGGTGGTGGGACGCCTGCGGAAAGGCGTGAGTCTCCAGCAGGCGCAGGCGGCGCTTACCGTAGTTTCACAACGGCTTTCGCAACAGTATCCGGAAATAGATAAGAACGTGAAAGCGCTGGTTTTTCCCGAAGCTAACGCGCGCCTGGGCGATCCCCGCATCACCAACACGCCCTTGCTTTCGGCGTTGTTTCTTGGACTCGCGATCCTGGTGTTGCTCCTGGCCTGTGTGAATGTGGGCAATGTTCTGCTGGTGCGGGCCACGGTGCGGGAGAGGGAACTCGCCATCCGGGCGGCGCTGGGCGCCGGGCGCGGACACCTGATGCGATTGCTGCTGGCGGAAGGCGTCCTGCTGGCAATCGTTGGCGGAGCAGCCGGATTGGTCCTGGGAACCTGGGGCGGCGCGGCACTGCGCTCCATCAACCTGCACACCGACTTTCCCATTCAGCTGGACTTTCGCTTCGATTGGCGGGTGTTCATTTATGCCTTGGGCATGGCTATGGCAGCCGGAGTCCTGGTTGCCATCTTCCCGGCATTGCGGGCGGGACGCCGCGACCTGAATCAGGTGCTCCATCAGGGTGGCCGCGGGCTGGTGGGGGGAGGACAAAAGGTGCGCAGCGCGCTGGTAGTGGCGCAGGTGGGCGGCTCGCTGATGCTGCTGATCATTGCCGCCCTGTTCGCCCGCAGCCTGGGCCAGGCGCAGCGCACCGATCTGGGATTCGACCCTGCGCACGTGGTGAACCTGACCATGGACCCGCAGGAAATCGGGTATCACGAAGCGCAAACCCGCGAGTTTTACCATAACCTTCTGCAGCGGGTTCGGGCACTGCCCGGTGTGACCGCCGCCAGCACCGCTTTTTCCGTGCCGCTGGGCTATTACAGCAATGGAGCCACGCTAGCCATTGACGGGCATCAGGCGCCTGCCGGGCAGCCCGCGCCGGTCGCGGTGGTGAATCCCGTCTCCCCCGGGAACTTTGAGACTCTGGGGATCCCTCTGCTCCGCGGGCGGGACTTCACGGACCGCGATGACGAGAAAGCTCCCTACGTCGCGATCGTGAACGAAACCTTCGTAAAGCAGTACTGGCCGCACCAGGATCCGATCGGCCGGCACTTCCGTTCGGTGAATGATCCCACCCATTCCATCGAGGTGGTGGGAGTGGCCAAAGATGCTCGTTACATCTTTGTGCGCGGTCCCGAATATCCCCTGGTGTATTTCCCCTTCGCCCAGCACGCAGGCACCAGCCTGGAGACACTGCAAGTGCGCACGGGGGGAGATCCAAAGGCCATGATCCCGGAACTGGAGCGCGCGATTGAATCTGTGGCGCCCGATCTTCCGGTGTTTGAAGTGAAAACCATGACCGAGGCGCTGTATACGCTGAACGGTTTCCTAGCCTATGAGGTAGCGGCCGGGCTGGCAGCCGCCATTGGCATTTTGGGGCTGGTGCTTTCCGTGGTCGGGGTGTACGGCGTGATCTCCTACACGGCTAGCCAGAGGTCGCATGAAATTGGTGTGCGCATGGCGCTGGGAGCGCAGCCCAGGCAAATTTTGCGCATGATCTTACGGCAGGGAATCGTCATAGTTGCAATCGGCCTGGTATTGGGCGTGTTGGCTGCGCTGGCTGCCGCCCGCGTGGTGGGAACCTTCCTGGCGGTAAGCCCCACTGATCCCGTGACCTACGTGGCCGTTTCGGTGCTGCTAACGCTGGTAGCGTTGGCCGCGTGCGCGATTCCGGCGCGGCGCGCCATGCGCGTTGATCCCATGGTGGCGCTGCACTACGAGTAGGAGCGCCCCGGAGGATCAGCCGCGCCGAGCGGTTTGCGCCACCTCAGCGGAAGCGACAAGGTGCAGCCATTCCGCCGAGCGCGGATGGCGGCCGCGGGTCAACTGCTCGAAGGCGTGCTGCACTGCCTTGGTAACGGGCCCGGTCTTACCTGCGCCCACCTTGCGCATATCAATTTCGCGCAGGCCAATCACCTCCGCGGCGGTACCGCAAACGAATACTTCCTCGGCCACGTAAAGCTGGTCGCGCGAGACCGGCTGTTCCACAATCGGATGGCCCAAATCGCGGCACAACGTGAGCACGGCATCGCGGGTGATGCCTTCCAGTATGGCGGCGGTGTGTGGCGTGTACACAGTACCGCGGCGCACAACGAAAATATTTTCACCCGTGCACTCGGCCACGTAACCTTCCGGGTCGAGCATGATGGCCTCATCGAAGCCCAGGCGGAGCGATTCGCTCTTGGCCAGCACCGAGTTGACATAGTTGCCGGAAATTTTCGCTTTGGTCATGGCGATGTTGGGGTGATGGCGGGTGAAGGAAGAAACATTGGCACGAATGCCGCGCTCTTTGGCCTCCGCCCCAAGGAAGTGGCCCCACTCCCATACCGCAATGCCCAGGCGCAGCTTGCCCGAGTCCACCACCATGTTCATGGCGCCATCCAGCCAGATGAGCGGGCGAATGTAGCAGTCGCCAAAACCATTGGCCGCCACGGTCTGGTCAATGGCGGAAATCAGCTGCTCGCGGGTCCAGGGCAGGTCGCGGAATCCGATGACATTGGCCGAATCGAGCAGCCGGTCCACATGTTCCGGCAGGCGAAAAATGGCGGGGCCGCGGTCCGTGGCGTAGCAGCGAATTCCTTCGAACACGCTGATGCCGTAGTGCAGGCCGGCGGAGATAAAGTGCAGGTTGGCGTCCTGGGATGCGACCAGGCCACCATCCATCCAGACATAGCGCGGGGCAGATGGCATGTTGAGGTCCTCGTGTGCAATGCGGAGTCTTCAGAGTACCGTCTGGGCGCGGGATTGGGCAAGTAGAGGAAACAAAGAGAATTAAAACCGCAGAGGAGGCAGAGTGCGCAGAGGTTTAAAGAATTGACAGTGCTGACTTACGGGTCATGTGTGGGCGCGGGGCTTCGCCCCGGGCATGGGCGGGGCAGAGCCCCGTCCCCACGATTATTTCAATTTGCGCGCCACGCGAACATCCGCGTGCTCCACGTCGCGCAGAGTGCAACAGGTGCCGGGAGGGATGGGGGCCCCGTGGGGGCAGGAGCGGGGATGGCCCAGAAAGGCGCAGATGCGGTCGGTGGCCTCGGGGGAGAGAATGTGCTCGAACTTGCAGGCCTGCTCTTCGACTTCCGCGGGATCATCCATGCCCAGGCTCTCGGTGAAGAGGCGCTCGGCCAGGCGGTGGCGGCGGATGACGTCGGCGGCCCGCTGGCGGCCGGTGGGAGTGAACTCGATCATCAGGTCGCCGTCGGCTACGCGTTGCGAAATGTGGCCCAGCGCGTCATGGCAGGGATTGATGACCGCTTTGTGGGCGTGCGGCTGCGAGGGGTGGGGGCGGGTGGTCACCAGGCCCAGTTCCGCCATCTTCTCAACGGCGATGCTCACCGGCACACCGCCGTGCACATCCATGCTGCCCAGTTCGGCGGGCTCGCCGTGTTCCTCGATGACCCAGATTTCTTCCAGAACTTCGTCGAACTGCTCCTGGTCGGACATGGCGAAGACTTCTTCGGTGGCGATCTTGCCGTGGTGCAGCTCCACGCGGCGGTCGGCCAGGCGGGCCACGAGCTCGTCATGGGTCACCATAATGATGGTGCGGCCCTGCTGGTGCAGTTCGCGCAGGAGGCGAAGCACAATTTCCTCGTTCTGCGCATCCAGGTTGCCGGTGGGTTCGTCGGCCAGCACGATTTTGGGATCATTGATGAGGGCACGGGCAATGCACACCCGCTGCTGCTCGCCGCCTGACAGGTGTGCGGGCAAGTGATGCGCGCGGTCCTTCAACCCCACCCGCTCCAGCGCCTCGAGCGCTTCCTGCTCATCGGTCATGCTGTGGAAGTACTGCGCCAGCATGACGTTCTCGAGAGCCGTGAGGTAGGAAATCAAATGAAACTGCTGGAAGACAAAGCCGATTCTTTCCGCGCGTACCCGGGTCAATTCGGCGGTGTTAAGCCCGGCCACGTTTTGCCCGGCCAGCCAGACGTTGCCGCTGCTCGGCCGGTCGAGGCAGCCGATCAGGTTCACCAGGGTGGACTTGCCAGAGCCGGAGGGACCCATGATGGCCAGCCACTCGCCGGGCATGACGGTGAGGGACACGTCGTCCAGCGCGCGAATGACGCCGCCGGTCTCCTCGGCTTTCGCCGGGTAGAGCTTGCTGACGTGTTCCAGTCGAATCATGGTTATTCCCCTCGCAGGATCGTGGCCGGCTGCACCCTCCGCAGCAGGGCCATGGGCAAGGCAGCGGAGAGCAAGGCTACCATAATGCTGCCCAGGAACACGCTGGGAAGGACGCTGAGACGTGGCGAAATAGATGCCTGGAAGTTGGCGCGGCCAATCCAGGCGGCGGCGCCAATGCCGATGCCATAGCCCAACAGGGCCCCGATCGCCCCGATGGACGCGGCCTCCGCGGCAAAAAAGCCGCTGATCAGCCGCTCAGAGGCGCCCAGCGCCTTCATGATGGCAAAGTCGCGGCGGCGGTCCAGTACCCAAGCGGTGAGAGTGGCGAGCACGCACAACGCGGCGGTCAGGATGATCAGCGCGGCGGCCGCCAGCAAGGTGGAGCGCGTCTTGCCCAGCACCCGGCCCTCGGCTTCCATGATCTGGCGCACGGGGCGAACCTCGGCGCCGGGAACTGCGGTTGTCACCTGCTGCAGGATAACCGTGACCTGGGCGGCTGAGCCGTTTGCGGCAATCTCGATGGTCGAGGGCTGCACTCCGGTCCACGCGGTGAAGTCTTTCAAGGGCAGATATACCCGGCTGTCTTCGGCGGCGCCGGTGGTCAGGGTGCCGGCGGCGTTCAGGTGGAGCGTCCGGCCCTGGAAGCTCAAATCGAAAGGCTGGCCCTGGGGACTGACTGTGGCTGCGGCCCGCGAACCGAGCAGGGCTTCACCGGCAGCGTTTGGCCAGGCGGAAACGGCCCACCAGGAATCGAGGCGGCGAACGGTCTGCATGTCCGTCCCGGCGACCACGATTGGCGAACCATCGCTGGTGCTGGCCACTACGTAGGCAAAAGGAACGGCGATGCCACGGCCAGCCAGCGCTGTTTGCACGCGGAGCAGAGCGTCCGCGGGAAGGGGCTGGCCTTGTTTGGCGACCACCACAATGTTGGCGCCGTATTTACGAAATTCGGTGCGCAGCTTAGCCTGAACATCCACGTAGAGGTTCAGCATGGCGGTGGCGACGGCCGCGGCAACTACCACGGCCAGCAGTGCGGAGAGAGCACGCCCGCGGCGCACCAGCGTAGCGCGCAGCAGCATGCGCAAGAACATCCCGTGCTTGCCGGAACGGCGAGTTCGGGGCGTGGTGCTCATGCGTCTGCCTTTAACGCGTATACCGGATCGAAGCGCATGGCGCGGAGGATGGCGGCAGCGCTGCCGGCAAAAGTCACCAACGTGGCAATCCCCAGGATGACAGGGAAGAGCACGGGCTCCACACTGATCTGCGAATTGAAGATGCTGCGGCCGATTTCGCGGGCGAGCAGGCCGCCGCCGAAGAAGCCGATGATTCCGCCCATCACGGCCAGCAAAACCGCTTCGGCAAAGAAAACTGAGGCGACCGTAATGTTGGCTGCGCCCAGCGCCTTCATCAGTCCAATCTCGTTGCGACGCTCAAAGATGGCGGTGGCCATGGCGGCGGAAACGGCCAGCACCGAGGCCAGCAGCGCGGCCACCGTGATCAGCAGCATCAGGCCTTTGATGCGCTCCAGCACCGTGCCTTCCGTGCTGGCCACCTGGCGGATAGGCTCTACACGCGCGTGGGGGAGCGACTGCTGCAGGACATAGGCGATGGATTGCACGTAAGGCGAGCAGGACCAGCGCTCCAGCATGGCTGGCGACATGGTCTTGGGATCGCGGAGGGCGAGCGCATCTTGCGGCTTGGTCAGCGCGCTCACGTAGACCCGGCGTACCGCGCCCGGGCGGCCCAGAATTTCCTGCGCTACATGCAGCGGGGCGACCACCTGGCCGTCTTCGGCACCGCCGGTGGTCAGGATGCCGGTCACACGCCGGGCCTGACCGTTGATTTCGATGCTGTCGCCCGGCTTGCGGCCCAGTTTCTCAGCCAGGGTTTGGCCCAGCAATACATCAGAGGAATCATCGCCCGGCCACGCGCCGCTCACTTTCCACCACGGGTTGGTGGTGCGCACACCGGTGATGAAGGATTCATGGTCATAGGCCAATTGCTTGGCGAAATAGGTGCCGACGAGTTCCACGGATTGGCTTTGCGCGCCGGTGCCGAGATTCGCACGGACTGGCAGCATGGGGGCGAAACCGACAATGTTGTTTTTCCAGAACGTACCCTTGATTCGGAGCACGTCGGCTTCCCTGAGGAAGGCGCCATCGCTGGGCGGCTTCAGGTCCACCCCGCCGATTTCTACATCCAGCGTGTCGGCTTGCGGAGTAATCAGCAGGTTGGCGCCGTAGCTGCGCAGTTCCTGGTTAATTTTGTCGCCGATGTTGGTGGCCACGGCGATCATGGCGGTGGCTACGGCTACGCCCAGAGCGACGGCTATTCCGGCCAGCAGCTTGCGCCGCCGCTGACGCCGGAAGGATTCAAACACCAGGCGTCCGAACATGGCTATTTCTGGAAGTAGCGCGTTCCCGCCGCCACTTCCGCCTCCGTGATCAGCACTACCCCGCCGCTCACCGTGGCTTGGAGGGGAACGGGATTGCACCCGCCGGCATGGCCCACCGTGGAACCATTGATCGGCGCGGCGCAGTTCTTGCAGACCACGCCGTTGCTGGTCTTGTAATAGCCCACGCCGCCGCAGATTTCGCAGGCGTCAAACACCGTGGCTACGCTGCCATCCGGCTTGCGATAAAGCCAGAAGCGCACCGGCACGCCTTGCTCCGTGGCCACGTAGCGGTGCAGGCCGCCATCGGAGACCTGAGACACGGGAATGCTGATGTGCCCGTTGCTGAAGGCCACCGGAGTGGCGGGCGAGAGCGCGCTCACGCTCTTGGTGTAAACGAATTCGGCCGTCACCAGCACAATGAACAGGAAGCAGCTGGCGTAGACGGAAACCATCCACAGGCGCTCGCGGCGGGCGCTCCATAGGGCTTTGCGGCGCTCGGCCGCGGAAGCCGGTTCGAGCGAGGGCTGGCGGCGCTTCATTTCCAGCAGCACCATCAGCGCGGCCAGCGCCAGGATGGTCACGAAGAAGAAAACTTCGTTGCTGACGATGGGCCCAATCAGCGCCATCTCGCGCTTACTGGAGGGAAGCACGCCGTTTTCCGAGAGCTCGTGCAGGCCGGAGACCACCAGCTGCACGCCTACGAAGATGAGGATCACGCTGGTGATGCGGAAGAATTTGCGCAGGTTGACGCGCACCGAGCCCTTCACGAACATCACGCCAAAGACGACAGCCAGAATGATGCCCAGCAGCGTTCCCAGAAAGCTCATGAGGGCGCTGGAATTCAGGGAAACGGCGGAGAGGATGAGGACCGTCTCCACGCCTTCGCGCAGCACCATGAGGAATACAAAGAGGAAGAGGCCGAGCTGGGAACCGCGGTTGGCTAGCAGGCCGACCTTGCCCTCAATCTTGCCTTTCAGGCTGCGCGCGGTCTTCATCATGAAGACCACCATGGTGACCACGAAGAAGGCGGCGGCCAGCATGACCCAGCCTTCCAGGATGTCCTGGTTGAGGTCGAGGCGGGAGACGATGACGGCGGCGCCAATGCTGCCCAGGAAAGCGGCAGCCAAGGCGGCGTAGACGGCGCGGCGCAGGTCGTTGCGGCCGATCTTGGCCAGGTAGGCCAGGGTAATGCCGACGATAAGGGCGGCCTCTACGCCTTCGCGCAGGGTAATAATGAAGGCATCAATCATGGCAAGGCGCGGGCAAATTGAAAATGAATTTCATTTTCAACTTCTAAGGATACTGCCCGGCGGCAACCCCGGTCAACGCGCGAGGTCACCGACGGCTGTGATATGCATCCCACGGCGCCTCTGCCGCGCTGAATGGCACCGCCAGCCGGCGCATCGGCAGGCGATAAACCCGGCGACCGGGGAAATCCTGCCGGCGCAAAACATCCAGCCGCTAATCGTCCGCGTCTAACCTGATGGACGACGGAGGAGAGAAGCGTTTGCTTCGCAAAGTGGTGGCGCGCTCGCCCGCCGAAATAGACCGTTTGCGCCCGGTCTGGGAGAACCTGTACAGCGCCTGTCCCTCCACCCTATTTCAAAGCTTTTCCTGGAACCGCCTGGCAGCGGAAATGTTTGCCGGCAGGGAAGAGCCCTACGTGGTGCTGGTGGAGAGCGATGCCGGGGCGGCCCTGATCCCCGGCGCCATTGCCGACCACGGTTTTACCTTCCTGGGTGAAGCGCTGTTCGACTACCGCGACGTTCTCTCGCAAGGCGATCCAGCAGTGCTGCGCCATGCCTGGCAGGAGGTGGCGGTACTGAAGCTGCCAATGTTTTTTGCCGCCCTGCGTGGGGAAGAGCGCCGCCTTGCGTGGGAAGATTTTTCGCCCCTGCCCTTTGTCAACGCTCCCTGCGTGCTTACCCGTAACACCTCCGCAGAACAGCTGATGACCACCCACACGCGCATCGGCAGCCGCTGGCGCAAGATCCTGCGCCAGGGAGTGGAGTTCCGGCACGAACCGCGGCCCTCGGCGGAACTGCTGCGGCTCATTTATCAGTTGAAGGCGTCGCAGGTTCCCGCCAACCTGTTCCGCGACTCGGCCCGCAGCCAGTTTCTGGTGACCGCCGCGGAAAACGGGCCTGCGCCTTGCGATGTGTACACGCTCAGCCAGGGCGCAACCCTGGTGGCCGCGTTGGTCACTTTCCGCGATGGAACCACCCGGCGCTTCTACACGACATATTATGACCACGCCTGGGCGCACTTCTCGCCGGGGATGGTGCTGCTTTTTGAAGTGACGCGGCAAAGCCTGGAAGAAGGGCTGAACTGCGACTACATGACCGGAGAGCAGCCCCACAAGACCCGCCTGGCCACATCTCATGTGCCGCTGTTCAGGGTGGAGTGCTCGCGGGAGGTGCTGGGCCGGGTGGGCGGATTTGAAGAGCAGGAAATGCTGGCGGCGTAAAACGCAAAAGCAAAACCGTTTTTACCGTCGACACAGAGGACGCCGAGAATTACAATAAGCTTCGAAACTCATTTACATCGGCTGGCAGTTTTGAAGTTCCAAGGTTTCGCAGGTTTCAAGGTAAAAGCAAAACGGTTCTACCGCCGAGGCGCAGAGACCGCCGAGAATTCTTTTTGAGTTTTTGGCTCGTCGAGCAGCCTGGTAGCGCTGCTAGGCGATCGTTAAGAGTCAAGGATTGTCTGTGAGCTCGGCGCCTCGGCGGTGACTCGTTCTATTCCCCTACAGCCGCTTCAAAAAAGTCTTTGCCTCCTCCAAGTGAGGAAACAGCCGCTCTTCCGCCTGAAATTCCGCGGAGTGCACGCAGCGGCGGCTGCCCCGCAACTTCACCGGGTGCTTCAGGTGCAGCATCTCGTGGTACAGGATGTACTCGACCGCGTATCGGGGTATGTGCGGATGGTCGAAAATGCGGCTGATGACGATTGTGTTGTGCGCCGGATCGTAATGGCCCAGGGCGTTGCGGGCGCGCTGCTGGCTCCAGGTGAGCAGGGGCCGCGCCATCAGCCCGTAAAAGAAACGCCGGTTCAGGTCTTCAAAAATTTCATCCAAATGATAAATGTGGCCGCGCGGAGACTGGAATTTCTTCCAGCCGCGCAGTTGCCGCACCTGGTTGGCCTTGTTAGCGATTTCGTGGCTGGAAACATAGCGGCGATAACGGGTGGCGTGCGCCGCCTCGATGGGCTTGCGGTACATCTTGGCCAGCAAGATATGGGCGATGGCGCGCAGCACCGCTTCCGGCGCGCCCTCCAGCAGGTCGGAAAGGCGGACCAGCAGTCTGCCCTCGCGCAGCCTGATGGTGTTGTTGACGTTGGCGAAGGCGAAAAACTCCACCGCTAATTCCGGCATGGGCGCGCGCGGCCGCAGCTCGCGGTAGCTTTCCTGAAAAATGGGTAGGAGTTGTTCCCGCACTTTCGCATAGGTTAGCACGGAAAAAGACGGGAGTCGGTAGTTAGTAGTTAGCATTTCGACGCGGCATGCGGGAGCGTTGCGTGTGTCAGTATAGGTCGTGGTACTGCACGCGAGATTCCTCAGGGCTAAAGCCCCTCGGAATGACGCCGGTTTTTTTAATCTAAAGAAGAACAGTAGAAACTCCCTTGGTCAGCGCGGGAGGGCGAGCGGTGCAGGGGTGTTTCGACTCGGGCGTGCGCCCTCGCTCAACATGACAGGCTGATGGTTCTGGATGCGAGGTCCTACGCTGCGCTCAGGATTTCGGCAGCGGGCTCGGACGCCCGCTAAGCGCCTCAATTTCGACTCGGGCGTGCGCCCTCGCTCAACATTACAGGCTGATGGTCTCGAGGTTCAAAGCTTCAAGTTTCAAGGTTTCTGAAGTCATGTGGCAGGGTACTTGGTTCTGCACGCGAGATTCCTCGGGGCTAAAGCCCCACGGAATGACGCCGAGTTTTTAAATCTTAAGAAGAACGGTTTTCAAAGGTTTCACAGATTTCTGGAGCGTTGAAACGCTGAGACCGTGTTCCCCTTGCTATCCAACCCCTGTGGCCTTCGTCACATAATGGTAAGCTCCGGCGATTGACAATAGAAGGCGGAACTTAGCGCGCATGAGCCACGTATGTGAGAGTGTGGAAGTCTGCGCCGGAGGGGCCCTGGCGGCCCGCTTATGAATGTACTGAGGGAAATCCTGCGGCAATCGTTGCAGACGTTGTGGGCGCACAAGCTGCGCTCGTTCCTCACCATGTTCGGCATTGCCTGGGGAGTGGGGTCGCTGCTGCTATTGGTGGGTCTGGGCGAGGGTTTCCGCTCAGGTCAGGAAAAGAACATGGCGGAGATGGGGCGCAACATCATGTTCACCTTCGCGGGGCGCATTCCGGCGGTGGAGGGGAGCCTGGCCTCGGCGCAGCCCTACCACATCACCTATGGTGATTTTCTGGCGATCCGGGCGGAGGCGCAGCACATAGGCGCCGTCTCGCCGGTGCTGGAGCGCGACGATATCCGAGCCAGCAGCGATTACCGCAGCACCAGCGGCCAGGTGTTTGGCGTAATGCCCGATTACAACCAGATCCGCAATATTCCCATGGGCAACGGGCGCTGGATGAATGACGAGGATAACAACGAGCGGCGGCGGGTGGCGGTGGTGGGCTGGGAACTGCTGAAAGACATGTTTCCGGGGCGCGCGGCGGTGGGTAATACCATCCTGCTGAACGGCGCCGAGTTTAAGGTGATTGGGGTGCTGGCGCAACTGGGCAAGGAAGGGCACAACGGCACCAATATCCGCATATTTATGCCGCTGAATACCATGCGGGTACTGTTTCCGCTGAAGGAGCAAAACAGCGAAGACGGCATCTCCTTCCTGAATTACCAGCCGCGTACGCGGGAGGAGCACGTGGCGGCCAAGCAGGAGGTACACCAGATAATTGCGCGGCGGCACAACTTCAGCGCCAAATCGGAAGACGCGTTCGAGGACTGGGACACCATCGAGGGCTCGCGGCGAGTGGGCCTGATTTTCGACGCCATGGACTCGTTCCTGGGCGCGGTGGGGCTGGTGACGCTGGCGCTGGGAGCGATTGGGATCATCAACATCATGCTGGTTTCCGTGAGCGAGCGCACGCGGGAAATCGGCCTGCGCAAGGCGCTGGGCGCTACCCGGCGAGACATCCTGATGCAATTCTTTGTGGAAGGCGCGTTTCTGACCGGGCTGAGCGGGGGGATTGGAGCGACGATCACTTACGGGCTGATCAAGGCGCTGGCCACGCTGCCGGCGCCGGAAGGATTCGATACGCCGCGCATTGTGCCGCTCTCCGCGGTGGCGGCCATTTTATCGTTGGCGGTGGCGGGGATCGCCGCCGGGCTGTATCCGGCGAGCAAGGCGGCCAAGCTGGAACCGGTGGAGGCGCTGCGGCAGGAATAGCATGACCGGCGATCTGCTCAAACAGGCTTACGGGGCGCTGCGCCACAACCGGCGGCGCAGCCTGCTCACCATGCTGGGCATGGCCTGGGGCATCGCCACGGTGGTGCTGCTGCTGGCCTACGGGGCGGGGTTCGAGCGTGGGCTGATGGTGGCCTTTGAAACTTTTTCCGGCAACATGGTGGCGGTTTTTCCCGGCCACACTTCGATGCAGGCAGGCGGGAGCAAGGCGGGAGTGGAGGTGAAGCTGACCACCGACGACCTGGAATACCTGCGAAACGAAGTGCCATTTCTGAAACGAGTTTCGCCAGAGGCAGGCAAGCAGTGCACGGCGGCCTACCTGAACCGCTCAGCCCTGTTCCAGGTGGCGGGAGTTTATTCCGCGTTCCAGCACATTCGGCGCCTGGACGTGGCGGAGGGCAGCTTCTTCAGCGACCAGGACGACCATACCCACACCCGGGTGGCGGTGCTGGGCTCGGACGTGAAGAAGAAGCTGTTTTCCGGGCGCGAGGCGCTGGGCGAAACCATTCGGGTGGACGGGGTTTCCTACACCGTGATAGGAGTGCTGCGGCGGCTGATCCAGAACGGCGACGACAACACCAACAGCAAAATTTACGTGCCCTTCAGCGCGGTGGGCGACTTGCGCGACAGCTATCACATTGATGACGTGGTACTGGAGTACGAAGGGCCGGAGCACGCGCGGGTGGCCAAGGCGGTGCGGCAGTCGCTGGCGTTCCACCACAACTTCAATCCCGAAGACCGGCGGGCAGTGTTTGTTTTCGACAGCATCGAAGAGTTCAAGGAATTGCGCGTCATTACGGTCGGGATCAAGGTGCTGCTGGGTTTCATCGGGCTGCTGACGCTGGGCATCGGGGGCGTGGGGCTGATGAACATCATGCTGGTTTCGGTGACGCAGCGCACCCGCGAGATCGGGGTGGAGAAGGCGCTGGGGGCGCGCAAGCGGCACATTCTGGTTCAGTTCCTGGCGGAGGCGCTGGCCATTACTTTTTTGGGTGGGCTGGCGGGGATAGCATTGGCGTACCTGGTTTCCTGGTCGGTAGGCTCGCTGACCTTGTGGAGCGCATTCATCGAGGATGCCTCGGAAGGCGACATTCACCTGACCATCAACGCCACCACGCTGGTGGCGGCCACACTCATCCTGGGGTTCGTGGGCATCTTGAGCGGCATGATTCCCGCGATCAAGGCGGCAAGGCTAGATCCGATCGAAGCGTTGAGGTATGAGTGATGCACGCATGCGGAGATTCCTCGGGGCTAAAGCCCCTCGGAATGACGCCGAGTCGTTTTAGAAATCTTGAAACCTAAGAAACCCCAGAAACCCAAGAAACCTTGAGATCCCAACTCTCAGTTCCTCTCTTCCAGAACGCGTTCCAAAATTGGCCGCTGGTTGGGCATGAGACGATGCTGGACGTCGGAGAGTTCCACCCAGCAGGGAATGTCTTCCCAGGATGGGTGCAACTCGCCTTCAGCGTCAGCGCCATAGACCGAAACCCGGGCGGGATAGGGAAGAGAGTTGTCATAACGGAACAGCAGAGTGTAGGAACTAAGGCGCAGGCCAGTTTCCTCTGCTACTTCGCGAAGCAGGGTCTTCTCGTCGGACTCCCAGGGCAGGGCCAAGCCGCCCGGGAACGCCAGCCCGAGATCATCGCTGCGGTCGAGCATCAGGAAGCGGTTTTGGCGGCGGATTACCGCGACCGAGCCACGCAAGCGGCCGAAAACGGGGAAGCGTCCATAAGCCGCGATGCAGGTTCGGGATATCACGCCAAAGATGCGCTGCCGCCGGTTCCAGGCCACGGTAGAAGGCTACTACAGCGAGGCGGAATGAGCTTCGAGGCTGGGGCGAGTGGTTGTGGACCTCCACTTCGATGCGGAGTGGGCGCTCCGCCTGTACTCGACTGAGCGTCATCTCCCTCCGGGAAGGCACCCTAGGGCGGCTCGACCCTTCCAATTTCTAAACGCCAATACAAGGGAGTAGGAACCCGGTATGCGATTTCCGCAGGCCACAATGCGGGTTTCCCCGAGCATCGGCTTAGCCGCAGCTATCGGGCTGGCGCCGGGCAGCGCACAATTCAGCGCTCTGGCGGGGGCAGCCTCGTTCTGGCTGGCTGTGGCGCTGGCGGTGGCCGGTTCCGCGCTGTCCGCCCTGTGCATCGCGGACCCTGTTTCCGAACCGAAACGCGAGCCCTACACTTTTATCGGGCAATGGTTTATTTGGATGGCCACGCCGCTGCTGTGGGGAACAGTGGCAGCTTCGCTGGCATACTCCTGGCTTAAGCCGTTCGACTTGCTCCTGGCGGCGGGGGCCGTGGGCCTTTGCCGTTGGGGAGCGCAGGCGGTGTGCGAGCTGCAATGGAGAGGAGGAGAGAACCGGCACGTGCTTCGCGTACCGTATCTCGCCAAGCCGCAGCGACATTCCTGAGCGCATGAGTCTATTAGCCACACTTATGGTGATATAAATATCATAAGCTTGACTAATCAGTTTCAACCTGCGATAGTTCCTCCTACGCCTTGCCTGCTCCAGCCGGGCCAGCAATCGGGAAACAGGTTCTGATGTCCAGCCACAATGGAAAACGCCACAGCGCCCCTCTTGTCGAGGGGTGGAACCGCGCGCCTGCGCGAGCCATGCTGCACGCCGCCGGCTTCAGCCGGGAAGACCTGGAAAAGCCGCTGATCGGCGTGGCCAACACCTGGATTGAGATCGGCCCCTGCAACCTGCACCTGCGCGAACTTGCCGAATATGTGAAGCAGGGCATTCGCGAGGCCGGGGGGACGCCGCTGGAGTTCAACACGGTTTCCATCTCCGACGGCATCACCATGGGCAGCGAAGGCATGAAGGCTTCGCTGGTGAGCCGCGAGGTGATTGCCGATTCGATCGAGCTGGTGGGACGTGGCAACTTGTTCGACGGGATGATCGCACTTTCCGGCTGCGACAAGACTATTCCGGGGACGGTGATGGCGCTGTGCCGACTGGATATACCGTCGCTGATGATTTATGGCGGCTCCATTGCGCCGGGAAATTTTGAAGGCAAAGACGTTTCCATCCAGGATGTTTTTGAGGCGGTGGGAGCGCACGCACGCGGCACCATGTCGAACGAGCGGCTGGCCTGCCTGGAAGACAACGCCTGTCCCGGGGCAGGGGCATGTGGCGGGCAGTTCACCGCCAATACCATGGCGATGGCCACGGAGTTTTTGGGGATTTCGCCGCTGGGCAGCGCCAGCGTGCCCGCCACTGATGCGGCAAAACATGAGGTTGCGCGGCAAGCCGGCCGGCAGGTGATGGAACTCTACCGCCGTGATCTGCGACCGAAGGCAATTATCACGCGGCAGGCGCTGGAGAACGCGATTGCGAGCGTGTGCGCTTCCGGCGGCTCCACCAACGCGGTGCTTCATCTTTTGGCGATTGCCGCCGAGATGGGTATTCCGCTCAGCATGGACGATTTCAATCCCATCAGCGAAAAGGTGCCACTGCTGGCCGACTTGAAGCCGGCGGGGCGGTTCATGGCTACCGATCTGTATCGTGCGGGGGGCACGCAGTTGCTGGCCAAACGGCTGCACGAGGCGGGGCTGCTGCATTCGAAGGCCATGACCACGACGGGGCGGACGCTGGGGGAGGAGGCGGCAGAGGGGAAAGAAACGCCCGGCCAGGAAGTGGTTCGTCCGGCGACAAAACCTTTGAGCCCGACCGGGGGTTTGGCGATTCTGAAAGGCAATCTGGCACCAGAGGGCTGCGTGGTGAAGGTGGCGCACCATCACGGCGATACTTTTCAGGGTCCGGCACGGGTCTTCGACAGCGAAGAAGCGGCGTTTGCGGCGGTGGAGAAAAACCAGCTGCGCAAGGGCGACGTGGTGGTAATCCGCTATGAGGGGCCGCGCGGCGGTCCAGGCATGCGAGAAATGCTGGTAGTAACGGCAGCGATTGTGGGCGCAGGATTGGGCGAATCAGTGGCGCTGATCACTGATGGACGTTTTTCCGGCGCCACCCGCGGGCTGATGATCGGGCACGTTGCCCCAGAAGCCTTTGTGGGCGGGCCGATCGCGGCGGTGCGGGACGGCGACATGATCAGCATTGACCTGTCGCGCCGCGAACTGACGGTGGAACTCAGCCAGGGCGAGGTAGCAGCCCGCCTGCGCAAATGGAACGCGCCCGCGCCGCGGTTCACGCGAGGCGTGTTCGCCAAGTACGCCAGCCAGGTTTCATCCGCCTCGGAAGGCGCGATCACCACGCCGGCAGCAGCGGCGGAAATGGCAACCGCAAAACACTAATCATGAGCAAGGAACGGAAAACCGGAGCAGAAATTATCTGGAAGTGCCTGGAACGCGAAGGCGTGAAGCACGTCTTCGGGTATCCCGGCGGGGCCATTCTTCCCGCCTACGACGCGCTGCAGCACAGCTCGATTCATCACGTGCTGGTGCGGCACGAGCAGGGGGCCACGCACATGGCTGACGGCTACGCGCGGGCTTCCGGCGGCGTGGGCGTGGCGATTGCGACCTCAGGGCCCGGCGCCACCAACATGGTGACCGGGATTGCCACGGCGATGATGGATTCTTCGCCCATCGTGTGCATCACGGGCCAGGTGGGAAGCAAGCTGATCGGCTCGGATGCGTTCCAGGAAACGGACATCACCGGCATCACGCTGCCCATCACCAAGCACAATTACCTGGTGACGCGCGCGGATGAAGTGGTTCGCACCATCCGGGAAGCGTTCTATATTGCGAAGTCGGGCCGTCCGGGGCCGGTGCTGATTGACGTGACCAAGGACGCGCAGCAGTCCAGCTGCGAGTTCGACTGGGAGGCCGCGGCGCCGCAGTTGCCCGGCTACCGTCCTGACCTTTCACCCAAGCCTGACGAGTACGAGCAGGCGATGGAATTGATTCATCAAGCTAAACGCCCGGTGATCCTCGCCGGCCACGGCATCCTGGTTTCCGGAGCCGGCGGGGAACTGCTGCAATTCGCGGAGCGGGCGCAGATCCCGGTGGCGCTGACGCTGCTGGGACTGGGGGCATTTCCCGCGTCGCACCAGCTCAACCTGGGGATGATGGGCATGCACGGCGAGGCCTGGGTGAACACCATGATCCAGGAAGCCGACCTGCTGATCGCGCTGGGCATGCGCTTCGACGACCGCGTGACCGGCAATTTGAAGACCTACGCGCGCAATGCCAAAAAGATTCACGTCGAAATTGACCCCGCGGAGATCAACAAGAACGTGCGGGTGGATGTGGCGCTGGTGGGCGATCTGCGCGCGGTTTTGCAGGAACTATTGGAAGAGCTGGAGCCGTGCCAACACCGCGAGTGGCTGGATTATCTTCGCAAGCTGAAGGGCGATTCGGCGGTACGCGACATTCAGAACCTGCCGGACAGCGGGCATCTTTATGCGGCACACGTGATCAACGACCTTTGGCGGACCACTGAGGGCAAGGCGCTAGTGGTCACGGACGTGGGCCAGCACCAGATGTGGGAGGCGCAGTATTACCACCACGAGACGCCGCGCTCGCTGATTACGTCCGGCGGGCTGGGCACGATGGGCTTTGCGCTGCCGGCGGCGATTGGCGCCAAAGTGGCGAGACCCGAGGCTGAGGTCTGGGTGGTGGTGGGCGACGGCGGCTTCCAGATGACGATGGCGGAACTGGCCACCATGGTGCAGGAAAAGGTGAAGATCAATATCGCCATCATCAACAACGGGTATTTGGGCATGGTGCGGCAGTGGCAGGAGTTTTTCTACGATCGGAACTACGAGTCAACGCCACTGCTGAACCCGGACTTTGTGAAGCTGGCGGAGGCATTCGGCATCCGCAGCACGGCGGTGAAGCAGCGCGCCGAAGTGGTGCCGGCCATCGAAGCGGCGCGGCAGCACGAAGGGCCGGTGCTGATTGATTTCCAGGTGGAGCAGGAAGATTCGGTTTACCCCATGGTGGCGGCGGGCGCCGATCTGCACCAGATGATCCGGCGGCCGGGCGTGCTGGTGGAAACCGCCGCGGACGAGTAAAGGGCAAACATGCTGAACACCTTCGTGGTTTACGTGGAAGACAAGCCGGGCGTGCTGGCGCGGGTGGCGTCACTGTTCCGGCGGCGGGCCTTCAACATTGACTCTTTGACCGTGGGACGCACGGAGAAGACGGGCGTTTCGCGCATGACCATCGTGGTGGATACGGATGAAACTGGCGCGCGGCGGCTGGAAGCGCACCTCTACAAGCTGATCAACGTGCTGCTGGTGGAGAATGTGACGGCCGAGGCGGCGGTATACCGCGAGCTGGCGATGATTCGGGTGACGGCGAGCGCCTCGCAACGGTCGCACATCATGGACCTAGTGGAAGTGTTCCGAGCCAAGGTGGTGGACGTTTCGCCGGAGTCGATGATGATCGAAATCACCGGCACCGAGGATAAGATTGAGGGGCTGCTGCAGGTGCTGCAAGGCTACGGCGTGCTGGAAATGGTGCGCACCGGGAGGGTGGCGATGCGGCGCGGGGGAAAAGCGGCCAATGGCGCCAGTGCGGGGGCTGATGCGGCGGATGCTGCGCCGGCCTCGGGGACAGTTTCGTATTCAGTTTAAATGACGGGCTTCGCCCGTCAGGCGAAGCAGAGCTCCGCCCCTACACGAGTTCAGCAGATTTCGAATCGCAAGACGAAAGGATATTCCTCCATGGCGAAGATTTATCACGACGAAGATGCGGACCTGGCACTAATCCGGGCGAAGAAGGTGGCCATCATAGGCTACGGTTCGCAGGGCCATGCCCATGCCCTCAACCTAAAGGACAGCGGGGTAAGCGTGCGGGTGGGATTGCACGAAGGCAGCCGCTCGCGGGCGAAGGCGCAGGCGGCAGGGCTGACCGTGACCTCGGTAGCCGAGGCCGCGCGCTGGGGCGATGTGGTCATGATCCTGATTCCAGACACCACCCAGCCGGAAGTTTACGAGAAAGAAATTCGCCCGGCCTTGACCGCGGGCAAGACGCTGATGTTCGCACACGGGTTCAACATCCGCTACGGCACCATTGCTTGTCCGAAGGATGTGGATGTGACGATGGTGGCGCCTAAGGCGCCGGGACACCGCGTCCGCGAAGTGTTTGTGGAAGGCGGGGGCACGCCGGCGCTGCTGGCCGTGCATCAGGACGCCAGCGGTCGCGCCCGCGAGCAGGCGCTCTCCTACGCGAAGGCGATTGGAGCGGCGCGCGCCGGGGTGCTGGAAACCACTTTCGCCGAAGAGACAGAAACTGACCTGTTTGGCGAGCAGACCGTGCTCTGCGGCGGAGTGAGCGAGCTGATCAAGGCTGGGTTCAATACGCTGGTGGAGGCGGGATACCAGCCGGAGATCGCCTACTTTGAGTGCCTGCACGAGCTGAAGCTGATTGTGGACCTGATCTACCGCGGCGGGCTGAACTACATGCGGTACTCGGTGAGCGACACCGCCGAGCACGGAGATTACACGGGCGGGCCGCGCGTGATCACCGATGAGACGCGCAAGACCATGCGGCAGATGCTGCGCGAGATCCAGGACGGCACCTACGCCCGCAAGTGGATCGAGGAGAACAAGACGGGACGGGAGTGGTTTGAAGGCAAGCGTGCCAGCGAGCAGGAGCAACTGATCGAAGAAGTGGGAGCGCGGCTGCGGGCCATGATGAAGTTCCTGGATCCGGTAGTAGTGAAGCAGGAGAGCAAGCGCACGGCGGTGCCGGCGTAAGGCATTGTTGACATAGAAACGAAGGGCAGGTATATTCACGGACCATGCATACGGCGCGATTTAGCTGGCGGCGATTTTACCGCTACTACTTGGAGAGTAGCGGCGCCGGCGAACCGTGTGCCCGGGCAGCATAAGTAGCCCAAAGGTTCTAGCCAAGCAGCCGCGATCTCTCAGGGATCGCGGCTTTTTTATTGTAGAAACGCAAGGTTGTTCGAATTGTGCCTCGCCTCGCATAGCTCGACAGGCACTCGCTCAGGATGACATTGGAAACTGGATGACATTGGGAAATTAAGGAGCTGTTTATGATCGTGAACATGGCGGAAGGGGCAAGCGAACAGGAAATCGAGCACGTGATCGATCGCATCCGCGAGGCTGGGTTCCAGGCGCACGTGACCCGCGGGGAAACCAAGACCATCGTGGCCGCGGTAGGCAGCAACGGCCGGCGGCACGAACTGGAGGCGCTGAAGGCGGCGGCGGGTGTGGAAGACGTGGTTACCATCGCCACGCCGTTCAAGCTGGTGAACCGGCAGACCAAGCCGCACCGCACGGTGGTGGACGTGGGTGGAGTGCGAATTGGCGGCGGAGAATTCGTGGTGATCGCGGGGCCGTGCTCAGTGGAATCGCGGGAACAGATGCTGGCCACAGCGCAGGCGGTGAAAGAAGCGGGGGCGGTGATGCTGCGGGGCGGCGCTTACAAGCCGCGCACCTCACCCTACGACTTCCAGGGCCTGGGGCTGGAGGCGCTGGAGATTTTGAGTGCGGTGCGGCGCGAGACGGGCATGCCGGTAGTGACCGAGGTCATGAGCATGGAAGACATTGACCTGATCTGCGAGCACGCGGACATGCTGCAGGTGGGAGCGCGCAACATGCAGAACTTCGCGCTGCTGCGCAAGCTGGCGGTGGTCAACAAGCCGGTGCTGCTCAAGCGCGGGCCCTCGGCCACGGTCAAGGAATGGCTGCTGGCCGCGGAATACCTGCTGGCCGGCGGCAACTCGCAGGTGGTGCTGTGCGAGCGCGGCATCAAGACTTTCGAAACGGAAACGCGCAACACGCTGGACCTGGCGGCGGTGGCGCTGGCGCGCGAGCTTTCCCACCTGCCGGTGATGGCCGATCCTTCGCACGGCACGGGGCGGCGCAGCCTGATTGCGCCGCTTTGCCGAGCCGCTTTCGCGCTGGGCGCAGACGGAGTCATCATCGAAGTGCACCCCTGCCCGGAGCGCGCGCTTTCTGATGGCGCGCAGTCGCTGGACTTCAAGGGCTTTGCGGAAACCATGCAGGCGCTGTACGCGCCACTGCCGGCGATTGCCCGCGCCCTGAGCGCCAGCGCGCAGTGAAAGTTGCCATCCAGGGGGAACGCGGCTGCTTCAGCCATGAGGCGGCGCTGAAGCTGGCGCCCAAGTGCGAAGTGGTGCCCTGCACGCGCTCGCGCGAAGTTTTTGAGCGGCTGCAGCATGGGACGGTGACAGCCGCAGTCATTCCTATCGAGAACTCGCTGGCGGGGTCAGTGCTGGAGCATTTTGACCTGCTGCTAAGCCATGGTGTGTTCGTCGAGCGCGAGTACCGGCTGCGCATCAACCATCACCTGATCGCCGCTCCCAGAGTGAAGCTAAAGGATTTGCGGCGGGCGTTCTCCCATCCCGTGGCGCTGGACCAGTGCCGCGAGTTTTTCCACCAGCATCCGCAGATCCGGCCGGAGCCGTTTTACGACACGGCAGGGAGCGTGAAGCGCGTGGTTGAGGAGCGCTTGCCCGATGCCGCAGGGATTGGACCGAGGCAGGCCGCGGCGGAGTACAAGGGACACATTCTGCAGTCGGACCTGGAAGACGACCGGCAAAACTTCACCCGCTTTTTTCTGGTTTCGAGGAAGAAGCGCATTTTGCCTGGGGCGAACAAGGCGTCCATTGCGTTTTCCTTAAAGAATATTCCGGGGGCGCTGTTCAAGGCGCTGAGCGTATTTGCGTTGCGCGATCTGAACCTGGTGAAGATTGAATCGCGGCCGGTGCGAGGCAAGCCCTGGGAGTACGTGTTTTATGTGGACATCTCAGGGAAGGATGCAGCGGCCCGGGAGCGCGGTCTGCGGCATTTGGAGGAAGTGGCGGAGTGGGTGAAGGTGCTGGGGGTGTATCCGGAAGCCCAATGAAAACCGCAGAGGACGCGAAGGACGCAGAGGATTTCGGAATTAAACCTCCGGTGGAGCACGCGAGATGCTTCGGGGCTGAAGGCTCTCAGCAGGATGCCGTTCGGTGAGAACCAGGCGAGCCGCGCTCGCCGTGCACGGGGCGGAGTCCCGTGCCCACACGGTTAGATCTCAAACTATGGAGAGGTTCTTCGTCCGTCGTCCGCGCTCACCTATGCCAGCGCTCAAGACGGGGTAATCAGACACTGGCGAGAACGGGGCTATTGCTCACCTTGGCTTTTTTGAGGAACTTGCTGACATCCTGGGCGGTGGGCAGGGAGGGCTGCGCGCCTTTCTTCGTGACGGACAGGGCGGCCACGGCGGAAGCAAAGGCGGCGGCATCCACCGGGTTCTTGCCCTGCATTAAAGCAACAGCGAGCGCGCCATTGAAGGCATCGCCGGCGGCGGTACTATCCAGGGCGCGCACCTTGTAAGGAGGAATGTGCTGGCGCAGGCCGTCGCGGGTGGCCAGGTAAGCGCCCTGGCTGCCGAGCTTGATGAGCACGTTACGGGGGCCGCGGGAGAGCAAGTCCTCGGCAGATTGCGCCACCTGGTCGGGCGGAACCGGCTGTCCGGGGTGGCCGCATAGGTAGCTGGCCTCGACTTCATTGGGAGTGAGCCAGGCGAGCTGCAGCAGGAGTTTGGCAGGCAGATCGCGGGCGGGCGCCGGGTCCAGCATGACTGGGATGTTCTTGCGGTATCCCATCTCGGCGACATAGATGACAGTTTGCAGGGGCACTTCCAGTTGCAGCAGGATGATGCCGGCGGAGTTGATAAGAGTTTCGAACTTGGCCAGATCCACAGGCAGGAGCTTGCCATTGGCGCCCGCCACGATGACGATGCTGTTGCGGCCGGCAGGGTCGGTGAAGATGAGGGCGGTGCCGGAAGGTGTTTCCGGAGCGGTGGTGACGCCGCGAACCTCCACTCCGGCCTGGCGCAGGCCGCGGCGGAGCAGTTCGCCATTGTCATCATCGCCGACCTTGGCGATCATATGCACGGGATAATCCAGGCGGGCCACGCTGACCGCCTGATTGGCGCCCTTGCCGCCAAAAAACCGCTCCAGGCTGGTGCCGGAAATGGTTTCCCCGGGCAGGGGAATGTGGGGAACGGCGGCGACCACGTCCAGGTTGATACTGCCGATCACGAGCACAGGTTTGGGCATAGCCTTCAAGAACCTTCCGGGCACAGGAAAGGACAGGAGGGCGTAATACTAAACCCCCTATGACGGCTTGCCAAGATTTTTGTACTTTGGGCGCTTGCGATACTAGAATCGGAACGAGACCAAGCGTGGGGCGTAAATCCCATGTTTTTACCCGGTGTAAGGTTCCGGAGGAACGATGGCGACGCGCGGAAGCAAGCGGGTGACGATGCGGCAGATTGCAGCGCGGGCGCGGGTATCGGTGGGGACGGTTTCGCACGTCATCAACAACAGCGCCGGGGTACGGGAGGAGGTGCGCAAACGGGTGCTGGACGCCATTGAGCGGCTGGGGTACCAGCCCAGCCTGCTGGCCCGGGGCCTGCGGCGCAACCAGACCACCATCCTGGGAATGATCATTCCCGACATTTCCAATCCCTTCTTTCCGCTGGTGGTGCGCGGGGTGGAGGACATCGCCTACCAGAACTCCTACCGCCTGATGCTGTGCAACACAGACAACGATGCGCAAAAGGAGCAGGTGTACTTTGACGAGCTACGGGCGTACCGCATGGCGGGGCTGATCGTGATTCCATCCGCGGATAGCCGCCTGGTGCCGATGGCAGCAGCCAGCGGAGGTGAAATTCCGGTGATTTGCCTGGACCGGTGCCCGGAAGGCTGGAAGGGCGACACGGTGACCGTGGACAACGCAGAAGGCGCTTACCAGGCGGCGCGGTATTTGCTGGAGCTGGGGCACCGGCGGATTGCCACAATTGCCGGGCAACTGCATGTGACCAGCGGGGTGGAACGATTGAAGGGGTTCAAGCGGGCGCTGCGCGAAGCCGGCGTCAGCATTGCCCCGGAATACATTCAGGAGGGGCGCTTCGACCGCCTGAGCGGGTACGAGAAGGGGCTGATGCTGCTGCAGTTTTCGCCGCGCCCGACGGCGATTGTGGCGGCTAATGACCTGGTGGCGCTGGGCGTGCTGGCAGCGCTGCGCGAGATGGGACTGCGCTGTCCGGAAGATGTTTCTCTGGTCGGCTTCGACGACCAGGAGATTGCCAGCTTCACCAATCCGGCGCTGACAACGGTGGCGCAACCGGCCTACCAAATGGGAGCGCGAGCGGCAGCGCTGTTGTTTGAACGCTTGCGCGGGGAGGATGTTCCCACACAGCAGGTGGTGATGAAAGCCACGTTGCGGGTGAGGGATTCCGCCGCCGCGCCGGGCGGCGAGTAAGGCGTTTCAGCACGGAAAAACAGAGGCACAGTGAAACCCAGAACCGGCCAGCGGCTGAAGCCGCGGTTCTTTGGATGGCCTGTTCGGCACGCCTGAAGGCGTGCCCTGATACGAATCGTTCCTGCCATTATTAGCGGAGTTGCAGTTCTGTATCACGCCGGGGCCGCTTTCCGAGCTTACCCCGGTGAGGTTGAGGTCCGGGCAGAAATTCCCCAAGGCAGCACGAGCGGATCCATCTCGGTAGGGGTGTTTCGACTCGGGCGTGCGCCCTCGCTCAACATGACAGAGTAAAACAATTCGGTGAGGAGGACAGAGCACTGGCATCAAGCTGCGGCCGCGCTACTTGGCGGGGCCGCGGGAGCTGGGAGCCGCCTGAGTGACGAACAGAGCCCTGACCTTTTCTTGCTGCATAAGGTTTTCGAAGTTGGCCAAGTCGGTGTTGACGATGCCGGACCAGCGGGCCAGCTGCTCGTCGCTCTGTTTCTTTAAATTATCGAACTCCTGATAAGCGACCGCGGTGGGGGCGGAATCATTGTCGCCCTCCACGTAGGCAGCCAGGTAGGAGAGCTTGGCGTCAAGCCCGGGAGCATAGCGCAGCGAATCCTCGTTGGCGGAGATTTTCATCTGCACCAGGGCGTCTTCCACATCGGCCACCTTGCGGTCCAGTTGCTGGCTGGCGGTGTACACCAGCTTGGCACCGCCTTCACTGCTGGCCAGGTGCTTCTGCAGTTCGTGGGTCTGGGCGCGCAGGTCCCAGATTTGGTTGACCGCGTCATACACACGCGTCAGCTCGGCCTGGATCTGGCGAGTTAGCGTGATCTGCTTCTCCAAATCGGCCAGGGAAACGTGCTCGCGCGGGTCCAGCTTGACTTGCAGCGGTGCGGTGTAGCTCTTGCCATCCACCGTGAGACGCACCTGGTACTCGCCAGGCAGCACCATGGGGCCGCGGGTACCGTCCTGATATTCGTACAGGAAGTAATTGGGCAGGCGGGGCACTTCCTGGTAACGCAGGTCCCAGACGAAGCGATTCATGCCAGCCTGCAGCTCCATTTGCTTCTTGGGCTTTTCGTCATCGGGATCGGCGGGCTCGTCCAGGTCCTTCACATCCTTGCTGGTGACCTTGCGCACCAGTTGGCCCCTGGAGTCCAAAATTTCAATGGAAGCTTCCTTGGGCAGGGATTTCAGGTTGAAGTAAATTTCGGCGCCATTGGGCGGATTCTCGCCTTCATCGAGAGGCTTGCCCCAGCTGTGCGGCATGCGGACGCGGTAAGCCGCTGCCGGGGTGTAAAGGTGGGCATCCTGCTGGGTGATGGCGGTGCTGTACTGGCGCAGCGGAGTGATGTCGTCGAGCACCCAGAACGCGCGCCCGTGGGTGGCGAGGACCAGGTCATTATCGTGGATGACGAGGTCGTGCACGGGAGTGGTGGGCAGGTTGAGCTGCAGAGACTGCCACTGGCGGCCGCCATCGTAGGAGACGAAGACGCCGGTTTCGGTGCCGGCGAAGAGCAGGTCCTTCTTCTTCGGATCTTCGCGGACAGCGCGCACAAAAGTAGTTTCCGGAATGCCGTTGGTGATCTTGTTCCAGGTCTTGCCGAAGTCGGTGGTCTTGAAAATGTAAGGGCGCATGTCATCGTTCTGGTGGCGGTCCACGGCGACATAGGCGGTGCCGGCTTCGTGGGGCGAAGCTTCGATCAGGTCCACGCGGCTCCACTCGGGCATCTGCTTGGGAGTGATATTGGTCCAGTTCTTGCCGCCATCGCGGGTCAGTTGCACCAGGCCATCGTCGGTGCCGGCCCAGATCAGGCCTTTCTGCAGCGGAGATTCGGCGACGGCAAAGATGGTGTCGTAGTACTCGGTGCCGGTGTCGTCAATGGTGATGGGCCCGCCGGAAGGCTGCTGCTTGCTCTTGTCGTTGCGGGTGAGGTCGGGGCTGATGGCCTGCCAATGCTGGCCCTGGTCGGTGGTCTCAAACAGGCGCTCGCCGGCGTAGTAGAGCAGGTTGGGATCGTGCGGGGAAAGGAGCAGCGGGGCGGTCCACTGGAAGCGGTGCTCGAGCTGGGCCGCGCCCACGGCGTCGGTGAGCTGGGGCAGAAGGGAGATGTCCTTCACTTCGCCGGTGTGCTTGTCGAAACGAGTGATCTGGCCCTGGTACTCGCCGGCATAAACGATTTCGGGGTCGGGGGGATAGGGAGCGATGTAGCCGGATTCGCCTCCGCCCACCGGGTACCAGTCCCGCTCGGTGATGCCACCAATGGAGCCGCGGCTGGCGATGCCAACGGTGGTGTTGTCCTGCTGGGCGCCGTAGATGTAGTAGGGAAAACGATTATCGGTAATGACGTGGTAGAACTGCGCCGTGGGCTGGTTATCCTGCTTGGTCCAGGTGGAGCCGCCGTCCACGGTGACGGTGACGCCGCCGTCATTGGCGGCGATCATGCGCTTGGTATCAGAAGGATCAATCCACAGGCCGTGATTATCGCCGTGGGGCACGTGCACCTTGTTAAAGGTGCGGCCACCATCGGTGGATTTATGGAAATCAACATTCATGATGTAAAGCGTGTCCGGATCCTTGGGGTCGGCGAAGACGTGCATGTAGTACCAGGCGCGCTGGGTATAGCGGTGGTCGGGGTTGACCAGTTCCCACTTGTCGCCACCGTCGTCGGAGCGGAAGAGACCGGCATCCTTGGCTTCGATGAGGGCATAAACGCGCTCCGAATTGGAGGCAACGGAGACGCCAATTTTTCCCCAGGGCCCGGCAGGCAGGCCATGGCCGGTAAGCTGCTTCCAGGTGGTGCCGCCATCGGAGGAACGGTAAAGGCCGCTGCCGGGACCGCCGCTGCTCAGGGTCCAGGGCGTGCGCCGCGCCTGCCACAGGGCGGCGAAGAGGATGTTGGGATTATTGGGATCGAAGGCGACGTCCACGCCCCCGGTATTTTCATCTTTGTAGAGCACCTTGTCCCAGGTCTTGCCGCCATCCGTGGTGCGGAAGATGCCGCGCTCCGTGTTGGGCCCGTAAGGATGCCCGAGAGCGGCAACGAACACGATGTTGGGGTCCTTGGGATTGATGATGAGCTTGCCGATGGAGCGGGTGTCCTTCAAGCCGACGTTGGTCCAGGTCTTGCCGCCGTCGAGCGATTTATAAACGCCATCACCCTGGGCGAGATTGCCGCGGATGCAGGCCTCGCCGGTGCCCACGTAGAGGATGTTGGGATCGGAATCGGAGACGGCCATGCTGCCGATGGAAGACGAGCCTTCATGGTCGAAGATGGGCTTCCAGCTGAGGGCGCCGTCGGTGGACTTCCAGACGCCTCCACCGGTGGCGCCGAAGTAGTAGGTATCAGGGTCGCCGGGAACGCCAACCGCAGTGAGCGAACGCCCGCCGCGGTAGGGACCGACCATGCGGTAGCGCATGCCCTTTTCTTCTTCCTTTTTCTCTTCCTTCTCCTTGGTGGGCGATTTCTGAGTCTTAGGCTGGCTTTCCGCCGTAGCTTCGGCGGCTTTTTCGCTGCGCTGCTGGGCGAAGGCAGAACCCGGTATAAGAGTGAGGAGTGCCAGTAGGGCGAAAAGGGAGGTCGCTAGGCGAGGGAAGCGCATTGATGAGTTCTCCAGGGAATATTCGAGCCTAGTATCGTATTCCAGTGGGCAGGGGAGAGGCAATCCAGCTCTGAGTTCGTTCGAGTACCGGTTCTTTATAGGCGAGCTGCGCTCGCCCTGGACGGGGCACAGCCCCGTCGCCACACGCTCGCCCTGGACGGGGCAGAGCCCCGTCGCCACATATTCCCAGCACAGGCGAGGGCGCCTGGGCGCACGCAATCCCCTACAATAGCTGGCAATGGCGGCGGTGCTGGAGTTCGAAGAAGTCAGCAAGCACTATGGCGGGTGGCTTTCTCGGCGGCCGCCGGTGCGGGCGCTGGATAATTTTTCCCTGCAGGTGGAGGCGGGGGAAATTTTCGGCTTTCTGGGGCCGAACGGGGCGGGCAAGACTACCGCCATCCATCTGGCTCTGGGCTTCATGCGCGCCAACAGCGGGCGGGGCAGGATGCTGGGACGGCCATTTGGCGAGGCGCGCACCCGGCGGCGGGTGGGATTTCTGGCGGAGAATGTCGCCTTATATCACCGGCCGGCGCTGCATCTGGTGCAATTTTACGGGGCGCTGAACGGGATGGGCGGGACGCGGCTGCGGCAGCGCGCCCGCGATGTGCTGGAATTGGTGAATCTGGGCAGCGACGCGGAGCGCAACGTGGCGGCCTTTTCGCGCGGGATGTTGCAGCGCATCGGGCTGGCGCAGGCGCTGGTGAACGACCCGGAGCTGCTGATCCTGGACGAGCCCACTTCGGCGCTCGATCCCATCGCGCGGGTGGTCATCCGCGAACTGCTGTTGCGGCTGAAAAGGGAGGGCAAGACAGTTTTCCTCAGCTCGCACCTGCTGTCGGAGGTTGAGCTGGTATGCGACCGGGTGGGGGTGATGCACCAGGGCCGGCTGGCGCGGCTGGGCAAGACGGCGGACCTGCTGCACTCGAGAGAGCAAACCCAGGTGGTGGCGCGGGGCATTGCGGCAGGGGCGTTCCCCGGCGCCGTAGCCAGCGACGGCGTGGTCAGCTTTATCATCGCGACCGCCAGCCAGCGGCAGGTGCTGGAGCAAATCTGGAAGCTGGGCGGGGAAGTGGTGAGCGTGAACCCGTTGAAGCGCTCGCTGGAACAAATCTTTTTGGAGGTCACGCAGGCCAGAGGAGAGGGCGCATGAAGCCCGTATGGCTGATCGCAGGGAATTTTGTGCGCGAGCAGCGGTGGCCCATTGTGATCCTGCTGGGCTGGGTGGCGTTGCTCTCGGCGGCGGCGGGATTCTCCGATTTGCGCCGCTCCCCTGACGACGTATTCATGATGTTCCAGCAGGTGGCGGTGTACATCCTGGTCTTCAGCTTGTTTTTTGGGGCCTCCGCGATCCGCAACGAACTGCGGACGCGGCGGATTTTGGCGGTGCTGTCCAAGGGCATATCGCGGCGGCAATACATAGCCGGGCTGCTGCTGGGAATTGTGACAGCGGTGGTGGTCTATTGCCTGGCGCTGGGGGCGGCGGGAAGTTGGGTGCTGCCGCAGGCCGGCGTGCCGGCAGCCCGCTTCTGGTTTCTGCTGCTGGGGCTGCTAACGGCTTCGCTGCTGACGGCGTGCCTGGCGCTGTTTTTCTCCATTTTCCTGCATCCCCTGCTGGCCACTGGAGCCACCATGGTGAGTGTCGGCGTCCCGCTGCTGCTGGCGGCCGTCTGGAAAAGTCCATGGGCGGCGGTGATACCGGTATATGCCATCCTGCAGGGATTCCTTGATCTTAGCGGCCATGACGTGGCCCTAAGGGGGTGGATGGTGCTGCTGGCCTGGGGGGAAACCGGGGTGCTGTGGCTGGCCTCAGCCTGGCTGTTTTCCTGGAAAGACGTGGCCGTAGCGGTGGAGTGACGGGTGATGCCGGACTGCACGAAAAATGCAGCGTTTTCGGGTTAAGGCGGACAAACCTAAGGCGTTCATCGGCGTGGACTCTGGAAGCAGAAATGCTCTCTTGACTGCACTTCACCGGGCCGCGTAATCTCAATCACCCCCCAGTAGGAGAAAAGCATTATGGATTTGTTGAAGCGTGTATGGACGGACGAATCTGGTCAGGACATTGCGGAATACGCCGTGATGCTGGCGGTGATTCTGGTGATTGTTGTAGGCACGATCCGGCTGATTGGCAGCAATGCCAATACGGTATTTTCTCAGACGGCCAGTTCGATCGGGTAGGCTCCGGAAAGGAGCTTGGCGAGGTGTTTCCGAGGCTGCAGAGGTCTTGCTGATTCGCGGTTCGGTTTTGTAGGCTCGCGTCGGTATGAAGTAAGCATCCTGCCGTAAAAAGCTCGCTTCCCGGCGAGTCACTGGAACATTTCCGATAAGGGTTCCCGGCATGCAGGAATGCGTGCCGGGAATTATTGCTGTTGATTTGAGGAGTAAAAAATGAAATTAGCTGCCAGGGGCGTTTCCACCTCCCCTCTCCGTGGCGGCCGCAGACGACGCCAGGCCGGCCAGGCCGTGGCGGAAATGGCGGTCATCTTCCCGCTGTTCTTGACGCTTACGCTGGGCGTGTTCTGGGCGGGGCGGGCTTATTTTACCTACCAAACAATTACTCGCGCGGCGCGCGAAGCATGCCGCGCTGCCGCTGCTCCGAGTTGTGCTTTATGCACACCGCAGAACACGTACTACAACCAAAGCTCTGTACAAACGAACTTTCTGAATCCCGCGTTGCAGGCGGCTCACCTGGATCCTGCGAATGTGAAGAATTTCAATTTTCAGCAGGGTGTAGTGCTGAATCCCACGTCCAATCCTAGCGAAACCGGCATGGTGATCAGCTTTAATTACCCGTTCACATTTTATCTTCCCTTTACCTCGGTGAATTTGACGCAGGTCAACATCTTCACCCAGGTGCAGATGCGGCAGGAGCAGTGATGAAAAACAGTTGGATTGGAGCCATGGCCGGGACGATGCGGCGGTTCTTACGGTCGGTATGGGACTGCGACGAAGCGAATGAGGTGGTGGAGTTTGCGGTGGTGCTTCCCATCGTAGCGGTGCTGCTGGTGGGAATTTTGGATTTCGGTTCGGCTTTCAATCTGAAACAAGAGCTGAACAACGCGGCGCGGGAAGGGACGCGCTGGGCGATCAACGAGGGCACGATTGATTTGTCGCAGACCACTCCCACTTCCATCCTTTCAGTGCGCGATGTGGTGGTCAATTACCTAACCAACGCGCATGTGAATGTGTGCGGCCTGGGGTCAGTGACGCCGAGTTCGTCGGGCTTCCAGAGTTGGACCTTTACGGCGAGCACCGGATGCCCGGGGAATTTCACGCTGATCGTAGACCGGGGGCTTACAACGGTGAGCGGCGGCACAACGCTCCTGATGACTCACGTCACTTTGAAGTATCCGTACCAGTGGCGGTTCAGCAAAGTTGCGACCCTGGTGGCGCCCGGCGCCAATTACCGGGGCTTGACGCAGCTTACGACTGACGCCTACATGCAGAACCTTCCCTAGTAGCGCTAAGGAGTGGGGAATAATGCAAAGAATGAACCGGCAAGCCGGCGTGAGCCTGGTGCTCTCGGCGGTTTTACTTTTGGTGATGGTTGCTATGGCCGCGCTGGCCATTGATGGCGTACACCTGTACCTGGCGCGTAGCGAAGCGCAGAGAGCGGCCGATGCCGCCGCCTTGGCCGGGGCGCAATCCCTGGTTGACGACGGCTATACGTCCGGGCTGGTGAGTGCCACCGTGGCGCAGACGATCGCCCGCCAGCGGGCCAAGACGGTAGGAACCCTGAACCTGGTGGCGGGACAGGCGCCGTCCATCACCGATGCAGATGTAACCTTTGACTTCTCGCGAGCTGGAGATCCGCTGGTTACCGTGGTGGCGCAGAGATCGTCGGCCCGCAGCAACCCGGTGCCGACGTTTTTCGCGCGTATGTGGGGATATCAATTTAGTAATGTGAGCGCCAAGGCAACGGCCGAGGCGTTCAATCCTTCGGGAACTGGTCAGTCGGCGGCGGTCACCTGTCTCAAGCCCTGGGTACTGCCCAACTGCGATCCCCTGCATAGCAGCCCTGGGAACAGTCTGTGCGGCGCGGGTTACGGCAGCTTTGTGAACAACGGCAACATCAGCAATCGCGGATTATGGCAGGGCGTGCAGAACTCTGGGGGCGTAATTGGTGAATCATGGGTGCTGAAGCCGGGAACACCGTCCAATGCTCCCAGCCCCGGCCAGTACTATCCAGTCCAGATCCAGCTCTCGCCGAACCCCCTTTGTCCGGCATGCGCGCAGACCAACGGAGGAGGAGGTTCGACCGGCGGCTCTGCGTACCGCGAAAACATTGAGTGCTGCAATACCAACCAGTTTGTGTGCGGTGGATCAGGAAATATTGATCTCACCTTGGCTAGTCAGACCGGCAACATGCAAGGCCCCACAAAGCAGGGAGTTTCTTGCCTTATCCACGAACAGCCGAATGGCTCCGGGCAGGACATCCTACTTGCGAACCCACCGGTACCCTTCGAAATCAAAGGAGGGAGTAACAATCCGAACCCCGCGTTACGAGGTGTTGTCCCGATTTCCAGCAGCGACTCCATTGTTAGCGTTCCGGTTTACGACGGCGCGCCACTCTGTCCAGGCACTTCGTGCACGGGCACAGTTACCATCGTTGGATTTCTTCAGATGTTTATCAACAGTGTTAATAGCACGGGCGATGTCACCGCCACCATTCTCAATGTTTCGGCGTGCCCGGTAGGTGGAGGAGGGGGTGGCGGAGGCGGGGGTGGCGGAGGAGGAGGCGGAGGAACCGGCGGGGGAGGGAGCGGCACTCCTGTCACGGGCGGAGGGCTTTCGCCAATTCCGGTGCGGCTGGTTCATCCATAAGCCCCCGCTTCGATTTTCTATTCGCGGGGGCGTCCGCGCCACAAATCAATCTAAGGGTCAGGAGTTTGATCCGTGAGAAGCGCACGAGGGCGAGCTGCCCTAGCGACGGCGGGTGGGACGCCTGCACAGGCGAGGGCGCTCTGTGCCCACACGGTTCGAGCGATTGTTCGGCTAGCGCAGCAGGGACTGCGCGGAGCGGGTGGCGAACTCCAGTACACGTCCGGGTAGAATTCCCAAATAAATCACAGCGGCCACGCTGCACAGCAGGGTAGCGGTGACGCCGGCCGGCACGCGCATCACGGGAATCTCCTGCGTGGAATCGCGCATGTACATCGCCACAATCACGCGCAGATAGTAGTAGGCCCCGATAGCGCTATTGACCACCGCAATGATGGTCAACCAAACCAGATTGGCTTTGAGCGCGGCGCTGAAGACGTAGAACTTGGCGAAAAAGCCGGCGGTGGCCGGAATTCCAATCAGAGAGATCAGGAAGATGGTCAGTGTCATGGCCAGCAGCGGAGAGCGGCGGCCCAGGCCGGTATAGTCGTCGAGGGTGACGTAGCGCTCGCCGGCATTGGCGAAGTGGCTGACCACGATAAAGGCGCCCAGGTTCATGGCGGTGTAGGAAGCGGCGTAGAACATGGCGGCCGAAATGCCGGCCTCAGGGGCAGCGGCGAAGGCCACCAGCAGGTAACCGGCGTGGGCAATGGCGGAGTAGGCCAGCATGCGCTTGACGTTGTTCTGTACCAGCGCGCCCAGGTTGCCCAGGGTCATGGAGACGGCTGCCGAACCCCACACCCACCAGAACCACACTGGACGCGAACCCGCCAGCAGCGAGGGGCTTTCGGTGACGAAGAGAATGCGCAGCAGCACGGCGAAGACCGCCATCTTGGGCGCGGTGGACATGAACGCCACCACCGGCGAAGGCGCACCTTCGTAAACGTCGGGCGTCCAGACGTGGAAGGGGGCGGAAGCGATCTTGAAGCCCAGGCCCACAAACATCAGAGCGTAAGCCACATAAGCCAGCAGGGGCGCGCCATTCAGGCGCAGCGCACTGGCGATTTGGGGAATATCAGTGGAGCCCGTGGCTCCGAACATCAGGGCAATGCCGTAGAGGAAGAAGGCGGTGGCGAAGGAGCCCAGCAGGAAATACTTCAGCGAAGATTCCACGCTGCCGGCATCGCGGCGGCGGAATCCGGCCAGGATGTAGGTGGAGATGGAGGAAATCTCCAGGGCGATGAAGATGAGCACCAGTTCGACGGCCGAGGACATAAGGGCCATGCCCACGGTGCCGAACAGGATGAGACCGAAATATTCGCCGGCGCGTATTTCCTGCACCCGCAGGTACTCGAAGGAGGCCATGATGACGAGCGCGGCGGCGATAGTGACAAGGAGGTGGAAGAAGATGCTGAAGTTATCAACGACCACGAAGTTCCAGAAGGCGGGCCCGGGGTAGCGCATCTGGTAGATGCTGGCGGCCACCGCACCCAGCGAGCCGATAAGGGCGATGATGCCCAGCGGCTTGACGTTGCGGCTTTCCGGCAGCAGCGGGTCCACGAACATCACGATCAGGCCGAAGAGGGTGAGCACGATTTCCGGCAGGATGCGGATGTAATCGGCAGTGGCGATCATCAGCGCACCACCTGGGCCGTGGTCTGGGCCAACGGCGCGAGCACGCTGTGCACCGCCGGGTCAATGATGTTGAGCCAGAGCACCGGAGCCACGCCCATGACCAGGGCGGCGATGGAAGCCGGCCACAGGGCGGCGCGCTCACGCGCGCTCAGGTCAGGCAGGGTATTGTTGACCGAATGCTTCACCTTGCCGAAGAAGACGCGCTGATACATCCACAGCAGGTAGCAGGCGCTCCAGATGACGCCGGAAGCGGCCAGAATGCCCCAAATCATTTTGGCCTGGAAGGCGCCGCTAAGGACGAGGAACTCGCCGACAAATCCATTGAGCAAGGGCAATCCCAGTGAAGAAAGAGTTATGAAAAGGAAGAACGCGGCAAAAATGGGCATGGGCGTGGCCAGGCCGCCAAATTCGTCGAGGTCGAAGGTGTGGCGGCGCTCATAGATGATGCCGGCCAGCATGAAGAGCGCGCCCGTCGAGACGCCGTGGTTCAGCATCTGGTAGACCGCGCCATCCACACCCAGCTGGGTGAAGCTGAAGATGCCGAGCACCACGAAGCCCAGGTGGCTGACGGAAGAGTAGGCGACCAGCTTTTTCAAGTTAGGCTGCACCATGGCCACGAGTGCGCCATAGATGATGCCGATAATGGCCAGCACCATAATCCAGGACTGGTTCTGGCGGGACTGATCGGGGAAGAGCCCGAGGTTGAAGCGGAGCAGGCCGTAGGTGCCCATTTTCAGCAGCACGCCGGCCAGCATGACGGAGCCGGCGGTGGGCGCTTCAAAGTGGGCGTCAGGCAGCCAGGTGTGCAGGGGGAAGATGGGCACTTTTACGGCGAAGGCGACAAAGAATCCCAGAAACAACCAGCCGAGGGCGTGGCCGGTGATGCCGAAGCTGGCACCATCGCGGACCGCGTTCTGAATGGTGACGTAGTCGAAGCTGCCGGTCTTGGCGTAAAGAAAGATGATGGAGGCCAGCATGAAGGCGGAGGCGATCATGGTGAAGAGGAAGAACTTCACCGCCGCGTAGACGCGCCGCTCGTGGCCATACATGCCGATGATCAGCGCCATCGGGATGAGGGTGAATTCCCAGAAGAAGTAGAAGAGGAAGAGGTCGAGGGAAACGAACACCCCGAGCAGCGCGGTTTCCAAAATGAGCAGGAGGATGAAGAATTCCTTCACCCGCTCATGCACAGACTTCCAGGAGATGAGCACGCACAGGGGGGTGAGGAAGGTGGTGAGCACCACCAGCCACATGGAGATGCCATCCACGCCCAGGTGGTAGTGAATGTTGGGTGTGGGGATCCAGGGGATATTAATTTCAAACTGGAACCCGGGCTGGCCGCGATGGAGGTAAGTGGGCAAGTGAAGAGAGAGCGCGAAGGTGATCAACGAGACGAACAGGGCAAACCACTTGATGTCGCGATCGCGCCGGGGCAAAAACAGGAGCAGCACCGCCCCGGCCAGCGGGATAAAGGTGACCAGCGTCAGAATCCACGTATTCCAGGCCGAACCGCTCATCGAACTCCCATCCAGATCATGTAAGCGATAGCCACAGCCGCGCCGACCGCGATCCAGGCCGCGTAAGAGCGCACATTGCCGGACTGCATGTGGCGGAACTTATCGGAAAGCGAACGGGCGCTGTCGGCACTGTCGTTAGCGGTGGCATCAATGCCGGCGACGTCCACGCCGCGCCACAGCACCAAAGCCGAGCCCTTGACTAGAGGCGTGACGATCACGGCCTGGTAAATCTCGTCCACGTAGAACTTGTCTCGCACCGTGTTGTAGAGCCATCCCAGGCTGGCGGCAATGCGGTCAGGCAGGTCGCGCTTTTTGTAGTAAAGCAGCCAGGCGAAGAAGAGGCCGAGGAAGGCCATGAGGATGGAGACGGCGGTGGCCATGGTTTCCGAAAGGCGGGCGGCGGTGCCTTCAGCGGCCGCTTCGCCCCCTCCCGGCGTGCCCGCGGGCAGCGTGCCGGCCGCAGTCCGGAAAACTGGCGCCAGGAAGTGATCAAAGCGGTTGTGACCGCCCAGAGCTTCGGGCACGCCGATGTAGCCGCCGATGACGGCCAGGATGGCCAGGATCACCATAGGCACCAGCATGACCCTGGGGCTCTCGTGAATGTGGCCGCGGTGCTCGTGCTCCACAGCCAGGGGGCGAACCAGCACTTCCGCCTTGCCTTGCTTGTCCGGCGCGCGCTCCGACCATGTGCCGCGGGCTTTGGTGTGATCGCGCAGCCACTCTTCGTAATGGACCATTTTGGCGGCGGGCACGCTGGCGCTAAGGATGGTCATGCCGCCGCGCTCCTCAAAACTGACCACCATGCCGCCGCGCTCGATGATGTTGCTCATCACCGTGCTGACGAATTCGGCGGGAACCACAATTTCCGCGAGAACGTCTTTGGCGCTGGCCAGCGTGGGGTGGGTATGACCGGCGTGCTCGTAACCGTGACTGCCTGAGCCGCGATACTCGCCGAAGAAGGTCATAAACCACAGCCGGAACATGTAGAAGGAGGTGAGCAGGGCGGTAAAGACGCCGATGGCCCAGTAAGCACGGCTGCCGTATGGGCTGGAGAGCGACTTCCACAAAATTTCGTCCTTGCTGAAGAAACCGCTAAAAAACGGGATACCGGCTATGGCAACGGTGGCCGCGGTCATGGTCCAGAAGGTCCAGGGAATTTCTTTGCGCAGGCCGCCCATGTGGCGCATGTCCTGCTCGCCTCCCAAGGCATGGATAACCGAGCCGGCGGCCAGGAAAAGCAGGCCCTTGAAGAAGGCGTGGGTCATCAGGTGGAAAATGCCGGCGGAAAATGCGCCTACGCCACAGGCCAGGAACATGTAGCCGAGCTGGGAAATGGTGGAGTAGGCCAGAACTTTCTTAATGTCGTTCTGCGCCATGCCAATGATGGCGGCAAACAGCGCGGTGATGACCCCGACGATGGCTACGGCCATGAGAGCGTCTGGGGCGTGGTCAAAGATGACGTTCGAGCGCGCCACCATGTATACGCCCGCGGTAACCATGGTGGCGGCGTGGATCAGCGAGGAAACCGGGGTGGGGCCTTCCATGGCATCGGGCAGCCACACGTAAAGGGGAATCTGCGCCGACTTCCCGCAGGCGCCAGCCAACAGCAGCAGGCCGATGGCAGTCAGCAGGCCCGTGCCCGCCGTTTCTACCGGCAGGCTGGCGATCGCCGGGAAGACTTTGTCGAAGTCAAGCGTGCCGAAGTGCTGGATGAGCAGGAACAGGGCGATCAGAAAACCGAAGTCGCCGATGCGGTTGACGATGAACGCCTTTTTGCCCGCCGAGGCGGCCGAGTCGCGCACGAAGAAGAAGCCAATCAGCAGGTAGGACGCCAGGCCCACGCCTTCCCAGCCTATGAACATCAGCAGGTAGTTGTTGGCCAGGACCAGGATCAGCATAAAAAACATGAACAGGTTCAGGTAGCTGAAGTAGCGGTAGAACCCGCCTTCTTCCCACATATAGCCGACCGAATACACGTGAATGAGAAAGCCCACGTTGGTGACGACCAGGATCATGATGAGCGAAAGCTGGTCGAGGTAGAAGGCGAAATGAGCGGTGAAGCCCCCGGCCATGATCCAGGGCGCGAGGACTTCCGTGTGCGGGGCTGCTTGCGACAGCGACCAGAAGCGGATGGCGACGGTCCACACCACGGCCAATGAGGCGGCCACAAAAAACAGCCCGAAGAACGCCACCAGGCGCTTGCTGAAATTCCGGCCCAGCAGGCCGTTGACGGCGGCGCCGGCGAGGGGCAGCAGCGGAATGAGCCAGAGGTGGAAGTTGGGCGTCATAGTTTGAGCAGGTTCACCTGGTCCACATTCAGCGTCTCGCGGGTGCGGTAAACGGCAATGATGATGGCCAGGCCAACGGCGGTCTCTGCCGCGGCCACAACCATCACGAAGAAAACGAACACCTGGCCGCTGAGCACATGCCAGCGCGCGGCGAAGGCGACGAAAGAGAGATTCACGGCGTTGAGCATGAGCTCAATGGACATGAAAATGGTGATGATGTTGCGCTTGATAAGAAATCCGGTGACGCCGCAAGCGAAGAGGATGGCGCTCAGCAGGAGGTAATAATGCAGCGGAACCATCAGCTGGACCTCCTGGCGGTGACGGTTTCCTCGTGGGCGGGTTCGGTTCCGGCTGCGGCCTTGAGGGCCTGGCGTTCCGGTTCCGGTTGCGGCCTGGAAAAGCGCGAGCGCACAGGCGAGGCCAACACTACCGCGCCCATAATGGCGATGAGGACCAGCACGGAGGTGACTTCAAAGGGCAGCAGGAAATCGTGAAAGAGCAGCCAGCCGATGGCTTTGGGCGGCCCGTACATGGCGCCCACGTTCACCGATCCGACATTGGGGGCGCGCAGCAGCACCCAGGCGACGAGCAGTCCGCCGACCAGCATGGCAGGGAAGCCGAGAATCAGGGCCACCTTGCTGCCCTTGGTACGCTCCTCTACGCCCGCGTTGAGCAGCATGATCACGAAGACGAAGAGCACCATGATGGCGCCAGCGTAGATGATGACCTGGATGGCGGCGACGAATTCAGCGCCCAGAAGCAGGTACTCCACCGCCAGCGAGCCCATGACCACGATCAGAGAAAGGGCGCTGCTGATGGGATGGCGCTGGACGAGGAGGTTGAGCGCCCCCGCCACCGCGATCACCGCGAAAACCGAAAATAGAATTAAGTGAAGCATGATCGATGAAAGCTAACTCGCTATCTAGCTGACTAGCCGGGCTCTGGCTGTTAGCTCTTGGCTATTGGCTGCTTGCAAACCCTTCAATTGCTCATTACCGGATTAGCCCAATAGCCAATCCAACCAGGTCCCTCAGGGACTAAAGCCCACAAATTGTGTGGCCCGGGGCGGCTCGGCTGAAGCCGAGCCCTTCCGAAACCCGATGTTCCTCTGACCGGCCGCCGCCAGCTACCAACTAGGCCGACTCCCGACTCCTACGCTCTTAGCGCTACCACCAGGCCCGTGATCACCAGGTTCGCAACGGCCAGGGGCAGCAGCACCTTCCAGCCGAATTTCATGAGCTGGTCGTAACGGAAACGGGGCAGGGTGCCGCGAATCCAGATGTACAGAAAGATGAACGCGAACACCCGCAGCGCGAACCAGAACACGGGCAGGATTTCCTGCAGCCAGGTTGGGCCAAACAGCGGGCCATGCCAGCCGCCCAGGAACAGCAGCGAAGCCAGGCATGCCACGGTAAACATGTTGGCGTATTCTGCCATGAAAAACATGGCGAATTTCATGGCACTGTACTCGGTGTGGTAACCGGCCACCAGTTCGGTTTCCGCTTCCGGCAAATCGAAGGGCACGCGGTTGGTTTCCGCGAAGGCCGCCATCAGATAAACAAAGAACGCAACAAACTGGCCCTGAAAGAAATTCCACTTGGGCAGCCAGCCCCACCAGGTTCCGGCCTGTGCATCCACAATGCCGCGCAGGCTAAAAGTGCCAGAGAGGATGAGCACACCCACGAGCGAGAGCCCCAACGCGACTTCATAGCTGATCATCTGCGCCGTGGCGCGCAACCCGCCCAGCAGGGAATACTTGCTGTTCGAAGCCCAGCCCGCCAGCGCAATGCCATAGACGCCGATGGAGGTGATGCCCAGGATGATGAGCAGGCCGATGTTGACATCGGTGATCTGCAGGGGCGTGTGCACGCCGGCCACAGTGACCCAGTCGCCAATGGGGATGACTGCCATGGAGGTGACGGCGAAAATCATGGCGATCATGGGCGCCGCGATGTACAGCGGCTTATAGACGTGGGGCGGCGTGATGTCTTCCTTGAACAGGAATTTGGCGCCGTCGGCCAGAGGCTGCAGCAGGCCGAAGGGGCCAACGCGGGTGGGGCCCCAGCGGTTCTGGATTCGCCCCACGAGCTTGCGCTCCAGCCAGACCGTGTAGGCCACGCCGGTGAGCAACACGAAGAGCGCGATCACGATCTTGATAACGGAAACGATAATAAAAGTGCCGAGGGTCAACTGTGTGTCCTGCCTTCAACCTCTCTGACAACACGCTTTCAAAGTTTCAAGCTCGCAAAGTTTAAAAAATCGTGCCCTCTGCCTTTGGCGGCGGGCCTTCGGAAAAGCCGTGTGCCTGGAAGTGCACGCGAGATCCTTCGGACCTGAAGGTCCTCAGGATGACGCCTCCATTAAGCAAGGGCATACATCCCTTGCAACGTGAGAAACTTTGGAACATTTGAAAGCTGTGAAGCCTTAAAACCTGTGACAGCTTGAAACGTCTGAAACCTCTAAAACCTTGAAAACTGGGCAACCTTGAAAACTGGGAAACCCTGAAACCTGGGAAAGCTTGAAACGTGAAACTTTATACGACCACTTCTCTATCCGCTTTATCTGCTGGGGCACGCCGCGGGTTTTCAATCACCGAGTTGAGGGTCCGCGAGTAGCGTCCCAGGGTGCCCGAGGTAAATAGCGTGTCATTGGCAGGCAGAATGAGTTCCGGCTGGCTGGCGATGGAGCTGGCCACGCCTGCCTCTATGCTCGTGTGCTGATCATTGCCGGCCAGCAGTTCGACGCGCGAAACGTCGTAACCCGGCACCAGGCGCTGGATTTCGTCGAGCATGGCAATGGGATCAAACGGGCTGAGCTTGGGCTCGAGCCCATGTGCCTCCAGCCAGATGGCGTGACGATCGGCTTCGCCGGACTGCGCGCCGCGAGACTGACCCAGGTCGGCGCGCTCGGCCTGGCGGAAAGGCACTAGTTGGCGCAGGTCAAAGCCCAGGCGATCGGCCACGCGCAGCAGCATTTCGAAGTCGCTCTTCACGGTGGTGATGTCGCCGGCTTTCTTCAGCAGTTGGAGGTCGCCGCAGGTGTTGGTAAAGGTGCCCGACTTCTCATAGGCATTGGCGGCAGGCAGGATAACCTCGGCGAGCAGCGCAGTCTCCGTGAGGAACATGTCGTGGGCGACGATGAACGTTTTCGAAAGAGCAAAGGGATCAAGGTTGTAGCGGGCCACGGGATTGGCGCCCACGATGTAGAGCGCTTTCAGGCGGCCTGCCTTCGCCGCATCCACCATCTGCAGCAGGTTCATGCCCGGTTCGGTGGGCACGGGCGCGCCCCACTCCTCATGGAAGCGGGCACCGGAGCCCACGGGCACGTAGCCGGGCAGCAGGTCCGGATAAAGGCCCATGTCGGCGGCCCCGCGAGAGTTGGCGTAATCACCCAGGCAGACAAACTTCGCTCCCGAAATTGCGGCTCCGAAGCGGACTAGAGAATCAATACTGCTCCCGCGCAGCTCAGAGCCGAAGATGATGATCAGGTTCGGCTCGCCCCGGAGCTTGTCGCGCAAGGCGGCGAGGGCTTCACGTGTGATTTCGCCGGAGGCGAGGGCGTTCGCGGCGGAGTCGTCGCCGGCGAGGAAGGCAGCTAGTTGCGGTTCGCTTCCGGCGGGAATCTGGGTGAAGCTGGCGGCCTGGCGGCGCAGCTTGATGGGCGAGGAATTCACCACGTACAAGCGCGCCCGGTGCAGGCGCACGTTGTTGCGAATCTGCCAGGCAAGCAGGGGATGCTGCTCGGTGGGATCGTTACCGATCAGCAGAATTGCGGGCGCGTTGAACACATCACGCATGCTGGCAGTAGCGTCTTTTTTGCGCGCCAGCGCGCCGGCAAACGACGGGAAATCGGCGGTTCGGTGGTGGTCAATGTTGTTGGTGCCCAGCAGCAGCCGGGCAAACTTCTGCAGGAGGTAACTTTCTTCGTTGCTGGTGCGGGTGGAGCCAATCACGCCGATGGCGTGGCCACCGTGCTGCTCGCGAATTTCCTTAAGGCGAAGTGCGATGTGCTCGTACGCCTGGTCATAGCTGGCGGGCACGTGGCGGCCCTCCCGACGGATGAGCGGCTGCTGGATGCGGTGATCGTGGCTGGCGAAATCGAAGGCGTAGCGGCCCTTGATGCAGAGAAAGTCACCGTTGATACCGCTCTTGTCGCGGTTATCGCCGCGCACAATCTGCATGCCGGTAGGCGAGCGGCGCACGCCGAGGGTGGTTTTGCAGCCATCGGCGCAGTGAGTACAGACGGTGCCTACGTGCTTCATTTCCCAGGGGCGAGTCTTGTAACGGTAAGCGCCGGAGGTGAGCGCGCCCACAGGGCAGATGTCAATGCACATGCCGCACTCTTCGCACTCCAGATAGTCGGAGTGGTTGGGCATGATGAGCTGGGCGGAACCGCGATTGGCGGTGCCCAGGGCCCACACGTCCATGCCTTCGCCGCAGATGCGCACGCAGCGGTAGCACATGATGCAGCGGGGGCGGTCGAAGTACACCACCGGCGACCACTGCTGCTCATCCTTGTGGTTCTTGATGTCAATGAGCTTGGATTCGGCGGCGCCGTAGGAGAAAGTCATGTCCTGCAACTCGCACTCGCCGCCGGCGTCGCACACCGGACAGTCAAGGGGGTGATTGGCGAGCAACAGTTCCAGCATGGCCTTGCGCGCCTGGCGGACCTCGTCAATTTCGGTGCTGACGACCATGCCCTCAGTGACCACCGTGGTGCAGGCGGTCTGCAGCTTGGGCATTTTTTCAATCTTGACCAGGCACATGCGGCAGGCGCCCTGCAGCGACAGGCCGGGGTAATAGCAAAAGGAGGGCACCTCGATGCCTACGCTCTTGCAGGCCTCGATGAGCAGCGTGCCGGCGGGAACCGCCAGCTTCTTGCCATCAACCGTGATGTTTACGTCGGGCATAAGAAATTGAGTAATTGTGTAATTCAGTAATTGTGTAATTTGAAACCGATTGCACCAGCAGCTGAGCCGAATACCGCCCCAATTGCCCGATTACACAATTACCCGATTACACAATCTCTCAGGCCGGCACCGCCTCAAGCGCTTTCGCCTCCAACGGGCAGGGCCGTCCGTTCAGGTGATCCTCAAACTCGTTCCGATACTTCTTCACAATGGAAATCGCGGGCATGGCGGCCGCATCGCCCAAGGGGCAGAATGTGCGGCCAAGCATGTTTTCCGCCAGGTACTGAATGTTGCCAATGTCCTTTTCCACACCGCCGCCAGCATGGAAGCGGTTGAGCGTCTTCTTAAGCCAGTCCGTGCCTTCGCGGCAGGGAATGCACCAGCCGCAGCTCTCGTGCTGGTAGAACATCATGATGCGCTGCAGATACTTGACCATGCAGGTGGTGTCGTCGAGCACGACCACGCCGCCAGAGCCCAGCATGGAGCCGGCTTTCATGAGCTGGTCGAAATCCATGCCTACATCGCATTCGTCGGCCTTAAGCACCGGGGTGGAAGAGCCGCCGGGGGTAACGGCCTTGAGTTTATTGCCGTCGCGGATGCCGCCGCCGACTTCGAAGATCATCTTCTTCAGGTTGTAGCCGAGCGGCAGCTCGTACACACCGGGCTTGGCTACGTGCCCGCTGAGGCAGAACAGGCGCGTGCCGCCGTTCTTGGGAGTGCCCAGGCTGGCGTACCATTCGCCGCCGCCCAGCATGATGTGGGGAACGCTGGCCAGTGTTTCCACATTGTTGATGACGGTGGGGCCGCCCCACAGGCCGACAACAGCGGGGAATGGCGGGCGAATGCGAGGGACGCCACGCTTGCCCTCCAGCGACTCCATGAGCGCGGACTCTTCGCCCACTTCATAGGCGCCGGCGCCGCCGTGCCAGTACACATCGAAGTCGTAGCCGCTCCCAAAAATATTTTTGCCGAGAAAGCCGCGAGCGTAGGCGTCGGCCAGCGCCTTCTGCATGATCTCCGAAAGGTAGCGGTATTCGCCGCGAATGTAGATGTAGCCAGTATGGGAGCCCACGGCGATGCCGGCCACCACCACGCCTTCGATCACAGAATGCGGATCGTGTTCCAGGATGAGCCGGTCCTTGCAGGTGCCAGGCTCGCTTTCGTCACCGTTGCAGAGGACGTACTTAGGTTTGGGTGCCTGCTTGGGGACGAAGCTCCACTTCATGCCGGTAGGGAAGCCGGCGCCGCCGCGGCCGCGCAGGTTTGAGGCCTTCATCTCATTGATGACGGCGTCGGGGCCGATGCTGAGCGCCTTCTGCACGGCCTTGTAGCCGTCAAGCTCGAGGTAGCGGTCGAGATTGGCCGCACCCTGGCCGAAGCGCCGGGAGACGACCTTGACTTCGTCGGGATGGCTTACTAAATCGGCCATTTATTCCTAAGCGGAACGAATTGAGTAATTGGGTAATTGAGTAATCGGGTAATTGAAGACCGAAGCGGGCGGTTTCATTTACCCAATTACCCGATTATCCAATTGCACGATCACTGGCTTCCTTTCCTCCGATACTCGTCCAGAACCTTCTCCGCGTTTTCCGGCGTGAGCTTCTCGTGGAAGTCGTAGTTGACCTGCATGGCGGGCGCCCAGCTGCAGGCGCCGATGCACTCCACTTCCTCGAAGGAGAACATGCCGTCCGCCGTCGTGCCCTTGTGGGCGATACCCAGGCGCTTTTTCAGGTGCGCAATGACATCGTCGGCGCCGCAGAGCATGCAGCTGATATTACGGCAGACTTGCACGTTATATTTGCCGCGCGGGCGCGTGGTGAGCATGGAGTAGTAGCTGATCACGTTGCGCACTTCCAGTTCGGTCAACTCCAGGCGCTGCGCTATGTCGCGGATAGCCTCGTCGGTAAGGTAGCCAAGCTCGTCCTGCATGTAGAGCAGGGTAGGCACCAGCACCGACCGCTTGGTGGGATAGTGGCCAAGCATGGAGGTGAAGCGGGACTCGAAGCTGTCGGAAAACCTCATGATTGTGTAATCGGGTAATCGGGTAATTGTGTAATTGACCGTTTTCTGCGAGCGGTGCGGTATGAGGCCGTGAATATTGCCGCCAGTTCGCGCGCCTCCTTCAGTAGAGCCTCCAGGCGGGGAACCGGCATTATTCCCGACTCGCAAATGAGCTCCAGCCAGAACACCGTTTCGTCCGACTCCTCCATTACGATTCCAACTCTCGCGGCAAATTCCTGCCGCGATCTTGCCCGGCACGCCGCCCGATAATTTGCGGCCACAGATGTGCCACTGCGGAGCAACTGCTTGCCGATGACCTGTGCGTCCCCACTCCTCGGCAGAGCCCGAAACAATCGGATAATGCGCAGCGCGAACTTCTTGGTGCGCTCTCTTAAATCTTCGGGCTTCGACGCCATGCTCACCACCTCGCGCCGATTTTCAATTACACAATTACCCGATTACACAATCACTCAATTACCGGTCTATCTCGCCGAGCACGATATCAATGCTGCCGATGGCGGCGACCACGTCGGCGATGAGGCGGCCTTCGCACATTTTGGGCAGCGCCTGCAGGTTTACAAACGAAGGCGAACGCATGTGCACGCGGTAGGGCTTGGCGGTGCCATCGCTGACCACGTAGTAGCCCATCTCGCCACGCGGCGACTCAATGGCCTGGTAAACCTCACCCGCGGGGACGGTAAAGCCCTCAGTGATGATTTTGAAGTGATAGATGAGGGCTTCCATCTGTGTCTTCATCTTCTCGCGCTCGGGAAGAACCACCTTAGGCGATTCCGCTTTGATGGGGCCTTCGGGGAGCCCGGCCAGCGCCTGCTGCACAATCTTGTTGGACTCACGGAGTTCTTCGACGCGCACCATGTAACGGGAGAAAACGTCGCCCTCGGCGCGCACTGGCACCTTGAACTGGAACTGCTCGTAGCTCGAATAGGGCATGTCGCGGCGCAGGTCCCAATCCACGCCGGAGGCGCGCAGCGTGGGCCCGGTAGCGCCGATGGCGATGCCGTCCTCGGGCGAGAGGTAGGCCACGTTCTTGGTGCGCTCCACCCAGATGGGATTGGAAGTGAGCAGGCCCTCGTACTCGTCAACTTTTTCGGGGAAGCGGTCGGCGAAGTGCTTCACGCGGTCGAAGAAGCCCAGCGGCGGCTCCAAGGCCAGCCCGCCTACCCGGAAGTAGGAGGTCATCATGCGCTGGCCGCTGACCATCTCAAAGATGCGCAGCAGGTCTTCCCGCTCGCGGAAGCAGTAAAGGAAAACCGACATGGCGCCGATATCGAGAGCATGCGTGCCCAGCCACACCAGGTGGGAGTTGATGCGGGTCAGTTCGTTGAGCATGACCCGAATCCATTGCGCGCGCGGCGGGATTTCCATGCCCAGCAGCTTCTCCGCCGCCAGCACGTAGCACAGGTTGTTGGTGAGCGGACAGAGGTAGTCAATGCGGTCGGTGAGGGGCACCACCTGCTGGTAGAACTTGGCTTCGCAGGTCTTCTCGATGCCGGTGTGCAGGTAGCCGATATCCGGCATCATGCGGACCACGTTTTCCCCGTCAATCTCCAGAATGAGACGCAGCACGCCATGAGTAGAGGGGTGCTGCGGGCCCATGTTCAGGATCATGGTGCGATCCTGGCCGGGCTCAATCACCGGGGTTGTGGTCATATGGGCCATGATTACCGATATCCCTCGACCGGGTAGTCCTTGCGCAAGGGATGGCCCTCCCAGTCCTCAGGCATGAGGATGCGGCGGAGGTAGGGATGTCCCTGGAAGCGCACGCCAAAGAGGTCAAAGATCTCGCGTTCGAAGAAATTGGCCGCCGGCCAGAGGGGTGTGATGGATTCCAAGCTGGGATCGGAGCCGGGCAACTGCACCTTGAGGCGCACCCGGTCCTTCCGCTTCATGGAAAGCAGGTGGTAAACCACTTCGAAACGCGGCTCGGAGGGGTAGAGGTCCACGCAGGTCAGGTCAGAGAAAAAGCTGAACTGGGCCTCGGCTGAATCCTTCAGGATGGCGCAGGCCTCGCGGATGGAGCCGCGCTCCAGGTAAATGGTGAGCTCGTTGCGATCGAACCTGGCCGACTGCACGGCCTCACGTCGCCAGGCCAGCAAGGCAGCCACGGCGGGGCGTTCCAGCAGATCTTCCAATTTGCTGATAGCAGGGGCGATAGGCATCTAAAGCGACTCTCCCCGGGTAGTGGACCAGTCCAGCACGCCCTTCTTCCAGACGTAGAAGAATCCCACCAGCACGATGCCGATGTAGACCAGCATCTCCCAGAAGCCGAACATCTTGAGATCGCGCAGCAGGATGGCCCAGGGATAGAGGAAAACCGCCTCTACATCGAACAGAATGAAGAGCATGGCGACCAGGTAGAACTTGACGGAGAAGCGCTCGCGGGCATCGCCTGTGGGGAGGATGCCGCACTCGTAGGGCTGCATCTTGGCGCGCGTGGGCCGGCGCTGACCAACAATCCAGGATAAAAGCACGATGGCACTCGCCAGCGCCCCGGCGAAGACGAAGTAGATGAGCAACGGCAGGTAGCGAGTGAAGTAATTGTCCGGCATAAAGCTGATGTATATAATTCGCGACCAATACAAGAGCTAAACTAGTTAGATTAGGTTTTGATAGTTGCCACTGTCAAGCGCGCGGGACGGCGGCGGCAACGCAGCAGGTATCGGCAGTGGTACGCGGCAGCAGGCTTCTATGATTTTTGGTTTCAACACAGATGTAAAGCACTTGGACACCGTATACCACGTGCAGAGCGAGGCGCGGGAACACGAGCGGCTGCTGCAGACGCAGGTATTCGTGCGCGGCCGGTGCATTGGAAAAATGGCGACACCGTATCAGCAGGGCGGTCAGCGGGACGAAATCTCGGAGAAGCAGCTGGAGCAGAGCCTGCGGGGCCAGCACAAATCGGTGCTGGACGCCATCCGCGAAGGACGGCTGGAGGGTGTGCTGGGCCGTCCGGAACCGGAAATTCCCAAGGCGCCCAGCGGGCTGAAGCTGCAATGGACCAATGCGGGAGCGCCGCGCTCCGAAGATGCCCTTATGGTGAGAATTCTGGTGAGCGAGGGCGAGAGGCCGGTGGAAGGCGCCAAAGTGACGGCCCGGCTGAAGCGGTCCGAGGGCGAGCCGCTTTACTCGCAGGCGACTACCGACTCATCCGGGGCAGCCGAGCTGAAGCTGGGAGCTGACGAGCCGGAGCTCTCCCAATCCGACATTCTGGTGCAGGCGACGCACGGGGGCAGAGTGGTTACCCGCAAATTCCGGCTGCGCAAGTCCGCGCGCGCGTAAGACAAAACCAAAACCAAGACCCAACGCCGAGACGCAGAGGACGCGGAGATTCTGAAGCGTCGTGCATAAAACAAAAGCAACACCAAAACCCAACGCCGAGACGCAGAGGACGCGGAGGAATATCTCCTGAGTCCCTCGACGCAGGTGTGGGTTTAGAACGGCTCAACGTGAATTTGGGTTTTGGTAAGACCTAGAACCGTCTTCGTCATTTGCGTTCTCTGCGGGTTTGATTTCTTGCAGTTAGAATCGAGGTATGAAGCTGCAGATTAATGGCGAGGAGCGGGAACTGACGGAGGGGCTGACGCTGGCGGTGCTGGTTGAGCAACTGGGCATGAAGGCAGACCGCGTGGCAGTAGAGCTGAATCGTGAGATCGTGCGCCGCGAGCTGTGGCCGCAGACCTGGCTGAAGGGTGGGGACAGGCTGGAGATTGTGCAATTCGTGGGCGGAGGGAGCGAAAAAGATTAACGCAGAGGACGCGAGAAAATCTCTTTCGAATGACTGGCGGGGAGTCGGCCTTCACGGATTGTCCCATGACCCAGCTTTCGCCCCTGAGGGCTTTCCTGGGTTCCGCTGCTAACCCATGGCTTGCGGCGCAGGCTGTATTCTTGTGCCGCTTGGTGTCTATTCCAGCACAAGTTCGAAGTATTCGCGCAGGGCGGCGCGCCATTCGTCCTCGGAGGAGAGCATCCTCTGTTCCTTTTCCCCCTTGCGGGTAATCGTCAGTTTCATGTCGGAAAGAGTGATGCGGCCTTCGGGCGTGGCGCGCGTGCACAGGCGCTTGCGGGTGAAGCTTGAATCGGGCGAGGTCTGGTGATAGTGGCACATGGCCGCGAAGTCTTGAATCTGGCGGGGTTGAAGAGTGAACCTGTACAAATCGTTCCAGGCGCCCCCGGTTTCCCATTTTTGCAGTTGGAGCACGCTGCCAGTTTCGGTAATGCGATAAATCTGTCCGGCATCTTGCTGCGCGATGCCGGGCAGAAGGCGCAACGGCTCAAGAAAGGAGTCGCCAAAGCCGACGTCGGCAAGCCAGGGCTGGTCCAGGTCCACGCGCAAGGTGAGGTGGTCGAATTCGGGGCCGAAAGAGCCGTCCTGGCGGGCTACGCGGGCGGACAGAAGCGTGACCTGGAACCCGATCGCCTGGAGCAGGGCGGCGAAAGCGCCATTCATCTCGTAGCAGAAGCCGCCGCGGCGCTGTTCCACCAGCTTGCGCACGCAGGCCTCCTGATCCACCACCAGGGCGCGCCCGCGGGCAATATCCAGGTTCTCAAAAGGCACGCTGAGCAGGTGGGCGCGATGAACAGCGCGCAGCACCTCCAGCGTGGGCGTAACCGGCCCCGAGTAACCGATGCGGGCGAGATAGGCGGCAAAGTTCATGGGCTGCGAAACGAAGATCAAAACTTAACCGCAGAGTACGCGGAGGACGCCGAGGAACATTTTTTCTTTGTCGGTACTTATCATCTGAAATGAGTAAACATAGGGCCTGATTCAAGATTTACTTTAAACCTCTACGTCCTTGGCGTCCGCTGCGGTTTTCATTTGTCGGTCAACCGCAGGGCGCGCCTACAGCGCCATCACATTGGGCAAGGCGAAATAGAAAAACAGCGCGATCAGCACCAGGTAGCCCAGCATAATCAGCGTCCAACCCATATTGTGGCGGATGACCGCGCCCTCGCTGCGCACGAATTTGCTGGTGGAAACACCCACGCTGGCGGTTTGCGGGGCGATGGGTTTGCCCACCTCGGCGCCCACGGAATTGAGCGAAGGCAGCAGCAGAGCCGGCATGTTGAGCAGGCGCCCGGTGACCGCCTGCACTGGGCCAAACATGGCGTTGGTGGAAGTGTTGCTGCCGGAGAGGGCCACGCCGATCCAGCCCAGAATCGGCGCCAGCGCCACAAAGATCACACCGGTTTTGGAGAGCCCGTAGGCCAGCGAATTGGCCATCCCCGTATACACGAATGTGTAAGCGAGGGCGAAAACGAAGAGGGCGACAATCAGGGCGCCCCAAATCTGGTGGAAGGTTTTGGCGAAGACTTGCTTCAGCGCCCCAGCCCCAGGCCGCAGGAGGGCCAGAATCACCAGCCAGGAAACGAAAATTGAGGTGCCTCCGCTCAGCGGATTGAAGTTGAAGGTGGAAGCGATGGACTTCTGGGTGACGGAGGAGCGAGCCGTTTCCGTCAAGTGAAACAGGCTGATGGAGGGCAGGTGCGACCAGGGTCCGGTCCAGGCCACCACAACGCCAATGAGCACTAGGTAGGGTAGCCACACGGAAAAAGCTTCCCGACCGGTGACCGGCGGGTCGGGATCGCGCGCAACCAGTTCCAGCGGCAGGCCGCCGAATCCGCGAATGGTTTTGGGTGACCAGAGTTTCACAAACCCGAATAGCACCCAGAAGGAAACCAGCGCGCCGCTGAGATCGGGCAGGTAGGGGCCGAGATAGTGCGCCACCGGCCATTGTCCGGCGATGTAGGAGAAGGAGCCGACCAGTGCCAGCGGCCAGGCCTCGCGGACGCCCTTCCAGTTCGTGACCAGGTAAATCAGCACCCAGGGGGGTAGGAGCGCCAGCACGGCCACAATATTTCCCACCGAGGCTGAAAGCGCCATGACGGGCAGCGAAGTCACCACCGAAAGCGCGAGGATGGGGACGCCCAGCGCGCCATAGGAAACAGGAGCGTTGTTGGCCAGGGCGGCGATGCGGATGGCTTCCAGATCGGCGATGCCGAGGCCGGCGAGGATGGGCACCACCACGGCCCAGGGATAGCCAAAGCCCACCAATCCTTCGAGGAGCGCGCCGAAAGCCCAGGCCAGCATGATGGTTTGCACGCGAATGTCGGCGGTGGCGTGGTGCACCATCCAAGCTTTAAAGCGGGCGAAGTCGCCCGTCACGACCAGGGTGTTAAAGATGACCAGGCCCCAGAAGGTGATCCAGTCAATCACCCAGGCGCCGGAGAGAGCGCCATAGGAGTAGGAGCGCAACATGCCTCCCCAAGGCGCGTGCCAGAGCGCCGCGCCAAGCGTGAGGGCGACCCCACCCGCGATGAGAGCGGCTAGCCAGGCGGTGAGGCGCACAATGGCGAGCAGAAAAAGCAGCGCAGCCAGGGGCACCAGCGCCAGCAGGACGGTAAGCCACATATTGCCGACCGGGTTGAGGGTTTGCGTGAAGATTTCGCGCTCCTGGGTGAATCAACACCAAAAGCAAAAGCAAAACCAAACCAAAACCGCAGAGGACGCAGAGAAAATTTATCGCATTCCCTTCTGTACCTGACGGATCAGAAAAACAACTTAGATAGATTAATTCACCAACTTTGTGATTTCGTTCTCTGCCGCCTTTGCGTCCTTTGCGGTTTTTATTTCGACATCAGGCGGAGGCCTGCGATGAGCGTTTCGTCCATTCCACAGGGAGCTCGACATAGGAACGGTCCAGTTCGCGGATGGAGGAGCAGCCCAGCAGCCGCAGGGTGCGCTCCAGGTCGGCGATGAGGATCTGGATGGCTCGAGTCACGCCCGCTTCTCCGGCTGCGGCCAGGCCGTAGGCGTAGGCGCGGCCGATGAGCACGGCGCGGGCGCCCAGGCAAATGGCCTTTACGATGTCGCTGCCGCGGCGGATGCCGCCGTCCATGAGCACTTCGGTCTTATCGCCGACGGCCGCGACCACCTCCGGCAACGCACGCAAGGTGGCCGAAACGCAATCCAACTGCCGGCCTCCGTGGTTGGAGACCACTACCGCGGCCGCGCCCTCATCCACGGCGCGGCGAGCATCCTCGGCAGTAAGGACGCCCTTCACCACGATAGGACCGGGCCAGGCTTGGCGCAGCCAGCGCAAATCCTGCCAGGTGACGGCGGCGGCGGCGAGGGCGGCGCCCACGTCAATCAGGGGAAGGGGCTTGCCGTCGGAAAGCACAACGTTGGCCATGGGCGGCACGCCGCCATCAAGCAGAAAATCCAGCAGCCAGCGTGGGCGTGTGAGCACCTGGGAGATATAGGGCAGCTTGGAGAATGCGCTGCCGCCCAGCAGTTCGACCATGCCATTGCGCACGTCGCGCTCGCGCAGTCCAGCGACGGCAGTATCAATGGTGACCGCCAGCGCCGCGCATCCGGCGGCGCGGGCGCGCGCCACCGTGCCTTCCGCGACTTTACGGCCGCCTACCAGGTAGAGCTGGAAGCAGACCGGGCCGGTGGAGGCCGCCTTCACGTCTTCCAGGCGATGGCCGGAGAGGGTGGAGAGAATGTAGCCGGTGCCGGCCTTGCCGGCAACGCGCGCGGCGCCGCATTCGCCATCCGGGTGCATGACCCGGCTGTAGCCCACTGGCGCCAGCAGGAATGGAAGCGCCAGGTCCAGGCCCAGCACCCGGGTACGCAGATCGCACGTGGGCACAGCCACGGCGTGGCGAGGACGAAAGGTGACCTGCTCAAAAGCGCGGCAGTTCTCGCGCAGGGTGACCTCGCCGTCGGAGCCGCCATCCAGGTAATCGAAAACGACGCGGGGTACGCGGCGCTGGGCCACGCGCCGAAGGTCTTCCACCTTGACCACGCGAGGAGGTGCGACGGCACGCTTCATAGCAGGCAATGGCTCGAGCTACAGGGGACGCCGAGTTTACCACAGCCCCTGCGGCGGTTTCTGACGGGATGATGGAGTCGCGCCGGTTGACCCGGACAGGCCGCTGGCATTACCGTTCTTTGTTTACCACGGGACTAGCCAGGCTATGCGGCAATCGAAGGAGGCTCCTTGCGACGCATCGCTTTTTGTGCCCAGCTGCTGCTGTTGCCGCTGGCTGTGTATGTTTCTTTGACCTTCGCGCAACACCAGCCAAAATTCGAAAGGGCAGCGGCGAATAACAGGATGCACAAGGAACTATTTGGCAAGACCCCGGATGGCGGCCAGGCCGACCTCTACATTCTGCGCAACAAGAATGGGATGGAGGTGGCCATCACCAACTACGGCGCCACGGTTGTGCGCATGAGAGTGCCCGACCGTCACGGCAAAATTGAGGACGTGGTGCTGGGCTACGACAACCTGGAAGGCTATGTCAACGATAAAGCGTACTTCGGGGCCACGGTGGGCCGTTATGCCAACCGCATTGCCCACGGCAAGTTCACGCTAGATGGGCATGTTTACACCCTGCCCAAGAACAACGGCGACAACACTCTGCACGGCGGTACCAGCGGCTTCAATAAAAGGCTATGGAAGGCGGAAGACGTTTCCACGCCTGCGGCTGCGGCGCTGCAGATGACTTACCTGAGCAAGGATGGGGACCAGGGCTTCCCCGGAAATTTGTCGGTGGACGTGCGCTTCACGCTAGGCGACGACAACAGCCTGAAAATTGAATACGCGGCCACCAGCGATAAAGACACGGTGGTGAACCTGACAAACCATTCTTATTTCAATTTGGCAGGGCAGGGGCATGGCGACGTTCTGCAGCAGCAAGTGATGTTGCACGCGGGCCGGTTCACGCCGATCAATGCCGACCTGATTCCCACCGGGGAGATCGCCAGCGTGAAGGGAACGCCGCTGGACTTCACGCAGAGCACCGCCATTGGCGCGCGCATTGATGCCGATTATGAGCAGCTGAAGCTGGCACACGGGTACGATCACAACTTCGTGCTGGATGGGAAAGCGGGGCGCAGGCCGGTGCTCGCGGGACGCGCCTACGATCCCAGCTCGGGGCGGGTGCTGGAGGTGTGGACCACGCAACCGGGGATTCAGCTGTACAGCGGGAATTTTCTGGATGGAACGGTGGCGGGGAAAGGCGGAGTGAAGTATCAGCGGCGCTCTGCATTTTGCCTGGAGACGCAGCATTTTCCCGATTCCCCCAACCAGCCTAAGTTCCCTTCCACCGAGTTGAAGGCGGGGCGCTGGTTCCGGTCCACCACGACCTACAAATTCTCCACTCAGTAAGCGGGATCCACCTCGCGCCGTGCCGCGCCGGCCCTGAATCACCCCACATACGATCAAGTAGGTACCGATACAGGAACGCCTTCACGCATTCATGGTGTTGCCGGCGGCGCGGGGGTGTTTCGACTCGGGCGTGCGCCCTCGCTCGACATGACAGATGTAAGCTTCTGAGTTAGTTCGACGTAGCGCACATAAGCTTCCAGATTTCCTCAATCGGAAGGACATCGGGGTTCACGAGAGGTGACATACGTAAGTCGCCTTCGGATCAAGAGTACCCCTGAGGCTCAGCCGTCACTTCACGCCAAGTTGGGAGGCGGATTTACCGGTCAACTGACGGATGATAAGCGCTTCCTCTTCCCGGTAAGGCTTGCCATCCGGGTGAAACACTTCGTGAAACCAGACGGGCGGCGGCTCGAGAACGTAAGGCCGCTGCCAGGAATCCCAGGGCAGATAAGTTTGAGTTTTGCCGGCGACCAGGCCCCAGTTGATGGCGCCGACGTGGTATTTCTTCGCGATGGGCAGGATAGTATCGAAGGTGCTGCCCATGGGACGGGCCATGAATTCGCTGCAGAGGATGGGGCGGTGATAGCGCTGCAGCCAGTGCACATGCTTTTCAAAATCTTCCGGCCACGAGTAATTGTGAAAGGAAAGGATGTCGGAATTCTCCAGCTGAATTTTTTGCATGGGCGTCAGCTTGTTGTCGGCTGACCAGTCGCCATCCCAGACGCCGCTGGTCAGCGGCTGCGAAGGATGGGCGGCGCGGGCCCAGGCAAATACTTGAGGCAGCAGGGCCTGCACCAATTGCACCTTGTTCTTGGGCTCCAGGCGGGCGTAGGAGCCGCCGTTCGTATTGTCGGGTTCGTTCCACAAATCCCAGGCCAGCACGCGAGGATCGTTGGCAAAAGCGCCGATCATGCCTTGCACGTAGGATTGCAGGCGCGGGTATTGCGCGGGATCCTGTAGGGCCGCGGCGCCGGGGCTCTGCACCCAACCGGAATTGTGCACGCCGGGAATCGGCGGATGCTGCGGGCCCAGCTTGGGCAGGGGATCCCAGCAGGAATCGAAGAGAACGAAGATGGGCCGAATGTGGTGGCGGGCAGCAATTTCCAGGAATGTATTGATCCTCTGCTTGAAGCCATCCGCGTCCTGCTCCCAGAGCAGGTCGTGCAGGAACACGCGCATGGTGTTCATGCCGAGGCCCTCGGCCCAGCCCAGTTCCTTGTCTATTTCGTGCGGGTCGAAGGTGGCGGCCTGCCACATCTCCAGCTGATTGATGGCGTCATCGGGAATGAAATTGCTGCCCACCAGCCAGGGCTGCTGCTGGTACCAGGCATTGGCGCGGGCTTCCGGCCAGGGTTGCGAGAGGGCGGAGAGCGGAAGGAATAAAAACACCGCCAGCGGGAGCAAGAATGCCGGTCTCAATCGGGTCACGAGCTTTTCTCCCCATCAGAAAACTAATCGCCAGAGGAAATATATAGAAATTCGCGACCGAGTAGTGGCTGATTCAGGCGGTACGCTTCCACGCCGCGCTCAGGATCGCCAATGGAAGGAAGGCGAGCTGCGCTCGCCCTGGACGGGGCGAAGCCCCGTCCCCACACGGGCTCCGTCGGGCGAAGCCCCGTCCCCACACGGGCTCAGCCGGGGTGAAGCCCCGTCCCACACACTTCCGGCGGCTGGCTGATGGCGGCGCCTGCAGAAGGCGTCTCGGAACAGCGGGCAAGTCCAGCAGGAAGAACATCTGCTGGCGGGCGGCGCACGATAAGCATTTGTGTAAAGGTTGGACACGGGAGCTGGCGGATGGTTTAGCATCGCACCAGGGAATCACGCGCGCGGATTTACATTTCAGCCTGACAGGATAGGTTGCTTCCGGCTTGCGCAGCACACAAGCACCACCGAGGGTTGCGGAAGCATCAGATAGCATGACCATGGGAGTTCCGCGGAAACAGAGCTGGCCGCTGGCCGTGGCCTTTATTTTTGCCCTGCTGGTGCTCAGCCTGGCCCCGGGCAATGGTGACGGCAAGGTCCGGGTCACCACCTACCACAACAATCCCGCACGCCAGGGCAGTAATGTCCTCGAAACCATACTTACGCCTGAAAACGTCAATCCTGGGCAGTTCGGGAAAATCTTCAGCCACGCGGTGGACGGGTACGTGTACACGCAACCACTGTATCTGCCGGACGTGCGCGTACCGCATAAGGGCGTGCACAACGTGGTGTTCGTGGCCACCGAGCATGACAGCGTGTATGCCTTCGACGCCGATAACGATGGCGGCGGCAACGCTCAACCCTTGTGGCAGGACACCTTTGTCAATGCGGCGGCCGGGATCAAGCCGGCGCCGGCGCAGGATGTAAACGAATACGGGTGCTCCGATATTGTTCCGGAAATCGGCATTACGGGCACGCCGGTGATTGATGCCGTTGCCGGCATTCTGTACGTGGTGAGCAAGTCGGAAGAAAACGGGCAGATGGTGCAGCGCCTGCATGCGCTGGACGTGAGGACGGGAGCGGAGCGGCTGGGCGGGCCGGTGGTGATTTCGGCGGCGGTGCCCGGGACAGGCGCGGCTTCCAGCGGCGGCGTTGTGCGGTTCGATCCGCTGCGCGAACACCAACGCGCGGGACTGCTGCTGCAGGATGGCAAGGTTTACATCGCCTGGGCTTCGCATTGCGATGGCTGGCCCTACCACGGCTGGGTGATGGCGTACGACGCCCGCAACCTGCGCCAGGTGGCCGCCTGGAACGCAACCCCGAACGGCGTGGGTGGCGGCATCTGGCAATCGGGCGCCGCGCCCGCCGGAGATGGCCAGGATACGTTTTTCGCCACCGGCAACGGCGTGTTCGATGCCTTCCCGCGGGGAGGGCTGAACTTCGGCAACAGCGTGGTGCGGCTGGGCATGGAAGAGGGCCACGAATTTTCCGTGCGCGACTATTTCACGCCCTATGACCAGGAGGCGCTCAACGCCAGCGACATCGAACCCGGTTCCGGTGGCGTGGTGCTTTTGCCCAAGCTGAGCGCTCTGCAGGGCAGACAGTTGATGGTGGTTACGGGCAAGTCGGGAACCATTTACCTGCTGGACGCCGCCCACATGGGCAAGTTCGACCCAACCGGTGATACCGGCGTGCTTCAATCCATCCCGCTGGCTAGCGCGGGAGTGTGGGGCACACCCGCGTGGTGGAACGGGAGCCTCTACGTGGGCGGCACCTGGGACACGCTGAAGGCATTCAAATTCGATGCCCAGAGCAGCAATTTCCGGGCGGTGCCGGAATCGCAATCGTCCACGACCTTCCAGTTTCCCGGGCCGACGCCCTCAATTTCAGCTAATGGCAATCATAACGGGATTGTGTGGATCATCCAGGCTGATGGCTACGTGGATGGCAGCCCCGAGATTCTGCGCGCCTACGATGCCACCGATCTAACCCGAGAGCTCTACGACAGCACGCAGAACGCGCAGCGCGACAACGCCGGCGGGGCAGTCAAGTTCGCTGTGCCCACCATCGCGAATGGCAAGGTGTATGTGGGCGCAAAAGGCCAACTCAGCGTGTATGGGCTGCGGTAGCTACCGTCCCGCAGCTGCGGCGCCCGCCTTCTCAGGAGGCTGGCTGGCCAGCAGAATCATGGTTTCCAGTGTGCGCGGGCGCTCGGCTTCGGTAACGATCAGGTAACGCTGCTTGCCTTGGGGATCGGGAGCGAACTTCGTCCCGCCGTCGGGAAGCACGGTGATCTTGCCGGGGGGGGAGAGGTCAAAAAACCCGTGGTCTGGCCATACCGCGTAGAGAGCGGCGGTCAAATCCCAGGTGGGACGGTCATAGGGCATCTTCATCAGCAGGCGATAGCCCTCGGCCACGGGATGGTCGGGCACATACTCGAAATCGTGCTCGATGCTGGCCGCAGGGAAGAGCATGGCTAAGCCCACTTCGAACCCGCTGACTACAATCGGCGTAGGCCACTCGGCGAACAGTTTGCTCGCCGCAGGCACATCGGTTTCCACGTTGAACTCCGGCTTGGTGGAAACGTAATTTCCCGCCATGGCCACCAGGAGGCGCACTTTCTTCGCAGCTAGATCGCGGCCGCTGAGCGGGCTGGCGCTGTCAGGCGCCGAATCAAGCAGGCGCGCCAGGTTGGTGCTGAAGCCGGTCTGCACGATGACCACGCTGCCGTCGGGCTGCTGCGCCAAAATTTTTCGCAGCAGGGAAACGGCTTCGGGAGCCTGGCTGCCATCCGTAATTTTGTGCGGGTAAACATAGCTGCCGTCCGGCCGCTTGCGCTCCGAGGGCCCCTGAATCATGGGATTGCTTTCCGGCGTCTTGCCGTTGTGCACCACGCCGATGGGAATGTCGGGTCGGCCGTAAAAAGTATTGATCAGGTCCACATACGGGGCAGCCCAGCGGTTGTCTTTGGTGATGGTGACGGCCAGCAGCTTGGCCTCACCTCGGCTCTCGAGTGCATGCAGCATGGCCAAGGCCAGGGCGTCGTCAATGTCATTGCCCATGTCGGTATCGAAAATGATGCGCGCCGGCTGGGCGGCAGCCAGGGAAGAGAAAGCAAACATGAGGAAGATGATGAGGGCCCTACGCGATTTCACGGGCTTTGTTCCTTTGCACCTGGGGAGCACTAGGATGACACATTTCGCCGTGCCGCGCACATGAGCGGGCTACGCCCGGCTGCACAGGCGAGAGCCTGCCTGAGCCCAGTCGAAGGGGCGCCTGTGCCCACGTCAATGCGTAGCTGTGGATATTTGGGTGTCGCGGGCTGTACTTCAGGTGGGTAGAATGGAAACAACAAAACTCCACTATTAAGAGCTTCCCAGAGGGCATGGCCGAACAGTTCATCCATCTTCACCTGCACACGGATTACTCGCTGCTGGACGGCGCCTGCGACGTGCACAAACTAGTGGACCGGGTGCATACGCTGGGCATGCCCGCCGTGGCCATGACCGACCACGGCAACATTTTCGGCGCGGTAGATTTTTTCAATGCCGCCACCAAGGCCGGGGTGAAGCCCATCATCGGCTGCGAGGTTTACGTCTGCAAAAAGGACGACCACCGCACCGACCGCACGCCGCCCGAAGGCGACACCTATAACCACCTGCTGCTGCTGGCGGAAAACGAGGAAGGCTATCGCAACCTGGCCAAGATCACCTCGGAAGCGTCGCTTCATGGTTTCTACTACAAACCACGGATCAGCAAGAAGTTCCTGGCCGAGCACGGGCAGGGGCTCATCAGCCTTTCCGGCTGCCTGAAGGGCGAAGTTTGCGAGCGGCTGACGGAAGGGAAGTACGAAGAGGCAAAGAAGGCAGCCGCCTTCTACCGGGAAATTTTCGGCCCGCAAAACTTCTTCATCGAGATCCAGGATCAGGGCCTCGAAATGGAACGGCGCATCCACAAGGACCTGTTCCGCCTGGGCCAGGAACTGGGCACGCCGCTGGTGGCCACCAACGACAGCCACTATCTGTGCGAGGAAGACGCCCACGCGCAGGACGTGATGGTGTGCATCCAGACCGGGAAGTCCATCCAGGACACCAACCGGATGAAGTTCCAAGGCAACCAGTTCTACGTCAAGAACTACAACGAGATGTACCAGGTATTCAAAGATGCGCCCGACGTGCTCACGCAAACGCTGGCCATAGCGGAGCGCTGCAACCTGCGCCTGGAGAAGATCAGCCATCCGTTCCCGCGTTTTGACGTGCCCGAAGGCGAAACGCTCGACACATATTTCGAGAAAATTGCGCACCAGGGCTTCACGCGCCGGGCGGAGTCGCTGCGCCCGCTTGAGGCTCAGGGCCGGCTGAAGCATCCGTTGAGCGAGTACGACCAGCGCCTGTCGCGCGAGATCGCCATCATCCAGCAGATGAAGTTTGCCGGGTATTTCCTGATTGTGTGGGATTTTATCCGCTACGCCAAGGAGAACCATATTCCCGTGGGGCCGGGGCGCGGCTCGGCGGCGGGCTCGCTGGTCTCCTATGCCATGGGCATTACCGATATTGACCCGCTGCAGCATGACCTGTTGTTCGAGCGCTTCCTCAATCCGGAACGCGTCTCCATGCCCGATATTGATATTGACTTCTGTATGAACCGGCGGGGCGAGGTCATCAACTACGTCACCCAGAAGTACGGGCGGGAGAACGTGGCCCAAATCATTACCTTCGGGACCATGGCGGCTAAGGCGGCCATCAAGGATGTGGGCCGGGCGATGGAGATTCCTTACGCCGAAGTGGACCGCATCGCCAAGATGGTGCCGACCACGCTGAACATCACCATCAATAAGGCGCTGGAAGATTCGCCGCCGCTGAAAACGGCTTACGACAGCGATGGCCAGGTGAAGCAACTGATTGATACGGCCAAGAAGCTGGAAGGGCTGGTGCGCAACTCGGGGGTGCACGCGGCGGGGGTGGTGATTTCGCCACGGCCGCTGATCGAACTGGTGCCGCTGCACAAGACCAAAAACGACGAAATTGTCACCGCCTTCGACATGACGGCCATCGAGAAGCTGGGCCTGTTGAAGATGGACTTTCTCGGGCTGACCACGCTCACCATTCTCGATGACGCGCTCAAGCTGATCGCGCAAACCCGCGAGCAGAAGTTGACCCTGGACGACATTCCACTGGAGGACAACGAAACCTACGAGAAGGTCTTCCACAAAGGGCTGACTTCGGGCGTGTTCCAGTTTGAATCGCACGGCATGCGGGACGTGCTGCGCCGTTACCAGCCCAACTCCATCCAGGACCTGACTGCGCTTAACGCGCTTTACCGCCCAGGACCCATTCAGGGCGGCATGATTGATGACTTTATTGACCGCAAGCATGGGCGCAAGAAGATCGAATACGAACTGCCGGAGCTGGAAGAAAACCTGAAGGAGACGCTAGGCGTCATCGTCTACCAGGAACAGGTGATGCAGATCGCCAACCGGCTGGCGGGGTACTCCCTGGGCGAAGCCGACCTGCTGCGGCGGGCCATGGGCAAGAAGAAAGCCGAGGAAATGGCCAAGCAGCGGGAGCGCTTTGTGGAGGGCGCCACCCAGCGAGGTTTCCCGCAGAAGAAGATCGAAAAGATTTTCGATTTGATGGAGCAGTTTGCCGGTTACGGCTTCAACAAGTCGCACTCGGCGGCTTACGCGCTGCTGGCCTACCACACCGCCTATTTGAAGACGCATTATCCAGTGGAGTTCATGGCGGCCCTGCTCACCTCGGTGACCGGCAATACCGACGAAGTGGTGAAGTACATCAACGAATGCCGCGAGATGGGCATCGCGGTGGAGCCGCCGGACATGCACGTGAGCGACGCCAACTTTACGCCTCACGGCAGCGCCATCCGCTTCGGATTGGCGGCGGTAAAAAACGTAGGCCACAATGCCATTGAATCCATTGTGGCGGCGCGCAAACAACTGGGCCGCTTCCAGACCATTTACCAGTTCTGCGAGAAGGTGGACCTGCGACTGCTGAACAAACGGGTGCTGGAGTCGCTGATCAAGAGCGGGGCCATGGATTCGCTGGGGAGGCGGGCGCAGTTGATGGAGGTGCTGGACAAAGCCATGGAGCGCGCGGCTAAGGCACAGCGCGACGCCGAATCCGGCCAGCACGGCCTGTTCGGTGTGTTCCAGCAGGAGCATGAGCACGCCCACAACGATCACCTGCCCGAGGTGCCGGATTGGGATGAACACCAGCGCCTGGCTGCCGAGAAGGAAATCCTGGGCTTCTTCATCACCGGCCACCCGCTGGAAAAATACCGCGACAAGCTGCGGGATCTGAACGCGCGCACCTCGGAAGAAGTCGGGCAAATGAAGTACTCCACCGCCAAGGACGAGGAGATCTGCATTGGCGGCATCATCGCCAATGTGCGGGTGCTTAAGTCCAAGAGGGGCGACCTCTATGCCCAGGCCACGCTGGAAGACATGACCGGTTCACTCGACATGCTGGTGTTTCCTGATGCCTATAAGCGCCTGGGAGAGCGGGTGAAGCTGGAAGTACCGGTGCTGGTGCGCTGCGGGGTGCGGGTGGAGGAAGGTGCGAACCCCAAGCTGACGGTCAGCGAAATTCTGCCGCTGGAGGACGTCCGGCCCAAGCTGGCCAACCACCTGCGCATCCGCATTCCGCTGGAGACGGCGAGCGAAGCCACGGTGGACGGACTGCACGCGCTGTGCAGCGAAAGCAAAGGGGCGGCGAAGGTATTGTTTGACGTGGAACGCCAGGACGACTTCATGGTAGTGATGGAGGCCGAAGGCTATAATGTCCAACCAGACCGCCGCTTCATTGACCGCGTGGAGGAACTCTGCGGCCGGGGCAGCGTGCGGGTTATCGATTGAAGCGAGTGGCAGTCACGACGAAACACGGCGGAGCGGGCACGGGAACGGCGCGGGCGCGGGAGGGCAGCGACGGCGTGTTTGCTGTCTCTGAGTTTCTGCTTTCGATGGTGGAGTCATTGTGGGCAGCCTCGCTGGACGGCCGGCAGGACAAGATGGAATCGGCGATTAAGGCACAACACGAGCTGGAACGAATCGAGCAGCAGATCGAACAGCTGGAGTCGCTGGCCGGTGATAACCAGGCGGCGCACCGCAAGCTGCAGCAGCTGCACGAACGTGTGAACGCGCTGCGGCTGCAGATTTACGCTCATCTCAACGCCTGGGAAAAGACGGAGCTGGCGCGGCATCCGCAACGCCCTTACCTGCTGGACTACGTGGAGCGGATTTTCACCGACTGGAGCGAGCTGCACGGCGACCGCGCCTTCGGCGACGATCCCGCCATTATTTGCGGTATGGCCCGCTTCCACGGCGACGAGGTGCTGGTATTGGGGCACCAGAAAGCGCGCGACACCAAGCAGAAGGTTTATCGCAATTTCGGCATGCCCAACCCGGAGGGGTATCGCAAGGCTCTGCGCGCGATGCACATGGCGGAAAAGTTCGGGCGGCCGATTTTCACTTTTGTGGACACACCCGGCGCCTACCCCGGGCTGGGAGCGGAGGAGCGGGGGCAGGCGGAGGCGATCGCCCGCAATCTCCGCGAAATGGCTCGCCTGAAGGTTCCCATCGTGACCACCATTACGGGAGAAGGGGGCAGCGGAGGTGCGCTGGCCATTGCGGTGGCCGACCGCGTGCTCATGATGGAAAACGCCATCTACTCGGTGATTTCCCCCGAGGGCTGCGCTTCCATCATGTGGCGGGACGCAGGCAAGAAGGAACTGGCCGCGCAGGCGCTGCGCATTACCGCCTCCGACTTGCGCGAACTGGGCTGCGTGGATGAGATTGTGGCGGAGCCGGAAGGCGGGGCCCATCGCGACCACGATGCCGCGGCTGCGCTGCTGGATGCGGCCCTGCAGAAAAACTACTGTCCGCTCAAAAAAATTCCTGCTCCGGAAATAGTCGCTACACGATATAATAAGTTCCGCCAGATGGCGCAGTTCTTCCACGAAGAATAGCGCCCGGGGCGGTTACCAGTCCTGTTCTCCCGCCGGGCTCGGCTTTACCGCCATCCAAAACGGTTTGTATAATGAAGAGTTTCCCCATCAATGCGAAATCCACTCCAGTCCAGCAGAGGGCACAAGGATAGGACCCCATGGCCACCACTGATGTAGCAATCCAGCACGCCGGGCGACCGGCCAGCAAACCCATTGTCAACGACATGAGCATCCAGGTAGCCACCGTGAACGGCTCGGGCTCGCAGAGCTCCAACACGGTGCTGCTGCGCACCATTTTCCAGATGGGCGTTCCGGTCTCGGGCAAGAACCTGTTTCCTTCCAACATCGCCGGTCTGCCCACCTGGTACACCATCCGAGCCAACAAGGACGGCTACATCGCGCGCAAAAAGGAAATTGATTTCCTGGTGGCGATGAACCCGGAAACCGCTCAGGAAGACGTCCTCTCGCTCGGCGATGGCGCGGTGGTGCTCTACGACGAGCCGCTCAACCTGCGCAGCCTGCGCCAGGACCTGATCTTTTATTCCGTCCCTTACGACAAACTGGTGGCTACGGTGTGCCCGGAAGCCAAACTGCGCAAGCTGGTGAAGAACATGGTGTATGTGGGCGTGGTGGCGCGCCTGCTCAACCTGGACATGGCGGAAGTGGAAAAGGCCATCCGCAAACAGTTTGCCCGCAAGGTGAAGGCGGCGGAGCTGAACCTGGCAGCGGCGCGCGCCGGCTACGATTACGCGGTGGCCAGCCTGACCAAGCAGGACCCCTACCGCATCGAGCGCATGGACAAGAACAAGGGCAAGATCATCATTGACGGCAACTCCGCCTCCGCCCTGGGCTGCATGTTCGCCGGCGTCACGGTGGTCACCTGGTATCCGATTACGCCTTCCTCTTCCCTGGTGGAAACGCTGATTGATTACATGAAGGAATACCGCATTGGGCCCGATGGAAAGGCGACATTCGCCATCGTGCAGGCGGAAGACGAGCTGGCCGCGATCGGCATGGTGATCGGCGCGGGCTGGGCGGGTGCCCGTTCCATGACCGCCACCGCTGGCCCGGGCATTTCGCTGATGTCGGAATTCGCCGGCCTGGCCTACTACGTGGAGGTTCCGGCGGTAATCTGGGATATCCAGCGCGTGGGGCCGTCCACTGGGCTGCCGACCCGCACCTCGCAGGGCGACGTGCTCTCCACCGCTTTCCTCTCCCATGGAGACACCAAACATATTTTGCTGTTCCCCTCGTCGCCCCAGGAGTGCTTCAAGTTCGCGGGCGAGGCGTTTGATTTGGCGGAGCAGTTCCAGACGCCGGTGTTCGTGCTCTCTGATCTTGACCTGGGCATGAACAACTGGATGTCGGAGCCCTTCGAGTACCCGGAGAAACCGATCCAGCGCGGCAAAGTGCTGAGCAAGGAAGACCTGGAGCGGCTGGGCGGCTTCCAGCGCTACAAGGATGTGGATGGCGACGGCATACCCTACCGCACGTTGCCGGGCACGGAGCATCCGGCGGCGGCCTGGTTCGCGCGCGGCAGCGGCCACAACGAAAAGTCGCAGTACAGCGAACGGCCGGACGACTTCGAGCACAACATGGAACGCATCAACCGCAAATTTGAAACCGCGCGTTCTCATGTGCCGCGGCCCGAGGTACACACCGGCAAGTCGAAAATCGGCATTATCGCCTACGGCACCTCGCACTGGGCCATCACGGAGAGCCTCGACCAGCTGCGCGGGGAGTACAACATGGAAGCCGATTACCTGCGGGTGCGCGCTTATCCTTTTACCCGCGAGGTGCACGACTTCATCGAGAAGCACGAGCGGGTTTACGTGGTGGAGCAGAACCGCGATGCGCAGCTGCTTTCACTGCTCAAGCTGGACGTGTCACCGGAGCGCATCACGCGCCTGCGCAGCATCGCCCACATCCATGGGCTGCCCCTGGATGCGCGTTCGGTAACTGACGAGATCATGACCATGGAGGGTAAGTAAATGGCGAGCACATCAACTCCGACGCCCAAGACCAACCGGATTGGGTTGAGCGTTATGGAATATAAGGGCGGCAAGACTACGCTGTGCGCCGGCTGCGGCCACAATGCCATCTCCGAGCGCATTCTGGAGGCCATGTACGAAATGGGGGTGCAACCGGAGCGCCTGGCAAAACTGAGCGGCATTGGCTGCTCATCCAAGAGCCCAGCGTACTTCATGAACCGCTCCCACAGCTTCAACGCGGTGCACGGGCGCATGCCTTCGGTGGCCACAGGCGCGGTGCTGGCTAATCGCAACCTGCTGGCATTGGGTGTAAGCGGCGACGGTGACACCGCCTCCATCGGCATGGGGCAGTTCATTCACCTCATGCGGCGGAACCTCCCCATCATTTACATCATTGAAGATAACGGCGTGTACGGACTGACCAAGGGCCAGTTCTCTGCCACCGCCGACGTCGGGTCCAAGCTGAAGACGGGCGTGGTGAACGATCTGCCCGCCATTGACACTTGCGTGCTAGCCATCCAGTTGGGTGCCACCTTTGTGGGACGCTCCTTTTCCGGCGACAAGAAGCAGCTTTCGGCCATGATGAAGGCTGCCATCGCCCATCGCGGCACGGTGATGCTGGACGTTATTTCGCCGTGCGTGACCTTCAACGATCATGAGGGCTCAACCAAGTCGTACAAGTACATGAAGGATCACGACGAACCGCTGCACGAAGTGAACTTCGTGCCTGCGTTCGAGGACATCAGCGTGGATTACGATCCCGGCACCACCGTGGACGTGACCATGCACGATGGCTCGCAGCTGCACTTGCGCAAGCTGGAAGAGGACTACGATCCCACGAACCGCATTGGCGCCATCACCCGCCTGCTCGAAGCGCACGAGAAGAACGAAGTGCTTACCGGAGTGCTCTACGTCAACACCAAGGCGCCCAACTTCATTGACCTGGTGAATATGACGGACAAGCCGCTGGCCACCTTGCCGCAGGAGGTTACGCGTCCAAGCCGCAAAGTGCTGGAAGAGTGTATGGAAGAGTTGCGGTAAGGGCAACAGTTAGGACTCAGGCCCTCGGGAACGAGGGCCTTTCTTTTTAACTTGGAAGAGTTCACGTGGCCGACGAAGTCGAAATCAAATTCGTGGTTGAAGACATCGCCGAGCTCGAGGATAAGCTGCGCGCCCTGGGATTTCACCAGCAAACTCCCCGCACACACGAATTCAATACGCTTTACGACACGGCCAACGGGCAATTGCAAAAAACCGGGCAGTTGCTTCGATTACGTCAGTATGGGGACATATGGACGCTCACCCACAAGGCGCGCGGGAAAAAAGGGATACACAAGACGAGGGTTGAAACGGAGACCGAGGTGGCCAATGGCGAGAACATGAAAGCCATCCTGCTGGCCCTGGGCTACTTACCTTCATTCCAATACGAAAAGTTTCGCGCCGAATGGAAGGATGCGGAGGGGCACGTGGTGGTGGATGAGACGCCTATTGGCAATCTGGCGGAGATCGAAGGACCGCCGGAGTGGATTGATAGCACCGCCGAGCGGTTGGGCGTTTCCCCCAAGCAATACATCACAAAAAACTACGCGGAATTGTTTCAGGAGTGGAAGCGGCGGACCCGCAGCTCCGCCCAAGCCATGACCTTCGCGGAGTGCGGCGCTCCCGCGAGTGAGTAAAGATCAACGCGGAATTCGCGGAAAATTTCATTCTTTCGCCCCTCCGGGGCTTCACTCATGTGCCATTACAACCCACGGCTTACGCCGTGGGCTACATTCTGGCGCCGATTCGCGGCTGAGCTCAGTCCTCCTTTCTCCACTCGGGCGAAATGTAGTTGGGGCACAGTCGCTTAGCTGTGGGTTACATTCTGGCGCCGGTTCGCGGCTGAGCTCAGGCTGATTCCAACTATGTAAAGAAATGTAACAGCGACTTTACATTTCTTTACCCCATTTAACTGTCTTTTTACATCGTTTTCGGGCAGGACGTGTTTCTATGGGTGGGAGCAGCAGAGGTTTCGAGCTGCGTTACACCAACCATGACATCCCCCACATTGAGCGCGGAAAGAGAATTCATAGACCTGATCGCTGACGAGCTGGCCAGCGGAGTACATGCAGCGGTGCGGAGCTGGATGGCCGAAATCGAGCAGGTGCTTGGGAGCGGCCTGAGCGACGCCGCAAAGCTGTTGCGGATTCGCGACATAGCCGCGCGGGCGGGCTGTAACTCATTGAAAGAACACGGCCGGATTGTCTAGGACCGACCCTTTACCGGATGCGCAGAAATCTTAGTGAGAGCCGCCATCCTGCGCCATAAACGGCTACAATTGCACTAGCAAAGTGAGATACTCTGGTCCCGCCCTCCCAGCCAGCAAGCCCAAGGTGTGTGGGTGCATCGTAACCAACTAGTGTGACGCCCAGAACGGAAATCCCGCCCGAGGAACCCCGTACCGAGTATGTGCTCAACGGCGGCCCCGAGGACACACCTTCTGATTACGAAGTAAACCTGCTGCCACCGCCCAGCTTGAACCGGGCGTGGTGGCGGACGCTGGCCTCCAGCCTGCGCGACCGCATCGCTCCTGAAAAACTGGCGCCGCTCGAACTGACTTCCCACCCGGTGGACCTAGGCATGTTGCCCGGGGACATGCTGACCCTTCCCTGGTATCGCACCGTTTTCACGAACCTGGGCAACGTGATCACGCCGGAGACGCTGGCGCCGCTGGAGCTGGAATCGCGTCCGGTGGACGTGGGCGAACTCATAGCCGATCGCATGAGCCATCCCTGGTTCAGCTCGCTGTGGCGGAGCGTGCGCGATGGCATTCATCCGGAACAGCTGCCGCCGTTGGAGCTGACCTCGGAGCCGGTGGACCCGTACGTGGCGTCGGAAAAAATTCTGCGGGCGCCGCACTGGTCCTCGCTGATTGACACCCCCAAGGTGTTCCTGCCCGATGAACCCCAGGCCGAGTACACCCGGCCGGGAGTACCCGGTGCGGCCCCAGCGCCGCCGCGCAAACCAATTCGCGTGGACATTGACTTCACCCACGTAATGGTGAGCCAACTGAAGGACGACCTGTCCCGCTCGCGGCTGCGGGAAGCGTTCTGGATGTCGGTGACGGCGCACCTGCTGATCGCGATTTTGCTGGTGGTGGCGCCCAAGTATCTGCCGGGGTATAGGAAGGGAGTGGCGCTGATTTCGGCGGCCGACCTGATGCGCAGCAAGCAGGTGACCTTCCTGGAGGTGCCGCCCGACCTGGAGAAGAACATCGCCAAGCCCAACACCAATGTTCTTTCCGACAAGAACCGAATTGCGCAGTCACGAAACCCGGTAATTGATAAGAAAACCCTGGAACGGTTGCGTGACATGCGGCGCGCGGGGGCTCCGGGCGCAGCAGCACCGATGGCGCAGCCCAGCCCGGCGGTTCCAGCGCAGCCGCAGCAAATGGCACAGGCTCAGCCCTCGCCTAATCCGGCGGGAGGAGGGGCGCCCGCCCAGAGCACACCGCAACAGTCGCAGTTGCCGTTGCCGGCGCAGCAGGCGCGCAAGGGGCCGAACCCTTTCCAGCAACCGATGTCGGCGGGCGCGGCGATCCAGCAGGCGACGCGGGAAGCGGCCTCGGCGCGGGGCAGCTTTGGCGGCGGTGAGGGCGGCGATTACGGCCTGGGCACTGGCCCGCATAGCGGAGTCAAGAGCAACCTGGAAATTCTGAGCGATACGCAGGGCGTGAACTTCGGTCCTTACCTAAGCCGGATCGTGCACGTGGTGCGCCTTAACTGGTACAACCTGATTCCCGAGATTGCGCGGCCGCCGCTGTTGAAGAAGGGCAAGGTATCCATCCAGTTTGCTATTATGCCGAACGGCAGCGTGACCGGTATGCAGCTGGTGAGCACTTCCGGCGATGTTTCGCTGGACCGCGGCGCCTGGGGCGGCATCACCGCGTCCAATCCCTTTGAGCCCCTGCCGCAGGAATTCCACGGCCCCTACCTGGCCCTGCGTTTCAATTTCTACTACAACCCCGACAAGAACGACTTGCAGTAGCGGCCAGCCCACGCGCGACGACAAGTGTGTTGCTGAGCGCGACGAGGTATCTCGAGGGGAGAAATGGTTCGGAACGGCGCCTTCCTGCGGATGGCGAAGGCAGGCGCCCGCGCCCCAAGAGACGTTGTTTTCATTCGAAGCGCAGGGCGTCAATGGGATTGACGCGGGTGGCGCGGCGGGCGGGAATCCAGACGGCCAGCAGGGCGACCGCGCTGAGCAGAAGCGGAGTAGCGATGAAGGCGGCGGGATCCCAGGCTTTGACTCCAAAAAGGAGGCTGCTGAGGAAGTGGGTGAGCCACAAAGCCCCGCCGATGCCGATGACAACGCCGATGATGGCAAGCACCATGCCTTGCCGGATGACCATATTGCGTAGGTTGGAGGCCTGTGCGCCGAGGGCCATGCGGATGCCGAGCTCCTGGGTGCGCTGCTGCACGGAGTAGGCCATGAGCCCATAGATGCCGATGGCTGCCATGAGCAGCGCGGAGCCGCCAAAGATGGCAAGCAGGAGCATGTTAAAACGCTGGCGGGTGGTAGTGAGAACGACGATTTCATCCATGGTGCGAATGTGGGCGACGGCTAGACCTCCGCTGGCGTCGCGCAGCGCAAGGGTGATGGGGCTGACCAGGGTATGCGGCTCCACGCGGGTGCGGACAATCCACCAGAGCGGCGTGATGCGGGAATTGAGCGCGGTGACCTTGTCGGGCATCTGCGCGACGGGGATGTACATGGTGGGGAACGGGGTCTGATCCAGGCCCTGGTCACGGACGTCACCGACCACGCCAATGATCTGGCGCGGCGGTTCGGCGAAATCAGGACCCATGTTAGGGCCAATGAGAAGCCGATCCTGCAGCGGGTCGCCTTTGGGCCAGAATTTTTTAGCCATCGCTTCGTTGATGAGGACGACGCCGGGAGCGGAGCCGTTGTCCTGCTCGGTAAAATCACGGCCGCGTAGAACGGGAACCTGGAACGCCCGGAAGTAGCTCCAGGAGACGGGGAAGTATCCGGCGTCGCCGGTGGAGGGATCCTTGCCCTTGGGGCGGCCGACCACGTCGAAGGGCAAGCCAAATCCGCCCTGCAGCGGGAGGCAGCAGGCCGCGGCGGCGGTCTCCACGCCGGGAAGGGCATGGAGGCGCTCCGTGCCATCGCGGATGATTTGCGCTACGCCCGCAGTCTTCTGGAAACGCTCTCCGCCGATGGACATGGCCATGGTGAGAACGTTGTGAGTGGTGAACCCGGGATCCACCGCCTGCAGCTTCATGAAGGTGCGGATGAGCAGGGCCGCGCCGATAACCAGCACGAGGGCGAGGGCAACTTCACTCACCACCAGGGTGGAACGAATTCTGCCGCTGCGAAAGCCACCGCTGGAACGGGTGCTGCTCTCGTTAATGGCCGAGGCCAGGTTGGCGCGGGCGACGCTAATGGCGGGGATGAGTCCGAAAACGATCCCCGTGATCACCGATACACCAAAAGTGAAGAGCAGGACATTGTGGTCGAGCGTGACGGCGGCGCCGTTTTCGCCGATGCGAGGGATATTTACCGCCGGACTAAGAGCCAGCAGAAGGCGAACGCCGACAAATCCGAGGATCAGGCCGAGCAGGCCGCCAATGAGGGAGACGGCGAGGCTTTCGGCCAGCAGCTGGCGGATGATGTGACCGCGGCTGGCGCCCAGGGCGGAGCGGGTGGCGAGCTCGCGCCTTCGGCCCATGGCGCGGATGAGCAGAAGATTGGCGACATTGGCGCAGGCGATCAGCAGAACCAGGCCCACCGCTCCGAGCAGAACCAGAAGCGACTCGCGAGTATCGCCGACGATACTCTCCTCGAGCGGTATTACGCTAAAGCCATTCTGCGGGCCCATGCTGCCGGGACCGGGATAGGTGCGGCGGAACTGCTCGGTGGCAAGCTTCAGGCCGGCGTCGGCCATGGGCAGCGTTATGCCCGGTTTCAAACGCGCAGCAACGACGAAGTAGTTGGCCATGTCGTGTGTGGTCAAATCGAACTGGTAGGGCAGCCAGAGGTCACCCGCGGGTTCGGTGATGAACCCACGGCCGATCACGCCAACGACCTGGAATGCCTGTCCGTCGAGATGGATATTTCTGCCGACGATGCCGAGATCGCCGCCGAAGCGGCGCTTCCAGAGGCCGTAACTGAGGACGACAACCTGGCCGCCATGGGGGCTATCTTCGGCAGCGCTGAAAGTGCGGCCTCCCAGGATGGGCGCGCCGAACAGGCGAAAATAATCGGCGGTAACGTGAATGCCCTGCACCTGTTCCGGTTCGGCTCCGCCGGTGAGGTTAAGACCGGAGCCTCCCTGGTCGTAGCCGGCGACATACTGGAAAATGCTGGTCTGCTGATGCCAGATATTGAATTTGGGCACGCTGGCGCCCGCCCATCTTCCTTCCGGCGAGGTCACCATCAGCTGCACCAGCGATTGCGGGTTTGGATAGGGAAGCGGCTTCAAGAGCACGCTATTGATGACGGAGAAGACGGCGGTATTGGCGCCAATGCCTACTGCGATGACGATGATGGCGATGGCGGTAAAGCCGGGCATTTTGGCCAGGGAACGGAGGGCGAAGCGAAGATCGCGCCGGGCATCTTCGATCCACCGCAAGGGTGATGAGTGCTCCCTCAGGTTGCTCGCGGTGTCCGGACCCGGTGTGTCTTTACCGACCATCATCTCGGCCTCGCTCGCCTGTGCGCAGGTACTATACTCCGGTCCTGGGGCAAGGAGACACCGGCAGCGTGCCAATGGTTCCTGAATGTCGGGTATGAAAAAACCTTTCGGCGGCGGCCACTCGAGAAAACGAAGTTCCTCAAGAGAGCTGGCCAGGCTTTACGAAGATGATGCGGTGGTGGTGGTTAACAAACCTGCCGGGCTGGCAGCGGTGCCGGTGAAGGGTTCGGACGCGGTTTCGGCGTGGTCGCTGCTTTCCGCGGGACTGAAGGCGAGGAGAGAGCGAGCCTTTGTGGTGCACCGGATTGACCGTTTTACGTCGGGAATTCTGCTCTTTGCAAAAACCGAACGGGACCGGGACACGCTGGTCCGGCAGTTTCTGGAGCACACCCCGGTGAGGCAGTATCTGGCGGTGGTGCGTGGACATGTCGCGGCTGAAGAAGGGAAGCTGGTGCACTACTTCCGGCGAAAGGGAATGTTTCAAAAGCTGAGCGCCGAGCGCGACCGGCAGGCGGCGCGGGCAGAGCTTCGATACGTAGTGGAAAGCCGACTACGGGGTGCCTCCCTAGTGCGAGTCACGCTGCTGACCGGACTGCAGAACCAGATCCGGGTGCAGTTCTCCGTTACGGGTCACCCTGTGATTGGCGACAGAAAGTATCACCCGGAGGAAGCGTCTGAGCGGCGAATTGCCCGGGTGGCGCTGCATGCCGGGCACCTGGAGTTCGTTCATCCGCGTTCAGGCGCTGGGGTGGTAGTGGACTGCGAGCCGCCGACGGATTTTCAGGCGCTAGTGTGGGCGTTGTCGCCACCGAAGGGCCTTCCGAGGTGAACGCTTCAGAATGCGGTTGGCAAACACTTAAGGAGTAATGTCGGTTGTTCAATTCACCACGAGCGTGAGCGGCCGGTTGCTGGGGCCAAGCAGGCTCCCCAGGCATAGGCCAATCTCTACTGCAATTTTGCGTATTCCGCTTTAGCTTGTTTCAGCACCGGAAGGTCGGGATCGGCATCTTTCCACATGGCGAACAAATCCTGGTAGGCGGTGCGGGCGCGGGCAGCGTCATGTTGTGCGGCCAGTGCTCGCGCCAGGCCGAGCTGAGCCAGTGGGTAATAAAGGGAGAAAGGCGCGAGTGAGCGGCGAACGAGAAACTTGCGGAACTCCGAGGCTGCGTTGGCGGCATCGCCGCCGGCCAGGTAAGCCTGGCCGCGCAGCACATGGGTATTGAACCAGAGGAAGCCGTCTTCGTAGGGCTGAGCCGCGGCCAGGGTCTGCACCGCGGCCGCGGCTTTGCCCTGGTGGATCTGCAGCCGGGCCTGGACGCGAGGAACGACGACCTTCTGCAGGAAGGTGTCGTCGGGCCGGGCCTTGAGGACTTCGGTCAGCAGCGCCTCCGCTTTCTGATCCTGCAGGGCGGCCGAGGCGGCATCAGCAACGTCCCCTAGAAAAGCGGGGTCGCGCGACAAGGCCATGGCGGCATCAATCTGTCCGGCGGAGTGGGCGGAATAGCCAAATGCGGCTTCGGCGTTGGCCTCGTCTATGAGCTGGTTAGCGGCGAAATCGGGCATATTCATGCCCTTGGCCCGCTCCACCACGCGCGCCCGCAACAGCCGCACCTGCCCCAACTGTCCCAGGGCCCCGGCGTGCTCCGCTTGTTGACCGAGAACCCGCAACTCGCCTTCCGGGCTGGCATGCGCCAATTGCTCCAGGTGAGCGGCGCCGGCGCTGTCCCCCCGCAGGATGGCGGAGCGGGCGAGATCAACGTACAGCCCGGTGCCGCCAATCTTCCGCTGCTGTGCCTGCGCCAGGAGGGCGTCGGCATTGTCGAACCTGCCCAGGTCCCTGTAGCTCTGCGCCCCCACCAGGTAGCAGTTCAGCGTATCGGGCTCAACCCGGATGGCTTCCAGGCAGTTCTCCACAGCTTTTTCGTATTGCCCAAGAAATTGGTAGGCCACCGCAACATTGACCCGCGAGGGCTCGTCACGCGGGTAGGTTTGCTTCATCAGTTCCCACGCTTGAATGGTTTTTTCAATCTCGCCGCGATCGAAATAGTAATAGGCGGTGATGTAGAGCCGCTCATACTCGCTGGTGCGGTCGCGCAGTTCGAAAGCCTTCTGCACCTCTTTAGCCGTCAGCGCGCTTTGCCCGGTGTTGCCCGCGACCACGCCCAGGCGCAGGTGGGCGAGAGCGAAGTTAGGGTCCAGTTCGATGGCGCGCTGATAAAAGGGCATGGAGGCGATGTCTTCCAGCTTGTTGTGCTGGGCGTCACCCAGGGTGAAGGCCTGCAGGGCCTCCAGGGAAGAGGTGGTGGCTTCATCCAGCGGCTTGTCGAATTTCTGCACCGAAGCCAGAGACTCGCCCAGCTTGCCGCGCAGGCTGGTGGCGGCGCTGCCCAAAGCGTTGAGAACCGCGTCCTTGCCCTTGGCCTGTTGCTGCACCTGGCCCAGTGAATCGCCGGTGGAGGCGTTCACCGCCTGCAGCGTGACCAGATACTGGTCTCCCAGGAGGGCTATGGAACCGGTGAGCATAGCCTTGATGCCGTTGCGCTGGCAGATCTCGCGGCCGATATCGCTGGTGATGGGCTGGTCGGGGCCGCGTCCCATGAACTTCAGGGTTTTCTGCACCTGCTGCTCAGGCACCACGTTGAGAAAGGGCGACTGCTGCAGGTCCACGGCCAGCGCCTTCTTCAGGGTGCCGTCGAATACCGAATCGCCGGTGGTATTCACAAAGTCGGTGACCAGGATGGAATCCTTTTCGGTGATGGCGTGGGCGCGCTGCTGGTAGAGAAAGAAACCGATGCCGGCGGCCACGATGAGCAGAGCGCCCAGCGCGGCATAGAGGCGCCACTTGGGGCGCGGGGGCGGCACCCCCAATAACGAGGAACCGCTGGCGGCGGGCGTGCTGCCGGAGGCGGCCGCCGAAACCCGGCTGCTGCTGGCCACCGCCACGGCGGCCGCTGAGCTTGCGGGGGCCATGCGCACCGCGGAACCTTGGGCCGCAACCGGGCCGCTACCCGGTCTGGCGGGGGCGGGCTCATCTTCGCCAATTTCCAGGATCGGGCTGCGTCCCGATTCGAGTTCGCGGCGCACCCGCTTCAAGTCGGCACGCATGTCGGCCGCGTTCTGGTAACGCAACTCACGGTCCTTATCAAGGGCTTTGCTGATGATTTCTTCCAGCTTGGAAGGGATTTCCGGATTGATGCGAACCGGGGCGGTGGGCGCGCGGTCCAGAATGGCCTGGAAGATGACCGCCGAAGTCTCGCCGCGGAAGGCCACCTTGCCCGTGGCCATCTCGTAGAGGACCGCGCCGAAGGAAAACAAATCGGTGCGGCGGTCGAGGGGCTTGCCCTTGGCCTGTTCCGGCGACATATAAGCCACCGTGCCCAGGGCCGAGCCGGGGCTGGTGAGGTGTTCCTCGCTGACCACAGTAGGGGCGGAGGTTGCTTCCTGCTGCGGGGCGCGGCCGGCGTATTCCATTTTGGCCAGGCCGAAATCGAGAATCTTGGCGTGGCCGCGGTCGGTCACGAAAATGTTGGCCGGCTTGATATCCCGGTGAATGATGCCCTTGGCATGGGCCGCATCCAGCGCGTCGGCAATCTCGATGGCGAGCGAGAGCAGGGTCTCCATCTCCATGGGCCGGACGCCGATCTGGTGCTTCAGGGTGGCGCCTTCCAGGTATTCCATGGCGATGAAAGCTTTGCCGTTCTCCTCGCCAATGTCGTAAATGGTGCAGATGTTGGGATGGTTAAGGGCAGAGGCAGCCTGAGCCTCGCGTTGGAAGCGGCTGAGCGCCTGCGGGTCGCGCGCCACGTCGTCGGGCAGAAACTTGAGCGCGACCAGGCGGTGCAGGCGGGTGTCCTCGGCCTTGAATACGACGCCCATGCCGCCCCCGCCGAGCTTTTCCAGGATGCCGTAATGAGAAATGGTCTGACCAATCATAATGTCGCGCTATGGTAGGCGGGGTGGCAGGGCAAGTCAATGGAAAGCGGGAAGTTGGGCGCCCCAGGCGAAGGGAGTTGGTGAGCTTTGCAATAACTTGTTGCTCAGCAATAACGGCGGCCTGCCCGCAAGGCCAGCAGGGAGTTGGTCAGGGTGCCGCCGGCGCTGGGTGGCGAGTGAAAAACTGCTCCTTGCTCATGCCGGCGGGGACGGCCACGTCGAAAAAGCCGACCATCATTTCATTCCAGGTTTGCTCGCCCCACACCACAGTGGCGTTGGGATCGGGATTATGAGGATTGTTGGCGGAATTGTCGTACCAGGCGATGGCCTGCAGCCTGGTTCCGGCCTTCAGCAACCGCGGCTGAGCAAGCTTGTAGCTGAGCTGCCAATAGAAATCCCAATTTACCTTGAGCAGCCTTTCGATACGGCCGTCGGGGTGAATCAGGTTGTACTCGAAGCGCTTGCCGCGCAGGTGCATGTGGGGAAAGAAGCTGAGCAGGGTGCAGTCGTTAGGCAGCGTTCCTTGAGCTTCTACTTCAAAGTTGTAAGCGTGCGGCGGGATCATCAGCCCGTGGCGGTTCATCTGCAGGGTCAGGACGCGCCGGCGCGGCGGCTCTTCGGCGAATACCAGGCCGATGCGGGTCTGGTCGGTGGCGGCGTGGCCGTTAGTGGTGTAGTGCATCTGGAACACCAGATCGGAGCCGGCGGGGATTAATTTAGCCAAACCGTCGGGCCAGCGGTCAGGAGAACTGCCGGGAGCGTAGACCAGAAGCAGGTCGGCAGTGGTGAACTCAGCGCCGCGGCGGTCTTCGGGGTTGGTAAGAGAGCCGGCAGTGAAGGGAACACCCAGGGGCGCGCGCCGCAGCCAACGCGAGTGAGGTGGGCGAATGTAGACGACGGCGTGGTGCACGTGGTCGCGGGCGGAAGGGCGAAGTTCTGACATCTGCGCCCACTTGTCTCGAGTGAAGCCGGTGGGCACGATCTCGTAGGTGTATTCCACCGCGCCATGGTTGGGAATTGAGACAGCCCTGGGCATGCGCACTACCGCGTCGGGCTTCGATATGTTCCAGCCCTGAACCCAGTGCGGCGGTGGAGGAGCGTCGTGAGGACTGCCGGCGGGGGCGCCGCCGTTAGCCCAGGATGAGATAGTGGCGATCTGCTGCGCAGTCAGCGAGGGATCGTTAGCAAAGTGACCGCAGCAGGGGTCGGCAAACCAGGGAGGCATTTTCTTCGCGGTGACGGCCTGGCGGATGGCTAGTGCGAAAGGGCGAGTCTGCTCGTAGGTGACGAAGGACATGGGCGCGATTTCCCCTGGCCGATGGCAGCTCTGGCAATGCTGCTGCAGGATGGGCAAGACATCGCGATAGAAAGTCGGAACCGAAGGTGGGGCGGTTTTGGCAGCAAAAAGCATTGCGCCTAAATAAGCGCACAGGCTTAGAAGAGTCGCCAAGCGAAGCATTGCTGATATTGTGCTCCAGCGCGGAAGTTTTTGCAGATTGCAAGGTTTAGAATCTGAGCCGTGTCGAGAGGGAGGAACTGATGAAGAACATTTTGATGGCGCTGTTGCTCAGCTGTGCCGGGCTGCCGCTGCTAGCGCAGGGCGCTCCGCCGCAGGGCGGGGCGAACCAGCCCTACACCATGGAGTACTACTACAAGGTGCAGTGGGGACATCAGCAGGAGTTTCTGAACCTCTTTCTGAAGAATCACTATCCGCTGCTGAAGAAGGGAGTGGAGGGCGGGCGCATGCTGGCAGTGAAGATCGAAACTCCGGCCAACCACATGACGGAGGACGCGCGCTGGGATTACCGGGTGACGATCCGGTTCAAAAATTCGACGGTTGCTACCACCTCCGATCCGCAGGAAGAGGAGCTCATCAAACAGCTCTGGCCTGACCAGGAGACCTATAAGCGGGAAGAGCAAAGGCGCTTCGAGATTCTGCTCGCGCACTGGGATTTGCCCATCACGGATCTAACCCCGGCCGGCAAGTAACCACAACAGGGAGAGGCCCTCATGAAGAGAGCATTAGCCATCGTGGGGCTAGCGGTAGCAGTTTCAGCAGCAGCGCTGGGACAGGGAGTTGCGACAGTAAAATGTGAGCAACTGGCGAAGCTGGCGTTGCCAAAAGTTCAAATCACTTCGGCGGAGAGCGTATCGGCCGGAGCGTTTACGCCTCCGAAAACCGAATCACCGTGGCTGCGAGGGAACCCTGGGTTTTACAAAAAGCTCGCAGCGTTCTGCCGAGTAACTGCGGTGGGCAGGCCAAGCAGGGATTCCGATATCAAGATCGAAGTGTGGATGCCGGTAAGCGGCTGGAACGGCAGATTTCAAGGGCAGGGCAACGGCGGGTTCGCCGGTGAAATTGATTACCACCTGATGGGAATTGCCGTAAAAGATGGCTATGCCACCGCGGGAACCGATACCGGCCATGCGGCCACCGGAACGGATGCCCGCTGGGCGCTGGGACATCCAGAGAAAATTATTGACTTCGGTTACCGGGCTATCCACGAGATGACGCAGATGGGCAAGGCAGCGACGCAGGCATTCTACGGCGAGCATCCGCGGCACTCCTATTTTGCCAGCTGCTCGAATGGGGGGCGCCAGGCGCTGATGGAGGCGCAGCGTTTTCCGGCGGACTACGACGGCATTATGGCGGGCGCTCCGGCGAACTTCTGGACCCACTTGCTGGCCAGCGCACTGTGGGGTGCACAGGTGACCACGTTAAAGCCGGCCAGCTATATCCCGGCAAGCAAACTGCCCGCCATTGCCGCAGCCGTGAATGCCGCCTGCGACGCGCGGGACGGAGTTGCCGACGGAATTCTGAACGATCCGCGGCAATGCCGCTTCGATCCGGCAAGCCTGCTATGCAGGGGCAGCGATTCCGACAAATGCCTGACTGCGGCACAGGCTAATACGCTGAAAAGACTGTACACGGGAGTTCATGACTCGCGCGGCCGGGAAGTCTATGCCGGTCTTTTGCCCGGGGCTGAGCTGGGAGATGGCGGGTGGAAGACTTGGATCACGGGCGACGGGCCCGGCAAGAGCCTGATGTTTGAGTTTGGAAACGGGTTTTTCTCCAACATGGTATATGACCAGGCGCGGTGGAACTATAAGACAGCCAATCTGGACGAAGCAGTGAAAGCAGCGGACAGCAAAACGGCGCGCATCCTGAATGCCACAGACCCGAACCTGAAAGGGTTTCAGGCGCGAGGTGGCAAGCTCATTCTCTACCATGGCTGGAATGACCCCGCCATTTCAGCGCTCAACAGCGTAGCGTACTACCGGCAAGTAGTGGGCGCCCTCGGACGGCAGACTACGGATTCATTTGTGCGCCTGTACATGGTGCCGGGAATGCAGCACTGCTTCGAGGGGCCGGGGGCGGATTCTTTTGGCGAGCCGGGCACCAATGTGCCCAAGGATCCTGAGCACGACCTGCAAGTCGCGCTCGAGCAGTGGGTAGAGCAGGGCAAGGCACCGGGTGCCATTATCGCGACCAAGTACATTAACGATGAAGACCGCACGAAAGGCATAAAGATGACGAGGCCCTTGTGTCCCTACCCCCAGGCAGCGAAGTACGAGGGGAAAGGCGATAGGAACCAGGCGGGCAGCTTTGAATGTGCGGCAGGCGTGAACTAGCGCCTCATCTGCAAAATCGATAAATAGCGGGTCGCCGGCGAGGGCGCCCGCAGCCACAAGACTCCCGGCTGTTGAAATTTGGAAATCTTGGGGTGATCGAGTCCCCACTCAAGCCAAAGGAAGGCTTGAGTGCGCCACCGGTCAGTTCTAGTCGCAAGGGATGTATCAAAGGAGTAAGCTGAGGCGAACGTTTCCCAGATGGATAAAACCTGATGGCCATTGCTAACACCAAGACCTCTGTAACGACAACAGCTGCACCGCAGAAGAGCTATGGCGCGGCCCTTTCGGTCGTGACCACGCTTTTCTTCATGTGGGGCTCGCTAACGGCGCTGAACGACGTGCTGATCCCGCATTTTCAGCATGTGTTCAACATCAAGCTGGCGGTCAGCATGCTGGTGCAAACAGCGTTCTTCTCCGCCTACTTCGTGTTCTCCATTCCGGGCGCCAAGGTGATTGACTGGGTGGGTTACAAGAAGGCAATGGTGCTGGGTCTGCTGACCATGGGAGCGGGCGCGTTCCTGTTTGTTCCGGCGGCCAAGGTGCCGTCGTTTGGATTATTTCTAACGGCGCTGATCGTGCTGGCGGCGGGCATCACGGTGCTGCAGGTGGCGGCCAATCCCTATGTGACCGTGTTGGGCAACCCGGAAACCGCTTCCAGCCGGCTGAATCTGACGCAGGCCTTCAATTCGCTGGGCACGGTGATAGCGCCATGGGTAGGGGCCCACCTCATTCTCAAGGGGATGTCGGCCAATGCGACCTCGGTGCAGCAGGCAGCCTCGGTGATCAAGCCGTATGTTGGGCTGGGTATTGCGCTGGTGGTGCTGGCGGTGCTGATTGGGCTGGCCAAACTGCCGGAGATTCAATCGGCGGAGCACCACATAGGCGAGAAGGTCAACGACTCGGTGTGGAACCATCCTAACCTGATTTTCGGGGCGATTGCCATCTTCGTTTATGTTGGGGCGGAGGTTGCCATCGGCAGCTCGATTGCGAATTATCTCGCACTGGATAATATTGGGCACTTCGTCAGCCAAGCCAGCCTGCCCGATGCGGCGGCCCGCTATCAGCACGCCCTGGTGATTGCGGCGGGCTACATTTCGCTCTACTGGATGGGCGCCATGGTGGGACGGTTTATCGGGTCGGCGCTGCTGCAGAAGATCAAGACAGGAAGCCTGCTGGGATTCTGCGCGATCATGGCGGCGTTGCTGGTCACGATTTCGGTACTCAGCAATGGGCACGTGGCAATGTGGGCCATCCTGCTGGTGGGCTTCTTCAACTCGATCATGTTCCCTAGCATTTTCACGCTGGGTGTGGCGGAATTGGGGCCGCTGACCGGGGATGGCTCCGGAATCATGATCATGGCGATTGTGGGCGGAGCCATAATTCCCTGGTTCGTGGGCAAGGTAGGCGATTTCATCAACGCGCGCTCCTACGGTGGGGCACTGTGGGGCCAGGGCCTGCACCATGCGCTGATCATCCCAGCGCTGTGCTATGTGTACATTCTGTTCTTCGCGCTGAGCGGTTCGAAGCCAAATAGCGAGCGCGCCGTCAAAGCCTAGCGAATGTCAGCAATGCCCGCACAAGGTCTATTGATGGGCGTGGACGTTGGCGGCACGAAGGTAGCGGCGGGATTGGTGGATGAAAGCGGGACCATCCTGCAGCACGCGCGCGCTCCCATGGCAGCGAAGGGCGAAGCTTCTGCCGGCCTAACGGCGGTGATCTCCGCGATTGAGGCAGTGGGTAAACAGTTCGATGGCCATGCTGGGCTGCCGGCCGCGGTAGCCGGCATCGGCATCTGCGCGCCGGGACCGCTGAATCCCAACCGCGGCGTGGTGATCAATCCTCCTAACTTGCCTTGCTGGCGCAACTACCCTCTGGCAGACGAAGTGGCGAAGATTTTCCGCGTGCCGGTGAAAGTGGACAATGATGCCAATGCGGCAGCCCTGGCGGAGGCACAGTGGGGTACGGGACGCGGCTATCGCAATTTGTTTTACGCCACCATCGGCACCGGCATTGGCACGGGAATTATTATTGATGGGCGCATCTACCATGGGCGGACGGGCGCGGCGGCCGAGGGCGGACACGTCAGCATTGACTATCGCGGACCACGTTGCGGTTGCGGCAAGCCGGGCTGCATCGAAGCGCTGGCTGCCGGGCCGGCAATTGCTCGGAGAGCGCGCGCCAAGCTGAGCGCTGGACGGGAATCGGGCATGCTGGCGCTGGCCGGCGGCGAAATTGAGGCGGTCACCAGCGAAATGGTGGGGCAAGCCTTTGCTGAGGGCGACGCCGTGGCTCGGGAAGTGTTGCTGGAGACGGTGGACCTGCTGGCGCTATGGCTGGGCAACATGGTGGACCTACTGGAACCCGACGTCATGATCATTGGTGGAGGCGTGGCGGCCATGCTCAGCCCGTTGTTGGGCGAAATCAGCAAGCGCCTGCCAGAGTGCTGCATCAACTCGCGCTGTGGCGAGATTCCACTGCTGATTGCCCGCTATGGCGCCGACGCGGGGATTGCCGGAGGGGCGGCGCTGTGCAACCCTCGTGCGCCGCTTCATTGCTAGGATTCATTCGGATAGGTTCGAGGGCGAGGCTGCCCGCGACAAAACCGTCCCGCGCCACCAACAGGGCAAAATCCCCGTGAGCGGGAGATATCAGTAGCACTGTCGTGCCATTCCCAAGGTGCCGGGCAGAGTTTACCTTCTAGTTAAGCCACTTCGTCGATCAGTCTGCCCAGGTAGTTTCAAACCAGGAGCCACCTGGGCAGCCCGATCATGTGCTTGGCGCGGCGCTGCGCCAAGCAAACAACGGTTCGGAACCGATCCGGCCCCCAGCCCGTAACGGAGGACCCCCATGTCGGACACGCTTACCCCCGTCGAACAAGAGATTGTGAGATGCACCCTTAGCCGCTTCACCTGCCAGCAGGTCGCGCATCAGCTCCGCCTCAGCGAAGGCACGGTACAGGCTCACCTGCGCAGCATTTATAGCAAGCTGGGTGTGACCAGCCCGCTGGAATTGCTGTTGTGCGTTTATTCCGGCGCGGTGAAGGTAACAGAAGAAAAGGTCGCCGCTGCATAGCGGTTCTTGCTTACCTGCAGTGAAAGCATGTCTTGCTCAGTCGCGTAACTTCTAACGGAAGAATTCCGCCATATCGGGCGCAGCGCCCGAAACGCCGGGAAAGCCCGCCGTCCCGGTGCCCTCAATCAGCAGGCGCAGCGTGCTCTGATGCTGGTAGAAGGTGGTGGATTGAAAGCCGCACTTCGCCCTGGGGCTAATCACCAGCATGGCTACATGCCCGCCGCCGTGGGCGATATCAATGTCGAACGACTCGTCGAACACAATCACCAATAATCCATCCTTGTGAAACGTGCTGCTGGCGAGTAACGGGCCAATATTGGCCTGTAGCCAACTGTCGGCCGTGGACAGGCGCGCGCTGTCGGCGCAATTCAGGGTGCCGTCGGGGCAGCTGTGCGCGTCGTGTTCGGCATTGGGCGCCACAAAAGAAAAGTTGGGCAGATGGTTGACGGCCAAGTCGGCGGCAAACTGGGTGAAGGGCACCAGGTTTTGCAACTGGGCGCTGTTGTTGCGCACATCGCTGAAATAGGAGAAAGGGTTGTGGCGCTCCAGGTAGGGAAATACATCGCCTCCGGCATAGCCGACGGAAGGCAGGCTCTCCGCATAGCTTTTCCAGGTTTTGTGCGAGGCCACCAGCTCGCGGACAAGGTTGTCGTTGCTGACAGTTCCGGTAAAGCTGTCGTCGAGGGTAACCAGCTGCCCGGTAGTGAGCATGAAGTAATTGGCGATGGAGCCATGCGCATCGGCAAAATAATTGGTGGCCAGGCCGTAGCGCTGGGCGAGGCTGTTGAGGTAGGGCATAGCCGAGCTGCCGATGACGCTGGAGTAGCTGTGGTTCTCCTCCATAACGAGCACGACGTGGCCAAACTGCGGAACAGCTTTGCTGGCGGCGGGAACGGACATGCTGCGAGCGCCGCTGCAGCCGCTGGAAAACAGCAATCCCGAGAAGAGAAGGAAGCAGAGAGCAAGGTGAATTGGCCCGAATCGCAAGACAGTGTCCTCTCGCTAGTTGGAGCGGTTTCCGCAGTCCCGAGTTGTCATTTCGGAACACTGGCCGGAGTTCTAGCGCAGGAACTCGCTCACAGGAGAGGTGGAAACGGAGGGGTCGGGCAGGGCGGCGGGCCCAGAGCATTCAGCGGCAGGTTGAGGCTAAATCAGTCGAAGAACAGCTTGAGACAGCAGACGCTGCCGCCCGATTTCAAGAATTCAGAGGTATCGAGGACAACCGGCTCCAAACCCTCCCGGGCCAGGGCCTCTCGGACACAATGGGTGGACGAAGGAGTAAGGAACTTTCCCTTGGCGGAAACGCCGTTGCAAACAAAATTGAGCGCGTCTTCACGGTCCACTTCGTACACCCGCGGGATGTGGCTGCGGATGAGCTCCAGAGATTCGGGGGAGAATGCGCCGGGGTAGATCAGGACGGAGCCGGGACGCAGCGGGGCGAAGCAGGCATCGAGATGATAGAAGTGTTCGTCCACCAGTTGGAGGGGAATCACAGAGATTTCCATGGGACGCATGGCCGCCGCAAATTTCTCGACTCCGCCAATCGTAGAGCGAAAGCCATGCCCAGCCCAGACCCGAGAGCCGTCGGCATCCCAAATCAGGTCGCCGTGGCCTTCGAGGAAGTCGTCGCCGAGATCGAGTTCCACAATCTTGTAACCGCGGGCGCGGAACCAATCCACAAAGTGGCGCACTTCCTTGCGACGGGAAACGTAGCGCATTCGGCCGGGGACGATGAAGGGCGCTTGCGGGGGGCGGTGACCCACGAAGACGGGATTGGCAGCGAAAACCATGTCCTCAAGCTCCGGTACCGGGTCAATAAGCTCGACTTCAAAACCGGCGGAGCGAAAGGCCTCGCATACCGTGTCCCACTGATGCTGTGCCCGCACCGGATCAACCGGCAGCAGACCACGCATGTACGGATTTTTGACCTCGCGAACCTCGAAAAAAGTGGGAGGACAAAGGAGAACGCGGTTCGCCATGACTATTGATGATAGCGCCCCATGGGCAGGGATGGCCAGAGAGGTAGGCGCAAGAGCCGCGTTTCGGAAGGGCACGCCAGCAGGGTGGCCTTCCTTCTAAGAGCTATTTTTCGATCACCTTCTTGATGCGGTCGAATGCCCAGTCAATCTCCTCGCGGGTGATGACCAGCGGAGGGGCGATGCGGATCACGCGATCGTGCGTCTCCTTGCAGAGGATGCCCTCCTGCTTCAGCGCCTCACAGTAGGGACGCGCCGGGCTGTTCATCTCGATGCCGATCCACAAGCCTCGGCCGTGGACTTCGCGCAGATCGGAACTGCGCAAGGTGCGTAGGCGATCGAGGAAGTAGGCGCCCAGTTCAGCGGAGCGCTCGACCATCTTTTCCTCAATGAGAACGCGCAAGGCGGTACGGGCAACGGCGCAGCCCAGCGGATTGCCGCCGAAGGTGCTGCCGTGGTCGCCGGGCTGGTAAACGCCAAGTATTTCTTTTGAGGCGAGTACTGCGGAAACCGGATAGAAGCCGCCGGCCAGCGCCTTGCCGATGATCAGCACGTCCGGGTGGATGCCTTCATGCATGTAGGCGAAGAGCTTGCCGGTGCGGCCCAGGCCGGACTGGATTTCATCGGCAATGAGCAGTACGCGGTTGCGGCGGCAAATATCGGCCGCCTCGCGCAGAAAGCCGTCGGGAGGAATGATGATGCCGGCCTCGCCCTGAATGGGTTCAACCAGGAAGGCGCAGGTGTTGGAGGTAATAGCTCCAATCAGGGCGCGCGAATCGCCATAGGGAATGATCTTGAATCCGGGCGTGAAAGGTCCAAAACCGCGGCGGTACTGCTCGTCGGTGGAGAAACTGATGATGGTGATAGTGCGGCCGTGGAAGTTGTTGGCGCAGACAATGATTTCCGAATGGCACTCAGGCACGCCTTTGACGGTGTAGCCCCACTTGCGAGCAGTCTTCACCGCCGTCTCCACGGCTTCGGCGCCGGAGTTCATCGGCAGGGCCATGTCGTAGCCGGTCAGGTCGTGGAGCTCCTTGTAGAGCAGCGGCAGCTGATCATTGCGGAAAGCGCGGGAGGTAAGCGTGACCTTGTGAGCCTGCTCCACCAGAGTCTGGAGGATGCGAGGATGGCAGTGCCCTTGATTGACTGCCGAGTAGGAAGCCAGGCAGTCGAGATAGCGCTTGCCCTCGACGTCGTACACCCACACGCCCTCGGCGCGCTCTATGACCACGTCCAGGGGATGGTAGTTGTGGGCGCCGTAAGCGTTTTCCAGTTCAACGTAGGATTGCGTGGGAAGCTGTTCGGCAATAGCAGGCATGTTGTCCTCTCCTACACAGGTAGTCGGGAACCAGGAGTGGGGAGTCAGAGAGTATCGTTGCTCTCCAGCACTCTGATTACCCGCTACTATTCGTCAATCTCGTACTCAGCCCTGTACCGTCTTGCCGACTACTGACTACCGACTCTAGTCTTTATCCAGCAGCATGGTTAACAAGGCCATGCGGACGTACAACCCGTTGGCGGCCTGGCGGAAGTAGAGCGCCCGCGGATCGCCATCCACCAACTTGTCCAGTTCGACGGTGCGAGGCAAAGGGTGAAGGATCATGGCGCTGAGCTTCATGTGCGGCAAAACCGCCGAATTGATGGCATAGCGGCGCAGCAGTTCGGCATCTCCCACTCGTTCAGGGCGGATGCGGGTCTGGTACACCACGTCGACTTCGCCAATCACCCGCATCAAATCGGGTTCGAGTTCGTAATTAACGTCATGCTCGTCCAAGTACTCGAGGATGTCGGGCTTCATCTGCAACTCGGGCGGGCTCACAAAAAAAATCTTGATGCGCTCGAACTTGGCCAGCAGATAGGCCAGAGAGCGCGCGGTGCGCCCTTTGTCGAGTTCGCCGATAATGGCCACGCTGAGCCCGTCCAGAGGCCGCTCGCGGTAGATAGTGTACAGGTCGAGCAGCGCCTGGGTGGGATGCTGCCCGCCGTCCCCGTCGCCGGCGTTAATGACGGGCACCGGAGATACTTCAGCGGCGCGGGCCGCGCCGCCTTCCTGGTGATGGCGAATGACGATGACGTCGGCGTAGTTGCCGATGATGCGGATGGAGTCCTCCACCTGCTCGCCTTCGATCTCGGAGGAAAAGGCGCTGGCGTGCTCGGTGGAAAGCACGCGGCCGCCCAGGCGGTGCATGGCGGCTTCGAAGGAAAAACGCGTGCGGGTGGAGGGCTCGTAGAACAGTGTGGCCAGAATTTTATTCTGGTAGTCGAGGGTGCCGCCGCGGGCCACCACCCGCTCCATGCCGCGGGAGCGGTCGAAGAGCTCCATGAGCATAGGCACAGTGAACTGCGGCGATTCGATGACGTGCTGCAGCCTGGCGGAATCGGTCTGCCGATTGAGTTCGGTTGCCGGCTCCGGGCCACGCCTGACGGCGGCAAGAGCTTCATGTCGCATGATTTCACCTGCCTCGCAGCGGCAATGTGCCGTATTCCTGTTCGGCGCCGGCAGCCACCAATTCGCCATCGCGCACGATGCGGGTGCCGGCGTGGCCAGCCACCGCCTCATACAGATGCTGATACGAGGTGATGATCACCTCGGGGCCACCATTGCGCAAAAAGCGCAGTGCTGATTCAACTTTGGGCCCCATGTTGCCGGGAGGGAACTGGCCGGCCCGAAGATACGTCTCCATTTCGGAAACGGTTACATGGGTGAGCGGCTGCTGCGCCGGCGTCTTGTAGTCGCGGTAAACAAAATCGGCATCGGTGGAGATGGCGAACAGGTCCACGTTGAGGCGCGAGGCCAGCAGGGCGGACGCGCGGTCCTTATCAATCACCGCTTCTACGCCCTGCAGGGTGCCGTTGGAGCGCACCACGGGAATGCCGCCTCCGCCCACGGCTACGACCAGCACGCCATCTTCGACCAGATCGCGGATGACCTCCAACTCAATGATGTCGATGGGCTCGGGCGAGGGGACCACGCGCCGGTAGCCGCGGGCGGCGTCCTCCACGATCTCCCAGCCGAAGGCACGCTTGCGCTGCTCGGCATCTGCCCGCGAGTAGAAAGGGCCGATGGGCTTGGTGGGGTGCTGCATGGCAGGATCGTCCGGAGAAACCACCGTCTGGGTGATCACGCTCACCAGGGGTATGTGCAAGCCGGCGGCGCCCAGCTCATCGTGCAGCGACTGGCACAGCAGGTAACCGATTTCGCCCTGGGTGGCGGCGCCACACACGTCCAGAGGAAGGCCGGGAACCTGATCGGCGGCGCGCTCGGAGCGCAGGAGGTCAGCGCCCACCTGGGGTCCATTACCGTGGGTGATGACCAGGCGGTAACCGTCGCGAATCAGGCCGATGATGGCGGCGGCGGTGTGCCGAGCGTTCGCGAGTTGTTCGGCAAAAGTCCCTTTCTCCCCCGCGCGGATGAGGGAATTGCCGCCCACGGCAAGGAGCATTGTTCTTGGCATGCTCACTTCTTTGGGTAGTCGGGAGTCAAGAGGAGGTTTGCAAATATCCATAGAGCTCGTGCTTGGGAAAATCGGATATCGCACGATCTACCTCCGTGACAAGCTCCCTGGCTTTCTGCCAAACGACTAAGCCGCGATAACCCCTCATACCGACTCCTGACTCCCGACTCCCATTTCATACGTGCACCAACTCCTCTGCTACCACTGCTTCCGCCACGGAGTGCTTCATCAGCTGCAGCAGGATGGCTTTCTGGGCATGCAAACGATTTTCCGCTTGTTGAAATACCACCGAGCGCGGGCAGTCAATGACCTCGTCGGTGACCTCGTCGCCGCGGTGCGCCGGCAGACAGTGCATGAAAATGGCGTCCGGCTTGGCCAGAGCGAAGAGGGCACCATTCACCTGGTAGGGCAAAAAGTGCTGGCGGCGCGCTTCCGCCTCATTCTCCTGGCCCATGCTGGCCCAGACGTCGGTGTAAATCACATCGGCATCGCGCACCGCCCGCACGGGATCAGTGGTGAGGGTGCAGCTGCCATGAGTCTGGGCGGCACGATTCTGCGCCCAGGAGAGCGCGTCCTTAAGCGGCTCGTATCCCGGCGGCGTGGCCACCCACACGTGAGCGCCCAGCTGTGCGCCAGCGAACAGCAGAGAGTGAGCGACGTTGTTGCCGTCGCCAATGAAGGCGACTTTCAGCCCGGCCACCCGGCCTTTGATTTCGAGCACGGTCAGGTAGTCAGCCATAGCCTGGCAGGGATGGCTGTAGTCGGTGAGGCCGTTGATGATAGGAATGGAGGCATATTGAGCCATCCGCTGGACAATTTGGTGGGCGAAGGTGCGGATCATGATGCCCTGCACCATGCGTTCGAGATTTTTGGCTACGTCATAAACCGACTCGCGCTTGCCCAGGTTGATTTCCGCCGGCGAGAGGTAGAGGGAGAAGCCGCCCAGTTGGTGAATACCGACATCAAAAGTGACCCGCGTGCGGAGAGAGGGCTTTTCGAAAATCATGGCCAGCGTTTTACCCTGGAGCGCGCTGGAATAGCCGGCAGGGTTGGCCTTGATCTGCACGGCGAGATGCAGCAAGTCCTCAATCTGCGCCGGCGAGAAGTCGCGGACGGTGAGAAAGTCGTCCGGCCAAGCAGAAGTTCCCTGCATGTCTCCTCCTATACCGCGGTGCGCGCCGCTTCCAAGCGATGCTCGTGGCGTGCAGTGAACTGGCTCAACACATCGGCGATCGTAGGCTGGGTGCGCTCTTCCACTTCGTAACCGACGCGCACACAGGGCTTGTTTAGCCGCAGTATGCCGCCCAGGTCCACGGGTGTAGCCACCAGCACCAGGTCGGCGGGCACGCGGTTAATGGTTTCTTCCAGTTCGTGACGCTGAATAGCGTTATATCCCATGGCAGGAAGCAGAGTGGTCAGATGAGTGAAGCGCTGGTAAGTGCCGCGAATGGAGCCGACCGCGTAGGGGCGTGCGTCCACAAGCTCGGCGGCGCCCCACTGGCGCGCTGCGACCACGCCGGCGCCGTAAGGCATTTCGCCGTGAGTGAGCGTGGGGCCGTCCTCGACAACCAGGACGCGACGGCCCTTGATCTGTTCCGGATTAGCCACGGAAACCTTACAGGCGGCTGCAATGATGGTGGCCTGAGGATTGTTCTGGCGCACGTTTTGCCTCACCAGGTCCACGTTGTGGGGCTCGGCAGTGTCCACCTTATTGATAATCACCACGTGGGCGCGGCGCAGGTTGACCTCGCCGGGGAAGTAGCCCAGTTCGTGGCCGGGACGATGCGGATCGGCGACAACGATTTCCAGGTCGGAAGCGTAAAAGGGTGTGTCGTTATTGCCGCCATCCCACAGGATGAGATCGCCCTCGCGCTCTGCCTGGCGCAGGATGCCTTCATAATCCACACCGGCATACACCACGGTGCCGTTCACGATATGGGGCTCGTATTCCTCACGTTCTTCGATAGTGCAGTTGTGGCGCTCCAAGTCCTCCAGGCGGGCAAAGCGCTGCACTGCCTGCTCGGCGAGGTCGCCGTAGGGCATCGGATGGCGAATGACAACCGGCTTCCACCCCAAGCGGCGCAACTCGGCGGCCACTCGGCGCGATACCGGGCTCTTGCCACAACCGGTGCGCACGGCGCAGACAGATACCACAGGCACACTCGCCTTCAGTTGTGTGTGCTCCGTGCCCAGCAGCCAGAAGTCAGCGCCTGCGGCCACGGTTCGGGAAGCCAGATGCATGACCGTCGGGTAGGAAACGTCGCTGTAGGAGAAAACAACAACATCAATGGCCTGCTCGGCGATAAGGCGCTCCATTTCCTTTTCCTCGGCGATGGGGATGCCCTGGGGATAGAGCGGACCGGCGAGTTCCGGCGGATAGCGCCGGTTGGCGATATCGGGTATCTGTGTGGCGGTGAAGGCGACGACCTTAAAATCGGGGTTTTGGCGGAAAACCACGTTAAAGTTATGAAAATCACGGCCCGCCGCGCCCAGGATGAGGACCTTCTGCATGGCACACTCCTTGTGTGGAAACCGCTGGTAGCAACCTTCGATGTTCGCCCGGAATGGGCGAACAGGCAGTGAGGGGTGTCACAGGGAGATGTGAGGAGAACCACAAGCGCAAGGGTCGAGGCAGACACTCGTGGCAGGGCGGCTGCAGGCCGGCCGCGCAGCATCAACCGATCATTTCAAGGAGACAGCGGCGGCTGAGGCCAGGCGGACAGGTTGAGGCGCCGCCTTGGTCTGCTGCTGCACGAGTTTCTCTTCTGCCGATATCAATAACTCGGCGGCAGTAGCGCCAATCGCATACTGCGCGATACCGTAATTCAGCACCATCTCCCAACCCGACCGGGTATTCAGGTTCCAGCGGTCCACGATGTCGGAGAGACGGCGCATGGCCGACACGGCGCGTTTTTCGTTGGTGTCGGCCATGACGATCAAGAAGCGATCGCCGCTATAGCGGATGATGGCGTCCGAGCCGCGGAAGGTGCCCTTCAGCAGTCGGGCCACCTCCACCAGCAATTGGTCGCCGGCCACATTACCCAGGCGGTCATTCAGGCCCTTGAAGCCGGCCACCTCCACCAGCACGAAGGTGAGATGACTGCCGGAGCGGTTGGCGCGCGCAAGCTCCCGCGGCAGCACCTGGTCCAGGGAGCGCCGGTTGAGCAGCTGAGTGAGCGGATCAATCAGGGTGAAGCTTTCCAGGCGCTCGCTGAAGACCAGTTCGCGGATGAGCGCCGCGCGGGTGGAATTGAGATTCCATTTCTGCGTGACGATGTAGAGGTTGAATAGCAGGATGAGCGAGATGAGGCCAAAGAACAGCTGCGGCAGATACCGGTATTCCACACGGCCTACGCCGGAAAGGCCGCGCCAAGCCAGATTCGGGGCGACCACGGAGAGGATGCCGGCGGCGAGAACCACCAGGATCAGCGCGCCAATGGACCAGAGTTGCAGGTCGCGGCTGCCCAGTTGCCTGAGTTGACGCTGAATTTCTTCGCTGCGCAGCGACTCGGCGCTAGGCGACGCAATGGTCTGGCTGGGATCGGGGATGCTGCTCATGGGTACTCTCCCCCTCACGGCAGAACTACCGCACTAGAAGGATGTTCGCACGGAGCCTCGAGAGGAAGTAAAACGAGGGTACGGGGTAGCGGTTGCGTCGTTCCCAGTATAGAACAACTCCCGAATCGGCGGCCGCTAATGGGTGCCGCTCCAGGCCTGGTACACCACCACGAAAATCATAAACAGCAGATAAACCCGAAGAAACCAGAGAACCAAAAGTTCGCTTTTGCGCAACGAGCGGCGCGGGATGCGCTGTTTTTTAGCTTCGGCCAGTTGGTCGGGCTCAAGAGCGGATAAGACCAGCTCCTCATCGGAGGGTGACAACGGAGTGCGCATTTTTTGTCCGGCATTCATGACTTGTGCTTACCTCGGTGAAGCAGCGAATAGGTGGGGCGCAATGACGCTGATGCCAAACATCACGCCGGCAGCAATCAAAAAGACGACCACGGCGGCGGCCAGCACATTGGCCCATGTGGGGCTGACTACATCGCCCATCAGTTCCCGATCGTTGGCCAGCAGAAAGAGAAAGGCGAGCGCGGGCGGCATGGCCAGCACCGCGATCACGTTCACCACCAAAACCACATACACCAGCGGCAGGCCCGGTATGAGAACGATGAGCGCGGCCAAAACGGCCAGCAGGAACACGACGGAGTAGAAGGCTTTTCCCTGGCGTACGGGCAGATTAAGGCTATGGGGCCGGGCCGCGACCTCGCCAAAGGCATAAGCGGAAGAAAGGGAAATGGTAACGCAGGCGACCATCCCTGCTTCCACCATTCCCAGGGCAAAGAGGGAAGCGCCAACGTTGCCGATGAGGGGCCGAAGCGCCTGGGCAAATTCCGCCGCCTGGAAGTGTTCGGCGCTCATGTGGTGAGTAAAGAGGGGAGTGGTGGCAATCACCGTGGCCAGCGCCGCAGCGGCGGCCAGAGCGGCGCCGAGCGCGGTATCCACGCGGCCAAAACCAACGTCGCGCCGTGTCATACCCTTGTCCACGGTGGCGCTCTGCTGGAAGAAAAGCATCCAGGGGGTGACGGTAGCGCCGATATCGGCCAGAACGATGAGCAGTGTGTCCTGTTCCATCCTGGGGAGGGGTTGCCAACTGGCAAAGGCATGGCCCACGGAATGCCAGTCTGGATGTGTAAGCAGGGCAACCGGAATGAAAACCAGATTAAACGCGGCAATGGCCAAGGTAATTCGCTCCCAGGTCCAGTAGCGGTGGGTCATGAGGGCGGTATAGAGGAGAGCGAGGGCAGCGAGGACGGCAGCCCAGGGCGGCACACCGAAGAAGCCCAGCCCGGCCCGTATGGCGATGAACTCCGTAATCAGGGTAAGAAAATTCCCAATGCCCAGGTCAATCATGGAAAACCAGCCCCAGAAAGGGCCGAAACGCTCAAAGATGAGCTCGGCATGACCGCGCTGGGTGGCGGCGCCGAGGCGCACCGTCATCTCCTGGACGACGATTGCCATGACAAAGGTGAGGACTATGAACGGAAGGAAAAAACCGATGCCAAACTTGGCGCCGGTCGCGGCGTAGGCCAGCATGCTGGGACCGTCGTTCTCGCCCAGCATAACCAGGATGCCAGGACCAATCAGCAGCCACAGGAGACGAAAGCGGGAGAACCAGTTGCCGCGCGAACGAGCAGCCAACACGCGGGCCCGGTCGTGGGCGCGGTCAATATCTTCATGAGTGATCACGAAATTGCCGCGTGTCTTTAAATTTGCGAATAGATTCATGCTGCTGGTCCCGCGGCCCAAGCTGTCGAGGTTCCCATCATCGCGATCAGCTTCACTCCATGAACGTAGCTAAACCCTGGACTGCAGTAATTGTTAAACCGAGGTTAATGCCTTCGCGGCTTTTCGGCTTGCACCGGCCCAACCCAAACTTTTTCCGCTGCCGGTCCTCCCACGGAAACTTTGCTGGTTCCGGCGATCAAAGTGAGCGTCTGGTCATAGTTGCGTTCCAGGATGCGCACCTTGGCGCCGGGCCGGATGCCACGCTGGTCGAGAAAGCGCAGAAGGGTACCGTCGCGCTCGTAGATGCTAGTCACCTGATACCTCTTGCCTGGGAGAGCCTCGCACAGCAGGCGCAGGCCTCGCCGGCGGCGGGCATCTCCAGTCTCCGGCACAACCGGATTGCCATGCGGGCACGTGCCCGCGGGACCCAGTTTCTGTGCGAGTTTGCTCTCGAATTCGGGTGAAACGGCGTGTTCCAGGCGCTCGGCTTCCTCGTGCACCCGATACCACTCCATGCCAAACACCTCGGTGAGCATGCGTTCAATGAGGTGGTGCCGCACCATAGTTCTAAGGGCGATGGCACGTCCAACTCTGGTCAGTTCCACACGCCCGTCAGCACGTACGGCCACCAGGCGATCGCGCTTCAATCGCCGCAGAGCCATGGTCACTGCCGGCGCAGAGACTGAGAGCCTGTGGGCCAGCGTGGCGGAGATAACGTGCTCGCCCTCGCTCTCAGCTTCCAGCACCGCTTTCAGATAGTCTTCCTTGGAAATTGTGATCATGGCACAAACCTGCATTATAGTTGAATAGTTAACTATGGTTATTACTATCTTTTTTTGGGGCTGGAGTCCTGAAGGTAAGGCGGTCTATCCGGGAAGCTGGATTATCGGGATTTTGTCCCAGGCGTGGTTCAAGCTAGGCAGTTTCTCTGGCTACTGAAATTTCATCTGCTTGCGGCAAGTAGAACTTAACAGTAGTTCCCCGTCCTGCTTGGGAGCGCACCGACATATAGCCGGAGCTCTGGCTGGCAATGCCGTGGCTGGTGGATAGTCCCAGGCCGCTGCCCTCCAGCTTAGTCGTAAAGAAGGGCTCGAAAACATGGCTGAGCGCCTCTTTGCTGATGCCGCTGCCGGTATCCGTGACCTCCAGCACGACGTAGCTCCCGGGCTTCGGCGGGGTTGTGAAGTACTCGTCGAGCGCAGCGTTCTCCAGTTTGATGTTTGCTGTCTTAACCGTGATCTGGCCACCTGGCGGCATGGCATCGCAGGCGTTGACGACCAGGTTGAGGATGACCTGCTGAATCTGCACAGGGTCGGCCAAGACCGTGCCCAGTTGGCGGTCCAGTATCGTGTGAACGTAAATCTTATCTCCCGCCAGCCGGGTCATCAGGTCGTGGCTGCGGGTTACCACATCGTTGAGACTGACCGATTGCGGCTGCATTTCCCGCTTGCGGCCAAAAGCAAGCAGTTGCCGGGTGATGACGGCGGCGTTTTTGGCGGCCAGCAACGTTTCCTCCAGTTCTTGCCGCAGCAGGGTATCCGTAGCGCCTGTCCCTGCTATGACGTGCTCCAGGTTGAGCGTGATCCCCAACAGCAAGTTGTTGAAATCGTGCGCAATGCCGGTAGACAGGCGGGTCAGTGCCTCCATTTTGTCGGCCTGGCGCAGGTGCTCTTCCATGCTGCGCTGCTGGGTAATGTCCTCCACAATGGCCTCGGCGATAAGGTGCCCGTTCTGGGGAGCGGTGGCGAGCCGGCCGCTGAACCTGACCAGAATCGAGCGTCCGTCGCGGCATTTCCACTGCGCCTGCAGCGGACCGAAAGTCGCCCGCTGTCTGCAGAATTCCAGCAGATCGTGGCACTCTGAGGCTTCGCTGAAGACACCGGTCGCTACGTTCAGCGCCGTCACCTCCGCTTCCGTGTTGTAGCCCAGGATGCGAACCAGGGCGGGGTTGGCGCTCAGGAATCGGCCTTTGGCATAGCGGAACATGCCGTAAGGCGCGTTCTCGATGAAGGCGCGCAGCTGGGCCTCGGAGCGCTGCAGCGCCTCCTCCGCATTCTTACGGCCGGTAATGTCAACAAAAGCGCCTTCCAGCAAGTCAGGACCACCGTTTTCGCCTGCCAGGTATGTCAGGTTGGCTAATATCCAAATGGGTGTGCCATCCTTCCGCTTGGTGCAAAACTCAACATCGGCAAGAGAGCCCCGTTCGCGCAGTTCGGCTAATACGGAAGCTCTGGTTTCAGGATAGAGGTAAAACTGCGAGACGGGGAAGCGCAAGGCATCCTCTCGGGATTCGCAACCCGCGATGCGAGCAAAGGCCTCATTGCAATCCAGTAACTTGCCCTCCAGCGTGCAGCGGTAAACGGCCGCGGGATTACGCTCAAACAGCAGCCGATATCGGGTTTCCGACTCGCGCAAAGCGTTCTCCGCGCGCTTGCGGTCCGTGATGTCCTGCAAGACGCAAGCGATGCGGTCGAACCCGTTACGCCCTTCAATGGGAAAATAAGATAGGCATAAGTCCCTTTCGCCCAGCTTAGGATAGGTGTACTTCATGCTGAAGGTCACGACCTTGCCTTGCAGGCACTCGTCCACTTTTGTCTTCAAAAAGGGTTCGAAGATCTCCTTGTTCAGGACCTCCGCAACCGAGCGGCCGATGACTTGTTCTCGTTTTAGGCCGCGATAATTGAGGAAAGCCTGATTGGCGATCAGGTACCGGTAGTTGCGATCAACAACCACGATCATTTCCTCGACGCCTTCGACCACCTTTTCATACTCGCGCAGGTGTTGTTCGGTTTGCTTTCCGGCTAAGACGTCTGCCTGAAGCCGCTGTAAACGTAGCTGCCGAGCCCAGGCAATGGCTAGACTCACAATGGCAATGACTAAGACCAAGGCCAAACCGATGTCGCGAATGAATGTCCGCTGGAATTCAGCGAGGGCTTCCGCCCGGTCTACCTTAATGACAATTCCCCACCCCAACTGGGGCAGGAAGCGAGTCGCGGCCAGAACCGGAATACCACGGTAGTCCCGATACTCGCCAAAAAACGCGCGTTTCTGCAACAAAGCAATGCTTGCCGGGCTTTGGGGAAGAGGCAGGAGTGCCGCATGTCCCCGGCGCCAGTACCGGAGCGGGGAAATGAAAACCGGCTTTCCGGATTCTGCAGTCACCAGCACCGTTTCGCCTGTAACCGTGGCGTCGGCGTCGGAAGACAGAAGCGCACTGACAGCCTCGGCCCTTGCAAGCAGGACGACATAACCGATTACTTCCGCTCTCTTGTCTTTGGCCGTGGCGGCTTCCAGATCCGTGATGGGGTTGATAAACGCCACCTGTGAAGAGCCGATGGGGAAATTCGGCGCGGGAATGGTCAGGATTTTGCGATCTGCTCCCCGCACGGCGGTTTTCGCTACTTCCGGCGGGAGGGGTACGGAGCCATGGCTTTGTGCTTGCACCCTGCTGGTGCGGTCCAATACGTAGGCTCCCGCGTACCCATAAGTGTCGGTGATATGAGCAAGCTCTGCATCTATCCTTCGCTGCCGCCAGCGTGGCAGTTTCGGCGCTTGCACCGGTTGGTTCAGGGCCGCTATTCGGGAAGAGAGAAAGGACGCGAGCAACTGTGCATCTTGGTCTCGTTCATTGACCCAATGCTCCAGCGCTTGCTGTTTAGTATCTGCAATGCGGGTCAGCCTTTCGTGCCAGTATGCCAGCTGCTGCTGGTACTCGTGACGCAGGACGAGCGTTGTAATGGAAATCACCAGCACGACACATCCAATCGCCGCGTATAAATACCGGCGAGTAAACATGGCCGCGCCTTTCGGGTCTAGAGTGCTACCCGAGTTGGCGGGAGCGTTCTGGCGTGGGGCGGTATTTGGCATTGGGGACATCGGCTTTGGCGCGTGGCCGATCTTGGTGCCATCCCGGTAGGAGGGGACTGCTCACTTCACTTCTGCACCGAGTAACTCATACAAGTATGCCTCCGGAATTGGGCAAATCAGTGACGACGGTCACAACCAGACGTCATTACGGGGGATTTCGCGCTGCGGTCAAGAATACCCATCGGCGCGGCGGGTGCGGTGCTGGAGGCCGGCGGGGCCTGCAACCACCAAATCGGTGGCCAGTCCCAGAAACAGGCCGTGCTCCACGATTCCAGCGCGCCGGCTGAGGCTGTCGGCCAGTCCGAAGGGATCGGCAATAGGGCCGAAGTGGCAGTCGAGAATCATGTTGCCGGAGTCGGTGACAAACCTGGAGCCCTCGGCATTGTCGCGAACTGAGACGCTGGCGTCGAGAGATTCCAGGAAGCGCAACTGGCTTTGCCAGCCGAAGGCCAGCACTTCCACCGGAACCGCATGGCGGGTGCCCAAGCGGGGCGAGAGCTTACTGTCATCCACAGTGATGACTACGCGCCGGCTGGCCTGGGCGACTATTTTTTCCCGCAGGAGGGCTCCGCCCCCGCCTTTGATAAGGTTCAGGTGGGGATCCACTTCGTCGGCACCATCTATGGTGAGGTCAATAGCTCTCGGCATGTCTTCGGCCAGCAGAGGAATGCCCAACCGCCGCGCTTCCTCCCAAGTGGCTTGGGAAGTGGCAAAGCCGACAATCTCGTGCAATTGCCCTGCGCGCAGCAGTTCGGAAATGCGGCGGATAGCAAAAATGGCGGTTGAGCCCGTTCCCAAGCCCACCACCATTCCGGAATTCACGAAGGTGACAGCGTGCTCGGCGGCCTGCTGTTTATAAGCTGAATGCTGCCGCGCTGCGGGATCTTCGGATTCTCGCACTTACCACATCTACTACAGCAGGGAAGCGGGGAGCAACAATCCCGAGCCTTTAGTGTGGCGCGGGAGTCGCCGACTTTTGTGCCGGCGACTGCTTCGTATCCACCGTAACCGGGCCATTGCCGCTGAGCTTGCTGGTGTTCACCCAGACCACATTCATGCCGCCATTGGGACTGGCTGACTCGATGCTGACGGTTTGCTGTTTGACACCCTCCATGCCGGGGCGGGTGATGTCGAGAACGCGTTGGCTGGGCCGCAAACCCTCCTCCGGCGCAGCGGGACTGCGCTCATTGACCTGCTGTTCCGTGACCTGCTCGCCTCCGGGTCCGGTGCGGGTCACGGTGGTGAGCTGGCGATCAAGGTGCATCTGGCCATCGGGATAGGCGATCGCGCCCCCCATGGTGATAGAGAATTTCTGCACCTCCTTGCGCTGCTCGCCATCGGTTTTGGTTTCCTTGCTGACCGTCTTTTCCATGACGGCCATTTGCCCATCGGCATTGAGGCGAGAAACATTTTCTTGCTTGGTTTCCGTGCTGCCGCTCTTCTGAATCGTCCCTTGGCGAACTTCATTGACCTGCCAATTGCCGTCGCCGTTCCGCAGAGAAAGCGACCGGGTGTATTCGGTCATTCCCGGCTGCAACTGCTTTTGGACCTCGTGAGTTTGCGTGCTGGGAGCCAGCGCGCCATCGGGACCAGGCAGCAGCACGGTGGTGTTGGTGGTGCGGACGCCAGGACCGGTCTGCTCGGATTGCTGGACCTCCCGCTGCGTCACCTGCAGCTTGCCATCGGCATCTGGGCGGGATACGGTGCTGAGGACGTTTTCGGCGCCATCCGGCAATTCCCGTTTCTCTTCCACGGTCACACCGTTGAGCACCTTCTGGCCGTCGCTGTTGGTCACGAAGTGGCGGGTGGTTATCCGTGTGGTGGTAGCGTTCACCTTCACGGTTTCGCTTTCAGTTTGCCCATAAACTTCTGTGCCGCCGTTGATGCTCTGCCTCTGCAGAGTCTGGACGTCCACCGTCCTGCCGTCTTCTTGCTGGTGGGACTGAATGACGCGAGTGGGAGTGGCGGCTCCGGATTGGTCCTGCAGATTGGTGGTGCTGTTCAATGACTGCGGGGAATCGGATGTTTGATCCGAAGCGGTCTGCGCCGGCGCCGGCAGGCCCAGCACCAGGATGAGCAGGGTGGTTGCGAGGAATGTGTTACGGACGGCTTTCATAAGATCCCTCCCGTCCTCTACCTGCAAAACTGTGCCACAGAACTGTCCGACGCACAACATCACTGCCGGGAGTGCCGGGAAGACGGACAGAATGTGCAGAATTGTGTCGCTTCAATCGCCTGATGATCCGGGCACATCAAAGCAAGTCCGCATGGTGAGATGGATTTTAGTAAGGAGAGTGGGACGGAACTTGCTCTGTCCCACTCTTACAACCGGCAAAGGGGTAAGCAAAGCAGGTTGTTGCTATTCCGATGCCGGGTTGGGAAGTTCGGGATTGCTGGTTTGTTTCGGCAAGCAGAGTTCCTGCCGATTAGCCACGGGGTTCCAGTGATGCTGGATGCATTCGCTATTTTAGCGTGTTGGACAAACGCTTGCCTTAGCCCTTCATCTCACCCCAGTGGTTCACGTCGTGAATTCTCCTCATCATCTCGGGATGTGATGTTGTGCGCAGACCTCGGGGTAAGCAGAAATCGGCTCAATTAGCCGCCGAGAGGCAACGCTCGCCGCTCTGGCTGCAAGTTGTTCAGCTCGCAGCCATGTCGGTGCTTGCATTCCTGCTCACCTGCGAGCTGCCGCTTTGGGCCCAGGCGAACCCTCAAAACCCGCACGGCCCGGGGGAACCGCCCAAGACTTCCCGCTTCACCCAGGAGGTACTGCCTTCCTATGAAGGCCAGAACGTAACCTCGATCGAGCTGGCGGGCAGGCCTGAGGTGAATGGGGCGGGGTATGAGCATTTGCTGGCGCAGCGCCCGAATACCCCATTTTCCATCGCCAAGGTGAACCAGAGTATTGCCGCGCTAAAGGGAACCGGCAAGTTCCAGGACGTGCAGCTGCAGGTGCGCCCGGAGCCGGGAGGAGTACGAGTGCTGCTGATACTGGAGCCGGCGGTGTACTTCGGCATTTATGAATTTCCCGGAGCGCTGGGGCATTTCACCTACGCTCGCCTGCTGCAAGTGACCAACTATCCGCCCCGGGGCGTGTATACGCCGGTGGACGTGCAGGACGCGCAAAACAACCTGCAGACTTTTTTTCGCCGCAGCGGGTTTTTCCTGTCGAATGTGGAAGCTACCCTGGAGCAACACCGGCAGTACGGCATCAGTGACGTGATTTTTCACGTGACGCTGGGACGGCGGGCCAAATTCGGGCGCGTCATTATCACGGGGGCCACGCCGCAGGAATCGAACTACCTGCGGGGAAAGGTGCATTCCATTCTGGCCCGCCTGCGCGGCTCCGCCATTCGTCCGGGCAAGACTTACAAGATAAAAACCCTGCAGAATGCCACCCGGTACATCGAAAACGCACTCAATGGGCAGGGGCGCCTGGCAGCCAAGGTGCACCTGGTCGGCGCCAATTACAATCCGGGCACCAACCGGGCTGACATCACGTTTCAAGTGCAGGCAGGGCCGATGGTGCACGTCAAGCTGGTGGGCGGCCACATCTGGAGCTGGGACAGGGCCAAGCTGCTTCCGGTGTATGCCCAGATCGGAGTGGACCCGGAGTTGATCCAGGAAGGGCGGCAGAACCTGGTCTCCTATTTCCAGTCGAAGGGCTACTTCAATGTGCAGGTCGCCAGCAAAGTCCAGCAGCAGGCGAATGGCGAAACCATTACTTATCAGATCACGAAGGGGCCGCGGCATAGGGTAGGCGAGGTCGCGATCGCCGGCAATCGCCACATGTCCGACGCGCAACTCCGGCCCCATGTTACGGTCAAGAAGGCGGGCTGGTTGTGGTTCGAGCATGGCGACTTCAGCGAGAAGCTGGTGCACACCAGCGTGCGGAATCTGGAGAACATATACAAGGCGGCAGGATTCAGCAGCGTGAAAGTGACTCCCCAGGTCACAACTCATAGCAATGGCAATGTGCTGGTTACGTTCCGGGTGGACGAAGGGCCGCAGGACATTGTGGAAGCGCTGAAGGTGGAGGGCAACGCAACGGTGCCGCTGTCGCAACTGGCGCCGCACGGCTTGCTACTTGCCCCCGGGCAGCCCTATTCGCAGAAGAACGTCAATGAAGATCGCAACAACCTGATGGCGCGTTACCTGGATCTGGGATACCTGACGGCAACGTTCCGCGAGACCGTAAAGCCACTTCCCAAACAACCGCACCAGCTGGTGGTCACCTACCAAATTGAGGAAGGGCCACAGGTGCGCACGACGCGAGTGTTGACTCTGGGACGGCGACACAGCGACCAGAAGCTGATTGATCGCGAAATCAGCAGCTTGCAGCCGGGTAAGCCGCTGCGCGAAAGCGACATGCTCACCTCGGAGACCAAGCTCTACACTCCCGGAATTTATGACTGGGCCGAAATTGACCCGCGGCGGCGCATCACCACTCAGCACCAGGAGGAAGTCCTGGTCAAGGTGCACGAGGCAAAGCGCAATGCCATCACGTACGGCTTCGGTTTTGAGGTGATCAATCGCGGAGGCAGCGTGCCCAGCGGCACGGTGGCCCTGCCGGGACTGCCGCCTGTGGGCCTGCCCTCCAAGTTCAAAACCAGCCAGAAAACGTTTTGGGGACCGCGCGGCTCTTTTGAGTACACGCGCAGCGACGTGCGAGGCAAGGGCGAGTCCTTCACCATCTCCGGGTTGGCCGGCCGCCTGGACCAGCAGGGCTCCATCAGCTACATAAACCCCAACTTCCGCTGGACCGATTGGACGGCCACGGTCTCCATAGGCGGGGAGCACAACAGCGAGAATCCCATTTTTACCTCGCGACAGGCCAACACCGGATTGCAGTTTCAGCACGCGATGAATGCGGATAAGACCGACAACCTGTTCCTGCGCTACAACTTCAGCGAGACCGGGCTTACGCGGCTGCTGATCCCTGGCCTGGTGCCAGCGTCGGACCGGCACGTCCGGCTTTCCACTCTCTCCGCCAGCTTTGTCCGCGACACGCGCGACAACGCTCTGGACGCGCACAAAGGCATTTACGAAACGTATGAGTTAAGCTTCAACCCGGCCGCCCTGGGCTCCAACTTCAGTTTTGCCCGGCTGATGCTGCAGACGGCTTACTACAAGGACATTCTCAAGGGCGTCATCTGGGCCAACAGCTTGCGCATCGGCTTGGAGCAGCCCTTTGGCAACAGCCATGTTCCGCTGAGCGAGAGATTCTTTTCCGGCGGTGGTAGCACCCTCCGCGGGTTTCCTCTGAACGGAGCGGGCCCGCAAAAAAGCATTCCCGCCTGCGGCACACCGGGCGTGCCTTCCACCTGTGCGTTCATCACCGTGCCCACCGGCGGCGACCAGTTGTTCCTGCTCAATTCCGAGTTCCGCATTCCTATTAACTACGACCTTCCTTTGTTGCACAAGAACCTGGGCATAGTGCCATTTTATGACGGCGGCAACGTGTATCAGCGTATCGGCTTCCATAACTTTGGCGCCGATTACACCAACAGCGTGGGCCTAGGCTTGCGCTACAAAACCCCGGTGGGGCCCATACGCATTGATCTCGGACACAACCTGAACCCGCCGCCGGGAGTCAAAGCTACACAATTCTTCGTAACCATAGGACAAGCATTTTGAGCGCCGCACCCGTACCACCGATTCCTCCCGACCGAGAACCGCAGCCGCCGCGACTCGAGGCGCCTCCGCCGCATGGCCACGGCTGGCGCCGAGCCCTGAAGTGGATCGGCCTTGGCGTGCTCGTCATCATCATCCTGGTAGTGGTGGGTGTGGTTGTGCTGCTGAAGAGCAACATCGCCCACCAGTATGTCTTGAATGCGGCAGAGAAGAAGGTGACTGCCTCATTAGGCACGCAGGTGAAAGTGGGCAACTTTGCCCTGCACTTCTCCGGCATCAGCCCGACCCTCGACCTATACAACGTGACCGTGTATGGGGCGCCTCCGTATCAAACCCCGCCCCTTCTGCAGGCGGACCACATTCGGGTCGGCATACAGGTCACCTCTTTGCTTCACCGCCAGTGGTACTTTAATTCCTTGCAGGTGGACCACCCGGTGGCGCGAGCGTTTGTAGACCGGCATGGGACGGACAACCTGCCGAAAAGCAAGAGCAGCGGACAAAGCCAAACCAGCATTTTTGATCTTGGTGTGCGGCATGCCGTGCTGGATCGTGGAGAGGTTTACTACAACAACCGTAAAAGCGTGCTCAACGCGGACCTGCACAACCTGCAGTTCCAGTCGGCCTTCAACACCGCCGATCGCAGCTACTCCGGGAATATGAGCTACAGCAACGGGCGCCTGCAGATGGGTACCTTCAATCCCATCCCGCATGACTTGCAGGCGAGTTTTATCGCCAGCCCCAGCCAGTTCACTCTGCAGCGTGCCGTGCTGACCAGCGGATCCTCCCGGTTCGTGCTGACGGCGACACTGAGCGATTACGTCCATCCCAACCTGCAGGCCAACTACGATGCCCTGCTGAACACGGCTGAGTTCCGGCGCATCATGAAGAACCCGTCCCTGCCACTGGGCGATATCCGGCTGAACGGCAACTTGCAGTATCAGAGCCGTCCCAACCAGCCCATGCTGGAGGCGGCGCGATTGACCGGCACCTTGAGCAGCCCGCTGCTGCAGTTGCGCAGCGGCAGCGTGCGCGCGCAGCTTCGTGATCTTGGGGCTAACTACCGCCTGGCTGGAGGGAATCTTTACATTACGAATTTGCGCGGCTTGGTATTCGGCGGGCAGCTCAGCGGCAATGCCATTATGGCCGATCTCGCCGGTGCTACTCATACCCGGGTGCAGGCCGCCTTGCGCCAGGTTTCGCTGGGAGCGCTAAGCGCCGTCAGCAGCTCCACCGCGGTGAAGGATCTGAAGCTGGCGGGAAGCAGCAACCTGAATCTGAACGCTGCCTGGGGCAAGACCATGAACAACCTGGTGGCGAACCTGAACGCCAACGCCCAAGGCAGTTTCCAGCCGGCGGGTGCCGGCGGGCGAGTGCCGCTCAATGCGCAGATTCAGGGGCGGTACACGGCTCGCAATCAGGAACTGGCGCTTGCGCCCAGCTATATCCGTACTCCGGAAACCGCGGTCGTATTGAACGGAATCCTGAGCACCTCGTCCGCTCTGAATGTCCGGTTTACCTCCAACAATCTGCACGAGCTGGAAAGCTCTCTGCCGGCGAGCACGACCGCGGGCATGAATGTCTATGGGCAGGGAGCTTTTGTGGGAACCGTTCGCGGCTCCACGGCGCGCCCGCAATTGAAGGGAGTGCTGACGGCCAGCAACTTGCGCGTGAACGGAGGCGCATGGAAGTCGCTGCGCACCGATGTGAGCGCCGGCCCATCACAAGCCAGCCTGCGGAACGGTAGTTTACAGTCACCCGCCGCCGGGCGAATTACGTTCAATCTGGGCGTCGGCCTCCGGCAGTGGAAGTTCACCTCGTCCAGCCCCTTGCAGATCGCGCTGAACGGCTCCCAGCTTAACCTGGACAACTTGGCGCGGACAGCAGGGAAGCAAGTGCCCGCCTCTGGCGTTCTCTCTTTCAATGTCTCGCTGCACGGTTCGGAGCTGAATCCCACCGGCCAGGGAAACATGAAGCTGACCAAGGCCCAGGTGGAGGGCCAGCCCTTGCAATCGGCCGTTCTGCAGTTCCAGGCCAATGGCACACAGGTGCGCGGGAGCCTTGGCCTGCAGCTGCCGCGGGCCGGCACGGCACAGGCAACGTTCACAGTGGACCCGCGCGCCCAGACTTACAGCACGCAACTGCGCGCGGTCGGCATCCAGTTGGCCCAATTGCAGGAAGTGAAGGCGCGCAACATGCCGGTATCAGGAGTCGTGAACCTGACTGCCAGCGGGCAGGGAAGTTTCCACAACCCGCAGCTGACCGCGACCGTGCAGGTGCCGCAACTGGCGATTGAAAACCAGACGGTCAATTCACTCCTCATGCAGGCCAATGTGGCCAACCATGTGGCGACGGTTGCTTTGAACTCGCAGGTGATTGGCACGTCCATCAGCGCTCACGCTCGAGTGAACCTGACAGGCGCTTACTACACTACGGCGGCGATCGACACCAGTAAGGTAGCATTGCAGCCCATCTTGGCCCTGTACGCGCCCACCCAAGCGGCGGACATGTCAGGTGAGACCGAGCTGCATGCCACCTTGCAGGGCCCGCTGAAGAATCGCGCCGCCCTCAACGCCCACGCGACCATCCCGCTTCTGCAGGTGAATTACAGGAACACCATTCGTTTAGGAGCGGCCGCGCCCATCCACATTGATTATGTGAACGGCGTACTGGCCCTGCAGCGCACCACCATCAACGGCACCGACACCAATCTGCAGATGCAGGCAACGGTTCCGACCAACAGCGCGGCGCCCGCCTCGATGCTGCTGGTAGGCAACATCAACTTGCAGATCGCGCAGCTGTTTTCGCCGGACATTACCAGTTCGGGAGAGGTGCGTCTGAACATCAACTCCTATGGCGTGCGTTCGAATCCCAACATTCAGGGCCAGGTGCAAATCGTCAACGCGAACCTGGCTTCGGGTAGTGTGCCCATTGGGCTGCAGAACGGGAACGGCGTTTTGACGCTGACCCGAAACCGCCTGGACATCACGCACTTTGAGGGCACAGTGGGCGGCGGCACGGTGACCGCCTCCGGCGGGGTCATGTACCGTCCCGCACTCCGTTTTGATCTGGCCATGGCGGCGAAAGACATGCGCCTGCTCTATCCGGAAGGGATTCGCGAGGGCCTGAACCTGAACCTGACCCTTGTCGGCACCCGTGAAGCGGCCATGCTGGGCGGCCGGGTGCAGGTGAACGAGCTGTCGTTTACTCCGGACTTCGACCTCACCACCTTCCTCAACCAGTTCGCCGGCGGCGAAGCGGCACCCCCGCCAGTGGGCGGGTTTACTCAGAATTTACGCTTGAATGTTGCGGTGGAATCTACCACGGGAGTGAACATGGTGAGCCGCACACTGAGTCTGCAGGCAGCTGCCAACCTACAACTGCGGGGCACGGCGTCTGACCCCGTCATCCTGGGACGGGTGAACATAAACGGCGGCGATCTGATTTTTATGGGTAACCGGTACGTGCTGGAAGGCGGAACGATTCAGTTCGCCAATCCCACGCGCACCGAGCCAACGCTCAACGTATCCGCCAATACGACCATTAAGCAGTACCAGATATATCTTCGCTTCGAAGGGCCGGTGGACCGCATGCATACCAACTATTCTTCGGTCCCAGCCCTGCCACCCGCCGACATCATTCACCTGCTGGCGTTCGGCAGCACCGTGGAAGCTGCGGCGGCCAATCCCACCCCGGGCACGCTGGGAGCGGAATCGGTGGTCGCTTCGCAAGTCACCAGCCAGGTAACCAGCCGCGTCGCCAAGGTTGCGGGCATTTCCCAGCTCTCGGTAGATCCTGAACTGGGAGGAGTGGCCAATTCCGGGTCAGCGAACAAAGGTGCGCGCATCACAATTCAGCAAAGAGTTACCGGTAACCTGTTTGTCACGTTTTCGAGCGACGTGACCAGCACCCAGGAGCAGGTCATCCAGTTGCAGTACAAGGTTTCGCCCAAGTTGTCGTTCAGCGGGACCCGCGACCAGAACGGCGGCTTTGCCTTCGACACGAGGATTCGCAAGACGTGGTAGGGAGCGGCCTCTCCATCGGTCTGGACTTTTGAAATCAAAAGCGGGACTAGCCTGAACGAGCTAGCACGACGGTAATTAGTGGTTTTCCCCCTCACGCGTTAGCATCGCGGACGTATGCGCATCAATTTCGAGGAGCGCGCGGGCAGCCTGGTAGCCGCCGGCGGGATTATTTGGGCGGCGCGTGTGGCCACACAAAATACGAGTTCGCTCTGGGATTTCAGCATCACCCAGCCCGGGCCGCTCGAAGTGTGTGCCCTCGGCATTATGGTTTGGCTGCACGCCAAGTGGCGCCGGTCCATCAAGGTCTGACCGCGACCCGCTTTAAGACAAAGGACTTAGCCTTCACCTCCCAACCTTGGGAATCCTAGCTGCGCGTTTCCCGCATCTGTATCATTCTGACTATGAAAGAACGTAAGCTGGCGCCACGCTTGTTGGCGCTTCTTCTCGCGCTTCTAATCGCCGAACCGGGTTGGATGTGGGGCGCTGTACACACCCCGGAACTACCTAACCCCGGCAACGTTTCCCTCAGCAAACAGCAGCAGGAGCAGCTTGGGCTGAAGGCCATGGGTCAGGTGTACCAGCAAATGCCGGTGCTGCCCGACTCCAGTCCGGTGACCCAATACGTGCAGCAGCTGGGGAAAAAGCTGGAAAAGGTGATCCCGCAGCAGTACACGTGGCCCTACCAGTTTCATGTGATCGAGCAGAAGGAGATCAACGCCTTTGCATTGCCGGGCGGGCCCATCTTCATCAACGTGGGCACGATTACGGCCGCCGACAATGAGGCCGAACTGGCCGGGGTAATGGCCCACGAGATGTCGCACGTGTATATGCAGCACTCGGCCAAGCAGATGAAGCAGAATATGGGTCCGAGCATTCTGGCTGGACTGGGCCAGATTCTTGGGTCCATGGTCGGAGGTGTTGGCGGCGCCATTGCCGCCATGGGCGGCCAGATTGCCGGCGGCATGTGGAGCATGAAGTACTCGCGCGGCGATGAAGCGCAGGCCGATGCGGTGGGCGCCATCATCCTCTGGAAGGCAGGCTACAACGCCAAAGCTATGGCCGAATTCTTCCAGAAGCTGGAGAAAGAAGGTGGCGCCGGTGGTCCGCAATTCCTCAGCGACCACCCCAACCCGGGGAATCGCGTACAGGCCGTGGAAAACGAGATCAAGGACTGGCCGCCCAAGCAATACCAGGACAACAGCCCGGCTTTTGTCGCCGCCAAGCAGGCTGCTTCGAAGGTGAAAGCCTACACGGCGCAGCAGATTGGTCAGGGAGCCAAGAACGGAACGTGGGCGCGGCAAAACCAGCAGACGGGCGCCGTTCCCAAGAACCTGCCAGCGTCCTCGACCTCGCCTTCAGGACAGAGTGGGGCGGCAGCCGCCAATGCCACCTTACAAAAAGTTTCCTATAGCCAGGTGAAGCCCAGCGGCAGTTACACCCAGTATCAGCAGAACGGCCTCAGCATTTCTTATCCCAGCAACTGGCAGGCAGCGAGCAGCCAGAATGGGCTGACCATTGCCCCCCAAGTGGCGGTCTCCGAGGGAGCGGTTGCGTATGGCGTGGTAATGGGAGCGGCGCAAATGCCCAGCGGCGCTTCGCTGGACCAGGCCACGCAGGCGCTGGTTCAAAACATGGAACAGAACAACCCCGGCCTACAGGCTTCAGGATCAACCAGCAATATGCAGATCAATGGCATGGATGGACGCTCGCAGATGCTGATGGGGAATTCGCCCATTCAGAAGAACGGGCAGCCGCTGCGCGAGCAGGATCGGCTGGTCACGGTGGCCGGCCCTAACAATCAGCTGGTATATCTGATTTTTGTTGCGCCGCAAAAAGACTTTAGCCGGCTGAAATCCACTTATGACCGCATGCTGCAGAGCCTGCAGCTGCAGTAGGTCTCGTCCTACAAGAAGAAGCCCACGGGCCATAAGCCGCGGGCTTCTCGATGCGCACAATTTAGAAGTACAGTTTCACCGCCAACTGGAGCACGCGCGGGCCGCCAGGTCCGGAGTACTGGCTGTTGTACTCGCCGAAGTAGGTGCCATAGTCGCGATTGATGGGCTGGTCCACCGGCCGGGTGTTGAGAACCAATTGCGCCGGCGTGTTGCCCGTAGGCGAGTTCACCTGCCAGTTGCCCAGGTTCACCCCTTGAAAATTGGGATGGTTGAATATGTTGAAGGCTTCCAAACGCAGCTGCAGGTAGCGCTGCTCATTGGAGCCCAAGGGGATGTTCTTGAACAGGGACATATCCCAGTTCTGCAGGCCGCCGCCGCGCAGGGTGGTGCTCCGGCCAAGGACGGCAGAGCCCACAGGAATAGTGGAGATGAAGGCCGCCGGATCAAACTTAGACGTGCCCACGCTGTGGTTCACGCCACTGGTGGCGGCAAAATAAGCTGGCGGAATCAAGCCCCACTGGTTCGAGCCGGTGTACAAATTGGCCGGAATCCAGAGGCTGGTGTCCAGGGGTTGGCCAGTTTCGAAAGTGGAAATGCCTGACAACTGAAAGTTATCCGTGATGTAAGACAGCCACTTGGGCGCGCCGAAGTGCTGGCTGACATTGGGCAGGTTGTAAACGTAATTGAAGACCAGCACATGGGTGCGGTCCCAGTCAGCCGCCCGATAATCGAGCCCGCGAGGGTTCCAGGGATCGACGGTGTCCTGATCGGCGCTGGCCGTGGTCATCGCCTTGGACCAAGTGTAGGCGGCGCCAAAGGTCAGCGCTTTCGTGAAGCGCCGTTGCACCGAGACTTGCAGCGAGTTGTAATTCGAGGTGCCATCGAATTTGTAGTAGCTGATGTTGCTGTAGCCCTTGTAGGGGACCAGGAACTCAGTATCGTAGGCGTTATCGCCGCTGTAGTTGAAGCCGGCCTGAGCGTAAGCCGCCGGAAGGTTAGCCTCCACAGCGGGCACCACACCGCCCGAGTACTTGGAAGGATCCTGAGCGGCGCGGGTGAAGTCGGTGCCATAGGGAATGGCGTTGATATCACGCTGCGTCACCAGGTGCCGCGAAAGCGATCCTACATAAGCGACATCAATCGTGGTTCCTTCGCCAATTTCGCGCTGGACCCCCAAACTGAAGTTGTAGACGGTGGGTACTTGGCCATTCTTGTCAGCTCCGAGAATGCCGCCAAACGTCGGAACGCTCCCTTGCGAAGCCAAGTTGGGTAGATTGACCAGATTGCCGTTAAGCACGGTAGGTGTGACCACGTTGGCAGGGTTATTAAACACGGGGTTAAAAATCAGGTTGCCCTGGATCCGGTCATGCATCATGCCGGCGCCGCCCCGCAGAACTGTTTTGTGATCGCTGGTTAATTCGTAGGCGAAGCCGAGCCGCGGTTCGGGCATGATTCCACGGCTCCGCCAGCCGCCACGGTAGTAGCCGCTGGAAGCGAAGTGCATGCCATTGGTCAAGTCGCCGCTGTTTGGCACAATGGTGCCGACCAGGGAACCGTCGAGAATGTTGCCGGGGTTCGCCGGATCATAGGCGCCGCCGCTTACCGCAGGCAAATAGAGGCGCACCGCTTTACTGGGGTCATAGCTGGCAGGATCGAAAATGGCGAGCTGGTTCTTGGCATCGTATTGCGGCTGGTACCAGGCAAAGCGCAGGCCGTAATCGAGGGTCAGGCGCTGGGTAGCTTTCCAGGTGTCCTGCCCGTAGAACTCCAGGTTGGTGTAGCGGAAGAAGCCCACGGGGCGGGCGCTGGTTTGGTCGAAGCTGCGGAAATTGCCCAGCAGCGCGCTGGCGTAGGCGTTGCCGGTCAACGGATCGCTGCAGCCCGCAGGATCGCTGGAAGTAGCGCAGTTGTCGAATGTCGCCTGCCCGTTGTAATTGCCCCACGCAATCTGGTCCTTGCGGGCCCGCTGCACAAAAATGCCGGCCTTCAGCGTGTGCTTGTTGAAAACCTTGGTGAGGTTGTCATTGAAGTTGATGGTGGTATTGGCCTGGAACCAGGGATTTGCACCCAGGTAGGACCAGGGATAGTTGATGTTGTTGTTGCCCTGAAAGCTGAAGTCCGGAACCGGGGTGCTGGGTGTGACCGGGTAGAGCATGGGTAGGGAAATCCCGTTAACGCCGCGGGAGACGTTTCCGTTGTTGCCGGTGGTGGTGGCGCGGACCACGCTCGGTCCGATGGAGGCTTCGTTCAGCAGCGTGGGAGTGATGGTGCTGACCAGGTTCGCGGAAACGTTCCAACTCGGCTGTTTGCTCAGGCAGCCACCCGGATACTGCAGTTGCCCCATGCAGTTGAGGTTCCACGTCTCCATAGGCGAGCGCGAAGTGTCGGCGTTGTTGATCCAGTGACCATAAAAACGGTTTCTGTCGTTGATTTGGTAATCCACGCGCAGGATGTCCTCCCGCCGGGGATTGCTGTAGGAAAGCTGGGTGGAGTAGTTATACGCGGGATTGCCGCTGATATTGGGCAGAGAATACAGAGAGAGAACATTGGAAACCTGGCTAAAGACCGCCTGCTGAGCCGGGTTGAGGCTGTTGGGATCAATCTTGTTGCCGGCGAAGGGTAGCCCAGTCGCCGGGTTATAGATGGTAAGCGGGTTGCCGTTGCCGTCCACGGTCTTCGAGAAGTCGCCCTGCCGCTCCAGCGCCGTGGGCATTCGCACTTGCAGCACATCTCCCGACGGAATCAACTGCCGGTAATATTCCTGGCTCCAGAAAAAGAAGAGCTTGTTCTTATTTTTATTGAAACCGGTGCCCGGGATGAGCACAGGGCCGCCGAATTGGTACCCGAAGTAGTTGTAACGATAAAGAGCGATGGGTGTCTTCGGGTCCGTATTGTTGGCGAACCAGTTATTGGCGTTCAGGCCTTCGTTGCGGTGGAAGAAACGAGCTTCGCCGTGGAATTGGTTGGTCCCGCTCTTGGTGCTGACGATGATTTGTCCGCCTCCCGCTTTGCCGAATTCGGCCTGGTAGTTGGAGGTAAGGATCTTTACTTCTGAGATGGCATCGGGATTGATGGTCACGTGCAGGGCGCCGTTGTTCCCGGTATCCACGTTGGAAGCCCCGTCAATGGTGTACTCATGCTGGTTGGCGCGGGTGCCATTAATGTTGAATTGGTCAACGCAGCACAAGCCGGAGGCTGAACCGTCCAGACTGCTGATAACACCGGGCACCAGCTTCACCATGTCCAGCACGTTGCGGCCGTTAAGGGCCAGATCGTTCAACTGCTTGTTGGTGACCAGGTCCGAGCGCTCGCCCGAATTGGTCTGTAATTGCAGTTGGCCGGCATCGGCGGTTACGGTGACAGATTCCGCCGTGGCCCCGACCTCCAACACGAATTCCCCCGCATTCAGCCTGTCGGTGGCGCTGAGAATCACATTCTTCTTTTCCAACTGCTTGAAACCGGGAGAGTCAATGGTGATGTTGTAAGTTCCCGGGGGGAGGTTGGGAGCGACAAAGCCGCCGTCCTCCGAGGTGGTGACCCTGCGGGTCACGCCGATTGCCGGGCTGGTGATGCTTACCTGGGCTTTGCTGATGTAAGCGCCGCTGGAGTCCTTTACCTGGCCAAAGATGGCGCCGGAAGTGACCTGCGCGACCACTGCGGCGCAGCAAAATAAGGTGATTGCAAGCACACTGAAGTACGTCCGGCTTCTGCCGGAAAGGAGGCAAAGTGGCGCCATGAAAGAGGTCTCCTGGTAAACAGTTTCTGGGGGAGTCTTGCGGGATAAGTCTAGAATGAAATGATACATCGTTCTGTGACATACGTCACAGAGAAAGCAGTCGGCCTTGAAGCAATCTCGCTGCTTTGCTAAGGAGACTAAAAGGGGGGGGAACTACAGGAGTGGGACATCCAACTCGCCGCCAGTTTCTCAAGGTGACCACCGCTGGAATCGCTACCGCGGCAGTCGCCGATGTCTTGCCTTCATCATTTGCTGTCAGCGACCAGGGCATTTCCGGCGGCGCCATTTCGGTCCGCATCACCTCGCCGCAGGGATACTTTCGCGCGGCAGCGCCACTCGTTTGGCGGCCGGTGGCGGGCGCGCAGGAGCGCAACGCCATCGTTCTCCAGCCGCAAAAGCGGTGTCAGGAGATCCTGGGGTTTGGCGCCGCCTTAACGGATGCGGCCTGCTACATGTTCAACCAGCTACCATCTACCGCCCGAGAGGAACTGTTTCACGACCTCTTTCACCCCGCGGAAATGGGACTGAACGTTTGCCGTACCTGCATCGGCTCCAGCGACTACTCACGGGAGGCCTACAGCTTCGACGAGGGGGAGCCCGACACGGAGATAACGCGTTTTTCCATCGAACATGACCGCGCCTACGTTTTGCCTATGTTGCGCCTGGCCCGGCAGGCGAATCCCGACTTATTTTTGTTTTCTTCCCCTTGGAGCCCGCCCGGCTGGATGAAAGCCGGCGGCTCGATGCTCGGCGGGTCCATGCGCCGCCGCTATCTGGGCGCCTATGCGCAATATTTCCTCAAGTTTCTCCAGGCTTATGGTGCGGCGGGAGTACCGGTGCAGGCGGTGACTCCCCAGAACGAGGTGGATACCGACCAGGACGGACGCATGCCCGCCTGCATCTGGCCGCAGGAGTATGAGATCGAGTTCGTGGGCCAGCATCTGGGCCCGCTACTGCGGAAAAACGGCTTGGACACGAAGATCTGGATTCTGGACCACAACTACAACTTGTGGGGTCGCGCTGTCTGCGAACTCGACGATCCCAACCTGCGCAAGTACTGCAATGCCGTGGCCTGGCACGGATACGTCGGGGAACCCGAAATGGTCAGCCGCGCACACCAATATCATCCCGAAGCCCAAATGCACTGGACGGAAGGCGGACCGGACTACACCAGTCCAGACTACGCCACCGACTGGAGCAAATGGGGGCAGGCCTTCACCGGCGCCCTGCGCAATTGGTGTAGCTCGCTCACGGGCTGGAACCTGGCTTTGGACGAACAGGGACGGCCGAACATCGGACCCTTTTCCTGTGGTGGGCTGGTAACCATTCATTCGCAAGCCAAGGCGATCACCCGGAGCGGACAGTATTGGGCATTCGCCCACTTCTCGCGCTCGGTGCAACGCGGGGCATATCGGTTCGAATCGCAAAGTCCCAGTGCCGAGGTGGACCACGTAGCTTTTGAGAATCCCAACGGAAGCAGCGTGCTGGTGCTCACCAATCCTGGTTCGGCACGAGCCTTAAGCATGCGCCTGGGCGGCAGCGTCGCTCAAATTTCTTTGGAGCAGGATTCAATCACGACCCTAGCCTGGAGTTGAGTTCCAGCCGGCAACGCGCGCGGCAGAGAGCAGGCAACACGGGTGTGAGGCAGCGAATCTCAGCAGCCATCCAGAGGAGGTTCATTGCATGAAAGCTCCGTTTCTGCTCGGTCGCCTCGTATTCGGCGGTTACTTTCTCTATAGCGGCATCCACCATTTTCTGGATCGCAAGATGCTCTCTCAATACGCCGCTTCCAAGAGGGTTCCCATGCCCGATATTGCGGTGCCGGCCACGGGCGCAGCGCTCGTGATCGGAGGAGCCAGTATTCTGCTGGGGGTAAAGCCCAAGCTGGGCACGCTTGCGGTTATGGGTTTCCTGGCAGGGGTGTCGCCTCTAATGCATGACTTTTGGAGACAGCAGGAACCCGGACAGCGCCAGGCGGAGATGATCAATTTCACCAAAAACATGGCCCTGCTGGGCGGCGCTCTGGCGCTCATGGGAGTGGAAGAGCCGTGGCCAGCCAGTGTTCCTGTGGCCCAGCCCACTCCGCTGGAGCGCGCGCGCAAGTTTGCCCGCCGCAAGGTTGCTGCCTGAACTGCTGACCTGGAATTGAGAAAGTCGGGCTTCAGTGGCTTAACAAAGAAGCCGGCGGAGAGCAGTGTTGCGGCTGCCGTCCGCCGGTTTGCAGTTTTACTATCTCACCTGAACCGTGCCGTGAAGGATTTCCGGTCCGCTGGGCTGCGTGACCGTAGGGTTATCTTCCGCCGTGACCACTACATTGAAGGTCTTGTGAGGAGTGGTGCCGGAAAAACTTCCCTCCAGGTTGTTGTTGACGGTCAACACACCCGCATTCTGCGGTTGCTGATCGCGGGGCTCGATCCACACTACATAGGCGTTCTTAGCCGGGGTTAGCTGACTGGGAGCAGCCAGGTTCTTGGTGGAAACGTGGAACTTGATGTTGCCGTTACGATCATGCTCATAGCTGAGCTTGCCGGCCGCTGCCGGCACCAGGGAACTGGCGACCATGGGAATATCAGCAGCCCATGCAGCCAGGCCAACCAGTAGTACCATCACTGAAACTGCTAAACTCGCGCGGCGCATACGCTTCCTCCTCATTTACCGCCCAAAGATACGTATATAGATGCACAGTGAAAATGCAGGGGATGGCGCTCGCGGGGCGCGGAGGGCGACGGGAGCTGCTGTCCTAAGCTGCTCCGTGCGAGGGGCCGCTCTGGGGCAGCACAAAGTGGCTATCCGCAAAGTCCTCGTAGGGAGTGGAGTTCTGGGCGGGTGCGCCTGCGGGCGGCTGATTGACATACTCCCAATAAACAGTGTCATCCTTCACGCCAGTAATTCGCTTACGGGTACCCAGCCGATCTTTCACCAGGAGGCCCGGCTGCAGAGCTCCCCGGCACTCGGATTCATTGTTGCCGCCCATCGTATATCCCTTCCGCGCAGGCCAGAGGAAATGCAAATCGCATAATACCCTAACTGCCGCTTCTGTTGATTGGAGCACCAGCACGTCGGCTGACGTTGCCAATGAGGGCGGAAGAATTGCGCCGCACGGAATCGCAAGTGACGGCCACCCGGCCACTTAGTGGCGCATCGTAGCTGGAGGAAGGTGATCTTATGGCTGCAGCTGCTACGCCTCCGCAACCGCCGAACCAGCACCAGGCCAGCCCGTTTGCCGAGTATGGGGCGGATTGGCCGTTGGGCGGCTACGCCGTGCTGCTGGCCGGCTATGCAGCTCTGTTCGGCATTCCCCTGCTGACTGCCCGGGAGCGCCGGTTGCCCTCCGAGCTGGGAATCCGTGATCTGTTGCTGCTGGGGATTGCCACCCACAAACTCACCCGCATCGCCACGCGCGACTGGGTCACAGCTCCTTTGCGGGCTCCGTTTACTGAGTTCAAGGAGAACGAAGGCGCTGGAGAAGTGGCAGAGAAGTCGCGCGGCCAGGGATTGCAGCGCGCCGTGGGGGACTTGCTCACCTGCCGCTGGTGTTTCGCCCCCTGGGTGGCGGGTGCTCTGATGGGCGGCCTGGCCCTGCGCCCGCGCCAGACCCGTGTGGTTATGGAGACCTTCTCGGCCGTAGCGCTTTCCGATTTTATGCAGTTCGCTTACGATGCCGTGCGCAAGACCAAGGGCAAGTAGTCTCCGTTTTTCCGCGTCCAGCTTGGGTTTGTGGACATCCCTGCTCCCGGCCCGGGCTTCCGACCATGCAACACCCGGCAGCTAACCAGCCTTTCTGGCACAGCTGAATCGGGCCATTTTCCCCATGCGCCGCTCCCTGAAACAGAGTTCCGGAACCAAGATCGGTGTAGGCCATTTCCAGTGGTCCTGGCTCCTGGCACTCGCCGTGTTGCTTTTCGCGGCAATTCCGGCCGGAGCGCAGCAGAAGACGGCCACTCCCGCTCCGCAACTCGAGAGGATCGCCCTGGCCACCCCCAGCCTGCAGAATGCCGCCTGGAGCGTGCTGCAGAAGGGAATGGTCTCCGGAAAGGCTTCCGAGCGAGCGGATGCAATTGCCGCGCTCAGCAGCATCGGCCCCAATCCACGCTCCATTGGCATGATCGTGGCCGCCCTAGACGACCGAAGTGCGGCGGTGCGCGAGAAGGCAGTAGCGGCGCTGGACAATCTGCAAGTGCACAGCGTCATTCCACGGCTGCGCGCGGCGTTGCGGGATCCTTCGGCTCCGGTCAGCTTCACAGCTGCCAAGGCGCTGTGGGATATGGGCGATCCGAGCGGCCGCGACATCCTGATCGGCGTGCTGCAGGGGAGGCGCAGGGGAACTCCGGCGGCGTGGCAATCGCAATTGCAGCAGACTGGGGCGGAACTGCGCAGTCCTCTGACATTGGGCCTGCTGGGCGCACAGGAGGCAGCGGGCGTGTTCTTCGGTCCGGCCGCCATTGGAGTGGCTATGCTGGGTCAGATGCTGCGGGATCACGGCGCGCCCGAGCGCGCGTTCTGCGCCGAAATGCTGGGACTGGACCCCAGCCCGGAGGCAACGACTGCCCTGCTCAAAGCGGCCCGGGACAAGAATTGGATGGTGCGCGCCTCGGCGGCTGAGGGTCTGGGCAATGTGAACCGTCCCAACACCGTGGCAGTGCTGCCAACTTTGCTGCGCGATTCCAAGGCTCCGGTGCGCTACATGGCAGCGGCTTCGGTGATTCGGTTGCAAACGGTGCCACCGCGGCCGGGTGAGTCCGAAAGTGAACAAGCGGCCAGGAAGTAATCAGTTCAGATGCTTTGATTTTCCTTCTCAGTTCTTACCGGAATCACGGGCCTGCCCGCCGGAAGAGACGATCTTAACAAAGCGGGGGAGGCGCTGCAGGCAATCCCGCAAATTGCTTTCGAATTCCACACCCATGCCATGCTTCTCATTGACCGCCGTGACCCGGCCCTGGGTGTAAATGCGGTTCCTGCCAACCTGCATGACCAATTCCAGGCTGGCGCCCACCGGGTAAGGTTCCGAGCTCTGAATGTAGCAACCGCCAAGGCTCAGGCTGACGACTTCGCCGGAACTGATCGCACAATTGCCTGGCGTTCGGAACTGGGCCTGCGTGGCGCAGCTGTAGCGGGAAAACTGCCGGCCGTTGTCCGGCCCCTTTTTGGCCACCTTATTCACCTTCGCGGCTGTTCCGGCCTGCGGCGAACCCGATTTCAGCTTCCGGTCCATCGCAGACCGTTGCCGTGTTCCGGGGTGCTGCTTAGCGCTGGTGGTTGCGGAGTCGATTGCCTGGGAGAGATTTTCGCAGCGCTCAATCACGGCGCCCACTGTGAATTGTCCCCGCTCCAGGGTTACACGTTTCACACGGGCAAGATAGCGAACCGTGCGCCCGTCAAAGAGTGGCTTTTGCGGCAGCTTGGCAGTGATTTCCAGTGAGGCGCCCATGGGGAACCGAACGTCGCTTCGAAAGCACAGTCCCTTCTCGCTGAAGTTGTAAATGCCGACGCGCTCCTCGGTTGCGGCTACGCCGTACCGTAGCGTGGCCGGCAGCGGATAAAAATGACGCTTGGCCGCGCGGCGATCGTTCTTCAGCAGTTCATTGCCCACGGGCTGGGGCGCCGCATCTTTTTTCGGGGTGGAGTGGGACGGGGTAGCTGCTCGCCAGAGCTTGCGCAAAGGATTGGTCATAACCGTTTGTTAGGGTGAGGGGACGAGGGGGAGATGACACCCGAGTGGCAAGGAAAGAATAGCGTAGGTCGCACTCGCCCGGAATGGCACCTCGGTGCCATTCCGGGACGGTGTCACAATGCTGGCCGCCGTTAGCAGTTAAAACATATTGTCGGAAGCGCTTGCAGGGTGGTGCGGAAGGGGAGGGGGCATTTCCGACACGTTCCACGCCCAAGCGGCCAAGAAGGCTGCCCCTTCGTTGATCTGGTCGGGAATAACCTTGTCGAAGGTGTCAGCCTGGCTGTGGTGCGCCTGGCCATAGTGGGCTGGTTTCTGCAAGCAGAAGTAGCCCGGGACCCCAGCCTTCATGAAAGGCACGTGGTCGGAGGCTCCGAATACGCGCGTGCTGAGGGGCCGCAGCTCGAATACCTCCTGCAGCGGCTGGTAAATCTCAGTCATCAGCGGCGCAGTTTCGTACTCGTTCTCCAGCGCGATGCCAAATACCTTCCCGGTGCCGGTATCGTGAATGAGCACGGCATCCATGTTGGAGATTTCGGCAGCATGGTTCTTGAGGAAGGTTTCAGCGCCGATGCCGCCCTGCTCCTCGCCGGTGAAGAGGATGAAGGTGATGGTGCGCTTGGGCTGCCATCCCAGAGCCTTCAGGGTGCGCGCTGCTTCCAGTACGGCCATGGCCCCGGTGCCGTTATCGAGCGCTCCCTGCCCCAGGTCCCAGGAATCGAGATGGCCGCCGATGATGACCCGCTGATCGGGGAATTCGGTGCCCTTGATTTCCGCGACGGTAATCGAGACGGGCACAGGCCCGGCGCTGAATGTGCCGTTCAGGCTGACCTTCATGTTGACGGGCCCGTTCTGCTGCAAGCGATAGATGAGGTCATAGTCCTCATGGCTGATGAAGGCCATGGGCGCCTCGGAAGGCTGGTACTTGTTATAGCCTCCGCCCATGTTGAACAGGTTGTCCCATTTATCGCTGTCCAACAGCACCACCGCGGGCTGCTCGGCGGCGATCATTTTGAACAGTTGCAGGCGTTCGCGAAATGACATGCGGGGCTGGGGGACGCCCTGAGGAGGCGGGATGACCGCATCGTAGGCATTCTCTGCCTGTTCGTTTTCCGGCCGCAGGGTAGCGGGTTTGCCCATCAGCACGACCGCGCCTTTAAGTTGTCCCTTGTACTTGTCGAAATCGGCCAAGGTCTTCGCTTCCACCACTTTCACGCTGCCGCTGATGGCGCCGGGCGTGGCCTCGCCCCACCCGAAGGAGCGAATGGGGACGGCACGACTGATGGGGCTGGTGATGGCTGCCGTGTCCTGGCCGCGCGTCCACGCGTGCGCGATCTGAGTGGTTTCCAGGTGAGCGTCAATGCCGTAATCGTGGAAGCGCTGCAGGGTCCACTGGCTGGCCGCCTGCATCTGCGGAGAGCCGGTCAGTCGCGGGCCTATTTGCGTGGTCAGGTGTTCCAGATTCTTAATCAGCTCGGAATGCGCCTTGATCTCATCGGCGATCTTCTGGTCGGCGGTTTCCATGGCCTTGCGATAGGCCTGCTTGTCCTGCTCGGAACGGGCTACCGGGGCAGAAGGCTGCTGGGCTTCCAGTTTGGCAGCCACGCATAGGGTTGCGAAAAGGCAGACCAGAAAGCCGGTCGCCAGACGACGCGAGAAGCGAATCTTCATGTGTCCCATGAGTTTGTAAAGGTTGGTTCAGGCAAGCGGAACATTGTACCAAGGCGTGAACTCTCCGGAGTTGCGCGGCAGTGCGTAGGCAGTACAGCGCCTCATGGCAAGTCTCCTTGTGAAGTTGCTCACCCAGTTGCGTGCGCGCCTTTACCTGCGGCATGGCGCACCAGGTTGAGAAAAGCCATGGCGGTCTGGCTGAGGGGCCGGTGACGCGAATGAAACGCGTCAATGCTCCGTTGCTCGGGCTCGGCGTCTACGATTTCGACAGCCATCAGGGTGCCGCGGCGCAACTCGCGCGCTACCGCCAGATGCGGCAGAAAAGCCAGCCCCAGTCCCCGCTCCACCATTTTTTTCGCAGTTTCAATGGCTTCCACCTCCAGCACGACGTTAGGCACCAGACCGGACCGGCGGAACATGCCGTGGCTGAGCATCCAGTCGCCGGAGTTGCGATCGTAGAAAATGAGTGGCCAGGTAGCCACCTCTTCCAGGCGGGCGCGTTTGGGAACCTTAGGCTTCTGTACGGTACGGCGGATCAGGAGCAGCGGGTCATCGCGCAAGCTCATGGTTTCCAGTTCGGGATGGTGCAGGGCGCGCGCGATGCCGATTTCCGCTTCGCCGCTCAGCACCAGCTCCAGCACCTCCTTGGAATGCCCGGAACGGACGGTAACCATGATTTTCGGGTGCGCTTCCTGGAAACGTTTGAGCACGTCCGGCAGGAAGTACTGGCAGATGGAGAGCCCAGCAGCCACCTGCAGGGCGCCTCCGGTGAGAGGCCGAAGTTCGTGGACGGCCTGCCGCGCCAGGGCGGCGGCGCGCAGGAGTTGCTCGGCGTGTGGGCGCAATGCCCGGCCAGCGGGGGAGAGCACCAGTTCGGGCCCGCCGCGCTCGAACAGCGGCACCCCCAGCGATTGCTCCAGCGCCTTGATACGCGCGCTCACCGCCGGCTGGGTGACGCGCAACGCTTCCGCGGCGCGATGGAAGCCGCCGAACGTGGCTACCGCGAGAAAGGTTTCCACCTGGTCCAGTTCCATATGCGCACCCAAGTTGCGTAGGTGGACGGTATTATATGCGTTGATAAATATTTTTTATCAAGTGATAAAAACAATGAGTTTGACGGTTCTGTGCACTTGCGACAGCATATGCTGCGCGAGCGGAGATGCGATCAATGTGGGGGGAGTAACCCCGGGATTCTAGACCAGTTCATTGCGGAACCGGCTCACGGCGCTGCTCCTGTCGCCTGATATAGAAAGCGGCTACGGAAACCGGCTCCCACCTGCCGGTAAGCGTACTGTAATCACATGCGGATTATTGTGGCGTTTCTCCGGCGGCTGGGCACACCTCTGTTAGTTTTTGCCGCTTTTTGTCTGGTCTGCGTGGCGGTGTACTCGCGTTTGGAAGGGTTGCGCTGGCTGGACGCACTGTTCTGGATTACGCACCCTCACTCCATTGACTACGGCAAGGTGCGGGACGCCACCAAGATATTCGCCATGTTTGTGTACGTGGGCGTGTTCGCCTTTCAGATATGGGTGGCAGAACGTGTGCTGGTTACCATTTTCCGTCGCCAGGGCCTGGAGGCCTGGAAAACCATGGTCAACGATTTCGCTATCGAGAGAATGCGCAATCACTTCATCATCTGCGGTTACGGCCAGGTGGGCCGCACGGTCGTAGACCAGTTGAAGCGGATGGAAATCCCCTTCGTTCTGATTGAGACCAACGAAGGCCTGTACCGCGAACTGGTGAAGGATGGTGTGCCAGTAATCCAGGGCGATGCCAAGCGCCACGATGTGCTCCTTACCGCCGGCATCGAGCGCGCCGTAGGCATTTGCGTAGTGATTGACAACGACGCCGATAACCTCTACATCACGGTAACGGCCAAATCCCTGAACCCGCACGCTAAAATCATTACCCGCGCCGGCCAGCAACGCTATGCACAAGCCATCCGTAATTCCGGCGCCGATGAGGTCATCATTCCCGAATATGAGGGCGGCTTGATGACCGGCAGGATGATCGAGAAGTACTATCCGGGCAACGCCGCCCGCCTCGGCGCCGGCCAGCGGCTATGACGCTTCGCGCAGTGTGACCAGCGTGATCTCCGGCGGAACGCCCAGCCGCAAGGGGGTGCCGATGGTGCCCAGGCCGCGGCTGACGTAAAGCGAAGCATAGCGATTGCGGAACAGTGAATCCGCCTGACCGGAAATGGGCCGGCGATAGAGGCCGGCAATATACGGGGTGATGAAACGCGCCGGGCTGATGCGGTGGTCGAGAATTTCCACCTGCACCTGCCCACCATGAGTGTGGCCCGCCAGCATCAGATCAATGCCCACCTCGCTGGCCCTGAGAAAGGCATTGGGGTTATGGCAGAGCAAAATGTTGGGCATGTCCTGCCGCACCATCTCCTGAACGCCCTCCAGCATGGGACTGCTCTGGCTGTTGAACCAGTACTGCCGCTGGTAGTCCACCCCGATCAGGTTGAATCGTGCTCCCCGCCACGCCAATTGTCCGTTCTCCTGGCGCAGCATGGTCATGCCGTGCTGGCGGAATAGCTGCGCGGCCTCATCCTCCGTATCGGTGTAGATCTCATGGTTGCCGTTGCAGCCCCACACGCCCAGGGGAGCGTGCAGGCGGCCCAACTCGGCCACACACGCGGCTAGCGGATCGCCGTGGCCGGTGAGGAGGTCGCCGGTGATCACGATCAGATCTGGGTCCAACTGCTGGGCCTTCTCCACTACGCGCCGCACCTGCGCGACAGGCATGTAGTTGCTGGCGTGAATGTCGCTAAGTTGCAGGATGCGCAGCCCATCCAGGCCTTGCGGCAGGCGAGGAATGGGAATCTCCACGCGAAATACCTCGAAATCGAAACGCTCTATGGCGAAGCCGTAAAGTGCTCCCGCCAAGGGCAGCGCCCCCGCGGCATAGGTGGCCGCACGAAGAAAGTGACGGCGTTGGGGATCAGCCGGAGGAGCGGTCTCGGGGGACGCAGCGTGTTTTCCCACCAGGGCTGTGCTTCTGCGCCAGAGCCAGTCAATGCCGCGCACCAGGTAAATGAGCACAAAAGCGAAGATGGACCAGGTGAACCAGAGGGCAAGAAATTCGGAGGACCAGCGCGAAATCCGGGGTGTAGGCCAGCCGCTGATACGAAAGGACACAAACCGTTCAATAACGGCCAGCAGCAGCAGAATGCCGGCGGTGTCGTACAAAACGCGCAGCGGGGTTCGCCAGTCGGGCCGTGCCCCCGAGATCGCACGCCTCACGCTCCGCACCCAGTAGCGTTGCGAGAGGTACAGCAGGACGAGGAAGAGGATCGGAATGAAGACCCGCAGGGCCGAAACGCTCATTTCATCAACTTACCAGATGTGAGGCTCACGACCGATCCACCCGAGCCATTACCTCAGGCGTGTAGCGCTCGCCGGCAACGGCCGATTGCGGGAAGAGCTCCCGAATGTGTTCGAGATCTGCGGGCGTCAGGTGAACCTGCTGTGCGCCCAGTTTTCTTCCAGGTGATCGGGCGGCGAGTCCCAGGAATGGCGGAGATAGCGCCCGGTGCAGCGTGGCCAGTGATTCTTTTTCGTCCACCGGTCCGTAGCTGCCGGATAGAACCATGCAGCCCAGCCCGATCGCGGGGACTTCCGGGCCGCCCTTTCCCACGGTTCGCGAGATGACTCTCAAGTGCAGCTCCAGACCAAAAGTCCCATTCTATGCCGCTATGCGAGGCCAGCGTAGGTGGAGCGGGTTGACAAATTCGCCGCCAGCGACACAGAATCGCGCTTCTCCCGAGGTGCCGATGAAATGCTGCTTTGCTGTTCTCGCCCTGGTTTGGCTGATTGCGATTCCTTTCGCCGCACAACTCCCCGCTCCGCCTCCCAGCCGCCGCAGCGACGTGGTGGACGTGATGCACGGCGTCTCCATTCATGACCCATACCGCTGGCTGGAAGACCAGAGCAGCCCGGAAACGCGCACCTGGATCAATGCGCAGAATGCCTATTCACGCGCCGTTCTGGACAAGTTGCCGGACCGCGACGCCATTGCCCGGCGTCTGGGTGAACTGATGAAGGTGGACAGCATCCAGGTGCCCATGGAGCGGAACGGGCGCTATTTTTTTCGGAGGCGCCGCGCCGACCAGGACCTATACGTTATCTACATGCGCCAGGGCGCCAGCGGGAAGGATGAAGTCCTGGTTGATCCTCATCCCATGAGCGCCGACCACAGCGTCAGCGTGGATATACATGGGGTGACTCCGGACGGCAGCCTGATGGCTTATGGCATCCGCCGCGGGGGCGCCGACGAAACCGAAATTCACCTGCTTGACGTAGACATGCGCAAACCGTTGCCGGATGTGCTGCCCCCGGCCCGCTACTTCGAGGTTTCCTTTCTCCCCGATAAGAGCGGGTTCTACTACTCGCTCATGGGCAAGAATGTGCCGCATGTGCGATTTCACAAGCTGGGCACCGCCCCAGCTCAGGACGTTGAGGTTTTCGGCAAGAACTACGGGCCCACAAATATCATCCTGGCTCGGGTCACCGAGGATGGGCGTTATCTGATCATTCACGTCCTTTACGGCGCCGCTGCCGACAAGACCGAAGTTTTCTATCAGGATCTGGCGCACAAAGGGCCGATCCGGCCCGTGATCCAGGGCATCAACGCCCGCTTTTTCGCTGCGCCCGGTGGCGATCATCTGTATGTCTGGACTAACTATAAGGCGGAAAACGGGCGCGTGCTGGATATTGACCTGCTCCATCCGGCACAGGAGCAATGGCGCGAAGTGGTGCCGCAAACCGCGGACGTAATTGACGACTTCGATGCCAGCGGGGGCAAGCTGCTCGTGAAGTACCTGCACGATGTCAGCTCGCAAATTCGCGTGTTTCGGCCTGATGGCAAGCCGGCGGGCGAAATCTCTTTTCCCACGCTCGGCACGGTGAGCAGCATCAGCGGGCATTGGCAGGGCAGGGAAGCGTTTTTCGACTTCAGTTCATTCCACGTGCCACCCACCATTTTTCGCTACGACCTCTCCAGCGGGAGCCAGTCGGAATGGGCGCGCGAGAATGTTCCCGTGGAGAGCAGTAAGTTCGAACTGAAGCAGGTCTGGTACCACTCTAAGGACGGCACGCGCGTGCCCATGTTCCTGCTATCTAAGAAGGGGCTCAAACTCGATGGTTCGAACCCGGTGCTGATGACCGCCTACGGAGGATTCGACATCAGCATGACCCCGCGCTTCTCGCCGGAAGCCGTGGTATGGATCGAACACGGCGGCGTTTTTGCCCTTCCCAATCTGCGGGGAGGCAGCGAGTTTGGAGAGCAGTGGCACCGTGCCGGCATGCTGGAGAAAAAACACAACGTTTTCGACGATTTCTTCGCCGCCGCCGAGTGGCTGATCCAGAATCACTACACCAGTCCCTCGCACCTCGCTATCGAAGGCCGCAGCAATGGCGGCCTGCTCATGGGCGCGGCCATGACCCAGCGCCCCGATCTCTATCGCGCCATTATCTGCGGCTATCCGCTGCTTGACATGCTGCGATACCAGAAGTTCCTGGTGGCCAGGTTCTGGGTGCCGGAGTACGGATCAGCCGAAAATGCCGAGCAGTTCAAATTTCTCTATGCCTACTCCCCATACCAGCACGTCAAAAAAGGCGGCAAGTACCCGGCGGTGCTGTTCGAGACAGGCGATTCCGACACCCGCGTGGCGCCCCTGCATGCCCGAAAAATGACCGCGCTCATGCAGTGGGCCAACGCTTCCGGGAATCCCATCCTGCTACACTATGACACTACCGAGGGCCACTCCGAGGGCCGCCCGGTCGGCAAACAGATTGAGGACAATACCGACGACCTCAGCTTTTTATTCTGGCAGTTGGGCGTGAAATCCTGAGGCGGCAAAGAACAGACGAGGAATCTTGAATCGCGCCAAGGAGCGCGGCAGATAGACCGGGAGGCGGCCGCGGCGCTTACCGCGCCACGCCCCCCAAATTGATTCCCATGTCGGCCAGCAGATCGCTGCCATGAATGCTGAGGGATTTCATGACCACAGCGATAGCAGTGAATACTGCCGCCGCCACAGCATATTCTGGAAGATCGTTGGCCGAATCGTCCGCCCAAATGCTGAGCAGAAGCCTTTTCATGTAAAGCCTCCTCGTGAGGAATGTCACTCCGGCAAGTTGTGCCGGGCGCACGGCCGAGTGCTACTCGGCGCAGGAGCACCTCATAGCTTCCTACTCCATGGTAATTTCAACAAGGTGACCAACGGCCACCTTGAATATAGGCGGGTGGTCATTGGCCGAATGGACAATCCGGGTCAGGGCAACGTTCCCAATGTAGAATTCGCGGGCAGCGCTTGCCTTTGCTGACCTTCTGAACTAACGTGTCTCTATGGCGGCCGCGTATTGCTTTCGGCCCCGCCCGTATCCAGTCAAAGCCTTATTCCTGAGCTGGGCCCTGCTGATCGCTACCGCTACACTCGCGCGCGCCGGCCCTCCCCAGATAGCCGCGCCTTCTGATGCGCCCACCTACAACCTCCGGGGCACTGTCGTTAACTCTGTAACAGGTGACCCGATCCGTCGCGTACTGGTGCAGGCCGGCGCCTATACTCAACTCACCGATGCCCAAGGCCGGTTCGAATTCAGCGGTCTTTCCGCGGGACAGTTTGTCATCGGAGTTCAGAAGCCAGGCTTTTTCAACACGGCGGACGTCGGGGGTGGCAATCCAGCAACTATCGTTGATGTCGGGCCAAAAACCCCGGATGTCGTTATCAAGCTAATTCCTGAAGGCATTATCTTCGGCCATCTCACCGATGAAAACGGTGAACCGATGGAAGATGTGTTCGTTCACGTGCGCGGCTGGCGCGTGATCAACGGGCGGCGGCAATTACAGGAAATGAGCGGGCAGTCCACCGACGAAGAGGGGAACTTCCGTAGATTCGGACTCATTCCTGGCACATATTACTTGCAGACGGGAGAGGTCGCCGAGCGTGGCCCCCTGCAGATGCCGTTTGCCGCTCGCCGGGGCGGCTATGCCAGCAGTTATTTCCCGGGAGTAAGGCAGCTCAGCGCTGCTACGCCCATCCAGGTTGCGGCGGGACAAAAAGTGGAGGCGGATTTCTCTTTACACCGCATCTCAGCCTTCCAGGTATCAGGCCAGGTCACGTTCTACCCGGGGGGCCACGTTAACATGCTTCAGTTGATGGATAGCTCCGACCGGAGTTCCCCCCTCCCAGTGGACCTAGATTTTGAAAATGGTGCGTTTATCGCCCGAGTAGTGCCTGCGGGGTCCTACAATCTAGTGGCTATGGGGGTGGACGAAGCCGGCCATCCGCTATTCGGCGACAAGGCCATTACCGTCTCGTCCAACCTCACCGGCGTTGTGGTTTCCATGGCTGCCACTGTTTCGATTCCGGTGGTGGTTGAGACAGAGTTCTCGAGTTCGTCTCTGGCCGGGACGCAGACTCCAGTGATGGTGCAACTGTCGGCTATGGGCGATTATCGCCAGATGTATGTCAGCGACAGACCCCAGCAAGGGCGAGACCAGGGCGACAGCGGATTGGTTATCTCCTCGGTGCAGCCGGGACGCTATTATGCGGCAGTTCAATCCCAAGGCAACTGGTACGTAGACTCGGTGGCTAGCGGCAGCACCGATCTGTTTCGTGAGACGCTGACGGTTGGCTCGGGCACGCAGGTTGCGCCTATTCGAGTTGTGCTGCGGGACGATGGAGCGAGCCTGGCAGGAGTGGTGCGCTCCGAGGGTGAGCCAGTTTCGGCTTCCGTGCTGGTCATCATGCAAGATGAGCCCCTGCGCGTGCCGCAGATGCTGATGGCCGACCGCCAGGGAGCATTTCAAATCGAGAACCTCCCTCCCGGCGATTACGTTGTATTGGCGTTCGACAACACGGCAGAGCTGGAGTACGCCAATCGCGATGCCCTGCGCGATTATTTTTCCCAGGGAACCCGTGTGACCTTGGGCGCCAAAGACGCGAAGACGGTCAACCTGGATGTGATACACCGATGATGACTAAGCTCAGCTCCGGGCGTTTGGCCGCTCTTGTGCTAGCCATGGGCGTGGGTATGGCCGCGCAGCAGATCCGCAATCCCGCGGCGCAGGAAGGGAATTGGACGATCGCCGGCACGATTATCAGCGCCGCGGATGGCCAGCCGCTGAGCCGGGCCGCGGTGAGTCTCGCTTCCACCACAGATCGTGACATTGGCCTAGGGGCGCTCACCGGGAATGACGGCCGTTTCCGGTTCCCTGGACTTCCTCCCGGCAAGTATGTTCTGCAAGCGCAACACAGGGGCTTTGTTTCCCAGGTCTATCAGCAGCACGGCGCCTTTTCTACAGCCATCGCCGTCGGGCCGGGCCTGCTGCCGCCCGATGTGCTATTCCGCCTAGAGCCGGAAGCCATAATCTCCGGCAAGGTGGTAGATGAGGCCGGCGATGCAGTGCGCGAAGCTCGGGTCATGCTCCTCCACAAGTCATTGCTGAACGGCCAGTGGGGAACGCGCATGGAGAACTCTGCTCAAACTGACGACCAAGGCTTCTACCACTTTGGCCACCTGCTGCCCGGGAGGTATTTTGTCGCGGTCCAGACAGAGCCCTGGTACGCGCGGTCTCCAATGAGATGGATCAGCAGAACGAGCATGGCGAAATTGTCCACAACGCCCGCTGACTCTTCTCTCGATGTTGTCTACCCCATCACCTACTACCAGGACGCAACCGACCCGGACGATGCCACCCCCGTTGACCTGCAGCCCGGCGAGGACGCCACCGCAGATGTCAACCTTGCCGCGGTACCGGCGCAACACATCAAGATACACATGGCGGAAGACGCTGTGGTCCAAGGATTCAACGCCGAGTTCTCGCAACAACTGTCAGATAAAACCGCGATTTCCGTCAGCGCTAACTTCCAGAAGATCGCGCCGGGAGTGTACGAATCCACGGGAGTTCCACCAGGAGCCTATGAGATGCAAATGTTCTATGCCCCCAAACCCGGGCAGGAGGGGGTTAGACAGGAGAAAACGGTACAGGTTGGCAAAGATGAAGAGATTGACTTCACCGAGCCTTCTGCTTCCGCCTCGGTCAGCGGCATGGTGCGTTTCGTTCCGGCCAGTAAGGCTCCGGAACACCTCAGCATCATCCTTATCGGTGCGCACTCGCAAGAGGCCTTCCGGGCGCCAATTTCGCCGCGTAGTGACTTTGCTTTTGATCATGCCCTCCCTTCCGGCGACTACCAGGTGGTTTCGCGCTCTGTCCAGGGCTTCTTCATTGCGAGTCTTTCCGCCACCGGGGCCACGGTTGCCGGCCGAACTTTAAAGATAACCAGCGCCGATCCGGTAGTGCTGAGAGTGGTTATGTCGCGCGGCGTGGCGCAGGTGAAGGGCACAGCGGTGCGCGATGGCAAGGCGGTTTCCGGGGCGCTGGTGGTACTGGTTCCCAGGGATCCCGCCAACAACCAGGTGCTGTTCCGCGCCGACCAGAGCGATAGCGACGGCACCTTCACCTTGCCCGTGGTGGTGCCCGGAAAGTACACGGTGGTGGCCATTGATAACGGCTGGGGGCTGGAATGGCAGAACCCGGCGGTGCTGAAGCCGTATCTTCCACATGGCCAAGGTCTGGAGATTGCGCCGGAAGGGAGGTATAACATCAAACCCGAGGTGCAGGACTTCTAAGCCGATCCTGCACCACTGGAGCATGTCCTCGAAGCACACCATTGTCGGCCTCGGCGAGGTTCTGTGGGACGTGCTGCCCGGTGGCCGGCAATTAGGCGGTGCGCCCGCCAACTTTGCCTATTTCGCCAACCTGCTGGGTGAGCGTGGCGTAGTGGCCAGCCGGGTGGGCGAGGACGAGCTCGGACGCGAAGCGGTGGCCAGACTTCGCGAGCTGGGCTCCTCCACCGAATATCTGCAGTGTGACTCCGTGCATCCCACGGGCACCGTGCAGGTGCGGGTGGATGCTGCCGGCCAGCCGCAATTCGAGATTGCGCGGCCCGTCGCCTGGGACTTCCTGCAGTGGACGCCTCAGTGGCAGCAACTGGCGGAAATAGTCGATGCGGTCTGCTTCGGTTCGCTGGCCCAACGCTCGCAGGCCAGTCGCGAAACCATTCGGCAGTTCCTGCGCTCCACCCGGCAGCAAGCGCTGCGAGTTTTTGATGTCAACTTGCGGTCGCCGTTTTATTCCCCGGAGGTGCTCAGCGAGTCGTTATCCACGGCCGATGTGATCAAGCTCAACCACGATGAGCTGCCGGTCCTGTCGCGCCTGGTGGGCATTCCTTGGAGCGCCGAAGGAACCGCAGCCGAAGCGCTGCTTCGCCTGCACAAGGCCAGATTGGTTTGCGTGACACGCGGCAGCCGGGGCAGCTTACTGCTGGCGAAGGAAGGTGCGTCGGAGCATCCCGGCTTTCGCATCAACGTGGCCGACACCGTGGGCGCGGGCGACGCCTTCACCGCCACTCTGGTACACAATTGCCTGGCGGGAGCTTCGCTGGACAAAATGAATGAGGACTCCAACCGGGTGGGGGCCTGGGTGGCCAGTCAGGTCGGTGCCACACCCGTTCCGGTAAACGGTGATCTGCAACTAGCGATTGAAAGCTTGAAACTTTGAAACCTTACTCCCCTTCCAGCGGCCGGATGGTAATGGGAAACTGCGCCGCCATGAAGGGCCTGGGGAGGATTGCGAACTTGGGCGCTTGGCCGCGCACCATCGGCACTTCGTCGCAGGATTGAAGGCGCGGGCAATTGCAGCAATCCTTGTAAACCTTGTCGGGCAGGTGCTCGCGTGGAGCAACGGAAAATCCCAAGCGGGAGAAGAATTCCGGAATACGCGTGAACAGGCACACGCAGCTCACCCGGTGGCGCTCGGCCTCGCGGAGCAACGCGTCCACTACCTGCCGGCCGGCGCCGCTGCCGCGATGGTGTGGGTAGACAGCGATCGAGCGCACCTCGGCCAGGTGTGGCCCGTAAAGGTGCAACGCGCCGCAGCCGATGATCTGCCCCGCCTTTTCGGCCACTACGAAATCGCGGATGTTCTCGCAAATTTCCGGCAGGCGCCGCGGCAGCAGAGTGCCGTCGCCTGAGTAAGTGCCGATCAGGTCGTAAATGGCTTGTGCGTCAGCCAGCACCGCTTCACGCGTGTGCATGGGCCACCTCGCGCATAGCTGTCAATCTCCGGTTGCCTTCCGCAATCGCCTGGCGCACTCGCGCCGGAGCGGTGCCCCCGTGCACGTCGTGCAGGGCCAGCACGCTCTCCACCGAGAGCCGCGCATAAATATCCTGCTCGAACTCGGGGCTAAATTGCCGCAGTTCCTCGAGCGACAATTCCTGCAACTCGCAGTGTTTTTCCAGGCAAAGGCGCACTGCATTCCCGACTTTTTCGTGTGCCAGCCGGAAGGGCACGCCGCGCTCCGCCAGGTAGGTGGCGGCCGTCCAGGCATTCAGCGACCCAGATTGCGCTGCTTCCTGCATGCGCGTGTAGTTGAAATCCACTTCCTTCATCCACCCAGTCACCAACGGCAGAAGAGAAAGCATGGTCTCGGCGGCGTCAAACAGCGGCTCCTGCGTTTCCTGCAAATCCTTGTTGTAGGCCAGCGGCAGCCCTTTTAGAACCAGCACCAGGGCATTGAAATCGCCGGCTATTCGCCCGGCCTTGCCGCGTGCCAGTTCCAGCAGGTCGGGATTTTTCTTTTGCGGCATGGCGCTGCTGCCGGTGGAATATTTTTCTGGCAGAGTAATGAAACCGTACTCCTGGGTGGAGAACAGCAATAGTTCTTCCGCCCAGCGGCTCAGGTGGAGGCTGAGCAAAAGCAGTACTTGCACGAATTCCAGCGCGAAATCGCGATCGGTGGTGGCATCCAGGCTGTTGTTGGTCGGCGCGTCGAAACCGAGTTGTTCCGCCATGCCGCGGCGGTCGAGCGCGAGCGTAGCCCCGGCGACAGCGCCCGAGCCCAAGGGACACAGGTTCACCCGCTTGCGGCAGTCGGCCAGCCGTTCCTGGTCGCGAAATAGCATCTCGACATAAGCCAACAGCCAGTGGGCCACTAGAACCGGCTCAGCCCGTTGCAGGTGGGTGTAAGCCGGCATGGCCGCGCTCCCAGCCTGCTCCGCCCGCGCCAGCAGCGCTGCAATGAGTTCGCCGATTTGCTCGCGTGCCTGATCAATCGCGTGCAGCACGTAGAGCCGCAGGTCAGTGGCGATTTGTTCGTTGCGGCTGCGCCCACTGTGTAGCTTGTAACCGGTTTCGCCGATCAGTTCTACCAGCTTTTTCTCCACGAAGTGGTGCACGTCCTCGGCACTATCGTCCGCGAGAAATGCCGGCGAGGCGGCAGCCTTTTCCGCAATCTGGGTCAGCCCTTCGACCACTGCTTTGAGTTCGCTCGGGGAAAGAATTCCCGCCTTTTGCAGGGCCGGGCCGTGGACGCGGCTAGCGGCAACCTCCTGGGCCAGCAGCCGCTGGTCGAAGGGAAACGACCGCTGCCAGCGTTCGAAGTCGGCATCCAGAGGCTGCCCGAACCGTCCCGACCACATCTTCATTTCGCCACCTCCATTCGCGCCTGGCAGCGCGAGCGTGACGGCAGGCCCAGGATGCGAATGAACCCAGCGGCGTCTTTCTGGTCGTAGCTGTCGCCCATGGTGAACGCCGCCAGGTCGGTGCGGTAGAGCGAATGTTCGGATTGGCGGCTGGCGATGCTGACGTTCCCCTTGTACAGGCTGAGGATCACGCTCCCGGTCACGTCCTTTTGCGTGCTTTCCACGAACGCGTCGAGCGCCTCGCGCAATGGCGTGAACCACAGCCCGAAGTACACCAGTTCGGCATACTTTAAGGCGATCTGCTGCTTGAAGTGCATTAGGTCGCGTTCCAGGCAGAGGGCTTCCAGTTCGCGGTGAGCAGCCAGCAGCAGCGTGCCGCCCGGCGTTTCATAGCAGCCGCGCGACTTGATGCCCACAAACCGGTTCTCCACCAGGTCTATGCGGCCAATAGCATTGCGCCCAGCAATTTCATTCAGCAATTCCAGCAGCGACACCGGGTCCATTTCCAATTTATTCACGGACACGGGTATGCCGTGTTCGAAGCCGATCTTTACCTGCTCCTCGCGATCGGGCGCCTCTTGAGGAGAACGAGTGAGCTGCCAGGTGGTGAAGAGCGGCGCATTTCCCGCATCTTCCAGTTCGCCGCCCTCATGCGAAATGTGCCACAAATTGCGGTCGCGGCTGTGGATCTTCTCCCGGCTGGCGGCCACCGGAATATCGTGACGCTCGGCGTAATCCAGGCAGTCCTCGCGCGATTTCAGTTCCCACTCCCGCCAGGGAGCAATTACCTTCAAATGAGGCGCCAGCGCCTGGTAGGCCAACTCAAAGCGCACCTGGTCGTTGCCCTTGCCGGTGCAGCCGTGGGCCAAGGCGGTTGCGCCCTCGCGCAGCGCCACCTCCACCTGGTGCTTGGCAATAAGGGGCCGCGCCAGGGAAGTGCCCAGCAGATACTTGTGCTCATACACCGCGCCCGCCTTCAGGGCAGGGAAGACGTAGCCGGCGAGGAACTCTTCCCGCAGATCCTCGACGACGACCTTGGCGGCGCCGGTAGCGTACGCTTTCTCGACCACCGCCTCGATATCGTCGCCTTGGCCGACGTCGCCCACCATGGCGATTACGTCGTAGGAATAGTTTTCCTTCAGCCACGGAATAATGATCGAGGTATCCAGGCCGCCGGAATACGCCAGCACCACTTGTTCAGGCATGAGCGTTCCTTCCCGGGAAGCGGCTCATGCCGCCGCCCAGCAACAACACCAAAATGGCTTTCTGTACATGCATACGGTTCTCCGCCTGGTCGAAGACTACGGCCCGCGGAGAATCAATCACCGCATCGGTAACTTCGGCGCCGCGGTGTGCCGGAAGGCAGTGCATGAACACGGCGTGATCCGCGGCTCCGTGCATCAGATCTTCATTGATCTGGTAGGGAGCGAAAGCCGCCATGCGCTCGGCCACCTGCCGCTCCTGCCCCATGCTGGTCCAGGTATCGGTGTAGACGGCATCCGCGCCGCGTACGGCCGCCTCGGGGTCGCAGCCCAGCTCAATTCTGGCACCGGTTTCCCGGGCTATTTCCCTGGCGTCAGCCACCACCTGCGCCGCCGGCTCGTAGCCCTGGGGCGTGGCCATGCGGATGGTTGAGCCCAGATGTGCACAGGTGAGCAACAGCGAATGCGCGACGTTATTGCCATCGCCGACATAAGCCACACTGATTTTGCGCAGGTCGCCAAAGCGTTCCTGCAGGGTGAAGTAGTCGGCCAGAGCTTGGCAGGGGTGCTCCACGTCACTGAGGGCATTGATCACGGGAATGCAGGCGTGCGCGGCCATGGTTTCCACGGTGGCGTGATCGAAGGTGCGCAGCACCAGCACGTTCACCCAGCGCTCGAGGTTATGGGCAATGTCGCTCAGCGATTCGCGAGCGCCCAGATGGCTGGCGGTCTGGTCCACAAAAAAGGAGACACCGCCCAGGCTCGCCATGCCCGCTTCAAAGGTCAAGCGCGTGCGCAGCGAGGGTTTCTCGAAGAACAGCACCATCTGCTTGCCCGCGAGGGCGCCGCGAAAATCCGCCGGCCGCTGCTTGATGAGGCTGGCCAGGTCCAGCACCGCCCGCACTTCCTGGGGCGACAGGTCGCGGATGGAGACCAGGTCACGCGGCCAAAACGCCGTGGTTTCCGGCGCTGCCTCCGTCGGAGTCATCCTCGTCGCATTGACAATTTGACTGCTCATCGCTTACTCCTTTTCCACTCGGCAAGTGTCATCCTGAGCGAGAACGCCTTGTATTGATTCGCCGTCACGCCCCAATCACCTCAGTGCCGCATTCGAGTTTCGAAAAGTAAAACTGTCCCAGAACCTCCACTTGTGCCGCAGGCAGAATGCGCACCCGCCCCACCCCGCGTTTCAGCGCCTGCCCGCAAGCTTCGAGCTTGGGCAACATGCCGCCCGCGATCACCGCCTGTTTGGCTAAGTCCGGCACCTGTTTCAAATCCAGCCAGTGGATAACGGCGCCATCCGCGCCTTTCACTCCCGCCACATCGGTAAGAAAAATCAGCGCGTTCGCCTGGCAGGCCACGGCGCAGGCAGACGCCATCTGGTCGGCATTGATGTTGTAGTACTCGCGGTCGGAACCCAGAGCCACGCTGGCGATCACCGGAATCGCGCCCTGCCCCCAGATGGCCTCCAGCCAGCGGCACTCCACCGCCGCAATCTCGCCCACATAACCGAGATCGCAGCTGATGTTTTCCTTCTTGCGGGCCCGGAAACTCATGCCGTCGCCGCCGCACAGTCCAACCGCCGGCTGGCCCTCGGCGCTGAGGCTTGCCACCAGCTTCTTGTTCACGATGCCGGCCAGCACCATCAGCGCCACGTCGCGGGTTTCCGCATCCGTCACCCGCAGCCCGTTAACGAAAGAGCTTTGCTTTCCGAGGTGCTGGAGAGTGCGCGTCAGCGTGGCGCCGCCGCCATGCACAACCGCGACTCTGTGGCCGTCGCGCGCCAGCTCCACCACGGCCCGGGCGCAACTCCGCACTGTGGGCTCGTTTTCCAGCGCGGCACCGCCGATCTTGACCACGACTTTCAATTCAAACCTTCTTTCTCGTTCCAGCCGTGCATCAGGTTCATGTTCTGCACAGCTTGGCCGGCCGCGCCCTTCAGCAAGTTGTCAACGCAGGAAATCACGACCAGCCGCTGACCGTCGGGCGCCAGGCAAAAGCCGATATCGCAGTAGTTGCTGTGCAGCGAAAACTGGATCTGCGGAAGCTGCGGCGGAGCAAATATCCGCATCCAGGGGCGTCCGGCGTAGAAATCGCGGAAGCATGCTTCCACCTCAGCCCCGGTCGCCGGTTGCCGCAGGCGCAAGTAGATGGTGGAGAGAATGCCGCGCGGAATCGGCAGCAGGTGTGGCGCGAAAGTGAACTCCGTCGCCTGCAGCGCCAGTTGCTCCAGAATTTCACCTACGTGGCGGTGTCCAAAAACGGCGTAGGCGGAGAGATTGTCAGCCACCGAGACAAAGTGCGTGCGCGCGCTGGGTTCCTTGCCCGCTCCTGAAACCCCGGATTTGCAATCTGCAATAATCCCGCGCTCGCGATCCACGATTCCCGTCCGCAGCAGGGGTGCGAGCGCCAAGATTACCGACGTGGCATAACAACCGGGATTGGCCACCAGTTGCGCCCCTGCAATGCGCTCAGCATTCAGTTCCGGGAGGCCGTAGATGGCGCTCTGGGTGAGACTGGCTGCTTTCTGCGGGTCGGAGTCGCAGAAACCGTAAATCGCTCGGTGTTCGTCCCGCTTCAAGCGCCAGGCGCCGCTCAGGTCAATGATCCGGATTCCGCGCCCCACCGCTTCCGGCACCAGCGTGCGCGAAACCTCGTGCGGCGTAGCCAGAAACAGCACTTTGACCTTGTTCTTCTCCAGGGTGGCCCACGAAAACGGTTGCAGCGGACGCGAGTGTCCGTTCAGCGGAAGCGGCGGCATCTCCGTCCCGTTTTCCGCTTCGCGGCGCAGCAGCAGGGACTCGCCGACCCGCGGATGGCGCGCCAGCAGACGCGCCAGTTCCATGCCCGCGTAGCCGCTCGCGCCCAGAACCGCGGTTTGTAACTTTTGCTGCGTCAAGCCAACAGTTCCCGTACTCGTTGCACTAGCGTGGCCGCGCCTTTGTTGTTCTCCGCCACAATGAGAATGGCGTCGTCGCCGGCAATGGTGCCCACCACCTCCGGCCAGCTTTCGCCGTCGAGGGCGGCAGCGACCGGTTGGGCGCTGCCCACCGCGGTCTTCACCACCACCAGGTTCTGCGCCTGGCGCACATCCAGCACAAATTCCCGTACCAGGCGGGAAGCCGAAGGCAGCGCCGCTTCTGACGCCGTGCCCCCGGAAGGCAGCGCGTATCCGTCCGCGGTCTTGACCAAATCGAGCTCGTGGATGTCGCGCGAAAGCGTCGCCTGTCCTACCCGGATTCCACGTTTGCTCAAGGCCCGCTGCAATTCTTCCTGGCTGGCAATGGAACTCTCCTGCACCAGTTCCAGGATTGTCCTTTGCCGCCCTGCTTTTGCCATAATGAATAAAGATGAATGAAAACGGATAAATATTCGTCGATTCTACTGATCTGCTACGTCCTGTCAAGTCAAACGTGGATTCCGGCTCTGGCCGGAACTGAAACCGGCGGGAGGGCCTGCCCAGCCCGCACCCTGGGGAACCCTGGATCGAAGTCCCTGCCGATCCCAAGTACTTTGCACTTCGCTGCGGTCCTTCCTCCCGACACCATTCGGCTGTGGACCATCGTACTCACTGGCCTGCACGAGAAGATCGGATACACTCGCCGCAAGGAGGGTGCGCGTGAGTTCTGCCGGTGTTCAGCTTAAGAAAGTGGATTCAGCCTCCGGTGCGGAGGGATTGTCTGCTTCGCCTCAGAACCACGCCTTCATGGCTGCGCTTGTTCTCATATTGGTCACACTGGCGGTTTACAACCGCGTCAGTCATCTCCCCTTCGCGAATTTCGACGATGACCGCTACATAACCGATAACGTGCACGTCCGGATGGGGCTGCATTGGGAAGGCATCAAGTGGGCGTTTACTACTTATGCCTTCAACTGGCATCCCGTGACCTGGCTGTCACACATGCTGGATTGCCAGTTGTTCCACACCAATCCTGCCGGCCACCATTACATGAGCCTGCTGTTTCACTTGCTCAATGTGGTGCTGCTGTTCTTTGTGCTGAAGCGGGGCACCGGTTATGCCTGGCGCAGCCTGATGGTGGCGGGTCTGTTTGCTCTTCATCCCATCAACGTGGAATCGGTGGTGTGGATCGCCGAACGTAAGAACCTGCTGAGCATGTTATTTTTCCTGCTCGCCCTGGGCGCCTACCAACGGTACACACACAAACCCGGGGTGCGCCGTTATGCCATCGTCGCCGCCTTATTTGCGTTGGGATTGATGGCCAAGGCGCAGATTATTACCTTTCCATTCGTGCTTCTGCTTTGGGACTACTGGCCGCTGCGGCGCATGAATTCCGTGCCTTGGCGATCCGCCACTCCGGCAGCATCGCAGGAGGCAGGCCGTAAGTCCTTTTCCTGGTTGCTGGCGGAGAAGGTGCCCCTGCTGGTTCTTTCTCTGGTGAACGCCGTCCTCACCATCAACGCACAAAAGGCGGTGGACGCCATTGCTTCCATGGTGCGCTATCCCTTTCCCGTCCGGGTGGAGAACGCCGTCGTCTCCTATGTGCGCTACATGGGGAAGGCGCTGTGGCCGGCCTCTCTTGCGCCCATGTATCCCTTTCCGGCGGGCACTCTGAAGCTGTGGCAAGTTTGCTCCGCGGTGCTGGTGCTGGCCACGGTGACCGCACTCGTCATTAAGGCGAGGCAGCACCGTTATCTTGTAGTGGGATGGCTCTGGTTTCTCGGAACGCTGGTGCCCATGATCGGCCTGGTACAGGTGGGCAGCCAGGGTATGGCGGATCGCTACGCCTATCTCTCTTTCCTGGGAGTGTTCATCATGATTTGCTGGGGAGTAGGAGATTGGGCGCAAAGTCGCCGCCTCCCTGCCACTTGGCTGGCTGGCGTGAGCTTGGCAATGTTGATCAGCCTGGGTGCCGTCACTCACCATCAGATCGGCTACTGGAGCGACAATGTGCTGCTGTGGTCGCATGCCTTGCAGGTCACCCCTGACAATTTCATTGCCGAGGACGGACTGGGCGGAGCGTTATTGGACCGAGGACAACTGGAGCAGGCAACACTGCATTTCCGCCGGGCCGTAGCGCTTCATCCTTCCGATCCGATCAGCAACTTGAATATTGGTTTCTACGAGCAGCAGCGTATGAACCTGCAAGCTGCCCTCGATAGCTACAAGAGGGTCGTGCAGATTACCGGGGACGCGAGGTCGCGGGCCGTCGCCTTCAGCAATATGGGCTACATTTATCGCCAGATGGGAAACTTGGCTCAGGCGCGGGAAAGCTTTCAGGCGGCAGTCAACCTGCGGCCGCGCAATATCCGGGCCCTACTGGGGTTGGGACTTGTGGCCCAGCAACTCGGCGATGCTGAGTTGGCGGTTCGGTCCTATTCCGAGGCCGTGGCCATTCAACCCTCAGATGTGTTTTACGTGTTGCTGTCGCGGGCTCTGCAGCAGAGCGGGCGAGCACGGGAATCGCAAGCGGCCATCGAGCAGGGCCGTCGGGTGTCGCAGGATCTCGCCGCGGCGCAGCGTATTGCCAGCAGCCTGAGCGCGCCGTCGCGCTAAACCTCCGCAACTTACACCTGTTCTCTTACCGCGCGCCAGGCCTGATCAATGGCCGTATCGGTGTAGGCGCTGGCGCCGGCGTCGGAATTGGCGATAGAGATGCGCCCGAACTTCTGTCTGCCGATTACACACGGCCTCTGCTCCTCGGGCCAATCGGGATCGGAGAGGGAGTTGTACTCATAAGCGTAGCCGTGGGCCCAGCGGTTCACAGTTATGCCCGCAATGTCACGCGCCGGCTCAAATCCCGCTCCGCCCAGCATGCGCTGCAGTTGGTCGCGAATATTGCGCTCGAAAATGGAAAAGGGAGTGGTCATCAGTTCCCAGCGTCCCGCACGGTACTGCGTCTTCCGCGGCCGCCCCGGTTTGCACGGGCAGCGCAGCATGAAGAGGACCATGGGCTCTTCCGGTTGATGCGGGAACTCGTATTTCCCCATGCTCACGGGGAAGTCCAGCTTTGTGAGCGAGTGGTATCCCCCGGGCGCCACGATCTGCTGCGTCCGCAGTTTCGCGAAAGGCTTCCAGTTGCGCAGCGCTACATGGGTGTAGATGAACGGTTCTTTCACGTCATAGTGCAGAGCCGTTTTCTGTTTCTCCGGCAGCTCCGGGCACAGGTAGGGAATCATCATGTTGTAGCAGGCCAGGATGCACCGGCCGGCGCGCACCGTCAGCAGCTTGCCGCCGCGTACATAATCAACCTCTACGTCTTGCGCCCGCTCAGGCGGCCCGTTATGCCGCGCACGCACTACCGTGCTGTTCAGGCGAAGCCGCACCGCTGATCCTTGCCAATCCAAGCGGCTGTAGTCGGCCCGCGCGGTGACAACATCGTCCATGGTGTGTCCGGGAATGCTGCCCGGAATCAACGACCGCACCAGCAGTCGCGCGATGGAGGCATTGCCATCGGGGAAATGGAAGATGTAGGGATCCTGGTCGTGCGGCTCACCTAAGCCAAGCCCGTCGAAGCCGGCATAGCGGAAAGATTTGTAATCATCCGGGTTTTCGAAGCAGGAGAGCGCCGAGACCGCTTCAATCCCCACCGCGAACAGGTCGTGGGGAAACTTCTGAAAAAAGGGCAGCGCTTGTGGGCTCACCTTGCAGTGCTTGGTAAGAAACTCGGCGTAGCTGATCTTCGCCAGTTCAGCCCGCTTCTGCGATGGGGACATTCCCGCCATGTAGTCGGTTTGTTCCGCATACACTCGCTCGATGTCGCGCCGCACGGTGGCCGAAAGCGGCGCCTGGGAGAGGAATTCCTTCCATGGCAACGAGTTCATGCCCACGACCAGGCGGTCGGCGCCAAACGTCTCCTGGTCGAAGAAGCAGGCGGTCTGCAGGTGCGCGTAGAGCCCGTTGTCGTAGTCGGGGTAAAACTCCTGTAGGTTGATGCCCAGTTCGGTGATCAGCCCTTTTGCCACCTTGCTGTACTCGGAGGGATTATCAATGGACTGGGTGCCGCCGTTGCTCAGCAGCAGGCGCTTGCCAACGCGGAATTCATTGCGCTTGGCGTGGCCGCCGAAATCGTCGTGATTATCGAGAATAAGGATGCGCGCTTTGCTGCCCGCTGCCTGGCGGTAGAAGTAGGCTGCTGCCAGCCCGCTGATGCCACCACCGACAATCACCAGGTCATATTTCTCGCCGGTGTCCTCAGGCGTGCCCGCCGCTTCCCAAAAGGTGCCGTCACGCAGCCGGTGCGCCACTTCAAAACTTCCGGGATGATTTCCGCGCATGCCCTGCAGGGCCGGCGGATAGTGACCCGCGTTCTTCTCCGGAGTAAAGTTCTGGCTGCCCGGCGCCATTGCGCTAATCGGTGTGCTGGCCGAGAGCAGTGAGCCGCCGATCGCGAGGGCGACTCCATCCAGAAAGTCGCGTCGCGTGATCTTGCGTTGCATGCCCAATTCGCGGTCGCGAGTACTCTCGTCTTTTCTCGTCATTGGTGATCCAAAGAGAGAGAAGGGATTAGACTCCTGCTGCAGCGCTCGCCTGGCCCAGCAATTCCGTCACGGCGCGGTATCCCTCATCCATCGCTTTATCGGTGTACGCTGCTGCAGCGGCATCAGAATTCGCGATTGTAATTCGTCCAAACCTCTGCCGCCCGACCTCGCAAGGCGACTGCCCCGGAGGCCAGTCCGGGTCCCACAGCGGGTTGTATTCGTAGGCGTAGCCGTGCGGCCAGCGGTTCACGGTTATGGCCGTGATGTCGCGTGCCGGGTCGAATCCCCCACCACCGAGTACCCGCCCTAACTGGTCGCGAATATTGCGCTCGAAGGTGGAGAACGGAGTGGAAAGCAGGTCGTAGCGCCCCGCCATTTGCTGCGCGCGCGCCGACATTCCCGGCGAGCAGGGAGTTCGCGTCATGCGCACCAGCATGGGTTCCTCAGGCGATGTGGGGAACTTGTATCCGCCTATGCTGGTGGGCCAATCGAGGCTTAGCGAGGAGTGGTACATTCCCGGGCAGAACGCACGCTGCACTCCGAGGTTCTGGAAGGCGGTCCAATTCCGCACCGCCACCGTGGTGTACACCAGCGGCACCTTGCTGCCATAATGCAGCGCTTTTTTCTGCTGCTCCGGGATTTCCGCGCACAGGTAAGGAATCATCATGTTCCAGCAGGCCAGCACCACGCCTGCTCCGCGCACTTTATAGGCTTTGCCCTGGAGCGCGTAGACGACTTCCGCCTCCTTTGCCGAGGTCGGTTCGCCCACATGCCGCACCTGCACCGCCGTGCTGTTCAGTCGCAGGCGCACCGGCGAGCTTTCCTGGTCCAGGCGGCTGTAGTCCACCTTGGTCATGACCACGTCTTCGGCATTGCTTCCCGGCACCGACCCCGGCACTAGCGAGCGCACCAGCAGGCGCGCAATGGAGGCATTGCCATCGGGATAATGGAAGTGGTAGGGCTTCTGGTCGGGCGTGGCCGCGCCCCGCGCGGTGAAGCTCAGCCTGCCCTCGGGCACGCGGCGCAGCCCCAAGCCCTGGAAACCTGGAAAATACAGGGCCCAGCAGTCCAGCGCCGGCACCGCGTCAATGCCTACGCCATACAGGTCGTGGGTGCGCTTCTGGTAGAAAGGAATCACTCCCGGGCCAGCCTTCACCACCTTGAGTACAAAGTCTTTGTAGCTCATGCGGGAGAGGCGATCGCGTTTTTCCGCTTCTGGTACGCCCGTCATGTAATCCGTTTCTTGCGTTTCGATGCGCAGGATATCGTGCCGCACTTCCGCCGAGAGCGGACACTTGGCCAGGTATTCCTTCCAGGGCAGCGATTTCGGTGTTGCCTCCATCCAGGCGCGACTGGGTTCGCCAGCTACCAGGCGGTCAGCGCCGAAAGTCTCCTTATCGAAGAAGACGGCCGCCTGCAGGCGTTCATAGAGATTAGGCAGCGCGTACTTGGCCGCCAGCGCCGGCGGGTTAATACCCAGGTCCTCCATCAGCCCGCGCGCAACCTTGCTATAGGGAAACGGCGACTCGATTGCGAAGGTGCCGCCGTTGCCCAGCAGCAGGCGTCCTCCCGGGCGGAACTCATTGCGCTTGGCGTGACCGCCAAAGTCGTCGTGATTATCCAGGATAAGAATGCGCGCCTTATTCCCAGCCGCCTTGCGATAAAAATAGGCCGCCGCCAGCCCGCTGATGCCACCTCCCACCACGATGAGGTCATAGCTCTCGCCGGTGCTGCTTGCGCTTGCCTTCCAGTTGCCATCACGCACCAGGTGGGCCGCCTCGAAGGACCCAGGATGGCTGCCGCGCATGCCGGTTAGCGCCGGCGGGTAATAGCGTGGATCCTGTTGGGTGATCCCCGCAGCCAGCAGCGGGTCCTGCCCTGAAGCATCTGGCCCCGAATCCTGCGCCAGCACTCCCATGGGCACCAGGCTGGCGCCTACCGTGACCGCCACTCCGTTTAAGAAATCGCGGCGCGTAATCCGCCGCTCCATCCCCAGTTCTTTGTCCCGCTTGGAATCGTGATCGTCTTGTCCCATAGAATTGCCCTTTACCTGGATACAGATTGTTTCCTGCCTGTGGCTAACGCCCCTGTAGTAACTCCCCTACGGCCCGCCACGCCTGGTCAATCGCCTGGTCGGTGTATGCGGTGGCTGCTGAATCGGTGTTGGCGATCGCAATTCGCCCAAACCGCTGTCGGCCAATCACATTCGGCCGCTCTGCTTCAGGCCACTCCGGGTCGAACAGCGGGTTGTACTCATAACCATACCCGTGCGGCCAGCGATTGACAGTGATGGCCTGGATGTCGCGAGCCGGATCGAATCCGCCGCCGCGCAGCGTGCGCGCCAGTTGGTCGCGAATGGCGCGTTCAAATGTCTCAAAGGTTGTGCTCAGCAGTTCATACCGGCCAGCTATCTGCTGCTGGCGCGGCGGCAGGCCCGGCTTGCAGGGTGTGCGACTCAGAAACAGCAGCATCGGCTCTGCTGGGCTCTTAGCACTCTTGTACCCGCCGATATTCACTGGCCAATTAAGGTTGATGTCCATCCAGTACGCTCCGGGCGCGCGCACGCCGCGAATGCCCAGCTTCTGGAACGAAGTCCAATTGCGAATGCCCACACTGGTGTACACCAGTGGCACCTTCACCAGGTAGTGCAGCGCCTGCTTCTGTTTCTCGGGGAGTTCCGGCACCAGGTAAGGAATGATCATGTTCCAGCAGGCCATCACGCAGTTTTTCGCGCGAACCGTGAACACCTGTTGGCCGGTAGCGTAGGTGATTTCCGCCTCGCGGGCGGCTGCCCCGTCACCCAAGTTCCGCGCCCGCACCACCGTGCTGTTCAGCCTCAGCCGCACCGGCGAGCTTGGCTGGTCAAGCCGGGTGTAGTCAATTTTGGCGGTAACCACATCTTCCGCGCTGTTCCCCGGCACCGCTGCAGGGATAAGGTCGCGCACCAGCAGGCGCGCAATGGTCGCGTTGCCATCAGGAAAATGAAAGCGGTACGACCCGCCATTTGCGTATCCGGCCGCGGTGTAGCTCATGCGCGGCGCTGCCCCTGGCTCCAGCTTCATGCCCTGGAAGCCTGGCAGCCCCAGCGCCCAGCAGTCCAGCGCTGGCTCGGCATCGATGCCCACGCCCCACTCGCCGTTGGTGCGCGTCTGATAGAAAAGAATCACGCCCGCAGCGGCCTTCGCTACGTTCAGCAGAAAATCTTTGTAGCTGATCCGGGAGAGCCGGTCTTTCTTCTCCGCCGACGTCAGCCCCGGCATGTAATCAACCGTCGCTTGCTGAATGCGCTCGATATCGCGCTGCACTTGCGGGGACATCGGCGTGCGCGCCAGAAAATCCTTCCACGTCACCCTGCTTGTGCTCCCGCCCTGCCAGTCGGCTCCCGGTTCGCCCACGACCAGCCGGTCTTCGCCAAAAGTCTGCTTATCAAAGAAGACTGCCGGCTGCAGTCCCAGCGAGCTGTACAGCTTGGAATCGTTGCACTGTGCCGCCAGCTTCGGCGGATCAATGCCGAGCTTTCTCAGCAGCCCCGCGGCCTGCGTGCTGTAAGGAGTGGGGCTGTCAATCAGCATGGTTCCGCCGTTCATCAGTTGCAGCCTGCCGCCGAGGTGAAACTCGTTGCGCCGGGCGTGCCCGCCAAAGTCGTCGTGGTTCTCAAGAATGAGAATGCGAGCGCTCTGCCCGGCTTGTTCGCGAAAAAAGTGCGCCGCCGCCAGACCGCTAATGCCTCCGCCCACTACCGCTAGGTCGTAGGATTCGCCCGTATCGTTGGCTTTGCTCGCACTCTGCCAGAAGGTGCCGTCGCGCAAACTGTGGGCAATCTCGAATGATCCGGGTTGGCTGCCGCGCATTCCCGTGAGGGTAGGCGGATAGTAACCCGGCCGATCTTGGGCTTCGGCCATGGTCGCTTCACTCAGTGCGTTCCTCGGCAGCAAGCTCGCCCCGATGGCAATAGCCATGCCGTTGAGAAAGTCGCGCCGCGTGATGGGCCGGTCCATTCCCAGATAGCGGTCGTACGCGGTCGAGTCTTTGTCCTTAGCCATGCTGCTTCTTGTTCAGCCGCGCGGGTGTGTCTCCGGCAAGCTCAGCGCGGGCGCTCGCCGGCGAATCGCATACGGCGGATCAGGTTTGTTCCCCATGTTCCTTCGTGTGCTTTGAGGTGGAACAGTCATAGTTTGTGAATGGAACGGCGCTCCCGGTCTGCGGCGGGCGTGTGCATTGGACAGGTCCGAAGGGCTTGTCTAACGTTGCGCGATTATAGCAAGGTTTTTGTGCGGCGCAACCGGGCTGCTCGTGGCACAATTGGCATGGTTTCGCTCATCGAGGACAACATGATCCGTCTTAAAGTCAACGGAGTGGAGCGTTCTTTTAACGGCGATTCGCAAATGCCGCTGCTGTGGTACCTGCGCGATGTGCTGGGTCTCACCGGCACCAAGTACGGCTGCGGCATCGCGCTGTGCGGCGCCTGCACCGTGCACCGGGATGGCAAGGCCATCCGCTCCTGCGTGACCCGCATGGGCGCGCTTGCCGGCAGCAGCATCACCACCATCGAGCACCTTTCCGCAGCCGGCCTCCACGCCGTGCAGAAGGCGTGGATGGAGCATAACGTTCCTCAGTGCGGCTACTGCCAGTCCGGGCAGATCATGCAGGCCGTCGCGCTGCTCAATAGCACTCCGCGGCCCACGGATCAGCAGATCGAGGAGGCCATGGCCGGCAACATTTGCCGCTGTGGCACCTACAACCGCATTCGCGAGGCCATCAAGGCTGCCGCCGGAGAACGCGCATGAGCGACATTCTGAATCTCAGCCGTCGAGGTTTCCTCAAGGGTGTGGTCACCACGGGCGCCCTGGTGCTCAGTGTTCGCGTGCTCCCCTCCGGCTTGCTGGCTGAGGAAGTCGCCTACGCCGGCACCCATGCTGAGCACGCCCCGCTGCATCCCGGCGTTTACGTCGGCATTGATACGGATGGTACCGTGTACATCGTGGCCCACCGTTCCGAGATGGGCACTGGCATCCGCACCTCGCTGCCGCTGGTGCTGGCCGATGAGCTGGACGCTGATTGGAAGCGGGTGAAGATCGAGCAGGCTATTGGCGATGCCCGATACGGTTCGCAGGAAACCGACGGCTCGCAGTCCATTCGCGAGTTCTTCGATGCCATGCGTGAAGCCGGCGCCACGGCGCGGCTCATGCTCACCCGCGCGGCGGCGCAGCAGTGGAACGTTCCCGAGAGCCAGTGCCGCGCTGACCTGCACACCATTGTGCACGCCTCCTCCGGCCGGAAACTCGGCTACGGCGAGCTCACCACCGCTGCCGGCAGGCTGCCGGTCCCGGACAAAAAAGAGCTGCAGTTCAAGCCGCCCAGTGCCTGGCGCTATGTCGGCAAAGGCATGGTCAGCTATGACCTGAGCCACCTGGTCACCGGCAAGGCTGTCTATGGTATGGACGCGCGTATGGACAACATGGTCTATGCCTCCATTGAGCACCCGCCCGTGCTCGGCGGCAAAATCAAGTCGTATGACGATAAAGCGCCGCTGCAGGTTCCGGGCGTGCGCCAGACCATTCCAATCGATACGTTTAAGCCGCCGCATGAGTACCAGGCGCTGGGCGGGATAGCGGTAATCGCTGACAACACCTGGGCCGCGTTCCAGGGCCGGAAGAAGCTGAACGTCGCTTGGGAAAACGGCGCGCATGCCGCTTTCAGCTCTGACGAATTCAAAAAGGAGATGCAGGCCACAGCGCGCAAGCCGGGCAAGGCGGTGCGCAACGAAGGCGATGTGGACGCCGGGTTCGCCAAGGGCGGCAAGGTTCTGGAAGCCGACTACTACGTTCCGCTTTTGGCCCATGCCTCCATGGAGCCGCCGGTCGCGGTAGCTGATTTCCGCGACGGCAAGCTCACCGCCTGGGCTCCCACGCAGGATCCGCAAGCCACGCAGGACGCGGTCAGCAAGGCTCTGGGGATCGCCAAGGAGAACGTGATCTGCCACGTCACCCTGCTGGGCGGCGCCTTCGGGCGCAAGTCCATGCCCGACTACATCGTGGAAGCCTCGTTGCTTTCCAAAAAAGTTGGCCGGCCGGTCAAAGTGGTGTGGACCCGCGAGGACGACGTCAAGTTCGACTACTATCATGCCGTTGCCGCCATGTACATGAAAGCCGCGGTGGACGACAAGGGCATGCCCACGGCCTGGCTGCAGCGTTCCGTTTTCACGCCCATCCCGTCCACTTTCGACGCCAGCGCCACTTACGGCGGCGACGACGAAATGGGCATGGGCTTTACGGACATCCCTTTCGATATTCCCAACCTGCGCGTGGAGAACGGTCCTGCCGTCGCTCACGTGCGCATTGGCTGGCTGCGTTCCGTCGCCAATGTCTATCACGCCTTTGCGGTGCAGTCCTTTTTGGACGAACTGGCGCACAATGCCGGACGCGACCCGCTCGAGTACTTGCTCGCGCTGCTTGGCCGCCCCCGCGTCCTCGATCTGAAAGCTACCAAATATCCCAACTACAATGCGGACTACCAGAAATTCCCCATAGATACGGCCCGGCTGCGCAAGGTCGTGGAAGTGGTGGCGGAGAAGTCCGGCTGGGGTAAGCGCAAGCTGGAGAAGGGAAGAGCGCTGGGCATTGCTGTGCACCGTAGCTTCGTGACCTACGTCGCTTCGGTGGTCGAAGTGGAAGTGACACCTCAAGGAGAGGTTCGCGTACCTCGCGTGGATACGGCACTCGACGCCGGACTGGTGGTGAACCCGGAAATCACACGCGCGCAGTTCGAGGGGGCCAACGTGTTTGGCGCCAGCCTGGCTTTGATGGGCGAAATCACCGCTAAAAATGGTGCCATCGAGCAATCCAACTTCAACGATTATCCAGTGGCCCGCATCACCGAGGCTCCGCGCGAGAACAACATCTACATTGTGGAGAGCACCGCGCCTCCGGCTGGTGTCGGCGAACCAGGGGTGCCGCCGTTCGCGCCCGCGCTTTGTAACGCGATCTTTGCAGCAACCGGCAAGCGCATCCGCGAGTTGCCGATTTCCAAAACAAATCTGAAGGCGTGACCCAGGGGGCGCAGAGACTCATAGAGGATTCAGGGCCGAAATTGTACGACTGATGACGACGTAAGCAACTCGCACCTGTAGCGGCAGTTCCGGAGGTCTCCGAAGGTATCCTCAGTGTCGCTCTGTGGTTAGCAGAGGAGCTATGTCGCCGCCACGGTGAATTCCTTCCCTTTCTCCCCGATCTCAAACACCAGCACTTTAGCGGGCTGCGCCTTGCTTAAGTTAATCAACGCGCGGTGCACGTGCATGGTTGGCTCGTAGAAGATCTCCCCCGCGTGGTATGTCTTGAGGGGTTCGGGGTCCACCTGGTTCTGTATGGCGCCCTCGAGCACGTAAGCGAACACCGGTCCGGTATGACGATGCGGGTGTGAGGTGCCGCCCGGCTCGATGGTGAGCATCACCATGCGGACCTCTTTGCCTCCAATGTCGGGCACTGTTTGTTCGAATAGCCGTTTCACGCCGATAGCATTCGCGGCTGCCTTGGGGTCTGTAGACGCTGTGTCTGCCCGCAGAACTTCGGTCAGCCCAGCCGCCGAAAGTGCCGCCAGGCTCAGTGCCTTGCCTACTTCACGTCGGGTCATCATTTTATTCTCCTGCTTTGGCTAGTGCAGTTCTCGGATGTGCGCCAGGTCGTCCGCCACACTGGCACGGATGCGGTAATCCGCATTCCGATAGATCCAGCGGATAATGCCGCTCTTGTCCACCAGGATCAAAGTCGCATGGTTGTAAGCTCCGCCATCGGGCGCGGGATAAGTTGAAAGCGAGCGCGTTCCGTACTGCTGCATGACACTGCGCTTGGCGTCAGAAAGCACGGGGAACGGCGTTCCCACCTGTTCCTTGGTCCAGCGCGCATCGTCCATCCCATCGGTGCTGATCGCCAGAACTTCTACGCCGGCGGTCTGGAAGTCTTTGTAATGTTTTGTGAACTCGCCGAGTTCCATCATGCAGTAAGGTCACCAGAATCCCTCGTAAAAATCGAGCAGAACCTTGCGGCCAGCGAGCGACGAAAGTCTCACGATCTTGCCGTCTGCACCGGGCAAGCTGAAGTCCGGCGCTTTCTGCCCGATCTTCACCCGCAGGGGCAAGTAAGGAAGTTGCGGCTCACTGGATGCCGTGCTCGCAGCCGGTTTGGGCACACGCTTTCTGCCCGCCAGTTCCTCTGACGTTTGCTGAATATTCGATTTGCCAAATTCCTGGAACAACGCCCAGCCCCCGTATTTCGCCTGCAACTCCGGCAAGACCGCCTGTACCAGAGCGTCGCCATTCTTGCCAGCGGCCTGCGCTTGTCCAACCGCCGCGCGCAAATCCCCCAGGTATTGCTGAAATGCCTTTACGTCCAAAGACGTTCCCGGCTCTCCATGCCCAGGTACGAATTTGCCGGCGCCGGATCCCACCAGTGTATCCAGAGTCTTGGTCCACGCGCCGGTGGTGGCATCGGTCAGGTTGGGGATGTTGTGGTTCCAAAACAGGTCACCGCAGAACACCACGCCCGCATCGTGTACATAAACAATGGAGTCGCCGCCGGTATGGCCCGCATACGAATGCACCTCGAGCTTCCTTGACCCCAGGTAAAGGTCCACTCCGCGGTCGTAAACCAGGTCCGGCAGCTTAAGCGACTCCACCCGCGCCTTCATTTCGGGCTTGATCTTGTCTCCCCACCACTTCAGGTTTTCGGTGCGCATCCAGTCGCGCACGTTGCGCTGGGCCAGGATGGTTGCCCCTGCGGCGGCAAACACGTCGTTACCGTTAACATGGTCGAGGTGATAGTGCGTGTTGATGACGAACCGAATCGGCAGCGGCGTGCGCTTGCGGATTTCGGCCAGCAGTTCCTTGGCCACGCCCGGATCTTCGAAGGTGTCAATAACGGCGACTCCGTCCTCGCCCACCACGAACCCGGCATTGGCGCCCGCCTTTCCGGTGTCGCTGCCGATGGCCGCCCACACTCCCTCGCCCAGTTGAACCAGCCTGAAATCAGGAGTGCCCGCCGGTGGGCGTGCAGTCGCCGCACTGTACAGCGCAACCGTCGCTAACAGTGCGAGAAGAATCTTTCTCATGACCGCGAAATGCTACCACGCTTCGTCGTTGACTTGGCTCGCGCTCGTTTTTTTGTCCTTGTGGTGAGCCTTCCCGGTTGTCCCCACTGCCTTCCCCGGTGTACATTCGCAAGCTTTCATATTTCGCCGTTTGCGAGGCACAATGTTGCGTTGCATTCTTCTGTGTGTGTTCTTACTGGCTATGGCATTCGAAGGGCTTGCCCAGGACCGTTCCTACGGCCGCTCCATGGTCATCACCGACCGCGGCATCGTGGCCACCAGCCAGTATCTGGCTTCGCAGGCAGGCGCCCAAATTTTGGCCCGTGGTGGTTCGGCAGTGGACGCCGCCATCGCTGCCAACGCGGTGCTCGGTGTTACCGAACCGATGATGAACGGTATGGGTGGCGACCTGTTCCTCATTTACTGGGACGCCAAGACCGGCAAGCTCTACGGCCTGAATTCCAGCGGCTGGGCGCCGCGCGGCCTCTCCATCGATTATCTGAAGCAACACGGCATCACCTCGATGCCGCAGCACGGCATTAACAGCGTAACCGTGCCTGGCGCTGTCGAAGGTTGGAGCGAAGCTCACAAGCGCTTCGGCCGTCTTCCCTGGAAGGACCTGTTCGGCCCCGCGATTTACTACGCGGAGCATGGTTACCCCGTGGCTGAACTGGTCCACGGGTATTGGACTGTCGGCCAGCCCACGCTGCAGAACGAGGAAGCCCGCCGCGTCTTTCTGCCCAATGGCAAGATTCCCGAAGTTGGGCAGATGTTCTCGAATCCTGATGTAGCCAAGGCCCTCCGACTTATCGCCGACCAAGGCGCCTCGGCGTTTTACCGCGGCGACATCGCGAAAGCCATTCTCAAGACTTCCGTCGACGCAGGCGGCACCCTGCAGGCTGACGATCTGGCTCAGTTCGCCGCCGAGTGGGTGGACCCAATCTCCATTGATTATCGTGGCTGGCGCGTGTACGAGTTGCCGCCCAATGGCCAGGGCATGGCCGCTCTGGAAATGCTGAACATCATGTCCAATTTCCAGCCTGATCCCGGGGGTCCGCAAGGCGCAGTCGAACTGCACAAGAAGATTGAAGCCATGAAGCTTGCCTACTCCGACCTCTACCGCTACAACGGAGACCCGCGCTTCGTCAAAATTCCGGTGCAGGGCCTGATTTCCAGGGAGTATGGCGCCCAGCGGGCACGCCTGATCAATCCTGACAAGGCGAACTGTGATGTCAAGACGGGCGCTCCCGCCAGCGATACCACGTACCTTTCCACCGTGGACAAGGATGGCAACATCGTTTCGCTCATTCAGAGCAACTACGATCTGTTCGGTTCCGGCCTAGCGGTGGAGGGTATGGGTTTTGTTCTGCAGGACCGCGGCGGCCTCTTCCGTCTCGATCCTCAACATCCGGATGCTCTCGCTCCCCGCAAGCGGCCCTTCCACACTATTATTCCCGCTTTTATGCAGCGCGACGACGTACACATTGGTTTTGGCATTATGGGCGGCTCCAATCAGCCGGTGGCCCATGCTCAGTTCGTGTCGAATGTTGTGGATTACGGCATGAACATCCAGGCCGCAGTGTCGGCGCCACGGTTTACCGTGCACGGCAGCCAGGTTGACTGCACTGTGCCCATAGAATCGCGCATGAAGCCGGAGGTGCTGCAGCAATTGCGGGAGAAGGGACACGACCTGCGCGTGCTCGGGGACTACTCTTCCAACATGGGACGCGGCCAGGCCGTGCTCTACAACAGCAAAACGGGGATGAAGTACGGCGCCTCTGACCCGCGCGCCGACGGCAACGCCGAGCCTGAACCCCTGCCGTCACCAGCGCTTCGCTAGCCGCGAACTAACTTCGTTCGCCGCGGATCAATTCAGATGTGCGCGGATCAATACGTAATGTCATCTTGAGGAGCGCGAGCCACGCTTGCGCCGTGAGCGCGACCGAAGGAGCTAAGCATTTTCAACCGGAGCACGTTTCGGTTGACCTTCTCTCCCCAAACCCCTACATTGCTCGCGAACTCTCATGGCTACTCGCCGCAACTTCCTCCTCGGTCTGGGCGCGTTTGCGCTGCTGCCTCTGCAGCGCACCGAACCTGAAATCATCCTCTACAACGGCAACCTCTGGACGGTGGACCCGCTCCTGCCGCGCGCCCAGGCGGTGGCTATCTCCGGCGGCCGCTTTCTCGCCGTGGGCTCCAATGACGACGTGCTCCATCTTGGCGCCGGGCGCAGCCGCAAGATTGATCTGGGCGGCAAAACCGTGCTCCCAGGCTTTAACGATGCCCACTCTCATCCCATCGAGTCCGGGGTCGAGCACCTGCGCATGGTCGCCTGCGACAAGGCCTCGATTTCCGACATCCAGGCCGCTCTGCGCCAGCGAGCAGCTAAAACTGCCGCCGGCCACTGGGTGCTCGGCTTCCTGTACGACGATGGCAAAACGCCACGGCCGCTCTCCCGTCAGGATCTGGACGCCGCCGTTCCTGATCATCCTGTGCTGGTACGCCATCGCGGCGGCCACACCGTTTTCGTGAACTCGCTGGCTTTCCAGCTGGCGGGTGTGGACGAAAAAACTCCCAACCCGCCGGGGGGACGCTTCGAGCACGACAGCGCCGGAAATCTGACCGGCCACGTCGGCGACCGCGCCACCGCCAGCTTCGAAAAGCTGATCGCTTATAAGCCCACGCGCGAAGATTACCGCGCCGGAGCCAAGCTTATTTCCACGATGATGACCAGCAAGGGCGTGACCTCCGCCTGCGATGCCGATGCCAGCCCCGAGGATCTGCAAGGCTACCAGGATAGTCGCGACGCCAGCGAGCTCCGCCTGCGCATCTATTCGCATATCACGGTGCGCGCGCTGGACAAGATGATCGCCGCCGGCCTTCACACCGGCTTTGGCGATGAGTGGGTCCGCATCGGCGCTATCAAGCAGTACGCCGATGGCTCAATTTCGGAGCGCACCGCCTGGCTCTCCCAGCCCTACATCGGCATGGGCGACTACCGAGGCTTGCAGGTGAGCACCAGGGAAGACCTGTATGAGAATTCACGGAAGGCCCATGCCGCCGGCTGGCAGCTTGGCACGCACGCCAATGGCGACTTGGCGATTGATGAAATTTTGGGCGTGTATGAGCAGGTACAGCGCGAAATGCCACGCCGCGACCCGCGTTATCGCATCGAGCATTGCACGCTGCTGAACCCTGCTCTCATCCAGCGCATGAAGGCGCTCAGCGTTATCCCCGCGCCTTTCTCTTGCTATGTTTACTTCCACGGCGACGTCATGCACTTTTATGGCGAGGAGCGGCTCAAGCACATGTTTCCCATGCGCGACTTTCTCAATGCCGGGCTGCGCCCCACCGATTCCTCTGACTACACCGCCAGCCCCTCCGACCCCATGATGTGGCTGCAATCCCAGGTCACGCGCACTGATATGAAGGGAAAAGCGTGGGGCGCCAACCAGCGCATCAGCGTGGAAGAAGCGATCCGCTGCGGCACCATTAACGGCGCTTACGCTTCTTTCGAGGAGAACATCAAGGGAACCATTTCGGCCGGGAAGTTTGCTGACCTGATTGTGTTGGGCCGCGACCCCTTCCGAAGCGACCCCATGTCGCTCCTCACGATTCCGGTGGAGCGCACCATGGTCGGCGGGAAGTGGATGTACGAGTCGTGATTTCGCGGCGCACCAACCCCGAGTTTTGCGGATGAATTAAAATGTCATCCTGAGGGCCTTCAGGCCCGAAGAATTCGCATACGTGGGCATCCGGTAAGGCCCGTGTCACTCCAGCGGCGCCCTGTACCCGCTCTTGGAGTACACCTGCATTTGCGCGGTTTTGGCCGGCAGATTCACTCGTACTTTGATTTTTCGCCACTTCCCATTGCGGACCACATTGCTCGGCCGGTAACCGATCACGTATTGGTTGCGCATTTCCAGGCTGATCTCCGCCGCCGCCTGCGGCAGCTCTTTAGGATTGTTCAAAGAAACGGTACGGCCGCCGGTGGCCTCCGTAAGGTGTGTCAGCAGGCGTTTGCCCGCCCACTCCTCCGGTGTCTTGAACACCCGGTCGAAGAGGCCGATAGCATACAAGGTTGCATCCTGCTCCTCGACCATGCCTTTTAATTCACTGGCGGTAAAGCGGCTGCGGTTGTCGCCGCCATCGGAAATAATCAGCAGGGCGCGCCGTTTGTAGCGCGCGTGGCGCAGTTTAGCCTCCCCCAGATAAATCGCATCCAGCAGCGCCGTGTGCCCTCCGGCCACCGCGTCTGCCAGCCTCGCCTGGATGGAGCCGATGGATTGGGTGGCATCCGCGAGCACCTCCGGCCGATCGGCGAAGGTGATCACGAAATAATCGTCTTCCAGGTTTCCCAGTTCAAAGAACTTCCCCAGCGCCTCCCGTGCCAGGTCCAGCTTGTTGCTCATGCTCTTGCTGAGATCCAGAATGACTCCGACTGATATAGGCGAATCGTCGCTCCAGAAGGAACGAATCTGCTGCCGGCTGCCATCTTCATATAACGCGAAGTCGCCCCTGCTGAGTCCCATTACCGGCCGGTTCATGTAATCGGTTACCGATACCGGCACCAGGACCAGATCCACATCCGCACGAAACGGTTTGCTGTGTACATTCAGGTCGCCAGTTTCGACGCTCTGTCGCGCCGTAACCGGCGGAACCTTCTTTGCCGGCGTAATATGCACCTCGCCACCGGCTTGCGACCGTGCTGGGACTGGAGAAACCACAACTGCAGCCAGCAGAAGAGGCACCCAAAACCATTTCCGCGCGGCTGCCAGCAGCGAAAGAAGAAGTAGGAAGTTGCCCATGCGCACACGAAGCGACGGAGGGGGAACGCCGCGAGCGCGATGGTAGCACGGGCCTGCAGCTTGCGTACGTGGAAAACGCCAGAAAAAAAGACGGCGCCCCGAACGGGGCGCCGTATGAACTTACGTGCCTGAGTTACCCGCCCACGATTTAGAAGCGGAAGGTAGGCCCGAAGGTCACGTTCAGATTGTGGTTGGCGCCATTGTCGAAGTACATCATGTCGCCGGCTTCGGCACGCAGCCCGAATACGTGGCCGATAAAGAATTCGACGCCTGCGCCGGGATAGAACACCCCGTTGGTGTCGCCGTTCAGAACGCCGCCAAACGAGTTAGTGAACCCCATGGCCGCTCCGCTGTGCGAAACGCCGAAGTTCAGGAACCCGCCTTTCAGCACCAGGTATGCCTTTACCGGCCCCACTCCGGTCTGGATCTTGGGTCCGAACAGCCCGCGCAACAACCGCAGGTTCGAAGTTCCGAACGACGTGCTCAAGCCATTCGTGCTTGTATTGGTGAAGTTCTTGGCGAAGTCGTATCCGATATCTCCTTCAAATTGCAGGTGGTTGTTCACGTTGAATCCCAGGCGCCCGCCGAGGCCGGTGAAGTTGGTGTTGCCTGCCGGGCCCAGCCGGGTAAAGTCACCGAATACACCCACCTCTCCACGTTCCTCCTGCGCATAGAGCGCCGGCACCGCGGCCATCATCGCCAGGACGACAAGCAGTCCTAAAATCCGTTTCATGGGTCCTAATCCTCCAATCCGTTCCTGTCCCCTTTTTTTTGTCCAGGCACCTTCGCCTTGTCACCAGGCGCCGAGAAACAGTCGTTCCCCGTAATGCCAAGCAGGAATTGGGACGCTATTTAGGATGAAGCTGGAGATGAGGGGGTGGGCTGGCAATCGCAAGCAGCGGAAATCCGCATCCAGAGCGGTATATAGGCGTCATTGGGTTCTGGAACCAGCCATTTTTCAGTGCTTTGCGGGGTACCTCTTGTGGTGCTTTTATCCGGCTATGTGGCCCGCCAACTCGCGCCCGAGCTGCGCCTGGCCCATAATTTATAATCCGCAGTTTGCCTTAACCCTGAAGGAGGAAGTTTGGCGGAAGCCCAGATTGGCATTATCGGCGGTAGTGGCCTCTACTCCATGCCCGGCCTGACGGATATTCGGGAAGTCCGCCTTCAGACCCCGTTTGGTGATCCCTCCGACGCTTATGTCAGCGGCATTCTGGAAGGCAAGAGCGTGGCTTTCCTCGCCCGCCACGGCCGCGGCCACCGTATCCTGCCGACCGAGCTCAACTTCCGCGCCAATATCTACGGCTTTCGCCAGCTCGGCGTGGACCGCATCATCTCTGTCTCCGCCGTGGGCTCTCTGAAGGAAGAGCACAAGCCTATGGAGTTCGTTATCCCCGATCAGTTCTTCGACCGCACGCGCCACCGCGTGGATACTTTTTTTGGCGAGGGTGTGGTGGCTCATGTGGCGCTGGCTGATCCGGTTTGCCCGGAGATGTCGCGCGTGCTGGAGTCCGCCTGCGGCAATGCCGGCGTGGTCGGAAAACGCGGCGGCACTTACCTCTGCATGGAAGGCCCGCAGTTCTCCACCCGCGCCGAGTCGAATGTATACCGCAGTTGGGGCATGGACGTCATCGGCATGACCAACCTGCAGGAAGCCAGGCTGGCTCGCGAGGCGGAAATTTGTTACGTCACCGCCGCCATGGTCACCGACTACGACTGCTGGCATCCGCATCACGACTCTGTCACTGTGGACCAGGTGGTCGCGGTCCTGCTCAAGAACGCGGAGAACGCCTGCAAAGTGATTCGCGCTGCCGTCGCCGCCACCCCGGCCAAGCGTTCCTGCAAGTGCGGCGCCGCCCTGCAGCACGCCATCCTTACCGAGCGTGACAAGATTCCTTCTGCCACCCGCGAAAAACTCAAGCTGATTCTCGGCAAATATCTCGACCACGGAGCTCAAGCCTAGATGAGTATTGTTGCTGTTGGGTCCATCGCTTTCGACACGGTTACCACGCGTTACGGCACCAAGGAGCGGCTGCTGGGCGGCACCGCTACCTATTTCGGCCTCGCCGCCAGCTATTTCACCGATGTGGGCGTGTTAGGCGTGGTGGGCGAGGACTTCACGGCCGAGCACGAAAACGTCCTCCGCCGTCACGGTATTGATATTTCCGGCGTGCAGCGTACCTCAGGCAAGACTTTCTTCTGGTCGGGCGAATATGGAGCCAACGTTAATGAAGCCAAAACTCGCGCCACCGAGCTCAACGTCTTTGCCAACTTCGACCCGGAACTGCCCCGTAATTATCGCGATTCCGAGTTTCTCTTTCTGGGCAATATTGATCCCACATTGCAATCAAATGTCCGTCACCAGATGAACGGCGCCCGTCTGGTGGGCGGCGACACCATGAATTACTGGATCAACAACACTCACCCGCAGCTGCTGGAAACGTTGAAGGTGATTGACGTTCTGATCATTAACGACGCTGAAGCCAAGTCGCTGGCGGGGGAGACCAACCTGCCGCGCGCTGCGCAAAAAGTGCTGGCCATGGGACCCAAGGCGCTGGTCATGAAACACGGCGAGTACGGCGCCACCATCTTTTTTCGCGAAGGCGCCTTCGGTATCGGTCACCACCCTTTCCGGGCGCCCGCCCTGCCCATCGAGGAAGTCGTAGATCCCACCGGGGCGGGCGACTCCTTTGCCGGCGGATTCATGGGCTACATTGCCTCCCAGGGCGAGCTCAACCGCGAGGTGCTTAAGCGCGCCATGTTCTATGGCAGCGTGATGGGGTCGTTCGCCGTCGAGCGCTTTGGCACCGAGCGCCTGCAGAACCTAACTCGCGAGGAGATTGACGCCCGCTTTCAGATTTTCCGCGAGCTCACTCATCTGGAATGACCGCCGCGCGCCGCACTCTCGCTCCAGCGTCCGATCCTCGTTTGCGGACCGTCATTCTGGTTGGCTACATCGCCGGCTTTGCCTCGCTCATCGCGTTCCTGTGGTACTTCCGCCATGACCAGGTGTTGCTCTATGGCGACGCGGTCGCTCACATCAACATCGCTCGCCGCGTCTTCGACTCACGCACCCCCGGCCTGAAGCAGTTGGGCACCGTGTGGCTGCCTCTGCCGCACCTGTTCATCATTCCGTTCATCCTCTCCGACTGGTCCTGGCAGACTGGGTTTGGCGGCTCCTGGCCCTTCATGATTGCCTACGTCGCCGGGGTGATTGGCATCTTCCGGCTGGTTCGCGACGGCGTTGCTCCGGCTTCTGATATGGAACTCTCGGTTGCAGCGCCCGCTTCCCGCCGGCGTTCTCGTGAGCGTTTGGCCCGCGAAAATGACGAGGAAACTAGGGTTCTCCCCCCTCTGGGAACTCGCCTGGCGCCCTGGTTCGCCGCCGTCATCTTCGCCGCGAATCCCAACCTGCTCTACCTGCAGGCTACCGCCATGACCGAAAGTCTCTACCTGGCGCTGTTCATCTGGGCGGTGGTCTTTCTCGCCGACTTTGTACGCCAGCGTTATTCGCCTGACGCCGCCCAGCATGCTAAGGCGGGAGCTTCGTTAATCTGGTGTGGCGTTTGCCTGGCCTTGAGCATGCTTACTCGCTATGACGGCTGGTTTGCCGCGGGCGTGTTCTGCGTCTTCGTATTTATTCTTCTGCTGCGCCCGCCTCGCACCGCCACGGACCCGCAGACGCACTCCCGCCTGCGCCGGGCTGTACTCATCTTCAGCGCACTAATCATTATCGTTCCGGCCTTCTGGTTTACTTACAACACTGCTGTCTTCGGCGATCCTCTGGACTTTGCGCGCGGACCCTACTCCGCCCGCGGCATTGAGCAGCGCACCTCCCAACCCGGAGAAGCTCACCACCCCGGCTATCACCGCCTGGGCACGGCGGCCATTTACTTCATCAAATCTGCGGAACTTGATATGACCGAAGGGCCGCTAGAAAGACCCTGGGTTGCCCTGGCCGCCCTGGGTGTTGTGCTCCTGTTGGTTTATTTCCGGCGCATCGGTGCTTGGCTGCTTCTCCTGGTCCCGCTCCCGTTCTATGCATTGTCTATTGCTTACGGCGGCGTTCCGATCTTCATGCCGGTCTGGTGGCCGTTCTCTTTTTATAACCTTCGCTACGGATTGCAGCTCCTGCCCGCCTTCGCCGTCTTCCTTGCCCTCGGGCTTTACTGGGCCTTGCAACGTGTGCCCCAGCCCCGCTGGCGCGCTACCGCTGCCGTTCTCGCCTTTGCTTTCGTCGCAGCCAGCTACGGCTTTGCCTGGCACAACCAGCCCATATGCCTGAAGGAAGCGGTCGCCAATGCCCGCACCCGCATCGCATTTGAGCGCAGCCTGGCCGAGTACTTGCGCCTCCTGCCGCCCAATTCCACTCTGCTCATGTACATCGGCGGGCACGTAGGCGCGCTTCAGGATGCCGACATCCACCTCAGCCGCGTCATCCACGAAGGCAATCACGGCGATCCCAAGGTGTGGGGCAAGGAAGGCATGTGGCAGCGCGCCCTCGCAGATCCCGCCAAGTACGCCGACTACGCGATTGGCTTCGCCGACGACGAGGTCACGAAATCAGCCGAGGCGCACCACTATCCCTCACTCCTCGTCATCCACACCGTAGGCCAGCCAGCCGCCACCATTTTCGGCACCCACCCGCCCTATCCGGGAATGCCGGCGCTGCCCAGCCGATAAACTGCCGCGGATTTTGTGGACTCAGGCGCCCTCGCCTGTGCGGGCGAGCGAAGCTTGCCTTTCTTTCTGAGCCTGTACCTCTACCGCTACCCTTCGTGTCTCACCCGGCCCGACGGCGGTGCTAAAATCCAGCCAACTCGCGCAATGGACGAACTCTACCGTCTCTTCGTGTCGAAGATGGGCTTCCCCCCTGTGGTGGGGCAGACTGTCGTCCGCCTCCTGCTGGCGGCCATCCTGGGCGGCATTGTCGGGTTGGAGCGCGAGATCAAGCACAAGCCTGCTGGCCTGCGCACCAATATGTTCATGTGCCTCGGCTCGGCCCTATTCACCATTCTTTCGTTCGAACTAGCCAGCGAATATTCCGGGGACCACACCCGCATTGCCGCGCAAATCATTCCCGGCATCGGCTTCATCGGCGCTGGCTCTATCCTTCATTCGCGCGGCTCGGTGGTTGGCCTGACCACTGCGGCCACTATCTTCGTGGTGGCGGCGATTGGCATGGCCGTGGGCGGCGGACTCTATGTGCCCGCTGTCCTTGCGACCCTGATCGCCCTGCTTGCCCTCTATACCCTGGGCCGCATGGAAGCTCGCCTCCAGCTCAAGCCGCTGCTGGTGAATTACGAGGTTATTGGCGAAGATGCTGACACTGCCATCACCGAACTTAACCGCATCCTGCAGGATGAGCAGCTCGGCATGACCTCAGTTCAGATCGCCAAAATCAACGGTCACTCGCGCGTGCAATTTTCCGTGGATGCCGCCCGCCAAGAGCAGCAAATGCTGCTCACCCGTTTGCGCCAATCCACCTTGTTGCGCAGCGTTAATTCCCTGGGCCAGGCTGAGGGCGAATGACTTCTGCTCCCGCCATTCCCTTTGTTAAGGCCAGCGCCTGCGGAAACGATTTCCTCATCGTGGACGGTCTGCACGCTCGCCCTGACCTGGAGGCGGTGAGCCGCCGCATGTGCGATCGCCACCACGGCATCGGCGCTGATGGCGTGGAGTGGCTATTTCCTGCCACTGACGCTGACATCCGCGCCCGGCTTTTTAATGCGGACGGCTCCGAAGCGGAAATTTCCGGCAACGGTACCCGCTGCGTGGCCGCCTACCTGGCCTCCGAGCAGGGCAGGGAAAAGCTGGTGGTGCGCACCGGCGCCGGCGTCAAAACCTGCACCCTGGTTCGCCGCAACGGCGTGGACTTTGAATTTGAAACCGACATGGGCGAGCCCCAGGTCGGCGATGAGTTTCCCATCAAGCTGGCCTTTGGCGAGGTGCGCGGTATTCCGGTTTCAATGGGCAACCCGCACTTTGTTGTCTTTGTGAAAGAATTTGGTCCAGGATGGCAGGCGGAAGCGGCCGAAATCGGCAAGCACCATGATTTCAAGTACGGCATTAATGTTGAACTTGTAACGACCAGCAAGAATAGCGATATCCACGCGCGCTTCTTTGAGCGTGGCGTCGGCGAAACGCAGTCCTCGGGCACCGGTTCCTGCGCTGCTGCGGTGGCTTCCATTGCCGCCAAGCGGGTGCAGTCTCCGGTGAAGGTTCACACGCCGGGCGGGGTTCAAACCGTGCGCTGGGAGGAGCGTGTTTTTCTGCTAGGCCCCGCGCGCCTGGTCGCCCAGGGCGAGTTTTTTCTTTAAGCGATGGCCAGCTCATCCAACTCGCGCCTCAAGCCTCCGGCGCTGCGTGCCGGGGACAGAGTGGGCATCGTTGCGCCCGGCAGCCCCATCAAGCGCGAGCTGCTGCAGGCCGGCTGCAACGGCCTGCGCCGGTTGGGCTATGAACCCTTCTACAAGGATTCCATCCTCGACCGCGACCTCTATTTCTCTGGTTCCGTGCGCCGCCGCGCCCGCGAGCTGGAAGAAATGTTCGAGCGCGACGAAATTCGCGCCATCGTGTGCGCCCGCGGCGGGTATGGCACCAATTACCTGCTGCAGGAATTGGATCTCGCCAAGCTTCGGCGTCACCCCAAGATCTTCATCGGCTACAGCGACATCACCACGCTGCTCACCTGGTTCACTAGGGCCGGCCTGGTTACCTTCCACGGTCCCATGGTGACCAAGGATTTTGCGGTGCCCGAGGGCGTTCACCTGGCCTCGTGGAACGCGGCGCTCACCGCCACTTCAGCCTGGGAACTCAATTTCCCGCACGATTCAGAAGTTAAAGCGTTACTTGAAGGCAGCGCCGAGGGCACGCTCTATGGCGGGTGCCTCTCCATGCTGGTCGCCTCGCTGGGCACGCCTTTTGAGATTGACACCCGCGAGACCATCCTCTTTATCGAAGATATCGCCGCAAAACCGTTTCAAGTAGATCGTATGCTTATGCAGTTGAAGCTGGCGGGCAAGCTGGAGGGCGTCCGCGGCGTCATTTTCGGCGAAATGCTGGACTGCGTGCAGCCCGGCGTGGAGCAAGATTACACGCTCGAGGAGGTGGTTACCCGCGTACTGCGCGGACTGCACATTCCCATTGCTTACGGCCTTCGCTCCGGGCATGTTACACGGGAAAATATCACTTTGCCGCTGGGCGTGCGCTGTTCGCTGCAAGCAAGTAAAAACGGGGTTCGCCTGCGGCTGCTGGAAGCTTCGGTGGCGCCCGCCGGCGAGGTGGTTCGTTCGGCCAAATTATGAAGCCCAATCGTCACATTCATCTCATCGGCATTTGCGGCACGGCCATGGCATCATTGGCGGGCATGCTGAAGCAGCGCGGATTCAAAGTCACCGGTTCGGATGCCGCCGCTTATCCACCCATGTCAGACTTTCTGGCCGGCCTCGGCATCCTTGTTGCTCAGCCCTACGCCGAATCCAATCTCCAGCCCCATCCCGACCTGATCGTGGTTGGCAACGCCATATCCCGCGGCAACGTAGAACTGGAATATCTGCTCGACCACCGCATCCCGTTCTGCTCGCTGCCGCAGATTCTGCACGATGAATTCTTGCGCGGCCGTGAAGTTATCGTCATCGCTGGCACGCACGGCAAGACCACCACCACCTCCATGCTTGCCTGGATCTTCCAGTCGGCAGGGAAGCACCCGGCGTTCCTGGTGGGCGGCATCGCGGAAAATTTTGGCAGCAGCTTCGCCCTGGGCGACGGCGGCCATTTCATCATCGAAGGCGACGAATACGACACCGCCTTCTTTGACAAGGGTCCTAAGTTCCTCCACTACTTTCCCGACTCCGTCATTCTCACCTCGGTGGAATTTGACCACGCCGATATTTATAAGGATCTGGACGCAGTGAAGACCGCGTTCAAGCGCCTGGTGAACCTGGTGCCCCGCCGGGGCCGCATCGTAGCTCTCGAAGGCAATCAAAATGTGAGCGAGTGCCTGGCCAAGGGGCTTTGTCCGGTCGAACGCTACGGCAGCAACGGAAACGCCGCCTGGCAGGTCGCCAACCTGCGCCTGGATCCCCAGCTCACCCGCTGGTCGGTGCTGCGTGATGGAAGCCACTGGGCCGACTTAGAATTTGCGCTGGCCGGCGAATACAACGTCCTAAACGCCACCGCCGCGGCTGCAATGGCTTCTGCTTACGGCATTAGTCCGGAGCAAATCGCCACCGCCTTAAAGGCTTTTAAAAGCGTGAAGCGGCGCCTGGAAGTTAAAGCTGAGGTTAAAGGCGTCACCATCATTGACGACTTTGCTCACCACCCCACCGCTATCGCCGAGACCATTAAGGCTCTGCGCGCCCGTTATCCTGGGCGTCGGCTCTGGGCCATTCTCGAACCACGCTCCAACACCCTGCGCCGCAACGTGCTGCAGAACGATCTGGCGCAGGCGCTGGCCACTGCGGACCAGGTGGTGGTGGCGCGCGTCTTCCGGCCGGAGGCAATTCCCGAAAGCGAGTGCCTTGATCTGACGGCGGTCATTGCCCGCATCAACCATCTCGGCAAGCGCGCCCGCGTCATTCCCGACGCCGATGCCATCGTCGCCCAAATCGGCGCCGAACTGCGCGCAGGCGACGTGGTGGTGATTCTCTCCAACGGCGGCTTTGGCGGCATCTATGAGAAATTGCCCCGGCGCCTGCAGGCTGCCGCTCCTGCCGCTGTCCCGGCGCGCTCGTGATTCGCACCCTGCTGATGCTGGCGTTCTGGCTGCTGCTGGTGCCTTTCGCCGCCCTCATCGGTTTTCCCTGGACTTTCCTGAGCGGCAAAGTGGATGTGCTCTACTGGCTGGGCACCCGCGTTGCTTTTGCTGGCGTGCGCGTGGCGGGAGTCAAGGTCAAGGTGGTCGGGTTAGGCAGCTTGGATCCCGCGGCTACCTACATCTTCATGTCCAACCACGTCTCCAACCTTGACCCGCCTATCCTGGTGCCGGTGATTCCGAGGCGCACCTCGGTGCTGGTCAAGAAGGAACTTTTTCGCGTGCCCATTCTTAGCCGTGCCATGCGCCTGGCATCGTTGGTGCCGGTGGAGCGCAGCAATCGCGACGCTGCTATCGCCAGCCTACGCGCCGCATCGGCAGTCCTCGCTCGCGGCATACCCATGACCATTTTTGTCGAAGGCACCCGCTCTTTGGATGGCCGCCTGCTGCCCTTCAAGAAGGGCCCTTTCTATCTCGCCATGGAAAGCGGCGCGCCGGTTGTTCCCGTTACCATCGTTGGCACGCACCACATCTTGCCTAAGCGCCGCTTCAGCATTCGCGCGGGTACCGCGACCGTGGTCTTCCATCCGCCTCTTAATCCGCAGCAGTTTTCTGATCGAGATGCTCTGCTGGCAGCCGTGCGTGACTCCATCGAAAGCGCCCTCCCCGACGAATACCGCACTCCCGCCCGCAGCGCGTGAATGTGCCTGACATGCTTTTGGCAGGGCGCACCTTTAGCTTCGCCCTGCCTCGCACCTTTCGTTGTCTTCCTGAGCATTGCGTGAGGGCTTGCGGGAGAAGCGCAGCGGCGCGACCTGCATCTCACCAGCTACCAACTACAACCTAGCTACTTCTTCCTCTCCACCAGAAACTGTGCCAGCGCTTTCAACGTTCCTGCGCGCTCGCCGAAGCCGTCCAGGCTCTTGCACGCCGACTCCACCAGTACGTCCGCCTTGTTCAAGGATTCCTTTACCCCATATAGCGCCGGATACGTTGCCTTCTCCGTGGCCGTATCCTTGCCGGCGGTCTTGCCCAACTGCTCGGAAGACTGCGTCACGTCCAGCACATCATCCACAATCTGGAATGCCAGCCCGATCGCTCGACCAAAAGCGCGCAAGTTGCCGACCTGCTCTTCCTTCCCGCCGGCGTAGACGCCTCCCGTCACCACGCACGCGGTAATCAGAGCCGCGGTTTTGGAGTTATGGATGTATTCCAAGGTAGCCGCGTCGGCGCGCTTGTGTTCGGCTTCCAGGTCCATGACCTGCCCGCCGATCATGCCATCCACCGTGCCGGTGGCGTGCGCAATTTCCTCGACGATGCGCACCCGCCGCTCCGCCGGGCAGCGCAACCGCGCCAGCACCTCGTATGCGTAGGTCTGAAGGCCATCGCCCGCCAGAATTGCAGTGGCTTCTCCAAATGCCTTGTGGCAGGTCGGGCGTCCGCGCCGCAAATCATCATTGTCCAGTGCCGGCAGGTCGTCGTGGATTAGCGAATAGGTGTGCAGCATCTCCAGCGCCGCGCCCAACTCGTCCACGCCTTCGGGCAGGGAACCGGCTACCAGTCGAGCCGCTTCCAGGCACAGGATGGGCCGCAGGCGCTTGCCGCCCGCAAACACGCTGTGCCGCATCGCCTGATGAATCGAGGTGGGATACCGCGTGCCCGGCGGCAACAGTCTTTCCAACGCCGCATCCGCCGTGCGGCGTCCTTCTTCCAGAGTTTGTTGCAGCATTCGTTTTTGAGTATAACAAGCGTCCGGAGCGTCGTTGCTAGCTCCATTCGCATCTATCCCCTGATTGGAGTCGCACATGGCGCCACTCATGCCCGCCCTATTCTTCGGCCACGGCAATCCCATGAATGCGCTGCTGCGCAATCCCTACACCGAAGCGTGGGCAGCCATGGCAGCCGACCTTCCGCGTCCCAAAGCAATCCTGTGCATATCGGCGCACTGGTACATCCAAGACGCCGCGGTCACAGTGAGCACTGCGCCTCGAACCATTCACGATTTCGGCGGTTTCCCACGGGAGCTCTACCAGGTGCAATATCCCGCGCCCGGTGATCCCCAGCTGGCGCAACGCGTGCAGAAGTTGCTGGCCCCTATTTCCGTTCGTCTCGACGATCATTGGGGCATTGATCACGGCACCTGGTCGGTCCTCACGCACGTTTACCCGCAAGCTGACATTCCCGTCGTTCAGCTAAGCATTGATGAATGCCGCCCCGCTTCGTTCCATTTTGAGATTGGGCAGCGGCTGGCGTCCCTACGAGAAGAAGGCGTGCTCATCATGGGCAGCGGCAACCTGGTTCACAACCTGCACACCTACGCCTGGGGGAGGCATATCGTCGAGCCCTTCGACTGGGCCGTAGCTTTTGAAAAGCGTGCGCGCGAGCTGCTTCTCGCCCAAGAGGACCAGCCGCTGATTGATTACGAGAACAAGCTCGGTCGCGAAGCCCTACTGGCCGTTCCCACGCCCGACCATTACCTCCCCCTGCTTTACGTAGTTGGTACCCGCCTTCCTTCTGATCCCATTTCGTTTCCCGTGGAAGGCGTGGACGGCGGTTCCATCTCCATGCTCGCGGTCAAAATCGGCGGGTAGCCACGGATAGTTCGCTCGCTGTTCACCGAAGATCATTCTTGACTTGGGATCACATCTCGCAAAAGCCTTTTTGCGCGAAGAGCCTCGACAGGAGCGCAGCACATTTGGGACAGCGGCTCAACCTCCTTTCGCCATCTAAGTTTGCATGGCAACTACCCGGGGCAGGAAAACCACGCGGGTCATCCGCGACCGCATTTCGGCTGGCGCCGTTCCCGAAGAAGCTCTCGAGGCGCCTTTCCCGGAAATTAACCTATCCATCCGCCCGCCGTATCCACCGATGGAGGCCAAATCAGTCGCCGACCTTCCCCGTGGCGAAGACTGGCAATACGAGCCTAAGTGGGACGGTTTTCGCTGCTTGGCTTTCCGCAGCGGCTCGCAAGTTTTGCTGCAATCGAAATCCGGGCAGCCGCTGGGCCGCTACTTTCCTGAGCTTCTCGAGGCCCTGCTCCAGCTCCGTCCGCAGCAGTTCGTCCTCGATGGCGAAATCGTCATCTTCTCCGGCCAGCAGCTTGCGTTCGACGAGCTGCTGCAGCGCATTCATCCCGCCGAATCCCGCATCCGTAAGCTGGCCCGGGAAACTCCCGCCACGCTCATGTGCTTTGACCTGCTCGTGGATGAACAAGGCAAATCGCTGGTCGCGCTGCCCCTCTCAGAACGCCGCCAGCGGCTGGAGGCATGGTTTCGCGGTGCAGGAAACAGCGAGCGCGTGCGCCTCTCGCCTTCTACCGTCGATCGCCGCCAAGCCGAGCGCTGGATGCGCGAGCTTGCCCCTAGCGGCTTGGATGGAGTCGTGGCCAAGCTGGCCAATGAGCCTTATCACTCTGGCGATCGCGCCGGCATGGTAAAAATCAAGCGCATTCGCACGGCCGATTGCGTGGTAGGCGGCTTCCGTTGGGCGGAGAAAGGCGGCCAGGTCGGCTCGTTGCTGCTCGGTCTGTACAACGTAGACGGTCTGCTGGACCATGTGGGTTTTTCTTCCAGCTTTACCGCCGAGCAGCGCCAGGAGCTGAAGGGAGTCGTCGAGCCGCTCATCGCGCCGCCCGGCTTCAGCGGCAAAGCTCCGGGCGGGCTGAGCCGCTGGAGTACCAAGCGCTCCATGGAATGGCAACCGCTCCAGCCCAAGCTGGTGTGCGAAGTCCGCTACGATCATTTTTCCGGCGGGCGCTTTCGTCACGGCACCAAATTTTTGCGTTGGCGCCCTGACAAGAAGCCTAAGGACTGCACCTTCGCTCAGGTGCTCGGCAGCCGCAAACGCGGCGGCGCCACAGGGTGGAATTTTCTACCCAAGGCAGGGTGAATAGCAGGTTATGGACCGGGCGGGAACCCAGTCTGGCTTGGCACGCAGGAAACCGTCCAGTGTCTTTCTTTGGTAACCTCTGCCCTTAGTTCTACTGCAACGGCGTGAAATTCGGGCACTGCTGCGCGTTGGGCGGCGTGGTGCTCTTGCTGGAGTTTGCATCCCAGCGAATCACGTTGTCCTCGGTAGAGCAGAACAGCCGCACGCCGGACTGGTTGAAGGTAATGGGCGCAGCTCCGGCTACGTAGCTGGTATTGGAGCCGTTTACCGGATTCCCTCCAATCGCCGCAAAGCCATATCCGCTCTTGGTGCCGCCGGCCAGGCTCTGATCAATCAGGCAGGCATTGGCGGGCGTTGGGCTGCAGGGACTGGCCCCGCCCAGATTGGGAAGTTGGGCGGCGTACCCATTGTTGGGATAAGACGTCTGGTACGACAATTCCGCCTGGTTGATGGTGCGGATGGACGAAACCGCCGAAGCTTCATTGGCGGAAATCTTGGCCCGCAGCAGGTTGGGAATGGCAATGGCGGCGATGATCAGAATGATGGCCACCACGATTAACAATTCGATGAGGGAGAAGCCTTTAGCTTTTCTTGAGCGTTTCATTAGAAATCCGTGTCTGCTTTTCAAAATTTCCGGCAGCGGCCCAAAGCCGCGCCCGACGGCTGTTTCCGGCAACAGCCGCATAGATAACTATTGCAATCTTATGGCCAGAGCTGCCCTTAAGGCAAAGAACAACCTATCTCCAGACAAGGAACGAGCTAAGCGCAAGAAGTTGCGTCAGAATTGCGGACTAAGCGGCGATAGCCTTAGCGCTAGCCCTCGTGCTGCGCAGGGCGGCGCTCAAAATGCCTTGGCTGTCAGCGGAAAAGCACAGATCGCTGGCACCCGCCTCGACCATTTCCGTCCACATCTCCTCGTCTGCCAGTCGGTGGGTGCAAACCAAGCAAAGCCCCGGAAATTCCCGCCGCAGCCACTCCACTTCCGCCCGTGAAACCAGTTCCAGATCAACAATCAGTATGTGCGCCCGGTACTTGGGAACTGCGGCTTTCGCTTCTCCCAGGTTGCGCGCTAAGTAGATGAAACTGAAATGACTCTGCAGCGAATTCTGCAGGGTTTGAGCGAGTAACACATCGCTCTGCAGAACAACCACGTTCAACGGCTGCATAGTTCCCCCTTGATGTTCGACCGTCGCCTACGCAACGGCAGCGTAAACACCGCACTTCAAACTGCGGCGCTTGTGGTCAAACGAGCATGACGAAAGCGCGGGGGGCTACTTCCTGGATTCCGCCTTCTCAGTCAAGGGCTCGAAGGGTTCCGCTTGTATTTTCCCGTTCTGTTTCAACAAGATCTCGACTTTACCTTCGGCCTGCTCTAATTCCTTGCGGCAGGTTGTGGAAAGCTGCATGCCCTCCTCAAAAAGCGCCAGCGACTTCTCCAGGGGAATATCCCCCTGTTCAAGCTCGGTCACAATCTTCTCCAGGCGCTGGAGGCACTCCTCAAACTTCGGCAACCCAAATCCCCTCGCCTATATTTTAATGCACATCCCTGCATCTTTTGCGCAGGAAAATTTAATACTGCGTCCTGGCAGAATCCGGACTCGGGAGTATGCCCGGAAAGGCAAAGCCTAGCCTTGGGCGGCAGCCCCGCCTGCGCCTAGGGCCTCGAGCACATCCACGGCAGCGCTGTACTTGCCAAAGGGAGCGCTGATCTGGGCTCCCTGAACCAGGCCGCGCAGCGCAAGCAGCATCTCGCGGGCGATGGCAACTCCTTCATGGCGTGCGACTTCGGCGTTACTGGCCGCCCCCATACGTTGAAAAATGGCATCCGGAATGGATACCCGCAGCTCGTTCTTCATGAACTCGGCATTGCGCACGCTGACCAGTGGCCAGATACCGGCAATAACCGGTACCCGGCAATGCTCAATGCGCCGGAGAAAGTTCTCCAGCAGCCCGATGTCGAACACCGGCTGGGTGACGGCATATTCCGCTCCTGCTTCCACCTTGTATTCGAAGCGGCGAATTTCTTCGTCAATGTTGGGTACCCCAGGGTTGGCCCCTACGCCGATCACGAATGAAGTGCCGTTGCCCAGGGGATTGCCGCCTATATCCAAGCCTCGATTCAGGTTGCGGACAATATTGACCAGGCCGATGGCATCCACGTCGAAAACCGCGGTGGCATCGGGGTAATTTCCCAGTTTGGGCGGATCTCCTGTGATGCAAATCAGGTTGCGAATCCCTATGGTGGCCGCTCCCAGCAGGTCCGACTGAATGCTGAGCACGTTGCGGTCGCGGCAGGTGTAGTGCAGCACCGCTTCAATGCCTACTTGCTGCTGGATCAGAATGGATAACGCCTGGTTGCTCATGCGCGCTGACGCCCGCGGACTGTCAGGAATGTTCACCGCATCCACACCCACCGACTTGAGAAAGCGCGCTCCCTCCAACTCCTTAACGATGTCGGTGCCCTTGGGAGGCACGATTTCTACCATGCTGACAAACTCGCCGGCAGCCAACTTGGCTCCAACTCGCGACCTTTTTTCCAGCGCGGGTGGCTCGTGTGCGGCCGGTTTCGCCGGAGTCGCAGCTAGCGGAAAGGTGCTGGTGCGATTGCGCGCCTTGCCCACCTGCAGGGCAGACTTCATGGCGCGGATGTGCTCGGGGGTGGTGCCGCAGCAACCGCCCACCAGGCGCACTCCGGCTGTCACAAACTTGCGGGCATAGCTGGCCATGTATTCCGGCGAGCAGAGATAGATATTTCGGCCTTCCACGCTGCGCGGCATGCCGGCGTTGGGCTGGGCGGCCAGGGGCACCGTAGTCACCTGGCGCACCCGTTCCATGGCTTCCAACATCGCGACCGGCCCGACGCTGCAGTTGCAGCCCAGCACATCGGCGCCCCATTCCGCCAACTGAGGGGCAAAGGTGTCCGGGCTGGAACCGTCGAGGCAGTTGCCATCGTCATCAATGGTGACTTGCGCCACCACCGGAATTTTAGGATTCACCTCGCGGGCGGCCAGCAGGGCCTGGTGCAGCTCTTCCAAATAGCCGAACGTTTCCAGGATAAGTAGATCCACTCCGCCCTCGGCGAGCGCCGCGATCTGCTGCTTGAAGATGGAGCGCGCTTCCTCGCGGGAGGTTTTTCCCAGAGGCTCAATGCGGATGCCCAGCGGCCCCACCGAACCCGCGACCCAGGCGGCAAAGCTCTTGGCGGCTTCGCGCGCCAGCTGAGCGCCGGCTAAATTCACCTCGTGCACGCGCTCGGCAAAACCGTGGCGGGCCAAACGTACCGCGTTGGCACCGAAAGTATTGGTTTCAATAACTTCAGCTCCCGCCTGCAGATACTCGTGATGTATGTCCCGGATCATGTCCGGCTGGGAGCAATTCAGTTCGTCATAGCAGCGGTTAATGAACACTCCCCGGGCGTACAGAAGCGTGCCCATGGCGCCGTCGCACAACACTGGTCCCGTCTGCAATCGGGAAAGAAACTCAGAGGACATGGGAAAAAGAATACAGGATTCGCTTAGCCTCGGCTAATTACGGCGGGTGATCACGGCACAGCTACTCGTAACGCAGGGCTTCAATCGGGCTCAGGCGGGCCGCCTTCCACGCAGGCCAGAAGCCGGAAACCATGCCCACCAGCGAAAGGATGATAAACGATACAGTCACCACGCTGACGGACATGTGCAGGAATACGTCACCCTGGTGATTGGCGGTCTTGTACAGCGCGCTGTAGAGGGGCAGCGGCGGTATAGCGCGGGTAAGCACCAAAGAAAATACAATCCCCGCTAGGCCGCCCAGAAAGGTCAGCACCAGAGCCTCAAGCAGAAATTGAGTAAGAATGTGGAACTGCTTGGCGCCCAGGGCCTTGCGCAGGCCGATTTCCCTGGTCCGTTCGGTCACAGAAACCAGCATGATGTTCATCACGCCCACTCCGCCCACAGCCAGGGTGAGGGCGCCGATAATCCCCAGCACCACCTGCAGCCCCAGGCTGAAGGCTCGGATCATGCTCTTGGTTTCAATCGTGTTCCACTCCGGGGTGGCTTTGTCGTCCTTAGGATTGAAGTGGTGCCGGCGGGCCAGTACGGTGCGCACTGCCGCAAGCGTCTTGCCATCCAGCGACGGATCCAGTGGCTGGAAGACGATCATGTCGGGGTCGCGCTGGCTCTTCAGATCCTGGTAACAGTCGAACGGAATGAAGCCATCCTGATTGTCTGGACCCTCATACATGGAATCCTGAATCTTTTGCTTCATTACCCCGATCACGTCGAACATCTGCCCGCCAATTTCGACCGACTGGCCCACTGCGGGGGCGCCCTGAAAGATTTTCTTGTTAGCGTCGTAGCCGAGAATCACTACCCGCCGGTGCTCGGTAAAATCGGAAGCATCGAAGTAGCGCCCGTCGGCGATTTCCAGCCGGCGCATCTGGCCGTAGGGAAGTTCCACGCCGCGGGTTTGAATAGAGACCACGCGCGTGCCCAGCTTGTAAGCCAGTTGGTCGGTGGATTCGGCGCTCACCGCTCGCACCAGCGGCACCTCGTCACGGATGGCTTCCACGTCCGCATACTCGTACTTGACTTTCTTGCCGGCCCGCTGGCCCCCGGCCTGCATGCTGGTCTGGCCGGGCCAGAGCACGATCACATTGTTACCCATCGCGGAGAACGCCGCCAGGATGCCGCCGCCCAACCCCTGCCCGTAAGACAGCAGGATCACCACCGAGACCAGCCCCCAGGTGATGCCCAGCATGGTGAGCACCGAGCGCAGACGGTTGCGCATCAGCGCTTGCCAGCCTTGCAGGATGAGTTCCTTCAGCATCATGGGATTGCGCCGCGCTCTGCTATGTGTAGCTACGAGATTTGAGAGTTTCGAGTTTCAAGTTTCGTGTCCCAGCAAACCGAAACCCGAAACTTTGAAACCCTATTCGATCTCAATATTCCCTGACCCGGTGCGCACTTCCACCAGGCTGCCGCCGTTCCCGGCTTTGCCATGAATGGAGTGCCGCGAGATGTTGCCGGAAACCGCCACCGTGTGGCTCAGTTCGATGTCTCCCGAACTGGTGGAAGCGTCCAGGTTAAAACCGGCCTGGCTGGGAATTCGCAGCTTGATAGTGCCGGAGCCGGCGCTGAGCTTCCATTCGCCGCCAGGAGTGCCTTCGACGCTGACGTCGCCGCTGCCGGTATCGGCGTTCACCATGCTGCGCACGCCGTGCAAATCAACCCCGCCGGACCCGGTGCGCACGCGAACTTCGCCGCTAGCCGTCTGCCGAAGGGTAACGTCGCCACTGCCGGTCTCCGCATCGAACCCGCCGGCCACGCCGTCCCCCTGAATGTTGCCGCTGCCGGTGCGGGCGCGCACGTCGCCGTTGATGTCGTTCATCTGCAGGTCGCCGGAGCCGGTGTGCGCTTCCAAGCGGCTGCCGACGCTTGATAGGTGCATGTCACCCGAACCGGAACGTGCCTCCACGGGGCCTTTGATGCCATCAATTTTTTGGTCACCGGAGCCTGTGTGGGAGGTCAGGCTCGTAGCCTGCGGAACCACGATTTGATAGTCAATCGACACATTGCGCCGCAGCTCCGGGTCGGTGATATAGCCGATGCGGATGCTGTTGCCGTTCTGCTGAATCGGAGGGGTCTGTTCCAGCTTGCGGACCTTCTCTTCGCCGTTGTCACCCCAGCCGCTGACCTTAATGCGGCCTGTAACCTGCACGGATCCCACGGCCCCGGCGCGCACATCAATGTTGCCGGAGCCGGTAGTGACGTCGAGGTCCACCGGTCCGGTGACCGTCAACGTACGCTGAAACGAGCCGCGGGCGGCGGCCTGGGCGGGTAACGCCGCGAGCGATAAACTCGCCGCCAGTGCCATGGCTAAAGCTAGAAACAGGCTTTTGTTGGTGCGCATTAGCTTCCTCCGTTAAAGAGACGTATGACAAGCCCGCAGGCGAGCAAGAATTTTATTCATAGCGCAGGGATTCGATGGGCTCCATTTCCGCCGCTCGTTGCGCCGGGTACACGCCGGCGGTCACCGTGATCAGCGAGAGCGTAAGCACCGAAGCCACCAGCGAGGCCGACGAAATAATGGGATGGGGGACAAAATCGGGGAGGGGAATAGCGCCCATGGCGACGCACAGCCCGATGCCCACGGACAGGCCGATAGCTCCGCTGAACACGGTCAAAATGGCGGATTCGGCGAAAAACTGGCGCAGAATGTCGGCCTTGGTGGCGCCAATCGCCTTGCGCATCCCGATTTCCCGGGTGCGCTCGCTCACCGAAACCAGCATGATATTCATCACCCCAATCCCACCCAGGCACAGGGTCATGATGGCCACGCAGCCGAAGAAGATGGTGATGACGTCAAAAATGCGGCTCACCAGTTTCGCGCCCTCCATGGTGTCCCAGATGAAGAGCGCGTCTTTGTCGGCGGCGTCGAAGTGGTGGACGCGTCCCAGAACCCGACGCACCTGCAGGACCGCGGCCTCGTGCTCGTCGGCATTGGCCACCTCGAAAACAATGTCGTTGACCCAGCCGCGCTGCACGGTGCGCTTTTGGCCCTGGTCGTTTTCGGGCGGCGGCAGGTCGCGAGCCACGGCGGAGAAGGGCGCGTAGAGGTTGTCGTTGTCTGGGCCGCTGTAATTGGAGTTCTGCTTCTTCTTCTCCAGCACTCCTACCACAGTGTAGGGCCAGCCCAGGATGGAGATGGTGGCGCCCACCGCCGGCTGTCCATTGAATAACTGCTTGCTCGCGGCGTCGCCCAGGATCACCACCCGCGCGCCCTGATCCTCATCATCCTGGGTAATGAGCCGCCCCTCGGAGACTTTCAGAGAACGGAAATCCTGGTACTCGGGCCACATCCCTACCACCGAACGGTTGGACTGATTAAAAGCGCTGACCTCGGGCACGGAGCGTCGCAGTTCCGGGCTGACCGCCTTCACCAGATAGCATTGCTGTCTGATCAGGACGGCGTCGCTGACGTTGAGCGGAATTTCTCGCCCGGCCGCCAGGCCGCCTGCCTGCGCGCTGGTGCGGCCTCCCCACACGATCACCAGATCCTTGCCCAGGCTCTCCATGCGCTTTCTCTGGTCTTTGCTGAAGCCCTGGCCCAGGCCGACCAGGATGATGACCGAGGAAATTCCCCAGATGATGCCGAACATGGTGAGAAAGGTTCGCGTCTTATGAGCGCGGAAGGTGGAGAGCGTCTGCCGCATTAGCTCGAGGAGGTTCATGGAAACCAGCGGTTGGCTGTTAGCTCTTGGGTATTGGCGCTCCGTCCCGACGTTTCACTGCCTGCTAAGAGGCCAAGAGCCGATAGCCGAGCGCCCACAGCGCCTTATTGCAGCACCACTTGTTCGCCTTCCTTCAGCCCGCCCAGCACTTCGGTTTTGGCGCCATTAGAGATGCCGACGTTGACCGCGATCTTCCGCATGCCATCCTTGGCATGGGGGTCGGGCACCTGCACGTAGGACTTTTTGTCTTTGTCGTAGATCAGCGCCCCTTCAGGAATCTGCAGCACGTTTTTGTGCTCTTCCAGGATGACCTCCGCGTTAGCGGTCATGTTGGCCTTGAGCTCGCCACCGGGATTATTGATGGAGACGCGCACTTCGAAAGTCGTGACGTTGTCCTTCTCCACGCCCATGGGCGCAATCTTGGTGACCTTACCGTAGAAGGTTTTGTCCTTGAAGGATTCCACCTTGATGCGCGCCGGCTGTCCGAGGTAGACCTTTCCGATATCGCTCTCGTCCACCTTGCCTTTCACATAAACCTGGCTGGTATCGCCCAGGGTCATGATGAGGGTGGCGGATGAGCCGAGCACCAGGATGGAGCTGACGGCATCGCCCATCTCCACGTCGCGGGAGAGGACTACGCCATCAATCGGGGAAGTGATGGTGGTGTAACTGTACTGTTCTTGCAGTTGGGCGAGGTTGGCTTTGTCCTGCTGCACCTGGGCGGCGGCCTGCTTTTCCTTTGCGCTCAACACCAGGACCTGTGCTTTGGAGACGTTCTGCTTGTTGAGGGCTAACTCGTAGTTCTTCTGCGCATCGTCCAGCGCCGATTGCGAAACTACCCCTTCTTTGGCCATGTTCTGGGCCCGCTCATACGCCCGTTTCAGCAGCGGGACATCCGGACCCTCGGCGTCCACCTTGGCGCGCGCCAGATCGGCGGTGGCGCCGCGCTCGGCGGCTTCGGATGCCAGCGACTGAGCCTTGGCGGAGTTTACCTGCGCTTGGATCTCCTCGCGGTCCAATTCACACAAAATCTGGCCTTTCTTGACCCGATCGCCGGCGTCCACGAGCAATTTCTTAACGATGCCGCTGGCTTTGGACTTGATCTCCACCTTGGTGATGGGTTCTACCTTGCCGGTGGCGACCACGCTTTTAGCCAGATCGCCGCGCTCCACCTTGGCCAGCTTGGTGGGATCAATCTTGGTCCCCCCGCGGGTCGCGGCTGAAACCGCGAGCACGATGAGAACGAGGGCTATCAGCGATCCGCCGATGTAAAGCAGCCGTTTGTGCTTCTTCTTTTTGCCATTACCATTGCCGTTGGCCACGGTGGTCCTCCTGCTGCGAACAGATCGCCTTCACTCTCTATTACGCCAGCCACTCGCTATTTGTTCCTGGCGGGCGGAGAAAATTTGTGGCGGAATTACGGTTTTGCCCTTCCGACGTTGGTTAGACCGGAATGGCCGTAAAAGGGAAGCAAGAAGCTAATTGGGGGTCCTTCTGACCGGCGGGGCCAAGCAGGCGCGAGGGCGCCGGGTAGATCCACTCATTATTGTGCTTGCTTCTCTGCAACTGAAGGATAACACAGACCATTACGTCCATAGGCCTGCGGTAGGAAGATGTTAGAATCTAGTTTTACATGGTTAGTTTTCTGCTGCTGCGGGTGTTGCTGGTCGTGCTGCTGGTGGCGGCCAACGCATTCTTCGTCGCCGCCGAATTCGCTCTGGTCAGCGTTCGCGATACGCGTCTGCAGCAGTTGGTGGAGGCCCGCCGCATCGGCGCCCGTACCGTTCAAAAACTGCACCAGCGCCTGGCCGAAGTGCTGGCCGGAGTGCAATTTGGCGTCACGCTGGCCAGCCTGCTTCTGGGCTGGATTGGCGAACCGGTGGTGGCGCGCATGCTGCAAGGCGCCCTGGTCAACGTACCCCACGCCAAGGTTTACGCCCACACCCTGGCCGTAGTGATTTCCTTTTCGCTAATCACTTATGTGCTGCTGATTCTCGGCGAAATTGTTCCCAAATCGGTGGCCTTGCAGCGCGCCGAACGGGTGGCGCTCGCGGTGGCCGGTCCCATGGACGTCTTCCTGGCCATCTCGTGGCCCTTTCTTTACGTGATGAACCGCTCGGCCGATGCGGTATTGCGCGCGTTCGGCTCCCGCCAAATCCGCAGCGGCGCGGCGCATTCGCCGGAGGAATTGAAGCTGATTGTCGCCGCCAGCCGGCGCTTTGGGCTGATTGCGCCTTTCGAGGAAGAAATTGTTAGCCACGCCCTGGAACTGGGTGAGGTGACGGTGCGGGAAGTAATGGTGCCGCGGCCCAACATCTTTTCTTTTCCCGCCGACCTGACCCTGGACGAAGCAGTGGCGCGAGTGGTCGAGGAGCAGCACTCGCGCATCCCGGTTTACGATCCGCAGCGCGGCCCCGAGCACATTGTGGGGATTCTCTACGCCAAGGACCTGATGCGCTGGATGCGGCTGCGGGTGTCACTCTCCCCAGCGCAACCGGCGGCGGCGCGCGTAGCCAAGATGCCCATCAGCCAGATCATGCGCGATGTGCTGGTGGTGCCGGAGACTAAGCCCCTGGGCGACCTGCTCACCGAATTCAAACAGCGCAAGCGCCACCTGGCGGTGGTGGTGGATGAGTTCGGTTCCACGGTAGGCGTGGTCACGGTCGAAGATGTGCTGGAGCAATTGGTGGGCGAAATCGAAGATGAGTTCGATGTGGCTGGCCTGGCGCCCCTGAAAGCGGGCGCAACCATGGTTCTGGAAGGCTCGGCCAATATCCTCGACCTGGAGAGCCAGTACCAGCTCACCCTGCCGCGCGACCAGGGATTTGAAACTCTGGCTGGATTCGTGCTCTCCCGTCTGCAGAAGATTCCTGCTACCGGTGATTTTTTCGATTATGGGGGCCGCCGCTTCACGGTGGTGGAGATGGGCGGGCACCGCATCGCCAAGGTGCGCATTGAAATCCTGCAGGAGCGGTCGCAGGTGGTGAGCCGGACCGGGGATTAAACCCGGCTTATACTTAGGGTTGTTGGGAGGTGCCCCATGCGCCTGTTCTCCCTAGCTGCTACTGCCGCTTTTCTCGGTCTCTCGACTGGCATATTCGCACAGGATGGGCCCAGAAGTGAGCCCGCGAAAGTGTGCGTCGCGGTCGTGGGCAACGCGAGCACGACCTCGGCTTTTGTAGAACACTTAACAGAGCGCCTGGTCAAGAGCCTCAAGCAGAACAAAGTGGGTGCGGTCGCCATGGATTCATCCACGTCGTCGCGATATCCGTTGCAGCTCAGCAAAGACAACGGGCATGAATCGCAGCAAAAGAACTGTGATTACCTTCTGTTGACACAAATTCGCGACCCACGGCAGCATCTGCTGGAGCCACAAGCGCCGCAGATTTCGATTGGCGGCCGTGTTCCCAGCGTGGATGCGAGCGATCCGATGGGAGGCTCCAGCGGTCCTGTGCACCGGGACAATTTGGAAGTGGCCTTTGCGTTGTTTCGAATTGGGCGCTTTAAGCCGGTGCTGGACACTTCGGTTCTGGAAAGACCTTCCGCGAATGTTTCCGATACACTCCTGCCGGCGATGGATCATGAAGCCAACCGTGTGGACCACGAACTGAAGAAGCACTAAGGCGGAAGCACGGTGGCGAGGCGGTATTGTCAGTATTGCCCTGGGTTACCGCAACCGTATTCCCGCCCAGCTCTCAAAGCCCTACAATAGCTCCAACTTCGTTTCATGAGAGCCACGCTCCGCTATTTGGGTGTTCGCCTGCTTTACACCCTGCCGGTCATCTGGCTGGTGGTATCAATCGTTTTTCTGCTGATTCACCTCGTGCCCGGTGATCCCATCCAGCAGATGCTGGGCGAGGGGGCGGCGGCAATGGACATGCAGGCGGCGCGCCACGCTTATGGTCTGGATGTGCCGCTCGGCAAGCAATACGTTAATTATTGGGCGGGTGTGCTGCACGGTAATTTGGGACCGTCGCTGCGCTTCAACCAGGGTGTGAGCAGCCTGATCGCTCAGCGGTATCCATACACGCTGGAGTTGACGGTGGCCTCGCTGCTGCTGGCGCTAGCGCTTTCCATCCCGGCAGGCGTGCGCTCGGCGCAAAGGCGTAACCGCTGGGATGACCGACTGCTCAGCGTGGTCAGCCTGTTCGGCCTGTCGTTCCCTAATTTCGCGCTCGGCCCAGTGCTCATATTGTTTTTTGCCATTGAATTGGGCTGGCTGCCCGTATCGGGCTCGGGCTCCTTCGGGCACCTGGTGCTGCCGGCGATTACCATGGGCAGCGCGCTGGCTGCCATCCTCACCCGCATGGTGCGCACTTCCATGCTGGAGGAGTTGGGCCAGGACTACATTCGTACGGCGCGCGCCAAAGGCCTGCCGGAGCGCACGGTAGTTTACCGGCACGCCCTGCGCAATGCCATGATCCCGGTGCTTACCGTGGTGGGCTTGCAGTTTGGCGCGCTGCTGGCCGGCGCCATCGTCACCGAAACGATTTTTTCCTGGCCAGGAATCGGGAGGCTTACCATCCAGGCAATTTCCAACCGCGATTATTACCTGGTGGAAGGCTGCATCCTGGCCATTGGCTTAACGTATGTGGCGGTAAATTTTCTGACGGATTTGTTGTACTCCGTAGCGAACCCGCGCATTCGGCAATAAGAACCTTTAACGCAAAGGTCGCAGAAAGAAATTAAGGGAAAAGCGGCAAATGAAAGGAATAAATCCGGATGGATTTCGCCACCAGGCCTTATTGCCCGTTTTTCTCTGGTCCTTATCCGCGACCTCTGCGTTGATCTTTGACCTATGGCAACAGTAGCCCAGGCACCGGCCCTGACGCGTGCCGCCAAGCGCAATTGGCTGGCGACCATCGGCGTGGTTCTGGTCGCCATCTTCGTTGTGTTCGCGCTGTTTGCGCCCTGGATTGCGCCGCAAGATCCGGCGCACCTCGAGTTGGCGTCGCGGCTGGCGCCACCTTCGGCCGCACATTGGTGCGGTACGGACGAATTGGGGCGCGACATCCTTTCTCGCCTCATCTATGGCGCCCGCATTTCCATGCTGGTGGGCAGCAGCGTGGTAGTGGGGGCGCTCTTCCTCGGCCTGGTGATCGGCTCGATCGCCGGGTATTACGGCGGCAAGGTGGACCGCTTCGTCAACGTCATCCTGATGAACGCGTTCCTCTCGTTTCCCGGAATTCTGATTGCCATTTCCTTCGTGGCTTTCCGCGGGCCCGGCATCTTCAACCTGATTCTGGCGCTCTCGCTGGGCGGCTGGGTGGGCTATGCCCGCCTGGTGCGCGCGCAGGTGCTGGCCGCGCGCGAGCGCGAATATGTGGAAGCGGCGCGGGCCTTGGGCGCAAGCGACTGGCGCATTGTCACCCGGCATATCCTGCCCAACATTATTCAGCCGGTGATCGTGCAGGCGGCCATTGGCATGGCGGGCGCAGTGCTGGCTGAAGCCACCATGAGCTTTCTGGGGCTGGGCGTGCCACCCCCAACCGCGAGCTGGGGCTCCATGCTGAATGACGGGCGCGCCCATCTGTTCGATGCGCCTCATCTGGTGCTATTTCCCGCGGCAGCGGTGATGCTGGCCGTGCTTTCCTTTAATTTTATCGGCGACGCACTGCGCGACTACCTGGATCCGCGCTCGCGCATCGAAGTGGGACTGTGAAGATAGCTTAAGTTTGCAACTTGTACTTTGGAGTGCGGCCAGCGCACGCTAGCGAGCGAGGTTCTGGTCAGGTTGGCGTTTGCCGCGGGTTTGGGCGGTTCGCCGAAGTTGTTCGTGTGTACTGGCGGGTGACTCGCCGGCAGGCAGTTGATTGGGCACGCGGCCGGTGCTGCGCGCCAGATCGTAGAGCTTATCGGCGGTGCGCTGGCGCAACCGGTTCTTCAGTTCACGCTTTTTCATAAGTCAAACATAGGATGCAGAGAAGGCCGGCTGTGTGACGCGTCCCACGCTGGATCGGCAAATCTCTTCGTTACATGTGCGCCCGCCGTTGACGCAAGCAGCCGCCCCTCAGGCTAAGTACCTAGACAATCTGAGTAGAACATCGGTGAAACCATCGTTCGGTTCTGAGGTTTCTTGCGAATAGGCTTTGTTCCGGCTGTCTGTTATTCCTGAGTCACTCAAATAAAAGATCGTTGCGAATTGAGGCGGCAAAGAGCACGCCCTGCCGCGGAATTCCCCCCAGGCAAGAAACGCAAGACAACTCACTCATATTGAAGGAGCTCACCTGATGCGTTTTCTTCTAAAGCTCATTGCGGCTTTGTTGCTGGTTGCGGCCCCCTGCCTGGCGGTATCGGTAAGCGTGCAGCCGGCAGGGTCCACCTCGCCGGCTGACATCGTTGCCAGCGCCAGCTCTTCGCACGCGATCACCGGCTGGTGCATCTACGTGGATTCGGTACTGGTGTTCCGGCAGAACACTTCCGCCACTAAAATCAGTCAATGGCTGAGCATGAGCACGGGGAGCCACCACGTGGTCGTGACCGCCTGGGATAGCACCGGCGCCTTTGGGAGCGGTTACCTGACCGTCAGCATCGGGGGAAGCGGTGGGACCAGCCTGATTCCTGCTCCGCCCTCCAATGCCAAGTTCTTCAACAACATTGACAATATGACCGGCTGGATTGGCTGTACCGTTTGCGCCAATGGACCGGTAGCGCAGTACTGGATGAAGCAGTTCGTGAGCAGCCCTTCCCTGGATGGCAGTGGGATCGAAGCCTGGATCGGAGGCTACGTGCCTTGGGCTGATGACCTGTTCGTGAAAAAGTTTGGGCCGCAGAACTGGGCCAACCACATCGAGTACACCATGAACTTCCAGTGGAATGCTTCCAAGACCAGGCAGTCTAATGGCGCGTATGTGGTGCAGGCTGTGGAGTTCGACGCCTATTTTTCTACCAATGGTTTCAAATACATGTTCGGCTCGCAATGCGATTACGCCACCGGCCATTGGGATATCTGGAACAACACCGGGCGTTACTGGCAGCACACCTCGGTAGCCTGCGCCAGGTTTGGTCCCGGACAGTGGCACAAGGTTACCTGGTATCTCACGCGTGATCAGAACACAAAGTACCTGCACTACGTGGCGCTGCAGGTTGACGGCACGCAGTACAACATCAACACCTGGGTGCCCGCCGTGGGCAGCAGCTGGGGCGATGACTTCGGTGTGCAATTCCAGCAGGATACGGATAGCGCCGGCGACCCCTGGTACGAATGGGTGGATAAGGTGAACGCTGCTATCTGGTAAGAAACGAAGGCATAAGGCGAAGAACCCGGCCCGCGCTGCGAGAGTGGCGCGGGCATTTTTAGTCTGAGGGAGGCGTCTTTTTGCTCTTTCCCGGTAGTCCGGCCGGGTTTTCGTGAACCCGCTCGCGGAAGCGCGCGTTCAAGCCTCCGCCCAGCTCCACCGCTGATTCTCCATACTTGTCGCGCAAATGATCGGCCGCCGAGAGCGCCTGGCGCCAGCGGCGTTGCTTATCGCCTTCCAGCAGGTCGAGCTGGCCTTCGTCGTGTGCGAAGGAGGAAACATGCACACCCAACAAGCGAATGAGCTGATCCACCTTCCAATTTTCGCGGAACAGCTTGCGCACTTCTGCAAACAGTTCGGTGTCGAGCTGGGTAGAGTGGGGCAGGGTATGGGCACGGGTTATGGTGGTGAAGTCCGCATGCCGCAGCTTCAATTGCACAGTGCGGGCGTGCAGGCCGGCCTCGCGCAAGCGTCGCCCCACCATTTCCGAAAGCCGCAGCAGCGTGGCCTCCAGTTGCTGCGGATCTGCGGTGTCCACGGAAAACGTGTGCTCATGGCTGATGGACTTGGGATCCTCATCAGCGCCGATTTCAGAATCGAACCACCCGCCGGCATCCAGCCCCTGGGCCTTGCCCGCCAGGGCCAGCCCCCATTTTCCGAAGCGCTCCTCGAGGAATGCTTCGTCCAACCGGGCCAGATCGCCTACTGTGTGAATGCCCAGCGCTTGCAGGTTTTGCTCCGTGACTTTGCCCACGCCCGGAATTTTGCGAATTGCAAGCGGCGCCAGGAAACGGGCTTCGTAGCCCGGCATTACCCAGAGCACGCCATTGGGCTTCGACTGGTCGGAGCACACTTTGGCCACCAGCCTCGAACTAGCAATGCCGATAGAGCAGTTCAGCCCGGTGCTTTGGTGGATGGCCTTGTGAAGCGCGTGCGCGGCGCGCAAGGGCGGCCCATGCAGGCGCTCCGTCCCGGTCATCTCGAGGTAGGCTTCGTCAATGGAGACCATCTCGATTTGTGGCGAGAAATTCTGCAGCACGTGATGAACCTTCTGGGAATAGTCACGGTAGCGGTCGGGATGGCCATCCACAAAGATGGCGTGAGGGCAGAGCTTGGCGGCGGTGCGCAAGGGCATGGCCGAGTGCACGCCAAACTTCCGAGCCTCATAGGAAGCAGCCGAGACCACGCCCCGCTCCTCGCGCTGGCCGCCCACCACTACGGCCTTGCCCCGCAGCGAAGGCTCAAAGAGCTCCTCGACCGAGACGAAAAACGCGTCCATGTCGAGATGGAAGATGGTCCGGGCGGAAGTGGAGACGAGCGACAAGGAGAAGCCTTCCGAACATGGTAAAGCACGGTGAAAGGAGTTCCAGGCCTCAAGGCAGAGGGAACTTCGCAGGACAATTACTGAGACAGGAGCTGCTGCGCGTTCTGCCGAGCCTTCGCAAGATCGGCCGATAACGCCGGCGCCTTGCTAAAAGCTTCCTTAGCCTGATTCATCCGCCCTGCTTTCTCCAGCGCCTGCGCCAGCAAAAGATAGCCTACGTCAGTGGGCTGGAGAACCATGGCACGGGAGTAGTCGTCAATGGCCCGATTCAGATTGCCGCTGTCCTGCTCCACCAGGCCTAATCCCACCCAGCCCAACGCGTTCGCCGGCATGCGCTGCACAGCGGCCTGGTAGTTTTCCCGGGCGTGCGACTGGTCGTGAAGCCTGCGATAAGCAGAACCAAGATTGCTGTAGGCGGTGGCCTGCAGCTCAAGGTTCGGCGTCATCCGCAGCGCCACCTGGTACCGCCCGATGGCGCTCTGTAGATTTCCATGTTGTTGCTCATACGCCGCTACATTCAGATTTCCAATAGGGTCGTCAGGATTGATTTCCACTGCCCGGCGAAAATGCACCATGGCATCGTCGGTTCGTCCGTCGGCGCGCAATGCCCCGCCAAGATTATCTTCGGCAATAAAATTGGGGCCTGTCACCTGCACCGCGCGTGTCCAGAGGGTTACGTTGTCGCGCCAGTAACCGATTTGTCGCGCGGTCAGAGTCGCCAGCGCCAGCAGGGCAACGCCACCCGCAAAGGCCACGCACCGCGCATAGGAACGGGATCGCGGCACCGAATCGGGCACTGCCCAGCACACCATGAGAAACAGGCCCACGTAGGGCAGGTAAGCGTAGCGGTCCGCCATGGCCTGGCCACCTACCTGCACCAGGCCGATCATCGGCACCAGGGTTCCTAAGAACCAGAACCAGCCCACAGCCAGGTAACGCCGCTGCCTGGCCATGAGGGCCACAGCGGTCACCGCAAACAAGAAAACGGCTGCAAGAGCAACCTGCCAACCGGCGAGCGTGTTAGCCGGGTGAGGATAATAGGCCGCCAGTCGTACCGGCCAAAAGGCATTCCATAAGTAGCGCCCATAGGCGACGAGTGCGTTAGCCAAACGCTCCGCAAGCGGAAAATAGGCGGAGCGAATGGCGCCGCCTTTTCCTTGTGCTTGCATGGTGATCGCGGCACTCGCCCCGGACAGTGCGAACAGGGGGATCTTCTCCGCCACCAGCCAGCGGAATGAGCGTGGCTCCGAAGTCATAGGGGGCTGCTGCTCCGAACTGCCCATCCGGTGCAGAGGCCAGTAATCCCAAAGGAGCAGAACACAGGGCAGGGTGATGATCATCGGCTTGGCCATCACCCCTAGGGCGAACAGGAGTGCCACCGCCAAATAGCGGTCCCAGCGGGGCTTGCGAATGTAGCGCCCGTAGGACGCCAGGGCGAGCAGGAAAAACATCATGCTGAGCACGTTTTTTCGCTCTGCCACCCAGGCCACCGATTCCACATTGACGGGGTGAAACGCAAAAAAGGCCGCCACCATCAGGCTCCGCCAGGTAAACCCCGTGGCCGACTGCAAAAGGAGGAACAGCAGCACCGCGTTGAGGCAATGCAGAAGAAGGTTGGTGTAGTGATGCCCGGCGGGGTTGAGCTTGAACAGTTGGAAGTCGAGCTCGTGCGAAAGCCACGTAACAGGGTGCCAGTTTGCCTCATCAAACGTGGTGAACGCCCAAGCGATGGAATCCCAAGTTAGCCCGGCACGAACGTGCACATTCTCCGTGACGTACCGGTCATCATCAAAATTAAAAAAGGGGTGGCGGCTGACCGGGTTGTAGAGTGCCAGGGTACCCAGAACCAGCAAAAGGCAGAGAACAAGGGTGCGTTTCTGGGCAGAAAAGAATAGAGATTCTGTTATTGGTGGCTGGGGCGACGGTTTGGCTGCTGCAGAACGCAATGGGCAAATTTAAACACGGGACACAGCGGAACTCACAGTGGCGTGCCATGTACGACAACAGAAGGTATGGCAAAAAAATGAGGGAGCAGGACTTGCGTCCTGCCCCCAAACGAAGCACACGGTCAGCCAACTTACTGCAGCGGGCTGAAGGGGCTGGCCAAGCAGGTAGCGGAGACAGTCACCGGAGCGGCGCTGCTGGAACCTGCGGCATAACGGATGACCGCATCTTCCGCGGAGCAGAACTGGCGCACGCCGGTCTGGTTGAAGTTCACCGGAACCGCACCCGCGCCATAGGTAACGTTGGCGCCGCCGTTGGCACCAGCCGCAGCGGCGTAACCGAAGCTGTAGCCGCTCTTGGTGCCGGAAGCCAGCACGCTGTCAATGAAGCACGAGCTGGTCGCAATCGGACCCGTGGTGGGGCAAGTGCCGGTAGACCCCGGTCCCAGGTCGGCCAAGCCGGTCGAATAGCCAACGTTCGGATAGGCAGTGGCGTACGACACTTCAGCAGTGTTGATGGTGCGCAACGAGCTCACCGCGGACGACTCGTTAGCGGCAATGCGGGCGCGCAACAGGTTGGGAATGGCGATGGCAGCGATGATGAGAATGATCGCCACCACAATCAGCAGTTCGATAAGTGAAAAACCCTTGTTCTTCTTCATTCGTCCCCTCATTCTCGACAAAGTGTTACCTAAGACTGAACCCGGAGTACGCAGTACAGGGTTGCAATTCCCCCGCCAGACTTCAGGACCAGGCTGGCAGGCGCTAAGCCGTCTGAAATGCGGCATTTGTCCCGACAGCAGAAGCGGGCCAGAATGCCGGATGCTGCTACCCGACAAAATTTGTCGTTCTTGCGCGGCTGCCGAGCGACATTTTTTGTCAGGACGAAAGCAGAAGCACTTGGGCACGGAGGTCCGTTTTCTCGCAAACAGCTGAGAAATGCAGCAGCCGAGGCACGATTTTCGGCCTGGCAAAACCAATGGGCAAGTTACTGAAGGAATTGGCAGCGGGATTACCCGAGGCAAGTTAACGGGCAGTTTTGATGACGCGCAGTGCGGGCTATTGCACGATCTGACTGGCAAAGGGCGCGTTGCTGCAGTCGGTGGCGGTAGGCAGCGTGGAAACCAGGCCCGGGTTGAGATCGTAGTGGATGACGTTGTCGTTCAAGCCGCAAAAACGGCGCACCCCTGAAAGGTTGGGCGAGTTGGGAGCAGCCCCGACGGAGAAGCTGGTATTGGCACCCTGGGGACTCGGGTTTCCACCCACCGCATTAAAGGAGTAGCCACCTTTGGTGCCGCTGGCCAGAACCGTGTCTATGAGGCAACCATTGGCCGAAGTGGGAGTGCAAGGAGGAGACCCACCTAAGTTGACCAGGGCTACGGCATAACCGATGTTGGGGAAAGCGGTGGAATAGGCTGATTGTGCGGTCATGATAGTACGGACAGAGGAGACGGCGGAGGACTCGTTCGCCGCAATGCGAGCGCGAATCAGGTTGGGAATGGCGATGGCGGCGATAATCAGCATAATCGCCACCACGATCAGCAACTCAATCAGCGAAAATCCTTTGTTTCTCTCCATTAAGCAGCGCCGTCCCGAGCTGTGGTACCGCACAGTGCTTCCAGCGAAAACTATGCACCCTGGGGGCCATTCTGCAGCTTCAGCTGCAACCTCTTCAAATCATGGACACAACGCAATTTTGACGGAAGCTGGCGGGGATTGGAGCAGGGGTCCAGGAGGATTGTTTGACACAATTTGTCATCGCTCGTGGCTGTTTACGCAAAGAGAATTGCTGAAAGAGGCTGCGGCGGCCCCAAGTTACCTCCCCTAAGTCAGTGGAAGCATCCGGGTTACCAATACGCGCGAGACTCGAGCGAAAGAATGTATACGGCGGATGCTATAGTTATCACAGCGGGATGTGATTAAGAGGTGCCGCATGGGGTCGCCGTACGGTCTGCCCATCATCGAAAACTGCCTCATATGTAATCTGCGATCGGAGCGATTTTTCTGCGACTTACCTCACACCGCCCTGGCTGCTTTCGAGAAAATCAAATATTCCTCCGCGGTGCCTCCTGGCGCCGTGTTGTTTGTGGAAGGGCAGGCGCCGCGTGGCATGTACGTGCTGTGCAAGGGCAGGGTTAAGCTCTCCACCACATCCCGAGAGGGCAAGACCCTGATTCTGCGCATCGCCGAACCCGGGGAAGTTCTGGGTTTGCACGCCACCGTTTCCGGTAAGCCCTACGAATTGACGGCGGAAACGCTGCAGGCTGCACAACTGAACTTCGTCAAGCGTGAAGACTTCCTGCATTTCCTGCAGGAGCACGGCGATGCCTGCCTGAAGGCCGCCCAGCACTTGAGCCAGAACTGCCAGTCCGCCTATGAAATGATCCGCTCCCTGGGTCTTTCGCATTCGGTGACGGAGAAGATGGCGCGCTTGCTGCTGGAGTGGTCGGAGCAAGGGGAGAGCACCAAAGATGGGATTCGCATTAAGTTGGCATTAACCCACGAAGAGATTGCGCAGTTGGTGGGCACCTCGCGGGAAACCGTGACCCGCGTGCTAAGTGACTTCCGCAAGCACCAGATCGCGCAACTGCGCGGCTCCACTCTGCTGATTCGCAACAAGGCTGCCCTGGAAAAACTGGTCGGATCGTAGGTGGCAGGAGGTTTGGCCCCTGCGAGATGGCTAAATACGCCAGATTCGTAGCCTTTGCCGCTTTTCCGTCACCCCACAAAAATAGGAACCAAGGGCAAAAGAGCCAAAGGCCAACGTCGAAACAAAAAGAAGCCCGGGCTCGCGCCCAGGCTCCCTTGTGGCTGGTACCCTCCCCCGAGGTACTTCGCCAAACCCAAGCGCATCCTAGCGCTGCCACCGAGACTGGGCAAGTCACGGAGGTAATAGGTACCTGTCGCACGCGGGGTTCACGGCGCTAAGGATCCGCTGTAGCTCAGGGCTTTTTCCGTGCTTCCGCTTCCGCCAGCCAACCGCGGCGCAAGCTCTCCGTGGGGATGCTGGAGAGATAGGGCTTGATATCGAGGATGGGGGTTCCGTCGAGCATGTCCAAGCCACGGACGTGCAAGAGGGGCCCCTCACGGCGCAGGAGTTGGACCACGGTGAGGCCGATCGGATTCGGTCGTCGCGGCGAGCGGGTGGCGAACACCCCATGGGGCCGGTCATCAATCGGTGGGGTGCCGAGCAGTTCGAAGCCCTCCGAGCGGTCAAATTCCCAAATAACAAAGAGATGGGAAAATCCCTCGATGTCGGCCAGTCCGGCTTCCAGTTCGGGCAAAATCTTTAGCAGGCCCTCCGCCTCGTGCTTTGCGCCAAAGCCCTTGGGAATCTCCTTGGTATTTTTGTACGGACTGCTCACGAATCCAATCGGCTGCGGAGTAAACATGAGGGAGGTCACCCTGCTCCATCTTAATGCACAGGGAGGTTCTACATCTCCCTTTCGGCCCAACGTTTCGCCTAAAACGCCAGCTCATAGCTGCCTCCCAGTTGCTTTCTCCCGTTTGTCAATGCCGGGCGTCTCTAGGGGTTGGTTGCGTCGCGATAATAGAATGTTTTTTCAGTACTGGCCATGAAATCACATTTGCAGCAATACGAAGTCCGGATAGAGATAGAGTCGGGCAGCCAGAAAACGGGAGTGAGCAGCGGGGTGGCTCGCGACGGCGATGATTTACCGAGGTGTACCGCGGCGGAACAGTAGCTGATTAAACTGAGAGCAGCCGTTGTCGTCCAGACACACAGTTTCACCATCCAGTACCGCATGGCGGAACGGAGTGGATGTTGCGGGGGAGGGCCAGGCCGAACAGCTACTGTGTCACCCCCGGAACGAAGACCATATCGTTAGTCACAAATTGCGGCGACCCCGAAAATGGCGAACCCGGCATGGGCGTCAATGACCCTGTGCTTGGGTCCAGAGTGAATCCCGCTACCTTTTGGTTGAATATGCCGACGAATACGAATTTGCCAGCTGGGTCCACAGCGATTGCTGACGGCTGGGAATTCGCTTCTCCGAGAAACACCGGCGTTCCGGCTGTCAAGCTGCCTGCGGAGTCAATGGCGTAGGGCGTCAGGTTGTCATTTCCGGAATCAGCGACGAGCACAAACTTGCCACTAGGATCAATTGTCATTGCCCCCGGCTGTGGACCGCTGGCAAATGGAGAGCCAGGCACGGCAGTTAGCGCACCCGTGCTATGGTCCAAGGAAAATACCGCCAGATTATTCGATTTCTGATGGAGCACGACTACAAAGTTACCGTCCGCCGTAACAGCAACGGCGGCAGGGGCCAAGCCTCCAGTGTCAACGGGCGGCGATAAAACCGTCACCTGACCAGTAGTAGGGTTACGCGATAACGTGGAAATTTTTCCCCCAGGAACACCGTCCCAAAGGACAAACAGGAAAGACCCTGTGGGGTCAATCGCCATACCAAACGGTACTCCGGGAAGTTGAGTAGTGTGATCGGACAGCAGCGACAGTGCCCCATTCAATGGATTGATCTTGAATACCCACATCGTTGCAACCTTGGCATTTGCATACGGGTCTGCAATGGCATAGAGATAGGTAGAAAAAGGGACTAGTTTGCCTGGGGGCGCTGACAGTTGGACCGCAGGGTTAGAGGTCAAAGTACCAGTATGCTTATTCACAATCCAAGAAGAGACATTGGGCACGTTGAGAGCTGCATCTGAGGAATACAGAACCTGCCCGCCTGAATCCGCTGCCAGCCGGACGTTGGCCTTCGCAGACATGCTGTTGATCGCTATCGGAGTTAGATTGCCAGAAGTAGGGTCCAGGCCATAGCCGTAAATGCAACCGGCATTGTCGCCGAGATAGAACAGTTCCGAACCAGCGGGCGGTGTTCCTGGCGACAGATTTGAACAGGTACTACTTGGGGTTGGGGTTGGAGTTGGGGTTGGTGAGGGTGAGGGTGAGGGTGTTGATGTTCCGCCACCGCAACTCGTGTAGAACACTAGACACAAAAACATCAGTGGATACAGGAGTTTGGTTTTCATTTCGCAAAGCCTTTCTAAAATGTTGGGAATTGTGGTTTTGATCAACAAGGCGAGCACTAGTAAACTGCAGTATTTTTGTTCTGGAAGCCATGGATTGCTGTCGCCAGCTGCGCAACCGGCAGGGGCCCGCGCTACAACTAGGCCGCCTTCCCGCCTTGTCGCCAATCACCTTCCCTGAGAGTCACTTGTCCGCCGTCGAAGGGCATTGAATTGCCTCTCCCGCGCTTCGATACCGTTCACTTGTGAATGAGGAAACTGAACGACACCAGATACTGGCCCAGGGGAGTGCCGTTCCCGCAGCCATTGCAGGAGGGCAGGAACAATTCAGCAATTCCCGAAAGCTGGTTCGTTTGTGGGTTGATAACGGAAGTGGCAGGATCCGGCTGGACCGTCCACTGATTGCACTGCCCTCCGGTCGCGCCGGTGCAGGTTACCTGCATGTAGGATGTCCCGGAGAAAGTGGGCGGAGCCAACCCTAAGTTGTACAAAACACCGTTATAGGTAAAGACTAGATGCATGGGGCAGGCCAAGGTCTGGCCGACGAAAGTCATGGTGCCGAAGTTCAGGCTGTTGTTCGCAGGATTATCAAAACATTGGGTATGGAAGACGCCATGGATCTCTTGCGGGCCCGTAAATGGCGCCGGAGAACCACTCGAGGAAGGATAGGCGAGCGTCACCACGATTCCCCGTGATGTGGAACCAGTGGTGTCCAGGGCCCAACTGCAAGAACTCTGGATAATTGAGCTAACGGCGTTATTACCAGATGATCTAAACGTCGTGTATGCTCCCAACCCGTCGCTCTGGTATTGAAACGGTTGGGCAGGCACTTGGCTATCCGAGTCGTACAAGACGGAGGTTACGTTGTAGCCGCAACCTGTGCTGTTCTTCGCCATGCAGGGCACGGCCATGCCCAGGCACAGGATCGCGCTGAGGCCCAGGACAGTTCTGAGCGAGATAATTTTCTTCACAGTTTGTCTCCTTACGAATTTTTGGCCAGCCAGGACCGGAACTGGTCCGCGTTGGGGGAGCACAATTGCAGCGGGGCAATGTTAGCGTCAAGCTAAGGTCGTGCTAATTTGGTGCTAAGGTCTAAGTTGCTGATTCATATTGGTTTGCCAGCTGCCAGATTAAGCTGTAGTCGGCGGCACCGAAACCGGTGTATGCTGTGCGCCCTCTGAGAACGACCAAGTCATGCATTCTGCAGTCCAGCGGTACCGGTTTGGCCCTTACGAACTGGACCTGAACCGAAATGAGCTGAGCAAGTTCGGTATCCGGCTGAAGCTGGAACGCAAGCCCCTGCAGCTCCTCCAAACCCTGGTGGAACACTCCGGAGAGCTGGTAACGCGCAGCGATCTGCGTGGTCTGTTATGGGGTGAGGGCGTTTTTGTAGATTATGACAAGGGTCTGAGCGTTGCTGTTACCAAGCTGCGGGCTGCCCTCAGCGATTCCTCCGAAAGTCCCAAATACATCGAAACGGTTCCCGGCGTAGGCTATCGCTTCATTGGTAAAGTGGAGCAAATATTCGCCGTCAATCCGGCCCCCGTCCCCGCCCAGTCAGAGGTAGAGCCGCTCCCTGCGCTGCCGACACCGGCGATTGCGCCCAGCCCCGTTCTTGTAGAGCCAATTTCCCGCAACCAACGGACCTGGCTGCAAGGGCGACGCGCCATGGTATTGGCTGCCATCCTGGTTGGCATTGTCCTGTTCGGGATGGGGGGCTCAAACCTGAATCGGCACAAATTACGGGAACAGGCGCATCCTGGAAAAATCATGCTGGTGGTGCTGCCTTTCCAAAATCTCAGCGGCGACTCCACCCTGGAGTACCTCAGTGACGGCATCACCGAGGAATTGAGCGAACAACTGGGGAATCTGAACCCAACGCGCTTGGCCGTGATTGGGCGCACTTCTGCCATGACGTACAAGCACTCCCCCCGAACCATCAGCCAGATCGGGAAAGAGCTTGGCGTGAGCTACGTCTTGGAGGGCAGCGTGCGCCGCACGGGGAAAAAACTCCGGGTCACTGCTCAGCTGGTGGAAGTTTCGGATCAGGCGCATGTCTGGGCCGCCGATTACGATCGAGACATCCGTGATCTGGTGCAGCTCGAAGATGACGTGGCGCGAGAGATTACACGGCAGGTAGGCGTATCGGTGGCACTGGAATCACCCCGGACGATGCAGCGCCACAGCCCTGATCCCGAAGCCCACGAGGCTTATCTGCTCGGCCGCTATTACTGGAACAAGAGAACCTCTGTGGGTTATGCGACTGCCGCAAAATATTTCCGTCAAGCTATTGAGGTGGACCCTCAGTACGCAGCGGCTTACGCCGGATTGGCTGAGAGCGGTGGCCCAACGGCCGAGGCGAAGGCGGCAGCTTTGAAAGCGGTGGAGCTAGATCCCACTTCCGGCGAAGCCCGTACCGCCCTGGGCTTCATCGAATTGTTCCGTGAGGTGGACGTGACTGCCGCCGATCAAACACTCAAGACTGCCATCGCACTGGATCCTAATTACGCCACCGCGCACCATTGGTATGCCTTCGTGCTGGAGGCGACCGGCCGCTCTCAGGAATGCCGGGTAGAAATCGCGGAGGCGCTAAAGCTCGATCCGCTCTCCTTGATCATTCGTTCGGCACTGGCGGAAGTGCTTTCGAGCGCAGGTCAATCAGACGCTGCGCTGGCCCAGATGAAGCTCGTGTTCGCTATGGACCCGCACTTTCCCAAGGGGCACGAGACACTGGGACATATCTATGAGCGGAAGGGCATGTATGAAGCCGCCATCCATGAGTATGAGCTCAGCGCCCATACCGGCGGGGATCCGTTGTGGGCGGAGCGTGGATATCTCTACGCCATTTCGGGACATAAGCAACAGGCCTTGAGCATCCTAGCCCGTCTGCAAGGATTGCAAAAGCAGTCGCACGCTTTCTGTTTGGACATCGCCTTGGTGAACCTTGGACTGGGCCGCAACGACGAAGCTCTGTCCTGGCTACAGAAAGCCTTGCTGAAGCCTGATGATGGTTGGTTATCGCTCCGGTCTGACCCCAGGCTTGACCCACTCCGCTCCGACCCGCGCTTTCAAGCCCTTCTGCGTCGGATGAAGCTTACTTCCTAAACTGCTGGACCCGCGGGACGATCATTGGCCGGAGTAGTGTTTTTGTATTATTGCCGATCTGCTCTCTTACCATTAAAGTTACGCCCGCTTGTATGCTGGCGGGCGGAGTGGGGTTCGCACGGCCGGCTCATTCGGAATTCTTATTTCAACCTGGCGCCTGGATGCCGCGCGCCTTTAGCATGAGGAAAAATCACAGAGCGAGTGATGCCGCAATCGGATCGTCCGTTTAGTTACAAGCTGCTGTTCGGACTACTGCTTTTCCTGGTGGGTTCCGCTGCCTACCTGTATCCCTTTCCCCAGCCCAACGTGCTTTATGCCGGTGTAGTGTTGCTGCACACAATTGCCGGCGTGATAGTGGCGATTTTACTGGTGCCATTTTTGTGGCGGCGGTTGCGGGCGCAAACGCTCACGGGAAAGGCGGGCTGGCTGCTGCTGGCGGCGGGTGCGGCCATCGGCGTGGTGCTCATCTACACCGGCACGCCGCGAGAAGATTGGAACTGGCTGTACCTGCATATCGTTCTAGTGCTGGCAGCGATGGCGCTGTTGTTCGCCGATTGGGCAGAACGGCGGGGATGGCTAAAGTGGCTGCCGGGAGCGGTGGTGGCGCGGCCCGTGCTGGCGCTGGCCATCCTGGCCAGCCTGAGCGCGGGAGCCTGGTATCAACGTAATGTGAACTGGCAGAGCAGCGCACGCATACAGAATCCTCCCGACGCGCCCGCCAGCATGAATGGGGAGGGCGACGGTCCCAAAGGGCCGTTTTTTCCCAGCTCGGCCCAGGTTTACGGCGGGCAGAAGATCCCCAGCAAGTTTTTCATGGAATCGGATTCCTGCAAGCGCTGCCATGAAGATATCTACCGCGAGTGGTACAGCTCGGCTCATCACTTCTCATCCTTTAACAACCAGTGGTACCGCAAGAGCGTGGAGTACATGCAGGACGTCGTGGGCACCAGGCCCTCGAAGTGGTGCGGCGGCTGCCACGATCCAGCGGTGCTCTACAGCGGAATGATGGATACTCCCATCCGCAAGATCATTCACACCCCGGAAGCACAGGCCGGCCTGGGCTGCATGATGTGCCACTCCATCGCGCGGGTGAAGAGCAGCATGGGCAATGGCGACTTCTACCTGGAGTATCCGCGGTTGCACGCCCTGGCCGCCAGCAAGAACCCGGTGATCCGCACCCTGCACGATTTCCTGGTGAATCTGAACCCGGAGCCGCACCGGCGGGTTTTCCTGAAGCCGTTCATGCGGAACCAGACGGCGGAGTTCTGCTCCAGTTGCCACAAAGTTCACCTGGATGTTCCGGTGAACCACTACCGCTGGGAGAGGGGGTTCAACGAATATGACAACTGGCAGGCCAGCGGGGTTTCGGGGCAGGGAGCGCGCTCCTTCTACTATCCGGCCAAACCGGCGGAGTGCCAGGACTGCCACATGCCGCTGACCTCCTCAAAGGATGCCGGCAACATCCACGGATTCGTTCATTCGCATCGCTTTCCTGCCGCCAACACGGCGCTACCTACGGCCAACGAAGACGCCAAGCAGTTACATTTCGAGGAAAGTTTTCTCAAGAACGGCATCGTGAGCGTGGATATTTTTGCGTTATCGCCGGACCAGCCCGAAACGGCCGCGAAGAAACCTCTGGTGCCCCTGTCAGGAGCGCCGCAGCTGGCGACCACCTTCGCCGTGGGCGAGGAAGCAGAATCTAATCTGCCTCGGGGGGAAGTAGGCGAGGTGCGGCCGATTACAGCCCCGCTGAACCGGGCGCTTCCGGCCCTGCGGCGGGGCGACACCGACCGGGTGGACGTGGTGGTACGAACGAAGAAAGTTGGACATTTCTTTCCTGGCGGCACGGTGGATGCCTTCGATACCTGGCTGGAACTGAAGGCCACCGACAACCGCGGCCAGGTGCTGTTCTGGAGCGGCATGGTGGAGGACAACGGCAGCGGGCCGGTAGATCCCGGAGCGCACTTCTACCGTTCGCTGCAGGTGGATGAGCACGGCAACCCAATCAACAAGCGCAACGCCTGGGCCACACGATCGGTGGTGTATGTGCATTTGATACCGCCAGGAGCGGCCGACACAGTACACTACCGCCTTCACATCCCGGAAAATGCGGGCGAAAAGATCACGCTGCACGCCCGCCTGTGCTACCGCAAGTTTTCCTGGTGGTTCACGCAATTTGCATTTTCGGGTGCGCCCGATCCCAAGCAAGTGCCGCGCCACACGCCGGATTACGACGATACCCATTACCTGCTGGATGGACCAGTGCACGACGTTTCTGCCAAGGAACAGAAGATTCCCAACCTGCCGATCGTGGCCTTGGCGGAGGACGAGATCACGCTGCCGGTTGTTGCCCACAGGGCGCCGAAGCCCAAACCAAAAGTGGTGCTCGATGCCGATGATTGGCAGCGCTGGAACGATTACGGAATCGGGCTGCTGCTGCAAGGGGATTTGAAGGGAGCGGAAGCGGCTTTCCAGAAGATAACTGAGATCAATCCCAAGAATCCGGATGGCTGGGTCAACATGGGACGGGCCGCGGTGCAGGAGGGCGATCTGGATCGGGCCCGTGCCGTGCTGGAGAAAGCGCTGAGCGTTGCGCCCAACCTGGCCCGCGCCCATTTCTTCTATGCCCAGGTGCTGCGCGAAGAGGGGCACTATGACCAAGCTGAGCAGCATCTGCGCCGGGTGCTGGCGCAGTATCCCCGCGATCGGGTTGCGCTCAATGACCTGGGGCGCATCCTGTTCCTGCAGCGGCGCTATAAAGGGGCGGTGAAAGTGTTGGATTCGGTGCTGGCGATAGACCCTGAAGATCTCATGGCCCACTACAACCTGATGCTTTGCTACACCGGCTTGGGCGATGCGAAGGACGCCCACGACCACCAGGTACGCTACTTGCGCTTTAAAGCTAATGAGGCCGAGCAGACAATCACCGGCCCGTACCGGCAGTTGCATCCGGACGACAACAATGAGCGGCAGGCGATCCACGAGCACGTGTCTGTACCGCTGGCGATGCTAAAACAGGCCTCGCATGACACCTATGAAGGTTCGGCGGCGGGGGCGGGCCGGTGAATCGGGCCACAGGGGCTAAAGCCCGGAACATTCTGCAATCGTTGATCGCACGGCTGAAGCGGTGCGCTTCCACGCTGAGTGCGAAGCTGAGGTCAAGCGCCGTCGGTGCTCGAGCCGTCTCGGAAAGCTCGCGCGGTTGCCCACGCAGTATTGTCGGGCTCGTGCTGGCGCTGCTGATCACCACTTTCGCCGTGGGACAGCAGGGCAGTTCTCACATCCACTTTACCGACATCACTGCACGCGCCGGTATCCATTTCGTGCACAACAACGGCGCATTCGGCAAGAAGTGGCTGCCGGAAACCATGGGCCCGGGCTGTGCCTTCCTTGATTATGACAACGACGGCTGGCCCGACATCCTGCTGATCAACTCCGAAGATTTTTCCGGGCACAAGGTTCACGGGACGACCACGCTGAAGCTTTATCACAACAACCATAACGGTACCTTCACCGATGTGACTCGCAAGGCCGGCCTGGCGGTGGAGATGTATGGCATGGGAGTAGCAGTCGGCGATTACGATAATGACGGCCACGACGATATTTTTGTCACCGCACTCGGACAGAGTCACTTATTCCACAACAACGGCAACGGCACCTTCACCGATGTGACCAAGGCGGCGGGGCTCTGGGGACCCACCGAGTTCTCCACCGGAGCGGCCTGGGTGGACTATGACCGTGACGGGTTGCTCGACCTGGTGGTCGCAAATTACGTGCAGTGGTCGGAAAAGGACGACCTCTACTGCACGCTGGACGGCAGCCATAAGTCGTATTGCACGCCGGAGTCGTACAAGGGCGCGTCGCTGAGGCTGTGGCACAACCTGGGGCACGGCAAGTTTGAAGATGTCACACAAAAGGCCGGGCTCTATGACCCGACTTCCAAGAGCCTGGGGATCGCAACTCTGGACTACAACGGTGATGGCTGGCCCGACATCCTGGTCTCCAATGATACCCAACCCAACAAGCTGTACGTGAACAAGCACAACGGCACGTTCGCCGAGCAGGGAATGCCGGCGGGGATTGCCTTCAGCGAGGATGGTGTGGCGCGGGCGGGCATGGGCGTGGATACCGCCGATTATGACCACTCGGGCCACCCCAGCATTCTGATCGCAAACTTTGCCAACCAAATGGTGTCGCTCTACCACAATGAAGGGAACGGCTTGTTTGTGGACGAGGCGCCGCGCTCCTCAATTGGGCACGACAGCCTGCTTACCCTGGGTTTCGGCTGTTTCTTTTTCGATTACGATTTGGATGGATGGCCCGACATTTTCGTTGCCGACGGCCACATTGAGAACCAGATCGAAAAGGTGCAAAAGACGGTGAAGTTCGCCGAGCCGCCGCACCTGTTCCACAACCGGGGCGGAGGCAAGTTCCAGGAGGTCACCCAAGAGATGGGCGCCGCCTTCGCCAGCCCCAAAGTGGCGCGGGGCGCGGCCTACGCTGACGTTGATAACGACGGAGACTTGGATATCCTGCTGACCACGAACGGTGGCCGGGCCTACTTATTCCGAAATGATGGTGGGACGGACAACAGCCTGCGCATCAAGGTGGTGGGCACCAAGTCCAACCGCGACGGCATTGGGGCGCTGGTGGACGTTGATGTGGCCGGTATGAAACAGGACCAGATGTTGCGCAGCGGGTCGAGTTATTTATCGCAAAGCGAACTGGTACTGACGTTCGGTCTGGGCCAGCATGGCAAGGCAGATTCCGTCGAGATCAGGTGGCCCAGCGGGCAGACGGATAAGCTGAGCAACGTGCCAGGAGGGCAGACTGTGACGGTTCAGGAAGCCCGCGGGATTGTCGCGCATCGCCCATTCGCCAAGCGTTCGCAATAGAATTACACTTCCTGCACGACATGCATGCACCCTTTTTCTCCCGACAGGCAGTGTTGTTGGCGCTAATTGGAGTTGGCCTGTTCGCCATTCAGCGTAAGCCTGCGGCTGCTTCCGGCAACTCCGCCGCGCAGGCGAACCGGCTGAACAACCTGGGCGTCGGCTACATGAACCAGCAGGCCTTCAAAAAGGCGCTGCAATACTTTCAGCAGGCGCTTGCGGCTGATCCCAAACTGCTGGCGGCCAAAGTCAACCAAGGCATCGCGCTGCTCAATCTCCAGCAAATTGAGCCGGCACGGCAAACATTGCTGGAGGTAGTGAAGTCAGATCCGCGAGAGGCGCATGCCTGGTACAACCTGGGCCTGCTCTACCGCGGCGACAACCAGCCCAACGCGGCGCTGGATGCGTTTCAGCACGTGGCTGAGCTCGAACCCAAGGACGCTGACACCCACTACTTCCTGGGCACGCTATACATGCAGCTGAAGGATTATCCGCACGCCATCCAGGAATTTCAGAAGACGCTGCAACTCGATCCCTATCACGCCTCGGCGGAATTCGGGCTGGCCCGCGCGTACCAGCAGTCAGGGAATATGGAGGAGGCGCGAGCGCGCCTGGCAAAGTTCCAGCAGATTACGAAATCGAAGCTGGGCGCGGCCATGAGCGTGGCCTATGGCGACCAGGGGCCGCTCTCGCTGTCGGAAAGTTCGTCGGACACTGTGGAGGCAGTGCCTGCGGCAATTCCAGTGCGCTTCGTGGACGTGACGAAAGAGGTGGGTCTGTTTGTTGAAAGCCGGCCTAGCGCCGCACCCAAGACAGTTGCGGATGTGGCCGGACCAGGCGCCTGCCTGTTGGACTACGACAATGACGGCAAGATCGACATTTTTGTAGCCCGCGGCGGCAAACAGGGTGGCATGGCGCTATACCGAAACCTGGGACAAGGGAGGTTTGTAGACGTTACCCAGTCGGTCGGACTGGATCCAAAGGCGGCGGCCATCAGCTGTGCTGCCGGCGACTACGACAACGATGGCTTCACCGATCTGGCGGTGGCCTTCAAGGCGCGGGTCGCGCTTTATCACAACGAGAAGGGCGCCAAGTTTACAGATGTGACGCAAGCCGCAGGCATTCGAGGGGGTGAATCGCTGGGCATGACCTTCATCGATTATGACCATGATGGCGACTTGGACCTTCTTCTCACAACTTTCCAGAATGCTGTAGCACCTGAGGGGGTAGATCCATTCACAGCGGTGAATGGTGCCGGAACCCGGGGCAGGCTTCTCGCCAACCAGATGTGGCGGAACAACGGGAACGGAAGCTTTACGGACGTCACGCTCAACATAGGTTTGCTTGATGCTCCTGCTCCAAGCATTTCGGTTGCGGGTACCGACATCAATAATGATCGTGCCATTGATCTGGTTGTTACGGGGTGGACGACATCCCCCGCGGTGCTTTTAAACCCTCGGGAGGGCAAATTTTCTGTAACGCACCCCTGGACCGGTGACATGCCGGCGATTGCGGCGGGTGTCGCGGTATTCGACTTCAATAAAGACGGTTGGATGGACTTGGTATTCACTCACCCGGTACCGCCGGGTTTAACGCTGTGGAGAAATCTCAAGGGCGAGAAGTTCGAACCCGTGGCGTTGCCAAACCTCGATTGGGTGAAGGCGTGGGGTGTGGCCGCGCTCGACTACGACAATGATGGCTGGATTGACGTCGCAGCCGTAGGGGAGACGAAAGGCGGACGCGGCGAGGTGCGTCTTTTCCGCAATGAAGGGCCAAAGGGATTCAGAGACGTCAGCGCTGAAGTCGGACTGGACAAGATTCAGCTGCATAATCCGCGAGCGCTGGTCACGGGTGACTTCTGGGGTGATGGCTCTACCGACCTGCTGATTACGCAAAACGGCGGCCCGCTGGTGCTGCTGCGCAATGAGGGCGGCAATCGCAACCACTGGCTGCGCATCGCGCTGAAAGGGCTGAACGATAACAAGAGCAGTATCGGTACCAAGGTAGAAGTCTTCGCCGGGGCGCTACACCAGAAATTTGAAGTGCAGGGCGGCTCCGGCTACCTGGGGCAGAATTCGCCGGAGATCATCGCCGGCCTGGGTTCTGAAACCAGCGCCGATGTGGTGCGTATGACCTGGCCCACGGGCGTGGTGCAGGATGAGGTGCAGATCGCGGCTGACAAGCAGGAAAACATCATCGAAATTGACCGCCGCGGCAGTTCCTGTCCTACTTTGTTTGCCTGGAATGGATCGCGGTACGAGTTTGTTGCGGACATGATCGGCGCCGGCGTGGTGGGGCACTGGGTGGGGCCGGGCGAGCGCAACATTCCCCGTCCCACTGAGTACGTAAAGGTGGATGGCGACCGCGTGCGCCTGCGCGATGGCAAGCTCAGTTTCCGCTTCATGGAACCGATGGAAGAGGTGGTTTATTTCGATCAGGCGAAGCTGCTGGCGATTGACCATCCCGAGGGCGTGCAGGTCTATCCCAACGAGCGCTTCCTCAGCAATCCGCCGTATCCGCACTTCAAAGTGATTGCCAGCCATAACGCACAGCCGCCGGCGGGGGCTTGGGACGGACACGGACACAATGTGCTGCCCGAACTGCTGGCGCAGGACCACCGCTACGTGACCGGCTTCAAACTGCTGCCGTTCATGGGCTTTGCCGAGCCGCACACGCTGGAACTGGATCTGGGCAAAGCATACCGCGGCGGGCCCTTGCGGCTGCTGGCCACCGGCTACATTGACTACTTCACCGCTGATGGAATGTATGCCGCCTCGCAGTCGGGGCTCAGTCCGGTTGCGCCCTATGTGGAGGCGCTCACGCCTGGCGGATATTGGGTGCACGTGCTGGACGATATGGGGTTTCCTGCAGGCCTGCGACGCACCATGGTGGCTGACCTGAGTGGGCGTTTGCCCGTGGGCACCCGGCGCATCCGCATCACCACCAACCTGCAGATCTACTGGGACCAGATGCTTTTGGACCGCAGCGATGACAGCAGCATTGCCACGCGGGTTTCCTCTGTGCCGTTGGTGGGGGCGAAGTTGGGCTTCCATGGCTATCCCCGGCAGGTGGCGCAGAGCCTGCCGGGCGACATTAAGTTCGTCTATGACGACGTGAGCCCCACCGGGCCCTATGCTCATGAGGCGGGCAATTACACACGCTACGGCGATGTGCAGCCGCTGCTGACCCAGGCCGATGACCGCTTTGTGGTATTTGGCTCCGGAGAAGAGGTGGCGCTCGATTTTGACGGCAGCCGCTTGCCGAACTTGCCGGCCGGATGGAAGCGCGACTACTTCTTTATGGCCAATGGGTACGAGAAGGACATGGACTTCTATGCCGCCGATGCTAACACCGTGGCGCCTTTGCCGTTTCATGCCATGGGCGTCTATCCCTACGGAGCGCGAAAGGCATATCCCCTGGATAATGCGCATTTGAAATATCTGCTGCGGTACAACACGCGGCAGATGAGCGGGGAAGAGCCGAAGTCGTATCGGTTTCAGTTTCCTCCGAGTCCAAAACACTAATGAAGAGGGCGCAGGGGAATTAAGTAATTTCTAATTCGGCATTTTGCAGCGCCCTGGAGTAACCACTCTTCAATTACAAATTGGCAATTGTTAAATCGCTCAATCCGCTCCGTGAGGCCACAGGACTACGCTTTTCGGTAAAATGGGCGTATTCATGCCCCGCAATGGTTCCAGGCCGCCCATATGGGCTTTTTCCCTGATCTGCATTCTGGTAGCCGATTTGTGGGCGCAGACGCCGCACAAGCAGTCGTCCACGCGGACTGTGCCGCAAAGGCAGACACAAACTCCGGCAGCAATGGGACCAACGGCTGCGCCTCCGCCGCGGGCAATGAAAGCGCATGCCCGGCCGGGCGCGGGACCTTCACCCAAATTTGTGATTGTTGCCCAAAAGCTGGGCCTCACCGCCTCCCACATCTCCTCGCCTGAAAAGCACTATGTTATTGAGTCCATGAGCGGGGGTATTGGCTTGTTTGATTGCGATGGCGATGGGCGGCTCGACATCATCATGGCCAATGGGTCCAGCGTGGAGCGCTACCGCAAGGGCGGTGATCCCATGGTCACCCTGTGGCACCAGGAAGCGGATGGCACTTTTAAGGACATTACCCAGCGGGCGGGCATGACGCGCAAGGGCTGGGGCATGGGCGTGGCCGTGGCCGATTTCGATAACGACGGCAAGCTGGACGTTTACGTCACCGGCTACGGCGGCAACGTGCTTTACCGCAACAAGAGCGACTGCACATTTGAAGACGTCACGGACAAAGCCGGGGTACGCGGGGGTGGCTTCAGCACGGGCGCGGCCTGGGCGGACTACGACCGTGACGGCAACGTGGACCTGTTCGTCTCCCGCTACGTGCACGTGGACATGGACCACCTGCCCGTCCCCGGGAGCGCGCAGTTCTGCAAGTACAAGGGCATCGAGGTGCAATGCGGGCCCTGGGGCATGCCGGGGGAAAGCGATCTGCTGTTTCACAATCGTGGCGACGGGACGTTTGAGGAGGTTTCCCTCAAGGCGGGCGTCAGCGACCCCAGCCACTACTACGGCCTGGGGGCGGTGTGGGGCGACTACGACAACGACGGGTGGCCCGATCTTTACGTGGCCAACGACACCACTGCCAATTACCTCTATCACAACAACCACGACGGCACGTTCAGCGACACGGGCATGCTGCTGGGAGCGGCGCTGAGCGGCGATGGCCTGGAGCAAGGCTCCATGGGAGTGGATTGGGGCGATTACGACCACAGCGGTCGCCTCTCCATTTTCGTGACCAACTTTGCTGAGCAAGGGGCGATGCTGGCCCGCAACCTGGGTCAGGAGGGTTTCGATGATGTGAGCTGGAAGGCGGGTGTGGGTCAAGCCACGTATCCGCTGGTGGGATGGGGAACTTCGTTCTTCGACATGGATAACGATGGCTGGCTGGATCTGTTTGTGGCCAATGGACACGTGTATCCGCAGGCCAATACCATTCCCGGCGGTGCGCCCTACGAGCAGCCCCTGCTGCTTTATCGCAACAACTGGGACGGAACCTTTGAGGATGTGTCACAAGCGTCCGGCTTGGCCGGCATTCCTCCGCACTCGCGGCGGGGCGCGGCTTTCGGTGATATTTTCAATGACGGAAATATAGACGTGGTGGTAGTAGACATTGACGGCCCGCCGCTGCTCCTCAAGAACCTGAACCAAGACGGCAATCACCGCGTGGAATTCAAGCTAGTGGGCACGAAGAGCAATCGTGCCGCCATTGGCGCGCGGGTGACGGTACGGGCAGGGAAGCTGGTGCAGTTCAGCGAGGTCAAGAGTGGCGGGAGCTACCTCTCACAGAATGATTTGAGGCAGCACTTCGGGCTGGGCAAAGAGACGAAGATTGATTCGGTGCAGATCCGCTGGCCCAGTGGAAGGGTGGAGACACTAACCAACATCACGCCAGATGCGATTTACACGCTCATTGAAGGGCAGGGAATCCGGGGCAGCGTGCCTCTGTCCGCCCCATCCGAATAAAAACCGCAGAGGTACGCGAAGGGCGCAGAGATCGTGAATTTCTTTTTTGATCGCAGCGTTCTCCGCGTTTTCGGCATTTTCATTTGCGCTGGCCGTAATTTGATGGCAGCGCCTTCGCCAGGTCCTTCCACTTCACCAGAATGAATCCCTGTTCTTTTAGGAACTGCTGGAACTCGGGGCTGCTGACCATCTCCAGGTCAGCCTGGCGCCAGGCCGCGCCCCAGTCAGGATGTTTGTAGGTGGCGCCGCGCATCTCCGGGTCGTCGTAGGCGAGATGTACGATCAGTTGATACACGCCAGGCTTAAGTGGAGTCAGCGTCTTCTTGTACCAGTCGAACCACTGATCAATGGGCACGCCCGGCACCATCTGCAGCACCGTATCGGTAAGCGCTTCATCCTGGGGAATCACATAGCCCGGCGGCACCGGCTCGCTGGGCGTCCGCTCCAGCAGAACGGGCAAATCGTACTCGTGTCCCAGCGCCTTATAAGCATCGAAGAGTTGCTGGGTATGCGTGACTGTCCCCATGTGGGTGTCAAGATGAGTTAGGTGGACGCCCCAAGCGCGGGCGCGATCAATTTGCGCTCGCAGTTCCTTTTGCATTTCGGGGATCTTTGCGTTTTTTGCCACCTCGTCTTCCACCAGAGGAAAGTAGCCCTCGGAATCGAGCAGGCTGGGCACCTGGTCCTTCGAACTGACCGGCCCCCAGCGGTAAGTGGTCCACTCACTATTGAGGTCGAGATGGATGCCGAGGTCGGCGTCGGGGTGCGCCTTGGCCCACTGCGCCGCTTCGGGGAACCAGGGGGCGGGAACGAGAATGCTGGCGGAAGTGACCCAGCCATGCTCCAGGGCGTCAATGATGGCGAGGTTGATGGAATGCGAGCCGCCAAAATCGTCGGCATGGATGATGAGCAGCCGGGAGTTGGCCGGATAGCCCAGCTTTTCCTGGATGGTCTGGCCGGCTGCCTGGCTGAAGGCGAAAGAGGAAATAAGAAGGACAAACAGGTAAAATGGCAGGCACTTGCGCGCAAATAGCTGGGTCATGGCCCTCCCTGCGGCGCGAAAAATGGGAATCAGGCTTGCGGCGGGATGTTACCGCCGCCGGGCGGCAGCTGTAAAGCGCGAAATGTTTCGAATGCTTGCGTTTGATTTCCCCAAGTGCTAGAAACGGGCAGCACGCCGGGATCGAGGCACATGTCAACTCCATCCAGCACCGCCGGGGCGCAAACCACCGGCCCCAAGCTGCGCCGCGCTCTTACTCTCTGGGACCTGATTCTTTACGGCATCATTGTGATTCAGCCGGTGGCGCCCATGTCCGTGTATGGCGTGTTGAGCACGCGCGCCCGCGGGCACGTGGTTACCACCATCCTGATCGCCATGGTGGCCATGCTGTTCACCGCCATCAGCTATGGACGCATGGCGCGGGTTTATCCCAGCGCCGGCTCCGCCTTCACCTACGTAGGACAGGAGATCAATGCAGGGCTGGGATACGTGACCGGCTGGAGCATGGTCATGGACTACATGCTCAATCCCATGATTTGCGTCATATGGTGCAGCCAGCAGGCGGTAACCTTCGCGCCAGGCGTGCCGTATTGGATCTGGGCGATCTTCTTCGCGTTCCTGTTCACGTTTATCAATATGCGGGGCATCAAGACTTCGGCGCGGGTGAACGCCGGCCTGGCGCTTGGTATGGGAATCGTGATTGCGATGATCTTCGTCGCTGCGGCGCGTTATATCTTTGGCGCGCCCCACGGCGCCGGTTATTTCACCAACCCGTTCTATGATCCGGCTACTTGGTCCACCAAGGCGGTGCTGGGGGGGACGTCCATTGCGGTGCTGACTTATATTGGCTTCGACGGCATTTCAACCCTGTCGGAGGAGGCGGAGAACCCGCGGCGGAACATTCTGTTGGCGACGGTGCTGACCTGCGTTGTGATTGGTCTGCTCTCGGCGGCCGAAGTCTACGTCGCGCAGTTGTTGTGGCCCATCGCCCGGCCCTATCCCAACGTGGATACCGCATACGTTTATGTGGCGGCCGTGGCCTGGAAGCCGCTGCTGGTGATTGTGGGAGTCACGCTGCTGGTGGCCAATTTCGGCTCCGGCATGGGAGCGCAACTGGGCGCGGCGCGCCTGCTCTACGGTATGGGGCGCAGCAACGCGCTGCCGAAGTCGTTCTTTGGCGCCATTGATCCGCGGCGGCACATTCCCCGCAACAACGTGCTGTTTGTGGGTGGGTTGGCGCTGGCCGGGGCATTTCTGCTACCCGTCATGGCCGGCAGCCAGAATACGGGCTACGGCTTGGGAGCGGAGATGCTGAATTTCGGCGCGCTCATTGCCTTCATGGGTGTGAACGCGGCGGCCTTCGTGCGCTATTACCTGCGCAACCCGGAGAAAAAGCTGACTAATCTGATTCCGCCGGCAATTGGATTCTTTGTCTGCCTGCTGCTCTGGCTGAACCTGAGCACGCCCGCCAAGATTGCGGGCAGTATCTGGATGGGCCTGGGCATTGCCTACGGGGTCTGGAAGACCAAAGGATTCAAAGGCGAGTTGGTGAATTTCGATATCCCCGCGGACGAGTAAAAGCCGCCAAAGACGATCAAAACTCACCACAGAGGACACAGAGAGCACCGAGAAAGGAAATTGAAGATCGGCATTGTCGATTGACGATTTCTGAACCGCGGACTTGGGTCGTCATTTTTGACTTAACAATCTGCAATCGATTTTCTCTGTGTCTCTGTGTCTCTGTGTCTCCGTGGTGACAAGTCATTCTGCCGTGGCCGGCGCGATGTTCCAGCCGCTGACCTCCACCACCGGCCTGGCACCGCCCAGATCGCTGCTCCGGTAGCTGATGGCTAAGTCGCGTTTCTCACCCGGCAGCAGTGAGAAGTAGTTGTCCTGGTAAATCACCGGCAAGACCTCCTGCCCGCCTTTGCCCTTGGCCAGCTTCAGCCGGACGAAGAAGGCCAGCGCCTTGCCGGGATTAGAAATCGTGACGTGGGTCACGTCATTTCCGCCTTCCTGGCCGGTGCGGCTGGAGAGCTTCAGCTTCACGGTTGGCAGTTGCTTGAGGGCCGTGTAGTCGGCGAAGTCTGCGGTAGGCGTGTAATACCAGGTGGACTTCTCCCAATCCAGCTTTTCGGGCTTGGTGGAGAGCCAATAGGTGTTGGTGCTGAGGCGCTTGCCCCCGGCGTCGTCCACGGTCAGGCGCAGGAAGTAGGTGGGCGTCAAGCCGTCAATGTTGGGAAGCGCGAACAGCTTCTGGCTGCTGTCCGGGCCGGCATCCACGGTCACCTGCTTTGCAAATTTCTGGGCCATGTCCAGGTTGTAAACCGTGGCCGCGACCTTCAGCCCGTTAGCAGGCGTGTACTGGCTGCTGACGAGCGAGATGGAGTGGTCGTCGTAGTTGTACTGGGCATGCAACAGTTCGGTGGCCTTCTTGGCGCCGAAATAGCCGCCGCCCGGCTGCAGGTAGTAGTCAAACAGGTGCCAGATGACCGAGGGCCAGGCGTTGTTCAGCATCCACTGAATCACCCCGGTGGAGTTGTACTTGTCGCGGCTGTAGGCTTCGAACATGGCACGAATGCCTTCATAGTTCATCAGCTGCGCTTTTCGGTCGTAGTCCTGCAGGTCGGACGCAGTACCGTAGCGGGCGTTCAAAGCGTCGCTATAGACCTTCACATTCTTAAAAGCGCCGCCGCCGGCGTGGTAGTCCCAGGCCTCGCTGATCGGCCAGAGCTTCTCTTTAGGAATGAATTTCTCCAGGCTCTCCTGGACTGGAATGGCAGGGCCGGGGCTGGTTTCGGTGTTAAAGCCATAGGCGCCGCCGCGGGTCTTGTCCTTCTCCCAATACGAGGGAGCAACGTATTCATAGGGCCCAGTCATCTTGACGCCGCTATTGCCGGTGACCGAGGTGGGCTTAGCGGTGGCGGAAGAGACCACCGGGTTCTGCCAGCGGCAGGCTTTGAGCACGTTGAGATAGTTCTGCTCCACGTCCGGCGGAGGCGGGTTGTCGCTGCCATCCAGCCAGACGAAGAGGCTGGGGTGATTGCGCAAGCGGCGAATCTGGTCGCGGAGGGATTCCTGGGAGATATCGAAGTTCTGCGGCGGCCAGTGGGGCCACTTTTCCCAGGCATCACAGCAGCACCACCCGGCCATGATGAGGATGCCGTAGCGGTCGGCCAAGTCAAAGAAGTGGTCGGTTTCCAGTTTGCCTTCCAGTCGAATGGTGTTCAGGCCCATGTCGCGGGTGAGGCGGATCTCGTCTTCCAGGCGCTGAGGGTTCTGGCGCAGCATCATATCGGGCGACCAGCCGCCGCCGCGAATCACGATGCGTTTGCCGTTGATGCTGAACACGCGGTAGCCATTGGGATTCATTTCCGAGGTGACTTGGCGGATGCCGAATTTGGTGTCCTGCTGGTCGGAAACGCCGCCATCGGTGTCGAATTCGAGGTGCAGGTCATAGAGGTTCTGCGCGCCCATCTGCCAGGGCCACCACAATTTGGGGTTGGAAAAATTGAGTTGGGAGGATTGCTGAGGCGTGAACTCCACCTCCTTGGTCTCGCTCGCCGCCAGTTCGACCGGCTGCGAGAAATCAATGCTGCCGATTGTGCCCTTTAGCGTTCCTTTAACCGGTTGGTTGGTGGCGTTGTGCAGTTCGACCGTCACCGTGAGGTGCGCGCTGGCAAGCGAAGGGGTATCCACGTCGGTGATGACGTGAGGATGGCGAACCTCGACCGGGCCGCTGGTGGCCAGGTAAACACCACGCCACAAGCCCATGTCCTTATCCGGGGGCATGGGGTTCCAGTCCACAAAAGTGACCGCCAAGTCGGTGGGAAGAGGCGCGAAGACCTCTACCGCCAAGGCGTTTTTCTGTCCAGGCTGGACAGCGTCGGTGACGTTGAACTCATAGGAGCGCCAGGTGCCGGCCACATCCTTGTCGCTGGCGATCTGCTTGCCATTCAGCCAGATGTTGGCGCGATAATTAATGCCCTCGAAATTCAGCCACAGTTGCTTGCCCTTGTAGGCGGCAGGCACCTCGAACTCGGTGCGATACCACCAGGGCACCGCGAAAGGACTGCCCGGCGGCATGGGAATATTGGAGAAATTTTCCCCGATGGGATAGGTGGTCCCGGGAATTTGGCGCAGGTTCATGCCGAAGTCCGGGTTCGGGTAAACGTTATGCCGGACCAAAGTGGCAAGGACGGTGGTGGGCACGGTGGTGGTGTACCAGCCCGGGGTGGCGTGGCCCGGTTGAGAGAGGCTCTGGCCGGTATCGGTTACCTGGGCCGAGGATTGGATGGCCCAGTCTTGGGTAATCGGCAGCCTGGCCTGCTGGCCGGCGGCAGAAGCGGCGGAAAGCAATAAGCTGAAAGAGAACGAAATCAGTAGTAACCGGGCGGACACAGCTTGGCTCACTGACGGCCTCCGGAAATGAAGTACTTGCGGACCTTCTATTATGGGCCTTGATGTCAACTTGCTCAACTGGGGCGGCATGCGCTGACGCCGCGCGCGTGCAGACCGAAGCCAGGGAGAATGGCCGAGAGGTCGTTTATAATTAAGTTTCCTGCTAACTAGCCTGGAGTAACTAAAAGACAAATGATTCGCTTTCTGCAAACCCCCGGTCCTATCAAGAAAGTTGTTTTGGGCGGTCTCCTGGTGGTGATCTGCGCTGCCATGGTGATCGTGCTGGTCCCTGGCGGCATTCTGGGAGACGCCTTTGGCTTCCAGAACGATCTGGGGCAGAACGTAGTGGCCAAAGTTGGGAGCCAGGAAATCAGTGTTTCCGAGGTCCAGCAGCAAGCCCGCAATATGGGGCGACAGCAGTTTCCCCGGGGCCTGCCGCAGGCCCTGATGCCCTTCCTGGTGCAGCGCGCGGCGGACAACCTGATTACCGAACATGCCATGCTGGTGGAGGCCCAGCGCGTCGGGCTGAGTGTGAGTAATCCCGAGTTGCAGGACGAACTGCAGCATGGCCCCATGGGCCCCTCGCTGTTTCCGAACGGCACCTTCATTGGCGAGCAGGCCTATGAGGATTTCGTTTCGCAATTCAGTATGAGCGTGCCGCAGTTCGAACAGGCGGTGAAAGACGACTTGCTGCGCCGCAAGCTGATGGACATGGTGACTGGCTCGGTGGTGGCTTCGCCCAGCGAACTGGAGCAGCAGTTCACGAAAGACAACACCAAAGTAAAGTTCGAATACGCGGTGCTCACCGTTGACCAGCTGAAGAAACAAATTCATCCGACCGAGGCGGAGCTGAAGGCTTTTTACGACAGGAACAAGCAGACTTACGTGAACTCCATTCCGGAGAAGCGCAAGGTCAGCTACATCTTGGTTGATACCAGCAAACTGGCGAGCCAGGTCCAGGTCACCCCCGACGATTTGCAGCGCTATTACAACGAGCACCAGGATGAGTACCGCGTGCCGGAGCAGGTGGAAGTGCGCCATATTCTGATCAAGACTCCGCCGCCTGGGCCGGACGGCAAGGTGGATCCAAAAGCCATGGACGCCGCCAAGCAAAAAGCGGAAGACATTCTGAAGCAGCTGCATGCCGGGGCGGACTTCGCCAAGCTGGCGGAAAAAGACTCGCAGGATACGGCCAGCGCCAAAAATGGCGGATCGTTGGGCTGGATTCAGCGCGGGCAGACGGTGCCGGAGTTCGAGAAGGTCGCTTTCTCGCTTCCCAAGGGTTCTACCAGCGGGATTGTGCAGAGCAGCTACGGATTTCACATCATACGTGTGGACAACAAGCAGGAAGCGCACTTGAAGCCGCTGAGCGAGGTAGCGGCGCAGATCACGCCCCTAATCGCCCAGGACAAGGCGGCCCAGGCGGCGCAGAACCAGGCGGAGAAGGTGGAATCCCAAGCGCGCAGCCAGGGGATGGCCAAGGCGGCGGCGGAGAACAATCTGCAGCTCACAAACACCGACTTCGTGGGCCGAAGTGATGCATTGCCAGGGATGGGCCAGGCTCCGGAGTTTATGGACGCCGTGTTCAGCGCCTCGCAGAACCAGCCGCCGGATTTGACCAACCTGCGCCAGGGATACGTGGTGTACCGGGTGACGGGGGTACAGCCGCCGCAGACGCCGACGTTCGAGCAGATTCGCGCCAGGGTGGAGTCCGAGTTTGTGAACCAGCAGGCCACATCCATGCTGGCGCAAAAGACGCAGGAGCTCTCTGACCGGGCCCGCGCCATGCACGATCTGAAGAAGGCAGCCAAGGAAGCGGGTGCAACCTTAAAGACCAGCGAGCTGGTAACGCGCAAGGACCAGGTGCCGGACGTGGGTGCTATGTCTGGCTCGGCTAGCGTGGCGTTCACCATGAAACCCGGCGAGATCAGCGGGCCCATTGACAATGGCACCGATGGCGCGGTGCTTTCAGTGCTGGACCGGCAGGAACCTTCGGCGGCTGATTTCCAGAAGCAAAAGGACCAAATCCGCGAGCAGGTGGTGCAGCAGAAGCGCGACCAGATGCTGGAGCTGTTCATCGCCAACCTGCGGGAGCAGTTGCAAAAAAGCGGCAAGATCCAGATTAACCAGCAGGTGCTTAAGCAGCTGACTACTCCGCATAATGAAGCGAGTTGAGCGCCTGTCCACAGCCGGTTCAACAGTTCAACAGAGATAGCTTTCTCTAGCCAGACCATGGCCTTTCCACGATCCACCGGGATCCTGCTGCATCCCACGTCGCTGCCGTCGCTGGGCGGTATCGGCGATTTCGGCCCCGCTGCTTACGAGTTCGTGGATTTCCTGGCAGCGGCGCGGCAAGGTCTCTGGCAAATTCTGCCGCTGGCTCCCGCCGGCTATGGCAATTCGCCCTATTCTTCGCTGTCGGCGTTCGCCGGAAGCCCACTGCAGATCAGCCTGGAGCGCCTGGCCGAGCGCGGGTGGATTGAGCGCAGCCGCCTCTCCCATGTGCCGGGGCAGGCAGGCCGGGTAAATTACGAAGAGGTGTCAGCGGCCAAGCTGCCGCTGCTCATCGAAGCGGCCCAAACTTTTCTCCGCCAGGCCAGCGCCCATGATCGCTCCCGTTTCGATCACTTCTGCACAGAGAACTCCTGGTGGGTGGAAGGATGGGTGTTGTTTGAGTCCCTGCGGCAGCGCTACCGGAAGGCGTGGAATGAGTGGCCGCGGGAGCTGGCGCACCGGCAGCCGGCTGCGCTGGACCATGCTCGGGGCGAACTGGCCAATGAACTGCAAATCGGGCGGGTGCTGCAGTTCGCCTTCTTCGAGCAGTGGAATGCGCTACGCCAGTACTGCGCGGCGCGTTCCATTCGCATCATCGGCGACATCGCCATCTTCGTGAATTACGACAGCGCCGACGTCTGGGCGCATCCTGAAATATTTCGCCTGAATCAGGAGCTCGAGCCCGAGGTGGTTTCGGGCGTGCCGCCAGACGCCTTCAGCGAGACCGGGCAGCGCTGGGGCAATCCCCTTTACCGCTGGGACGCGCTCAAGGCACATGGGTACGACTGGTGGCTGCAGCGACTGGGCTGGGCCATGCACATGTGCGACCTGCTGCGCATTGATCACTTTCGCGGATTCGAGCAGTGCTGGGAAATTCCCGCGCACGAGCCCACCGCCGTGCACGGCCGCTGGGTAGATGGACCCAAGGACGATCTCTTTAACCGCGTGCGGCAGGTTTTGGGCAGCCTGCCGTTCATTGCCGAGGACCTGGGCATGATCACACCCGAGGTGCATGCCCTGCGTGAGCGGCTGCAGATTCCCGGCATGCGGGTGCTGCAGTTCGGCTTTGGAAATCCGGGGGCACACATTTACCTGCCGCACCGTTTCGAGGCAAATACCGTTGTCTATACGGGGACCCATGACAATGACACCACCGTGGGTTGGTGGAATTCTGGCGCTAACGATTTTGAGCGGTCCCAGGCCCAGATCTACCTGGGCCCGCTGGATGAGCGCGGGGTGCACTGGGCCTTCGTGCGCGCGGCCCAGTCCTCGGTGGCCGACCTTTGCGTCATCCCAATGCAGGATGTTCTTGGGCTGGGCAGCGAAGCCCGCATGAATACGCCCAGCCAGAGCCAAGGAAATTGGAGCTGGCGCTACCAGCCCGGCTCGCTGAAGAAGGAGTTGGCCCATGCGCTGGCGGCGCTGGCGGAAGTGACGGACCGGGTGGTGCCGGCAAAGACGGCGGGGCAAATCATGCAAGAGCAGTTCTCGGCGTAAACCTTCTCTTAACAGGCCGCGGGCTAGTATGCGGCGAGCAGGGCAACGGGGAAGTGAGCGAACAGGTCGCGGCAGGGCAAAGTGCGGCCATTGGCGGGAAACACTTCGCCGGTAAAAATATTGAGCAGGCGAGTTCCCATCATTTCAGCTGGCAACTGCAATACGGCGTTGCCCCAGGCGTCTCCCAACGGGGGTTGGAGTCGCCCTCGCATAAGGGTGTAGGAGAGGCGGGGAACGGCCACCAGGGCCATCTGGTCCTCGTAGTTGCGAGCAAAGGCGAGCAAGTGCTCCTCCTTTTCGTTGCCTGCGGTCAACCCAATATAAGAACCGGCACGGAAGAGATCCGTATGCTCGCGGCGGAAGTTCAGAGCCTGCAGAGTAACCCACATCTTGATCTGCCCGTCCTGGTAATTGGCCAACAAATTGGAGCACAACTCAAGCCGATGGGAGTGGTTGGCCTGGCGCAGCAACTCTTGGAGAACCTGGCGCCGCCGGTCAAAATCCACCGGGTGGCGGTTGTCAGGATCGACTAAGCGGAACTCCCACAATTCGTTTCCCTGATAAAAATCGGGAATGCCCGGGCAAGCGATCTTCAACAACACCTGAGCCAGCGAATTCACGGCTCCGAAGTAAGCGACAGTGCGAATAAATTCTTCCACCCGCTGGGGAAACGGATTGCGCCTGCCGGCAAAATCGGGCGCCAGGATGCGGGCAATGAACAATTTCAGGGCGGCTGAGTACTCGGGATTATCGTTCACCCAGCTGAGGTTGACCTTGGCTTCGTGCACGGCTTTGTTCATGTAGCGCTGCACGCGCGCGGTGAATTCGTCACGTTCCGCGGCGGCGAAAGGCCAGGCCCCCACCAGGGCCTGATAGAGGAGGTACTCCTCATTGGCGTCGGGGACGATGCGTCCGTCACTAATGCTGACCTTTTTGGGTTGGTTTATGCGGCGCCAGCGCATGACTGCCGCCGACCAGTCACGGGGCATCTCCGTAAGCACATTCAGGCGGGCGCGCACATCCTCGCTGCGCTTGGTGTCGTGGCTGGAGGTGAGAAGCATGGCATGCGGCCAGTTCTCCGCCCGCTCCAGATTGCCGCGATGGAATTCCTCCACCGGAACCCCGAATCCCTTGGGCGAGCCGCCGACCTCATTGACGGAGGCCAGGCGGTTATACACATAGCAAGCCGTATCCTCCAAACCCTTGGCCATCACCGGCCCGCTCAGTTGTTGGAACTTGAGCACGAAATAAAGCCATTTACGGTATTGCTCGCCATCGCCTTCCGGGGCGCTGCCCTGGAGCAGGAGAATGTTACGCAGAAAGTCGAAGATGGGGGCGGGCATGGCCTCATTGCGGCGCTTGGCGCGGGCAATCGCCGTGTCAATGTAGGCGCGGTCACGTTCGATAACATTGCCGCGTTCGTCGACGTAGGTGCGATACACGGGGAGGCAGGCGATGGTTTCACGGATCGCCGTAGCCAGCGACTTCACGGTAAAGTCGCGAGCATGCCGGTCGGCGCTGGAGATCTCATCTAGCAGGTGGGTGAGCACTGCCACCTCGCTGGCCAGAGCGGTATTCATGACCAGGCTCTTGGCTTCGTAAATGACCGTATCCGGGTCCACGGGGCCGCCGATGAAGCGCTCGTAAAGCCGGGTGAAGGAACGCCGGTTGCGGGAATCAATCAATACGCCGTTGAGCAGGTTGGCAAAGCCATAGCCCACGGTGCCGTCCACCGGCCAAGGAGGCAGGTGCTCGCCCGGTTCGAGGATTTTTTCCACCACAACATAAAACGGGACTTGGCGGAGCATCCATTCATGCTGGCCAAAAATAGTCTGCACCTCTTCCTCAATGCCGTTTTCCGCCACGGCGCCGCGCGGTTCAGGCCCGCAGCACTGGCTGGCGGCATAGAGCATCTGCAGGCGGACAAAGTATTGTGCCGGATTGAGCAGGCCGTCAGGATGGTCAATGCGCAGGCCGGCGACGCTGCCCTGGGCCAGCAAACGCCGCAGCAGTTGGTGAGTGGCGGCGAAGACGCGCGGATTTTCCATGCACAGGCCCACCAGGTCGTTCACATCGAAGAAGCGGCGGTAATTGATTTCCTCGCCTGAAACCAGCCAGTGGGCCAGGCGATATGCTTGCGCATCCAGCAGGCGGTGCAGAGAGTCGAAGCTGCGGGGGAGACCAGGTTCGCCGTTCGTAGCCGCGAGAGCCTGGTCAATGAGGGCACGAATGGCTGGGGAATGATCCGCGAGTTGCTGCAGTTGCTGCAACAGGGCAGGCGCTTCGGCCCGGCGGCGGCTCACAGGTTGGGGATCGGTTGACCAATTGGGCGGGAGCTGGCGCAGTGCGAAAAGGACATTTTCCAGCTCAGCCCGGTCAGTCTCGGGAAGTTCCACGGCTTGGACGCGCAGGTCGCCGAGAGGTTCAAAAATCAGCGGAATGGTTTGGGGGTCCACCGGCACGAGCTTGTCGTAGTACTGGACAACAAAGCTGCCGTCAAACTTCAAGCGCAGGTGACCCCGTTCCAATTCCACGCCGTAGGGTCCGCCCAGCACGGGAAACAGCACTTTGTTGCGGAGTTCAGGTTTGAGCGGCTCCCAGTCAATATCGAAGTAATCAGCGTAGGCCGAGCTGCGCCCGTTCTGCAGCACGTCCTGCCACCAGGGGTTGTCGCCGTGTCCCACACCCATGTGGTTGGGGACGGAGTCCAGGATCAGGGCCATACCGTTGGCGTGCAGTTCGGAGACGAGCGCCTGGAATTCCTCCTCGGTTCCGATTTCCGGATTCAGGGTATTGTGGTCGGTTATGTCGTAGCCGTGAGCGCTTCCGGTGCGAGCCTTCAACAAGGGAGAAGCGTAACAGTGGGTAATACCGAGGGCGCGGAGATAAGGCACCAAGGCGCGCGCATCCACGAAGCGGAACTCGCCGCTGAACTGCAGGCGATAGGTGGAGACCGGGCGGTCGGCGTGTTTGCGGGCCGCCATACGGTCCAGGCATTCCGCCAAGCCAACAGACTCTGCCATCAGGGCTGCGAAATTCGTGCGCATGCGGGCTGTTAGATGCGAGAACGAACGTGGCTGTGACAGCCGTAATCCTAATGGATGCCGTGGTTTAGTGCCAAGCGGACGGACAACCGGGGGTGATGCCGGGGCGCGGTTTATGTCGAAAAAGCGCGAATACGGCTGGCGTATTCACTATTCAGCAGGCGGCGGGCCGGGCGGCTCTGATCCTGGGCAACCACTGAAGCCAGACCACGGAAGGAACGCGCCACGTCCGTATTCTTCTGCAAGGCGACCGGAGTGCCCCGGTCAATGGCGTTGCCAACCACGAAGTATTGGCTGGGAATCTTCCACAGGATGCGGGCATCGGCCGCGGCTTCGGCATCGGCATCGCTGAATTCAGGAGTCTTACGAAACCGGTTGAGCACAAGCCGAACCTTTTCGCGGGAAGAGGCTTCTCCGAGGTAGCTCTGCACCCGGGCCGCATTCCACAACAGCGCGATCATGTCGGTTTCCGCCACCATAAGAATCGTATCGGAAAATGCACAGACCATCCGGACCAACGGATCCAGCCGCGAAGAGAGGTCCACCACGACGTACTTGTAGTGGTTCACCATCAGATCGAACAGGCGGCTCACCTCATCTTCCGAGGGCTTGATTGGGGTAGGCACCGGCGGGGCAGCCAGCAGGTGAACGCCCGAATCGCAGCGGGTCACGAATCCGTCGAGAAGAGAACTGTCCAGGCGGTGACAGTTCTGCAAAGCGTCCAGCACGCCAAAATTGGGTTTGGCATTGAGATGCAAGGCAGCATGCCCGATCGGCGCCAGGTCCACCAGCGCGGCTTTGCCGTGAGTCTCGTTCAAGGAGACGGCCAAATTCACGGCCACCGTGGTGGCCCCGCAGCCGCCCTTGGCATTCAGCACCGTGATCACACGGCCGCGATTGGCATCATCGCCAGGTTTGCGGCGCGTAGCCGAAAGGCGCGAAAAAGCCTCTATCAAGCTATGGGTGCTGGGGGGTCGGTCGAGGAATTCGCACGCGCCCGCGCGCATGGCATCCACGATGATCTGCCGCTTCATCATATCGCCTGAAGCAAAGATGGCCGTTTGCGGAAACTCGGCATGCAAGCGCTCCACCGCAGCAAGAGCAGGAGCGTGATTGCGGGGCGGAATGTCCAGCAGCAAAACCTGCGGTTTGACTTCCCGAACTTTGCGAATGAAGGAATCGAGCTCAGCGAGTGGGTCCTTGAGCACGGTGCGGCTAGCCGCGGTGGCATCAACCAGGGTTTGCAGCAGCTCGAGTTGCTCGTCTTCAGAACCTAGAATTCCAACCGTTGTGACAGGCATAAACAGTGACGAAGGGAACACATCCATGCTAGGCCGAGAGCAAACCGGCTCCAAGTGACGGAAGTACATCTCCCACAAGCAGAACCCGGTTAGTGAACAGTGGGCGAAATATCAAGCTCTTCAATGAGGCGGTGAATGGAAGAGCGGGCAATTTTGAGAAAGCGGGCCGCCTGCACCTTGTTGTTGCCGCACTCGGCCAGCGTGCGCAGAATGAGGCGGCGCTTGAAGTTGCGGACTTCTTCGTCGAAAGAATTACCGGAGTCGCTTTCCGACCAGGCGGCAAACTGGGAAGGGAGGTGTTCCATGCCTATTTCCGGCCCATCGCAGATCACCACCGCACGCTCGATCACGTTCTGCAGTTCGCGCACATTGCCCGGCCACTCATATTCCTCCAGGGCGCAGAGAGCTGCAGCGGAAAGACGTTGCGCGGAGCGGCGGTGGCGCTGGTTAAAACCTTGCAAAAAAGTGTGAGCAAGCAGGGCAATATCGTCACGGCGGTCGCGCAGGGGGGGGAGAATAATTTCCACAGTATTAAGCCGATAGTAAAGGTCAAGGCGGAAGGATCCGTCCCTGGCCAGTTGCTGCAGGTTGCGGTGGGTGGCGCAGATGACGCGCGCTTCCATGGGGCGGCTCTGGTTGCTCCCCAGCCGTTCCAGAGTGCGCTCCTGCAACACGCGCAGGAGTTTCACCTGCAGCGCGGGAGCCAGGTCGCCCACTTCGTCGAGAAAGATGGTGCCTTCTCCGGCGGCTTCAAAACGGCCGACGCGTGCCGCGTTGGCGCCCGTGAACGCCCCCTTTTCATGACCGAACAATTCCGCCTCAATCAGGGTCTCCGGCAGCGAGGAGCAGGCTACGGCAAGGAAGGGCTGGCTGGAGCGGGAACTGGCGGAGTGAATGGAGCGCGCCAGCAGCTCCTTTCCGGTGCCGCTCTCGCCAGTAATCAGCACGTTGGCGTCTGTGGGCGCCACCTTGGAAGCCAGGGAAAAAACCGGACGCATGCTATTGTCGGTGCCCACCATGGCGGAGAATTCGCCGGGATTGGGAGCCGTGGTCTGCAGACGCTGTAACTCGCGCCGCAGTTCCTGGAAGCGTCCCGCACGGCGCAATACCAGGCGCAATTCCTGCATGGAACCGGTTTCCACAAAATGATCGAAAGCGCCGGCCGAAAGGGCTTCCCGCATGACTTCGCGCTCGTCAGTGGAGAGAAATGCGACCACCGGGATGCCTGCGGGATTGCGCACCAGGGTCTGCAAAGTCTTCAAGCTGATAGGGAAACGGGGGTCATCGCCCGCTGGAAGATTGCAGAGGATGACATCGCTGGCACTCAGGGAGGTGTAGTCGTCCTCCACCGCCGGAGTGAGGGTAAAGCCCTCACCTAGCTTTTCTTCCAGCACGGCAAAGAAATCCACCCGCTGATCAACAAAATGGCAGAGCACGCAAGTAACCTCGCTGAGGCGATGAGTTAGAGCAGGACTCACTTCAAGCTAGCGCCCTGGTGTCAGCGGGGGTAGGTTACGAAGGTGACTTTTGGGGTGCTTAGGTGGACATTAGCCGCTGTCCCTGAGGGCAGCGACCCATAGGCCGTGGACAGGTCAGGCAGAGACTTGGCCCACGGATGGTCGCAGGAAGCTCTTGCCCCGCCTCTCGGAGCCCAGAGCCACGGTTAGCGCCAGCAGAAGCATGACTCCGAACTCAAAGGAGGCCAGTGCCCAGGAGTAGCCCAGCCGATCGCGCAGAGCGTACTCGATGGTGTTGGTAGGCGAGGCGAACAGGATGCCAATCTGATAGGCAAAACCGGGCAGCATGCCCCGCACGGTATCGGGAGAAAGTTCGTTGAGGTGCGCGGGAATAATGCCCCAGGCGCCCTGCACGCCCACTTGCATCAGGAACGCACCCACCGCGAGCGCAGCCAGGCGGGTGCTGAAAGCCCACAAAGGAATGACTGCAAGGGCCAAAGCGATGGCCAACAGCATGCCCCAGCGCCGGCCTATTCGTTCCGAAAGATGACCAAAGGAAATACCGCCCAGAATGGCTCCGACGTTGTAGAGCATGGCCAAATAGGACACGGTGGCAGAAGCGATGCCATGCGAACCCAGGAAGTCGGGATAAAGGTCCTGAGTGCCGTGAGAGAGGCAGTTCATGAGAGCCATCATCAGCACCAGATACAGGAACAGCTTCCAATGGGTGAACGCGGTACCCGCGATGCTGCCCACGGTTGGTGCACGATGCTGTTCCCACGCCTTGGATTCCTTCACCCGGTAGCGGATATAGAAAGCCAGGAGGGCGGGGAGTCCGCCCACCCAAAACATGGCTCGCCACCCCCAGAACGGCAATACCAGGCGGGCGGCAATGGCGGCCAGGAGGTAACCGGTGGAATAGCCGCTTTGGATCACGCCGGAAATGAAGCCCCGCCGCCGGGAGGACACGCTTTCCATGGCGAGCGAGGCGCCCACTCCCCATTCCCCTCCCATGCCGATGCCGAAGATGGTGCGCAGGGCAAAAAAGACCGAGTAGCTGGGGGCGAAACCGCAGAGCAGTTCAACCACCGAGAAGAAGATGACATTCGCCATCAGGGGCCGGCGGCGCCCGTAGCGGTCCGCCAGCATGCCGAACAGCAGTGCACCCACCGGCCGCATGGCCAATGTCATGGTCAAGGTGAGAACTATGGCGCTTTTGGAGACCCGAAATTGTTGCGACAAGGGCCCGATCAGGAAGGTGAGGACAAAGAAATCAAAGGCGTCGAGCGTCCAGCCCATAAAGCTGGCAGCGATGGCATGACGCTGGTCGGACGCGGAGAGACCATTCAATTCCGGGGGCGGGGGCGCACTGTAGCTCATTGATGTACCGGCGGCTGGCTGCCCGGAGCCGACATTCACACCTGAAGCTGTTATCCGGGAAACCGACCAGACATAATACCCCGAAGCAACAAATCGACTTTACAATTCAGGTCTATTCCGATGATCCTTGCCCCAATCAATCCCTGGCGGGGTTTTCAGTTGGCATAGGACTGACCGCCATCCAGGGGATATGCCGCCAAGGTACTTCTAATTTTTGTCAGCCCGCCGTCAATGTTGCCAGGCTTAAGCGTACTGCACCTGAAAACCTGGAATCCGCATGCGGCAAAGCGTTCTCCCTTCTCGTCGGCGGGCCTGGGAATACATCACTAACAGTATTCACCCCTTGATACTGTCCGCAACTGTTTTCACCCACCTTTGTGCCATTTACGGGACGACATCTGTAGAACAGGATTAGCTCGGACTCGGCTCCTGGCAAGGCTTTACGCAGGCCGAGTCTTCCCAGGTGGGCAAGTGGCGCCTGTTACGTTGCAATACAGCGCTGCTGCCGTACAGCTGTTGGATGTAGTGCTGTTCCATTTCTGATCCCCCGCTCCGGGACAGACTGACCTCCCCGCCAACATGCTGCTAGTGGGCTCGTTACTGTGCCCATTCTGCGGTTGAGGTGAAGTATGTCGCGAACGCTTCGTCTGGCTGTAGTCCTTCTCTCGCTGTTCAGCGCCACATTCATTTTAAAAGCGTCGTTGCCGCAGGTCAGCACTGGCGCATGGCAGGCTGCCGGAAGTCTGGCCACCGCACGTTCCGGGGCGGCGGCGGTTGCGCTGCCGGATGGCCGCATTCTCATCACCGGCGGTTCTGATGGCAGCGGCGCGCCAATGTCGAGCACGGAATTGTTCAATACGGATGGCACCTTTTCGTCCGCCGCAGCCATGAAGGCGGCGCGCAGCGGGCATGCCGCCATCGTGCTGCCCGATGGGCGCGTGCTGGTGGCCGGCGGACGGACCAGCGGGGGCGGGATCACGAATTCGGCCGAAACCTATGACCCGCAGACGAATGCCTGGCAGATGTTGTCGGCGACCATGGTTGAAGCGCGAGCCGGCCATAGCATCTCGCAATTATTGAATGGCGATGTGCTGCTGGCAGGTGGTGAAAGTTCCGCTGGACCAGTGAGCGCGCTGGAAGTGTTTGATGAGACGAATGACACGTTTAGCTCTGCGGGCGCGCTGGTTACAGCTCGCCAGGACCATGCCGCCGCGGTACTGAGCGATGGACGCGTCCTGATTGCTGGCGGCACGGCTGTGGACGCGAGCGGCAACCCCACTACGCTCTCCTCCACTGAGATTTACGACGGTGGTACCGGCGCAATAACGGCCGGACCGGCACTAGCCACTGCCCGCGCCAAGCTGTCGGCTACCACGCTGCTCGACGGCACGGTGGCCCTGATTGGTGGTGATGACGGTGGCAACGATCTAGCCTCGATTGAAATTTATGATCCAGCGGCAGGTACGATTGCTGTAAGTCCGGCTTCGCTGGCAACCGCGCGTTCCGGCCAGCAGGCCTTTTTGCTTCCTCATAACGGCAGCGTGCTGGTTGTTGGCGGAACCTCGGCGGGGACAGAACTAGCGTCAGCGGAACTGTTTGTACCCTGGAACACGGCGGTGCAGGCGACTGGCGCCATGGCCAGCCCACGCGCAGGCGCTGCGGGTGCGCCGCTTTCGACCGTGGATGGCCTGCTGCTGGTAGCCGGCGGGCAGAACGCGGGCTCGGGCACTCTGGCCGGCGCCGAACTGTACGGCTTTGCTACCGTCAAGACCGACCAGAGCGACTACGCGCCCGGTACCACTGTGAACATCACGGGCTCGGGGTGGCAGCCCGGCGAAACGGTGAGCTTGACCTTGGTGGAATCGCCGAACCTCGATACCCACCCAGCCATGACCGCCGTCGCCGACCAGAACGGGAATATCTCGAACAGCCAGTTCTCGCCAGATTCCCACGACCTTAATGTGCGTTTTTATCTCACCGCTAGCGGCAGCCAATCGCAGGCGCAGACCACGTTCACGGATGCGGCAGGAGACACGACTTCAACGACGGTATCTTGTTCGCCTAGCTCGCTATTGGCTGATACCTCAACGACCTGTACGGCAACAGTTGGCAATACTCAATCCGGAGCTCCGAATGGCTATCCGCAGGGAACGGTTACATTTTCATATAATGGAACGGTTGTATTCACGCCGAGCGGCGTATGCACATTAGCTCAGATCGGGTCATCCAGTAATTCCAGTTGCGCCGTGACTTTAATGCCTACTGAGGCAGGGAGCGGGTTGAATGTCAAAGGCAACTTCAATTCATCTGATAACAATAAGTGGAAAAATAGTGTCAGCTCAAATTTTGGGCTGACCGTCTCAAATCCTATTCCTAGTATCGCTAATTTATCACCAGCTTCGACCACGGTGGGGGCCGCTTCGCAGACTCTCACTGTCAATGGGACAAACTTCGTCTCCACCTCGACCGTGACATATAACGGAGTGGGCCACGCAAAAACATTCGTAAACTCGACGCAGTTGACAATTGTGCTGAGTGCCAGCGATCAGGCTACTGCGGGCAATTATCCCGTCGTTGTCACCAATCCTGTGCCGGGTGGCGGCTCTTCCAATCCTGTGAACTTTGTGGTCAATCCTGCGACCGTCTCAACGGCCACTAGCGTGAATTCGTCGGCCAACCCATCTGCATTTGGTCAAGGTGTAACGTTCACTGCCACCGTTACTCCAAGCTCGGGCACTGCAGCGCCTACGGGGACGGTGCAATTCGTGGTTGACGGTACAAATGTCGGTTCGCCTGTTACGGTAACTGCGAACGGCAGCAACGGTACGGCTACTAGTGGCAGCAATGCCGCCTTAGTTGTAGGTAGCCATACCGTGTCCGCTAGTTACAGCGCCACGGGCAATTTCACAAACAGCAGTGGCTCATTAAGCGGCGGACAAACGGTGAATAAGACAGATAGCCTGAGCACCATCACGTCATCTGTCAATCCTTCCGCTCTTGGTCAGTCGGTAACGTTTACCGCGACGGTGAGCGCGGTGGCTCCGGGCGCCGGTACGGCGACCGGTACGGTCACGTTCAACGACGGTGCCACTACGTTAGGAACGGGGACTTTGAACGGTTCTGGCCAGGCCACCTTGAGCACCGGATCGCTGAGCGTGGGTCCGCATCCGATCACGGCGGTGTACGCGGGCGATCGCAACTTCAATGGCAGCACGTCCTCGACGCTCGCCCAAACGGTTAGTAAGGCTGATACCACTGCGGCGATCACATCCGATAGCCCTGATCCCTCAGTCGTAGGGCAAGCGGTAACAGTCAGCTTCACCCTGACGGTGAACGCGCCCGGAAGCGGCACGCCCACGGGCAATGTGACGGTGAGCGACGGCACCGTGAGCTGCACGGGCACGGTGGCGGCGGGTACCTGCTCGCTGACCTTCACCAGCGCGGGAGCCAAGAGCCTGACGGCCACCTACGCCGGAGATAGCAACTTCAACGGCAGCACCTCGGCGGCAGAGTCGCACACGGTGGACAAGGCGAACACGACCACAACGATCACCTCCGATACTCCCGATCCCTCGGTCGTGGGCCAGTCAGTGACAGTGAACTATAGCGTGACGGTGAACGCGCCCGGAAGC
>JAICWP010000021.1 GCA_025934735.1 Terriglobales bacterium | reverse complement strand
AGGGTTTCCCCCATTGCGCAAAATTCCCCACTGCTGCCTCCCGTAGGAGTCTGGACCGTGTTTCAGTTCCAGTGTGGCCGTGCGCCCTCTCAGGCCGGCTACTGATCATCGCCTTGGTGAGCCGTTACCTCACCAACTAGCTAATCAGCCGCGACCCCCTCTTCAAGCTGCTTGCGCATTTGATCACAAGGAATTTCACCTCGCGATGTTATGCGGTATTAGCCCCGGTTTCCCGGGGTTATCCCCCGCTCGAAGGCAGGTTAGTCACGTGTTACTCACCCGTTCGCCACTGTACTCACGGGGTTGCCCCCGCTTTCTCGTTCGACTTGCATGTGTTAGGCACGCCGCCAGCGTTGATTCTGAGCCAGGATCAAACTCTCGTTTGAAACCTGATGTCTCTCCTGGGTGGAGAGACTGCCACTCCGGCCGTAGCCGGAATGACTATCTTGTGAGATCGCTCGGACTTTTAACCCAAGCACTTCCGGGGTCTCCACCACGCATTTGCATGCGCATTGGAGCCTTTCTCACGACTGGCACGTTCAACCTAGTTGTCAAAGACCGAAGCGCTCTCCGCCTGAGCGGCGCGTTTCGGCCGGGAATCCGTTGCCGGACGCCCGTCCTCGTTCCCCCACGCTCTGGACGAGCCAGAACATAGAGGAAAACCTTTTCACCTTACCGCGCCCGTTCACGCACTGTCAACCCGGGGATCTGGCCGGAAATCCAGAGGATTTCGACAGCATTTCCCCAAGGCGCTCAACGCCCTAAGCGGAGCTGGAATGTGCGTGATACGACGCGCTTCCGCGCCTGCACCCGTGCCATTCGGCAACCAAGGCCGCGCGGAAAAGATGATTCTCAAAAAAGACCGTTTGGAGGTTTTTGCGAAAACCGCTTAAACCCTTCGAGGAACTTTGTCCCCGAATATGAGCTCCGTGGCCGGAGCTAATTTCAAGCTTTCCCTATTTGATGTCCGCGGGCAGCAAAAGATTCAACCTGCTGACATTTTCCCGATCGCTTGTCGTCGGTGAATCTTTTATACCACCGGGAGCCCCCGAGCGCAAGGGGGAGTATCCGCAACGCGTTCTCTCCCTCGTGTCTTACGCCAAGTGCAGCAGACACGTAGCAGATCGTGCAGGAAGAACCCAGGTAGTAACCGGCAGCCAGGTGACTTGGGCTTCTGCCGCAGAGCGGTCCGGTCTGTGAAGCCGCCGGAAACACGTTTCTGCCCAAATCGGCCGCACCCGTTCGGCCTCATGTTTTCCCGTGTAATCGCGTTCATCCGGGGAGAGGAAGTTTAGCCTCGCACCAGGCGCAGCATTTCATCCTCGCCGATCACGTTCACGCCCAGGTCGCGGGCCTTGTCCAGCTTGGAGCCGGGCTCGACGCCGGCCACCACGTAGTCGGTCTTCTTGCTGACGGACGAGGTCACCTTGCCGCCGGCATCTTCAATCATCTTCTTGGCTTCGTCGCGGCTGTGGTTGGCCAGCGATCCGGTGAGGACAAAGGTTTTTCCCGCGAGCTTGGTGCCTTTCTCGCGCTTTTTGCCGGTAAAGGTCAGCCCGGATTCGCGCAGGCGCTTCACCAGTTCGCGGTTCTTGGGCTCCTGGAAAAACTCGTAGATGCTCTGGCCTACGCGCGGGCCAACCTCATTGACCTCCTGCAGTTCTTCCACGCTGGCCTGCATCATGGCGTCGAGCGAACCGAAGTGTTGCGCCAGGAACTCAGCCGTGCGCTCGCCCACAAACCGGATGCCCAGACCGTAGATCACGCGCTCCAGGGGCAGCTTGCGCGAATTTGCAATTTCGTCGAGCACGTTCTGCGCGGACTTGTCGCCCATGCGCTCCAGCCCGAGCAGGTCCTGCTTTGTGATTTGGTAGATGTCGGCCACACTCTTGACCAGGCCGCGCTCCACCAACTGGTTGACCAGGGCGTCCCCCATGCCCTCGATGTTCATCACGCCGCGGGAGGCGAAATGCAGGATGGTTTCGCGCAGCTTGGCCGGGCAATTAGCGTTGACGCAGCGGTGGTCGGCCTCGCCCTCCACCCGCACCACGTGGCCGCCGCATTCGGGGCAGCGCTCGGGCATGTGAAACTGCCGGTCGCCGCGGGGATGCTGCTGGTCGTCGAGCACGCGCGTGACCTTGGGAATAACATCGCCGCCGCGCTCCACCTCCACCCAGTCGCCGATCTTCACTCCGAGCCGTTCGATTTCATCCGCATTATGCAAAGTAGCGCGGGTTACGGTGGTGCCGCCGATGGCCACCGGCTGCAGCCAGGCCACGGGCGTGAGCTTGCCGGTGCGGCCCACCTGCACGCGAATATCTTCGATTTTGGTGATTCCGGAACGAGCGGCATACTTGTAGGCAATGGCCCAGCGCGGCGCCTTGCCTGTGTAGCCGAGTTCGCGCTGCAGGCGGGTTTCGTCCACCTTCACCACAACGCCATCAATTTCGTAGGGCAGCGTGTCGCGCTTGGGCTCCCAGCTGTTGATGAATTTCCAGACTTCTTCGCCATTCTGCGCCGGCCGCCAGTTGGGATTGACCTTGAAACCCGCAGCCTGCAAGGCTTCCAGCGCCTCGGACTGGCGGGGCAGGAAGGCGCGGCCATCAGTCAACAAAAAATAGGCGTAGAAATCGAGGCGGCGCTGGGCGGTGATGTTGGGATCGAGCACTCGCACCGCTCCGGCGCCGGCGTTGCGGGGGTTTGCGAATTTCGCCAGGCCCTGGCGCTCGCGTTCTTCGTTCATGCGCTCGAAGGACTTTGTCGGCATGATCACTTCGCCGCGCACTTCGAATTCTGCCGCCAACCCGGCCTTCTTCAAGGTGGCCGCGGGGATAAACAGCGGCACTGAGCGGATGGTCTTCACGTTGGCCGTGACCTCTTCTCCGATGGAGCCATCGCCGCGGGTAAGCGCCTGCGCCAGGCGCGAGCTGCCGCCGTCGTGCGGGTCAGGCGCGTAGCGCAGCGCCATGGAGAGGCCGTCCAGCTTGAGCTCGCAAACGTAGTCCACGGTCTTGCGCCCGCTCAGTTCGTGCACCCGGCGCTCCCAGTCGCGCAATTCCTGCTCGTTATAGGCATTGTCGAGCGAGAGCATGGGCGTGGAGTGGGGCACCTTGACGAAGCCCTCGCGCGGCTTGCCGCCCACGCGCTGGGTGGGCGAATCGGGCGTGATCAACTCCGGGTGCTCCGCCTCCAGCTTGTTCAGTTCCTGCATCAGGCAGTCGAAATCGGCGTCGCTTAGCTCGGGATTGTCGAGGACGTAGTAGCGGTGCTCGTGGTAGCGGATCTGGTCGCGCAACTCCCCGATGCGGCGGGTTATGTCCTTGGCGGCAGCGGTGGCCATTACTTCGATTATATGCAGAGAGCGCGAAGGGCCGGGGCGTAGCGTCGGACTTTGCGCGCGGCACGAAGCGGAGCACAGCCGTTGCACGGGGACAGTTCGGCGCAGCTACCCAATTACCCTCCGATCCTCCGACCCGTGCTTCAGCGTCGAAGCGCAGGACTTTAGCCCTGCGACGCAGGCCTAGACAATTGACTGGGCTTCAGCCCCGGCGTGCGAGCGACATTTAGGTAACGAACAGCACGCCACCGTGGCTAAAGCCAATGCTGTTCTGCCGGCTATCGCGCGGCTGAAGCCGTGCTCCTCCACACTCCTCCAAACCTGTCGAGATAGTGAGAACTCGACTCTAAGGAACACTCGCGTGCGGACGCGGTTCTGTCCTCCCCAAAACGGGGCGGCACCCGTAGCCAGACAAGTGCCGCCGGCAGCCCCAGAAGCTGCTAACCTAGACGCTCAGGCGGTCCGGCGGCAGGCAGGCCCATGCTTCGCACAGCGGCCCTCATTTACAACCCGGCGTCAGGACGGCAGGACGAGCGCCGCCGTGCGCAGGTGGAAGCCGCGGCCAAGGTGCTGCAGCAGGGCGGCGTGCGGGCCACCATTGTCGCCAGCAAAGGTCCGAGGCAAGCTGGCGAGCAGGCACGACAACTGGTAGCCGATGGCTGCGGCGCCATCTTCGCCTGCGGCGGCGACGGTACCGTGCACGACGTCCTGCAGGGCCTGGTGTTCAGCCAGGCCGCGCTGGGCGTGATTCCTATGGGTACCGCCAATGCCCTGGCTCACGACCTGGGCCTGCCACGGCACCCGGCCAAGGCAGCGGAAGCGGCGCTCACCGCCAGCCCGCAGCGCATCGCCGTCGGACGCATTGCGTATCACGACAGGAATGACAATGCCTGCACCCGCTATTTTGTGATTGCCGTAGGTGTGGGCGTGGACGCCGACCTCTTCTACCGCCTGCACGCCAACATGAAGCAACGCATGGGCATGGGCGCCTACTACGCGGAAGCCTTGCGCCTGTGGCTGACCCATGACATGGGGTGCTTCGAGGCCGAGTTCACCGACGCGCGCACCGGCGAGACGCAGCGGCAGCAGGTATCGCAAGCCTTGGCCGTCCGCATCACCCAATTTGGCGGCGTGCTGCGGCGCTTTGCGCCAGAAGCGGCGCTGCGCCGCAATGACGTGCAACTGGTGCTGTTCAAGACCAGCAGCCGCTTGCCCTATCTCATGTATATCCTGCGCTCGTTAGCGGGGGGACGCTGGCGGGTCCCCGGAGTGGAGTTGGCCCACAGCACGCGGCTGATCTGCCGCCCTCTGGCCGGCGGCAACGGCAACGAAGCCTCCTCTCGAATTTACGTCGAGGCGGATGGCGAGGTGCTGGGCCGCTTGCCCATGGAGATGACCGTGGTGCCGGGCGCGCTGACCCTGCTCGTGCCGCAGCATGTGGCTACCGAGAAAGTTCGCGACCACGTGATGGCGCCCGCGCCGCGCGTAGGCGATGCGGTATCCTGATCGCCTCAACTGACCTTTGGAGCCGCTAACCCACTTCCTGACAGGGGCCTGCATCAGCCGCGCCGGCCTGAATCGCAAAACCGCGCTGGCCACCGTCACCCTGGTGCTGGCGGCGGAAGCGCCCGACCTGGACGTATTGGGATACCTGCACGGGCCGGTTTATGGCTTCGCCCACCATCGCGGCATCACCCATACTCTGCTGGGCGTCCCCTTGATGGCGGCGCTAACCGTGCTGGTGGTGTGGGGCGTGTACACGCTGCGGCACAGGCGACGAGAAGCGGCAGTTCCGCCGCGCTGGGGACTCCTGTTCGGGTTCGCCTGCATCGGCGGGCTTAGCCACATTCTGCTCGATTTCACCAACAACTACGGGGTGCGCCCGTTCTCTCCCCTCTACCCGCGCTGGTACTCGTGGGACATCGTATTCATCGTGGAGCCGGTTCTGTGGGGCGTGCTGGTGGCTGGCCTGGTGCTGCCCGCGTTGTTCGCGCTGATTCATGAAGAAATCGGCGCCAAGAGCCGCGGACCGCGCGGGCGGGTGGGAGCCATCCTGGCCTTGGCAGGCATGCTGGCCTTTTGGGGCCTGCGTGATTTTGAGCATCGCCACGCCTTGGCCGCCATGCAGGCTCGGCTCTACGATAGTGCCGTGCCCCTTCGAGTCTCCGCTTATCCTTACCCGGCGAATCCGTTCCGGTGGATGGGCGTGGTCGAAACCAAAAACTTCTTCCAGACCATGCACGTAAATTCGCTCACTCCCGAAGTTGATCCGGACAACGAGGCCAGGACCTATTACAAACCGGAGGTGACGCCGGTTACGCTGGCGGCCAAGAAAAGCTACTTGGGCCGGGTATACCTGGACTGGGCGCAGTACCCGCTGACCGAAACCGAGAAGCTGGAGAACCCGCCGGGCTACCTGGTGCGCTTTTTTGACCTGCGCTTTATGTATCCAGAGCGGCGGGAACGGCCGCTGAGCTCGCGCGTGGTGCTCAATGACAAGTTGCAGGTGGTGGGAGAGTACATGGGATTGCGCCGCCCGCATGACTAGGAAGAGCAGAGCGGAGCGAAGCGAACTGTTACCGGTCAGGCCTCCTTTTGGTTTCAATTTGGCCCTGGAAAATAGGTTGTTGCTGATTGTTGTCACTGCGCTCAGATTTCCGCCGGTGTACAAATCGTATCAGGGCACGGCTTCAGCCGTGCCGGAACCTTCACCGGAGAGGCCGGCTTTAGCCGCTGTCCAATGGCTATCCCGAGTCGTCATTCAGATCCGCACCGCATCGCCGCCAATTGTCGAACTTTCTTCGTAACCTCGTCCACATTGGGCAAGAGATCGCTTCTACAGTCGCAGCGGGCAGCTACTCTTTTTATTGAGCTTCTTTATCAATATCGAAAGCAGGGCAAATTTCAACTCCACGATTTTGTCGTAATGCCGGACCATTTCCATGTCCTAATCACGATTGGGTCCGAATTGTCGATTGAGCGCGCCGTGCAGTACATCAAGGGTGGATTCGCGTTTAATGCCCACAAACAACTGGGGTTTAGGGCCCCTGTATGGCAAAAGGGATTTTCCGAGGTCCGAGTCCTAACTGACGCGCAATTTTACGGAATTCGCAATTACATCCGGGCGAATCCAGTTATGCGTCACTTAGTAGAATGCGCTTCTGACTTCCCGTACTCCTCAGCTCATCATTCTGTCCCTGTGGATCCGCCGCCTCAGGGGCTGAAGCCCAGCATTGAGGGGGTGTGTAGCGGCACGCCTGAAGGCGTGCCCTGATACGGATCAGCATCCATTGTCCTCGCGGTCGTGCGCTGCCGCCGCCCTCCCCACTTGACTGCTGCGGCGGGAAAGAACAAAATTTAAAATTCGCATTGGCGAGGTGACCATGCTGGCAATCCTGTTCGTGCTATTCGCGGTTGGCTTTCGCTTCCTGCCTCATCCCCTGGCGTTTACCCCGGTAGCGGCGGCGCTCCTCTACTTTGGCGCGCGCATGCCACGCAAGTACATCTGGATTCCGGTGGCGCTGCTCGCCGCCTCCGACGTGATCCTGACCAAAGTGGTCTACGGCTACGCCTTGCCCGCTGACACCTTCATCAGCTGGGCCTGGTACCTCGCTATCGTTTTGTTCGGTGGCGTGCTGATGAGCAACAGCAAGCCCTGGCGCGTGCTGGGAGCCGCCCTGGGCGCTTCCGTTTCCTTCTTCATCGTCAGCAATTTCGGGGTGTGGGCGGCCTGGACCATGTATCCCAAAACTCTGGGCGGGCTCACTGCCGCCTATGTTGCCGGACTGCCGTTCTTCCGCAATGATCTGGCCGGCGATCTCTTCTTTAGCGCGGTGTTCTTCGGCATCGGACACCTGGTACACACGATCGCCGAGCGCCGGGCGCACGCCACCGCATAAAACCAACTGTCATCCCTGAGCGACGCGGGCGTTCGCCCCCGCTCAGGGTGACAGCTTGCCTTTTCGCCTTTGCCGCAGCAGCACATACCCCGTAACCGCCACCACCACCGCAAGCAGCAGCGCCGCCAGGTGCTGATGCACAAGATGGCCGGTGATGCTCACCACTTGCGGGCCGAATTGGATAGTCAGCAGCGCCAATATCAGGAAACGCACAAACCGCCCGGCAAAAATGGCCAGTTCGAAATGCGCGAAGTTCATGTCAAACGCCGCCGCCGCCAGCACAAAAAGCTTGAAAGGGAACGGCGGCGGCAGCAGGGCGGGAAACATCAGCGCCCAGAATTCGTGGCGGTCGAAGGAGCGCCGCATACTTTCGAATTTCTGCTGCGACATGCGCTTTTGCAGCAGCACCTCGCCTCCCTTGTACCCGATGACGTAGAGCACGATGCTGCCCACGGCCGAGCCCGCCGAGGCCATCACCACGTACCACAAGAACTTGTGAGGGCTCTGGTACACGTAGCCGGCCACCACCGGGTCCAGCGGCATGCCCAGCAGCGAGCCGTCAATAACGGCGATGGCAAACACGCCCCAGGAGCCTAGCGGCTGCAGCAGTCCCCAGATGAAGTTGGTGTAGCGCGCCAGGAAGTGAGAAATGGTGTGCAGAAGGAAGAATTGTACCTTCTCAGGGCCGAATCAATCAGTCCTGCGGGCCCTGGGTACTGAACAGCTGCATCAACTGGTCCGGGTAAACGCGATAGATGATGTAGCCGTTGCCAGAGTCCGTAGTTTCCTGGAAGAGCAACTCGCCGCGCTGGTCGCCATCCACATCCACGGCATCAATCAGCTGCAGGCGAGGAATCTCGTCCAGATGAGAGCTGTCGGTCACGGAAGAGAAGATGAGCTTGACCTCGCCATAAAGGTCCACCCGGCCCACCACGGTGACATAGGCCTGCTCCTGCTTGCCGGGAGTGGGCTCGTTCATCGGTGCCGCGCGACGGGCGGTGCGGCGGCGGGTTGCAGCCCTTGGCGCCGCGCCGAAACTTACCATGGCAGGAGCGGTGAGTATGAAGACGGGCTCATTGCTCAAATCCACGTCGAAGTAACGGAAATCGCTGGCGCCCAGCTGGGCGGAGGCAAAGTCCGGGTGGCGGAGGCGCTCATAGTTGCTGACCGCATCCTGAGCGTAGCTGATCATCTTCTTGTAGTCGGAGTTGCGCTCTTCCGACGACAGGCTGAAGTTATAGGAGCGGAGTTCGGGCCCGTCAGCATCAGAGATAGCGGCCAGTTGCTCGATCTTGGGGCCAGCCGGCTCGGCCGTGCCCGCAGCCCCAATGGCCGCCGGCTTTCCTGGAACCAGCTCGGCTGGCCAGGTCTCCTCCTGCGAAGTCGCTGCCGGAGCGCCGCGGCGCAGAACCGGCCGGTTAGGGTCGTAGTCGTCAGGGCTGCCGCTGGAAGCGGGCGCTGGCGATGGGGTGCTTGGAGTGGCCTTGGCTGTCTGCTGCGGAGGCGCTGGGGCGGGAGGCGCCGGAGCGGGTTTCTGGGCCGGAGGCGTGCTGGACGGCGGCGGATTGGGCGCGGGAGGTTTCTCGTTGCCGGGGCGGCGCAGGACCGGCGGCCCGGAATCCTCGGCCCGCGCCGATGCTCGCTGGGCGGCCTTCGCCTGCTCCTCCTCTTTGCTACGCGCCTGCTTGGCCTGCTGAATTTCCTCGTCAGTTTCCCAGTGTCCTACCCCATACCAGTTATTGTTCAGCTGCAGGGCATTGCCCACGGTGAACAGGCCCACGGACGTGCCGCTGCGCTCGGCTTCGTAAACCACGCCCGGATCCAGCGCCATGGGCCGGGGATCGGCGCGATAGATGCTGGCGTCGTAGAACTGGCCGTTGATCATGATCACCAGGGGAATAAGGCGCGCGCGCTTGCCCTGCAGCTGCACGATGCCGGTGGCTCGAGGGCCCTTGGAGACGCGCGGCCGCCGGCCATATTGCGCCCACGCCGGCGAGGCCCAGGCGAAGCTCAGCAGGCCGCAGATGACGGCCGCGGCAGCCCTGCGGTATAAATGGCGGATTGGAGAGCAAAGCATGGAAATGGGTGATAAAGCGCCTGAGTTCAGTTTACCTGACCAGAACGGCAAGATGGTGTCGCTGAAGGAGCTGCGGGGCAAGACCGTCGTGTTGTTCTTCTTTCCCAAGGCCGACACGCCCGGCTGAACCATAGAAGCGTGCGGGTTCCGCGACGCATACAGCAAGCTGCAGAAGACCGGCGCCGTGATTCTGGGCATCTCCGCCGACGCGCCGGAGCGGCAAAAGAAATTCGAGCAGAAATACGATCTGCCTTACACCCTGCTTTCTGATAGCGACAAGAAGATGGCCAATGCCTTCGGCGTAATGAAGGAAAAGAACATGTACGGCAAGAAGGTGATGGGAATTGAACGCACCACCTTCGTCATTGGGCCGGACGGGAAGATTGCCCGTGTGTTTCACAAGGTGAAGGCGGAAGGCCACGCCGAGGAAGTGCTGGCGGCGCTGAAGGGCAGTTCGTAATCCTTGTATTCAGCCCGGCAAAAACTCCCTTGCGCAGATCAGTGGCTCCGACGGTGGAGGGGTGTTTCGGCTCGGGCGTGCGCCCTCGCTCAACATGACCAGAGTTGGAATCTTGTGGGGGGCGGACCCGCCCCCCCACGCTGATTATTTCCGGCGAGTGGAGCGCGATTCCATTGTGGCGCTGCGCACCCGGAAGGTGAGCGCCTGCTCGGCATGGAAGATAGCTTCTTCTTTGCCTGTTGCCGCCGCCACACCGGTGCCGGCCGCGCCACCAGCTGCCGCGCCGATCAGGGCGCCCTTGCCGCCGCCGGCCAAAGCTCCGATCAGGGTGCCCGCGGCCGCGCCGCCGCCGATCTTCTCGATATTGCCCTTCTTGTGGCTCTTGCCCTTGGTGCTGACGGAGCTGGTGCTCAGGGCCACAAGCTCGCCGTCCAGTCGGATCGAAGTCAGGCGGACGCTTAACTCGCCAGGCGCGTGCAGGCGGCCGCTGGACTTGGCATGAGATACCACGCCGCTCACCGGAGCTCCTGCCCGGGCAAGTGTCTTGCCGCGCACCACCACGCTGCGGGCCAAGGTGCCATGAAACGTCTGGCCGGAGCGCGCGGTACGAGATGTGATCTCCGAAGTCAGGCGGATGGTCAAGGGCGTGCCTGCTGGAATCTTGGCCAAGGCGCCGAGCGACAGCGCGAGCACGACCGCCAGAGCCTTCAAACTCTTTCGAAACATAGAAATCCCTCCTCAAAGGTGCAGAACGGGTGGCGGGAACATGGTATGCGGACCTGGCGACGGCGGCGAGGTTCCTAAAGTATCGGGCGGTGACAGTCCGGGAACCTGTGGACTTTGGTAATTGGCAGAACAAGGTTCGAGGTTGCGCAGCTCAAGCGTTCAGAGGTTTCAAGGTTGCACAGGTTTCAAGGTTTCCCGGTTTCCGGAGCTTCGTGTAGCGGCGATATATTGCAACTGTCATCCTGAGTCGAGGATGCGGTTTACAGACCCGCATCCGAGCGAAGGACCCCTAGGATGCCGCACAGCCACAGCCGTCCGAAGGCGTTCTCACTGTGGTTGTTTCGTCCTTCAATCCCCGATTGAAACTCCCTTCCGCAACTCGGCCGGCCTGTGTGCGCGGGGGTGTTTCGACTCGGACATCTGCCCTCGTTCAACATGAAAGAATGAGAATGACGGCGACAAGGCAGGCCGACTGCTTCTAATAAAATTTATCTCCGGTGAGTGCGGCCAAAACCTTGAAACCTGCTCCACATGCTTGCCATGCGCAACGCCTTCGCGAGAAATTAGCAGCAGTGCCTGCTCAGCCCACAGCCTTTGATTCCGCACGCCTGGACGCCTTGCCGCGGGAGTTTTTTAACCGCGACCCGCGGCGGGTGTGCCGCGAGCTGCTGGGCAAGGTGCTGGTGCGCCGTGAGCAAAGCAAGCTGCTGGCTGGGCGCGTGGTCGAGGTAGAAGCGTACATGGGAGTCAATGACCCTGCCGCCCACGCCGCAGCCGGATTGACGCCGCGCAACCGCGTGCTGTTCGGCCCGCCGGGGCACGCCTACATCTATTTCATCTACGGCAACCACTATTGCCTGAACGTTTCCTGCATGCCCGAGGGAAAGGCTGGGTGCGTGCTGTTTCGCGCGCTGGAGCCTCTGGCAGGGATTGCAGAAATGGAAAAGGCGCGCGGGCTCGAAGGCGCGGCCGCGAACCAGCGGGTACTGCGGCTGCTGACCAGCGGCCCCGGGCGGCTGGCGGAAGCTTTGGGTATCACCCGGGCGCGGGACAATGATAAAGACCTGACCGGCCTCCACTCCGACCTCTTCCTGGCCGACGATGCCTACCGGCCTCGGCGCGTGCTCACTACTGCGCGCGTGGGCATAACCAAGGCGGCAGAAAGATCCTTGCGCTACCTGATCGCCGGAAATGAATTCGTGTCTGGGAAGCGGTAGCCACGGTGCTAGCTGTGTGGGCACGGGGCTTTGCCCCGTGCAGGGCGAGCGCAGCTCGCCTCTACCCTGGCCGGGGGCGGCGCCACGCCAGGCATCAGACGAGGCACCGAGGTAACCACTGCTGCGGCTCATAACGGTTGTAGAGTAGGGGCATGCACACGCGCAGTCCGTTATTCCTTGTCATCTTGGCATTGGTTTGCCCTTTGCTGTTCGCGCAAAAAGTTCCCGCCGGTCCTGCGGCAACTGCGCTGGCGGCCACGCCTGATGCCGCCGCGGTGAAGAAGTTAATCCAGGACCAGTTCGGCTCTGGCTACAAGCCTTTGCCCGGATATACGCCGCTGGTAGCGGATTTTGACGGGGATGGCATCGAAGATGTGGCGGTGGCCGCCAAAGCGGTTAACCCGCTGCTCAACGCGGTCGAGTACCACTACACCGTCATTGACCCGTACCATTCCTATTTCGGATACGGCAATCCCAAACTGATGATGCAATTTGGCGCCGACGATCCCCGCCTGGAAGGCCAGGCGGTGCTGATCGTACACGGGGCCGCCGATGGCGGCTGGCGCGCAGCCCAGCCCAAATCCAAGTTCGTCATCGTCAACCTGCCCTACATCCGGCTGTCGCTTTCCCAGGTGCTGCGGCATAAAAAGCCGCTAGCGGCAGTGGCCGCCGAAGAACCAGACAAGGTCACGTCGGTCATTTATTGGGACGGGAAAAAATATAAGTACGAACCCATGGGCGCGGATGCGGATTGAGAAGAGCAATTAGCAACTAGCAATTAGCATTTAGCCAGCCACGATTTGATTGCTGGCAATTAGCATTGGCCGCCCTTGTGGCCGGAAAATGCTACAATCCGCCCCGGCTGAGGCGGTGGAGTATGGCAACTGGAACAATTGAGGATCGGGTTGAGCGTGAAAAGATTCGCATTTCAATCTACGCATCCTTCTATAAGAAGTTCTTCTCCGGCTGGTTTCTGGGACTGACCTTTTTTTACGCCCTGAGCTTCTGGGCGGCTGGCCTGGCTCTGCGGCGAACCTACCGTGCGCGTCCGGAGCAAGCATCAATCATTTACATAACAATTTTCATACTGCTTGCCAGCTTCACGGCTATGTGCCTCCACCGCTGGAGAATCCGCCGCCTGCTGCGCTGGACCACAATTGACGATGCCTGGCTGGGCCATATGGGGCTGATCTGGTTCTGCATGTCGCTGTTCATCAACCTGCTCGCCATGCAGGCGCTACGCTGAACGAAGCGGCCAGAGCCTTGCTTACTGTTCCTTCCGCCGACGTTGTCTCCTCCCGATATAATCCCCTCCTATGAAGCTGGAAGAAAAGCTGGCGGAACTGAAGAAGCGTGACGGGCTGGCGGAAGAGGGCGGAGGCCAGGCACGCCGGGAAAAGCAGCACAAGGAAGGGAAAATGTCGGCGCGGGAGCGCATCGAGTTCCTGCTCGACGAAGGCACCTTCGAGGAAACCGACAAGCTGGTCACCCACCGCTGCGCCGATTTCGGCATGCAGGAGCAAAAGTATTATGGCGACGGTTTCATCACCGGCTACGGGCGCATCGAAGGGCGGCTGGTGTTCGTGTTTGCCCAGGACTTCACCGTTTTCGGCGGCTCACTATCCGAGGCTAATGCCGGCAAGATCGTGAAGATCATGGATCTGGCGGCGCGGGTGGGGGCTCCGGTGATCGGGCTGAACGATTCCGGCGGGGCGCGCATCCAGGAAGGCGTGATGTCGCTGGCCGGCTACGCCGACATTTTCCTGCGCAACACGCTCTATAGCGGCGTGGTGCCGCAGATCTCCGCTATCCTGGGGCCATGCGCCGGGGGCGCCGTGTACTCGCCCGCCATCACCGATTTCATTGTGATGGTGAACAAGACCTCCTACATGTTCATCACCGGGCCGGACGTGATTAAGCTGGTGACGCACGAAGAGGTCAGTAAAGACCAATTGGGCGGGGCCACCACGCACAACGAGACCTCCGGCGTAGCCCACTTTCTGGCCCACGATGATGCCGAGTGCCTCTCCATGGTTCGCGAGCTGCTCAGTTTTTTCCCATCGAATAACCTCGATGACCCGCCGCGGCGCGCCTGCAGCGACCCTATTGACCGAGCCGAGGAGCGGCTGGACACGCTGGTGCCGGCCGAATCCAGCCAGCCCTATGACATCAAGGACGCGATTACGGCGGTGGTGGACGACGGTTATTTTTTCGAAGTGCACGAGCACTACGCCAAAAACATCGTGGTGGGATTCGCTCGCCTGAACGGGTGCTCGGTGGGCATTGTGGCCAACCAGCCGGCGTTCCTGGCGGGCACGCTGGACATTAACGCTTCCGTGAAGGGAGCGCGATTTGTGCGCTTCTGCGATTGCTTCAACATTCCCCTGGTCACCTTTGAGGACGTGCCCGGCTTCCTGCCCGGCACCAACCAGGAGTATGGCGGGATTATCAAGCATGGAGCCAAGCTGCTGTTTGCCTTCGCCGAGGCCACCGTGCCCAAGGTGACTGTGATCACGCGCAAAGCCTATGGCGGAGCCTATTGTGTGATGGCTTCCAAGCACATCCGCACCGACGTGAACTATGCCTGGCCGACGGCCGAGATCGCGGTCATGGGACCGGAGGGCGCGGTGGACATCGTCTACAAGCGCGAACTGGAGAAGGCCGCCAACCGGGAGCAGATGCGGCAAGAGAAGATTGAGGAGTTTCGCGACCGCTTTGCGAATCCTTATGTGGCCGCCGAGCGCGGCTTTCTGGACGCGGTGATCCAGCCCCGCGACACCCGCAAGAAGCTCATTCAGGCACTGGAGATGCTGGACAGCAAACGCGACAAGAACCCGCCCAAAAAGCACGGTAATATACCGCTATGAACCTCACGAAACGCCGCACCCCAGCGCGCCCTGATCCTAGGGCGTACAGGGGGAATCGCGCGCCGGCGGTTACTTCGGGTACCATAGAAATGTAAGCAGGCGTGGGTGCCTGCGCATCTAATCCAATAAGCACCGGGCACAAATGACGGGTTCCTGTGAAAGGTAGGGCCTTGTACGTCGGCTCTGGCGGAGATAACACTATGAAGGTCTTAGCGAAACACGGTGTGGCAATTTTGGCATTGCTTCTGGCCGTGGCCACGGTGGCCGTGGCCGGTCCGGCTGATATAGCCAATACCCTGCGGCCGCCCAAGGGCGCCAGCCTTGCCATCGTAGTTTTTGAGGACCTGGAGTGCCCCATGTGCGCCCAGGTTTCGCCTCTGCTGGACCGGGCCGGCGCGCAGTACAACATTCCCGTGGTGCGCCACGACTACCCCCTCCCCAAGCACGCCTGGTCCTACAACGCGGCGGTGATGGCACGGTATTTCGACACCCACTCGCAGAAGCTGGGCGACGAGTTCCGCGCCCAGGTGTTTGCCCATCAGATGGAAATCACGCCCGGCAACCTGCACGGGTTTGCCCAGCGCTTCGCCAACGAGCACAAGGTTGACCTGCCCTTCATGATTGACCCCCAGGGCAAGCTGGCGGCAGAGGTTAATGCTGACCGCGACCTGGGCAACCGCATCGGCATCAATCACACGCCCACCGTTTATGTGGTAAGCAACAAGAACCCCAGCCAGCCCTATGTCGAGGTGACCGACACCAGCCAGCTGTTTCAGACTATTGACCGCATGCGGCAATAGCGGAGCTCTCCGAAATAGCCTTCGCCGGGCACAATCTGCGTCGTGCCCTCTTGCTTTCTCCCTAGGCGCGTTTCCGCATCGAAAACACCCCACCTAAGCGATCACATTTATGAATGCTCCTTTACCTGATGTTCGGGTATAATTCCCGAACTTTTTTGGTTGACCTAAAAGACCCAGGGAATCAAAAAAAAACGCCAGGTGGCGGGTGAAAGCTACAAGTGTTCTCGCCCCTGGTTGCGTTCATCCGGGAGGCTAAGTCAATGACGCGAATCCATCAGCCAGCGAGCAGCAGTCACGAGCGGTGGTACCAATTTGCCATTCGATGCGTACAAGAAGCGAGGCGCGCGATTTGGGTGTTCGCGGCATTGGCGTTTCTTGCCCCGCTGCTGACGGCGCAATCAAACAGCCTGCTGAATGGCAGCGTCTCTGACCCGTCTGGCGCGAGTGTGGTCGGCGCGAAGATCACGTTGACCGAAGCGACCACCAGCCTGCAGCGGACCACCAGCAGCAATGCCACCGGGCTCTACCAGTTTCTTGACCTGCCTCCTGGCAGATACCGGCTGCAGGTAACAGCCAAGGGCTTTGCTCCATATGTAGCGTCGGACGTCATGCTGATCGTCAAAACGCCCTCCACGATAAACATCCACCTCCAGGTAGAGGGTGTGGCGGAATCGGTAACGGTCGAAAGCCAAGCGCCGCTCATTAATCGCACGGATGCGTCGCTGGGCAACACCGTGGAGCAAAATCAGATCGCGCAGTTGCCCATTGCCGACCGCAACGTAGTCCAATTGCTCAGCCTCCAGCCGGGCGTGGCGTACCTGGGAAATGAAGTGGATGCATCGAGGGATACGCGCAGTGGCGCAGTGAACGGCATGCGCAGCGACCAATCCAATGTCACCCTCGACGGCATTGGGGTGAACGACCAGAATAACGGTTACGCCTTTACCAGCGTCCTGACGGTTCCGCCTGACTCGGTCCAGGAATTCCGGGTTACCACGGCCAACGCCAATGCTGACTCCGGCTATTCCAGCGGCGCTCAGGTCGCGCTGGTGACCAAGAATGGGACCAATGCCTTTCACGGTTCCGCTTACGAATACAACCGCAACACCATTTTCAGCGCCAATGACCCGTTTCTCAAGGACTCGCAGCTAGCTAGCGGGCAGCGCAACCAGGCGCCGAAGCTCTTGCGCAATGTATTCGGCGCCACCTTCGGTGGTCCAATCAAGCGCAACCGGCTGTTCTTCTTCACCAACTATGAAGGACGCCGCGACGCCCAAGGCAGCAGCGTACTGCGCAGCGTGCCCAGCGCAACCCTGCGAGCCGGCGATCTCGTCTACTTGTGTCAACGAAACACCGACGGGTCCCTGGACACGGCTGCGTGTCCCGGCGGGACGGTCAACGGAGTGCCGGGCGTCGCGCCTGGTTACTATGCCCTTGGGCCGGCGCAGATCAAGGCCATGGACCCGCTCGGAATCGGCCCAAATGCAGCGGTCGAGAACATCCTCAGCCAGTATCCAATGGCCAACGAAAATGCAGGCGACGGCTCCAACACGCTAGGCTACCGCTTCTCCTCGAACGCCGACTCCAGCTTCAATACCTACATCACCCGGCTTGACTGGTATATCAATAGCAGCGGCTCGGAAACTCTGTTTTGGCGCGGCCAGACGCAAAACAACAGGCAACCGGGAAAGCAGCAGTTTCCTGGAGGGCCCGCGGCCAAAACCCTGCTGGATGACAGCAAGGGTTCCACCGTGGGGCTTACTTCCATCCTTTCCCCCAGGCTGGTCAACGAATTTCGCTGGGGCTTCGTCCGCCAGGGCGGCGGGCTGGAAGGCACCTCCAATGTTCCGGGAGTTTTTCTGAATGGGATCGACGATTTGGTCCCTTTCACCCGCACCACGACGACATTTGTGCCGGTCCACCAGTTCACCGACAACCTGAACTGGACTCGGGGAAACCACACCCTGCAGTTTGGCACCGATATCTTTCTGATTCGGGATGACCACATCAGCTACGCCAACTCGTTTTCGGACGTGCAGACCAACGCCGTCTATCTCAATACGGGAGGCATCGCCGGGACGAACAGCCCGCTCGATCCGGGCAACAATGGCTTTCCGGCAGTGGACGGGAACTTCGGGCCGAACTACGACAGCGCAGCTACCATCCTGATGGGCATTTTCCCCGAGGGAGACGGCATTTATAACTTCAACCGCAACGGCGCCGCCCTGCCTCAAGGCACGGCCATCAAGCGCCGCTACGCCATGAACAACTACGAGTTCTTTGGGCAGGATACCTGGCACATGACGCCGCGGTTGACTCTCACCTACGGCCTGCGCTGGGTTTTGGAAGCTCCGCCTCATGAGACAAACGGCTTGCAGGTGGCGCCTTGTGTAGCGGCCGCGACCGGCGGCTGTACTAATCAAAACGTCGCTGACTGGTTCAACCACACCGCCAGTTTGGCCGCCCAAGGCCAGCCGGCTAACAATGCCGGAGACATTTCCTTCATTCTGGGCGGACCCGCCAATCACGGTCCGGGCCTGTGGAACTGGGATCACCGGGATTTTTCACCCCGGGTAGCGGTGGCTTGGGCGCCCGACACCGGCGAGGGGTGGGCTTCCAAGATTCTTGGGCGGAAGGATCAGTTCTCCGTGCGCGCCGGCTACAGCATCACTTACGACCACTTCGGCATTCCCATCGTGAACAGCTTTGACCAGCACGGTTCATTCGGGCTTTCCACCGACCTGGGAAACCCTGCTGGCGTGGTGACGCCCGCGAATGCGCCACGCTTCACCTGCCTGATCGGCGCCTCCTGCTTGCCTGCGCCTTGTGCCTCGTTAAATGACCCGGGTTGTTTGTTCGGCCCCACGCCGAGTGGCGGTTTCCCGGTTACTCCCAGCAATTCCGCTTTCGCCATCAACTGGGGGCTGGACCAGACTCTAAAGACGCCTTATGCGCACGTCTTCAATCTCTCGCTCTCGCGGGAAATCACCCCTCATTCCTCGCTGCAAGTGGCGTATGTGGGCAGCATAGGCCGGCGCCTGCCTTTGCAGGTTGACCTGGCCATGCCTGCCAATTTGACCGATCCTGCAAGCAAGACGACGTATTTTCAGGCAGCCACCATGCTCTCCAAGGCCGCCGCCAACACGCCCGTCTCCCAGATCAAACCGATACCATTTTTTGAGAACACGTTTCCGGGCTGGGCGGGGCTACCTTTGAGTGCACTCAGCAACACCAATCAACAACTGGCTTGCGCGCCCGGCACCTACCCCGGCAGTCCGAGCGCCACACAGGCCATTTATGAACTCTGGAATTGTTACCCGCATAACGAAACTTTCTCTTTGTTCCAAATGGATGTGCCCAACGCCATTAGCGGAGTGACCCTCCCGAACAGCAAGTACGGACCGTACACCTTTTTCCATGACCAGTTCGCCTCGCTGTACGCCTGGCGCAACCTTGGTACCTCCGACTACAACGCACTACAGGTGACCTACAACGCCCGCTGGTCCAACCTGCAGGGGCAGTTTAATTACACCTTTTCCAAGTCGTTCGACGAGGCATCCGCTGCCGAACGAGTTGGCCCTTATGAAGGAACTGGCGGGACCGGCAGCGATTTGAACGGTGGCGGCATTGTCATCAATTCATGGGACCCGCTTTCTCTGCGCGGGCTTTCCGACTTCAACGCCTACCACCAGATGAACGCCAACCTGGTTTACCTTCTCCCGTTTGGCAAGGGCCAAAAATTGGCAGGGAGCGCCGGCACCGCACTTCAAGCCTTGGTTGGCGGGTGGCACGTCTCCGGCCTGTTCCGCTGGACCAGTGGTTTCCCCATCACAATTGATAACGGCTTCACGTGGGCAACCAACTGGAACATCGAAGGCGACGCCATGCCCAACGGGCCGCCTCCGGTGGCCTCCAATCCCAAGAACGCCATCGTCAACGGGGTAGGCATCGGTCCGGACATCTTCGCTAATCCGGTGGCCGCCGAAGCGGCCTTCCGCCCGGAGTGGCCGGGCGAGTCAGGGGTCCGCAACAACGTGATTGGCAATGGGATGTTTGAGATTGACACCGGCGTCAGCAAGGATTTCTCTCTGGGTGAGCAGAGGACGCTGGAGTTCAGCTGGCAAGCGTTCAACGCAACCAACTCGGTGCGTTACGACGTGCGCGGCGCTCAACCTTCGCTCTCCTACGACCCGACACAGTTCGGCAAATACCTTACGACGCTGACCACGCCTCGCTTCATGCAGTTTGCCTTGCGCTTCGCATTCTGAGCGCGTGGCCTTGCGGCTGGTCGGGCGTGCAGAAGTATCGCCTCTTGAGGACACGGCGAAAGCCGTGCCCTTTCTTATGCGGCCGATTCCTGCATCTTGCGCAGCACGTCCAGCAACTCCGGGATCTCAGGCGTCTCGTCAAGAGGATAGACGCGGCTGAAGGCGATACGCCCGCCCTTATCCACAATGAAAACGCAGCGCTCGTTGATGCCGGCGATGGGCGGCCCCTCGCGCAAGATTCCGTACTTGCGGGCCACCTCGCCGTGGGGATAGAAATCACTGCACAGCGGAAAGTCCACCATGCCGATGTCCTTCTTCTGCCATGCGATGTGGCAGGGAATGGGATCGTTGCTGATGCCCACGACCTGGGCATCCAGGCCGGCGAACCTTGCCAGTTCGGCATGGAACGACGGCACCTGGGCGGCTCAGGTGGGGGTCCAGTCCAGGGGATGGAATGCCAATACCACGTGCTTTTTGCCGCGATAGTCGCTGAGGCGGAAGCGGTGCGGCTGCTCCCCTATCACTCCCGACAGCTCGAAATCGGGCGCCATGGCACCCACCGCCAATGCGGGCATGAAACCTCCCTGGAATCAGCAAAACGACAGTAAAACGTTTATCTTAACCAGCGGGTTGGAGCAGGGGCAAGGCAGCGAGACAACAATTCCTTCTGTTGACCACTCGGGTTCTTCGCTCCGTGTCTCCGGAAATGCTGGATAACAAAGCCGCTTGCGACCGCATCGAAATGAGTGGAGCAAGATCGCCAGGCGGATGAAATCTGCCACCGTCAGTAACCTCACAATTCCATCGCAGTTATTGGAGTGCTTCATGTTCGGATCCAAGAGTTACAACTACCGCAGCTTCACCCGCGAGCACGTGAAAAATGATCTGGCGGCCAGGAAGATGAGCGGCCCGAAACCCGGAGAGGAAGCCCCGGATTTTGAGCTGCAGTCGCTGGCCGGCGACAAAGTTCAGCTGAGTGACTATGCCGGCGAGAAGAATGTAGTGCTCACGTTTGGGTCGGCGACCTGTCCCATGACGGCCGGATCCATTCGCGGGCTCAACCATCTATACGAGGATTACTCCGAAGAGGGAGTGGAGTTCCTTTTCGTGTACGTGCGCGAGGCGCATCCCGGCGACGATCTGCCCGCGCATCGCTCCATGAACGATAAAGCGGACGCCGCGGAGCTGTTTCGCGACGAAGAAGAGGTGGAAATGCCCATCCTGCTCGACAAATTGGACGGCAAAGTACACCGGCAGTACGGTGGCCTGCCTAATTCCACCTATCTGATTGACAAGTCAGGACGGGTGGCCTTTCGTTCCTTGTGGACACGCCCCAGCATCCTGGAGGACGCGATCCAAGAGTTGCTGGACTATCAGGAGGATAGCGGCAAGGAGCACAAAGTGGTGCGGGGTGGGGAAGACGCTTCCATCCCCGCACGTTACGGCATGCTGTATTCGCATCGCGCGCTGGAGCGTGGCGGGCGAAGGGCTGTGCGCGAGTTCAAGGAAGCCACCGGGACCGCCGGCAGGGTGGCCGTGGCGACTAGCCGGGTGGCCGAACCGATGGTCCTCCATCCCGGGCGCGCGTTCGCCGCGGTGGCTCTCACCGGCGGCGTCATCGTCGGCGCGCTCTTTGCCGGCATGAAGTTGCGGGAGAGAATGCTGCAGCGGCGCTCGCCCTACTACTTCCCACGCCAGCGGACGAAGGGGGAGACGGGGGGGTACGAGGCGGTAGGGATTTAGCAGCTCTCGTTCGTCTGAGCCACAGCCGAAGCCTAAGAGCCGTAGCTATTAAAAGCAAGAAGGGCGGCACGAGGCCGCCCTTCTTGAGCTGGATGCTTCAGATTACACGGGTTTAACGTTCTCTGCCTGCCAGCCCTTGGGTCCTTTTACGACGTCAAACTGGACCTGTTGACCTTCCTGCAGGCTGCGGAAGCCGCTCGCCTGGATTGCCGAGAAGTGGACGAAAACATCTTCGCCATTCTGGCGGCTGATAAAGCCATAGCCCTTTGCGTCGTTAAACCACTTTACGGTTCCTGTTTCCATTGTGTTGCCAATTCCTTTTCTGGTGATTTGTTGCGAGATCAAATGCAGGACAGTGCAGGCAGGTGCTGTTTAGCGCTACTGCTTACAAACCGCTTTCGATCAAACGCACCCACATTTTACCTCACAGACACGATATTTCTGCAAGTATTTGTAAAACCGGGAGATACACACGATCAGGGACTTCCTTGCAAGTAGATGAACCGGCGAGACTTACCTTAACCCGTACCATGGCACTCCCAGATAGGGATGAGGGGATGTGCGTGACTAAAATACCGGCCTTGACGGCCGGATGCACGGGGCAGAGCCCCGTGCCCACACGCTTCGTTCTACGGGCAGAGTCCCGTGACCACACCATCCAGGCAGGTCCCGATTTGGTCCGACGAAGATTTTATTCCCAGCGAGGTGCCTCATTGAGATGGCCAGGAGAACTTATTCTGATAAAGAAATGAGATGTGTGGGGACGGGGCTCTGCCCCGTCCAAGCCGCGGCTGAGCCGCGGCTGGCTTTCGCCATGCTCCACAAATACTCTTACCGGCGAACACTTCCGCACCTTCAGAAAGACTACCGGCCTATTTTTGTGACTTTTGCGACTGTCAGGAGATGGCGACTTTCGGAGGCGATGCGCGGGTTAGCCCTGGACAGCTGCCTGCAGGAACACGGAAGAAAAATCCAGTTGCATGCCGCTGTCGTAATGCCCGATCACGTTCATATCATCTTCACTCCTTTGAGAGATAAGGAGGGATGGCTATACTCGCTTCCAGACATCATGCGAAGCCTGAAAGGGCGAGCAGCACACAACATCAATCACGCCCTGCACCGAAGCGGGCCCGTGTGGCAGGAAGAATTTTTAGACCATGGATTGCGATGCAATGAAAGCCTGGCCGAGAAAGTTGAGTACGTCTGCCAAAACCCGCTTAGAGCAGGATTGGTGCAAGACGGCGAGCCATATCCATGGCTCTGAGCGAGGCGAGGTGCCGGTGATCTGAAGAACCTACCGGCCTTGGCGGCCGGATGCACGGGGCAGAGCCCCGTGCCCACACGCTTCGTTCTACGGGGCAGAGCCCCGTGCCCACACCTGTCCCGGTCATTTCGCCTTTGCGGCCAGCTGCCGGATCACGTACTGCAGAATGCCGCCGTGCTTGTAGTAGAGCGCTTCCTGGGGAGTATCAATCCGCACCTGCGCTTGGAAGGTGATGTCCTTGCCATCGGCGCGGCGGGCCCGCACCTGGACCATGCGCTGCGGCGGAAACTTGTCAACAATCGGGGCCAATCCGGAGACCTCATAGACTTCCTCGCCGGTGAGCCCCAGCGACTCGGCATCCTGGCCGTTCATAAATTGCAACGGCAGCACCCCCATGCCTACCAGGTTGGAGCGGTGAATGCGCTCGTAGCTTTCGGCGATGACGGCGCGCACTCCCAGCAGGAGCGGCCCTTTGGCTGCCCAGTCGCGCGAAGAGCCGGAACCGTACTCCTTACCCGCCAAAATGATGAGCGGCACGCCTTGCGCCAGATATTTTTCTGACGCCTCGAAGATCGTCATCTCCTTGCCGTCGGGCAGGTGGCGGGTGACGCCGCCTTCCAGGTTGGGCACCAGCTTGTTGCGGAGGCGCACGTTGGCGAAGGTGCCCCGCACCATCACCTCGTGATTGCCGCGGCGCGCGCCATAGGAGTTGAAGTCCTTCACCTGCACGCCGTGCGCGATTAGATATTTTCCCGCCGGGCTGTCGGCCTTGATGGAGCCGGCCGGAGAGATGTGGTCGGTGGTCACGCTGTGACCCAGGTAGGCGAGCACGCGCGCTCCGCGTATGTCCTCCACCGCCGGAGGATTCACCGGCATGTTCTCAAAATAGGGCGCCTGCTTGATGTACGTGGAAGCGTCGTCCCAGGCGTAGGTCTGGCCCTTGGGGATGTTTAGCGAGCGCCAGCGCTCGTCGCCGGCAAACACTTCGGCGTAGCTTTTGCGGAACATGGCGGCTTCCACGGCGCTGTGGATCGCCTCGTCCACTTCACGTTGCGAGGGCCATAGCTCCGACAGGAACACGGGCTTGCCCTGGCGATCGCGGCCCAGAGGCTCGTTCTGCAGGTCCAGATCAATGCGCCCGGCCAGGGCAAAGGCCACAACCAGCGGCGGCGACATCAGGTAGTTGGCCCGCACCTCGGAGTTGATGCGGCCTTCGAAATTGCGGTTCCCGGAAAGCACGGAGGCCACCACCAGATTGTTCTCGTCAATCGCCTCGGAAACCTCCGCGGGCAGCGGCCCGGAGTTGCCGATGCAGGTGGTGCAGCCGTAACCCACCAGGTTGAAACGCAGCTTGTCCAGGAAGGGAGAGAGGCCGGCGCGATCCAGGTAGTCGCGCACCACCTTGGAACCCGGCGCCAGCGACGACTTAACCCAGGGCGGCACGCTGAGGCCGTGCTCCACCGCTTTCTTGGCCAGCAGCCCCGCGGCCAGCATCACCGAAGGATTAGAAGTATTGGTGCAGCTGGTGATGGCGGCAATGACCACGCTGCCGTGGTGCAGGTTTTTCTTCACATCCACCAGCACCGGCTTGTCCGCGGCCGGTGCTTCCGCGTCTTCCACGCCTACCGCGGTGGGGCTACCGCCCTCGCCCTCCCAGCGGCCGATTACGCGCAGCGCATTGGGCGCCGGAGCAGCGGTGTTGGCAGCGGCTGCGGCCGCGGCTTTGGGCTTGATCAGCGACGGCAGCGCCTGCTGGAACGATACGCCGGCGCGGGAAAGGGGGACGCGGTCCTGCGGGCGCTTGGGGCCTGCCAGGCTGGGCTCGACCTTGGCTAAGTCGAGTTCCAACAGCTCCGTGTACTCGGCTTCCGGCGTCTTTTCATTGTGGAACAGGCACTGCTCGCGACAATAAGCCTCGACCAGCGCAATCTGCTCTTCACTTCGCCCGGTGAGGCGCAGGTAGCGCAGGGTCTCGGCGTCAATGGGGAAGATGCCGCAGGTGGCGCCGTACTCGGGGGACATGTTGCCGATGGTGGCGCGGTCGGCTAACGGCAGCGAGGCCAGTCCAGGCCCGAAGAACTCCACAAATTTGCCGACTACGCCGTGCTTGCGCAGCATTTCAGTGATAGTCAGCACCAGGTCGGTGGCGGTGGAGCCTTCGCGCAGCTTGCCCTTCAGGCGCACGCCTACAACTTGCGGAATCAGCATGGAAACCGGCTGGCCGAGCATGGCCGCCTCGGCCTCGATCCCGCCCACGCCCCAGCCCAGCACGCCTAAGCCATTGATCATGGTGGTATGAGAGTCGGTGCCCACTAGCGTGTCGGGATAGGCCTGCGGGCGCGAGCCGTTGGCCTGCACGAAAACCACGCGCGCCAGATACTCCAGGTTTACTTGGTGCACAATGCCGGTGTCTGGGGGCACAATTGCCAGGTTGCGGAACGCGGTCTGGCCCCAGCGCAGGAATGCGTAGCGCTCCTTGTTGCGCTGGAATTCCATGTCGGCATTCACCTGGAAGGCCCAGGTGGTACCAAACTCGTCCACCTGCACGGAGTGGTCAATCACCAATTCGGCCGGCTGGATGGGATTGATCTTGCCGGGATCGCCGCCCAACTGGCGCATGGCATCGCGCATGGCGGCCAGGTCCACCACCGCGGGCACGCCGGTAAAGTCCTGCATGAGCACGCGGCTGGGCGTAAACGCGATTTCTCGCGAAGGCGTGGTGCTCTTGTTCCAGGCTGCCAGGGCGCGGATATCGTCTGCCTTCACCGACAGCCCATCCTCGGTGCGCAGCAGGTTCTCCAGCAGAATACGCAGCGAATAGGGCAGGTGGCGGGTGGAAATGCCCTGCTTGTCGAGCGCGTCCAGGCGGTGGATTTCGTATTCTTTGTCGCCCAAGCGCAGGCTGGAACGGCTGCTAAAGCTATTTGCCGACATGATTGCCCCTTGTCAGATGCTCAAACTATCTAGTGTAAAACCTTCGGAGGAGGATGTGGTAGTGCGCCGTCAGTTCGAGAGGGCAGTGGCTAACAGTGGCGGCACTTTGCCAATGTCATCCTGAGCGAAGCAGACGCTTCGCTTTGCGAAGCGGTCGGCGAAGTCGAAGGACCTCTCTGTGGTGTTTCCATATCTTGCGGCTCCCGGGAATTCTCGCAGGAAACTCCCTTGGGCCGCCCGGCACTTTGCGATCGGGTAGGGTCTTTCGACTCGGGCATGCGCCCTCGCTCAAGATGACAGAGGTGACTCGGGCATGCCCCTCGCTCAACAGGACAGGCGCGCCGATGGGTGGCGGAAGACAATTTTGGCCACGATTTTCACATGCGGTGTAACACCGTTCATTTCCATCAACTTCGCCATCAGGCGTTATCGCCACAAAATTCGCGGCCTTGCCCCCAGTTATGCGAAACGCCCATTCCATGGCTGCACCATTTTCTGGCATACCCCTGTGTACGCGTTGCAATTCCCTGAAAACACGCACTCTAAAACTTTTCGTTTCTGTTTGACTTAAAAAACAGGAGGAGTAAAACAGACTCGTTCTTCGGCAGTTCTTGAGTTTACCCAGTTGGCGCAGAGTCCGGGGCTCAAGCGGGATCACCGGGTTGGCTGCAAGGCCGGTTCGGAGGGTCAGCGAGGGTCTAAAAGCGAAGCGCTGGTTGAGGCGAACGGGAGCTTGCTGAAAGCAAAATGGAGTCCCGAGGCGTTGGCCGGTTTTCCCGGTTGGCAGTGAGCCCGGAGCCCAAGCGAACAATCGCCCGTAGTTGCCCGCAAGGGTGGCCGCGAGTGCAGGTTGGCAAGGGTCTAACGCGAGCTACTGGCTGAGGAGAATAGGTTTCAACATCCCCTCGGGATTCTTTCTTTTAACCGCCCCTTTCAAACTTCTCCCACAGGGACACAAAGATTGAGTAATTGTGTAATCGGGAAATTGTGTAATTGAACGCCGCCGCGGCATCTCCGCCCAAGACCCCATCGTCAATCTTCAATCATCAATTAAGTGACTTCCGTTGCAGCCCACCCGTGCTATTGGCCTTCCGCCCGGGCGCAGGCATACTCACGCAGAATGTCAGCCTCTGTGCCCAATCCGCCCCGTTCGGTGCCCGTCGGCGCCGTTCTTGTGGCCCTGCCCTTCGCCCTAGTCGGGCTGTTTGCCGCGTTCCTGGCGGTGTACAACCTGAATAACGGCACTTTGCCGTGGCCTCTGGCCGCGGTTGTGGGCAGCGCGGCCTTCGTCTTTATCGGAGCTGCTGTCGGCATGGTGCTTGCCGGCACCCAGGGGCGACGCCGGCAGCGCATCATAGCTGACCTGCAAGGGACATTTCCTGATTCTCCCTGGATGTGGCGCGAGGATTGGGCCCAATCCCGCTGTTATAGCCGGCTGAAAACCTCCGTCGTCGCCACCTGGATCGCCGCTCTGCTGTGGAATGGGCTGTGCATACCGCTGGTGTACTTCACCTTCATCAAAATATCGGCGGAGATGCTGCACAAGAACCCGCTCATCCTGATGGCTTTCATTTTCCCGCTGACAGGCATCGGCTTGCTGATCTGGGCGGTGCGAATCACCCTGCGGCGCATCGAATTCGGCAAGACCTGTTTCCTCATGTCGCCGCCACCCGGGGTGATCGGCGGCCGCCTGCGCGGTAACATTCAGGCGCGCTTTCCCCACGGTGCCGCCAAGGGCGTTCAGCTGAAGCTCACCTGCGTCAACCGCGTGGTCAGCGGCAGCGGCAAGAATCAGAGCGTGTGGGAAAACATTCGCTGGCGCGAACAACAGGCCATAACGCCCGAGCGCCTGATGCCCGGTCCCGACGGCGCTCTCATCCCGGTGGACTTCCACATCCCCAATGACGCCCTGGCCTGCGACAACACGAATCCTAATGACGCCATTCTCTGGCTTCTGGAAGCCGATGCCGACGTCCCCGGCGTGAACTACCTGGACATCTTCGAGGTGCCGGTGTTTCGCACCAAGGACAGCCCTGCCCTGACCGCGCCCGTGGACCGCAGCAATGCTTTTGCCGATGTGCCGGACGGCCCGGTGGAGCGCCCAGCAGGCTCGAAAATCATGGTGCAGCCCAGCCCCGCCGGCGGCGTGATGTTCAAATTTCCCGCGCTGCGCAATCTTGGCGCCGCCCTCGGCACCACCGCATTCTTTCTGGTGTGGACGGCCATCGTGTGGTTCCTGTGGATGCACGCACCGATCTTCTTCACATTCTTCTTTGGATTGTTTGACCTGGTGTTCTTCCTGATCGTGCTCAGTCTGTGGATGGGCTCATCAGTAGTGACCTTTGAGGCGGGCACCGTGACCGTGCGCGGCGGCCTGCTGAGCCTGGGCCCGCGCCACGTGGCGCCCTGCTCCGAGATCACGGAAATTGACATTCCGATTGGCATGCAGATGGGCAATGCCCAGGGCACGCCCTACTACAATATCCAGCTGGTCTGCCGGGACGGGCACAAGTTCATCGCCGGCCAGGGGCTCCGTGATAAGCAGGAAGCCGAGTGGCTGGTTGCGGAAATGAAAAAGGCCGCCGGCCTGCCCACCCACGCCGCCGCCGCTTCCGCCACCTAAAACTTTCTTCGCCGCGGGAAATCTCGCGAGGGCTTCGCAGGAAACTCCCTTCCGCGGCCCGGCAGTTGCGATCTCGTAGGGGTCTTTCGACTCGGGCGTACGCCCTCGCTCAAGATGACAGATCGACTTGGGGGATGCGCCCTCGCCCAAGATGACACACCGGTAGGGCTGCACCCTCCCTCAAATTGGCCCGACTGGTTTTGCGAGCGCTCACTTCGCACCCAGATACCTGTCGAACCACGCCACCGTGCGGCGCAGGATATCGAGTTGGTGCTCGGGGCGGGCGATGAAGTGTCCCTCGCCGGGATACACCACGAATTCGGTGGGCACGCCAAAGGTCTTCAGGGCGTGCCAGAATTCGCGCGATTGCGGCGCCGGACACTCGCCGTCGCGCTCGCCTACCAGCACCAGGGTGGGCGTCTTTACATTCTTGATGAAGGTCATGGGGGCGCTGCGCGCGTACACTTGCGGGTCGTCGTACACCGACGCGCCAAAGTAGGCCGTCATCCAGCGGTCAATGTCGTTTTCGCCGGTGTAGCTCAGCCAGTCGGAAAGCCCGGCGCCCGAGACTGCCGCATGGAAGCGATTGCCCTGGGTCACCGCCCACATGGTCATGTAGCCGCCGTAGCTCCAGCCGGTGATGCCGACACGGTTGTTGTCCACCGGGAAATCCTTTACCACCCGGTCCACGCCCGCCAGGATGTCGCGGAAATCGCCATAGCCAAAATCCTTCACATTGGCGCGGGTGAAGGTCTCGCCTTGCCCATAGCTGCCGCGTGGGTTGGGATAGAGCACGAAATAGCCCATGCTGGAAAGCAGCGAGGTGTTGAAGAAGGCTTCCGGCCAGCGCGAGAGGTGCGCCCAGGCCGGCCCTCCATGCACGTCCACCACCAGCCCGTAGCGGCGGCTGGCGTCGTAGTTGGCGGGAAGCATCAGCCAGCCCTGCACCGGCGTGCCGCCGTTGGTCCAATGAATGCTTTCCACCTTGCCCCAGCTGGAGTGCAGCGCCTGATTCGCGTGCGTCATCTGCTTCCAGGAGCCGACCGGGCCCGCCCAGACTTCCGGAGGCTGGGAGAACGACTGCCGAATGACTGCCGACTGCTTCTGATCTTTTGAGAAGGACAGCGAGAGATCGCCCCAGCCGTCGGCTCCGATGGTTTCCGCCCCGCTCCAGAGGGTGGCCACCTTGCCGCTGGCCAAGTCGAGCGTGGCTACAGCCACCGACCCGTCCAAATTCTCAGAAAATAAAATTCGTTCCGGCGAGGACCAGGCCAGCCAGTTGGGAGAGGCCTTGATTCCCGGCGTCACGTCGCGCCCCTGGCCGCCGCTGGCCGGCACCGTATAAATGTCGCCGCCGGTGGCGCCCTCGTCGCTCATGATGCCGGCAATGAAGGCGATGGACTTGCCGTCCGGAGAATAGTGCGGCTGCGCCATCTGCTGCGGCGGCTTATAAACTTCCTTCATCCGGCCGTCCAGCCCCAGCGTGTACAGGCGGGCAATGTACCAGTTGTCGTCGCCGGCGCCATGAGCCGCTGTCAGCGCAAACCCCTGGCTGTCCGGCGACCAATCATATTCGTACACGTACATGTCGGCGGGTGAGAGCTGGCGCAACTGCCCGGAATTCACATCAACCGTGGTCAGCCGCTGTTCGTAAATCTTGCTGTCAATCACGCCTGTTTCCGGGGTCATGGGCATGAGCGGTCCGGCCGCCCGCGGCGCATTTTCCGTGAAGAGGAAAGCAACGCTCCTGCCGTCCGGCGACCAACTGGGCGCAGCCAGGTAGCCGGTGACCTCAGTCAATTTGTGAGCCGCCCCTCCGGAGGCGTTGGCCACATACAGCTCCGCCTGTCCGGAGACGTTGGAGAGAAATGCCAGGCGCTTGCCATCGGGTGACCAGGAGAGGTCGCGCTCAGAATAATCACTGCCCTCCGAACCCGCCGTGATCCGCCGCTTAGCCGAGGGGTTTGCCACCTCCGCCACGTAAATAGCCGTGTTCCACGTGGCCGCCCCGGAACTGTCGCGCAGCGGCTGCGACCAAGCGACCCGAGTCCCGTCCGGCGAGATCGCCACTTCGGTGTACGTCTGCGTGCTCGCCAGCGAACTGATCAGGGTTTCCAGCGCCGGCCGCGGCTGGGCCAAAGCGGCGGTACCCAGAGAGATCACAACGGCAATAAGCAAAAACGGCTTGGATCGCAGGCTCATTCGTTCTCCAGAATCGTTAATAGAAGAAGTCATACTGAGGGGTTTCACCCCCGAAGCATCTCGCGTGCCGTGACACTTATGCGGCGGTGCACGCCAGATCCTGCGCGATTGAAGTCGCTCAGGATGAGACCGGCAATGGGGGCTCAACTCCTTGCTCGTGCCTGACCCCTATCCATGGCGTCGTTAGCCAGCCGGTCGGCCTCGCGATTGCTCTCCCGCAGCACGTGCCCTATTTCGAACCACTCCAACTGCCGGATCATTTGTTGTGCTTTCCGATAGAGCTCCAGCAGCGCCGCATTCCTGACCTTGTAGACGCCCTTGATCTGCCGCACCATCAATTCCGAGTCGCTGATCACCTTCAGCGCCTTGGGGTCGTGCGCCAGCGCATATTCCAGGGCCGCGAGCAGCCCGCTGTATTCGGCGTAATTATTGGTGCGGTGCCCCAGGTACTCGCTGAGCCCGGCCACGCGCCGCCCTTGCTGGTCTTCCAGCACCACTCCGTAGCCGGCGGGCCCGGGATTGCCGCGCGCGCCGCCATCAATGTGTGCCACCAGGTACTGGGCAGGCGCGCTGGGACGCCGGCTAGGAAAAAGCTCGGAAGATTTTTGGGGGGAGACGCCTTTTTTTGCGCGCGGCTTCGAGGAACGAGGAGACATGTTGGGAGTTTACACGCGGCGTCGTTCTCAGCGGCCGATGGCCAGCCTCTGCGCCAGCCGGTGCGGCAGGTTTGCTTCCAGAATGCGCTGCTGCGACCGCTGCACATCGTAGGGCACGCGAAAGAAGGTGATGGCGTAAGCCTCGCTATCGAACAATGCAAACGCCGCCCGCCAGTCGCTGTCGCGAGGCTGCCCCACCGATCCCGGGTTGATCAGGTACTGGATCTCCGGGTTCAGCTTCATCTCGTAAACATCCCGCTGGTCGCGGCTGCGATACAGCGGTTGCAGCACTCCCTTTTCCGAGTTCTTGGAAAAGCCACCCTGGATGTGGGTATGCCCGAAGAAGGTGAGTGCAACCGAGGAATAGGTCAGCGGCTCCTGCGCGTCGCGCAGGGTCACCAGGTATTCGTCTTCGTCAATGGGTGAGCCGTGCACAAACTGCGCGTCCAGCGTTTCATCCACACGAATCGGCCCCTGGGGCAACTGCCGCAGCCATTCCAGGTTCGCCGGAGTCAAGCGATCACGCGTCCACAGCGCCGCCATGCCGGCCACAGGATTGAAGTCGGTCACGTCCATCAGGCCGCACGCGGCTTTGTCGTGGTTGCCGCGCACAAACAACTTGCCGCTACGGGAAAGATCAATCACTTCGTTCGGGCTGGCGCCGTAGCCCACGATGTCGCCCAAGTTCACCAGGACGTCGTGCGGCGGCGCTTCCGCCAAACACGCCTGCATGGCTTCCAGGTTGCTGTGAATATCGCTGAGGAGAAGGATCCGCATGCGTAGGGGGCGCGCTTGGCGATTATAGCGTGCGGGCGGCGTTGCTCACAGTTCCTGAGGTGTTAAGCACCGGACAGCGGGCCAGGTGCCCCGGCGCCACCTCCACCAGGGGCGGCAACTGGCGGCTGCAGTCCGCCACCCGGCGCGAGCAGCGCGGCTCAAAGGCGCAGCCCGGGGGCAAGGCGGCGATCCCCGGCACCGTGCCTTCAATGGTGGCCAGGGGCCGGGTGCGGTCGGTGCGCAGCGTGGGAACCGCCTGCAGCAGCCCTCGGGTGTAGGGGTGGGCGGGCGCCCGGAAAATCTCCCTCACCGTGCCCATCTCCACCACGCTGCCCGCGTACATCACGGCTACCCGGTCCACCACCCGTGAGACCACCGCCAGGTCATGGGAGATAAACAGCATGGCCAAGCCAAAGCGCGTCCGCAGGTCGGCCAGCAACTCCAGGATCTGCGCCTGGATGGTGACGTCCAGCGCCGTGGTGGGCTCGTCGGCAATCAGCAACTGCGGCCGGTTGACCACTGCCATGGCGATCATCACCCGCTGCCGCATGCCTCCGGAAAGCTGGTGGGGATAGTCGCGGGCCCGCCGCTCGTGGTCGGGAATAGTCACCGCCTTCATGGCTTCCAGGGCGCGCCCCCAGGCCTCGTGCTTGGCCAGCCGCGACCCGTTGGTATGGGCCAGCACCGCCTCGGCAATCTGGTCGCCCACCCGCATCACCGGGTTGAGCGCGGTCATGGGCTCCTGGAAGATCATAGCGATACGCTCGCCGCGGAGCCGCCGCATTGCTTCCCCGGAAATGTCGAGCAGGTTGTAAGCGGAATTGCCGGCGCCGGCGTCGGCCGCGCGTAGGAGGATTTCTCCGCCCGCCCGGGCCTGCGGCGGCAGCAGACGCATAATCGCCAGCGAGGTCACCGATTTTCCTGAGCCCGATTCGCCCACCAGCCCCAGCGCCTCGCCTGGCCCAATGTTGAAGCTGACGTCGCGCACCGCCGCAAACGACTGCAATGCTGCGGCGGCAGTCGCAAACCGCGACGAATGTCGCGAAGCCGGCTTAGCCTGCACCAGGAACTCGACGTTCAGATGACGAACCTCGAGCAGGGAAGGAGCCATGCCTTCATCCTAGCAGCTTGCGCAATCTGTTCTCCTGCGGCACCCAGGCCTGCGCCCCGCGCTGATTGGGCCAGCCCGGCCGGCAGCCAAAAAACCAGCTAGCCGGTGGTTCTGTTTGACAGAAAAACCCCATGCCCCCTAACCTGATTTGTCCGGGCAACAGCAATGAAAATCCTGGTGATCGGCAGCGGCGGGCGCGAGCATGCCCTGGTGTGGAAACTGCGCCAGTCCTCGCGCGTTTCCCAGGTGTACTGCGCGCCTGGCAACGGCGGCATATGCCAGGAGGCGGAATGCGTGCCGGCGGATGTGAAGTCGCTGGAATCGCTGGTGGCGGCGGCGCAGCGCGTTCAGCCCGATCTCACCGTGGTAGGCCCGGAACTGCCTCTGAGCCTGGGTGTGGTGGATGAGTTCACCAAGCGCGGCTGGCGGGCTTTTGGCCCGACGCGGGCGGCGGCACAACTGGAAGCAAGCAAGACCTTCGCGAAGGAATTCATGCAGCGGCACCGGATTCCCACGGCTCACTACGCGGTCTGCACCTCACCGGCGGAGATCAAGGACGCGCTCGGACATTTCCATCTCCCGGTGGTGGTCAAGGCTGACGGCCTGGCCGCGGGCAAGGGGGTGGTCATCGCCAAGACCAAGGACGAAGCCTCGGCCGTGGCGGTGGACATGCTCTCCGGCAAACTGGTGGGCGAAGCCGGCAGCCGGGTTGTGCTGGAAGAATGCCTGCAGGGCGAGGAACTTTCCTTCCTGGTGGTAAGCGACGGCGAGCGGGTGGCGCCGCTGATGGCCGCCCAGGACTACAAGCGTGCGGAGGATGGCGATACCGGCCCCAACACCGGCGGAATGGGCGCCTACTCAACCGACGACATCATAGATGCCAAGATGCGCGACTGGCTGGTGGCGCACATTGCCCGCCCGGTGGTCGAGGGCATGAAGTCCGAGGGCATGGAATATCGCGGCGTGCTCTATTGCGGGCTGATGATGACCGCGACCGGGCCCATGGTGCTGGAATTCAATTGCCGCTTTGGCGATCCTGAGACCCAGCCCATCCTCATGCGCCTGGAGAGTGACCTGGTTTCGGCCATGGAAGCCGCCCTTGAAGGCAGGGTGAGCGATGGCGACTTCAAGTGGTCGCCGCAGCCGGCAGTGTGCGTGGTGCTGGCCTCGGGCGGCTATCCCGGAACTTTCACCGCGGGAAAAAAGATTTTGGGGCTGGAGAGGGCGGGCCAGGCATCGGGAGTGAAAGTATTCCACGCCGGTACCAGTTTTCAGGATGGGGTCTATTACAGCACTGGGGGACGCGTGCTGGGCGTGACCGCGCGGGCAGATACGCTGGGCGAAGCTGTGCAGCGCGCCTACGCCACCGTTTCCGGCATCGGATTTGAAGGCATGCATTACCGCACGGACATCGCCGCGCGGGCAGTGAGAAGCTAATTTAGCTGTCTAGCTAACCGGCGGCCCAGCTTTTTAGCCAGATAGCTAGCCAGCTATCCAGCTAGCCAGCTATACAGTTCAGCCTACTTTCAGAAGGAGCGGAAACTTGGCAGCGAAGACACTGGTATCCATCGTGATGGGCAGCGACTCCGATCTGGAGATCATGCGCGAAACGGGCAAGGCGCTGGAGGAGTTTGGCATCGGGTATGAAATGGACGTGACCTCGGCGCACCGCTCGCCGGGGCGCACCGCCGAATACGCCGCCAAGGCGGCGGAGCGCGGCATTCGCGTGATCATCGCCGGGGCTGGAGGCGCCGCCCACCTGGCGGGCGTGATCGCCGCCCACACCACGCTGCCAGTCATCGGCGTGCCCATTCCTTCCACCTCTCTGCAGGGCATGGACTCGCTGCTGGCAACGGTGCAAATGCCAGCTGGTATTCCCGTGGCCACCGTCGCCATCGGCAAGCCGGGCGCCACCAATGCGGGCATTCTGGCAGCCCAGATCCTGGGCGTAAGCGATGCCGGGATTGCCACCAAGCTCATTGCCCACAAGCAGAAGTTGGCGCAGGGAGTAGAAGCCAAGTCGCGCAAGCTGAAGGAATCGCAAAAATGATTGTGTAGAGGCGGGGCTTTGCCCCGCCTGGACGGGGCAAAGCCCCGTCCCCACACGTTCTCCTGAGTGCTGGCTACTGACCCCTGGATCCTTGAATCATCTCCCAGGCGGCCCGCACGTCTTCCCAGTTTGTTCCCAGGTTGCCAATGGCCAGGCGCAGCACATAACGGCCGCCAAGGTGGGTGTGGGAGATAAAAAACTTTCCTGAGGCGTTTACCTTTTCGAAGATGTGGCGGTTCTCCTCATCCGAGCCTTTGTAGCGGAAGCAAACCACCGAGAAGGGCACCGGTGCGACCACTTCGAAACGCGAGTCGGCCTGGATCTCGCGGGCGATGCGCCGCGCCCAGTCCATATGCGAACGCAAAATGAGCTGCAGGCGTTCCCGTCCGAAGTAGCGCAGGATGAACCACAGCTTGAGAGCGCGAAAACGATGCCCCAGGGGCACGCCGTAATCCATCAAATGGATGGCGCGCGGATCGGTGGAGGCGCGCAGGATTTCCGGCACCAGCGAAAAGGCGCGGCGCAGGACGTCCGGCCGGCGAGTGTAGAACGCGCTCAGGTCAATGTTGGTGAACAGCCACTTGTGTGGGTTCATCACCAGCGAGTGAGCGCGTTCAATACCGGCAAGAATGGCCCGGCACTCCGGCAGTATGGCGGCCGTGCCAGCATAGGCGGCGTCAACGTGCAGCCACAGGCCGTGGTTCTCTGCGACGTCCGCGATTGCGGCAACGGGATCCACGCTGGTGGAAGAAGTGGTGCCCACGGTGGCCACCACGCAGAAAGGTTTCTTGCCTGCGCTGCGGTCCTGCTCGATGGCCCCCGCCAGCGCCTCCGGGTTCATGCGGAATTCGGCATCCGCCGAGATCTTGCGCACGTTGAGCTGGCCGATACCGGCGGCGATGGCTCCCTTCTCAATGGAAGAATGCGACTGCTCGGAGGTATAGAGCACCAGATTCCCGCTGGAGCCATTCAGGCGGGCGTCGGGGTCCACCATTTCGCGTGCCGCGCAGATGGCGTGGAAGCTGGAAACCGAGGCGGTATCGTAAATGATGCCGAACCAATCCCCAGGAACACCCATCCACTCGCGCAACCAGCCCAGCGTCACCTGCTCCAGTTCGACCACGGCCGGGGAAGTATCCCAGTGCAGGCCGTTGGTGTTGAGCGCCGCCGCCAGCATCTCCGCAATGATGGCAGGCGTGGAACCCGTGCAGGCAAAGTAGGCGAGGAACCCCGGATGGTTCCAGTGGGTGACCGCGGGAATAATTTTGGAATCGAAATCGCTCAAAATTGTTTCGAGGGTCTCGCCGCGCTGGGGGCCGGAGCGGGGTAGCGCATCCACCAGGTCGCCCGGCTTCATGTTGGGGACCACGGGATAGCGGCGAGCGTCGCACAGGTAGTCGGCGACCCAATCCACCGCTTGGTGCGCGGCTTTTTGGAATTCGGAAACGTATTGGTCCCAATCCATGACCTGTTCCGCGGGCAGGGAGGGCTTTTCAGAGGCAGCCATGGAGAGATTGTAGCTTGTGGGGACGGGGCTTCGCCCCGTCCATGCGGGGCAGAGCCCCGCCTCTACACGACTGTCATCTTGAGCGAGGGCCCATGCCCGAGTCGAAAGACCCCTACGCGATCGCAAGTGCCGGGTTGCGCAAGGGAGTTCCCTGCGAAGAACGTGGGGAGAATTCCCTGGAACTGCAGATATGGGAAGGACAACGCGGGGTCCTTCGATTCCGCAAACCGATTCGCAAGCAAACCGGCTTGCTCCGCTCAGGATGACATTTAAAGAAGGAGACACGATGACATTCGCGAAGAATTTGCGGGTGGATTGCGAAACCAGCGGCGCGCAAAAAATTAAGGGCGGCCTTGTGGGCCGCCCATCTGAGAACTGAGAACCGGGAACTGATAACTGATTTTACGCCGGAGCGGGGCGTTCGCCGGGCTTGGTGACGCCGGCGCGGCCGGGCTCAGGCTTCAGCACCTTCTGCATGCCGCCGTCATCGGAAGGCGGAGCCGGCGTAACCTTCACCGGCAGTTCCTTGCCCTCAATAAGCAGCTGGATTTCACGGGCATCCAGCACCTCGCGCTCCAGCAGCGCCTTGGCAATGCGCTGCAGGACATCGCGGTGCGAAGATAGGATATCCACCGCCGACTTGTAGCCTTCGTCCACAAAACGGCGCACTTCCTGGTCAATCTTGATGGCCGTGTCTTCGCTGTAATCGCGGTGCTGGGCGATTTCGCGGCCCAGGAAGATCTGCTCCTCCTTCTTGCCGAAGGTGAGCGGCCCCAGGTTGCTCATGCCGAACTCGCATACCATCTTGCGAGCCAGTTCGGTGGCCTGCTCGATGTCATTGCCCGCGCCCGTGGTCATGGTGCTGAGGAAAAGCTCCTCGGCCACGCGTCCGCCCATCATGATGGCCAGCCGCGTCTCCAGATAATCGCGGGTGTAGGTGTGTTTATCGTCAATGGGCAGCTGCATGGTCACGCCCAGCGCCATGCCGCGCGGAATGATGGTGACCTTGTGCAGCGGGTCAGCGTGCTCACGCATGGCCGCGACCAGGGCGTGTCCGCCCTCGTGGTAAGCCGTGACCTTCTTCTCCTCGTCGGAGAGCAGCATGGACTTGCGTTCGGCGCCCATCAGGACTTTGTCCTTGGACACCTCGAAGTCATACATCATCACCATCTTGCGATTTTGGCGGGCGGCGTTCAGGGCAGCCTCGTTGACCATATTGGCCAGGTCGGCCCCGGAGAAGCCGGGCGTCCCGCGAGCCAGGATGGAGAGATCCACGTCATCGGACAAAGGAATCTTGCGGGTGTGCACGCGCAGAATCTCTTCGCGCCCGCGCACGTCAGGACGCGGCACCACCACGCGGCGATCGAAGCGGCCGGGGCGCAGTAGCGCGGGATCGAGCACGTCGGGACGGTTGGTGGCGGCGATAAGAATGACGCCTTCGTTCGATTCGAAGCCATCCATCTCGACGAGCAACTGGTTCAACGTCTGCTCGCGTTCGTCGTGACCGCCGCCCAGGCCGGCGCCGCGATGGCGGCCGACCGCGTCAATCTCATCAATGAAAATGATGCAGGGTGCGTTCTTCTTGCCCTGCTCGAACAGGTCACGCACACGGCTGGCGCCCACGCCCACAAACATCTCCACGAAGTCGGAACCGGAAATGGAGAAGAAGGGAACGTTGGCTTCGCCGGCGACAGCGCGCGCCAGCAGGGTCTTGCCGGTTCCCGGGGGGCCCACCAGGAGTACGCCCTTGGGAATGCGGCCGCCCAGTTTCTGGAACTTCTGCGCTTCGCGCAGGAATTCAATTATTTCGCGCAGCTCCTCCTTGGCCTCATCCACGCCGGCCACGTCCTTGAACGTGACTTTCTTCTGCTGCATGGAGAGCAGGCGCGCGCGGCTCTTGCCGAACGACAGCGCCTTGTTGCCCCCGGTCTGCATCTGCCGGATCATGATGAACCACAAGGCAGCCAGCAGGATGAGGGGCGCCAGGTTCAGCAGCCAAGTCGGCCAGCTGCCGCTCTGCACATCCTTTACGTTCATGCTGACGTTGTGATCCCGCAACGTTTTGTACATGTCCGGATAGTTGGTGGGAACGGTGGTATGGAATTGGGCCTTGTTCTCGTACTTACCGGTAACTTCCGCCCCGGTAATCGTGACCTCGGAAACCTTGCCCTGATCCACATCGGTGAGGAACTGGGAGAAATTGATTTCCTGGGTCTTCGCGCCGGCACCACCTGCCTTCACTACCTGCCACAACAGAACTCCGGACAGGATGATGACCAGCCAAAACACCACCGTTTTAACGGTTGAATTCACGCCATACTCCTAATCAGCCAATGAAGGGTCGAAAACCACTCGGAAAAGCGGCTGTCAAGCCGCACACTTCCTATGAATTAGATGCTCTACCGCCGATTTGGATAGAAGCAATAACTCACGTGGATACATTGTAACCCGGTTTGAGCCCATCGTGGCCCGGGGATTTGAATGACCGAGGTCACCTAGGGTTGAAGCGCAGCCAGATAAGGCAAGTTGCGCTCGAGCAGTGGGTTACCGAGACCGTAACCGACCAGAAACTTGTCGTCCACGAGGAACCCGAAGTAGTCGGGCTGCAGGGCTACCCGGCGCGCTGCCTGGCGGTCAAGCAATGTGGCCAGGCGCACCGAGGCCGCCCCGCGGGAACGCAGTCCGTTCATCAGGAAGTCCGTGGTCACGCCGGAGTGGACCAGGCCTTCCACTAGCAGCACGTGGTGGCCGCGCACCTCGATTTCCGGGCTGAAGAAAATCTCCTTGCTGGTGGTGGTGCCCTGGATGCGGTCGCGGTAAAGCGGCTTGATGAACTCGCACATCAGCGGCACGTCCAGAGCGCGCACCAGGTCGGCCATGAACATGAAACCGTTCTCCAGCACGGCCAGTGCGTGCGCCGTCTTACCGCGGTAGTCGGCGCTGATCTGACGTCCCATCTCGCGCACCCGCTTTTGAATCTGCTCGGCGCTAATTACCGGCTTCAGGTGGGCCGTGGCCGCGCCAATGTTGTTTGAGCTCAAATCTGTCCGGTTCTCCGGCCGGGCGGGTCCGCCCAGCTCAGCCGCTATTCTGCCCCATGCAAGTCGTCCTGCAAAGCGCACTCCTCGATAACCAACCCCTGTTCCTGTCCAGAAACTGCCAGCCAATGCTGGGGAGGAGGAAAGCCACGCAGCCAGATAACCTGCTCCGGGCCGGAGGCGGCCATCGTGACCACCGGCCAGGTACGGCGCTGGGCCGGCGGGATTTTGCGCTCCTGGAGCAGCTCCTTGATTTTCTTGGCGGCCCGGGTGTGGCCTGGCCAGAAGCGGTCGCCTGGACGCCAGTTTCGGATCTGCAGAGGGCCTGCGAGGCGGGACGGGTCATAAGCCTGGCCGGCATGCTCCGGAGAGATCGGCCCCACAATCGCACGGAAAATCGTGCCCGTCTCGGCCACCGCCACTTCACCCGGAGAAGAGAGGCGATAAGCAAAGTCTTTCTTATTAAGGGCTTGGCCAGATTGCGGTGGCTCAAACTGCAGCCGGTTGTGAAGGCGCAGCACGCGCCATCCGCCGGAAAGCACGATTTGCTTCTCGCCGACCGGAGGCGCCTGGGCCTGCTCCAGCAACCCCTCAACATGCTGAAACGCCAGGCTGAGGCCCATAGACTCTGCCGCTCCCCGCACCAGTCGGCGCTGCATGGCCAAGGGAAGCCGGCAGAGCGTGTCAGTCTGCAAATACGGCTGGGCCCCCGTGCCCGGGACGGACCAAACCTGCGGCAGGATGCGGGAAACCTCGGCTGCCCAGTACTCCTCCTCGGCGCGAGCAATTTCGGCAGTTTCCGCCAGCAGTTCACGGATGCGCGGGTTGAGCTCCTCTTGCAGCACGGGCAACACCTTATGACGCACGCGGTTCCGGGCGAAGTGCGGGTCGAGGTTGCTGGCGTCCTCGCGCCAGGCTTGGCCCAAGCTCTGCAGATAAGCCTGCAACTCGCAACGGCGGATTTGCAGCAAAGGTCGAACAATGGCCCGCTCTGGCCACTGGCCACTGCCCACCGACCATTTGGGATAAATACCGGCCAAACCCTTGATTCCAGTGCCACGGGCCAGGCGCAACAGCACGGTTTCCGCCTGATCGTCTAGGGTGTGGGCGGTGGCAACTTTGCCCAGAACACTGCCCGCAAGCAGCCGCTGGAAGTACTGGTAACGGACCTCCCGAGCCGCCGCTTCCAGGCTGAGGCGGCGTTCCGCGGCATAGGCGGGAGTGTCCACCGTGAACGCGTGCAAGGCGAGGCCGTGGCGCAGCGCCAAATCGGCCACAAATTGCTGGTCGGCGTCGGCGTCGGCACCGCGAATCTGGTGATTCACGTGGACTACGGAGAGCACCTGCCCTAACTCTTCGCGCAGTTCCAACAGCAACCGCAGGAGGCAAACCGAGTCCGCGCCGCCTGAAACAGCCACACCGGCCCTGTCGCCGGGGCGCAACAGCTCCTGCTCCCGAATATTGCGGCAGACGCGCTGGACTAGGTGGTGCACGAGTACATCGTAAGGCAAATGACGATTGAAGATTGGAAGATTGACTGCGAAAAACCACCAATCAGCATTCAGCATTCAGCCGTGGACCGCCGGCCTTTTACGTCAGGGCAAGGCTCAATCGTTTCCATAACGAATGGACCGCTTGGCTATGTTACTGATGCACCGCTAGTTAAAGCCCTACCGCTCTCCGGTACCGCTGCCTTGGTAACCTTCCGACCGGCCGCGGGGAGGGCTAATATCGGCTCATCCAGGGATCAGTGGCGGGGCTTTACGCCCGAGGTCCATTTTCATGCTGCTGAGCCTGATCGCCTTCCTGCTGCTCAATACCACCGTACCGTCCCCCGTAACGCCTGGAATTTCCAGGTCGCAACTGAAACTGCCGAGCACGACTGCCACCCAGCAGAACGCCGCCATAATTTATTCCGATCATGGCGGATTCATGGTTTCGGTGCCTAAGGGATGGGTGCTGGACCGGGCCACGGGTCAGAAGATGGGCACCTGCTGCGTGCTCTATCCGCAGGGCTCCACCTGGGACCAGGCGGATAGCGTTATCTACCCCAACATCGCCGAAAAGCCACGAGGACAAAGCCTGCAACAACTGATGGCGAGCGATCTGGATGGGTTCCGGCAGCGCTTTCCCCAGATGAACGTGGTGGAGGCGCGGGACCTGCCCGCCGGCGACAGCCAGCTCGCCAAGGTGCGCTTCTTCTACGGCGTGAACCAGGGCTCGTATGAGCTGGTGGCCTACGTGGATGAACCGCAAGTGGTGGCGCTGCTGGTGCTGAGCTCGCGCTCCAAACAGGCATTGGGCGAAGCGCTGCCCGCGTTCCGCGAGGTGCTGAAATCCTACGTGTATATGGATATGACCACCGGCGCCAGCGTGGGGCTGACGGCGAAATAAAATCAGTTGTGAGGACAGCCGCCCTCGGCTGTCCTGGCGAGCGAAGCTCGCCTCATCGGCATGAGCGTTGCTGGCGTTCGGTTTTCCTCCACAGCCACAGATAATCTTCGGCGTGCGATACCAAGCCTTTACGAACGGGATTGTTCATGATGTATGCAATCTTCTGGGTCCAGGCTCTCCGATGAGCGCAGCATATGGTCCTCCGGTTCGGGGAAAGCGTCTGTGATCAGGCTGAGAATTTCTTCAGGCGAGCTACGCTCGCCTTGGACGGGACAAAGCCCCGTCCCCACACAGACGGGAGTTAATCCAAGGTGGCGGATTTGGAACTGATGAGGCGGGTGATGCGGGCCAGAAAGTCAGAGGCGGGAACCTGGCCTTCGTCGCCTTTGCCGCGGCTGCGCACGCTGACTTTGGCGGCTTCGGCTTCCTTATCGCCTACCACCAGCAGGAAGGGAACTTTCTGCAGCGTGTGCTCGCGGATCTTGGCGTTCATCTTTTCGTTGCGCGCATCCACGTGGACGCGCACGCCGGCGGCCTTGAGCTGATCCGCGAGTTTCTGCGCGTACTCGTGATGGCGCTCGCTGATGGGAACGAGCACGGCTTGCACCGGCGAGAGCCACACGGGAAATGCGCCGGCATAGTGCTCGATCAGCACGCCGAAGAAGCGCTCCACCGATCCAAATAAGGCGCGGTGCACCATCACCGGCTGATGGCGCTGGCCATCTTCGCCCACGTATTCCAGGCCAAAGCGCTGGGGCAGGTTGAAATCGAACTGGATGGTGGAGAGCTGCCAGAGGCGGCCAATGGCGTCCACCAGCTTCATGTCAATCTTGGGGCCGTAGAACGCGGCCTCGCCCGGAATGATCTTGTACTGAATATTGCGCTTCTTGAGCGAGTTCTCCAGGGAACGGTTGGCGCTCTCCCACTGCTCATCGCTGCCCAGGAAATTCTTGCGGTCCTTGGGATCCCAGGTGGAAAGCTCGGCGGTGTACTGCTCGAAGCCGAAGCTGTGCAGGGTTTCGAGCGCAAAATCCAGGCAGCCGAGGATTTCGCCTTCGACCTGGCCGGGGGTGCAGAAGATGTGGGCATCATCCTGAGTGAAGCCGCGCACGCGCAGCAGGCCGTGCATCACCCCGGAGCGCTCGTAGCGGTAAACCGTGCCCAGCTCGCCCAGGCGCACCGGCAAGTCGCGGTAGGAGCGCAGCTGGTCCTTGTAGATCAGGATGTGGAACGGGCAATTCATGGGCTTGATGCGATAATCCGCATCGTCGAGCTCCATGGGAGTGAACATGTTCTGGGCGTAGTAGCCTTCGTGGCCGCTGGTCTTCCACAAATCCACGCGTGCGACGTGCGGCGTGTACACCAGCGAGTAGCCGCGCTTCAGGTACTCATCACGCATCCAGTCTTCCATGGCCTTGCGGATGATGCCGCCCTTGGGATGCCAGAAAATGAGCCCCGGCCCAGCCAGTTCCTGAATGGAGAACAGGTCGAGCTGCTTGCCTAATACACGGTGGTCGCGCTTCTTCTGCTCCTCCAGCTGGTGCAGGTAGTCGTCGAGCTCTTTCCTGCTGAAAAAAGCGGTGCCGTAAATGCGCTGCAGTTGCGGATTCTTTTCGTCGCCCAGCCAGTAGGCGCCGGCGATGTTCAGCAGCTTGAACGCCTTGATCTTGCCGGTAGACGGAAGGTGCGGCCCGCGGCAAAAGTCGGTGAACTTGCCGGTGCGGTAGATGGAGATTTTTTCATCGGGCTTGGTGAACTGCTCGATGAAGTGGCACTTCATGAAGTCGCCTTCCTGGCGAAACTCCTGCAGGCCCTGGTCGCGGGGCAGCCACTCGCGCGCGTAGGGCTCGTCGCGTTGCACGATCTCCTGCATCTTCTTTTCGATTTTCTCCAGGTCCTCGGGCGTGAAGGGGGTGGGCCGATAAAAATCGTAGAAGAAGCCGGTATCGGTGGCAGGGCCGTGGCCCAGCTTGGTTTCAGGGAAGAGTTCGAGCACCGCGGCCGCCATCAGGTGGGCGGTGGAATGCCGGTAAACCTGGAGCGCCTCCTGGTCCTTCTCCGTGAGGATGCGCAGATCAGTATCTTTTTCCAGCGGCTTGGTCAGGTCAATCAGGTCGCCGTTGGACTTAGCCACCAGCGCAGCCGAAGCCAGACGCGGGCTGATCTGGCCAGCGACGTCGAAAGCGGTAGCGCCCTTCGGCTCTTCCTTCACGCTGCCGTCGGGCAGCTTGACTTTGATGGTGTCGGGCATGCGAAAAGCGGTTGTGCTCTGAAAGGTCGAGTTTAGCGGAGGCGAACGGCGGGAAGCAAACCTCGCCAAAACCGCAAGAGGCGTCATCGGCCGATCCAACAGTAAGAAACGGAAGTTCGACTACACTTTCGCTATGAATGTTGCCGCCGTCAAACCTGCCATTTCCGCGGACGTGCTGGAGCAAATTGATATTCGTGTAGGCACCATTGAGGAGATCTTTGACGTGCCCGGAGCCGACCGCCTGGTTCAGCTTAAGGTAAATTTCGGGGACCACCAGCGCAGCATCCTTGCGGGCCTGAAGCAGGAGCGTTCAAATCCTGGAGAGATTAAGGGCAAGCAGGCCTTGTTTGTGGTGAATCTGCAGCCCCGCAAGATGCGCGGACTGGTTTCGGAAGGAATGTTGTTCGACATCGGCTACGCCGATGGGATTCGGCCGGTGCTGGCGGTTCCCGAAGCGCCCGTGCCCGATGGCACGCGGGCGGGCTAGCCAGCCAGGCGGGGATCGGGAGTGGCGGCGCGGGAGTAGTAGAGGTCTTCGATAGCTGACTTGACGCGCGCCGAGAGCGCTTCCATGTCGCGCAGGGTGAGCCCGGCGGTCGGGATGGGATTGCCCATCAGCAACTCGAGCGGCCGCGGCTGGATGTGAAAGGTGTTCATCTTGAGCATCTCGTAGCTGCCTACGATGGCCATGGGCACGATATCCACCTGTGCCTTGATACCCAGGAAGAATGCGCCCGCCAAAAAGTCCTTAACTTCGCCCGTAGGGGTGCGGCCGCCCTCGGGGAAGATGACCAGGGGCATGCCCGACTGCAGGGTCTTGACCGCCGACTTAAGCATGCTGATGGATTTGGCAGGGTTCTGCTGGTCAATGCGCACCTGCCCGGAGCGGCTCAGGTGCCAGCCCATGAAGGGATAGCGGAACAGTTCCTTTTTGGCCACGATCCGGAACTGGAAGGGCAGCCCCACATAAAGCACAGGGATGTCCATGGCAGAGGCGTGGTTCACGGCGAAAAGATGGGGCTTAGAGGTATTAATGCGATCGAGACCGTGCACGGTCAGAGGAGACAGGCTTGTCTTCAGGATCAGCCACGACCACAGACGGGCGTGGGCATGCTGGATCCGGCCATCGCGGTCCAGGAACGACGACAGCAGCGACGAAATGGCCAAGACGATGGTGTAGCACCAGATGAGCGGGTCGAAAATGAAATAGGAACGCAGGCGGCTGAGCAGGTGCTTCCAGCCAGGTGTAGCGCGCGCACTCTCGCCCGCAGCAACTGGTGAGAGATTCGAACTCTGGTTGGACGAAGATGCCAAATGACTCAGGCGCGAAGCTTCAATTCGCGCATTGCCTCTCCCACAATGTAAATGGAACCGGTGACCACGACCAAGCCCGGGGAACCCGCCAGCGAGCGGGCCTGGGCGAGGGCGGCGGGGACGTCGGGCGCGCAAAGCACCTCGGCTCCAGTGCGGGCCGCGGCTTCACGGATTTCTTCCGGGGCAGCCGAACGCGGATTTTCCGCGCGGGTGGCGATGACGCGCTCGGCCAGGGGGAAAAGGATTTCGGCAATTTCGGCGATAGCTTTGTCGCTCATGGCGCCGAATACAAACGTGAGCGGGCGGTCTGCGCAGTGCTGAGAAAGCGCAGAGCGCAAAGCCCAGGCGCCGGCGGGATTGTGGGCGACATCCAGGATGAGCTCCGGCCAGCCGTCGTGAGCGGGAATGGTTTGAAAGCGTCCCGGCCAGCGGGTTTGGCGAATGCCGGTGGCGATGTTCGAGGGAGAGATGTTGAAGGCAGGTGGCGGTGGCGAGCTACGCTCGCCCTGCGCGGGGCGAAGCCCCGTGCCCACACGGTTCTTGCCTACGTTGACCGAATTCAATTCGACGGCGGCGGCGATGGCGAGCGCGATGTTGCGGCATTGGTGGCGCCCGACGAGCGGCGATTCCACCAGAATCTGCTCACCCATCACTTCGAGCGGGTAGCTCGAAACCCCGGGCTCCCTCCCGGGGCCACATTCTTTTGCCGCTTCGCGGCTAAAAGCATCGGCGGCGGGTGAGACGGGAGGAACATAGGGAACGGCGCTCACGGCGCGGGCGCCGCGCTCGAGCACGACGTTGCCGATTACGTCATTGGCGGCGGGATGCTGGGGCAAGGTTACGACCACGCCGCCCGGATGGATAATGCCGGCCTTCTCCCCGGCAATTTCAGCGATCGTGTTGCCGAGAAATTTCTGGTGATCGAGCGCGATGTCCGTAATCACTGAAACCAGGGGCTCGACCACGTTGGTGGCATCCAGCCGGCCGCCCATGCCGACCTCCAGCACGGCGATGTCCACCTTGGCTTGGGCAAAATGCTCGAAGGCGATGGCGGTCAGCATCTCGAAAAAGCTGGGATGCCAGGGGAGTTCGCCGGCGGCAACCAGTCGGTTGGCAACTTCCTCAACCCGGCCGTGAATGGCAGCAAACCCCGGATCAGCGATTTCCTCGCCATTAATGCGAATGCGCTCATTCAGCCGGACCAGGTGGGGAGAGGTATAGAGCGCGGTGCGGTATCCGGCGGCGCGCAGGATCTCTGCCAAAGTCGCGGCGGTGGAACCTTTGCCGTTGGTGCCGGCGATGAGCACTGAAGGGAAGCGGCGCTCAGGATGGCCTAGCGCGGCCAGCAGCACCCGCATGTGGGCGAGGTCGAACTTGTGCGAAGGCGTGCGGGCCAGCTCGTGGCCGAGCGCATACAGGTTCGCTACTGCGGAATCGTAGGACAAGTAGCTGACTGGCTCTCTAGCTGGCTAGCTGACTGGCTTCTTCGCTCAGCTGGATGGGCCGGATGGAAACAGTATTCCACAGGCAAATTCAGCAAGGAAAGCGGCGGTTACGCTCGACAGCTAATTAGCTAGTCAGCTAGGCAGCCGCCATAAACGCCAGCGCCCGCGCAATGTAGGGCTTGAGCTGCTTGCGGTGCACCACGGCGTCGAGCATGCCGTGCTCCAGCAGAAACTCACTGCGCTGAAAGCCTTCGGGCAGCTTCTGGCGGATGGTCTGCTCGATGACGCGAGGGCCGGCAAAGCCGATGAGCGCGCCCGGCTCGGCGATGTTGAGGTCACCCAACATGGCGTAGGAGGCGGTCACCCCGCCGGTGGTGGGATCGGTGAGCACGGAAACGTAGGGCACGCGGGCCTCATGCATGCGGGCCAGGGCGGCGGAAATTTTGGCCAGCTGCATCAGGCTGACCACCCCTTCCATCATGCGGGCGCCGCCGGAAGCGGAAACGATGACCAGCGGAGTTTGGCTGTCGGTGGCGCGTTCCACGGCGCGAGCAATGGCTTCGCCGACCACCGCGCCCATGCTGCCGCCGATGAAGGAGTATTCCATGGCGCTGACGATGACCGGCCGGCCTTCCAGTTTGCCGCGGGCGTTGATGACCGCATCTTTCAGGCCGCTATCTCCCTGGGCCTGCTGCAAGCGCTGACGGTAGGACTTGAGGTCCACAAACTTGAGCGGATCGGTGGAAGATAAGTTGTCGTCTTCAACCTCGTACTGGTTGTCGTCGAGCAGGTGGGCAAGACGGGTGCGGGCGTCAATGCGGAAGTGGCGGTCGCATTTGGGGCAGACGTTGAGGTTCTCGGCCAGGTCCTTCTTCCAGATGATCTGGCGGCACTGGTCACACTTTACCCACAAGCCCTCGGTGCGGACTTTCTTCTCGCCCGAGGTGTCCAGCTCTCCGCCTTCGCGTTTGAACCAAGCCATAGGAATTTGCAATTGAGTAATTTTGTGATTGGGTAATTTAAAACCTGACCAGCAACCTATCCGCCAGGTGCTGATTTGGAATTCCAATTACGCAATTACCAAATTACACAATTACTCAATCAGTACTCGATTCCCCGCTGCGCCTCGACGCCCTTCTCGTAAGCGTGCTTCACCTGGCGCATTTCGGTGACCGTATCCGCCAGTTCGACAATTATCGGATGGGCGTTGCGGCCCGTCAATATAACATGCACCATAGGCGGCCTATTTTTGAGGATTTCGGCCACCTTGGCCGGGTCCAGCATGCCATAACTGATGGCGTAGTTGATTTCATCGAGAATGATCAGGTCCCATTTCCGGGAATTGATGGCGAGGGCGCCCTCGGCCCAGGCCTCCTCTACCAGGCGAACATCTTCGGGATCGGGCTTTTCCGCCCCTACCTTCACAAAACCGCGCCCCATCTGCTTCATGAGGAAGCGGTCGCCGAAAGCCTTCACCGCGTCCAGTTCGCCGTAGTGCCAGGAGCCTTTGAGAAACTGCAACATGAGCACGCGCATGCCCTGGCCGACGGCGCGCAAGGCCGTGCCCATGGCGGCGGTGGTCTTGCCCTTGCCGGGGCCGGTGTTCACGATGATGAGACCGCGACGAACGTCGGGCATAAATCAGCTGGCAATTGCCAGTTCTCAGTTGGAGCCGTTGGCTCTTAGCTCTTGGCTGTTAGCTACGCGGCAATCGCCGCCAAGGCCAAATATAGATTGTAAATGTGATTGCCGGAACTTGCAGGAATGGACGGCGTTTGACGCCAGCAGCACGCGCGGCCTAACATGGGCGGTTTTTCGACGGAAATTCAGATGCACAGAAGAACTGCTGTCGTCCTCCTTTTGAGTTTCGGTTTCTTTGCTATTGCCAGCACGGCGCAGAACGCGCCCATTACGCTCAACGTGGATGCACGCGAGGCGCCGCGGAGAATCTTTCACGCGCAGCTGACGTTTCCGGTGTCCGCTGGCCCCCTCACGCTTTATTACCCCAAGTGGCTGCCGGGAAACCACCGGCCCACGGGCCCGATTGCAAACGTGGTCGGCTTGCGCTTCAGCGCCGGCGGCCGGGTTCTTCCGTGGAATCGCGACGATGTGGACATGTACGCCTTCCACGTCAGCGTGCCCGCGGGCACAAGCACGCTGGAGGCCAGCTTCGATTATGTCACCCCCAGCCGCGGGCCGGGACGCTTCGATCCGGTTTCCACCGACCAGTTGATGATCCTGAACTGGAACGTGGTGCTGCTTTATCCCGCAGGCAAGCCGGCGCGGGATTACCAGTACACGGCTACCTTGGAATTGCCGGCCGGCTGGAATTTTGGGACCGCGCTGCCCGTGGCCAGCCATGCGGGCGAACGTATAACGTTTGCCCCTGCTCCGCTGAACACGCTGGTTGATTCGCCGGTGCTGGCGGGCGCGAACTACCGTGCTGTACCGCTGCCCACGCCAGGGGCGCCGCCGCAGGAACTCGACATAGCGGCCGATTCCGCAGCCGCCCTGGAGATTCCGGAACAATCGGTCACCGACTACACGCAGCTCATGGCGGAAGCGCAGGCGCTGTTTGGAGCCCATCATTACCGCGACTACCACTTCCTGCTCACATTGAGCGACGTGGAACCGCCCAACGGCCTGGAGCACCACGAGTCCAGCGACGATCGCGCGCCCGAGCGCACTCTGATTGACCCGAACTTGCGCAAGCTGATGGCCGGCCTGCTGCCGCATGAATTTGTGCATTCCTGGAATGGCAAGTACCGGCGTCCCGCGGGCCTGGCCACTTCCGATTACCAGCAGCCCATGAAGGGCGAGCTGCTGTGGGTTTATGAGGGGCTCACCACGTATTTGGGAGAGGTGCTGACGGCGCGCTCCGACCTGTACACTCCGGCACAGTTCCGCGAGCAACTGGCGCTGACGGCTGCGGAAATGGACCACCGCGCCGGGCGCATCTGGCGTCCGCTGGAGGATACGGCGGTTTCGGCGCAGATCCTGTATGAAGCGCCGCGGGAGTGGACGGCATGGCGGCGCAGCGCGGATTTTTATCCAGAGAGCGAGCTCATCTGGCTGGAGGCGGACACCATCATCCGCAAGCAATCCAATGGCCGGCGTTCGCTGGACGATTTCTGCCGCGCCTTCGAGGGGCCGCCCAGCGGGCCGCCGGAGATGAAGCCCTACACTCTGGATGATGTGGTGGCCGCGCTCAACCAGGTTGCGCCCTACGACTGGCGGGGATTCTTCCAGGCGCGCGTCTATGCCGCTGCCCCACGCGCGCCCTTGGGCGGAATTGAGCAGGGCGGCTGGCGCCTCGTTTATAACGACACGCCCAATGAACTGCTGCAGGCAGGCGAGAAATTCGCCCACGGGATGGATCTGACCGATTCCCTGGGCATGATGATTCGCCAGGAGAAGAAGGAGGAGGAGGGCACCATCGTGGATGTGATTCCGGGCATGGCTGCGGCCGCCTCAGGCATAGCCCCAGGCATGAAGCTGGTGGCAGTCAATGGGCGGAAGTGGTCGCCGGAGGTGCTGCTGGCCACTCTGCGAGCCCGCGCGCCCATGCAACTGCTGGTTGAGAACATCGGCTACTACAAGACTTACACCGTGAGTTACGATGGCGGCCCGCGCTTTCCGCATCTGGTGAGGAGCGAGGGCCAGCCGGACGTGCTGGGGGAGATCATCAAGCCGCACGGCAGCCGGCAATAGCTGACTGGCGCTGGCGTCCCGCCGCGCTCAGCAGCTTAACGCGACGCCTATATAATTTGGTTCTATGGTGACGACGCCGGAAAGCAGCGTGCAGGCGCTGGCGCGCTACGAGCCTGTAATCGGGCTGGAAGTGCACGTGCAACTGCTGACCGCCACCAAAATCTTCTGCTCCTGCTCCACCAAGTTTGGCGACCCGCCCAACACCAACGTCTGCCCGGTGTGCCTGGGCTGGCCGGGCGCGCTGCCGGTGCTGAACCGCAAAGCTGTGGAATACGCCACGCTGGCCGCGATGGCGCTGAATTGCCGCATCAACGAGCAGTCCATCTTCGCGCGCAAGAACTACTTCTATCCCGACCTGCCCAAGGGCTACCAGATATCGCAATACGACAAGCCCCTGGCCGAGCACGGCTACATCGAGATTCCGGGCAATGGCGGGCGCAAGAAGATCGGCATTACGCGGGTCCACCTGGAGGAGGACGCGGGCAAGAGCCTGCATGAGGGCTTCGCCGATTCGCGGGACAGCACTTATCTGGATTTGAACCGCTGCGGCGTGCCCCTGATTGAAATTGTCAGCGAGCCCGATATTGCCACGCCCGGCGAGGCGTTCGACTATTTGACCCGGCTGAAGGAAATCATCCTGTACACCGGGGTAAGCGACTGCAACATGGAAGAGGGCTCGCTGCGCTGCGATGCCAATGTGAGCGTGCGGCCCAAGGGACAGGAGAAGTTCGGCACCAAAACCGAGGTCAAGAACGTCAACTCCTTCCGCTTTATCAAGCAGGCGCTGGAGTATGAGATCGAGCGCCAGGTGGAGCTCATCCAGTCAGGCGGGCGGGTGGAGCAGGAAACACGGCTGTTCAACGCGGCCGAAGGCAAGACATATGGGATGCGGTCGAAGGAGCACGCGCACGACTACCGCTACTTCCCCGAGCCCGACCTGCTGCCGCTGGTGGTGGATGAAAAATGGGAGGAGGCAGTTCGGCGGCAAATCCCGGAACTGCCGGAAGCGCGGCGGGCGCGCATGGTCAGCGAGTACGGCATTACGGCATATGACGCCGGCGTGCTCACCGCCAGCCGGGCGCTGGCCGACCAGTTCGAAGAGGCGGCGCGGGCGGCGAAGAACCCCAAGCGCGTAGCCAACCTGGTGCAGGGCGAACTCATGGGAAGGCTCAAGAGCAAGGGCCTAGAGATCGAGCAGTCGCCCATCTCCATGAAGGGGGTGGCATTCTCCGCCGACCTTGTGGAAGCGGGCACCATCTCCGGCAAAATTGTGAAGGACCTCTACGACTTGGCCTTCGAGCGCGGGCAGGACTTCCCGGCTATTTACGAAAAAGAAAAGCCGCAGCAGATTACGGACACGGGGGCGATCGAGAAGATCATTGACGAAATCCTTGCAGCCAATCCCAAGCAAGTGGAACAGTACCGCGCCGGCAAGACCACGGTGAAGGGGTTCTTCGTGGGACAGGTGATGAAGGCGTCCAAGGGACAGGCAAACCCGCAGATGGTGAATGAGCTGCTGGACAAGAAACTGGGCTCGTAATTGACGATTTAGGATTTGACGATTGACGATTGGGCGCAGCTTGGACTGACTAGCGTCGGCCGCTCCACTTGGGGCGCAATTTCCTGCTAAGCTAACCTTTATGCCTTCACGCGGCTACACCATGACCCTCGGGTTTCCGCCGTTCACCCGGGCCATCAAGTGGCTGGTGATCATCAATACCGCCGTCTACCTGCTCCGGTTGCTGATGATCGCCTTCGCTGCGGGCACGTGGGGAACCATCGAGGCCTTGACGGCGCTTACGCCTCTCGCGGTCGTGCATGGCTGGATCTGGCAGCTGGTCACCTACTCCTTCGTCCACGTCGGGCTCTTCCACATCGCATTTAACATGCTGACCCTGTGGATGTTCGGCGCGCAACTGGAGACGGACTGGGGATTCAATCGGTTCCTGGAATTTTATTTCTACTGCGTGGTCTGCGCCGCGCTGGTGACCATCGCTATCGCTTACCTCGGGACAGTACCGGGCGTGACTTTCCTGGGAATTTCGCCGCTTACGCCGACGGTGGGCGCGTCGGGCGGAATTTTCGGGGTGATGGTGGCCTTCGCCGTCCTGTATGGCAACCAGGAGTTCATGCTGTTCCCACTGCCGTTCATGATCCGGGCAAAGTACCTGGTGGGAATATTGATCCTGATTGCGCTGGCCGGTGCTTTCCAGGGCCTGGGGCCCGGACACCGCGGTCAATCGGTAGCCTACTTCGCGCATCTCGGCGGGGCTCTATTTGGGTATCTGTACGTGAAATTCCTGCCGCGGCAGGGGCTGACGTACGCCTTCTCGGAGCACTACTTCGGGATGCGCAATTCCTACTATCGCTGGAAGCGGCGGCGTGCGGCCCGGAAGTTCCAGGTCTACATGCGTCGTCACGGGCGGGACGTGTATTTCGACGAGCACGGCAATTACCGCGACCCGGACGGGAAGAAGCCCGACGGCGACTCCAAATCGCCGCCGTGGGTGAATTAGAAGCAGCCGTTAGCCGTTAGCAATTAAAGCACTTAGCATTTGGCCAGCCACAATTTCCCTTTTGCCTGGGAGCGGCTCCAATACAAAGGCGTCATGCAAAGGGCCGTAAGTTACGTGAAGGGGATTTCACAACAATTGAGGCGGTTCCGTTCAAATGGGCTGGTTAAGAAATCGGCTGAGTCGTTGTCCGCCGCCTGACGGTCACCCATTTAACTGCTTGTGAACACGCATAAATAGTAGCGATTGTGAGAAATGCGAGTGGCCCAATGTTGGTGACGAACTCCAGATTGAAGCGGGATGAGACAACGATCTTCCATCCTGAGAGGAAGAGACGACCATAAAACGCCCACAACATCATCGCACCGCATACAGCGACCGCCAAGGACCTTCGACGTTGACGCCACGCTAATACGGCAGCAGCGCCCAGGAGACCAGAGCCCGCTAGGGCAATGTACTGAATGGGTGAGGGTGGCACACCCGAAAAGCGTATAACGTCTGACATCAGAGACCGGAGTTGAATGGCAGTTGTGATAGCCGCCAAGCCGTAAAGCGATGTACCCAGCAAAGGAACACCTCCCCAATAGGCACATTGATATCACATTCCAACGCGACAACTGGCGTGAACAGGCGTTAGCATACTGTACAAAAAACCGGCCGTGCCCGGGAGATGGCTGCGTACGGACATAGGCATTCGGAATTCGGCTACTTGCGAGCTTCATTGCGCTTGGCCGATATTATTCCAGGACTGAGGCAGCCCATGCCTGTATGCAGGGACGGCACTCGCGTAACGTTCATCCCCGCCCTGCCTGTGAATGCGCCTCCCCAAGTGCCATGAAAGCGTCCCGAATACGCGCCGGAAGTTCCTGCCCTGCCTGTTTTCGCCCGTAACCCAAATCATGTCCGGCGCCTTCCACCACCACGACTGATGTTGGAGTAGGAATCAGCTTGCGAGCTGACTCCAGTTCCTCGACCGTGCCAAAGGGATCGCGGGTGCCGATGGCGAACAGCGCCGGGATCCTCAATTGGGGGAAATGCTGCACCCGCAACTGCGCTGGTTTGCCAGGCGGATGGAGCGGATAGGAGGTCAGCAGCAGGGCGCGTGCGATCTGCGGGTCTTCGGCGGCGAGCATGCTGGCCTGACGCCCGCCGTAGGAGTGCCCCCCAAGATAGAGAGGACCAGAGGCCAGTTTGCCCAGAACCTTCACGGCGCGGCGCAGGCCATCGCGGTCGCGGGCGGCGGAAGAGGGCGAAGGCGGGCCGTGAGGACGCAATTGCCGGAAAGGCAGGTCGCATCGCAGCACGAGCCAGCCTTTTCCAGCGAACTCATCCGCCAGGGCACGCAGCAACAGCATCTGGCAGTTACCACCCGCGCCGTGGGTCAGGACCAGCCCGGCGCCCGAAGGTTTCTGCGGCCGGTGCAGAAATCCACGCACCGCCGGCTGAGCGGATTCTTCAGAAATAAGCTCGTAGTCAGCTTCGCCGCTCACGGTTTCCTCGTCAGAGTGGGCACGGGGCTTTGTCCCGTGCAGTGGGGGGCATAGGCCCGCCTCCTCAAACTCTCAGCAACTCACAATTCGATTGGATCGAAGGTCTCGAACACCTGCTCGATGCGGACCAGGTTTCCCAGCCGCGCCCAGTAATTGTGTACCTCAGGATCTTCGTGTGCTTCCTGGCGAGCCTTCTCCGAGGACCAGTAGCGCAGGTCCAGGTAGCGGCGCGAGGTTCGATCGCGATAGAGAGAATCGCGGCTGTAGTTTTTTTCCGCCAGCAGGCCAATCAGGCCGCGCAGGGCTTCAAGAGCCTCCTGCTCCTTGCCTTGCAGGGGCTCAAAGACGGCAATAGAAAAAATTTCGGGCATTGGTCGGTTTTAGTGTACGACCGGGCAGGCAACAGTTCAAAAACAGCGATGCCCTGCTAAGTGATGCTGGGTGGATAGGACGGCTTCAGGCGCTGCGTCCCCAATATTTCTTCAGCTCATCCCCGTCTCAGGGGCTGAAGCCCCCCATAAAGGAGGCGCTGGCCGGCACGCCTGAAGGCGTGCCCTGATACGCACCACTCCTCTTGCAGCAATGCTGGCCCGGGGGAGTTCGGCGGCCGGCAATCGCGCTACTTCCGCTTGCGGGGAAAGCCGCCGCCACGGCCGGAATTGCGGCGCTCGGGGCGGCGCTGCTCTGGCGGATTCACCACATGCAGGCGAATGAAGTTGGTAGAGCCGGAAGTCTGCTGGGTGCCGGCCACTACGCCCAGAACGTCGCCGGGCGCCACTCTGCTCAACTGCAGGAGCTGGCGTTCCGCACCCTGGACCATTTCTTCCGAGGAGCGGACGGCTTGCGGCAGGACTATGGGTTGTACGCCCCATAGCAGGTTGAGGCGGTTGCCAACCTCGGCAAAAGGGGTAAAGGCAAACACGGGCACACGCGGGCGGTGCTTGGAAATAAGGCGGGCGGTATTGCCGGTTTCGGTGAAGACGGCGATAGCGCGCATGTGCACGTCGGCAGCCGCATGGGCGATGGATTCGCAGATGGTTTCTGCTATGGAAAATGTGGCACGGTGCTCGCGGCGGCGGCGAGGGGGCTCGGATTGGCGCAGGTGGGTTTCGGCTTCCACCACGATCCTGGCCATGATGGTAACGGCCTCGCAGGGATAACGTCCGCTGGCGGTCTCGCCGGAGAGCATGACCGCGTCGGTGCCGTCGAAGACCGCATTGGCCACGTCGCTGGCCTCGGCACGGGTAGGGCGCGGGTTTTCGACCATGGATTCCAGCATCTGGGTGGCGGTGATCACGGGCTTGCGAAAGTCGGAGGCGCGGCGGATCACTTCCTTCTGGATGATGGGCACGGTTTCCGGCGGCATTTCCACGCCCAGATCGCCGCGGGCCACCATCACCCCGTCGGCGGCTTCCAGGATGTTGTCCAGGTCCTCCACCGCCTGGGGCTTCTCCAGCTTGGCGATGACGGGCACATCGCTTTTGCGCTCGCCTATGAGGCGCTTGACGCGGCGCACGTCTTCGGCACAGCGCACGAAGGAGACGGCCACCACGTCTACGCCATGCTCCAGGCCGAACTCCAGGTCCTTGTAATCTTTCTGGGTCAGCGAGGGCACGCTGAGCACGGCGCCGGGCAGGTTGATGCCCTGGTGCTCGGCTAGCAGGCCGCCGTTTACCACCTCGCACTCCACGTCGTCATTGCGGATGGCCTTCACCCGCAGCTCGATGAGCCCGTCGGAGAGCAGGATGCGGGAGCCGGTGGCGACTTCGCGCGCCAGGTCCTGGAAGGTGGTGGAGACGATGGCTGGCGTTCCGGGAACGTCACGGGGAGTGATGGTGAAACGGGAGCCGGCCTTGAGCGCCACCGGAGTGCGGTATTTCAGGCGGCCGGTGCGCATTTTGGGCCCCTGCAGGTCCTGCAGGATGCAGACGGTGCGGTCTTCCTTCTCGGCAGCGCGGCGCACCCGCTCAATCACCCGGGCATGCTCCTCGTTCGTGCCGTGGGAGAAGTTGAGGCGGGCCACGTCCATGCCGGCGCGCAACAGCTCGCGGATCATGGCCTCGGAATTCGACGCTGGGCCCAGAGTACAGACGATTTTGGCGCGGCGCTCAGCGGCGGTCCCCGCGCCATTATTGCCGATACTGGCCGTCTGGGCCGTTACAACCGGAATACCTTCGAGGGACTCGGTTTTATCCACGGACAGACCCCGGGAGGAGGAAGAAAGCGACCAAAAAAGCCATGCGCAACATTGTTGGCGATAAAGGGTAATTTTGGCAACTGGGGTTCAGCGAACGTAAATTTCGGGTTCGCGGTGTTTGGCGGGCCGGTCCTTAAGGTTCAGGCAACGGGGGAAGAGCATGGCGTTCATTTCCGCGCCGACGAGCACGATCACGGAAACCATAAACATCCATACCAGCAGGGCGATGGCGATACCCAGGGAGCCGTAGAGAATGCTGTACTCGGCATAATGCTGCAGATACCAGCCGAAGGCCACGGTGGCGGCAAACCAGGCGGCGGTGCCCAGGCAAGCCCCGGGAAGCACAGTGTGCCAGGGCTGGGTGCGGGGCACAGCGTGGTGGTAAATGAGGGCGAGCACGGCGATGCTGGTGAGGAGGGCGATGGCCCAGCGGATCAGGGTCCACATGATGAGCACATAGGGACCGTAGGCATGACCCACGTAGAAGATGACGCGGGTCTCAATCTGCGTGCCGAAAGCCACCAGGATGGTGGCGAACAGCATGGGGATGCCGGCCATGATGACCAGGCCGAAAGCGATCATGCGCTCTTTTACCAGGCCCCAGGTTTTGGGCAGCTGGTAGGCGTTGCGGAAGCCTTCCATCCAGGAAACCATGACGCCTGAGGCGGTCCAGAGGGTAATCAGCGACGTGGTGACCAGCAGGCCGACGGGACGAGTGGTGGCCCCCTTCAAATAGGCGACGGCGGTGGCGCTGCCGGTGGGCAGGATCTTGCCTACGGCATAGGAAATCTCCCGCAGCATGGGCGCGGTGTGGTGCGAAGTGGCCAGCGTGGCCCCCACTACCAGCAGAGCGGGAAAAAGAGTGAGGATGGCGGAGTAAGCGGCCGCCTTAGCCATGGTAAAGGCGTCGTGCTGAACCGCACGCCACAGGGCACGACGCAAAAGGCGGAGGAAACTCCACATCACCCTGACAAGGGTATGCCCGTAATGCCAGGGACGCAATTGGGCCGGATGGTGCCGATGGTCCAGGATGCCAGGTGGGCTGGACGGCAACCGCGGCTCGGGACTTGCGTGCATGTACTTCAAAACAACGGGATAAAAAACTTAAGGGGCGACCTTGCGGGTCGCCCCTTCGTACTCTGAACAGGTTACTCCGCAGCCAGCTCCTCGGTCTCGCCTTCATGCCGCAGCAGTTCCAGGGCGCGTTCGGCTTCCTCGTAGGCAGCCGAGACTTCCTCCTGGACCTTGGCGGCAGCTTCCTCCAGCTCGGGAGAGAGCTTGACGTTGCGGTAGTACTCCATACCAGTTCCCGCCGGGATCAGACGGCCTACGATCACGTTCTCCTTCAGACCGCGCAGGTGATCCACGGCTCCCTGTATGGATGCCTCGGTCAGCACGCGGGTCGTCTCCTGGAAGGAGGCGGCAGAGATGAAGGAGTCGGTGGAAAGCGAGGCCTTCGTGATGCCCAGCAGCAGCGGCCTGCCGGTAGCCGGTTTGCCGCCCTGCATGATGGTGCGCTCGTTCTCTTCGCGGAAGCGGAACTTATCCACCTGCTGCTCGAGCAGGAACTGGGTGTCGCCCACGTCTTCCACTTTGACCCAGCGCATCATCTGGCGCACGATGACCTCGATGTGCTTGTCGCTGATGTTGACGCCCTGGAGCCGGTAAACTTCCTGGATTTCGTTCACCAGGTAAGCCTGCAGCTCCTTCTCGCCCAGCACGGCCAGGATGTCGTGCGGGTTGAGAGGTCCATCCATCAGCGGCTCGCCGGCGCGCACGCGCTCGCCTTCCTGCACGTTGATGTGCACGCCGCGCGGCACTGAGTATTCCTTTTCGGTGCCATTGTCAGCCACCACATAGACCTTGCGCTGGCCTTTGCTGATTTCGCCGAAGCGAACCAGGCCATCAATCTCGCTGATGACCGCGGTTTCGCGGGGCTTGCGGGCCTCGAACAGTTCCACCACGCGGGGCAGACCGCCGGTGATGTCCTTGGTCTTGGTGGTTTCGCGCGGGATCTTGGCCAGCACGTCGCCGGGGAACACGGTATCGCCGTCCTGCACCATGAGGTGGGCGCGGGAAGGCATGAGGTAGCGCTTGCTGTTCTTGCCCTTGATCACGATGGCCGGCTGGCGCTTCTCATCCGGCGAATCGGTGACCACCAGGCGGGACAAGCCGGTGACCTCGTCCACTTCTTCGTGGAGGGTGAGGCCTTCCTGCAGGTCCTTGAACTGCACCGGGCCGCCGATTTCAGTGAGGATGGCGAAGGTGTAAGGATCCCACTCCACCATCACCTGACCGAGTTGCACCTGGTCGCCTTCCTTGACCTTGAGCTTGGCGCCGTACACCACGGAGTAGCGCTCTTTCTCGCGGGCCTTTTCGTCCACGATGGCCAGGAAGCCGTTGCGGTTCATGACCACCAGGTCGCCAACCTTGGATTGGACGGTTTGCAGGTTGATGAAGCGCACGATGCCGTTGCTCTTGGCCTCGAGGCGCGACTGCTCGGAGACGCGGGAAGCCGTGCCGCCGATGTGGAAGGTACGCATGGTGAGCTGGGTGCCGGGCTCGCCGATGGACTGCGCGGCAATAACGCCGGTAGCCTCGCCCAATTCGACTAGGCGTCCGGAAGCCAGGTTGCGCCCGTAGCAAGCCACGCAGACGCCGCGCTTGGATTCGCAGGTGAGAACGGAGCGGATCTTCACCCGCTCGATGCCGGCAGCCTGAATGGCGGCCGCGAGCTCCTCCGTAATCTCCTGGTTGATGTCCACGATGGTGTTGCCTTCGTAGTCCTTGATCTTCTCCAGGGAGACGCGGCCCACAATGCGGTCGCGCAGCGGCTCGATGATGTCGCCGGCTTCTACGATTGAGGTCACGTAGATGCCATCCACCGTGCCGCAGTCGTTCTCGCTGACGATAACGTCCTGCGCCACGTCCACCAGTCGGCGGGTGAGGTAGCCCGAATCGGCGGTCTTAAGCGCCGTATCGGCCAGACCCTTACGGGCGCCGTGGGTGGAGATGAAGTACTGCAGCACCGTCAGCCCTTCGCGGAAGTTGGCGGTAATCGGGGTCTCGATGATTTCGCCCGAAGGCTTGGCCATCAAGCCGCGCATGCCGGAAAGCTGGCGAATCTGCTGTTTGGAGCCGCGGGCGCCGGAGTCGGCCATCACGTAAATGGGGTTGATGACTCCTGCTTTGTCCTGCTGCTCCATTTCGCTGAACATTTCATCGGCCACGCGCTCGGTAATGCCCGACCAGATTTCGATCACCTTGTTGTAGCGCTCGCCGTTGGTGATGGCGCCGTCCAGGTACTGCTGCTGCACGGAAACCACCTGCTTTTCGGCGTCGCGCACCACGCCCTTCTTGTTCTCGGGAATGACCATGTCGTCAATTCCGATGGACAAGCCCGCGCGGGTGGCGAAGCGGAAGCCCAGTTCCTTGATCTGGTCCAGCATCTTGACCGTGGTCTCCAGGCCAAACCGCAGGTAGCCGTAGGTGACAAGGCCGCCAACGCCCTTCTTCTTGAGCAGGCCGTTGATGAACGGCATGTCTTTGGGCAGGTGGTCGTTGAGGATGGCCCGGCCCACGGTGGTGTTGATGAACTGGCGCTCGTACTGCTGCGGCTCGGCGTGAGGAATGTCCTGGTCGTCATAGGCGGATGCCAGATCCATTACCTCACCGGTGTAGCGCAGGCGAATGGGGGTAAGGGTTTCAACTTCGCCCATTTCCAGGGCCAGCAGCACTTCGTCAATGTTGGCAAAAGCGCGGCCTTCGCCCTTGGCGCCCGGCTTGGCTTTGGTCAGATAGTAGATTCCCAGCACCATATCCTGCGTGGGCACGGTGATGGGCTGGCCGGAAGCAGGCGACAGGATGTTGTGCGAAGCCAGCATCAGGACGCTAGCTTCTACCTGAGCCTCAGGCGAGAGCGGGATGTGGACCGCCATCTGGTCGCCGTCGAAATCGGCGTTGAAGGCAGTGCAGACCAGGGGGTGGATCTTGATGGCCTTGCCTTCCACCAGCACCGGTTCAAAAGCCTGAATGCCCAGGCGGTGCAGCGTGGGAGCGCGGTTAAGCAGCACGGGATGGTCTTTAATCACCTCTTCCAGGATGTCCCACACGATGGAGTCCTGCTGCTCCACCATTTCCTTGGCCTGCTTGATGGTGGTGCAGTGGCCGGTCTGCTCCAGGCGGTGATAGATGAAGGGCTTAAACAATTCCAGCGCCATCTTCTTGGGCAGGCCGCACTGGTGCAGCTTGAGCTCGGGGCCGACCACGATGACCGAGCGGCCGGAGTAGTCCACGCGCTTGCCCAACAGGTTCTGGCGGAAGCGGCCCTGCTTGCCTTTGAGGGTATCGGAAAGCGACTTGAGCGGGCGGTTGTTGGCCCCGCGCAGCACGCGGCCGCGGCGGCCGTTATCGAACAGCGCGTCCACCGCCTCCTGCAGCATGCGCTTTTCGTTGCGCACGATGACTTCGGGGGCGTGCAGGTCCATGAGCTTCTTCAACCGGTTATTGCGGTTGATGACGCGGCGGTAGAGGTCGTTCAGATCGGAGGTGGCAAAGCGGCCGCCATCCAGAGGCACCAGAGGGCGCAGTTCTGGCGGAATGACCGGGATCACATCGAGAATCATCCATTGCGGCTTGTTGCCGCTCTTGCGGAAGGCCTCAACCACTTTGAGGCGCTTGGCATATTTCAAGCGCTTCTGCATCGAGGTCTCGTGCTTCATTTTTTCGCGCAGCTCGCCAGAGAGTCCCTCGACCTCGACGCGCTTGAGCAGTTCCTTGATGGCCTCGGCGCCCATCATGGCCTTGAAACCGGTGGCGCGGAATTGCTGGTCCATTTCCCGGAACTTGGCCTCGTCCTTGATGACCTCGCCTTCCTTCACCGGGGCGTCGCCGGTATCCACCACCACGTAGGCCTCGAAGTAAAGGACGGACTCCAGGTCGCGCAGGGAGATATCGAGCAAGTGGCCGATGCGGCTGGGCAGGCCCTTGAAGAACCACACGTGGGAGCAGGGTGAAGCCAGCTCGATGTGGCCGAGGCGCTCGCGGCGGACCTTGGAGAGTGTGACCTCCACGCCGCACTTGTCGCAGATAACGCCGCGGTGCTTCATGCGCTTGTACTTGCCGCAGAGGCACTCCCAGTCGGTCACCGGGCCAAAGATGCGGGCGCAGAACAGGCCATCGCGCTCCGGCTTGAAGGTCCGGTAATTGATGGTTTCCGGCTTGGTGACTTCCCCGTGCGACCAGCTGCGGATTTTTTCCGGTGAAGCAATGCTGATCTTGATGGCATCGAAGTCGGCGACGGGATTGGCCATGTCAAAAGGGCTTGAACGATACAAGGTGTTCCTCCGTGTGCGGTGTTTGCGCCACCGCGAGCGGCTTCCCCTCAGTTGCCGGTGGCCAGTTCTCAGTGCCCACTGGCAACCGCTCTATTCCCGATCCGCCTGCGGAGAAGCAATCACAAGCGGATCACGTTTCCTTCAGATCTTTCCCGTCATGGCCCGGAGGGCAGGGCCGTTTTTCTGACCCCGGCCCGCCGGACGCTAAGCACTAATCCGCAGCCGCGCTGGCTACCTGTTTGCGTTCACCCAGCTTGACCAGTTCGACATCAAGGCAAAGCGACTGCAACTCGCGGATGAGCACGTTGAACGATTCGGGCACGCCCGGCTCGATAGCGGCTTCGCCTTTCACGATGGCCTCGTAAATCTTGGTGCGGCCATAAACGTCGTCGGACTTCGCCGTCAGCAGCTCCTGCAGGATGTAAGCGGCGCCGTAGGCTTCCAGCGCCCAAACTTCCATTTCGCCGAAGCGCTGGCCGCCGAACTGCGCCTTGCCGCCCAGAGGCTGCTGCGTGATGAGCGAATAGGGACCGATGGAGCGGGCGTGAATCTTGTCGTCCACCAGGTGGGAGAGCTTGAGCATGTAGATGTAGCCGACCGTGACCGGCTGTTCGAACTTGTCGCCGGTCATGCCGTCGAAGAGCTCGGTCTTGCCCGATTCGGGCAGGCCGGCCTGCTTCAGCAGCGACTTGATCTCGTGCTCGCGGGAGCCGTCGAACACCGGCGAGGCGAAGAACGCGCCTTCCTTCATGCCTTGCGCGGCAGAGAGCAGGGTGTCGTCATCCCACTCCGCCACCCGCTCGGCCAGCGGCGTGTCCTTGAAGATGGCCTTGAGCTCGCGGCGCAAGGTTTCCTCGCGGGAATTCTGCGCCAGGAGTTCGGTGATCTTGGTGCCCAGTTCGTGACCCGCCCAGCCCAGATGGGTTTCCAGAATCTGGCCCACGTTCATACGGCTGGGAACGCCGAGAGGGTTGAGCACAATCTCCACCGGCGTGCCGTCGTTGATGTACGGCATATCCTCCTCAGGGAGAATGCGGGCAATCACGCCCTTGTTGCCGTGGCGGCCTGCCATCTTGTCCCCCACGCTGAGCTTGCGCTTCATGGCGATGTAGACCTTGACCAGCTTGATGACGCCGGGAGGCAGCTCATCGCCCTTCTGCAGCTTCTCTTCCTTGTCCTTGACGATCTTCTTGAGCACATCAATCTGACGCGAGGTCATTTCCTCGATCTCGTCAATCTGCTCATTGACCCGCGGATCCTTATCCGCGTACTTGATGCGCTTGAGGTTGCGGGTGGAGATGCGCTCGATGGCATCGCGGTCCAGGACTACGCCCTTGGTGAGCAGACGCTTATTGGTCCGCTCATCGTGCAGGTCGGCAAGCACTTCCTTGCTGCCCAGCAGGTTTTCCAGGCGCTTCAGCCGCTCATCGGTGAGAATGCGGATCTCGTCGGAGAGGTTCTTCTCCAGCTTGGCGATCTGCATGGACTCGATCTGCTTGGCGCGCTCGTCCTTCTCCTGCCCCTTGCGGGAGAAGATTTTGACATCCACCACCGTGCCTTCAATGCCGGGAGGGCAGGTGAGGGAGGCGTCACGCACATCGCCGGCCTTCTCGCCGAAGATGGCGCGCAGCAGCTTCTCTTCCGGGGTGAGCTGGGTTTCTCCCTTGGGCGTGACTTTGCCCACCAGGATGTCGCCCGCCTTGATGGTGGCGCCGATGCGGATGATGCCGCTCTCATCGAGATCGCGGAGCGCGGATTCGCTCACGTTGGGGATATCGCGGGTGATTTCCTCCGGCCCCAGTTTGGTGTCGCGCGCCTCGATTTCGAACTCCTCGATATGGACGGAGGTGTAGTAGTCATCCTTCACCATTTTCTCGGAGACCAGGATGGCGTCTTCAAAGTTGTAGCCGCGCCAGGGCATGAAGGCCACCAGCACATTTCGACCAAGAGCCAGTTCGCCCTGATCGGTGCAGGGGCCGTCGGCAATCACCTGGCCCTTGAGCACGCGCTGGCCCCTCTTGACGATGGGCTTCTGGTTGATACAAGTGTTCTGGTTGGAACGCTTGAACTTGATGAGCTGGTAAATGTCGCTGCCTACCTCGCGCGACAGCTGCGTGGGATGATGCTCGCCCTCGACGCGCACGATGATGCGCTCCGAGTCCACGGAATCAATCACGCCATTGCGGCGGGCCAGGATGACCGCGCCGGAATCGCGCGCCGTCACGCCCTCCATGCCGGTGCCCACCAGCGGAGCCTGCGCCCGCAACAGGGGCACGGACTGGCGCTGCATGTTGGCGCCCATCAGAGCGCGGTTGGCATCGTCGTGCTCCAGGAAGGGCACCAGCGAGGCGGCCACTGACACCAGCTGCTTGGGGCTGACGTCAATGTAGTCCACCTCTTCGCGGTTCACGAGGACGAAGTTGCCGGCCTTGCGGGCGTTCACCAGCTCGCCGACAATGCGGCCCTTGTCATCGAGTTCCACGTTGGCCTGCGCGATCACGTGCCGGTCCTCTTCCCAGGCCGACAGGTAGAAGGAGAAGGGCTCAAATTCCACCGGGCGCTTGCGCCGTTCTTTCAGGTCGGCGTTGGTCTTCTCCACCTCATGCTTCTCCACGTGGTCGCCGACGCGGTAATCGCTGTCGCCGGCGTTGACCACGGTGACGAAGTCCAGCACCTTGCCGGTGCGCACGCGCCGATACGGCGACTCAATGAAGCCGTAGTCATTGATGCGCGCATAGCAGCTCAGCGAGGAGATGAGGCCGATGTTGGGACCTTCCGGTGTCTCAATCGGGCAAATGCGGCCGTAGTGCGTGGGGTGCACGTCGCGGACTTCAAACCCGGCGCGCTCACGCGAAAGGCCGCCCGGCCCCAGGGCCGAGAGGCGGCGCTTGTGGGTGATTTCCGAAAGCGGGTTGGTCTGGTCCATGAACTGCGACAGCTGTGAGGACCCGAAGAACTCGCGGATGGCGGCCATCACCGGCTTGGCGTTGACCAAGTCGTGTGGCATGGCCGTGGACATTTCCTGGTACACGCTCATCTTTTCCTTAATGGCGCGTTCCATGCGGACCAGGCCGATGCGGAACTGGTTCTCGAGCAGTTCGCCGACCGCGCGCACGCGGCGGTTGCCCAGGTGATCAATGTCGTCCACCGAGCCGATGTTCTTGCGCAGCTTCAGCAGGTAGCGGATGGTGGCGTAAAAATCCTCCGACTCCAGGGTGCGGTTGTCGAGGCTGGTGGCATCGCCGCGCTCGAACAGCTTGATGTTGAACTTCAGCCGGCCCACGCGGGAGAAGTCGTACTTGCGCGGATCGAAGAACATGCCGTGGAACAGCGCCGTGGCGGTGTCCAGGGTCGGGGGATCGCCGGGACGCAGCTTGCGGTAGATCTCAATCAGCGCTTCCTGCGGGGTCTTCACCGAGTCGCGCTTCAGGGTTTGGGCGACCACCGTGCCCACGTCATCGCGTTCGGGAAAGAAGATGTGCAACTCGACCACGGCGGAATCCAGCACCTTGCTCAGAACTTCCGGGGTGATCTCGCTGTTGGCCTCGAGCAGGACTTCGCCGGTCGTGGTGTCCACGATGTCGCTGGCCGCCCAGGCGCCTTCCAGGTCGTTGGTCTCGACCTCGATGTCGCTGACCTTGGCCTTTTGGATCTCCTTCATGATGGCGGGCGTGATCTTGCGGCCGGCGTGGGCGATTTCCTCGCCGCCCTTGCCCGCGATGCGGTGCGTAAGCTTCAAGCCGAGCAGATTGGTGGGCCGCTCGATGCCAGGCTCCAGCGTCCAGTAGAGCTTCTTATCGCGGATCGCGAGCCGGTCCACGGTATAGAAGGTGCGCAGGATGTCTTCGCTGGAACGCAGGCCCAGGGCGCGCAGGAAGATGGTGCCCAGGAACTTGCGCTTGCGGTCAATGCGCACGTAGAGGATGTTCTTCTGGTCGTACTCAAACTCCACCCAGGAACCGCGATAGGGAATGATCTTGCCCAGGAAATAGGTGCGGTTGTTGGCGGTCTCGAAGAACACGCCGGGGGAGCGGTGCAACTGGCTGACGATGACGCGCTCGGTGCCGTTGACGATGAAGGTGCCGTTCTGGGTCATCAGGGGCACGTCGCCGAAGAAGACTTCCTGCTCCTTGATGTCGCGGATGCTCTTGTTGCCCGACTCCGGATCCTTCTCGAAGATCGTGAGGCGCATGGTGACCTTCAGCGGAGCCGAGTAGGTCATGCCGCGCTCTTCACATTCGTTCACGTCGTACTTCAGCTGCAGGCCGACAGGGTCGCCGCACTTGTTGCAGAAATCGGGCGTGTTGGCGTTGTAGGTGCCGCACTTGGAGCAAAGCACGTCGCCGGGATGGAACGGGTCGGTAACAATGGTGAAGCCGCAGTTCTTGCAGGTGGAGCGCAGGTGGTGCAGGCCCTTGAGGTGGCCGCATTTGCACTCCCAGTTGCCGATGCCAAAGTCCACGAACTCCAGTTTGGAGACTTCGCGGAAGTCGGTGATGGGAAACACCGACTGGAACACGGCCTGCAATCCGGTATCGTCGCGTTCGCTGGGCAGCCGGTCCATCTGCAGGAAGTGCTCATAGGAGCGCTTCTGCACCTCAATGAGGTTGGGGATCTGGATAGTGGTTGGAATCTTGGAAAAATCGAAACGGGGGCGGAAGGCGTTGTTCTTGGTCGGCATCTACGAACTCCAGAGTTTCAGCGCAGCTTTGCGGCTGCGACTTAAAAACGATTTGGTGAGTGGCCGCGCGTCGCCGCGGGTCACGAAAAACTTCTAATCCCCAAAAAACACGCGCACCCGCGGGGACAAGATTCCCCCCCGGGCGCCGGATGCGGCACTGACGGTTTGCTGAATTGTATTTTTCCCGCGCCAGTTGTCAGGCCTGCCATGCCCAGCTGCCGCCCGGTTGCTCTGCTTTGTCCGGACCGCGCTGGAGCTCGCCGCTACGCGCGATGTGTCCTGGCTCGCGCTTGCTCGTGAACGGGGAGCAGTACCAGTTTAGATGAGCCAAACTGCTCCCCGGCTTCACGGAAATCAATCGCCCGCTAACCGGCTTCTGGGCCCAGACGCCCGAACGCCGAAAATAGCGGACAACGGTAAAAACCGATGACGCCTGCGGGCTCCCGCTTGCGCTCACGCCCGCAACGCGCCGTTACTTCACCTCGACCGTAGCTCCGGCGTCGGTGAACTTCTTCTTTATGGTCTCCGCCTCGTCCTTGGAGACGCCTTCTTTGATCGGCTTGGGAGCGCCATCCACCAGGTCCTTGGCTTCCTTCAAGCCCAGATTGGTGACTTCGCGCACCGCCTTGATGACATTGATCTTGTTCGCGCCCACTTCCTTGAGCACGACCGTGAACTCCGCCTTTTCCTCGGCCGGAGCCGCGCCCGCCGCCGCGCCTGCGCCGCCGCCGGCCATCATCACCGGTGCTGCCGCCGCCGCGGAAACGCCCAAGCGCTCTTCCAGCTTCTTCACCAGCTGCGCCGCATCCAGCAGCGACAACCCTACGATCTGCTCTTCTAATTGCTGCAAGTCAGCCATTGCTATCTCCATCCTTCGGTATCAGTTTTGTTGTTCGGTACCGTGTGCCCGGTTTCCAGTGCGCTCTCGGACCCTGCCCGCGCCAGACCACGCGGCAGGAACCCGGATCGCAACCCCTGGCACCTGATAACCAAATCCTTACGCTCCGGCGGCTTTCTCGCCGGCGAACTTGTTTTCCTTCACGCCCTGGTTCACCACCACGGCCAGGTCGCGGCCCACGGCGTTCATGACGGTTACCAGCCGTTGCGCCGGGGCATTCATCAGGAACAGCAGCTTGGAGTAAATCTCCTCGCGCGAGGGCATGGTGGCCAGCGCCTGAATCTCCTTGGTGGAGATGACGCGGCCTTCCAGCACGCCCAGCTTGAGGGTAAGCTCCGGGGCGTCCTTAATGTACTTGGCAATGGCCTTGGCCAGGGCCACCGGATCGCCGGTGGTGTAGGCGATGGAGTTCACGCCTTCCAGACCCTTCAGCGCCTCTTCCACTGCCGTACCCTTGGCGGCGCGCTCGGCCAGGGTGTTCTTCACCACCCGATACTTGCCGCCGGCGCCGCGAATCGCCTTGCGCAGCTCAAAATCCTGAGCCACGGTCAGCTTGGCGAACGTAGCCACCACAGCGCTGCTGGCGCTTTTGAATTCCTGGCTCAGCTCTTCCACTTGCTCGATCTTCTTTGCTCTGGAAACGGCCATATAGATCCTTTGCTGACCGGCTGTCTAGCTGACTAGCCGACTAGCCTTACGCCTTTTTAGCTTTAGCCGGCCAGCTATTCAGCCAGCCAGCTGGTTAGCTGCTTTTACGCCTTGCCTGCGACTTCCATCGGCGTGGTGTCAATGGAGATGCCCGGCCCCATGGTGGAACTCAGGGTCGCTCCCTTGATGTACTTGCCCTTGGCGACCGCCGGTTTAGCGCGGACTACGCTGGTGATGACCGTGGTCGCGTTGTCCACCAGTTTATCGGCCGCAAACGACATCTTGCCCACCGGCACGTGCACCAGCGCCGTCTTGTCGGTACGGAACTCCACCTTGCCTGCTTTGACTTCCTGCACTGCCCGGGCGATGTCGAAGGTCACGGTGCCGGTCTTGGGGTTCGGCATGAGGCCGCGCGGCCCCAGCACCTTGCCCAATCGGCCCACCGACTTCATCATGTCAGGCGTGGCCACCACGGCGTCGAAATCGGTCCAGTTCTCTTTCTGGATCTTCTCCACCATGTCCTCGCCGCCCACGATGTCGGCGCCCGCCTGCTCGGCCTCGCGCACCTTTTCGCCGCTGGCGATCACCAGCACCCGCTTAGATTTGCCCAAGCCGTGCGGCAGCACTACGGTGCCGCGCACCATCTGGTCCGCATGCTTGGGGTCCACACCCAGGCGCAAGGTGATTTCCACCGTCTCGTCGAATTTGGCGAACTTCACTTTCTGCAGCAGCGGAACCGCGTCCTGCAGCAAGTAGGGGCGGCTTTCCACCGCCTTCCGCGCCTTCGTAATGTTCTTGCCTGCTTTGCTTGACATTTTTGCTCCTTGTCTCCCACCGCCATTCTCTGACCTGAATGGCCGTGGTATGCGACACCGGGGCTAAAGCCCCAGTTCAAAACCCATTCTCGTCGCCCGGCTAAAGCCGTGCGCTTCCGCGGTCGTACGTTCCACGTCGTACGCTTTTACCTTCGCGCCGATCGTCTCGACCAAACCTGGCCAAACCTGTTCCGCTCGGCTCAAAAAACCTGGCACTCGCAAATTACAAATTGCCCAATTACAAATTCCTCAGGCCGTGACGTCAATTCCCATGGAGCGGGCGGTGCCTTTCACGCTCTTGATGGCGGATTCGATGGAAGCGGCGTTGAGGTCGGGCATTTTCTGGCGCGCGATCTCTTCCACCTGCTTTTCAGTCACCTTGCCCACCTTATCCTTGTTGGGCGTGCCCGAACCCTTGGCGATGCCCGCGGCGCGCTTCAGCAAAATCGAAGCGGGCGGCGTCTTGGTGATAAAGGTGAACGAGCGGTCGCTCCACACCGTGACCACCACCGGGATGATCAGCCCTTCCAGTTCCTTGGCGTTGGTGCGCGCGTTGAACTGTTTGCAGAACTCCATGATGTTGATCTGCGCCTGGCCAAGGGCGGGGCCCACCGGGGGCGCCGGCGTCGCCTTGCCCGCCGGAATCTGCAGCTTCACTTGTCCGACTGCCTTCTTTGCCATAAAGCGGCTATTAGCTCCTAGCTATCAGCTCGCAGCTCATTGTCCGAACCGCGAAGCGAAACTGTGACACCTTCAACCTCTTACGCGACCTTTTCTACCTGCCCGAACTCCAGCTCCACCGGGGTAGCGCGGCCGAAAATCGTGACCATCACTTTCAGCGTCTCGCGGTCTTCGTTGACGTCGTCCACAACGCCGGTGAAGTTAGCGAAGGGGCCCTCGGTGATCTTGACCTGCTCGTTCTTCTCGAACTTCACCTTGAGCTTGGGCTTGTCCTTGCCTTCACTGACCCGGTAAACAATCTGATTGACCTCGTCGGCGGAAAGCGGCGTGGGCTGCTGGCCCGTCCCGACGAAACCGGTGACTCGGGGAGTGGCCTTCACCACGTGCCACACGTGGTCGCTCATGTCCATTTCCACCAGCACATAGCCGGGATAGAACATGCGCTCACTGGTGTACTTCTTGCCGCCGCGGACTTCGGTGACCGGTTCGGTTGGAATCAGCACGCGGCCGATCTTGTCCTCCAGGCCGAAGGCCCGCACTCGCGACTCCAGCGATTCCCTTACCTTGCGCTCGAACCCGGAGTACGTGTGCACGATGTACCACTTCATGTTCGGGTTCGCCGGACGCTCCATGCCGGGAACGGCGTTTTCCGCGCCTTCCTGGCCCTCGCCGGCTTGCGCCTGCTCTGCGATTTTGTTTTCGTCTGCCATCTAAAACGTCTCGTATTCCGTGCGCGCCTAGCGATGCGACAAATAGCGCAGCAACTGGTCAATGCTCTTGCTCAGGACCGTATCCACGACCCAGAAATAAACCCCGAACAGGAACACCGTAATAATCACCACCGTAGTTGTGGCGCGCACTTCCTTGAATGACGGCGCGGTGACCTTCTTCATCTCCGTGCGCACGTCGAAATAAAAACTCTTAATGCGCTGCGGCCACGACTTCAGCCGCTCGCTAATGCTGTTGCCTTCAAATCCTGCTGCTGCCACTGTTTTCGCCATGAACTTCTTGTGTCCTTCTTTGACTGCCATACCGCTCCCACATCGCCGTACTCCAAAGTCTGGCAGGGGCGGAGGGATTCGAACCCCCAAGTCCGGTTTTGGAGACCGGCAGTTTAGCCGTTGAGCTTACGCCCCTGTTCTGATTGAGTAATTGAGCAATTTGTAATTGTGTAATCTGAAACCATCCAGCTCGACGCATGTTTCAACTGCACAATTACCCACCCAATTACCCGATCATTTCACTTCTTTGTGCGGGGTGTGCTTGCGGCAGCGCCGGCAAAATTTGGCCAACTCCAGCCGGTCCGGCGTTGTCTTCCGGTTCTTGGTGGTCGAATAGTTCCGCTCTTTGCACACCGTGCACTGCATGCTGATAATTTCCCGCATCCGTCACTCCCGTCCAATCTGCCTGTGTGGGCACGGGGCTTTGCCCGTGCAGGCGGGGCAGGGCCCCGCCGCTACACGATCTACTGAACAATCTCCGAAATGGTGCCCGCGCCCACCGTGTGGCCGCCTTCGCGAATGGCGAACCTGAGCCCCTTCTCCAGCGCCACCGGCGTGATCAGCTCGATCTGCAGGCTCACGTTGTCCCCCGGCATCACCATCTCCGTGCCCGCCGGCATCTCCGCCACTCCCGTCACGTCCGTCGTCCGGAAGTAGAACTGCGGCCGGTAACCCTTGAAGAACGGCGTGTGCCGCCCGCCTTCTTCCTTGGTCAGCACGTACACCTCGCCCTTGAACTTGGTGTGCGGCGTAATCGAGCCCGTCTTGGCCAAAACCATGCCGCGCTCCACGTCTTCCTTGGCGATGCCGCGCAGCAAGAGCCCGGCGTTGTCGCCCGCCATGCCCTCATCCAAGGTCTTCTTGAACATCTCGACGCCCGTCACCACCGTCTTGCGAGTGTCGCGGAAGCCCACGATTTCCACTTCCTCGCCCACCTTCACCTTGCCGCGCTCGATCCGGCCGGTCACCACCGTGCCACGCCCGGAGATGGAGAAGATATCTTCGATGGGCATCAGGAAGGGCTTTTCGATGTCGCGCTTGGGCAGCGGCACGTTCTTGTCCACCGCCTCCATCAGCTCGTCAATCTTCTTCTCCCACTTCTCTTCCCCGTTCAAGGCCCCCAGGGCCGAGCCCCGGATCACCGGCACCTCGTCGCCCGGGAACTGATAGCCCTTGAGCAACTCGCGCACTTCCAGTTCGACCAGGTCGAGCAGTTCGGGATCATCCACCGCGTCGCACTTGTTCAGGAAGACGACGATATAGGGCACGCCCACCTGGCGGGCCAAGAGCACGTGCTCCCGGGTCTGCGGCATGGGACCGTCGGTGGCCGCCACCACCAGGATGGCGCCATCCATCTGCGCCGCCCCGGTGATCATGTTCTTGATGTAGTCGGCGTGCCCGGGGCAATCCACGTGGGCGTAGTGCCGGTTGGGCGTCTCGTACTCCACGTGCGCGGTGGCGATGGTGATGCCGCGCTCCCGCTCCTCGGGCGCGTTGTCAATCGAATCGAACGAACGGAACGACACCTTGGGATTGTGCTTGGACAATACCTTGGTGATGGCCGCCGTCAGCGTGGTCTTGCCGTGATCAATGTGCCCGATCGTGCCCACGTTCACGTGCGGCTTATTGCGTTCAAATTTCTCTTTCGCCATTT
>JAICWP010000034.1 GCA_025934735.1 Terriglobales bacterium | reverse complement strand
GTTGTGCACCACCACCACCTTGCCCGAGCAGTCGCGGTGGGGATGGGCGTTTTCCTCCGTGGGGCGGCCGTGGGTGGCCCAGCGGGTGTGGCCGATGCCGTAGGTGCCGTCCAGCGGCTTCAGCCGGATGGACTCTTCCAGGTTGCGCAGCTTGCCTTCCGCGCGGCGGATCTGCAAGCCTTCGCCGTTGCCCGCCACCGCGATCCCCGCCGAGTCGTAGCCGCGATACTCCAGCCGCTTCAGCCCGTCCAGGATCACGGGAACGACCCGCTTTTTCCCGACGTACCCCACTATGCCGCACATGTTGCTACTCCTTGCCGGGGGATGGGCCTTTTATTCGAAGGTGTAACGGAACTCTTCGATGACAGGATTGGTCAGCACTTCGCGTGCGATGCGTCCCACCTCGGCTTCCGCCTGCTCCCGGCTGAGGCCGCCGTCCAGGGTGATTTCAAAATATTTGCCCTGGCGCACCTCTTCCAGCCCCTGATACCCCATCTTGCGCAAAGCGCTCTGGATGGTCTTGCCCTGGGGATCGAGCACACTCTTCTTGAGGGAGACGTACACGTAGGCTTTCATCTTTTTTTCATTATACGTCAGCAAACAAGCTGCCTTGGAGTGCTCAGCCCCTGAGGTTTGTGTCGGGCCGTTGATCTAGCGGAGTTGCCCCAACTTGGCGTCCAAGTCAGCAAGCGCCGCCTCCAGCATCTCGCGGTGGCGCGGATTGCTGCTGGCTTCCAATTGTTGCAGGACTTGTGCGCGGGCGAGTGCCAGGCCCGTTCTCTTGCGCTGGTTTTCGAGTTGTTGTGCGTCCAGGCGGGGCTTGGCGTCCGCTGGTTCTTCGTTAGCCGCTTCGACCTGAGCTTCTACTGCCTTGCTTTCCCAACCTCTGGCCACGATTCCATTATACGGCCCGAGAGTAGCTGGAACACGTGCCAATGGTGATTCAGGCCGGCTACTGGCGAACCAAAGTAGTTGGCACTTAGTCGCAATCACCAGGGACCGATGACCAACAACTACCAACTACTTTCTTTTTCCCAGCTTATTGTAATCGCGCATGAACACGCGCAAGCCAAAGGCGGGCGTGGTTTTGGTGTAGCCGGCGACCAGTTGCTCCTTGTAATGAGAGAGAAAAAAGTCGAACGGATCTTGGGGGTTCATATCAATCAGGACCATGTCGGTGTCGTCCATGGTCAGCTTGCCGAAGCGCAGCCGCCCTCCGCGGTAAGTCATGTAATTTCCCGGCGGCATCGCCGGAATTTGTTGCCCGAAATGCTCGACAATGATGCTGCCCTGCACTTGAATCCCGGTGAGTCGCCCCTCGATCTTCGGCAAAGGCAAGATTTCCTGCGGGTTCAGCAGCAGGTCGTCTTTTTCGGTGCGCACGCCGCGCACCTTATTGGTGCTGACCAGATCCGAAATATTTACCCCCAGCAGATCCATCAAACCCTTCACCGGCAGGTGCGCCGCTTTGACCTTTTGGGAATGGATGCGGATTTCGCCTTGGGGAGTCAGGCTCAGCACGCCTTCCTCCTCGAACGGAATATCCCCCTTGGAATGCAGCTTGCCCTTGATCCTCAGGGTGTTGCCGCTGGCCGTAATGGATATTTTTTTCAGCGGTGCATCGGGTGCGGCAAAAACGTGGTCGTTCAGAATGTTGCTCATGGCATCGGTAGTGATGGCCATCCTGGCTGCCGCGATGTGCAGGACGAAGGATCGGTTATCGTCAAAAATGGGGAATGCGTGCTCACCGGTGGGAGTAAGCCATCCCGAAAGCTCGAAGATATGTACTGCGATGTTCCCGGTGTAGTGGTACCGGATGTTGCGCATGGTCACCGCGACCCTCTGCGGCTCAGGCTTCCCGCGCGATTGGGCGAGGGCACACGTGGCTAATAACAGGGCCGCCGCAGCTACCACCATTCGCTTGCGCATAGTCCGTCGTGCTCCTTGCCGAGTACATCTGATGCAGAACACGACGGGAGGGAGACAGGCGGGAATTGGCTGGGCTGAAAACGGCGCAGGGCGCCTCAAATTCGAGGGCAAAGGCCCACAAGGCCCAGGCTTGCCGATGAAGCTTTCGCGGGCAGGGGCGCCCGCGCCACAAATGACGGGCGAAGCTACAGCCGGAAAAGTTCGCGCAGGCGCTTGGTCTGGGCGCGGCTGACCGGGATCTCGGTCTGCTTCTTATCGTCCATGCGCAACTGGTAGGAGCTCTTGAACCAGGGCACCACTTCCTTGATATGGTTGATATTCACCAGGTAAGAACGGTGAGCGCGCCAGAACAGGTTGGGGTCGAGATTGGCCAGCAGCTCTTCCAAGGTGCGGCAGTTGGATTGGCCTTCCATGCCGCTGAGTCCGCCGGTCACAACACTAATCACCCCATCTTCAATGGAGGCGTAGCAAATGTCCTTCTGATCCACGAGGAAGAGCCGGCCGACGGCTTTGAGCAGCAGTTTGGAAGCGTGCGGCTGCTGCGACTCCAGCATGCGCACCAGGGTGTCGAGGCGTTCGCCGGGCGCGGCGCTGGAGCCCAGTTTGTTGCGCACCCGCTGCACGGATTGGGCTACCCGCTTCTTATCGAAGGGCTTGAGCAGGTAGTCAATCGCGTTCACTTCAAAGGCTTTGACCGCATACTGGTCATAGGCGGTGGCAAAAACGATCTGCGGCAGCGGTACTTTCTTGTCCAGCAGCTTCTTGAGGACGCCAAAGCCATCCAGGCCAGGCATTTGCACGTCGAGGAAGACCAGGTCGGGGTTGTGCTCGCGGATCAGGTTAACGCCTTCCACGCCGTTCTTGCCCTGGGCCACCACCTCGACATCGCCCACATTCTTCAGCAGGAAGGCGAGTTCGTCGCGGGCCAACTGCTCATCGTCCACGATCACGGCGGATAACGACATAATTGGCTCTCCTCGGGCGCTGTAAAAAGTATAACGGCGAGGTTTCCGAGGCAGCAAGGTGCCCAGGCAGGAGCTCAGGCCTCAGGGCAAAACGGCTGGACTGCATACCGGCAAGCAGTCCAGTCAGGTTAGCTATTGCTGCTGGCGCCGGCGCATCATCTGCTGCATGTCGAACTTGTGATAATCGGACGGTACTTCGAACAGGCTGGCGGCCTGCGTGCCTTCCTGGATGTTACGCAATTCTCCGCCACCGCCTTTATCATCTTGCCACTTGAGCACGAAGCGCAGCTTGGGATCAACCCAAACGAAGCCAGATCCTTTGTTGGATGTTCCCGCGTACTTGATGGCCGGGCGCCCATTAACCGTGTCCTCCCCGACCTTGCGGCAAGTTACATTCTCATTCGGGCTGTATTTCTTGACCAGACTCTCGTATTGCGGGCAGGCGTTGTTCGGGTCCTCGGGACGGAACCACATCTGGCGCTCTTGCATCATTCGCGGCATGGAGTCCATGTACATTTTCTGCTGGGGCACCAGGATAACCATCTTCTGATTGGCAAAATCCATAATGGCCGCCCCGCTGTTTTCGCCGCGATCATTGGTTTCGATGCGCATCTTGTGTTGTCCAACGTAGATCTTGGAGGGCGTCCTATCACCCTTGTCTTTACCAGTGTTGACAAAGTCGGCAGAGAATTCCTGGGCGAACAGGCTGACGCTGAGGAACGGGAGCACTATCAGATAAATTCCAATCCACAAAATTCCGGGGCGCCTGCGGAGCATGGTCGTTCCTCCTTGTAGGTTCATCAGGGCCGCCGGAGCATTCCCCGGCGGTAACGTTGGCGATGGAGGATATCAGAAGAAGCGCGGCGCGGAAAGCGGTTTAAGCGGCGCTTTCCAAAGCCAGGGCCATGCCCATGCCACCGCTGACGCAGAGGGTGGCCGCGCCCCGGTGAGCCTTGCGCTTCAGCATTTCGTGCAGCAGCGTGACCGTGATGCGGGCGCCGGTGCAGCCGATGGGGTGACCCAGAGCAATGGCGCCGCCGTTCACGTTCAAGCGGCTGCGGTCGAAGCGCAGTTCGCGGTCGCAGGCCAGGACTTGGGCGGCAAAAGCTTCGTTCAGTTCGATGACCTCGAAGTCGTTCACCCCTAAGCCAGTCTTCTCCTTCAGTTTCTGCATAGCCGGGACCGGCCCGATTCCCATGGTGCGCGGGTCCACACCCGCCGAGGTGGCCGCCACAATGCGGGCCAGGGGCTTCAGCTTGTTGCGCTTTACAAATCCTTCCGATGCCAGCACCAGCGCTGCCGCGCCATCCGTAATGCCAGAGGAATTGGCCGCTGTGATCGTGCCCGTCTTGGAGAACACCGGCGAAAGCTTAGCCATTTTGTCCAGGCTGGCATCGGGGAACAGGTGTTCGTCGCGCTCGAACACTTGCGTGCCCTTTTTGCTTTCGATTGTCACCGGCACAATTTCATCGCGCAGCCGCCCGGAGTTGACGGCCGCAGCCGCCCGGGTCTGCGAGCAGAGGGCGAACTGGTCTTGTTCTTCGCGAGAAATCTTGTATTGTTCCGCCAGGACCTCGGCGGTTTCGCCCATCACCATCTTGGCCAATGGGCAGAAGAACCCGTCGCGGTACATGCCGTCCACCAGGTCGGCATTGCCCAGGCGATAGCCCCAGCGCGCCCCATCCAGGTAGTAGGGCAGGCGAGACATGGATTCAGTGCCGCCGGCCAGTACGCACTCCAGGTTGCCGTCGGCGATCTCCTGATAGCCGAGCGCGATGGACTTCATGCCTGAGGCGCAGGCCATGTTCACGGTGTAGGCGGGGACTTCCTGGGGCACGCCGCTGCGCACGGAAACTTGGCGGGCGGGATTAGGACCGCCGCCGGCCTGGCGGGCATTGCCGAAAATCGTTTCCTGCACCTGCTCCGGGTGCACGCCGGCACGCTCCAGCGCTGCCTTGGCGGCGATCACGCCCATATCGGCGGCGGTCAGCGAGGCGAGCGAACCGCCGAATTTCCCGATCGGCGTGCGCACCGCGGAAATGATGAAGACGTCGGGCACGTGAGCTCCTCGTATTTTCAGTCTAGCATTCGATAGTGGCACGGGCATTCTGACGGTTCGGGAACAATGAACGGGCGCCCCACTCAAGATAGTCGCGTCTATAATCACTCTGAGCGGATCTCTCATGGCCTCCGTGCGGCAGAAAATCACGACCTGGCGCTGGTTTCCGCGCAGCCTGCTGGCTCGGCTGACCCTGTACATCCTGGCCTTTGATCTCTTTCTGTACCTGCTGCAGCGGCTGCTGAAATTGGCTGGCCCGAAAGCCGGCTCCAGCCTGGCGGGCTGGATTGATTTCCTTACTTTCATCGCCGCCATCCTGCTTTTTGTGCTTTTTGTGCGCTGGCTGCGCAATGACCTGATGTGGCGCCTGCGCAACCGCCTGATCGTCACCTACGTATTCATGGCAGTGGTGCCTATCCTGCTCCTGATCGCGATGGCGGGCATCGCTGGCTACATTTTCGCCGGACAGTTCGCCACCTTCATTGTCACGGGCGATATCCGGTCAGAACTGAAGAGCCTGGAAGCCGCGAACGGTACGCTGGCGGATGCCCTGGCCGGGCAGCTGCGGCGTGGCGAGCGGCCCAATGCCACAAGCATGCTGGCGGCCGAGGGCAAGGCAACCGGACGCCAGGTGGCCGCCTGGTTTCGCGGGAAGGCCATAACCGAAGCCACCCTGCGCCCTCCGCCTGCTTTCATCCCCGGAAGCTTCAGCGATCTGGCCCGCGACCGCGGCCAGCTCTATTTACGGGCGGTGGCCCGCGTGCCCGTAGGAGGAGATCAACTCACGGTTATCTCCAGCGAACCCCTGGGTGAATCCCTGCTGCAGAGGATTGCCGCCGACCTGGGCGAGATCAGCTTGTATACGGGTGAGCTCAACTTAACAGAGCCGGACGTCGCTCCCGGGAAAAGCGACCAGTCCAAAGCCTCCTCAGATTCCAATCTGAAAGTTGACACAAACGGGGTGCAAATCGGCGGCGAGAAGGTGCAGCCGACCAGCGTAGGCCAGGTACCACCGCCCACCGGCCGCTTGGATCGTGAGGTGCACTTTTTCACCACCGTTTCCGTGGTGAATTGGGAAGGGAACAACCGGGAGTCCACCGCCATACTCGTAGTCGGCACCCGCTCCTCCCGCCTCTACGATCAGCTCTTTTCGGCGCTGGGCAAGTTTGCCGCGGGTTGGGCCACTCTGCTGGGTGCCATTGCCCTGAGCTTCATCCTCATCGAGTTGGTTGCCCTGCTCATCGGCATCCGCCTTACCCGCACCATTACCCGGTCCGTGGCCCAGCTTTATGTGGCCACCCAACACATTAATCGGCGCGACTTCAGTCACCGAATAGTGGTGAAGAGCCGCGACCAGCTGGCTGCGCTGGAAGGCTCGTTCAATTCCATGACCGAATCCATCCAGCGCCTGCTGGCGGAGCAGAAGGAAAAGCAGCGCATGGAAAACGAGCTGGCCATCGCCCAGGAGGTGCAGGCGCAGCTTTTCCCCCGGCAGATCTCCCAGCTGGAATCGCTGGAGCTGCATGGATTCTGCCGCCCGGCGCGGACCGTCAGCGGCGACTATTACGATTTTCTCCCCCAGCCTCCGGACCGGCTGACCATCGCCGTGGGCGACGTGAGCGGCAAAGGCATTTCGGCGGCCCTGCTCATGGCGACTCTGCACGCGGCCCTGCGCGCCTACGCCCTCGAACCGGTGCCTCTGTCCGTGCCCCTGGCGGTGGGTGCGCAAGTAAATTCTTCCCGGGAGCACGCCGCGCGGGGCGGCGGCTTGCTTTCGCCCGCCACCTTGGTGGGCCTGCTGAACCGGCGGCTGTACGAGAGCACGCCGCCCGAGAAGTACGCCACCTTGTTTCTAGGGAACTACGACGGCAGCTCACGCCGGCTCACTTACACCAACGCCGGGCACCTCCCCCCGGTGCTGATTGCCACCGACGGCAGCGTGCGCCGCCTCGACTGTGGCGGTACCGTGGTCGGCCTGTTCGACGCGCTTTCTTTTGAGGAGAGCTCGGTCGAACTGCATCAGGGCGACCTCTTCCTTGCTTTCAGCGACGGTGTCACTGAGCCGGAAAATGACTTCGGCGAATTTGGCGAGGAGCGCCTGATTGGGCTGGTGCGCGACCACCGCCATCAATCACTGGCTCGCATTGCTGAACTCGTTACCGCCGCCGTGGACGACTGGATCGGCGGCCGTGAGCAGCCCGACGACATCACCCTGGTGCTGGCCCGCGCTCGGTAGGGCCAGTTCTCAGTTCCTGGTACTCAGTTGTCAGTTGCCGCCTTCGCTTCAACTTCCTCGTATCGACTCCGTATTGGGATTGCTGGGCACTCTCATCGTTTGATTATCCTGAGTACGTGGTTGGTATCAGAGCATGGCTTCAGCCATGCCGAACATCCGCCTCCATCACGCAATTCCTGCTCACGCCTCACCGCGTCTGGTGACTGCCATCACAGCGGCGTGCTTCATAAAAGGCTTGTAATCAAATCGCCGCGGAGCCCGGCGTAAGCGCCGCCGGAAGCGCGAAACGAGGTCGCCCATGCCGCCATCCGAACCCCTGCTGCCCTGTCCCTTCTGCCAAGGTCACGGACAAATGTCGCGAACCGAAATTGTTGCTCGGTTGGAAGACCCTGATTTGCCGGAGAAGATCGTCGCCGAGCTTAATCGCTCGGAAGAGACGGTGGCGGTGGGTGCGCCCGAAGAGAAGCCGCCCAAGCCAGGCGATTTCGCCAGCAAGGTGCACGGTTGGAACAAGCACGTCTTGTGGCGCCGCAGTTCGAAGGAGTAGCCAAACGGCCAAGAAGTCGGCCAGGACAAGAGGCTGCCGCTATGCCGGAAATGGAAGCCGTCAAGCCGCTGCTGGCGCAGTTTAAGGACGAACGCGCCAACCTGATTCCCATCTTGCAAGAGATTCAGGCCGCATTCTCCTACCTGCCGGAAGAAGCTCTGCGCCGGGTAGCTCGCAAGCTGCACGTTCCGGTCACCGACGTGTATCAGGTAGCCACGTTTTACCGCTGCTTCAGCCTGAAGCCCAGAGGCCGGCATTTGGTGCAGGTTTGCCTGGGAACCGCCTGTCACGTGCGCGGCGGCGATTTGGTTTTGGAACGTACGCAGACGGAAACCGGAGCCGGCCTAAGCGGCACCAGCCCCGATCTGGAGTTTACGGTGGAGCCGGTGCGCTGCCTGGGATGCTGCGGCCTGGCGCCCGTCATGCGAGTGGACCGCGACACCTTCGCTCACCTGGATCAGGCCAAGGTGCGGGGCATTGTCAATCGCTACCACCCGCGCAGGAAGCCCGCCACGGTGGATAAGATCGCTGCCAGCCCGGAGAAGGTGCGCTCATGATCAGCACGGCGCATCGCCTGGTCAATCTCGAAGACTTGCACCAGGCCATGCGCCAGGGCCGCGATCTGCTTTATCCCAGCGAGCCGAAGATCATGATCGGCACGGCCACTTGCGGGCTGGCGGCCGACGCGGAAGAAGTCCTGCATGCGGTGCGCGAAGAGGTGGCCAACAGCAAGTTGCCCTATCAGGTGACCGAAACCGGCTGCATCGGCTGGTGTTCGCAGGAGCCGCTGCTCGATATCTGCATTCCCGGGCGCCCGCGCGTCACCTATGGCCGCATGAAGCCGGGCCGGGCGCGGGAAATTGTGCGCGCCATCCCTGAGGTCAAGCGGGAATGGGCGCTGGCCATGATGCCGGGCGATGAGAATACGCTCAATGGCGCCCACGTCAACTACTGTGTTCCCCATAACGGCCACATGGATGGCCTCACTGCCTACAAAGATCTGCCGCTTTTCAAACGCCAGCTGCGCATTGTGCTGCGCAATTGCGGCATCATCAATCCCGACAATTTGGAAGAGTACATCGCCCGCGGCGGTTATCACGCGCTTTGGCATGCGTTGCGCAAGCACACACCAGAAGAAATCTTGAACGAAGTGAAGCGCAGCGGGCTGCGCGGCCGAGGCGGCGCCGGCTTCCCCACGGGCGTGAAGTGGCAGGCGGTACGCGATGCGCAGGGCGAGCCCAAGTACGTCATCTGCAACGCCGATGAAGGCGATCCCGGCGCCTACATGGATCGCGGTGTGCTCGAGGGCGATCCCCACAGCGTGCTGGAAGGAATGACCATTGGCGGCTACGCCATGGGCGCGCACGAGGGCATCATCTATGTGCGCGAGGAGTATCCGCTGGCGGTCATGCGCATGAAGCAGGCCATTCGCCAGGCGCAAGACGCCGGCCTGCTGGGCCAGAGCATTTTCGATTCCGGATTCAGTTTTGAAATACGGGTTGTGAAAGGGGCGGGCGCTTTCGTCTGCGGGGAGGAAACAGCGCTCATCCGCTCGATTGAAGGGAAAGTCGGGGAGCCGCAGCAGCGCCCGCCCTATCCCGCGCAGCACGGCCTGTGGGGCAAGCCCACCTGCATCAACAACGTCGAGACCTGGGCCAACATTGCGGTCATTGTGCAGCGCGGCGGCGACTGGTTCTCGCAGATTGGAACCGCAAAGAGCAAAGGAACGAAGGTTTTTAGCCTGGTGGGCAACATCGAGAATACCGCCCTCATTGAGGTGCCGATGGGTACCACCCTGGCGGAAATTGTTTACGAAATCGGCGGAGGCGTTCCGAACGGTCGTGCTTGCAAGGCGGTGCAAACTGGCGGGCCTTCAGGAGGATGTATTCCCGCCGACAAGTTCGACCTTCCGGTGGACTACGACAGCCTCAACCAGGCCGGCTCCATCATGGGTTCCGGCGGCATGATCGTGATGGACGATCACACCTGCATGGTCGACATCGCCAAATATTTTCTCGAGTTTCTTGAAGACGAGTCCTGCGGCAAATGCTTTACGTGCCGCGTGGGAACGCAGCGCCTGAAGGAAATTGTGACGCGCATCTCCCAAGGCGAGGGCAAGGAAGAAGACCTGGATCTGCTGCAGGACCTGAGCTGGCTGGTGCGCGAAGGCTCACTCTGCGGGCTGGGCCAGACGGCGCCCAACCCGGTGCTTTCCACGCTGCGCTATTTTCGCAGCGAGTATCTGGCGCACATCCGCGACCGGCGCTGCCCGGCGCACCGCTGCCGCGAGTTGATCACCTTTGCAATTGATCCGGTGCTGTGCAACGGGTGCGGCGCCTGCGTGCAGATCTGCAGCGGGAAGGCAATTCTGGGCGAGAAGAAGAAGCCGCACATCATCACCCAGGCGCAGTGCACGAAATGCGGCGCCTGCCTGGAGATGTGCAAGTTCGACGCGGTACTGGTGCACTGATCATGGTCCACATCACAATGAACGGGCTGGCGGTGGAAGCGGAGTGCGGAAGCTCGCTGCTGGAAGTGGCGCGGTTCTACAACTTTCCCATTCCCACCCTCTGCCATGAGGATGGCCTGAATTCCTACGGCGCCTGCCGCCTCTGCCTGGTGGAGATTGGCGAAGGCCCGAAAAGCAAGCTGGTGGCTGCCTGCGGCTACCGCGTGGAAGAAGGAATGAAGGTGCGCACCAACTCCATGCGGGTGCAGCGCGCGCGCCGCCTGCTGTTGGAGCTTTACGTCGCCACCTGCCCGCAGTCGAAGCGCATTCAGGATCTGGCCTCCGAGTATGGCGTCCGCCAGTGTCGCTACCAACCGGTGGACGGCCAGCCCGGCGCGCCCTGGGATCCCAAAGCCAACTGCATCCAGTGCGGGCTGTGCGTGCGCATTTGCGCCGAGCAGATGATGGCCGGAGCCATCGGTTTTTCCGGCCGGGGCAAGAGCCGCCACGTGGCCCGTCCCTTCGGCATGACCAGCGAGCAGTGCCGCCAGTGTGGCGCCTGCCTCTACGCCTGCCCGGTTTGCGAACTCCGCTGCCAGGCCTCCACGGCCGAGAGTCTGTTGTGCAACGGCTGCCTGAATTTTTCGCCCGTATGTTTCCAGAGTTACAGCGATGCCATGTGCTTTCTGGAGCCATGCCACACCTGCGAGCTGAGCGGGCCGTTTCGCCATGAGGTCGGCATCAAGGTCCACGCGCTGCACGACGCCGGCCAGAAAGTTGCGCCATCCACAGGAGAACTGAAATGACCTATACGCGATTGAACTCATCCGCCGCCACGCTGACCAAGAACCGCACCGAGGATTCGGTCAGCCCCTTCAGCGGCATGTGCACCACTTGTGTGGATGGGTGCATTGGCATGTGCGAAATCGGCAAGTCCGCCTATCGGGGCGCGGAGATGATCTACCCGCAGCCGTTCGGCATTATCACCACCGCCTCGCAGAAGGATTACCCGGTGGACTTGTCGCATTTCACCATCCTCGGCCGCGCTACCGGCGCCTTTGGCATGGAGGCGGACTCCAACCGCGCGCTGTTTCCCAACGTGGACCTGGAAATGACCATCGGCAAAGCGCCAGGCATCCGCTACAAGCTGCCCTTCACGCTAGGCGCCATGGGCTCCACCAATGTGGCCAAAAATAACTGGCCCGGCATCGCTGCGGGGGCGGCCATCACCGGGACGGTGATTGCCATTGGTGAAAACGTGGTTGGCATGGATATGGAATCACGTTTCGAGAGTGGAAAGGTGATTTCCAGCACCGACCTGGAATGGCGCGTGAAATGTTTCCGCGAATGGCAGCAGGATGGTTACGGTGATGTGGCGGTGCAAAGCAACGTGGAAGACACCATGCTGGGCGTGCAGGAATACGCCCTTGCCAAGCTGGGCGTCGAAACTGTGGAACTCAAGTGGGGACAGGGCGCCAAGGATATCGGCGGGGAAGTAAAAATCCGCGATCTGGCCAAGGCGCAGGAACTCCAGAAGCGCGGCTACGTGGTGCTGCCCAACCCTTCCAACCACGTGGTGATTGAGGCTTTCAAGCGCGGCAGCTTCCATGAATTCGAGCGCCACTCCCGCGTAGGCATGGTGACCAAGGAATCGTTTCTGGCGCGCGTGGAACAGTTACGTAAGCTGGGCGCCAAGCACATTTTCCTGAAGACTGGCGCCTACCGGCCCGCCGACCTGGCGCGCGCGGTGAAATTTGCCTCGCTGGCCGAACTCGACCTGCTCACTGTGGATGCGGCTGGCGGCGGCACCGGCATGAGCCCCTGGCGCATGATGAACGAGTGGGGTGTGCCCGGCATCGAACTGCACTCGCTGCTTCGCCAGTACCTGCAACAACTGGAGAAGAAGGGCGCTCACATCCCCAGCGTGGCGGTGGCTGGCGGCTTCACCTTTGAAGATCAGATTTTCAAGGGGTTCGCCCTGGGCGCTCCCTACGTCAAGCTGATTGCCATGGCGCGCGCGCCTCTGGCGGCGGCCATGGTGGCCAAAACTATCGGAAAATCCATGGAGCAGCAGAGCCTGCCCATTTACATTGAGCGTTTCGGCACCACCGTGGACGAAGTGTTCGTGAGCGCGCCCGAGTTGCGGCAGAAATTCGGCGGTCGTTTCAACAAGCTGCCGGTGGGCGCCATCGGCTTCTACACCTACTACCAGCGCTTGGCGCAGGGCCTGCGGCAGTTGATGGCGGGAGCGCGCAAGTTCGGCATCAAGTACATTGACCGCACCGATATCGCCGCGCTCACGCCGGAAGCCAGCGCCATCAGCGGCGTGCCCATGGTCAGCGACGTGGACCGAGAAGAAGCCGAGGCGATTCTGGCGGGCTGAGAAAATCCATTCACCACGGAGACACAGAGGCGCGGAGAAGATCAATTTCAGATGGATGACGGGCGATTGCGTTCTACGCAGAACGCGCCACAGCCTATGGTTTTACTGACTCCGACTCCGGGCTACTGACTCCGAGCTACTGACTTCCCACTGCCATGCCGGGCGTTGCGTCTCCTGCCACTACAGGGGGCATGGCCGGCATTTCCGCCGGTACCTGCGTGCGCTGATACCACGCGGTCTCGCCCGCCCTCTGCCACAGCCGCGTGCCCAGCCACAGCAGCATCCAGATTTCCATCAGCACAAACGATACGCCCACGCTGGCGGCCGGGACCTTCGTCCAGATCAGCAGAATCACCGCCATCCCGATAAATGAAACCAGGCTGGGCACCAGGTACAGCGGGAACAAGGCAGCAAAATTCCCGAAGGTCAGACTGAACGCGCACCGGATAGCGCGGCGCATGGCGCGCTCGCCGGTGGCTACGGCGTGAACCTGCGCCACGTCAAACCACAGCCGCAGGCACATGGCAATGAACCAGATCACGATCGCGCCGGCCACGTCCACCCAGAATCCCAACTTCTCCGGGGCCGCGTTCGTGGAAAGGTCGCCCGACCAGTCTTTGATGGCATTGGCCGCAATGGCCACTGGGATAAGCACGATCACAAACATGATCAGCAGGCGGACGAACCGCCAGAAGTATGCGCCGCTGGCCTGGAAGAAGTCGGCAGTCGAGATCTTATAAGGCGAGCGATACGCCTCCAGAATTCCGCCGGTCACGAACAGCATGAACACGAAAAAGATGATCGCGAAGGCGGCGATGCCGGGGCTGGCCGTGCCAAAGCCGATTCCAGGTTGCATGGCCAGTTCGATATACCGGCCAAGATTGAAGCCGTGGTAAAGCTGGTCGGCGGCCAGGCTGTGGTCCAGCACGCCCGCCCAGCGCGTCACCATGGCAAAAATCGAGAGATGGCCGAGCACCAGGTTAACCACGAACAGCCACCAAAGGATTCGCTGGTGCCGCCACACGCGGGAACTGCCGTCAGAAAGAAAGCTCTTTTCCATTGTGAAACACCTGAACAGCTCAGTACTTGTAGCTGACTGGCTGGCTAGCTCACACCAGCCACGCCAGCAGCTGCGCGCAGTATTGCGAAATCACTGTCCAATATGCCGCCAGCTTGTGGTGCGGTGCCTGATTGCTTTGACGCGTGTAGCTGTTGTTGAAAGAATTCTTGTCCAGCCACCCCTGGTGCTCGGGGTCCAGTTCGGCGGAAACAATGCGCGCCTTCTTGTCATATTGATAGCGCACCCAGCGATCGCGCCCGTCCCAGTGCTCGGTTGTCGTCTCGCCATTGTCGAACTTGATCTGCACGTCCAGGGGGAAGATGAAATCACCTTTGCGGTGTACCAGCACGGTGTTGTGATAGACCGTCTCGCCCTTCTTCGCCTTGGATGGGTACTCTTTGTACCAGTCCGACCGCTCGGAGCGCACGCCCAGGATCTCGTAATCCATCACCTGCGTGCCATACACCGCCTGGTCGTAGTACCAACGCAGATCTTTGCCGGAGACCTCTTCCACTGTTTTCAGGAAATCTTCTTGCGTGGGATGGGTGAAGCGATAGCGCATGAAGTAAGTCTGCAGCGCCCGCTGCAGCGTCTGCTCGCCGATCACCTTCTCCAGCGTGAGCAGCACAGTGGCCGTTTTGCCGTAGGTGATGCCGCCATACGAATTGCCGTTCATGTACTGCCAGGCAAAGCGCGACATAGGGTCATCCTCGGCCACTGAATCATAGGAAAGGCGCTGGTAGTCGCTTTCGCCCATGTGCGTGCCCAGCAGGTTCAGGATGGACGTGTCCTTGCCGTACAGCGAATCCATGATCTTGACTTCGGTGTAGCTGTTGATGCCCTCATCCATCCAGGCATTTTCAAATTCGTTGGTGGCCACCATGCCGTACCAGTACTGGTGGCCAAATTCATGCTCGGTGACCAGTTCCGGAAACAGCAACCCTTTCGGCGCCCACCAGGTGGTATCAGCCGTGAACAGGGTGGGATATTCCATGCCGCCCGCCTGCAGAGCGCCATGCGGCGGGTCCACCAGCGTGATCTGCTTGTAGGGATACGGCCCGTACCACTTGTCGAAGCGGTCGAGGGTGCCCTTGAGCGCGTGAAGGTAGCGGGGCGCGCTGCTCATGTGCCCGGGCTGCACCAGCATGCGAACCTTCACCGCGCCCATGCTGCCCTGGAACGTATCGGTAATCACTCGGTATTCGGGCTCGGCGGTCCAGGCAAAGTCGTGGATATCTTCGCCGTAAAAGCTCACCGTCTTGGTCTCGTCGGGGTGGTTGACGCTTGAGACTTCCACCCCGCTCGCGCCGACGACCTCGTTCTGGGGAAGGGTGAGCTTGACCTGGAAGGTGCCGAACTCAGCAAAGAATTCGGTGGTGCGGTGGAACTGGTGGCAATTCCATGCTCCCTGCCACCACACGCCTACTTTGGGAAACCACTGCGCGCCCATGATGAAGTCGCGCTTGTAGCCGGTGCGCGCCAGCACCTCTGGCAATTGGTCGTGAAACACAATCTTGAACTGCACCTGGCCGCCCGCAGGAACAGGCTTGGGCAGCTTTACCTGGAACACGGTGCGGTCGTCGGGATTTCCGTCGTCGGGCGAAATGAACCGCATCTGCGAGGTTAAATCGCCCATCCCCACTACCTCAAATGATTTCACCTCGTCCGCGCCGTAATTCTTCTGCTTCCACTCGAACTCCAGATCATAAAGATGGGTTTCACGGATGAACGTTGACTTGGGCTGAAACGCGTTCAGATACAGGTGGAAGGGAAACGTGTCCTGGGGCTTGCCGGTGAAGTTGTGCCAGGTGAGCACCTCGGTGGCGTCAACGGTGTGCTTTTGCGCGTCCACCCGGGCGTCAATGTTGTAGTCCAGCCAGCGCTGCGAAAGCGGCTTGTCGGAGAGCGTGGCCGAGGGCATCGGCTGGGCGGCGCACATTGCGGTCGCACCGGCCAGGACAGAAATAATCAGGAACCACCAGCGGCGAGCCCGGTCCATGCTTCCAACCTCCGTAGGAGCGCTTGTGTGCGCCAGCAGCTTACAACAATGTAAGCGGGCAGGGGAAACCGAGGAACCTCGGGTGTTCTTTGCCCGTTTGCGAGTTCGGCTTAGAATGCCTTTGAAAATTACTTCACCACAGAGACACAGAGACACGGAGAAAGACTTTGGGGACTCAAGACTCAGGACTCAGTCATCAGTCGCCTAGCGGCGATACTGAATCTCTGTGCTCAATTTCCTCGGCCATGACGAGGAACAGCTCGGTTGTTGGTAAGGCAGCCTCGTTATTGGTTTGCGGTGCTGACTCCCGGCTCCTGAGAGCTGACTCCTGGCTCCGCCTTTCTCTGTGCCTCTGTGCCTCCGTGGCAATCCTGATTTTTTTCGTCCCCCGCGCCGCGGCCCAGGAAAAAACTCCGCCGGTGCGGTTGAACGTATTGAACGTATGCCAGCCCAGCCCTGCGGAGCAGAAGGAAATTGCCGCCGCCCTGGCCCGCATCCCCGCCCAGCCGCGCTGGGGGACGGATTTCGAGGTGGCTCGCGGGCGCACCACGCTCTCGCAGGATGCGGCCGCCGCGCTGACCGGAAAGCGCGCCGCTGCGGCTGGTCCAGTTTCCGATTGGGTGCGCATTCGCCGCGAATTTTCCGCCGCTTCGCCCTTCCTCAATGCGCTCTATTCCTTCAGCGTGGATAAGCAGAACATGGCCGAGACCCTGGTGTTTCCTGTCCGCGAACCCAAGGATCTGCTGCAGGTTTCGCTCAGCGAAACGGTGTCGGCAGTCACCAGCCCGGCCGCGGCACTGGCCGCCGGCACTCCTCCTGACCGCATTCGCCTGGAGCGCTTCGGTAAGCCCTCAGTGGTGCTGGCGCGCTGCGCCGGCGGGCCGGATGCGCCCAAGGTGGACCAGAGCGCCTACGAGCCTCTGTTCCGCCAGGCAGCCACCATCCTTGCTGCCTACCGCGGGGCGTTGGCGGCTCGCCGTACCGTTCCCCAGGAATTGGCCCGGGTTCGCCAGATTGCAGCCGCCCCGGCTACAGTGCCCAAGAAATAGCTGTTTTGCGCTCGAACGAGGTTCCGCAGCCCTCACCCGCCCTCTCGTCAGTTACGCCAACTCGCCTGCTCTGTTTTGAAAATGCGGCCCATCTTGGGAACACTTTGGGGACGCTGGCCCAGACTGTCCCTCAATCCGGCTTGCGCCCACTCTTACTATCAGGGGGTGGGCTTCCCCATCACGGGAGAATGCCTGACCTGCTGACTGGCCTGCCGGGCCTCAGCAGAGGATTTCTTTTCATGCAACGCGACCACAACTGCAGTCAGCCCCAGCCCATCGCGGCCTCACTTGAAGACATTCACCGCCTACAGAATGCCTTGCGTCAGGCCGAGAGGAAGTTGGCGTCCGAGCAAAGCTTCTCCCAGGACCTGATTGAAAGTCTGCCCGTCTTGTTCATCATCATTGACCAGGAAGGCAGGTTTGTCCGCTGGAACAAGCGAGTGGAAGAAGTCCTGCACTATTCAGCGGCGGAAATAGAACGTTTGCCCGTCATGGACAGCATTGCCGAAGAGAGCCGCGAACTCATGCGAGCCAAAGTGCAGCAGGCGCTGGAGACCGGATCTTCCGAGGCAGAAGCCGCGCTACTCACCAAGGAAAGGGTAAAGATCCTCTATTATCTGAGTTCTGCTCTTGTATCTCTCCAGGGTAGTCCCTGCATTGCCGGGGTAGGCATTGATATCAGCCAGCACAAAAGGACAGAAGAAGAGTTGCGACAGTCGGAGGCCCGTTACCGCCTGTTGTTCGAGCGCAGCCTGGCCGGCATTTTCCGCTACCAGATGGACCAAGGCCTGGTGGAATGCAATGAAGCGGGGGCCCGTATCCTGGGGTATCGCTCCTCCCAGGAGCTTATGCGGCAGAATGCGGGCAGTTACTTCGCCCATGCCCGCGACTTGGAAGAAGCGATGCAATTGCTCGCGCGAGATGGGGTTCTGAAGAATTTCGAGACCTGCCTGTTGCGAAAAGACAATACCCCAGTGTGGATCCTGGAAAACGTGAGCGTCACTGAATACCGCGGCGATCAGCCTTTCGTGCTCGAGGGAACCTTTATTGACATCAGCGATCGCAAGCGCACGGAAGCCGCCCTGCGCGAGTCCGAGAAACGTATTGCGCTGAAAAACCGCTTGGCCAACATCTGCCTCACTGTGCCCGATGAGCAGATGTATGGCGAGGTGCTAAACATCGTGCTCGAAGTCATGCACAGTTCTCTGGGCTTGTTCGGCTACATTGACGAAGACAACATTCTGGTGGTTCCTTCTCTGACCAGCGATGCTTGGGAAAAGTGTGCTGTGGCGAACAAAAGCCTGCGCTTTCGCCGCGAGATTTGGGGCGGCCTGTGGGGCCGCAGCCTGGTCGAGAAAAAGGCCTTCTGCTGCAATCAACCGGGTAAGGTGCCGGAAGGACACTTAGCCATCAACCGTTGCCTCAGTGTCCCCGTTCTGCACAACGATGCACTCATTGGCCTGCTGCTGGTCGCCAACAAAACCACCGACTACGAGGAAGCCGACCTGGAACGGCTGAGCCGGATTGTCGAGTTCCTCGCTCCTGTCCTGCACGCCCGCCTGCAGCGCGATGCCCAGGAGCGCGCCCGCAAGCGCGCTGAGGCCGATCTGATCCAGGCCAAGGAACTTGCCGAATCCGCCAATCGCGCCAAAAGCGAGTTCCTGGCCAACATGAGCCATGAAATACGCACTCCCATCAGCGGCGTTTTGGGCATGACCGACCTCGCCCTGGATACCGATCTTACCTCGGAACAGCGCGAGTACCTGGTCATGGCCAAACAATCCGGCGAGCAGCTGCTGGAGGTCATCAATGACATTCTCGATTTTTCCAAAGTGGAATCGGGCAAGCTCGACCTGGAGTGCATTGAGTTTAGCCTGGCCGATTGTCTCGCCCAGGAAATGAACGCCCTCTCCCTGCGCGCCCACAGCAAGGGGCTGGAATTGGCTTATCGGATCGCCTCGGATATCCCGGAGCGGCTAGCCGGAGACCCTAGCCGCCTGCGCCAGATCCTTCTCAACCTCATCAGCAATGCCATCAAGTTCACTGACCGCGGCGAAGTGGTGTTGTATGTGGACCAGGATTCGTGCGATGAAAAGAACGTGGAATTGCATTTCCGCGTGGTGGACACCGGCGTCGGTATTCCCGCGGACAAGCAGGCGCTCCTGTTCCAGGCCTTCGCCCAGGCAGACACCAGCATCACGCGCAAGTTCGGCGGAACTGGTCTGGGATTGGCCATCTGTTCCCGGCTGGTGACCTTGATGGGAGGCCGCATCTGGCTGGAAAGCGGCGAAGGCGCCGGCAGCACCTTCCACTTCACATCCCGCTTTGGAGTTGACCCGGCACCTCCGCCCGCGCCCGCTGTCGTGGACTTGCGACAGGTGCCTATCCTTATCGTGGACGATAATGCCACCAATCGCCGCATCCTCACCGAGTACACTGCCGCGTGGGACATGCGGCCGGTGGCCGTGGAAAACAGCCAGGCAGCCCTGGAGACCTTGCGTTCGGCTCATTGTGCCGGTCTTCCATTTCGGGTCCTGCTGCTTGACCGGCGCATGCCCGGCATTGATGGCTTTACCCTGGCGGAACGCGTGCAGAGCGATCCCCAATTGGCCCAGCCCATCATCATGATGCTCACTTCCGACGGGCAGCGCGGCGATGGCGCCCGCTGTCGGGAGATGGGCATTTGCGCCTACCTGGTGAAACCCATCCACAAGGCCGACCTGCTGCGGGCAGTTCGCCTCGCCTTGGGCCACGATCCCGGCCAGCCTTCCGCTCTCATCACCCGCCACAGCTTGCGCGAGTCCCGGCGCAAGCTCTCCATCCTGGTAGCCGAGGATAATCCCGTGAACCGCACCGTTATCCTCAGCCTCCTGCAAAAATTGGGCCACACCGTCACCCTGGCCGACGATGGCCGGCAGGTTCTGACCCTTGCCGAGTCGCAGCACTTCGACCTGCTTTTCATGGATATCCAGATGCCCAAGCTCGATGGCCTCTCCGCCACGGCGGAACTACGGCGTTGGGAAAGCGGCCGCGGGAGCCATCTCCCCATCATTGCCATGACCGCCTCCGTGCTGCCCGCAGACCGCGAGCGTTGCCTGGCCGCCGGCATGGACGCCTATATCTCCAAGCCGGTGGATTTCGACGTGGTTCAGGAAGAAATTGAGCGCTGCTGCGGCGCTGCCCCGCAGGGTTCGGCGGAGAATTGAAGCCAAAATCCGTCCCCAACATCTAAAATGTTTCCACACATGAGCCAGGAACCTCGCGACACCGTCATCATAGGCGCCGGCTGCGCCGGCCTGACAGCGGCCATCTATGCCGGCCGCGCCAATCTTAAACCGCTGGTGCTGCAAGGCCATGAGCCCGGCGGCCAGCTTTCGCTTACGACCCTGGTGGAGAATTTCCCCGGGTTTCCCGAAGGCATCCAGGGCCCGGAACTGATCGAGAACATGAAGAAGCAGGCGGCCCGCTTCGGCGCCGAATTCCAGACCGGGCACCTGGTGCATGCCGATCTTCGGCAGCGTCCCTTCGTGCTCGACCTGGGCAAAGACAAGCTCCGCACCCGTACCCTTATCATTGCCAGCGGCGCTTCGGCCCGTTGGCTGGGCTTGCCTCACGAGCAGGCCCTGATTGGTCATGGGGTCTCCTCCTGCGCAACCTGCGATGGCTTCTTCTTCACCGGCAAGGAAGTCGCAGTGGTGGGCGGCGGCGATTCCGCCATGGAAGAGGCGCTGTTCCTGACCCGCTTTGCCACCCGGGTGAGCATCATTCACCGCCGTGAGCAGTTCCGCGCTTCCAAGATCATGCTGGAGCGTGCTCGCCAGAATGACCGCATCCGCTTTCTGACCAATACAGTGGTGGAGGACGTTTACGATGTAGGCAAGCAGGAAGTGACCGGGCTGAAGCTGCGGAACGTGAAAACAGGCGTGACCAGCGATTTTCCCGCCAGCGCGCTCTTTTTAGGCATCGGCCACATTCCCAATGCCGCCATGTTCGATGGCCAGCTCGATAAGGACTCCGACGGTTATATCAAAACGGAAAATTACGTTTTCACCCGCGTTCCCGGCGTCTTTGCCTGCGGCGATGTGCAGGACCGGCGCTACCGCCAGGCGATTACCGCATCAGGCAGCGGCTGCATGGCCGCTATGGAAGTAGAGAAATTCCTGGAAGAGCACGGCAGATGAAAGGCGGGAGTCAGTAGTCGAGCGTCAGGAGCCTGACTCCTGACTGCCGGTTCTATGCTCCCGGAATCGGCTTGCTCTTGGACGACGGGTGGAACTCCAGGTCGAGGGGGTAGCCGGGCAAATCCACATGAATCGTGTAATCCGCCGAAATCGCTAGCGTCCCGCTGCCGGCTCCGCCGATGCGCTGTACCGTGATCTGCTCCTCTTTCATCGGTATTTCCAGGTCCTGCGCCTTCCGGAAGATGCTGTCGCGAATCTGGTCTTCGTTCTGGTTGCTGTAGGCCTGCAGTACCGCCTCAGACTGGATCGCGTCCTGGAACTGGTAATTGGCGAAGAACGGAGGCACGATTTGGACTCCGACGTATATCCCGAAGCCGATGGCTCCCAACGCTAACAGCAATTTCAGTGTGCGCACGTGAACCCCGCTGCGGCCTGCAGGGGAGGACTCCTTAGGAGTGTGCGGGCCGGAGAAGTTTCTCCAGATGACTGGTTATATCGCGGATATTAGCATCCAGCATTTGGTGTGTCGAGCGGGGAACCACCTCCACCATGCCTTCGGTAACCTTTTTACCTACGGTTACACGAAAGGGTATGCCCACCAGGTCAGCATCTTTGAATTTCACCCCTGGCCTTTCGTCACGGTCGTCCAACAAGACGTCGAAACCCGCCCCCGCCAGCTGTTCCGCAATCTGGACGGAGGTGGAAAGCAGCGTGGCATCCTTGACGTTGGTGGGCGTCACCACCACCTCGAATGGGGAAATAGCCGCTGGAAGCCAGAAACCGTCATTGTCGTGATTCTGCTCCACCGCCGCCGTCAGGATGCGCTCGATCCCGATTCCGTAACTGCCCATGATGGGCGCCACTTCCTTGCCGTTCTGGTCCAGCACCCGCGCTCCCATGGACTCGGAATACTTGTAGCCCAGCTTGAAGATGTGTCCAATCTCCATCGCCTTGGCGATCTTCAGCGTCGTACCGCAGTTCGGACAGCCTTCGCCCTCACCCACGCTGCGCAGGTCCGTCCACTCCGATACGGTGAAATCCCGCTCCGGTGTCACGTTCCGCAGGTGATAATCCTCCTTGTTGGCTCCGGCGATCAGGTTTTTCCGCCCCAGCAGCGCCTGGTCCACCAACACCCGCGCCTTAATGCCTTTATACTGCCGCCCTTCGGATCCGATTGGCCCCAAAAATCCGGCAGGCGCGCCGAAGACTGCCTGGATTTCTTCCAGGTGCATGGGGCGGAACTGCGCTCCCGCGAGCGCCGTGGATAGCTTGGCCTCGTTCAGCGTGTGGTCGCCGCGCAGGAAAAGGATGACGGGCACCTCGTGCGGCTTTTCCGCTCCGCTCTTGGTTTCGGTTGCCATCAGCGCCAGCGTCTTCATTTTGTTCTTGGGGGAAACCCCCAGATAGTTCGCCACTTCCTCCACCGTTTTCAGCCCGGGGGTGTGCACCAGTTCCGGTTCGCCAGTGCCCGTGGCTTTGTAGTCCTCCACCGGTTCCAGTCGCGAGGTGGCCTTCTCCAGGTTGGCGGCATAGCGGCAATTGGGGCAACTGACAACGAAGTCTTCGCCGGCGTTGGTGTTGACCACAAATTCATGCGACTGCGACCCGCCCATGGCCCCGGAATGCGCTTCCACCGCCATGTACTGCAGGCCGCAGCGGTCAAAAATCCGGCAGTACGTCTCGTAGTGCTTCTTGTAGGAGATGTCCAGTCCGGCCGCATCCAGGTCGAAGGAGTAAGAATCCTTCATGGTGAACTGGCGGACCCGCAGTAGTCCCGACTTGGGGCGAGGCTCGTCCCGAAACTTGGACTGAATCTGATACCAGATCTGCGGCAACTGCTTGTAGCTGCGCAACTCCTTGCGGGCGATTTCGGTCATTACTTCTTCTTCAGTGAAGCCCAGACATAGGTCCGCTCCCTTGCGGTCCTTAAGCCGGAACATGTTGTCGCCCATGAGAGACCAGCGCCCGCTGGCTTCCCACAGTTCGCGCGGATGTAGCGCCGGCAGATAGAACTCCTGCCCAATCTTGTCCATTTCCTGGCGCACGATTTCGCTGATCTTCCGCATCGAGCGGTAGCCCAGGAACAGGTACGAGTAAATTCCGGCCGATAGCTGGCGGATATAACCCGCCCGCAGCAGGTACTTGTGGCTGGCGACCTCGGCATCGGCCGGCGCCTCGCGCAGGGTAGGGATGAACAGTTGTGACCAGCGGTGCATGAGTTGGCTTGCGCTCCCGATTGTTGTTAAGCCATTCATCCTAAAGGAAAGGCGCAAAATCAAGAAATCCCCAAAGAGGTGCTATAAAGGTAGAATTGACAAAAACTAATTACTTAGTTTAGAATGTAAGAACATTCGGGAGGTTCCCTTGCCGACGGTTTCCGAACGATCTATGGTCAAGGTTGCTGATGAGGTCTGGGTAGCGACCGCCCTCTTACACCGCGAAAATTCCGAGCAGCCCGATTTTGCAGTCGAAGAAATCGTAAACATGGCCAGACGGGAAGGTCTTACGGGTGGGGCGCTGCGGCCGGGGGTTTACGTCCACGTCGTGCAACATTGCGTTGCCAATCGCCACCCCAATCCTGGGCGATACCGCATGCTTTTTGAGACCGCCGCGGGACGACGCCGACTGTACCGGCCAGGAGACGCCTACGATCCCGAACGCGAGGGGGGCAAGATCACACCCGTGCCGGAAGAGTTGCCGCCTCAATATCGGGGACTCCTGGATTGGTATCGCGACTGGTGTTTAGTCGCGAGCAGCCGAGCGCGTAAATCGGATCCCTTGCTGGCGCTGCGCGGCTCCGGCGCCCGGCTGTGGCAAGCCGAACACGCGGATGATTATGTGCGCCGCTTGCGCGAGGGATGGGAATGAGCCGGGTGTTCTGGGATACAAACATTTTCATTTACCTGTTTGAGAACTACGGAGAACTCTCCGAGCAAGCCGTGGAACTGCGCCGCAAGATGCTGGCTCGCGGAGATCGACTGCTGACCTCCGCACTAACTTTAGGAGAAATTCTGGTGAAGCCCACCGAACAGCACGATCCAGAACTCTGCAGAAAGTACGAGGAGGCGATCTTGGCTACATCGCTGGTGTTACCCTTCGATACTAAAGTCGCAAGGAACTATGCTTTGTTGCGATGCGATCGCTCCCTTCGTGCTCCTGATGCCCTTCAGTTGGCTTGTGCTTCGGCGGCAGGCGTGGATCTGTTCGTCACCAATGATGCGCGGCTGCAAAGCAAGAAGATAGAGGGAATTCAGTTCGTCGTGTCCCTGGACCGTGTGCCGATGTGAGGCTTCCCGTTGCAGGTCGCTGCTTAGCCTGCCACCAAAAAAGTCGTGGCGCGGGCGCGCTCGCCCATTTGCAATGCCACAAATTAGGCTGCACAGGTGCAGACTGCCGACCTCCAGCACGCCGGGAACGGAACTCTACCCGTGCACGATGCTGGAAGCCAGCAGGCGGAAGGCGATAGCGCGCATTTCGGTTTCCGAAAAGGCAGCGGGGTAGTGGACGGCGTCCGCCAGCATGCGGTCGCGCAGCATGCCCTCGATGCATCCCATAATGGCCGAGCGCAGCGCCTGCGGAGTGACGTCGGGAGCGGGTTCACCGTGCTCCGCCAGTTGCCCAAGGATGCCGTCCACAATAGATACAAATTCCAGAAAACCGGGGACCAGGGCTACGCTTTCGCCTTGGTGGCGGATACGGCGTCCTTCAAACAAAAGCAATGCGCGTAACTCCGCGTCCTTGCCCAGGAAGTTCAGCACCATTTCCACCAGGATCCGGAACTTTTCCTGCACCGAGGCGACGCTCTCCGTCGCCAGCCGCAGCGCCGGATTGATCGCGCTCCAGGCGTCCTGCAGGATGGCTTCCAGCAGCCCTTGCTTGCTTCCGAAGTGCTTGAGTAGTTGTGACTCGCTGGTGTGAGCCAGGCGGGCGATGGCAGCCGTAGAGGTGGAGTCGTACCCGCGCGTGGCAAACAGGTGCTTGGCCGCCTGCTCAATACGCTGGCGGCTGCTCAATCCGTCGGGTGGGGTCGAACCATCCACCTGCAAGTCCTCGGGTCGCACCAAAACCTGAAAAGTAGTAGTACAACTAATCCGGATTATCCCACATCTACTTCCAACCGTAATACTGCTCCCCGGGAATCGTTCCTTGATTCATTTGAAGGAGCCCATCATGCAAAGAAAGTTTGTGGTGGAAGTAGCGATTCTTCTCCTGTTTTCCGCTCCACTCCTATTCGCCCAAGCCCCGGCCGGGGAGCACAACTGTCCGGCAAACGGCGCCATTCCGGCTTATGTGGGCCCGGGAAATGGGGTCTTCAGCCCCAACCAGAACCTGTGTTTGCCACAACTTGCGCCCGTGGGAGGTTCGATGGGGCCCCTGTCCTTCATCGTGGGCGGCAGTGAACCTGGGGTGCGGGTGGACTCGCAAGGTTCTGTATACGGCGTTTCCATCCGCGGAGTGCCCGGAGGCATTGACCTGTGGCGCTGGTTCGCCACCGCTGATGGACCACCGAACTCGAACGGGACGTTGCCCTTCAAGTATGAAGGCCAGCCGGACAATTGCGGCATTTTGACCAACGGCTGCGCCAACAATGTGGGCAGCCTGACCAATCTGGGGGTTGCGCCCGGAGGTGGCGACGCCGACATTGCGGTGAACACCCCTGATCCCAATTCCGGCATTCCCAATTTGGCAGCCACCAGCTTGTCGCTGGCTCCCGGGGTGACCGCGACCAATTCCACTAATCGCGGCGACAGCTTCTTCAATCCTCCGAACGTGGCTGCGGCGTTGATTCCGGGCGACGATCGGCAGTGGCAGGAAGCGACAGGGCCGGCGACGGTTTATCTCAGCTACCACGACGCGGCCACCTTCAACATTGACGTGCAGCGTTCCAACGACGGTGGCCTGACCTACATAAATGGGTTCGGCGAAGCCATTGACCCGCAGACCTTTCCTACTGCCGGAGGAGGAGCCGGCAGTGCCAACATCGCCGGCCAGCTTCGCATTGACCAGAGCAGTTGTCCGAGTGGCGGCAACCTGTATTCGATATTCGTTGCCCCTGATAACGCCACCGAAAATGCTTTGGGCCAGCCTATGCGCAGCGTTTATGTGGGCGTGTCCGACAGTGCCAAGCTGGGGCTACCGGCGTTCCTGTTCACCGACCACAAGATTTACACCAGTCCCGTGGGCTCGCCGGGCGCCATCAACGGAACCAATCAGATTTTCCCCGCCATGGCCACCGATCGTTTCGGCTATGTGTATGCAGTTTGGTCAGACCATACCAACATCTATTACGCTTCATCTTCTGACCAGGGCACGACCTGGACCACTCCGGTGCGGGTGAATTCGGGCGGCACGGTGGGCAAGGCCAATGTGTTTCCCTGGGTGGCGGCCGACGCCAACGGCCACGTGGTGGTGACCTGGTTTGGGGCTAACAGGGCGGGAAATTCCAACGACACCAGCGTGATGGAACCTACCTGCTCCGATGGCACGAACAGTTGCTGGGCGCAGTGGAACACTTATCTGGCGGAGACGGTGAACGGCCACGAGCTGGTGCCCAACTTCACCCAGTACACGGCCAGCGACCACGTGATCCATTACGGGACGATTTCAACCGGCGGATTGGGTGGTTCAGCCAACCGCAACCTCGGGGACTTCTTCCAGGTGGCGCTCGACGGACACCATCGCGCGAACATTGCGTTTTCTGACGACCACGTAGTCAGCCCGCTTTGCACCACGCAGACGCCCGGACACTGCAACGCCAGCGACCCGCAGTCATTCCGCAATGGCCAGCCATATTTCACCTACCAACTGGCGGCTAATCCGGCCATCGCGACCACCGGCACGTGCGCCGGAGCGCCGGCACCCACCCCGGGCGAGGAGAAGGTCACGGGACACGGACAAATCAACTCCGTGCAAGCAGGAACCAGCGCCAGCTTCGGGCTGGTCGCCAAAAACCAGCCGGCGAATGCGGCGCTTTCCTACCAGGATGCCGGCGCTCCAGGCGGCGCGCTGGATGTGCGCAGTTCCAATATTACGGTGCCCTCGGTTACGTTTTCCGGCAGTTGTGTGTCGGTGAGCGGCAGCGCGCAAGTCAACAAGCAGCCAGGCTACAGTTATACCGCGCAGGCTTGTGACAACGGCAACCCGGGCTCCGGCAATGACACCTTCTCCATCAATGTGAGCGGGCCCAATTTTTCCTATGCCAACTCGGGCACGCTTACCAGCGGCAACATTCAGATTCAGAGCCAGTAGCCGGCATGGCCGGGAGGATTCAGTGTTCCCCCCGGCCAGGTTTCGCCGCCAGCCGCACGGTCCTGGGCAAAGTCGCCGAGGAGCTTCGAAGCAGTTATCGATCGAGCCTCTGGGCAAGCAAATCCATTCCGTGGTTGCATTAACCAGCAGCACGGGAAACCTCCGGCCGGGGTGTGTCTCGATTCCCGGCTCTGCAGTACGATGGGGAGGAGGAATTGTTATGACTCCGGTAGCCTCCGCAGACTCCAGTCTGTCGGTTTCGAAGCAGCCCCTTTCCAGCGAAGAGCTGCGCAAGGTCCACGCCTATTGGCGGGCAGCGAATTACCTTTCCGTGGGACAAATCTATCTCCATGCCAATCCTCTCCTGCGGCAGCCGCTCACTCTGAACCACGTTAAACCACGCCTCCTGGGACATTGGGGAACCACGCCTGGACTGAATTTCGTCTATGTGCATCTGAACCGAGCCATCAAGAGATACGATCTCAACGTCATTTATGTATGCGGACCGGGACACGGCGGTCCGGGCATGGTAGCCAATACCTACCTGGAAGGCACCTACACCGAGCTTTACACCGACGTTCAACAAAATGAGGAAGGGCTGAGAAGACTCTTCAGACAATTCTCCTTCCCCGGAGGAATTCCGAGCCATGCCGCGCCCGAAACCCCGGGTTCAATCCATGAAGGTGGTGAACTGGGTTACTCCCTGGTTCACGCGTATGGGGCCGTTTTTGATAATCCTGACCTGCTGGCTTGTTGCGTGGTCGGGGATGGGGAAGCGGAAACGGGCCCACTGGCGGCGAGTTGGCATTCCAACAAGTTCCTGAATCCGGCACGCGACGGAGCCGTGCTCCCTATCCTTCATCTGAATGGTTACAAGATCGCCAATCCCACGGTGCTTAGCCGTCTCGATGACGACGAGTTGGCTCGCCTTTTCACCGGGTACGGGTACAAACCTCACTTTGTGGAAGGGCATGAGCCAGAAAGCATGCACCAGCTCATGGCAGCCACCACGGACAAAATCATTGAAGAGATCCACGCCATCCAGAGCGAAGCTCGCTCCCAGCGATCTATGGCGCTCCCTGCTTGGCCGATGATTATTTTGCGCAGCCCCAAGGGGTGGACGGGACCAAAATACGTGGACGGCAAGCCGGTCGAGGGCACGTGGCGCGCCCACCAGGTGCCGGTTGCCGACCTGGACAAGCCTGAACACCTGAAAATTCTCGAAGACTGGATGCGCAGCTACCGCCCCGCGGAACTATTCGACGAATCGGGAAGGCTGATTCCTGAACTGGCGGACCTCGCGCCGCGTGGCAACCGCCGCATGGGGGCGAACCCGCACGCCAATGGCGGCCTGCTGCGAAAAGCTCTGCTGATGCCCGACTTCAAAAATTACGCGGTGCCGGTGCCTAGCCCGGGCTCACACACCGCGGAATCCACCAAGGCTCTTGGCGTCTTCCTGCGCGATGTGATGGAGCTGAACCGGGGATCCAGGAACTTCCGCGTTTTTGGTCCGGACGAGACGGCGTCCAATCGCCTCGACGCACTCTTTCAGGTCACCCCGAAAGAGTGGATGGAGCCCGTGTTGCCGACCGATGAGCACCTGTCCCCGGACGGGCGTGTATTGGAGGTGTTAAGCGAGCACATGTGCCAGGGCTGGCTGGAAGGCTATCTGCTCACAGGCCGGCACGGCTTCTTCTCCTGCTACGAAGGCTTCGTTCACATTGTGGACTCGATGTTCAACCAGCACGCCAAATGGCTGGAATCCGCGCACAAGATTCCCTGGCGCCGGCCCATTTCGTCGCTTAATTATCTGCTCACCTCTCACGTATGGCGCCAGGACCACAATGGCTTCAGCCACCAAGACCCGGGCTTCATTGATTTTGTAATGAACAAGAAAGCCAGCGTGGTACGCGTGTACCTGCCGCCCGACGCGAACTGCCTGCTTTCAGTCGCCGATCATTGTTTGCGCAGCCGGGATTACGTAAACGTGATTGTGGCCGGGAAGCAGCCCGAACTGCAGTGGCTCAACATGGATGCGGCTATCCGGCATTGCACCAACGGGATTGGCGTCTGGTCCTGGGCGAGCACGGATCAAGGGCAACAGCCGGATGTGGTGATGGCCTGCGCGGGAGATGTCCCTACGCTTGAGACCTTGGCGGCGGTTGACCTGCTGCGCCGGGAGTTTCCTGACATTAAAATCCGCGTCGTAAATGTAGTGGACTTGATGACCCTACAGTCCCCGAGCGAACATCCGCATGGGCTTTCCGACCATGAATTCGATTCAATGTTCAGCAGCAACACGCCCGTCATCTTTGCCTATCACGGCTACCCATGGCTGATCCACCGGCTCACCTACCGACGCACCGGCCACGGCAACTTCCATGTTCGCGGGTATAAGGAGGAGGGCACGACCACTACCCCCTTCGACATGACGGTTCTGAACGATCTTGACCGCTACCACCTTGCCAGCGATGTTGTAGATCGCGTGCCGAAATTACAGAATGTGGGCGCGCATTTTAAGCAAATGCTTCGCGACAAACTCGTAGAGCACAAGTTGTACATTCGCGAGCACGGGGACGATATGCCGGAAGTGAAAAACTGGACATGGACCTACTGACGAATGAAAGTCCTGGTTCTTAATTCCGGCTCCAGCAGCCAGAAAATCTGCCTTTACGAGTTGGGCGAGGTCCTCCCGGAGAATCCGCCGCCATGTGTATGGGGAGCCAAGATCGAGTGGGGCGACCGCGAGAGCACGGTCACGGTCGAAAAATCTAATAACACTGCGCAGCGGACCCGAGTTCACGTTTCTTCGCGAATGGAAGCCCTCAAGCATTTACTCACGAGCCTCTCGAACGGACCTGAGAAAGTGCTTTCGGCGCTTAGCGACATAGATGTGACAGGCCATCGCGTGGTCCACGGCGGTCCAAAATACGAACAGCCGATCTTGATCACGCCCGAAGTCAAATCTGGGATTGCCGCCGCTGCGGTGTTTGCGCCTCTCCACAATCGCGCCGAGTTGGAAGGCATGGACATCGTCGAGAAACTTATGGGTCGGGCACCACAAGTGGCGGTGTTCGACACCGGATTTCATCGCAACATGCCGCTGGCATCGGCGGTGTATCCCGGCCCGTACGAATGGATCGACCAGGGCATCCGGCGCTACGGATTCCACGGCATTAATCACCAATATTGTGCGCATCGCGCCGCGCAGCTTCTGCAAAACAAACTCGCCTCGATCAAGCTGGTGACTTGCCACCTGGGCAACGGTTGCTCCCTGGCGGCCATTCGCGAGGGACATAGCATTGATACCACCATGGGTTTCACGCCTCTCGAAGGGCTTATGATGGGGACCCGCTCTGGGTCCGTGGATCCCGGAATTCTCACGTACTTGATGCGCCGGGAACAGGTAGACGGCGAGACGCTCGATGAGATCCTGAACTACAAATCAGGGCTGCTTGGAATCTCAGGTGTTTCCGGGGACATGAGGAATATTCTGGAAGCAATGAAGGCGGGCAATTCGCGAGCAAGGCTGGCTTTCGACATTTACATCCATCGTTTGCAGGCCGGTATCGGCGCAATGGTGGCCGCATTGGGCGGATTGGACGCTCTGGTGTTTACCGCTGGAGTGGGAGAGAACTCTCCTGAAGTACGCTCATCCACATGCAGACAGCTGGGTTTCCTTGGCCTCAGATTGGACGAGAAGAAGAATGTCCAGCCATCTCTCGATGAGGACATTGCAGCCTCCGATTCCGCTGTCCGCGTGCTGGTGATCCGAGCTCAGGAAGACTGGGCCATTGCTCGCGAATGCTGGAAGCTCGCGCGAAAGGAAGCAGCTACCCAGTTGCGCCACTGAGCTCAGCCTCTTACTACTCCTCCGAAGTGTCGTCCCCGTCTGGATGCAACTCATATTGAGCCTGAACTCCAGCGCGGATTAAGTATCAAATTCACTTAAATGCCAGTTTCCCAGCGGCGTGGGCGTTCACTAGAACAAATAAGTCGCGGAATTCTTGAGATTCGTGTTGGAACTTCTGGCGATCCATCCAGAATTTCCCATCTCGTGCGACGACTGCCTGTGCGCCGTCAGGATGCTTTTCGCCAACAAGCAGGTGTTCCGAGCCATCAACAAGTTCGAACTGATATCGGTCGCCATTGAATAGCTTCGCCATTTTGTTTGAGAATTCCGCTTCACCAAGGCGTGCCTTGGCGGCTTGGTAAAGCTTCAATGTAGTTGGTGGATCTGTCGTCATCGCAGCAGCACCCTCCAGATCGCCGTCGTGGAGTTTCGTAAGAAACAAAATAGTGCAGTTTACGGCCGTGTCCTGGTTCAGACGGTTCGGGTCAGGTCGCACCGGTATGGGAGGATCGAACACAGTGAGCTTGTAATGTATGGTCCTACCGCCGGCATTATATGAACGAGGCGCGTCGGTCTGCGCAGTCGCCGAAAGGGTTACTACAAACGACAAAACGCACATGGTGAATTGAGGTAGGTTTCTCAATGAACGAGCCTCCATGATTTCTAAAAAGAGTCCGTGCGACACTGGGCCATATTTAGGGACTTTTCAATACTCTCGCCGACTGGCGCCAGTCTGGTGGAATCCGCGCGGCATTGGCATGCACATCACAGCATGTGCTCGTTGATCGAGATGTACGACAGATCCAAGGTCGTGAGCTTGTACTTGTCCGCTGTATCGGGCTGCGTTTGCACGGCCTCGGCTTCTGGGTGGCTCTTGAAATACTCCAGGCGCCGCTGCGCAAAAGCATGCAGCGCGCCAAACACAATCACCCAAAGCACATTCAACATCAGCTGGTCGAAGTTGTAGCGCAGCCAAACGGATTCACCCACAATTGTGATTTCGGGGCCGCTCGGATTGTACTGAACCTTCACCGGCTCGTTCCGGTAGTAGCCGTGGATCATCCACTGATAGACTTCGGCAGTTGAGTACGTGCTCCGCGTCCTTACAATTCCCTCGCATAGCATCGGATTTTCGGATGGGCCGGTGTAACTGATCCCGGTTCTGCATTGGTCTTGCGGAACGGCGAACCTGACGTCGTATTCCACCCAGTAACGGGTGCGGCCTCTGATGCTGCCACGTCTCAAGGAAACATTGTTGTCGTCCCGTTGCGCCGCCGACACGATCTCTCCGTTGGCGCTAGGCCAAGTGCGGCGCGCCAGCAGGTCGGCAGAAATATTCCAAACGTGTACCAGCAGGGCCAAAACGAATGCGGCTAGAAAAAACCGTGAACACGCCCTCCACATGCGCGCCTTACCCGCGTTGCCAAACAATGTGCTTCGCCAAACGGATTCGTCACTATCAGGCGGCGCTATGGAAGGGGCTGACATTGGGAACCTGTGCCGATTATCGCGTGCAGCCAGCAGGTCAGCAACCAGCAACGACACATTTTCACACCGGCGTAACGTTCCTTGCTGGTTTGGAATGGAGGGTAGCCTGTGCGCCGGGCGACTCCTGATGCTGCAGAACGCGACATCGAGCACCGCCTGGCTTCACACGTCGTTTTGAACGGTCTGGCGGAGAGGGGGGGATTCGAACCCCCGATACAGGTGTTAGCCCGTATAACGGTTTAGCAAACCGCCGCCTTCAGCCACTCGGCCACCTCTCC
>JAICWP010000031.1 GCA_025934735.1 Terriglobales bacterium | reverse complement strand
CTGGTGCCGGGAGGGGGAGTTGAACCCCCAAGGTGCTAAGCACCGGCGGATTTTGAGTCCGCTGCGTCTGCCAGTTCCGCCATCCCGGCTGAGATGGACGATCGGTAAGAATCTTAGGTTAATTCACCACCCGCCACTTCGCAACTTCGTCCTCCATGCCGCTGGGCTACGAAGAAATCCTTAGCGGTCACCCTAAAAAAGGCCCATCCTGGCGCTTCAGAATTCAGAGGTTCCGCCGATTGGACTGCCTCCTCAGTCCTGTTATTGGTTGATTCATCTGCCGGTCCTTGCGCCTGGCTGCCTCAGGGCTCCGTTGCGCCCGAGCCCGCGCGACGCTACTTCCTGAATCCCTCACCAGGAGAACAGTTGATGAAACCATTATTTGCAGCCGCAGCGTGGCTGCTGCTCGCAGTCGCCCCTAGTCTGGCATCCATTTCGGTGACCGCGAAGGCTACGGGGTCCAGTTCCCCCATCACCATTTACGGCACGGCCACTTCCAGCTACGCCATCACCGGATGGGACATTTACGTGGACTCCAACCTGGTGTTCCGGCAAAACACTTCCGCCACCAGCATCACGCAAGCAGTCAGCATGAGCACCGGAACGCACAAGGTTGTGGTTAAGGCCTGGAACACTTCCGGCGCTAACGGCAGCGCATCCCTGGCTGTCACCGTCGGCAGCAGCACAGCCGCCGTTCCCGTAGTGAATCATTCGTTCGTCGTAGTTGAGGAAAACCACAGCTACAGCAGCGTCATCGGCAGCTCCTCCATGCCTTACCTCAACAGCCTGGCGCAGAACTACGGCCTGGCCACCAGCTACTATGCCAACACTCATCCTTCCATCGGCAACTACTTCATGCTGACTGCGGGCCAAATGATCACCAACAATGATTCCTATACCGGAACGGTCACTGCCGATAACATCGTTCGTCACCTCCTCACCGCTGGCAAAACCTGGAAGTCCTATGCTGAAAGCCTGCCTTATGCCGGCTACACCGGAGGAAACACGGGAGCGTATGTCGAGCGGCACAATCCGCTGTCCTACTTCTCCGACGTGCGCAACAGCAGTGTGGAAAAAATGAATCTGGTCCCCTTCACTCAGTTCGCGCACGACCTGAGCAACAATGCCCTGCCACGGTATTCCTTCATCGTGCCGAACGTTAATGATGACGCGCACAATGGCACGCTGGCTCAGGCCGACTACTGGCTGAAACAGAACATCGGCCCGCTGATCGCCAGCTCCACCTTCCAGAATGGCGGGCTGCTGGTCATCGTGTTTGACGAGTCGTTCGACAGCGACACCGCTTACGGAGGCGGCCATGTTGCCATGGTCGTGGTCAGCCCGAAGGCAAAACGGGGATACAAGTGCGGCACCCTGTTCCAGCCAAAGCACTCTGCGGCTCATGGTACAGGCCCTGGGCGTATATTCCTATCCCGGCGCCGCGGGCTCGGCTCCCAACATGACCTGCTTCTTCTAAAGCACTCTGCGGGCCGGAGGGGGGGCGTACGGGACACCGCCCTCCCGAGCCTTCCCTCCCGCCGCCTTCTTCGGCATTACATTGCATCGTTGCCCACATTGCATGGTCCACTCCGCTTGTGTAAGCTGGCGTGTTTCGCGCTGGCTAGCGCCGCACCGCTTTATGCTCTTAAACAAGATTCGTCTTATTCCCGTTGTCCTGGCTCTCAGCCTGCCTGCTCTTTCCCAGGCAACTTCCCCGCAGCCCGCCCCCTCTCCGGCAGCTCCCGAGCCTGGCCTCGCGCCCATCCTGCACTACATTTCCAACGCCTGGGACACGCTCACCCGCTCCATGAATCAGTGCGCCAGCGTGACCGATCCCAAGCTGAAGACCTCTTCGGTGGTGTATCTGCCGGCGGACTTCCCCGAACCGTCCAGCCTGGCGGCGCTTTCCAAGGAATGCAACGTTTCCGTGCAGCACTTGCCCAAAGTCCTGCATGGCCTGGGGGAAATTGATCCGCGCACCCTCCAGACTCAAGGCCTGCTCTTCCTCGATCATCCCTATGTGGTGCCCGGCGGCCGCTTCAACGAGATGTATGGCTGGGACAGCTACTTCATCATTCGCGGCCTGCTGCGCGATGGGCGTGTGGACCTCGCCCGCGACATGGTGGAAAACTTCTTCTTCGAGATCGAACACTACGGCGGCGTGCTCAACGCCAACCGAACCTATTACCTCAGCCGCTCCCAGCCGCCCTTTCTCACTTCCATGATCCTCGGGGTTTATGACGCCGATAAAGCGGCGGGCAAGAATGATCAAGCCTGGCTGCAACGCGCCTATCAGGATGCCGGCAAGGATTATCAACTCTGGGTTCACGAACCGCACTTGGCCGGCTCCACCGGTCTCTCCCGGTATTTCGATTTCGGCACTGGACCGGCGCCCGAAGAACTCCACAATGATCCCGGCTATTACCGGGCGGTCGCCGGCTATTACGTGGTCCACCCCACGGCGGCCACCGGTCACCTTCTGCTGGAGAAAACGGCCTCCGCAGAGGCGGGTCCCCCGTTCTCGCTGGAAGTCTGCTCCGGAGAAGAGATTGCCAGCCAGCAATCCGCCGGCTGCACCCATGTGAAGGATCTCCAACTGACTCCCGAGTTCTACAAGGCCGACCGCAGCATGCGCGAGTCCGGCTTCGATCCTTCCTTCCGCTTCGGCCCTTATGACGGCGACACTCAGTACTACGCGCCCGTCTGCCTGAACAGTCTTCTATACAAGACCGAAAAAGACCTGGAGCAGATGGCCACCCTGCTGGGTAAGCCCGCGGAAGCCCGCCAATGGGCCCAGCGCGCCCAGGCCCGGCGGGAAGCTATCGACAAATATCTCTGGGACCCGCAGCGCGGCCTGTTTTTCGATTACGACTTCCGCCAGGGCGCCCGCTCAACCTACCATTACATCACCACGTTTTATCCGCTGTGGGCCGGGCTGGCCACCCCCGAGCAGGCGCGTGCCTTGGAGCGCAACTTGCGCATTTTGGAGCACCCTGGCGGACTGGCCATGAGCGACCAGCAAACCGGTGTGCAGTGGGACCTGCCCTACGGCTGGGCGCCCACGCAACTGCTGGCCATCGAAGGGCTCCGCCGCTACGGCTTCAATGAGGATGCCAACCGGCTGAGTTACAAATTCCTCTCCATGGTGGATGAGAATTTTCGCCGCGATGGCACTATCCGCGAAAAATACAACGTCGTGACCCGATCGGATGAAACTAAGGTTTCCGTCGGCTACGAGGCCAATGTAATTGGCTTCGGCTGGACCAATGCCGCTTTCCTGGCCTTGCTGCACGAACTGCCGCAGGATTGGGTGGAACGCCTCAAAAGGCTGCCGGCTCCACCAGCAACTGCCCAATGACTTCGCGCCTGGCCAGATTCCTTTTGCTGCTCGCCGCTGTCGCGGTCTTATTGTCCGCGAACGGCTCGAAGTTCACCCCGCCTTTCGGTCCCTGGAAGCGGCTCTCGCGCCAGCCCATCCTTACCCCGCTGGGCAGCGGCTTTGAATCCGCCGGCGTGTTTAATCCAGCCGTGGTTAAGGATGGCGGCCGCTTCGTCATGCTCTATCGCGCTCAGGATAAGAGCGGCACTTCGCGGCTGGGTTACGCGACCAGCCGCGATGGCGTTCATTTCACCCGCCGCACGCAGCCCGTTCTTGTTCCGGAAGCGGACTATGAAAAAGATGGCGGCGTGGAGGACCCTCGCCTCGTCAAGATCGGCAGCCTCTGGTATCTGACTTACACCGGGTACAACAAGCGCGACGCTCAGCTTTGCCTGGCTACCTCCCAAGACCTTATTCACTGGCAGCGCCGCGGCATTCTTCTGCCCGCTTACAAAGGCAAGTGGAATGTGAAGTGGACCAAGTCCGGCGCCATCGTCCCGCGCCAGATTGCCGGGAAATGGTGGATGTACTACCTGGGCACCAAGGCCGACGACACCGACCAGATGGGCCTAGCGTGGTCCACCGACCTGCTGCACTGGACCGACGCGCTCCCTCAACCTGTGCTGGCGCGGCGCCCCGGGCAGTTCGACTCGCGTGTTGTAGAACCAGGACCACCCCCGGTCATCACCCGCGATGGCATCTTCCTCATCTATAACGGTGCCGATGAGCACCTGGTTTACCGCACCGGCTGGGTGTTGTTCGACAAAAACGATCCTGCCAAGGTGCGGGCGCGCTCGGACACTCCGATTTTCCAGCCCCAAGAAGAATGGGAGAAGATTGGCCAGGTGCCCAACGTGGTTTTCGTCGAAGGCCTGGTGCGCAGCGGCGAGCGCTGGCTCTTGTATTACGGCGGCGCCGATAAATACGTGGGTATAGCCAAAGCAGAAGACCAGCACTAATTTGTGCCGGGGGCGGCGCTCTACCCAACCTGTGTGGTTCCGGGGCTCTGCTCGCCCTGTGTGGGGCCGGGGCGCCTGTGTGGTTCCGGGGCTCTGCTCGCCCTGTGTGGGGCCGGGGCTCTGCCCCGGCCAGGGCGGGCGTAGCCCGCCTCGTCAATCCTATTGTTTCGATTCCAACTGCCCAGCCAGCTTCAGCTCATCTGACGCCTGCTGTGCCTCGCCGAGCGCCCGGTAAGATTCCCCCAGCAAATGGTGGGTAATGTAATTGTTGGGATCCATCTGCAATGCGTGCTTTAAAGTGCGCACGGCCAGGTTCGGTTCGCCCTTGTTCAGCAGCACCTTGCCCATCAGGATGTAGGGTCCGCTGGCGGTGGAATCTAGCCAGATGGAACGCTGCAGCAGCCGTTCGGCATCATCCCATTTCATCACCCGCGTGTAGGCGTCGGCGAGCTTGTAATAGGTGGGCGCGTGCGCCGGATCAAGCACCAGCTCCTGCTGGAATTGCTCGATGGATTCCGGAATCCGCGACTTGTAAAGATAAAGTTCGCCTAGAAAGTAATGCGCCAGCGGCAGCTTGGGATCAATGGCGATGGCCTGCTTGGCATAATGTTCCGCGATAGGGTCAAATTCCTCCCGCAGCAGCATGCGCGCCGCGAACAGGTAGGCTGGAGCCGAATCGGGTTTTACCCCATACATGGCGGCGAACGCCTTGCGCGCCTGGTCATAGTTGCGCAGCTGGATGTAGCAGATGCCCAGCACGTAACTGGCATCCACGTTGGCGGAGGGATACCAAGAGTTCACCTTTTCCAATAAGGGAACTGCCTGCGCCGGCTTGCCCGAGAAGTAGTAAGAGAGTCCGAGCAGCTGGGTAGCCTCGCTGTCGCTGGGATCCTCCTGCAGCTCCTGTTGCAGGTACCCCGCCGCGCTCATGAAGTCGCTGTGCTTGTAGTAGGCGACGCCAAACTCGCGATTCAGGCCCTTCGTTTTCGGGTCCCGCGCCTGCAACTGCCGCAGAAGGGAGATGCCCTCGTCGAATTGGCCGCGGTCAACCAAACCCTGCGCCTGGGCGAATGTGGCCGCTGGATTAGCCGTCGCAGTCTCCGTTGAGGCCTGGGCAGGTGCTTTCGGTGCTGCAGGCGGTCCTGGGCTGGCGGCCTGGCCCAGCAGGGGGAAGAGAAGCAATAATCCTAAGAACATGGTGGTATCCGCAATCGAAATACTACCTCACCCGGCCATTTTGTGATCCGGGCCACCTCTTCGGCATGGCGCGATTGTTCCCCCGGGGCAAAAGGCGATAAAATGCCGACGCCTTTCCCATGTGCCGTGCCCTGCGTGATTGGGTTGACCGCGTGAATCGCTGTTTAGCACTCCCGACCTTAGTGCTGGCGGGCGCGGCCATCGCCTTGGGCGGAGCGGCACAATCGCCTTCTACCCCTGCGAAATCAGCGCCTCAGCATCCCACTTACAGCCACGACGTGGCTCCCATCCTCTATGCCAACTGCGTGCAGTGCCACCAGCCCGGCGGGTCAGGCCCAATGTCGCTGGTCACCTATGAGGATGCCAGGCAGCACGCGCGGCAAATTGCGTTCGTCACCCGCAACCGCATCATGCCCCCGTGGCTGCCTGATCCCGCGGCGGTGGCCTTCGCCGATCAGCTTCGCCTGACTGAGCAACAAATCACCATCCTTGCCCGCTGGGCCGACCAAGGAGCGCCGGCGGGCAATCTCGCCCAGGCGCCTCCACCTCCGAAGCTGGCTTCTGGCTGGCAGGGCGGCAAGCCCGATCTCATCCTGCAAGCCCCGCCCGGCTATGTGGTGCCCGCCGAGGGCATGGACGTTTACCACAACTTCATCTTCCAGGTTCCGGTTACTAGCACCCACTATGTAAGAGCGGTGGAGATTCATCCCGGCAATCCCAAGGTCACTCACCATGCCAACCTGCTGATTGATCGCACCCACTCGGCGCGGCGCATGGAAGCGCGTCATCATGGCACCGGCCCCGGGTTTGACGGCATGGATGTGGAGATGGAGAGCGATGCCTTCGAACCGGAGGGCCACTTCATTTATTGGAAACCCGGCATTCCCATCTGGCGTGAGCCTGAGGACATGACCTGGCGCCTCTCGCCCGGCACCGACCTGGTGCTCAACATCCACCTGCGGCCCTCAGGCACTCCCGTACCCATCCAGCCCACCATCGGGCTTTATTTCTCAGACAAGAAGCCCACGCTCAACCCCATGCTGCTGCAACTGGACCGCGATGACGAGCTCAACATTCCAGCCGGGGCCCGCGATTTCCAGGTGGGGGACGACTTCAAGCTGCCGCTGGCTGTGCGGGCTTACGCGGTCTATCCCCACGCCCATTATCTCGGCAAGCGCCTGGCAGCCTACGCCACCCTGCCGGACGGCTCGCGCAAATGGCTGTTGCTGATCCCCCGATGGGACCCTGCCTGGCAGGGCATTTATCGCTATAAGCAGCCTGTGTTCCTCCCCGCCGGCAGCGTGATTTCCATGCGCTACAGCTACGACAACTCGGAGCAGAACCCGCACAATCCCCACCATCCCCCCCAGCGGGTCATGGCCGGCAACATGGCCATGGACGAGATGGCGCATCTTTCCCTGCAGGTGGTGCCCAGCCCTGCTCCCGGCGGCGGAGACGGACGTACGGTGCTGCAGGAAGCGCTGATGCGGCACAAGCTGGTGCACGATCCCAACGATTACGCCGCTAACTACAATCTGGGCGCGCTAATGCTCTCGCGCCAGCAGCCGGCCAACGCCGTCCCCAGGTTTGAGCGTGCCATTGCCCAGCGCCCCGGAAGCGCCACCGCCCTCAACAGCCTGGGAGCGGCCCTGCTGCAACTTGGACGCAAGCAGGATGCCGTACTGCGACTGCAGCAGGCCGTCCAAGCCGACCCCGACTATCTCGATGCGCGCTATAACCTGGCCTCGGCGCTGGCCTTCACCGGCCAGTTCGCCGAATCCGCCCGGCAGTTTGAGCAGGTCCTGCAGCGCCGGCCCAACGACGCCGATGCCGAGGCGCGCCTGGGATCGGTCCTGGCCGCGCAGCAGGAATACGCCGCTGCCGAGGCCCATCTGCGGCGAGCCCTCAGCCTCGATCCCGATAACCAGATCGCTAAGGATAACTTGCGTCTGCTGCAGCAGGTTCGGGTGCAGAAGGGCTCCAAGGCTCAGTAAGAATCTCCCACGGCCCGAGCATCCTCTTCCCAGGTCGTAAGCCCCGGGACAACCGTACCCCCAGGGATTCTGAGCCCCTTCAGGGGCGTGCAGCCTGGGCCAAAAAAAAGAGGGAGCCATACAGGCTCCCTCCGCAAGAGAGTAATCGAAGCTTAGAACTGGAAGCGCAAGGCAAACTCGATCTGGCGCATGCCTGTGGTCGAACCCGGCGAAGCGTCGGCCTCGATGTCTGTAATCTTGCCCGCATTGCTGGTCGGCGAGCAGTCAATACAGAAGTTCCCCTGGTTGGCGTTGAAGCCCAGCACCGGATGGTTAAATACGTTGAAAGCGTCCATCCGGAACTGCGCGTTCAGCCGTTCCGTCACCTTAAAATTCTTCATCAGCGACAGGTCGGATGTAAAGGAGCGCGGCCCCACCATGATGTTGCGGCCCGCGGTGCCCAGCCTGCCGAAGCCTGGATCGGTAAAGGCGCCTCCCAGCGGTTGCGGTGTGAAGTACGGAACCCAGTGGTTGATCACATCCAGCGAGCCCGCGCCTACTGGGAAGCTGCCGCTCCCCCGAGCGGGCCGGCAGACGCCCACATCTTGTTCGTTCCCGCACACCGACGTACTGGGCGTCCAGGGCAAGCCGCTGCTCCAGTTGGTGGTGGTGCTCAGCTCCCAGCCGCCAATCACGGCATCCAGAGCCCGCCCCGCGTTGGCCGCATAGGCCTTTCCTCGGCCGAACGGCAGAGTATAAACCGCATTGAAGATGAACACGTGTTTGCGGTTCATGTCGTCCGGACCATAAGCGACTGACGGGTTATCAATGTAGTAGTTGCTGTCGTAGTTCAGCGACTTCGACCAAGTGTAGTTTGCCTGGAACTGCAATCCCTGGGAGAAACGCTTATTGAACCGCACCTGCAGCGAGTTGTAGTTATTGCTGGCGTCGTTCCCCAGGTAGCCCAAGTCAATGGAGCAGCACACCAGCGTTGTGCCGGTTGTGGGGTCAATGAACCCGGGATAGGTGAAGTGGTTGTAGAACGGCCGGCGCTGCGCCTGCGGCACATTCTGCGCGAAGCCGACTTCCGATGGCTGGTTCGCGTTATACGACGGCCCCGTGCCGGCGAAAATGTGCGTGCCCTTGCTGCCCACGTAGGCAATTTCCGCGCTCATTGAGTTGCTCAATTGCCGCTGTACCGTCAGGTTCCACGCGTCCACTGTGGGCAGGCGCTGGAACGGCGGACGAATCTTCGGCTGGGTGTCGCCGTTCGGTCCTGCCAGCGGGAACGCCCCATTGCTGGGGATAGTCGGAAACACGAACGCCGGCGGCCCTTGCGCCAGGGTAAACACCGGAATGCGATCCTGTGTGCCGCTCAAAGTGCACGTTGGGCAATTGGTCGCCGTAACGTTCTGGTCCACCAGCACCGGCAGGTTCTGGGTTACGGTGTGCCCGAAATTCGAGCCGAACACGCCGATGTCGAAGCTGCGCCCGTAACCCATGCGGATCACGGTTTTGTTATTCAGTTCGTAAGCCGCGCCCAGGCGTGGCGCAAAGGCGTGCCAGTCATTGCTGATGTTCCCGTTAGTGCCGTACGGGCCATAGCCGGCAACACGGATGATGCCTTGCGTCAGGTTGGCGAAGCCGCCTTGCCCTTTCCCATTCACCGTCTCCGGCCAGTAAATCTCCCAGCGCAGGCCGTAGTTGACGGTCAGTTTCGGAGTTACGCGCCAAGTATCCTGGCCGTAATAGAAGAACCGCTTCTGGCGCTCGGCAGCGTTCAAGCTGCTGCTGACGAAACGGTCCATGAAGCTGACGTCGCCCAGCAGGAAGGTGGCCAGGTCAAGGCCGCCATTGCCGTTGTTGCCCGTGACGTTGTGGTTGAAGTTCAACTGTCCGGTGCGGTTGGAGTCGCTGGGGATGCGCAGGTTCATGGCATAGCGCATATCCGCCCCGAATTTGATCTGGTGGTTGCCTTTCACCTTGGTCCAGTTGTTCACGAACTGGAACTGCTGCTCGCTCTCCGTGAGTGGACAGTTGCAGCGGGTGATGTTCAGGCCGTCGCCGAAGCTCGACATCATGCCATCCATGAAGAACGCCGGCAGCCCCGAGGTGGTCACATCGCCCAGGTTCATGCCCGGAATGCCGAAACCGGTCGCCGGGTTGGTGCCCTGGTCGCCCTTCAGGGATATGGGATTGTACTTGAAATATCCGAAGCGGAAGTCGGTGAGCAGCGTGCTGCTGATCACCTTGTCGAAGCCGGTGGCCAGGCTGTAGTTGTGCGTTCTCGCCGTTCCGTTCAAGCCGCCGGGACCGAAACCGATTCCGCCCAGCGCCCCCAGTGCCCCCTTGCCCGACAGATCGAAGTAGTCCAGGCTGAAGCGCCCGAACACGTGCACGCTTTGCGAAGCCTGGTAATCAATGCGGGTATCGAAGCTGTTCTGCTTGAACGGCCCCGAGCCGGCACCCACGAAATTATTCTGCACGTTGCCATTGGTGGGCTGCGGGAAGAGCTTCAGGATGTTCAGCGCCTGGGGCGAAAGCTTACCTACCGGAATCAGGAATGGAGTCGGGCAGGTCGCCGGCGTCGGGTTCAGCACTTCGGTCGCGCCGCAAAACGCCGCGCGTCCCGAACCATCCGGCGCTGCGCTGCTGGCCGGATCGTAGATGTAGTTAGTCGGGTCACCCGCTGTGCCGTTCCCAATGAAGGGCTGGTACTGGCTGAGATCGCAGAATCCTGATCCTGCCAGGCAGGTGCTCAGCACCCGCGAGGTTGGGATCGTCAACTGGTTGCTGATGCCGTTGGTCTGCCGCGTCCCCTGGTAATCGCCGAAGAAGAACAGTTTGTCCTTCAGGATGGGGCCGCCGATCGTGCCGCCGAACTGGTTCCACTTCGCCGAAGGAATCATGCGTCCGGTTACCGGATCGGGTGCGTACTGAGTGAAGGGATCGCGGGCGGCCGTGGCATCCGTGCGCCGGAACCAGAAGCCGCTGCCGTGCAGGTCGTTGCTGCCCGACTTGGTTTGCGTGGTCACCACGCCGGCTACGGCCTTGCCGAACTCGGCGTCATAATTCTGCAGAGCGAACTTGGTTTCCTGCACCGCGTCAATGTTGGGATTCACCACGATGATGCCCAGGATGGGGTCCTGGTTGTCGGTGCCGTCCAACTCGTACCCGGTGCCGCTGAAGTGCTGCCCGTTCACGAAAATCTGCTGGCTGCCCTGCGGGTTCTCCGTGGCGGCGTGGCTCCAGCCCACCAGCTTCTGTGTGCCCGGCGAAGCCAGTTCCAGCGAGGTGAAGTTGCGGTTCAGCAGCGGAAGGTTCTCGACGTATCGCTGGTTGAATTCGACAGCCACGTCGGCGCGGTCCGTCTTGAGCTGCGGCGCCTGGCCGGTCACTTCCACGGCCTGCGTCACCTCTCCAATCTGCAGGGCCAAATCCACGCGTGCGCCGGTATCGGCCATCACCACGATCGGTTTCTGCTCAGCCGCCTTAAAACCCGCAGCCTCCACCTTGACGGAGTAGTTGTCAGGAATGAGGTGGGTAGCCGTGTAATTGCCGGTGGCGTTGGTCGTGACCGTATCAACCGTGCCCTTGGCAAGATCGGTGATGGTCACTTTGGCATTGGGCACCGCCGCCCCGCTGGGATCGGTAATGGTGCCGAAAATATTGCCATAGACGGCTTGGCTCAATGCTGTTCTGGGCAGAAAGGAAACAACACAAAATAACGCAGCAAACAGCAGGGCACAGCGCCTCATCATGAGCCTCCCCAAAGTGTTGCAACTGCGCTTCGTCACCCCGGGCCGGACTTCACCCGGGAAGGGCTTTCGAAGTTCAGGGGCCAAAAAGGACCAACTTACGGGTCCGCCACCGCAACTTGCGCGCTTTTCTCTCGCCTCAACAACTAGGGAGCGGGCGCGAGAATCACGCGCATCACAGTAACATGTGACACTTGTCACACTGCGGTGTGCGCGCAACACGCTAGCACAACAGAAACTTGTGTCAATACCTGGGGGCGGAAATTTTGCGGGAGCCGATTATCGGGAAGGTGCCTGGAGGTGGGGATCTAACTGCTTCGCCTTCTGAAATTCCTGCCCAGCCTGCGCCCGCTGCCCCTTTCGGGCCAGCGCCTGGGCTAACTGGAAATGCGCCGGGGCGTAGCCGGCCGAAAGCTGGATGGCACGTTCAAACTGCCCGATGGCGCCGTCGAGGTCGCCGGCGTTGAGCAGCCGCGTACCCGAATTAGTGGCAAACACCGCCGCCTGCAGGCTGGTCTGTTGCTTCATCAACTGCTGCGCCGCCTGTGACTCCGACGCTGCCCCCGCCGCGTCGCCCTGCTCCCGCAGCACCGCCGCTAGGGTGCCGTGCGCCCCCGCAAACGAAGGCTGCAGCCGGATGGCTTCCCGCAAGGCCGCCGCCGCCTCCGGCAGCTTCTTTTCCTGCTTTAATACTGTGCCCAGGGTGTAATAAGCCTCCGCGTAGTCGGGTTTAGCCTGCACCGCACCCCGCAACGCCTGCTCTGCCTCCCCAAACTTTCCCTCCTGCCAGTAGGTCACTCCCAGGCTGTAATAAGAGTCGGGCAGCTTCGGATCCAGCTTCAGCGCCGTTTGCCACTCCCCAATCGCCTGCGGCAGGCGGTCGCTCAGCTTGTAGGCCAGTCCCAGGTCATAGTGCAGTTGGGCGTCGCCGGGCGCCAGGTTCAGGGCTCCCTGGAATTGCTCCACCGCCCCAGTGAAATCAGACTTCTGCAAGTAGGCGGCGCCCAGGTTCTTGCGATAACTGCTGTTCTGTGGCCGCAGGCGCATGGCGGCGCGGAACTCCGGCATGGCGCTGTCCGCATCCCCCCGCCGTAGCAGGGCGATTCCCAGATTGTTGTGTGCGTCCGCGTCCTGCGGAGTCAGCTTCACCGCCTGTTGAAACGCCGCCAGCGCCTGTTCGGGCTCGCCTGCCTTTTGCGCCACCAACCCCAGCTGTGTCTGCCCCGGAGCCCAATCCGGCTTCAGCCGCACGCACTCCTTCACAGCTTGCAGCGCGCCGGCGATATTGCCCTTAGCTTCTAAGACCTGGCCCAAATAGGCGTAGGCCGGCGCGTCCTGCGGGTTCAGCCGCACCGCTTCTTCCAGGCTGGCCGCCGCCTTGTCCCATTCCTGAAGTTTTCCCAGCGCCACCCCCAAGTGGAACTGAGCCGGCTCGTAGCCGGGCTGCAGGCGCACGGCTTCGCGGAACTCCTCGAGCGCGCGGGCATACTGAGATTCTTGCGCCAGCAGCACCCCCACTGCGTCGTGCAGGTCGGCGCGCTGTGGCGCCAGCCGTGAAGCCTGGCTCATTTCGTCGAGCGCCATGCCGCCCTCGCCGTGGGCGCTTAACGCCTGGGCCAGTTGACGGCGAGCCTCCGCGTCTGTGGGCGCCAGTTGGACGCCACGCCGCAACTCCGCCATGCCGCCCTCCACTTCCCCGCGACGGAGAAGGGCCGTCCCCAGGAACGTATGCGACTGCGCCAGAGCCGGCTTCAAGCTGATGGCCTTGCGAAATTCCGCCACTGCGCGGTCCACTTCCCCCTGCTGTAACAGCACCTGCCCCAGGGAACTGTGCAGCTCCGCAGTTCGCGGGCTCAGATGGATTGCTTGTTCGAAGGCGCGTCGCGCCCCCGCCAGGTCGCCCTTTTGTGCGCTCGCTACACCGCGTTCGTAAGCGGCCCGCACCCGGTCAGGTGTGCTGGTGTTTTGGGCCTGGGCCGCTCCCGGCGCCAGCGCCATGGCGCAGATGGCACTCAGCAGCAGTTTTTGCCAACGGATTGGGGCGGAATCAAGAAACACGCCTGGATAAGTTCCTGGGACGGGGTTGGTAGGCAAAAACGATATCAGAAAGCTGACCTGCCCGTAATCTCACCACTCTCGGCCACCCTGCGGCCAAGCCCCGCGTCTGTTCCACTGCCCTTGACCAGTCGCTGAACTCGCCCCCATAGTAGGCGGAACGATGTCTTCGGCCCGGCAACGCCGCCCCTACTGGCTGTCTCTGTTCCTCCTCGTGGCCCTGTTGTGGCTGCCTGCGGCGCTCGCCGAAAATGCCCAAACTCCAAGCGCTTCCCAGCCATCCCGAATCGCCTGGTTCACCGACGGTGCTGAGAAGGCTGGCCTGACCATGCAGGAGGTTTTCGGGGGCCTGCAAACCAAGCAATACATCATCGAGACCACCGGCACCGGGGTCGCCATTTTTGATTATGACAACGACGGCTGGCCCGACATTTTCCTGGTCAACGGCACTACCCTCGAAGGCTCGCCTGCGGGTAAGGGCCCCACCAACCATCTTTATCGCAACAATCACGACGGCACCTTTACCGACGTGACTATGCAGGCCGGACTGGCCGGCGCTCCCGGCTGGGGGCAGGGCGTGTGCGTTGGCGATTACGACAACACTGGCTGGGAAGACCTTTACGTCACTTATTACGGCAAAAACCGCCTCTACCACAACAACCACGGCACGTTTACCGAAGTGGCCGAAAAAGCCGGCGTGGCCGGCACCGGCAAAGCCTGGGGGTCGGGCTGCGCCTTTGTGGATTATGACCGCGACGGCAAGCTCGATTTAATGGTCGCCAACTACGTGGATTTCGATCTGGCTACCGCGCCCAAACCCGGCGAACGTCCTACCTGCCTCTGGAAGGGCGTGCCTGTAATGTGCGGCCCTCGCGGCCTGAAAGCGGCCAAGAACATTCTCTATCACAATCGCGGCGACGGCACTTTCGAAGACGTCAGCGCCAAGTCGCACATCGACCAGTCAGCCGGGTATTACTCGCTCAGCATTACCACGGTTGATTACGACAATGACGGCTGGCCGGATATTTATGTCGCCTGCGACAGCACGCCCAGCATCCTTTACCGCAACAATCACGACGGCACTTTCACCGATGTGGCCGTGGTGGCCGGCGCCGCCTTCAACGAGGATGGCCGCGCCCAGGCAGGCATGGGTTCCACGGTCGCTGACTACGACGGCGACGGCAATCTTGACATCTTCAAAACCAATTTTTCCGACGACACCTCCACCCTCTACCACAACAACGGCGATGGAACTTTCTCGGATGCTACCTTCCCCGCCGGCCTGGGCCTTCACACCCAGTACCTGGGCTGGGGAGCCATGTTTTTGGATTTCGATAACGACACCTGGCCCGACCTGCTGCTGGTGAACGGGCACGTCTATCCCGAGGTGGATAAGTACAAGCTGGGCAGCAACTACGAGGAACCGCGAATCCTCTACCACAACAATGGCAACGGCACTTTTACCGACATTTCGGAAAATGCAGGTCCGGGCATCACCGCGCGCTGGTCAGGCCGCGGGCTAGCCATTGGCGATTTGTGGAACAACGGCCAACTCGCCGCTGTGATCAGCAACATGAACGCCCGTCCCAGCCTGCTGGTCAACCAGGTGCACAACAAAAATCATTGGCTGGAAATCAAAAGCGTGGGCACCAGTTCCAACCGCGACGGTATTGGCGCGCGCATCACAGTGAAACTGGGCAAGCGAACGCTGGTGGAGGAAGTGCGCAGCGGCTCCAGCTACGATTCCAACAGCGACATGCGGGTTCACTTCGGCCTGGGCACCGCCGCCAAAATTGATGACCTGCAGATTCGCTGGCCCAGCGGCCTGACGGAGCGCTTTGCCAATCTCTCCGTCGATTCTATCCACACCCTTCACGAAGGGAGTGGGGTTAAGCAGCCGGATCCCCCGCCACGCTCGGGAACCTCAAAATAGTCCTCTGCAAGGCGTCATCTGAGGGCCTTCAGGCACGAAAGCATCTCGCGTGCACTAGTCGCACCTCGCGCGGGTACTCCCGCCCGCGAGTCACTTCTTCCCGAACTTCATCGTCCGCACAATTCCCTTTCCCTCTTCGACATAAATCACTTGGTCCGCCAGAACATTCTTGAGCGTATCCACGTGCCCGCTGGGCCAGCGGATCTCGAGCACGTCGACCTTCTCCGCCTTGCCCAGCCCGAAGTGGACCCGCAGATCGCTTTGCGAGAGGTACCCTCCGCCGCTGCGCACCTCGTCAATCTGCTGGTGGGGCCCGGATTCGTCCTGCGGCTGGGTTACGCAGCGCAGCCGCGCTCCGATCCCGCTGCGATTGGACTTCACTCCAATAGTCCGCACCTTGATCCAGTGCGATTTCCCCGGCGAATCGCAGCGCAGCAGCTGGGGAAACGAATTAACCGTGTTCACCACCATGTCCACATCGCCGTCATTGTCGAAGTCACCGAAAGCGCAGCCGCGCGCCGGCGCCGGGGTGGTGATCCCTGGCCCCGCCACCAGGGAAACGTCCTCGAATTTTCCATTGCGCAGGTTGCGATAGACTAGCTTGCGTTGTGCGTAACCCTCCTCTGTCGTAAGCTGTTCCACTTCCGGATACACGTGCCCATTGCAGATCAGGATGTCAGGCCAGCCGTCGTTATCCATATCGAACCAGCCGCAGCCCCAGCCCAGAAAGCGCGTGTTCAGCCCCAGCCCGGCGGAGTACGTCGTATCTTCAAAGTTGCTGCTCCCCACGTTGTGGTAGAGCGAATGCGTGTCGCCTGCGAAGTTGGTCTTCACAATATCCAGGTTGCCGTCCAGGTCATAGTCGCCGGCGGAAACGCCCATGCCTGCCTGCGGCTTGCCATCCGGGCTGAAGGCGCACCCGGCCAGAATTCCAATGTCCTCGAACTTTCCGTTCTTCTTGTTCTGATATAGCAAGCTGGGACTGGAGTCGTCGGCCACGTAGATGTCCGGCCAGCCGTCGTTGTCGAAGTCCGCGGTCAGCACTCCCAGCCCGTAGGTGCCGTTCGCCTGCAAGATGCCGGAGGGTTCGGACACATCCGTGAACGTGCCATTCCCATTGTTGTGGTAGAGGATGTTCTTGCTGCCGTTCAGGCCCGGCGGCCCGCACGCCACCATCACTCCCTTATATAGGCAGGGTCCAGACTCTGGCACGGGCGCCGTTTTCAAATCCAAATCAATGTAGTTGGCCACGAACAGGTCGAGATGGCCATCGCGGTCGTAGTCAATGAAAGCGCAGCCGGTGCTCCAGCGCTTGCCGTTTCCGCCCACGCCCGCCTTGTCGGTTACGTCGCTAAACGTGCCATTCCCATTGTTGTGGTAGAGAGCGTTCTTGCCGAAGTAAGTGATGAACAGGTCTTCATAGCCATCATTATCGTAATCGCCAATGCACACACCCTGCCCCCAGCCCGTGTGCGCCAGGCCCGCTTTGGCGGTGACATCAGTGAATGTGCCGTCGCGATTGTTCTTGAAGAGATGACAATGCGGCTCGCTGCCCGCCGGGAATCCTTCTAACCGCCAGCCGTTGACCACAAATATATCCAGCCAGCCGTCGCTATCGAAATCGTAAAAGGCGACCCCGCATCCGGTGGTCTCCAGCAGATACTTGTTCTTGTGTTCGCCGCCAAAAATAGTTTTCGCATTCAGGCCCGCCTGCTTGGCCACATCCACAAAGCTGATGTCGAGATCCGCGAATTTCGGCGGCGGAGGATATTTGGACGCAGGTTTAGGGACAGCAGCAGGTGGGACACCCGCACTCTGCGGCCGCAGCATCGCGCTCAACTGCCGGGGCACGGCCATGGCCAGCACCCCTTCCAGAGGCAACACCAGCGCTGACCGGCTCAAGGATCGGAGAAATGCGCGCCGCGAAAGAGGCAAAGGCAGGTACCTGACGGGAATTGGCCCGTGTTAGAATTCGCCGTTTATTTCTACATAAATGCCTCGCGCCTTGCAACCGCTCCCGGTTTTGTCTCCGCTGCAACCTCTGTTGGCAACGTTCCGATTGGAAGTAGCGCTGGTCGCGCTTCTCCTGGTTTCTGCGGTTCCGGCTGTTTTGGCCGTTCCGAATCCCAGCGCTTCTGCCCTCGAACTCTCCCGCCCCGCGCGTCCCTGGGAGTTCTTGCCCGCTGTGGGCCAGCGTGCCGCTCTATTCGGCAACGAGGCTGGACAACTGGAAGCCTGGGTCTATCCACTAAAGCTGTTTCGCGAGTTTCATCTCACCATTCACGCGGGCGGCGAAGCCATCCCCGCCGAGTCGCTGGCCCGCACCATTACCGTGCGTCCGGAATCTGCAACTGTCCTCTACGCCTCCGATACGTTTCAGGTGCAGGAGACACTCTTCGTTCCCGTTGCAGAACAGGGCGCCGTTATCATTCTTGATATCCACACCGTTGAACCGCTCCAGGTGCAAGCTTCTTTCGTGCGCGACTTCTCCTTGGAGTGGCCGGCCGCCCTGGGCGCGACTTATATGAGCTGGGACCCGGCCCTGCACGCCTTCTCCCTGGGCGAGGAATCGAAAAAGTTTTCCGCCCTGGTAGGCTCGCCGGACGCGGTCGCCTTCCGCCAGGAGTACGCCACCAACTACTCCGCCTCTACTGAAAGCTCGTTTACGCTCGCGCCGGTCAGCAAAGGCAACTCCACCCAGATGATCGTCATTGCCGGTTCCGTAACCGGGCCCGCCGCTGCTGAAACCACCTACAAGCATCTCGCCGCCGGCTACGCCGCTCTTCTCCACGATTCCGCCGAGTACTACCGCCGCGAACTGGCTCAGACCGTCAGCCTGCAACTTCCTGACCCGCAACTTCAGCAGGCTTACGATTGGGCCCGCGTCAGCCTGCTCCAGGGCGTGGTGGCCAACCCTTACCTGGGCACTGGCCTGGTTGCCGGCTACCGCACGTCGGGTGACAGCCAGCGCCCCGGTTTCGCCTGGTACTTCGGACGAGACTCCGAGTGGAGTTCCTTCGCGCTCGATGCCGAGGGCGACTTTGCTCACGCCCGCCAGGCCCTCGACTTCATTTCCCGCTACCAGCGCGCGGATGGCAAAATCCCCCACGAGATTTCCCAGACTGCCACCTTCGTGGACTGGTTTAACAAGTTTCCTTATCCCTGGGCGTCAGCCGACGCTACTCCCCTGTTCATCATCGCGGTGCGTGATTACGTGCGGCAAAGCGGCGATGTCGCCTTCGCCACGGAGAAGTGGGGTAACCTCTGGAAGGCCTATCAGTTCCTGCATTCCACCTGGGATGCGCATGGATTTGCGCAGAACCTAGGCGTGGGCCACGGCTGGGTCGAAGGCGGCCCGCTGCGTCCACCGGAAAAGCCCGATACCGCTTCGGCTTCCACTGCCGGTCCTGCTCCGCAAGCAATCAAGACCGAACTCTACCAGAGCGGCCTCGGCATCGATGCCCTGTTCGCCCTCGCCGATCTGGCTCGTCTCAGTGGGCACACTGCGGTGGTTGGCGAAATGGAACAAGCCGCGCAACTCCAGGTCCCCTTGCTCAATCAGTCCTTCTGGGATGCGCAAAACAAAATCTATGCCTTCGGCCTGGACCCGAACGGCCACCAGATTGACGTCGCCAGCATTCTCGCCACGGTGCCCATGTGGTTTGATCTGCTGGATACGCACAAATCCGAGCTGATGATCAGCCGCCTCGCCGCTCCCGATTTCGAAGCTGACTGGGGAGCTCGCATCATCTCTGACCACGACCCCCGCTACAATCCCGGAGGCTATCACTATGGCAGCGTCTGGCCGCTGTTCACCGGCTGGGCCAGCGTCGGCGAATACCGCTACCATCGCGCGTTGCCCGCTTATGCCAACCTGCGCGCCAATGCCCTGCTGGCTCTCGACGGCTCCCTCGGCCATGTCACTGAGGTCTTGTCGGGCGATTACTACCAGGGTCTCTCCACCGCATCGCCGCACCAGATCTGGTCTGCCGCCATGGTCATCAGCCCGCTGCTGCTGGGCATGATGGGATTGCAGGCTGATGTACTCCACCACACGATGGTGTTTGCTCCCCATGTACCTGCAGAGTGGAATTCGTTTCATATAAGCAACGAACACGTAGGACCGGTCACTCTCGACCTCGCTTATGAGCGCACGGACGACGAAATCACGCTTCAGATCCGGCGCAGTGGCCGCGGCGACTGCACCCTGGAATTCTCACCTGCCATCAGCCTGCGCGCCCAGGTGACCGGCGTTGAAGTCAACGGCCGTCCCGCATCTTTCCGTGCCGAGCGTAACCCCGAAGACCAGCACGTGCGCGTGCGCTTCGCCGTCTTTGATGGCAACAACATTGTGCGCATCCACCTGCGCCAAGATTTTGACCTCGATTTTGCCAATTCCTTGCCTCCGCTGGGCGCCCGCTCCCGCGCCCTCAAGTTCATCTCCCAGTCTTGGAATGCGGATCGTACCGCGCTAACTCTGCAATTGGCCGGACTCGCAGCCCATAACTATGATTTGTCCATACGCAATCCCGGACAGGTCGCCTCGGTGGATGGTGGGAAGGTGATAAAGTTGCCGGACGGGTCGGCCGCCCTGCGCGTCGCTTTTCCGCCCCGGCCCGGCCGCTCCGAATATGAGAACGCCGTCGTGATCGTTCACTTCATTTCGAGCGCAACGGCAAGAACCCGGCGGTAATCACAAAAATGGCTGCGGTATACATTACCGGCTTTCGATGGATAGCGTGGTGTTACTGCGATTCCACCAGAGGTCAGCCACAAAGGGCCGAGTCTCAGCCCCAAAGGGGCGACATAATAAAGCCCAGGGCGGAAGCCCTGGGTAGCCGTGAACCCGAAATTAGAGTCCCGGAGGGACGGCACGGGAAATCCGCCGCCTCGCGATGAGGAAATTCACAATGCTTAAATCATCCGTTCTGGTCTTTCTCGTATCTCTCCTGTGTTTCTCTTCTGCCCAGGCCCAGCAGCGAACGCGCGATGCCGAAGGCCACCAGTGGTGGCAGCACGCCGTCTTCTACGAGATTTACCCGCGCAGCTTTGCCGACAATAACAATGACGGCATTGGCGACCTGCCCGGCATCACTTCCAAGCTCGCCTACCTGCGCGATCTCGGCGTGGACGCCATCTGGATCACCCCCTGCTACCCCTCGCCGCAGGTGGATTTCGGCTACGACGTTTCCGATTACGACAACATTGATCCCATGTACGGCACCCTCGCCGACTTTGACCGCATGGAGCGCCAGGCCAAGCAGCGCGGCGTCCGCATCATTATGGATTTTGTGATGAACCACACCTCTGACCAGCATCCCTGGTTCATCAACTCGCGTTCTTCTCGCACCGCACCCAAGCGCGACTGGTACGTCTGGCGCGACGGCCGCGCTCCCGGACAGCCGCCCAACAACTGGGAGTCAACGTTCGGCGGCTCCGCCTGGCAGTGGGACTCGAAGACCAGGCAGTTCTACTACCATTTCTTCTACGTCCAGCAACCCGACCTCAACTGGCGCAATCCCGAGGTGGAGAAAGCCATGTTCGATGTGCCCCGCTTCTGGTTCAAGCGGGGGGTTGCCGGCTTCCGCCTGGACGCTGTGGACACTCTCTTCGAAGATCCCAAGCTGCGCGACAATTCCACCCTGCCCGGCACCAACGCCTTCGGCCTGCCCAACATGGTCAACAAGTACAACACCAAGCTGCCCGAACTGCATGATGTGCTCCGGCAACTCCGCCAGGTGGCCGACCAGAATGACGCGGTGCTGATCGGCGAAACCTGGACCAGAGACATTTCCGAACTCCAGCAGTATTACGGCGGCCACGGCAATGAGCTGCAGATGCCCATGGACTTCCTATTCACACAGGTGAACAAACTCTCCCCACCTGAATTCCGCAAGCAGATTGCCGCCGTGGACTCCGCCGGCGGCTGGCCCGTTTATGTGTTCAGCAACCACGACATCCGGCGCGCCTACAACCGCTACGGCGACGGCCAGCACAACGACCAGATCGCCAAACTGCTCGCGGGTTTCTATCTCACCCTTCGCGGCACGCCCATCATGTATTACGGCGAGGAAATCGGCATGCAGAACAACGACCCCACGCGCCGCGAGGACGTGAAGGATCCCATTGGCCGCCGCGGCTGGCCCAAAGAAAAGGGCCGCGACGGCGAGCGCACCCCCATGCAATGGAATGACACCGCCAACGCCGGTTTCACCACCGGCAAGCCCTGGCTGCCCGTGCCCGACAGCTATCACACTCACAACGTGGCCAGCGAACTCAAAGACCCTAATTCCATCCTCAACTTCTATAGGCACGTGCTGGCTCTGCGCCACACCAACCTGCAGCTCCGCGAAGGCCGCTATGTGCCGCTGAACGAGAGCGACAACAACGTGCTCTCGTACTTGCGCTCCTACCAGGGCAAAGCGGTGCTGGTGGTTCTCAACATGTCAGATAGCGCGCAGAAGCCCAGCTTCAATCTGGCGGCGCAAGGCTTCGCCCGCCCGCGGGTGAGCACTCTGCTGGCCACCTCCGCCAAATTGTTATCGGATTCGAAAACCGTGCAGACCGAACTTCAGCCCTTCGGAGTTTTCATCGGCGAGGTGTCCACCGCAGCCAAGTAATGTTTGCCGGTTTGTGCCCGCCCTGCCTGAGAATGGCGCGATGCCGTGGAGCTCTAGTCCCGAGGGGTCTCGCGCGTACCACTCACGCCTTATTGCGCGAGCGCGCGCCCCCAACAATTGACGTGGCATCGTCCTAGCCCAGTGCGTCAGCCCTGGTTGGCACTGTGTTTTCCATTTCTCGCTCTTGCAGCAACCGGTAGAGCACCACCGAGCAGCCCATGAACATCCATACCAGCGGCATGACCTCGCCATCTCCCAGCGTGTATTGCACCAGGCAGCCCAAATAGAACGCGAGCGCGCTGGCAAAAATTCCCAGCGCCAGCCCACGATAGAACCACTTTGCGTGCGCGCTGGCTCGCAGTAAACGCCAGAGGTGCCGGAAGTAGGCCACCATCAGCCACAGCCACAGTCCCAGAACTGGCAGCCCGCAGTCCACTGCCAGTTCGATGTAGGTGGAATGAAAGTGGCCGCCATGCACAGGGAAAACTTTGTAGGCTGCTATATCAAAGCGGTTTCCCGGCTGCTGCACGCTGTCCAATCCAATGCCGAGCAGGGGATGCTCCCGGATCAGTCGGGGGCTCGCCTTCCACATCATCATGCGGAACTCGGTGCCGGGCTCCTTGCTGTTGAACCATGAAAGGCGCCGTTGATCACGTATCCAGAACGACCCGGCCAGCACGATGCCAACCGCCGCCAAGGTGGCAACAATCCGCACCTTCGGCCGCGCTGTCATCCACAACGTCACCAGACAAGCCGCCAACAGAGCCAGCACGTAGGAGCGCGTCACCGTCGCCCACAAACTCGCCGCCAGCGCCGTAAAGATCACCATCAGCAGCACCCGCTTCCTTGTGTTAGCGCAGCTGCTGGTCAGCAGCAGTCCCCAGCACAGGGCGGCAGCTTCCATCAGCATGCCGGCATATGGAATAGCGTGATAGAAGTGTCCCTGTGCTCGCAGCGGATACCCATTGGTTACCAGTTCACCGGGAGTTCGCAGCCATTCGTCAACCGCCGCTCGGGGCACTGTGGTGTAGTAGTAATGAAATCCGCCGGCAAATGGCCGTGCCACCCGCATGTACAGCATCGGATCTCGCTGCGTCAGCCGTAAGGCGCGCCGCCATAGCCATAGCTCGCGTACCGAGTGCCCGTTGATCTCGCGCACCACGTCCCGCGGACGCAGTCCCGCCTCGCGCATGGGCCCGGGCGATATATAGAGCAGCTTGGTCCCCATCCCCGCCGTGAACTGCCAGCCGGTCTGCACCGCGGTTATGAAAGTGGAAAGCAGCAGCGTCGCCACCAGCCACTTCAGCTGCGCCCCGGTCTTTATATTTTGGCTTACTAGAAAAAAAATCAGCCCCACGCTGTACCAGGCCAAACGCGACCAACTCAGCAGCGGCGCATAGCTGAACACGGTTGAAGCCGAGACTCCAACAAAGAACAGCAGCAGCGGCAACGCTAGCGGATCCCGCCGCAGCCTGAAGCCCGTCAATGCCAGCTTCAGCACCCACAACCCGGTCGCAAGCCGGAAGACGAAAAGCACCGTCCACGTGGAGAACGGCTCCGCCAGTACCATCATCAGCAGCGCGAAATAAATCGCGTGCTCCAGCCATACAATCCAGAATTGCTTGTCGTGAAACGCTCGCCAACCCGATACGTGAGTTGCGGCCTCCCCCAAACCGCTGGAGGACGCCGTGGGTTGAGTGGCAGGAATACTCAAACTGAATGTCCGCGTTTTGATTTCGCTGAAGTTGCGAAATTATACTACGCGCGCTGCGGCCTGTTTCCGAGTGTGCCAACCCGCCAATGCCGCTCGTGATATGCTTTCGCCATACGGGTTGAGGTTTCCATCCGCAGTTGCATGTTCCTAATTGGACTCTCTCTTTAGAGCCCTCGATCCGCTCTCCATATGCATCAGGCTCTCCACCGTACTCCCCAGGACGATACTTCGCTTAAAGACATACTGGTCGTCGCCGTCTGGTTCGGCCTGATCACCGGCCTCGTCGAAGGACTTCTGTTCTTCCACGTCCGCCACCTTCGTATCCTCGACCTCACCTGGGTTCCGATTCCGGTTGACCTGGTACTGGCAGTGCTTGTGGCCTTGCCCCTCCTGGCGCTGCGCAAGTTCCTCATCGGCCGTCCTTCACTCTTTCTTCGCGCGGTATGCCTGTTTGCCTGGCTCATGTTTTTTGACTGGCTGCGCGTAACTTCCTCCGTGTGGGAAGCCGCTTTGCCGCCCCATTGGTCCGCCGCCGTCGCCGCCCACCCCCTGGCGGAGACGGTTGGCCTTATGCTCCTGGCACTGTTGCTGGCGCTGGGAACGGCTCTGCTCCTCGCCCGCCCTTTCGTGCGCCGTCTCCATCGCCGCAGTTTGCCTTGGCTCCTGGCTGTGAGCGCCGCCCTCGTCGTCGGATTACCCGTGTGGCAGCATCTCCATGAAGCGCGGCAAATAGCCCATCTTCCCGCTGCCGCCCCCGGGTCGCCAAATGTACTCGTCATTGTTGTTGACACGCTGCGCGCCGACCATCTCTCCACCTATGGTTATTCCCGTGCCACCAGTCCCAACCTGAGCCGAATCGCTGCTCAGGGCGTGGTCTTCCAGAATGCGATGGCGCCCTCCTCCTGGACCTTGCCCTCGCACGCCTCCATGCTCACGGGCCTCTATCCCCACGAGCATGGCACCACCTACATGGGCTCCAGCCTCCTGCCTCATATTCCCACCGTGGGGGAGGCATTCCAGCGCCTCGGTTACCGTACCGCCGGTTTCTCCGCCAGCACCTATTTCTTCTCTCGCCGTACAGGCATGGGACGCGGCTTCATTCACTTCGAGGATGATTTCGAATCCCCGGCCAGCGCCTTCCCCCAGACCTACTATGGCGAGCGCCTGGAGCAATTGCTCTATCGCCTGCATATCGCCAAGGACCGCATCGGCCGCCGCAACGCGCATCAGATCAACCAGCACGCTCTGCGCTTCATGGCCTCCAGCCAGCACCACCCTTTCTTTGTATTTTTGAACTATTACGATGTCCACGATCCTTACTTGCCGCCCGAGCCTTATCTCCATCGCTTTACCACCGTGGCCCATCCCTCTGCTCCCATCCCGCAAGCCTGGGACTGGTTCGCTCCCCTCACGCCCGAGCAGCGCCAGGCAGAAATGGACGCTTACGACGGTGCCATTCAGTACACCGATACGGAACTGGGCGATTTTCTCCGCCAGTTGCACCAGCGTGGACTGGACAAGAGCACCTTGGTGGTGATCACCTCCGACCACGGGGAGGAGTTCAATGAGCACGGTTTCATGGATCATCTGAACGCCCTCTACCGGGAACTCATCCATGTCCCACTGATCTTTTGGCAGCCGGGCAAGGTGCCGGCCGGCATCCGCATCCCCACTCCCGTATCCCTCGTGAGCCTGCCCGCCACTCTGCTCAGCATGGTGCACAACGGCGATCACTCCCCTTTGCCCGGCATCTCCCTATCGCAGCTGTGGACCAATCCCGGACAAAATGTGCCGGTAATGCCGGTCATTTCCGAACTGATACAGGCAAAACTGACCCCGCTCTTTCCCAATTACTACGCACCCTTGACTTCCATCACTACACCCCGATGGCACTACATCGCCGGCGGCAAGGCCGGTGAAGAGCTTTTCCCCTGCTGCTCCAACGCGCCTGAATTTGACAACCTGGCCGACACCCAGGAAGGCAAACGCGTCTGCCAGACATTGAAAAAACAGCTTGAGTTCACCGCCGACAAGCCGGAAGTAGTTACTCAACCGCTGTCGGGACAAAATGCTCCTTCACCCTGAACTTCACCGGCCACCGCTGGCCCTCCACACCTGCCTTCGTACCCTCCTGTTTAGGCCCTAAAACTGAGAACGCTGATACGGACAGTCCACTACTCCGTTCATCTTTGCATCGGTTTCGTTTCGGGAACCCACAGCCCTTTGGTGATTCCTGCGTCGCGTCGAACCCGCAGCCTCGGTGGTTAGCATGAAATGAGCCGCTGCTCCAGCGCTGACGTATGCGACTTCGCAAGATATTCTCGTGTGGCTTGCTTCACGCCTGTTTGCTCGGCTTCATACGGTCGGTCGTGCGCGCCGCGTACGTTGTGCGCGTTTTCCTCTGTTGCTTTGCAATCAGCATCGCTGGCCTGCTCTTAGACACAGTTACTCTGCTGGCACAGACCACCGACCTGTCCCAGGCTAGTCTGGAGGAACTGCTGAACATCAAGGTCACCACCGCCTCCAGGTATCTGCAGTGCGCGGAAGTCGCACCTTCGCTGGTTACAGTTGTGACCGCCAATGAAATCCAGAAGTATGGCTATCGCACCCTCGCGGATATATTGCGCAGCGTAGGGGGGTTCTACGTCACCTACGATCGCAACTACAGCCACGTCGGTGTACGCGGGTTCAACCGCGCTGGCGATTACAACACTCGTATCCTGCTATTGGTGAATGGGCACCGCATGAACGATGCCGTGTACGAACTTGCGTATGTCGGCACCGAGTTCCTGCTGGATGTGGACCTTATTGATCGTGTGGAGGTCATACGGGGCCCCAGTTCCTCCCTATATGGCACGAATGCCTTCTTCGCCGTTATCAATGTCATCACCAAAAGCGGAGCTCAGGTCGACGGCGCGGAATTCTCCACCGAGTTGGGCAGCTTCGGCAGCTATAAGGGCCGGGTAACCTATGGCAAGCAATTTCGACCGTTTCAAGTTCTGCTCTCCGGCTCCTACTACACAAGCGCCGGTCAGAACCTCTTTTTCCCGGAGTTCAACACCCCGACAGACAATTTTGGGGTCGCTGTCCACGGCGATGATGACCGCTCCCGCAGCTTGTTAGCCCAGATTGAGACCGGCAAGCTAAAGCTGTTCGCGGCCTACAGCATTCGCGAAAAAGGCATTCCCACGGCGTCCTTTGGCGACCTATTCAATGATCCCACGAGCCGCACCTTCGACGGGTTCCGCTCCTTCGACGTGCAATACCAGACCACCTTTTCCCGTGACTGGAGCCTTTCCCTGCGCGGCTCTCATGATGTCTACACCTACAACGGCAGATATCTGTGGAAGGACCCGAACATTCCTCAGCCCATTCTTAACCTGGATCTCGCGCGCGGAGAATGGTGGGGTGGAGAAGCCAGGGTCATTCATCAGTTTTTCGAGCAGCACAAAATTACCGCGGGCACTGAATTCCGCCAGAACCTGCGTCAAGAGCAGCAAGCTTATGACGTTCAGCCATTCTTCATGTATTGGGATGACCGGCGTAGTTCCTTGCTAGGCGCAGTCTACGCCCAGGATGAGTTTTCGCTCAGCCGCAAGTTCTTGCTCAACCTCGGCATTCGGCACGACCGCTACTCCAGTTTTGGAGGCACCACCAATCCGCGTCTGGCCCTGATTTACCAAGCGCGCGAAGCGACCACCCTGAAGTTTCTCTACGGCAGCGCTTTCAGGGCGCCAAACGCATTTGAAACCCGGTCTATTACCCCGGGCTCCAATCCCACGCTGCAGTCAGAAACAATTTCCACCACCGAGGTCGTTGTGGAACAGGGCCTGACGCATCACCTGCATTTGGCTGGTTCGGGGTATTACAACCGCATTAACAACCTGATCAGCGAGTACACCGATCCGGTTGCCGGGCGCAGGCTATATCGCAACCTGGATAAGGTCTCTTCCAAAGGCTTGGAGTTTGAGCTGAGCTCGAAGTGGTTGAGCGGATTGGAAGCCCGTGCCAGCTACAACCTGCAGCGCACCATCGATCGCTCCACCGCACAGGTGCTTACGAATTCCCCCCTGCACCTGGCCAAGCTGGGCATCATCGCGCCGCTGCCCGGCAAGCACCTGTTCGCCTCCATGGATTCCTGGTACATGAGCCGCCGCAGCACTCTGGCTGGGTCATCGGTCGGCGGCTTTCCGGTATTCAATTTCACCTTGCTGAGCCGAAACTTGGGAGAGCACGTGGATTTGTCCGCCAGCTTGTACAACGCCTTCGACAAGGCTTACGCCGACCCCGGCGCCGAAGAGCACATCCAGGATGCGCTGCGCCAGGACGGCCGCAATTTCCGCGTGAAGCTTACGTTTCGCTTTTAGTGCGTGATGCGCCGACTTCCCACTATCGCCTGTTTCCTCGCTATCGCGATGACCGCGGCGGCGCAGTCCGCCCGCGCCCCCGAATACGAGGTCAAGGCCGCTTTCCTTTACAACTTCGCCAAATTTGTCGAGTGGCCGTCTGCCTCGTTGGCTCCCTCCTTCCGCATCTGCGTGCTGGGCCGCGATCCATTCGGCGTCGCCTTGAGCAACATCGTCCAGAGCAAGTCCATCTCCGGGCGTCCCATCGTCAGGGTGCAACTGCAGTCCCCCGCCGAGGTGCGCCTCTGCCACGTCCTCTTCATCAGCCAGTCTGATCCGGAGGCTTTGAAGCAGGTGCTGGAGCGAACACGCGGCCTTCCCGTGCTCACGGTGGGCGAGAGCGCTGATTTTCTGCGCCTCGGCGGCTCGATCAACTTTGTTCTGGAACAGGACCGGGTGCGTTTCGAAATCAACCTCGAATCCGCCGAACGCCACCATCTTAAGCTCAGTTCCAAGCTGCTGGCGGTCGCGCGCGTGGTCAACGTTGGGGGAGGAGCAAACTGATGCGCAGCTTCCGCGATAGTTCTATCGGGAGCAAGCTCACCTTCCTCATCATGGCCACCAGCAGCAGCGCCTTGCTACTGGCCTGCCTGGCCGTGGGCGCCTACGACATGCTCGATCTCAGGCGTAGTATGGCCAGCGATTTACACGTTATCGCCGCCATTGTCGGCGAAAACAGCACCGCCGCCCTCACCTTCAATGATGCCAATGCGGCTCGCGACGTTCTCTCCGCTCTTCGCTCCGAACCTCACGTCCGGTCGGCCTGTATCTTCACTCGCGATGGCCGCCAATTTGCTCGCTACGCTCGCTTGCCCAGCGATCCTGATCTTTGCCCGCTGCTTCGGCCCGAGGGCAGTTATTTCACCTCTGATCGGCTATTGCAGTTTCACACCATCTCTCTGGCCGGCGAGTCTCTGGGCCTGGTTTTTATCGACTCCGACCTGCAGGAACTCGCTAGCCGCCGCAACCGCTACCTGGCGATCGTGGCCGCCGTCCTCGCCGGCAACGGCCGCGAAGCCCTGGCCCTGTGGCAGACGCAAAAATTCGACCTCCTCTTCATGGACGTGCAGATGCCCGAACTGGACGGCTTTGCCGCCACCGCTGAAATTCGCCGCCGCGAGCAGCCTGCGGGCGACCATCTCCCCATCGTGGCCATGACCGCCCATGCTCTCAAGGGCGACCGCGAGCGCTGCCTCGCCGCCGGCATGGACGGCTACATTTCCAAGCCGGTGAAATTCGAACTCGTGCAGCAGGAAATCGAACGACTCTGTGGCGCTCCCGCTCCTCTCTCTACCTCCTCCTGGACTCCTGAGAAAGCTTTGGCCCGCGTGGACGGCGATCTCGACCTGCTGCGCAAAGTCACTTCCGTGTTTCTGGACGAATATCCCAACACCATGCAGCACCTGCGCGCCGCCCTGCAGCAGACCGATCTCCAAGCCATGCGCGAGCTCATTCACATGCTGCAGGGGGAGCTTTCTTATTTCGCTCTGGAGCCGGCTATGGCGCAGCTACGGCTGTTGCAGCAAAAAGTGCATGAGGGCGACCCGCAGGCCGCTGGCCCTTCCCTGCAGCGCCTGCAAGACGAACTGGATAGTGCCCGCCCCCGCTTGCTCCAGCTTCTCGAGGTGCAACATGAAGGTGCTGGTCGCCGAGGATGACGCGTTCTACCGCCGCATCCTGCAGGGCATGCTTCGTGAGGAGTACGAGGTGGTAATTGCCGAGGATGGCAGCCGTGCTTGGGCGATCCTGCAGGCCCCAAGCGCGCCTCGCCTTGCCTTGCTGGATTGGCAAATGCCCGGCATGGATGGGCTGGAAGTCTGCCGCAAGGTGCGCGCCCATCCCGCCATGGACGGCTTCTATCTGGTCATCGCCACCGTGCGCCAGAGCCTGGACGACGTGCTCGCCGGCTTTGAAGCTGGCGCCAACGACTACATCACCAAGCCCTTCCATGCCCAGGAACTGCGCGCCCGCCTGCGCGTTGGCAACCGCGTCTTGGAACTTCAGGCCGCTCTCGCCAGCCGCGTCGCCCAGCTCCAGCAAGCGCTTTCCCGGGTCAAGCAATTACAGGGATTGCTGCCTATCTGTTCCTACTGCAAGCGCATCCGCGACGACCATGATTACTGGCAGCAGGTGGAAACCTATATGAGCGAGCACTCCCAGGCCACTTTCACCCATGGCATCTGCCCCGAATGTTATGAGAAATTTTTTAAAGCTGAGCTGGAAGAATTGCGAAAAGGGAAGTAAACACCGGCTCTACAGCTGAGAGAACCTTTTGTTAGCCACTGACCACCGCCTCTAGATTTCTGCCGCCGCCGGCAACATGCCCACGCTGCCCACCTGCGATTTCACTTTGTAGGCCCGGTCCATGGCCGCGTTGGCCAGCCGGTCGGCTTCCGCGTTGGCGTGCCGCCGGATATGCCGGATGCTGAACTCTTCCAGTGACTGGATCAGCGCCTTGCAGCTTTCGTGAATGTCGCGTAAGCCCGCGCTCTGGCAGGTGTAGTGCCCGGTCATCTGTTTCACTACCACTTCCGAATCGCTGAACACGCACAGCCGCGAGCACTGGTTCTCGGCGGCATATTCCAGGGCGGCCAGCAGAGCCGAATACTCCGCGTAATTGTTGTCGCCGCTTTCGATGGTTTCGCTGAGTTCCACCCGCCGCCCGCCGGGATGCTCGATCACTACGCCAATGCCCGCCGGACCGCGGCTGCCCCGCGACCCCCCGTCTACATATGCCACCCACGGCGACGACATGATAAAATGAGTATACACAAAAAATTTGTGTATCAATAGTACCTAGCCAGCTTCTTGCAAACTGGACGCAAAAACTTTAGGATTCTCTTCCACCTGCCCGGGATGGCAGGCCGGCAAACAAAATGGCTCTCGCTGTCGATCTCCACCCTGAAGGCCGCCTGGCGCGTGCTCTCGTCGAGCGCATGAACCAGCTGGACTTCACCATCCGCCAATTGGCCCAGCGCGCCGGCCTCACCTACGAGCACATTCGCAAGCTGGCCAAGGGAGAAGCTCATCCCTCCCGCCTGGCCCTGCAGGAACTCTGCCGCGTGCTGCAGCTCGATCCCGGCCGCATGGAGAGCTTGGCTATCGCCGACCGCATAGAAAAAAAATACGGAGGCATTCCCCACGAGTTGGCCGGCAATCATCCCGAACTCTCGCTGCTTGCCCCCTGGTGGGACATGCTCACGCCCGAGCAGAAAGAATTGTTCCGCATTGAGATCCGCAGTGTGGCTGAAGCCAACCCGCGCCAGCAGCCTCTTCGCAAGCCGGCTCGCGGCACTTCCCTTCCCCAGCCCGCCGCCCGCCGTTCCCGCCGCTGATTTTCCATGCTGCAAAGGGCTCTGCCGCACCGTGCGGCTTTTTCAACACGTTTTCGCTGCACGAAAATGCGGCGCGGCCTTCGTTTTCGTGATTTCTGCCGCAATTTCCACAATTTCTTCCACAGTTGCACTGAAAACGGGCATTGACTCCACTCCATAGCACTTGTACTTTAGCTTCCGTCGACGGCTGAAAGGGTTGGCGTACACAATATGGCCGATCCGAAGTAGGCTGGGTGATCCGCTTAGCGGTGTGAGCCGTTAGGCGACCAGGCCCGAAAAAACCGGCGGACTTTGCGAGAAGATGCCGGGGCTTGGAACTGCGAAAGCAGTGATCGCATCAGGGGCTGTGACGGTGCATGTATCCACGCTGTTAACTCCCTCGCAGGAGTTGGCAGCTAGAGCATAACCAATGTCACGGCCCTTTTAATTTTTCCCGCCGTTTTCCCGCTCTAACCTCCATTTGGATTTTCAAGAGAAATAATAGTCAAAAATTCTTACAAGCACCCGTGCGCCAGGAGTAGCTCAAGGCCGGACTTCGCCCCTGACCACCTGAATTAACCGGTCAGATGGAGTCATGCTGCCCGCAAACCGGCGTTATGCATGAGCGCGCAACCGCGTGATGCTGAGCGTAGAGATGGCGTCATGCTGAGCGGGCTTTAGCCCCGAAGCATCTCGCGTGCAGCTCCACGAACTTCCGCGCGGGCGCCCTTTAGGCCTTCTCGGCATGCTCTCGCGCTGCCTTGGTTTGGACGGGGAATTCGACTTCTGCGGCTGGCTGCAGCCTACCTCTTGTACCCGATCTTCCGCAGGAACTCGTGCCTCGCGGCCACTTCCGGCGGGCCCTCCACGCCCTTCGGCGCGCTCCCGTCAATCACCCCGAGCACGCCTCCTCCCTGCTCGCTGTGCGCCACGATCACCTCCACCGGGTTCGCGGTGGCACAGTAGATCGAACACACTTCGGGCGCGTTGCGCACCACGTGCAGCACGTTGATGGGATAGGCGTTGCGCAGCAGCAGCACAAACACGTGTCCTGCCGCCAGAGCCTGGGCATTCTTCACCGCCGCTGCCCGCAGCTCTTCGTCGTTGCCCTCGACCCGCGTCAGGCAAGGGCCGGAGCTCTCGTTGAAGGCTAGACCGAACCGGGCTTGCGGCACCGTTGTCACCATCGCCTCATACAAGTCTTCTACTGTCTTGATGAAATGCGATTGGCCGACAATGATGTTGGCGTCCGCCGGGAACGCCAGGCGCACACTGGTCAGTTCGAGCATGGCTCGGCCTCCTTCGCGACGTGTTATATCGCGGGAGCTCTGCCCAGCCGCCTGCGTGCATCCCCGGGCCTGGTGTCTAGGCCTAGCTCAGCTCCTTGATGAACTTCCACAGAGGAGTTTCAAACGCCCGCGCCACTTTCGATAAGGCCGTCAGGTTGGGACTATGATTGCCTTGTTCGTAGTTCCAAAGGCGAGTCAACGAAATCCCACTCTGCTGCGCCATCTGGCGCAACGACCATTCACGGTCTTCTCGTTTTTTACGCAGGTTCCGAGCAAATTTTTGTCTCAAGCCCATATCAGCACTCTTCCTTTTTGTTCGATTAGTCATTGTGCCGGTTTCCGTAACTGTTGTATTGAGACAGCCCCAAGCTGCAAGTTGCAAAAGTATATACCGAACCCAGCGTGCGTGCGCATTTTTGGATTTGCGGAAAACAAAAAAAATTGTGGGGTGTTAAAACAACTTACATTCGGCGGGTTTTTACATCTGCGGTGAACCTGTCTCGTCGGTTACGCTGCGCGCTGTTCTGCCATTTGCCGCTCCAGGTGCTCCTGGCATTGCAGGCAATAACGCGCCCACGGCACAGCCTCCAGCCGCTTGGGATTGATTTCGCTTTCGCAGGCTACGCATTGCCCGTAGCTACCCTCCTCAATCCTCTCCATCGCCTCCGTCACCATCTTCAGCAGCCGCCGCTCTTGCGTGCTATGCGCAAAAAAGAACTCCTTGCTGGCAAAAACACTGGCTCGCTCGGCAGCGTCCTGGGGGTAGTCTTCCACCGCCGAACGCCCGTGCTCCTGGCTCACGCTCACAATCCGTGCCAGCTCCCGTTGCCGCTCCTGCAGCATGCTCCTGAACTTCGCCAGCCTTTCCCGCTCCATGTCGCTCTCCCGCTTACCCGCGCAACCAAGTTCCGCGTCTCGTGTCCGCCATTACGCTCCTGGACTTGCTGCTCCAGGTCGGCCCGTCCGACTTAGACGCCTCAGCAAATTTGCCGGTTGCAAAGTACCCGGGCTCGAATCATAAAAATTTGTGGATTTCCTTCTATCCGGCCACGGCTGGAGGTCCGCTATCTCTTTCCTGTCTGCCGCCGCAGCCGTTCCACAAACATCACTTCGTCCGGCTTGTCGTACTGCCGCAGAACGTGGCGCACGCTTCGCCCGCTCACCAGGTGCACCACCTCTTCCGCCAGGTTCTTGGCATGGTCCCCGGCCCGCTCCAGGCTCTGGATCATGAACACCACATGGAAGCTCTCCCTGTGCGGCTGGTGCTCCGGATTCTCAATGTGACGCACGAACACTAGGTTGCGCAGCCGGTCCATTTCCGCGTCTGCTTTCAGCACATCTACCGCCCGCTTCAGGTCGCGCTGCGCGAACGCTTCCTGCGTCTCCGCCAGCATGCGGGCCAGGATGCCCGCCATGGTGGAAATCTCCTTCACCTCCTGGGGCTCCAGCCGCGAGCCCACCGCCACCGCACGGTTGGTCACGTTCTCCAAAAGATCCCCAATCCTCTCCAGTTCAATGATGAATTTCAGGCAGGCCAGCAGCTCGCGAGCCCGCTTCGCCGGCACCTGACTGATAGCTGCCGTCACTCCGTCATTGATGTCATGGTCCAGTTTGTCCAGCTCTTCCTCAAACTGGTGCACCTTCTCTGCCAGCGCCCTATCGGCCGAACCGACGCCTTGGGCCAGGGCCGCGGCAGCCTCCTTCGCGGCTTCGAATCCGCGCAAGCTCGAACGCACCAGTTGCTCGTAGGAATTGTCCGGCGAAGGGTTGTTCAGTTCAGCAGTGCTCATGGGCTCTACGCTCCCGCATCCGGCTGACCCGCGGCTCACGATTCAGCACGCCGGCCCGCAGCCGCTATCGTCCTGCATACACCCGTCCCTCTTCCTTTGGCAAGGACGCGAAGCAGTTTCCGGTTTTCAGCTCCTATGGCAGCTCGCCAGCCATGGCGAACTTCTCGACGCTGATCAAAGGAAAGGGAGGCTTGGGCGAAGGGCCGCGGCAATCGGCGCACAATTACCAACTACTGAGTACTGATGTCCGGCTACTCGGTACTCGCGACTTGGTACTCGCTGCTCTTCTTCTTTCCATGCAGCAGCTCCACCAGCGCATGGTTCAAGCGGGCGCGCATTTCATGCCGCTCATGGGCCTGCGCGATGTAGCGCACCACCACCTGCACGCCGGAATTGGTGGGCTGCACATCAATGGCGGGCGCGGCGGAAAAAGACTTTACCCCATACTGGCGCGTTACCCGTTGCCACTCGTCTTCTGCTTGCCGGTAGCTGGGTTCGGTCTCTTTGGCTACGATGTCACGGATGTTCTGGATCAGCGGATAGGGATCGCGCTCCGCCGGAATGGCCAGGCGCAACTCGTCCCACAGCCACTGCCCAGAAGTGGAGAAATTGAAATAATGACCCTCGATGGCGAAGCTGTTCACGAACGCCACCTTGCGCCCCGTAGGGTGCCCCGCTTCGGTCCAGTTGCCCGTCTCCAACAGCACCGTGCGCAGCAGCCCTACTTCCACCACTTCGCCGCCCACGCCTTCAATCTCCACCCAGTCTCCCACCCGGATTCCGTTGCGACCCATAAGCACGAACCAGCCAAAGAAACCGACGATGAAGTCCTTCAGCGCCACCGTGAGCCCTGCGCCGGCCAATCCCAGAATCGTCGGCATCTGTGCCGGCTTGCCAAAAACAATAAAGACTACCGCCAGCACGCCCAGCGCCTGCGCCGTAAACCGCATCACCACTCGCAAGTCCAGGAAGCGTCTGCGATCCGTGCCCAGCTTCCTGACGAAGCGATCAATCAATTGATCGGCAATCAGCACCGCCAAGGCCACCAGCAGCACCCATAAGATGGACTGGAGAATGGCGTGTGCGGCCTCCCGCTCCCGCCCCTGCAGCACCCCCACCCAGGAGCTGTACACATCGGCCAGTTCCTGCTCGTCCTGCGCCCGCTGGTCGAATTCCGCCAGCGTTTTCTGATCCCCGGCCAGATGTTTCAACGTCGCGAGCTGGGCCGAAGCGGCCATTCCCCCATCATTGGCCGCGCTCGTCGTGGCGGATTGCGTCCCGGGTCCTCCAGAACCACTCGCACCCCCAGGCGATGCTTCAGGAGCACCGGCTTGGGACTGCTCCTGTTGTGTTTCCTGTTCCAGAGCTTCATGACCATGGGCAAGGGCCGTCGCCGCGCCTGCCGCCTCCTGCTGCGCCTGCTTTACCTGTGCCAGCGAGTTGCGCACCGAACTCCAGGCCTGCACCTCCGCTATCAGACTGCCCGTGTTGCTGGCCGCCGCGCTCGCCGCAGCCGCGGAGCTCGCCGCCACGCTGTTGGCCAGCGGCGTGTTGGCGGGCGCGTGGATGGCCGCCTCGTGCTCCTCCCGCATGCGCTCGACCTTGCCCGCGGGATTGCCCCCGGCACGCATCAGGTCGTTCTGCGCGTCGTCCAGTTCGTCCTTGTCCAGTTCCAACTGGGCCGTTACCAGCTGTTGCTCCTGCTGCAGCCGGGCTTTGTCCGTTTCCGGCGCCTTGGCCGCCAACTGGCCCAGCTTGTTGACCGAATCCTGTTCCGCCGCCACCTTCGCCGTCAGCTTCTTGACCCGTGCCTCCAGTTGGCGCCCCTCCGGCGAAACCGGAGCCGGGTGCTGGGTGGCTTCGCGTAAAGCGCTGGCAAAGGCAAGGTCCACTTCATGGTCGGCGAGCCGTGCCGCCTCCTGCGCCAGTTCACGCTCCGCCGGTGTGGCTGCCACCGTGGCCAGCCCGCGCGCCATCTGCAAAGGACGCTGGTCCACGAGCGGCGGTTCGTTCTCGTTTTCGTGACGGTGGTTCACCACCACGGCTGGCGTCCGGCCTTCCCTCGTCAGCACCAGGCCGACAATAGCCAGCAGCAGCAGCGCCAGCAGTGCTCCCAGAATAGTTTTTTGGTGAGATTTTCCCATGGGCGGTTTAGGTCATTGTAGTATGCCCGAACCAGCCTCGGGGCCCGGAACTGTCCATTGCGAAGAGTCAGGCCCCATGTTGGGAAACACATTAGGGCATAGCGTTCTCTTAGAAGCTGAACCTCGTCGAGAACTGAAATGCTCGCGACCCGTAGCGCGGCGCCATGGCCAGGCCCGCTCCAAATTGCGGGTTCGGGGTGGCAATCCAGTTATTAGTGGAGCCGATCTCCGCAGTGGTGTATTGCACGTTCTCCACCGCGTTCTGCTGAAAACTCGCGAGGTTCAGCCCACCCTCGGTGCATCCGCTCCACTTGTAAATAGGCCTCCCCTTTTGCTATCGTTGCCCCCCGTTGGTCTGCACCCCTGCCTCACCTTCTCACTCCTGGGGGCCATATGAAGAAGAACGTCCGCATCGTCATTAACGGCGCCGAGCATCGCGCTGAAGTCGAACCCCGCCTGCTGCTGGTCCATTTCCTGCGCGAGGTCGCCGGGCTCACCGGAACTCACATCGGCTGCGAAACTTCCCTCTGCGGCGCCTGTACCGTCCTGCTCGATGGCATGGCGGTCAAGTCCTGCACCGTGCTGGCGGTTCAAGCTGACGGACGCTCCATCACCACCATTGAGGGATTGGCGGCCAGCGAGAACCTGCACCCCATCCAGGAAGCTTTCTGGGAGGAACACGGCCTGCAGTGCGGCTACTGCACCCCGGGCATGATCCTGTGCGCCCATGACCTGCTGCAGCAGAACGCTTCCCCCAGCGAACAGGAAATCCGCGATGGCATTGGCGGCAATCTCTGCCGCTGCACCGGCTACCAGCACATCGTCAACGCCGTCAAAGCAGCCTCTCGCAAAATGAACCAGCGCCAGCGCGCCGCGGCGCGCGCCGCCGATTGATCGAGGTGATCCATGGCCAGCAACGGAAAAAACAACGGCAAAGCTAAAGCCAACGGGCAGTGGGTGGGCAAGCGCTTCAAACGCAAAGAGGATCCGCGACTGGTTCGCGGCATCAGCCATTACACCGACGACATCAAACTGCCCCGCCTGGTCCACTGCGTCTTCGTCCGCTCGCCCCACGCTCACGCCCGCATTGCTTCCATCAATACTGAGGCGGCCCGCTCCCAACCCGGCGTGCTGACGGTGATCACCTCCGCCGACATTGAAGGCTTGGGCATGATCCCCTGCGCCATGCAGATGCCCGACCTCAAAATTCCTGCCCACCCCGCCCTCGCCAAGGGACGCGTGCGCTATGTCGGCGAGCCCGTGGCCGTCGTCGTCGCCGAGGACGCCTACACCGCCCGCGACGCCGCTGAAATGGTGGCCGTGGATTACGAGCCTCTCCCCGTTGTTCTGGATATAGAAAAAGCTCTCCAAAAGGAAAGCGCCCTTATTTACCAGGACTTCGGCACCAACAAGGCTTTCACTCACGCCATGAAGAGCGGCGACATTGAGGCCGCCTACAAAAAGGCCGATCGCGTCGTGAAGGTTCGCCTGATCAATCAGCGTGTGGCCCCCACCGCCATGGAGCCCCGTTCCGTCGTGGCCGAATATTTGCCCGGTGAGAACCGCCTCACCATCTGGGCCTCCACCCAGATCCCTCACCTGCTCCGAACTCAGGTAGCCATTATGGTGGGCCTGCCAGAACCTGCCGTGCGCGTCATCGCACCCGAAGTCGGTGGCGGCTTTGGCAGCAAGCTCAACGTTTACGCTGAGGATGGCGTGGTTCCCTGGCTATCAATGAAGCTCGCCCGTCCCGTTAAGTGGACGGAAACCCGCCGCGAAAGCCTGATGGTCACCATTCATGGCCGCGACACCATCAACTACCTTGAACTCGCGCTCAAGAAGGACGGCACCATCCTCGGCCTGCGCGCCAAGGTCCTGGCTGATATGGGCGCTTACCACCAGCTGCTCACGCCTCTCATCCCGCAACTGACGGCCCTTATGCTCCCCGGGTGCTACAAGATTCCTGCCTTCGACTGCGAAATCGTCGGGGTGTTCACTAACAAGATGTCCACTGACGCCTATCGCGGCGCCGGCCGTCCCGAGGCCGCCTACGACATCGAGCGCATCATGGACTGCGCCGCTCGCGAACTTAACCTGGATGCCGCTAAGTTCCGCAGCAAGAATTTCCCCCAGCCCAGGGAGTTCCCCTTCACCACCGCCGCCGGCCTGCTCTATGACTCCGCCAATTATCAGCAGAGCCTCAAGCGCGCCCTGCAGCTTGCTGGCTATGACAAGCTGCGTGCCCGCCAAAAGGCCGGTTGGAAGCAGGGCAAGTATTACGGCGTCGGCGTCTCCACTTACGTCGAAATCTGCGCCATCGGCCCTTCCGCTGCCACCCCGGCGGGCGGATGGGAAAGCGCCACCGTCCGCATCGAGCCCACCGGCAAAGTCACCGTGCTCACGGGCGCTTCCCCGCACGGCCAGGGACAGGAAACCACCTTCGCCCAGTTGGTCGCCGATCAGCTCGGCATCAATCCCGATGACATCACCATCATTCATGGCGACACGCTGGCTGTGCCCTATGGCATCGGCACCTTCGGCAGCCGCGGCACTGCAGTCGGCGGCACCGCGGTCTATTACGCTGTTGAAAAACTGAAAATAAAAATCGCCGCCCTCGCCGCGCACCTGCTCGGCGCCAAGCCCGCCGATATCGTGATCGCTCACGGGCGCGTTGGCGTAAAGGGCAATGCTAAGAAGTCCATGCCCTGGGGCGAGATTATCCTCGCCGCCTACACGGCCCGCAGCATTCCTGCCGGCTTCGAGCCCGGCATGGAAGCTACCCACTTCTTCGAGCCTTCCAACTTCACTTTCCCCTTCGGCACCCACATCTGCGCGGTGGAGGTGGACCCCGAAACCGGCGAAATCAAGATCGAGAAGTACGTCGCCGTGGATGATTGCGGCAATGTCATCAACCCCATGCTGGTGGATGGCCAGGTGCAGGGCGGCATCGCCCAGGGCTTGAGCCAGGCCCTGTATGAGGAAATGGTCTACAACGAGGACGGCCAGCCCATCACCGGCTCGCTCATGGATTACGCCGTTCCTAAAGCGGCCCACATTCCTGAGTTCATCCTCGATCGCACCGTAACGCCCACTCCGGTGAATCCCATGGGCGTGAAGGGAGTGGGCGAAGCCGGCACCATCGCCTCCACCCCCTGCATGGTCAACGCGGTGTGTGACGCGCTGTCACCCCTCGGCATCACCAACATTGATATGCCGCTCAAGCCCGAGCGCGTCTGGCGCGCCATCGCCGCCGCCCAGGCCGCAGTTCCCCCACCGGCCGCAACCACAGCCAAATCCGCCCGCACTGCCAGGAGGACCGCATGATTCCGGCATCGTTCGACTACGAATCGCCCAAAACCCTGAACGAAGCCATCACCTTGCTCGCTTCCCGCGAAGACGCCAAACTGCTGGCCGGCGGCCATAGCCTGCTGCCCGCCATGAAGTTGCGCCTCGCCAGCCCCGCGCTGCTGATTGATCTGGGCCGCATCGGCGGACTCGACTACATCCGTGATTCCGGCGAAACCATCAGCATCGGCGCACTGGCCACCCATGCCGCCGTGGCCGCTTCCCGCCTGCTGCTTGCGTCCTCGCCGCTGCTCGCCCAGGCTGCCTGTAACATCGGAGACATCCAGGTACGCAACCGCGGCACCATCGGCGGCAGCCTCGCCCAGGCCCATCCTTCCGCCGACTACCCAGCGGCTATTCTTGCGCTCGACGCCAACATTGTCGCCACCAGCCAGTCTGGCGAACGTGTGATTCCCGCGCACAGCTTCTTTACCGGCATGTTCACCACTGCCCTGCGCCCCGACGAGATCATCACCGAAATTCGCGTGCCCAAGACCGCCGGCTCGGGAACGGTTTACAAGAAGTTCCATCATCCCGCTTCCGGTTACGCCGTAGTGGGCGTTGCCGCCGTGGTGCGCGGCGCGACCGGCAAAATTGATGACGTCGCCATTGGCATCACCGGCGTGGCCGAAGTTGCTTATCGCGCCACCGCGGTGGAAGATGCCCTGCGCGGCAAGCCGGCCAGCGCCATTGCCGAGGCGGCGAAACACGCAGCCGACAAAGTCGAAGCGCTGGGCGACAATTACGCCTCAGGGGACTACCGCCGCCACTTGGCGCAGGTCTACACGCGGCGCGCGCTGCAGGAGGCCCTCTCCTCCAAACGGAAATGAGTTTTTGTGGTGAGTTCGTATCAGCGTCGTTGGTCTAAACGCGTTTTGCCTTGCGACTAATCTTGCGATACTGTACCAGCGTCATCCTGAGTAAGAGCGAGCCGCGCTTGCGCAGCGAGCGCGAACGAAGGACCTATGGATTTGCTTCTGGGGCGCGTCCTGGGTGGGTGCGCAAAATCCCGTAGGGACGGCACTCACCCAACTCCCGCCGCATCGAGCCGCTCGTTGGTTCGTTAAAATCAGTCCCGCAGGGACGCTATAGTAGAGCCCAGGAGGAAGTCCTGGGTAACGGCAAAAAAGAGAGAGCCGAGTCCCGTAGGGACGACACATGTCTCATCCCCCCAACCCCGCGTCGGATCTGCCCCAGGAATTCAATGCCGCCGCCTATTTCGTTGACCGCCACGTCCCTGAAGGCCGCTCCACCAAGATCGCCATCGAATGTGGTGAGGAATGCGTCACCTATGCCCAACTGCAGGAGCGCGTTAACCGCCTAGGCAACGCTCTCCTGGGGCTTGATGTTCGCCCCGAAGAACGCGTTCTGCTGCTTCTGCTCGACACTCCCGAATTCGCCTACAGCTTCTTTGGCACCATCAAGATTGGCGCCGTCGCCGTCCCCGTTAACACCCTCCTCAAGCCCGACGACTACACCTTCTTGCTGAATGACTGCCGCGCCCGTGTCGCCATTGTCCATGAGCAGTTGCTCCCCCAAATCCATCGCATTCCCGCCGACCGTCTGCGCTACCTGCAGCACATCATTGTGGTCGGCTCTGCTCCTGGCGGCATGCATTCTTTCGCTACCCTGCTGGCTAACAACTCGCCTCACCTGGATCCTGCCCACACCTGCAAGGATGACCCTGCGTTCTGGCTCTACTCCTCCGGCAGCACCGGCTTCCCGAAAGGCTGCATTCACCTGCAGCACGATATGGTCGTCACCTCTGAACTCTACGCCAAGGGTGTCTTGGGCATGATCGCCGATGACCGCTGCTTCAGCGTCGCCAAGCTGTTCTTCGCTTATGGCCTGGGCAACGGACTTTATTTTTCTCTGGCCGTTGGCGGCACCAGCATCCTGCTTCCCGACCGTCCTCGCCCCGCCGACGTCTTTGCCGTCATCGAGCGCCACCGTCCCACGCTGTTCTATTCCGTGCCCACCAATTTCGCCGCCCTTCTCACCCACTACCGCGAGTCTGGCCCGGAATTTGACCTCTCCTCCGTGCGTTACGCGGTTTCCGCCGGCGAGGCCCTGCCCGCCTCAATCTTTCAGCGCTTCCAGCAGCGCTTCGGAGTTGAAATCCTCGACGCCATTGGCTCTACCGAAGCCCTGCACATGTTCATCGCTAACCGCCCGCGCGCAGTCCGCCTCGGCTCCAGCGGCCAGATTATTCCCGGCTGCGAGGCCCGCCTGGTGAACGAGCATGGCTGCCCCGTTGCCACCGGCGAAATCGGCGACCTGCTCATCAAGAGCGACGCCGTTTGTGCCGGCTATTGGAATCAACATGAGAAGAGCAAGGACACCTTCCAGGGCCACTGGCTTTACACCGGGGATAAGTATTACCAGGATGAAGATGGGTACTTCTGGTATGCCGGGCGCTCCGACGATATGCTCAAGGTCAACGGTCTCTGGGTAAGCCCCATCGAGATCGAAAACGCTCTTATCGAAAACCCCATCGTGCGAGAGGCCGCCGTCATCGGCCGCCAGGACCCCGACCAACTGCTCAAGCCCGCCGCCTACATCGTGTTGAGCAACGGCAGTTTAGGCTCCCCAGAGCTCGCCCGCCAGCTGCAGGATCATGTTTCCTCCACGCTGGCCCCCCACAAACGGCCGCACTGGGTCGAATTTGTCCCCGAGCTTCCCAAAACCGCCACCGGCAAGGTCCAGCGCTTCAAATTGCGCCATGTCCAAGCGGCCTCACCCGAACGTGCCGTTTAAATTCAGCTCCTCCGGGTATAAACTGTGTGCCAACATTGGGTGTAACCGGTTGGGCCTTGAAGCATTTGCGCAAGCCACTTCCATTTTCGCGGGCAAAACTGCTCGTCTTCGCCGCTTTGATACTGGCCTTCTTGGGCTTGCAGGCGATCGCTGCGCCTGGCCAAAAGTCCGCGCCAAAACACGCCAAATCCGGCTCACGCAACCCCCAATCTGCCGCTCAGCTCAGCGACAAGCCGGTCAAGATTAAGGACATCCGCCATTGGTCCAGCGCCGAAGTTACGCACGTGGCCATTGATCTGGATGGGCCGGTGGGCTACAAGTTCGCTCATCTCATCGACCCCGAACGTGTTTACTTCGACTTAGAGAATGTCACCCTTGCCCGCGGCGTGCTTGAGGACCAACTTATTGACCAGGATGGTTTCCTCACCAGCATGGACGTTGCTGACACCGAAGGGGGGACCACCCGGATTACCTTGGGCTTGGACCGGCCTGTCGAGTATTCAGTGAACCTGGTTCCGGATCCTTATCGCCTGGAAATCACTTTCCACGGCGCCACTGCTCAGGCAAGAAAAGAGAAGGCCCCCAGTCCCCAGGTGCTTGCTCCTGTCATCGCCAGCGTGGATCCGCCCAAGGTGGTGGGCAGTAGTAATAGTCCCGGAGTGGAACTGGTGCAGGTTGCGCCCTCCGAGGAGGCTGCCAAGCCCAATCTCGCCAACATTCATGAGGCCAGACCCAACAGCAACGGCGAGCGGTCTTTGATTCGGGCGCTGGGGCTCAAGATCGGCAAAATTGTCATTGACCCCGGCCACGGCGGCGACGATCACGGCACCATGAGCGCCAGCGGCCTTTTTGAAAAAGACCTTGTGCTGGACGTGGGCCTGCGCCTGGGCAAGTTGCTGCAGGGTTTGGGCGCTGAAGTTATCTATACTCGCGCTACCGACCGCTACCTTCCCCTGGAAGCCCGCACCTCCATTGCTAATCGCGAGGGCGCGGACCTGTTTGTCTCCATCCACGCCAATTCCAGTCCCGATCGCGATGCGCGCGGCGTCGAAACTTACTTCCTGAACTTCACCACCTCGCCCGAATCCCTGGAAGTAGCCGCCCGCGAGAACACCGTATCCCGCCGTCCCGTCAGCGAATTGCGCGACTTGGTGCAGAAAATCGCCCAGCAGAATCGTACTGCCGAATCCCACGAGTTTGCCGACGACGTCCAGTCTGCTCTCGCCCACGACCTTCCCGGTGAGCGCAACCGCGGCGTCCGCGAAGCGCCTTTCATCGTGCTCACCGGCGCTGCCATGCCCGCCATCCTTACCGAGATCTCGTTCATGAGCAATCCCAATGACGAGGACAATCTCAAAAATTCCGACTATCGCCAGCGCATTGCTCAGGCTCTTTATGATGGAATTGCCGCCTACATCAATGGCTTGAGCGGCGTGGCTTCTCCGTCTCAGTCCGCGGCCGCGCTTGATTCCAGCCTGCGTTCCGTAAGCGTGCTGCCGCCCGCGGGCAGCACCGAGCTTCCGCCCTCTTACGTCAGCTGGAGCGATTTGCTGCTCGGCTTCATCGCCTCTAACCGACCCTTTATTGTCATCTTCTTCCTGCTGGCCGCCGCCTGGTCCTTCTTCCTCACCGCGCCCACGCCGGGCCAGCCTATCCCCGCCCTGGCTCAGGGGAACTCCCATTCTGGCTCTTCCCAGAACGATGCCGCTGACGATGAATACGGGCTCCCTCGCAAGCTCCATCTTGTCCGCCGCTCCTAGTCAAATGGTTCGCCACGATTCCGGGCAAAACCTTGCTGCGACCACGGTTCTCCATTCCTTATGTCTCAGGTCCTTACATTTTCGCAACGCGCCGCATAATGCATCATCGACCAGCGCCGCAGGCGCGGCATAGTAAAGCCCAGGACGGAAGTCCTGGGTAACCGGATGGCAATGAATGCGAGCCCCGTAGGGGCGGCACCCACAGCGGCTAAAGCCGTATTCCTCTCCGGCTCTCTACGGCACGCCTGAAGGCGTGCCCTGATACGAACCGTCCAGCGCGCTAATCAGAGAGTCGCAGCGAGATGCTTCGGCGCTGAACCCCCTCAGCATGGTCGAATCAGGTGAATTGGCGTGTGAGCTACCCTCCAGCATTATTCGCGCAGCGCCGCATTATGCATCACCGGGCCAGCGCCACAGGCGCGACATAGTAAAGCCCAGGACGGAAGTCCTGGGCAACCGAATAGCCAGGAACGCGAGCCCCGTAGGGGCG
>JAICWP010000004.1 GCA_025934735.1 Terriglobales bacterium | reverse complement strand
GAATAAAGGGACGACGGTCGGCGTCTATTCCCCAGATCTTGACGGGAAGACCTTCGACGTCCAAACGCTGTTCAGCAGACGGGTCCATGTGAATCGGGCAGCGCACCTGCATTAGGCCAATTTTGGGGACGTGGGAAGGAGGGGAGCAGATTACGAAGGGCGCGATGCGTCCCCATAGGGATCAGCAGGGGGGGCAGTCGTTTCGGGATCAGGTTCCTGCGCTCCGGTGCATTTCCGAATCTGTTTCCACAGTGCGTCCCGGCCCTGGCCGGTCCGCGCCGAATAGGTCAAGATCGACTCCGTGCCCAGCGCCTCTTTGAGCCGTTGCAGCGATGGCTGCAGCTGATTGCTGGAAACGCGGTCGGCCTTTGTGGCCACCACCACGTGTGGCCGGCCAATACCGCGCAGAAATTCGCACAATTGCTGATCGCCGGGTTGAGGCGGGATATTGGGATCCACCAGCGAAATGCAGAGCGCCAGATTAGGGCGTTGTTTTAGGTAAGGTTCAATGAATTTGTGCCAGCCGGCAGAGAGCTCGCGCGCCACTTTGGCGTATCCATAACCCGGCAGGTCGGTGAAGAAGAGATCGGGACGCGGCCGGCCGGGCCAGCGGATGGCGTAGAAATTGATGCCGCGGGTGCGCCCGGGAGTGGAACTGGTGCGCGCCACCTTATTGCCCAGCAGGGAATTGATGACACTGGATTTGCCTACGTTGGAGCGGCCCAGGAAGGCGATTTCCGGCGGCCCGGGTGCAGGGAAATGACTTACGTCGGTAGCCGCCGCCACGAACTGGGCAAACACTTTCACTTCAACAGTGTGGGGGTTCTGGGCGCAGGTTGCAAGTTGCCCGCGCGCAACGCTGTAAAAGGGAGAGCAGACCGGGCTATGCGCGGGATTTCCGAGCAGCGATTGTGGTCCGGAATTTCGAGAGCAGCGCCCGGCGGATTTTTTCCGCCTTGCGGCGGTCAGGGCAGGCACTGGGCGTCTGCCGGCATTGTGCGATGGTTTGTTCCAGGGTGGCCAAAAAAGCCTGGCAGGGACGACAGTCGCCCATGTGCGCTTCCATTTTTTCGCACATGGAGTCGTCCATTTTTTCGTCGAGGTAATCGGAAAGAGCGGCAAAGAGCTCGCGGCAGCGGTGAGGTTTCTCTTCCGGCTTGGGCGCCGCTTTTCCGCGGCGGCGTTTGCCGGCATGGAAGGCCCCGCGACGCGCCAGTTCGTTGCGTAAATAGAGTCGGGCGCGGTGCAGCCGCACCCGCACCGTGCCGGCGCGCAGGTCGGTAATTTTGGCAATCTCCTGGTTCGAGAGTTCCTCCATGTCGTGCAGGACCAGGATGAGGCGGTAAGGGGGCGGGAGGCGAAGAATGGCGTCGCGCAACCATTGCGCGCGTTCCCCACGCAGGGCCGAAGCTTCTGGGCTTTCGCCATTGCTGCCGATCAGGCTCTCTAATTCATGCCGGTCGGGCATCAGTTCATCGAGCGCTAGTTCCCGCCGGGGAGCGAATTTGCTCTGGCGCCGGCTCATCAGGCAGCGGTTCTTGGCCACCTTGTAGAGCCAAACGGTGAGCGCCTGCGGGCTGTCGAAGCGGGGCAGGTAGGGAACCGATTTCAGCAGCACCTCCTGCATGGTGTCCTCGGCGTCCTCGCGCTGGCCGCACACCTTCATGCTGAAAGAAAACACTGTCTCCTGCAGCAACGCGAGCGCCCGCTCCAGCGCGGCGGGATCGTTCTGCCGCAGCAGTTCGACGGCTTGGGAAATCTCGGGACGCATGAGTTTCTGTGGCTAATGTAGCACGCGGAGAAATGGTCGAGGGTTCACTCCCCCATCACTTTCACGATTACCCGTTTGCTGCGTTGCCCGTCGAATTCGGCGTAAAAGACGCGCTGCCAGGGGCCGAGGTCCAGTTTGCCTGCGGTGATGGGCAAGATGACCTCGTGGTGGATCAGCAGCGATTTGAGATGCGAATCGCCGTTGGTTTCGCCGGTTTGGTGATGGCGGTAGTCCTTGCGAAAGGGCGCCAGTCCTTCCAGCCATTCGTCAATATCCTGGATGAGGCCGGACTCGTCGTCGTTCACATAAACCGCGGCTGTGATGTGCATGGCCGAGACCAAAACCATGCCTTCGCGCACGCCGCTCTTTTTCACGATGCCTTCTATAGTGGGAGTGAGATGCACGTACTCGCGGTGCTTTTTGGTGTTGAAGGTCAGGTATTCGGTGTGGAATTTCACGGCTCCGTCCTTGAAAACTGGGTTGGCACGCAATAGTCTGGCCGTCAGCCCGCATCCATATTAACCATGGACGACAGCCAGGCGGAAATTCGAGAGCTAAAACGGCTGGTGGAAGAACTGCTGGCTCGCGTCTCGCGACTGGAGCAGTTGGCTGGAGTAGCCGGCAGTGAAGGCGGTGCCCCTGGCAGCGCAACTGACGCTCGTTCCCCCCGCTTGCAGGTCGTGCCTCCCCATGGGAGGGATGAAACGGGCATGCCCAACCTGCGGCCGCGCAGCGAGCTGGAGGCGCGCATCGGTTCGCACTGGCTGAACCGCATTGGCATTGCCGCGCTGCTGATCGGCGTTTCCTATTTCCTGAAGTATGCCTTCGAGAGCAACTGGATCGGGCCCGCGGGTCAGATTCTGATCGGGTTGGTAGCCGGCGTGGCGGTGGTCATCTGGAGCGAGTGGTTTCGAAGCCGTGGTTATCAGGCGTTCTCTTATTCCCTGAAGGCGGTCGGCGTTGGCGCCTTATACCTGTCGCTGTGGGCGGCTCTTCAACTCTATGCACTGGTGCCGCCGGGCGTGGCGTTTGCCGGAATGGTGGTGGTCACCGCGGTGACGGCCAGCCTGGCCCTGGCGCAAAACGCGGAAATTCTGGCCGCGTTCGCCCTCATCGGCGGCTTTGCCACTCCGGTGCTGATTTCGACCGGCCGCAATCATGAGTTGGCGCTGCTTTCCTATTTGGCACTTTTGGATTTGTCCACGCTGTTGATGGTTTTGTCGCGGCGCTGGCCGCGGCTGCTGGTTTTGAGTTTTGCCGGGACGGTGGCGCTCTATTTCGCCTGGTATGCGGAATTCTATTCGCCCGGACAATTCGCGCTGACCTTTGCTTTTGCCACGCTGTTCTTTGCCATTTTTGCTCTCGTCACACTGATCGGCCACGGCGTCCAGGAACGTGGATTTCCGCAGACGTTGCTCATGGTTTCCGTGCTCAATGGGGTGGTTTACTTTCTGGCCATTTGCCTGATGCTGGAAACTTCGGGAGGACGCGCCTGGTTTGCCGCCGTGCTGGCGATTGTTTACCTGATGCTGGCGCGAGGCGCACGGCAGCCCGTGCAGGCAACGCATTTGGCGCTAGCCATCGGATTCGTGACCATTGCCATTGCCCTGCGTCTGCAGGAAGTCTGGATCAGCGTGGGCTGGTTCGTGGAGGCGGCGCTGCTCATGACGGCGGGATTCTGGCGAAATTGGGCCTATGTGCGCTGGCTGGCGCTGGCGCTGATCGCCGCCACCGTCGTAAAGGTGTTTGCCTATGACATCTGGGACCTGAGCCGGGGATACCGGATCGTCAGCTTCGTGTTTCTGGGAGTACTGCTGCTGGCCGTGTCGTTCGCCTACCAGAGGGATTGGCTGAAGCTGAGCAGCAACACAACACTGCGGCACACAAGTTCGGGGGAGATCTAGACTTACGTCAGGAGCACAATCTTCTTCACCCACTTAGCGGGGATTGTCCCACCATGGCAACCTTCGCTAACTTTAGCCTGCGCTGGATCGTCTCGCCGCACCATGGACACTTAATCTGGGATATCTGGAATTCGCCTGAAGGCTTTCCCACACGCGAATTTCCTTTGCTGCGCTCCGTTTGCTACACACTTCGCTGTGTCACAATAGATGGCGATAGGAATGGCCTGTTCAGTCACAAAATGTCCCCTTTGCTCGCTTCCGTTGTGCTGGCCTGCTCCTTCCATCGTTGTTCGTTCACAGCGAACACAAGAAGCCATAGCTCCAGCGGTATTTCACCGATCGCTGACGCGCAAGCGATATAGATAAATAAGCGGTTTGCGACCGGCGGTACGAGATACATCATCCAACCCACGCCAGCAATCGCCAGAAGCACGCCCAGGACACGGGGCATGAAGGTTGACCTGAAAACGAGGAGGCCGACCAGGGCGCACCAGAGTCCAAAGAACACGAGATAGATATTGAAGGCATAACCATTCAGTTTCAGGAACGTTAACGCCAACCCCTGCAACTGTGGCAGCGTAAATGCTCCCAAGGAGCTTCCCGCTTGTAGGATCGGCAAGGGAGCAATATACAGGAGGCAGGTAACAGCTTGAACAGCACATCCCACGAGAATGACGAAGGCCGCGAACAAAGAAAGGCGCCGATTCACAGCCTTAAACAACTGGTAGAAGAGAAAAGCCCAAGCAATATGTGAGACAACCCCGATGAGGGAGGACGCGAACCCCAGCCAAAACAAGCGTTCGTGCCCAAGGATATTGGCCGCTGTTGATGCGGCGTTCCCAGGGACAACAAGCTTGCCGAGAACGATTACCTCGCCGAATGTCGCCGTCAGGGCCTCCAGCAACTGGAAAGCGCCTGCCATCCTGGCGAGAGAACGCGGCGATGCTTCTGCAATCTGTCCTGCCACTGCGGCTGTACTCATACTCGTATCTCCCATGAGTAGCGCTAGGTTGTCGCCACAGACATTACTCGGCGCGTTGATTCTCGGCAATCATGATTGGTGCTAACGGGCTTTAGCATACTTTACAAATCTCAACGCTACCGGGCTGAATGAAAAGTGTTGTCGGCATTTCACGCCAATTGGAGTGCGGCAGCGATGAGTGGTTTAGCGACTCCCCAACCACCAGCCCGACAATCTCTCTGTGATGATCGCGGACGGAAATGGACCTGAATTGCTGACCGATTTGCAAAAGAAAATCTGCTCAACAGGGGGGTGAAATCAGCTGTCGACCGGGTTTCTACCGCATGGATTCTTCCACTTCATTCAGCCAGCCGGGGCGCTTGAGGACTTCGCGGGGTTTGGGGCCGTCGGCGGCGCCCACAATGCCGTCCCTTTCCATCAAATCAATGAGGTGGGCGGCACGGCCGTAGCCGATGCGCAGGCGGCGCTGCAGCAGGGAAGTGGATGCTTTGCCGAATTCGATGACCAGACGCACGGCATCTGCGAACAGGGGATCGTTTTCGTCGCCCCCCTCTCCCTCGGCGTCGCCGCCCGAACCGCCGGAGCCTGCTTCCTTGGGTGCTTCCAGGAAGTGCTGCTGATACTCGGCTGTCCCTTGTGAACGCCAAAACTCCACGAGGGCGGCAATTTCCTTTTCGGTGACGAAGGGCGCATGCAGGCGCTGCACGCGGGCGGAGCCGGAAGGCAGGTAAAGCATGTCGCCGCGGCCCAGCAGGGACTCGGAGCCGTTGGCGTCGAGAATGGTGCGCGAATCCACCTTGGTGGCCACGCGGAAAGAGATGCGGGCGGGGAAGTTGGCCTTGATCAGCCCGGTAATTACGTCCACCGAGGGGCGCTGCGTGGCCAGAATCAGGTGGATGCCGACGGCGCGGGCCATCTGCGCCAGGCGGGTGATGGATTCTTCCACGTTGCCGGAGTCGAGCATCATCAGGTCAGCCAATTCGTCAATGATGATGACCAGATACGGCAAGGGCCGTTCCTGCTCTTGGCCGCCGTTCTCGAACAGCGTCGGCATTTCATCTTCGAAGAGCTGGTTGTACTGATCAATGTTGCGCACGCCTTTTTCGGCCAGCAGCTTCAGGCGGCGCTCCATTTCGCGCACCGCATTGCGCAGGGCATTGGCCGCCAGCTTGGGCTCCGTAATGATGGGCGTGTAGAGGTGTGGCACGCCTTCATAAACGCCCAACTCGAGGCGCTTGGGGTCTACCAAAATGAAGCGCACCTGTTCCGGCGTGGCCTTATAGAGCATGGACATGATCATGGCGTTGATGGCCACGCTCTTGCCGGCGCCAGTAGAGCCGGCGATCAGCAGGTGGGGCATGCCGGCCAGATTGGCCACCACGATGCGGCCGTTGATGTCCTTGCCCAGAGCCAAAGTGAGCTTGGATTTTTCTGCGGAATATTCCTGCGATTCGATGACCTCGCGCAGCCAGATGGTTTCGCGCTCGCGGTTGGGCACCTGCAGGCCGACGGTGGATTTGCCGGGCATGCGCTCGATGAGAATGCTCTCGGCGCGCAAGGCGAGGCACAGATCGTCGGTAAGGCCGGTAATGCGGCTGTACTTGATGCCGGCTTCCGGCTTGTATTCGAAAGTGGTGACCACGGGTCCGGGATTGATTTGCGTGACCTGGCCGTGGACCTCGAACTCGGCGTATTTCTGCGTGATCACCTGGGCCAGCGAGCGCAGCTCCTCCTGGTCAACGCGGTGGGCCTCATCTGGGCGATGTAGCAGACTGCTGGAAGGCAGTTTGTAGCCCCCGGCGATTTTGGGCAGCGTGGTCTTGGTCTTCTGGCCGGTATCGGCGCGCTCAGCCACTTCCGGCTCCGGCGTTGCTTCTGGTTCTGGCGGCTCCGTGCCCAGCACCTTGGCAGCTTCGCGGGAGAGAGCTTCCATGCGGTCCTGGTCCACTTTTTCGATGCCGGTCCGGGTAAGCACCGATGACTGCCGCCCGGGGACCAATTGAGCGGTGACCACCGGCTTGGCGGAGCGCCGCTTATCCAGTTCCCACTGCAGGCGTTCTTTGTCCCGGGTGGCGCGCCAATCCCGCCAACGCTCCAGAAGAGCAATAATGAAGCCGCAATGCGCCGCCGCCCAGGCTTTGGCGGTGCTGAAGGAGAAGGCGGTGGAGAAGTACAGGGCCACTGCGATCACGCTGGCGCACACGATGTAGGCGCCCAGCAGGTTCAAGTAGTGGATGAGGAAGTCGCCGACAACCCGGCCCATCAGGCCTTCAATGGGAATCACATGACGCCAGCGCAGGTGGCCGGGCAGCAGGGCCAGCAGCGCGGGCACAAAAATTTGCAGCCAGATGGCGCCCAGCGACTTGGCCACCGGCGAGGCGGTCCGGCGGGAGCGGAACCAGCGCGCCCCCAGCAGGGCCAGCAAAAAGGGTGCAAGGAAAATGCCGATTCCGAACACCTGCAGCAGCAGGTCGGAAGCGATGGCCCCAACCACCCCAATCCAGTTGCGCGCGGCGTGGGAGCCGGTGAGTGCCGAGGCGCTGTTCAAGGAAGGGTCGAGGGGCGAGTAGGAAGCCAGAGCAAGGAAAAGGAGGATCGCGGAGACGAACAGCAGGAATCCGATCAGCTCGTTGAGCCGTCGGTTGCTGGTCGGGACAAAGGCGTTGGAGAAATACCTCATGGGGCGCATTCACCAGCGGCGGTCCCGTGCCTGCACACAGGCACTTCTAACCGCCTTCGGTGCACGAAATACGCCAGAGCAAAAGAATTATGCCAGAAAGTCGGCTGCGGGAAACGGGAAAGTTTAGGGTAATGTGCCGAGTTAGTTCTGGGGCGACGGCGAAAGCGAACTGTTCGTCGTTGTCGTATGCCGCCAGGCTGCGGGCGAGGGTGCCCGCAGGACAAGAAAACTGGATGGCAACGTCCGAAATCTAATGGACGGCCATGCGCGCGGCCCAGGCGAAGACCACAATCCCCAGAACGATGCGGTAGACGGCGAATGGCACGAAGCCGCGCTTGCGCACCCAGTTCATGAACCAGGCGACTACGGCATAGGCCACGATGAAGGACACCACGAATCCGATGGCCAGCACCACCCACTCCTGTCCGGTGTGCGGGGCAATGCCGATATCAGCCGCGCCCGGCTTGTGGTGGAACGATTTAAACAGGTCGTAGCCGGTGGCCGCCACCATGGTTGGAATAGATAAAAAGAAGGAAAACTCCAAGGCTGCCGGCCGCGACATGCCCGTGACCTGGCCGGCGGCGATGGTGGCCATGGAGCGCGAGGTGCCAGGGAACACCGCCGAAAAGATCTGGCAGATGCCGATCCAGATGGCCTGGCTCAGCGTCATCTGCTCCACGTGCTCGGTCCTGTAGCCGAGGACGCGTGTGCTGGTGCCGGCGGCAGCGCCCACCGATTGCGCGGGCAGCAGCCGTGGCGGGCCATAAACGGAGTCCACTACCCACATCATCACGCCGCCAATCACCAGCGAATACGCCATCACGTGCACGCTTTCGAGATTCTTGCCGATCACTTTTGTGAGCAGCAGGGCAGGAACAGCGGTGAACACAAAGGCCACCGCGGTGAGGCTCAAAGGGTGGGTCCAGATGGTGTGCTTGCCATCGCGCCCATGGGGAAAAGTGGCTACAAACTCGCGGATGCGCTCCCGGAAGTAGATGGGTAAGCAGAGAATGGCCCCCAACTGTATGACGATGGAGTACATCTTCCAATACCCGCTGGAGAGGTCCACGCCCAGAAAAGCCTCGGAAAGGCGCAGGTGGGCGGTGGAGCTGACGGGAAGGAACTCGGTGAGGCCTTCAACGATTCCCAGAAGAAGGGAAAGGAGATAGTGGTTCAAGTCGGCTCCGATGATTCGAATCAGGGCTGCAGCCCGGGTGCGAGGATGTCCCTTGTAGCACGCCCGGGCAGCATGTCCCACAGGATAACAGCCAACTCGGATGAGAACGGGGGAAGCCCGAAATCCCGTGCTTCCCGGAGCGGGAAAAGCAACTCCCCAAAGGGTGAATGCTTCTACCGCTACGGGTGTAGAATCAATTCGTAGGGACTTCAGCAGGACGGGTCCTGCACCCGGCTTCCGAGGCTTGCATGAATGTCCATTTTAGCTACAAAGTTAATAAGACTCCCGACATAGAAAAAGAAATCAACCAACAAGTAGAGAAGATTCGCAAGCGGCTGCAGGTCTTCCGTCCGGAATTGATCCACCTGAAGGGAATCGTGGAGCAGAATTCCGTCCGGGAAGGCTTTGCCGTGTCGCTGAACCTGCGCCTGCCTTCCGGGCAGATGGCAGCCCAGGAGCACTCGCCCACGGCCACCACGGCTATAAAAGGTGCGTTCGAGGACCTGGTGGAGCAACTGACCAAGCACAAGGATCACCTGCGCAACCAGCACAAGTGGCCGCGCTGGCGGCGGGTAGGCCGTACCCGCCCGCAGCCCCAGGTGCCCTTTGAGCAGACGGTGGCAGCGGTGCAGCCGCCCACCGTTTCCAGCGAGGACATCAGCGGCTACGTGAATGCCAATCTGGGCCGGCTGCAGCGCTTTGTGGAACGTGAACTCCGCTACCGGGAAAGCATTGATCAGCTCGCCGCGGAGATGCTGACCCCCACGGAAGTGATTAATGAAGCGGTAGTCAATGCACTGGGCGATGGACTGGATAAGCCGGAGCGCCTGGCCCTGGAGCCGTGGCTCTACCGTCTTTCCATGCGCGCCATTGATGACCTGGCTGCTCGCGCAAGCGAAGCGCCGGAGGACGTCCCCCTGCAACGCAACCAGCGCGCCCCCAACGTGCGCGCCAGCGACGAGCCTCAGTTGCAGTATCACCAGCCTGACGAGCAGTTGATCGCGCAGGACATTATCCCGGACCGAGGCATGGCCACGCCCGAGGACATTGCTGCCTCCGACGAGATGATCAGCCTGGTAGAGGCGGCGCTGCTCAGCGCTCCCCGCGAAAATCGCGAGGCCTTCATCCTCAACGCCATCGAGGGCTTCACGGTGGAAGAGATTGCCGCCATCACCGACCGCAAGCCGGAGCAGGTGCGGCTTTCGGTGAGTTCTGCCCGCGATCACCTGCGCAAGGCTTTGCCCATCCCCAACGAATTCCGCGACAAGCTGTTGCAACATTCCAAGACTGCTTGACCCTTACTTGCAGAGGAGGTGGGGAATGATCCGTCGCCAAGACATCCGCGAACTGGCTCAGTTTGAATGCGGGGAAGGTTCCGCCCTGAGCTTTTATTTCCAGCCGCGGACACCACTCAACAAATCCCATCGCGAAGAGGCCATCCTGGCCAAAGACCTGGTGCGCTCCGCCCTGCGCGAAGTGGATAAGAACGGCAAGGGGAAGAGCGCGCGCGCCGACCTGGACCGCATCCTGGAAATCGCCGAGAGCCTGCACGGCAACCAGGCGCGGGCGAAGGCAATTTTTGCCTGTTCGCAGCAGGGATTCTGGCGCGAGTTCGACCTGCCGCCACGCCTTGCCGGGAGCAGTATTTCGGTCAATCAGCGTTTCCACCTGCGGCCCCTGGCCGCCATCCTGGGCAGCATGTACCGTGCTGCGGTGGTGCTGGTGAATCGCACCCAGGCACGCCGCTTCGGGCTTACCCTGGACGACGTTGCGGAGCGCGAAGAGATCAAGGCGGAATTGCCGCGCCGCGGCCGCAGCGACGGTTTTGCCGGGTACGACGCCGGACACGCGCAGCGCCACGTGGAGCACGAAGCCATGCACCACTTCAAGGTGGTCGCCGAACGTATGAAAGAACTTTACGACACCGGCATGTCCGGAAATTTCATCGTTGGCTGCCGGGACGAAACCTGGGCCGAGTTCGAACCTCATCTGCATTCTTATGTACGCCAGCATTTGCTTGGGCGGGTGGCTTTGGATCCTGCAACCGCTACCCTGGAGCAGGTTCGCGAGCAAGGCCTGCGCGTGCTGACCGAAGCGCGCGTCAACCGCAGCGAAGGCGTGCTGCGCGAGGTGCTGGGCCAGGCTCAGCGCAACGGCCGCGGCGCTGTCGGCCTGCGCCGCGTGCTGCGTTCGCTGGAGACCGGTGAGGTTCAGGCGCTCCTGCTGGGCGATAAGTTCGAAGCCCCGGGCGTGGAATGCACCAATTGCGGCCACCTCGACTTCCACATGGGCGACAGCTGTGCCGTGTGCGGCCAGCCGGTTCGCCAGCTCAGCGACATCGCCGATGTGCTTATTGGCGATGCCTTGCGCAAGGGCATTGAAATTATCTACGTGGAACAGAACGCTGACCTGGAGAATGTAGGCCACATCGGCGCCCTGCTGCGCTTCCGCTCCGACCAGAACACGCCCATGAAGCAAGCTGGATAAGGCCAGGAGCCGTTAGTCAGGAGTCAGCACAAACCGATAGCTGGCAGTTGTTGGCGGAGAGTTGGCCTGCTTTTCACTACCAACTAGCAATTCCAAATACCAACTGCCTACCCCGACCGGACTGCTCGTACAACGACATGTTATTCTTTCCGGCTATTTACGCCAGGAGGAGACATGTCCGTATCCCGCCGGCAGTTTATTACCACCGCTGCTTTGAGTTCCCTGGCCCTCGGGCTGGAAGCGCAGGAAAGCAAATCGTCAGGCCAGGTGAAGATGGCGCGCAAGCCGGTGCTGATTTCCGCCGCCAATGGCTACAACTACATTGACCGCGGCTATGGCATTTTGAGCGGCGGCGGCGATCCCCTGGAAGCCGGGCTGAGCGTGGTGCGCGGCCCAGAAGACGATGCCAACGACCACAGCGTCGGCCTGGGTGGCCTGCCCAACGAGGAGGGCGTGGTCGAACTCGACTCCTGCTGCATGCATGGTCCCTCGCAACGAGCCGGCGCCGTGGGCGGCGTGCACGACATCAAGAACGTGTCTCTGCTGGCTCGCGCCGTCATGGAGCACACCGGTCACGTCATGCTGGTGGGCGACAATGCCACTAAGTTCGGGCTGGAGATCGGCTTCGCCCGGGAAAACCTGCTCACCGACGCCTCTCGAAAAATGTGGCTGCTATGGAAAGAGGCCAATTCCGACCGCGACTGGTGGGGACCGGGCCCGGATGATCCACGTTGGCATGCGCCCCAAGAGGAGGCGCCGGCTCCGCAGTCGGAGTTGTGGCCGCGCCGCCTGCAGAAATTAGAGCAACTGGCCAGCCGACTGGGGATTGCGCCCGAGTTGCGCCAGGAGGCGATCCGCAACATTTTCTATCCGCCCACGGGCACGATTCACTGCTCGGTGCTCAACGCTAAAGGAGAAATGGCGGGCACCACCACCACCAGCGGCCTGGCGTGGAAAGTACCGGGGCGGGTGGGCGATTCGCCGATCATTGGCGCGGGCTGCTACACCGACCAGGAAGTGGGCTCGGCCGGAGCTACCGGCAGCGGGGAAGAGAACATCAAGGTGTGCGGCGCCAAGACTATCGTCGAGAACATGCGCCATGGCATGAACCCGCGAGAAGCCGGCATGGATACGCTGCGGCGCATCGCCCATAACTACCGCAATGACATGACCCGGCTGCGCTACATTGACATGACTTATTACATTTTGCGTAAAGACGGCGCCTACGCCGGCGTTTCACTGTGGACGGGCTACAACCCAGGTAAGCCGCACCAGTTCGCCATCCACGACGGGAGCCGGCGTCTGGAGCCGACGGTGGCGTTGTTTGATGGCTATTCGCGCGAGTGGCCACCCATGCCCAAGGGGACGGCGTATTAGTGAGCGGTGGTCAGAAAAGCAGCAATCAGCACTCAGCCCCTCAGCCGAACCGCTCATTGGCTGAGTGCTTAATGTTTGCAATAACCGCCAACTGTTTCACGAGAAGCGAATCCTTATATCCGGCCGATTCTCCAGGTGAATGCTGTCAATAAAGCGCACCTTGCCCGTGCCTTTTGTCATGATGACCGAGGAAGTGCGGGTGCCCTCGCCGAAGAAGCGCACGCCGCGCATAAGCGCGCCGTCGGTCACCCCGGTAGCCGCAAAGATAAGCTGTTTGCCCGGAGCCAGATCCTCCGCCTTATAAATCCGATTTTTGTCCTTGATGCCCATGCGGTGGATGCGTTCCTCCAGTTCCGGCTTGTCCACCAGCAGGCGACCCAGCATATAGCCGTTCAGGCAACGCATGGCAGCCGCCGTGAGCACGCCTTCCGGGGCGCCGCCTGAGCCCATCACCACATGAACCCCGGTGCCGATCACGGCGGCGGCAATGCCGGCGGAGAGATCGCCGTCGCCAATCAACTTAATGCGGGCCCCCGCCTTGCGAATCTCGGCGATCAGCTTTTCATGCCGCGGTCGGTCCAGCACTACCACCACCAGATCGTCAATATCGCGGCCCAGGCGGCGGGCAATATTCTTCAAGTTGTCGCGCACCGGCGCATCCAGGTCCACGGCGCCGTGGCAAGAAGGCCCGACCACGATCTTCTCCATGTAGCAATCCGGCGCGTTCAGCAGGCCGCCCTTCTCGGAAGCGGCCAGCACCGTAATGGCGCCGGGGGAACCGGTGGCGCACAGGTTGGTGCCTTCCAGGGGATCCACGGCGATGTCTATTTCCGGCACCTGCTGGCCATCGGGGAACTCGGCTCCTACCTTTTCCCCGATGTAAAGCATGGGCGCCTCATCACGCTCGCCTTCGCCAATCACGATGGTGCCGCGCATGGGCACCGTGTCCATGGTCTTGCGCATCGCCTGGGTGGCCTTTTCATCGGCCAGCTTACGCTCTCCCTGGCCCATGGTGTGGGCAGAGGCGATGGCCGCATTTTCCACCACCCGCACAAATTCGAGCGCCAGGTCGCTTTCGATGTTCTGCCCGAAACTCTTGGCCAGCGCTTTTGCCTCGGTTCTTACCTCAGTAGGCATATATGAGTCCTCCCGTTCGGGATCAACGCTCTGAAGAGCTTACTAACCGCCGAGCCGGGGATTGTCCCGGGCTCGGGCACAAGACAATCGCGCATAATGCCCTTTACATTCGCTTTGGTCAAGCAGGGGGAACAGATTCACCGGCAGCCGCTCTGGATGCCTGGGGGGGTGGCAAAAATGACAAGGAGCTAGCGTCGTGCCGTTTGGCATCACTGACAGCGTTCCCAACTACCAACTAGGATGGCGGCGTCATGCAGAGGGCCTTCAGGCCCGAAGCATCTTGCGTGCAGCATGTGAGAGCTATCTCAGAACGCGTCGAGCCCCGTGATATTCGAGCCGATGATCAGGGTGTGGATGTCGTGCGTACCCTCGTAGGTCTTCACCGATTCCAGGTTGGCCATGTGGCGGAAGATGGGATACTCGTCGGCGATGCCGTTAGCGCCAAGGATGTCGCGGGCCATGCGGGCGCACTCCAGTGCCATCCACACATTGTTGCGCTTGGCCATGGAGATGTGCTGGTGCCCCGCGCGCTCCTGGTCTTTTAGGCGGCCAACTTGCAGCACCAGCAGCTGACCTTTTGTGATCTCGTTGATCATCCACACCAGCTTTTCCTGTACCAACTGATGCGAGGCAATAGGCTGATCGTGGAACTGCTTGCGGAATTGAGCGTATTGCAGGGCGCAGTCGTAGCAGGCCATGGCGGCGCCCACCGCGCCCCAGGCAATTCCATAGCGCGCCTGGTTCAGGCACATTAAGGGCGACTTTAGGCCGCCGCTCTTGGGCAGCAGGTTGCATTCGGGGATGCGCACGTCCTGCAGCGAGAGGCTTGAAGTCACCGAAGCGCGCAGCGACCACTTGCCGTGCACGTCGGCGGCGCGGAAGCCGGGCCGGTCGGTTTCCACCAGGAAGCCGCGAATGTTGTCATCTTCCTCTTCGTTCTTGGCCCAGATGACGGCCACGTCGGCGATGGAACCGGATGTGATCCACATCTTCTCGCCGTTGAGCACGTACTCCTTGCCGGTTTTTTGGGCGCGAGTGCGCATACCGCCGGGATTGGAGCCGAAATCGGGCTCGGTCAGTCCAAAGCAGCCCAGCTTCTCGCCTTTCTGCATGGCCGGAAGCCACTTCTGTTTCTGCTCCTCGCTGCCGAAGGCGTAAATGGGGTACATGCACAGCGCCGATTGCACGCTCACGAAGGAACGTACGCCGCTGTCGCCGCGCTCCATTTCCTGCATCACCAGCCCGTACTCCACGTTCGACATGCCGGCGCAGCCATAACCCTTCAGGCTGGCGCCGTAGAACCCAAGCTCGGCCATGGGCTTCACCAGTTCGCGGGGGAAGCGGCCTTCACGGTTGCACTGCTCGATGATGGGGATGAGGTTGTCTTCTATGAACTTGCGAGCGGTGTCGCGCACCAGCCGCTCGTCGTCGGAGAGCAGGGAATCGAATTCGATGAAGTCCACTCCCCGGAATTTGATAGCCATGGCAGTCCTCGTTTTACGGTTCTTTTCTGCAAGTTCCCGCGGGTCCGGCAGCCCAGGCGCAGGTGACAGGGGGAAACGCGCGTCGCGGAAGAACCCTTGAACTTAGCAGAGGGTTTTCCGTGGCGTCAATCCGCGGACTGCCACTCTGCAAAGAAGGAGAGCTAGACTGGCCATGCAGGGCGGTCGGTCAATGTGCCCACGACGGAGCAGAGTCGCTCTATTTCAGGTAAAATCAATGCTGGACGCTAGCACGCATCCATCCATTTCATTCCACACAGTCTGCTAAACCCGCGCCGCGGGACAGTACTGGTCAGGAGCAACATGGCGAAAATCGCAAAAACCGCGGACCGCAAGAAGATGGACACTACCAAGAGCACGGACTGCCCGAAGTGCGGCAAGCCGACCCGCATCGTGAAGCGGGTGAAGGACCGTGAGCGCGGCGTGCCCGGCGGCATTTTCATCTCCTGCTCGGCCTGCGAGTTCTTCGAAAAGCTGTAAGAAACCCGGCTGTCGGTTGTTGGCCTTAGTCATTGCCTTATTTTGGCCAAGAGCCGAAGGCCGACAGCCGAGAGCTAACGACTACCGACTCACGATGACTTTGAACGCTCTGCCCACACTATGGCATCGCTCTCCGGCACACTGTCGGATTACTGGCGGCTGGCCCGCGGCAACCGCAACTTCCGCCGCCTGTGGTGTGCCCAGATCGTCAGTGAGATGGGCGACTGGTTCTACGCCGTCGCCATCTACAGCCTGCTGCTGGAATTCACCGGCAAAGCTTCCTCGGTAGGCATCGCCCTCGTCTGCCAGCTGCTTCCTCAAACCTTTATCGGCCCCATGGCGGGGGTCATCAACGATCGGATCAGCCGGAAAAAGGTGATGATCGCCGCCGACGTGGCGCGCGTGCTGATTGTCGGCGCCATGCTGCTGGTGCGCTCCCGCTCCATGGTGTGGCTGGTGTACCCCCTGCTGTTCCTGGAAACGATTATGTGGGGGTTCTTCGAGCCGGCGCGCACCGCGGTGCTCCCCAACATCACGCCCCAAGAAGACCTGATCGTCGCCAACACGCTGCAGTCCACCACCTGGTCGGCAAACTTCGCCATTGGCGCGCTGCTGGGCGGGCTGGCGGCGGCCTTTCTGGGGCGCTCGGCAGTGTTCGCGATCAACGCTGCAACGTTCGTTGTTTCGGCGCTGCTCATCAGCCGCATGGATTTTCGCGAGTCGCATACCGAGCTGCATGGCCGGCTGCGCCTGCGCGAACTGGTGGACTTCAAACCGGTGGCCGAGGGCATCCGCTATGTGCGCAGCGATAAGCGCCTGCTGGCCACCATGATGGCGAAAACGGGAATCGGGATCATGGGGGCCAGTTGGGTGATTTTCCCGGTAATGGGCGAACGCGTGTTCCCGCTGCGCGGCCACGGGCTCTCGAGCGCGCGCGGCGGCATGCTGAGCATGAGCTTGCTGATGGCCTCGCGCGGCATGGGCTCACTGGTAGGACCGCTGCTGGCAGCCGGCTGGGCGGGCCAGAACCAGGGACGTCTGCGGCGCCTGATCCTTACAGGGCTGGCTATTGGCGGCATTGGCTACATGCTGTTGGGCACCGCGCCAGGGCTGGCGCTGGCCTGCGCTGCCGTGATGTTCGCGCATATGGGCGGATCTAACATCTGGGTATCGTCCACCACGCTGCTGCAGATGAACACCGAGGACCGCTTCCGCGGACGCGTGTTTTCCGCCGACCTTAGCGTGGTCACGCTGATGATGGCTATCAGCACGTTTTCCGCGGGAAGGATCCTCGACGCTGGAATTTCTGCGCGCGAACTGGCCGTGGGCGTGGGATTGACGGTCATGCTGCCTGCCGCCGGCTGGCTGTGGGCCCAGGGTCTGTGGAAGAGTGCCGAGTACGTAAAAGCAGGAGTCCGTAGTCAGTAGTCGGGAGTCGGTCGGGGGCGTAGTGACTCTGCGAGGTCTCACGATAACCAGCAGGACGCTGGCGCTACTCTTACGCTGCCACGATTACGCTGGCCATTTCGTCCACGATGGCGCGGGCCGCTGCGGCGGGATTGGCGGCGGCAGTGATGGGGCGGCCTATGACGACATGCGTTGCGCCGGCCGTGATCGCTTCTGCGGGGGTGGCCACGCGTGCCTGATCACCCACTTCGCTGCCGGCGGGCCGAACGCCGGGCGTGACAATGGCGAAGCCGGCGCCCAGTTCGCGCCGGACTTCCGCCGCCTCCTTGGCGGAGGTCACGATCCCACCACAGCCATTGGCACGGGCTAGCTGTGCCAGGCGCAGAACGTTATCCATTACGCGCCCGCTGAAGCCGACTTCCTGAACGTCGCCGTCGCGTAAGCTGGTGAGCACGGTCACGCCCAGTACGAGGGGTGGTGCGGGAGAGGAGACCGCTGCCTCCGTCGCCGCCCTTAACATGCGCGAGCCGCCGCTGGCGTGCACCGTAAGCATGCTGACCTTCAGTTTGGCGGCCTCCGCCACGGCAGCGGCTACGGTATTAGGGATGTCGTGGAACTTCAGGTCGAGGAAAACACGCCTTCCGGAAGCCACCAGGTCGCGCACAACTACCGGCCCTTCGGCGGTAAACAGCTGCTTTCCGACCTTGTAGAGGAACGCTGAATCCCCGACTGCGGCCACAATCTTCTGTGCGGCGGCAGCCGAGGAGACGTCCAGCGCGATAATCAGGCGCTCGCGCGCATCGGTCATGCTTGCGAGTCTAACGTGTTTACGGCAGGCCTGCCATCGGTTCGGCGAAGGCCAGGGTGTCTGGGTGGATGATGTCCAGCCGCACCCGAGTGAGGCCCCGCGCCTTGAAGTTGAGCATGCGGGCGGCCCCGTAGGAGAGGTCAATGATGCGCCCGGGCACAACCGGCCCGCGGTCGTTGATACGCACAACTACCCAGTTGCCATTGCGCAGGTTGGTGACCTTTACCCAGGTGCCCAGGGGTAAAGTCATGTGGGCGGCGGTGAACTCGTGCATGTCGTAGGGTTCACCGGTAGCCGTAGGTTTGCCTTCGAACTGCTTGCCATACCAGGAGGCTGTACCAATCTGGTAAGGCTTATGCCGGCGGACCTGTCGCTTGCTGACAGGGACCGGACGGGTCACGTCGGCACGATTTTTGGTGTTTCTGGACTCGGAGCTGTTCGGTCCTGGCGCCGCCCCCAGGCTGGTGACGTAAAACAGGGCCACCAGGATGGGAATCATGCTTCGTCGCATTCAGTCACCTCGCATCTCGAATTCAGCCCTCCCCTACCAGAGTTGCCCAGGATGAGGGTGATGGTAGAAGGGGGCTGGGGGTGTGTCAAACGGGCATTGGTAATCCGAGGGCAAGTTCTTTAGGGTTAACACCTTACATTAACCTTAGAACTTGCCTTATGGTTACCAAAAACCGGCTTGTTACTATCCTCGAGCCTGGCGAAGTTGGCGCAGAACTATGAAAGCAGACGGTTTAATAGCGCGGATCATGAGATGACCTCGCTACAGCCCAGGTTGGCCGATGTAAGTCTCTGAAATCAGGACTGATAGGAAGCAGTTACCGGGTAAGGGTACTGCTTTGGATAGCGTCTCGCTCCGCTTTTCCCAAGATGGGACAGACGAACAAATTTTTGTGCAATACAGGCGTTTTACCGACAAATTTTTGCCGGAGCCGCAGCTTACAGCGCCTGAACGGGTTACAACTTTCGAAGGGGCGCGGGTGTGTTTGGGGTTGCCCCGCCGCTGTTTTCCGTTACATTGCGAGTATGCCGCAAACGCCACCCGTCGTGCTGACCATCGCCGGCTTCGATCCGTCTTCAGGAGCGGGGGTGACAGCGGACATTAAAACCATGGCTGCCCACGGCTGCTATGGGGTGGCCTGCATCACCGCCATGACCGTTCAGTCCACCCAGGGCGTGAGCCGGGTGGAAGCGCTGCCGGCAAGGCTAGTGACCGACACGCTGAAGGAATTAAGCCGCGATCTGGAAATTTCCGCGGTCAAGATCGGCATGCTGGGCTCCGCAGAGGTGGTCGCCGCCGTTAGCGAATTCCTGGACACGAGCAAGCTGGGTAATGTGGTCCTGGATCCCATTCTGCGCTCCAGTTCCGGCGCCCGCCTGCTGGAACCAAAAGGCGAGAAGCTGATGCTGGAGCGCCTGCTGCCTTTGGCCACCGTCATTACCCCTAACCTGGATGAGGCTGCGGCATTGGCCGGATTACCGGTGAGCAATCTGGAGGAGATGAAGACGGCAGCGTTGCGCCTTCATCAGCGGGGTGCGCTTAACGTGGTGGTCACGGGAGGCCACCTGGACAAGGCCATAGATTTTCTCAGCTTTACCCACCCCAACGGCGGTATCGAAAACCAGGTGTTCAAGGCGGAACGGCAACGCTCCCGCTCCACGCATGGCACCGGCTGCGCCTTCGCCTCAGCGGTGGCCTGTCATCTGGCGCATGGCCGGCAACTGCCTGAAGCAGTGCTGCTGGCCAAAGCCTATGTAGCAGCCGCCATCACCCACGCCCAACCGCTGGGCCAGGGCACCGGGCCGGTGGACCACCTCTACCGCATGCACCAACCGCCGCGACGGCAGGCCGCAGTCGCAGAACCGGAATCGGTAGGGTAAGCGCGCGAGGCGCGTGCGGAATCGAGGCACCGCTCTTAGTACACGAAGCACTCCGCCATCGGCATTCAGTCCATAGACACAGGTTACGAAGCCATACTCAGAAACTTCAGCTTCAGGGCTGAAGCTCCCCAGCTTGACGCCGGAGTGACTGAGTACTGGGTGCTGTGGATTGATACAATGCGCGGTGGTTTTTGATTTGGTGCAGTTCCAAAATCTCGGCTCAGAGGAGACTCGCCCGTGAAGATCACACTCCTGGAGACCCTCTGGCAGGACGTGAAGTACGCGCTGCGGAGCATGCGCAAAGCTCCGGGCTTCTCCATAGCGGTGGTGCTGATTGTGGCGCTGGGCATTGGCGCCAACACCGCAATGTTCTCGGTGATCCGGGGCGTGCTGCTGAAGCCGCTAGGCTACCACGATCCGGAACGGGTGGTGCTGCTGACCGATGGAGCGACGCCGATCCGGTTCCAGGAATTTCTGCGCGGCGCACGGTCCTTTATCGAAGTGGGCGCCTACGCCGACATCCCCGAGCAAATGGCGCTCTCGGGGGTGGGCGAACCGGAGGTGTTGAGCGGCGCACGCGTTTCCGCCAATTTTCTGCACATTCTGGATATCAACCCATTACTCGGTCGCAGTTTCCTGCCGCACGAGGATAGGCCGGGCGGGCCGGCGGTGGCCATAATCAGCGCCGAGTTGTGGCAAAGGAGATTTGCCAGCGATCCTGCAGTGGTCGGCAAAACAGCAGATTTAGCGGGCACGCCCTATACCATCATCGGTGTGCTGCCGCCTCGCTTCCAGTTTCCTTTCGCCGGCGCCGACGTATGGGTGACCCGGCCTTCGGAGCTGTCGCTGATACCGCCCGAATCGCGAGCCATCAGTCCCATTCTGCGAGTGTTTGGTCGGTTGCAGCCGGGCGTGAGCCTAGCGCAGGCCACGGCTGAGGTTGAGGTGCTGGACCAGCAATACCGAACGGCGCACCCGGGCATGTTGGATGCCAAGCCGGACTCCCGGGAAACGGTACGGCCGGCAAAGGAAGAGCTGGTGTCCGACGTTCGTTCCAAACTGTGGCTTTTATCGGGTGCAGTCGGATTCGTGCTGCTGATCGTTTGCGCCAATATTGCCGGATTGCTGCTGGCGCGAGCCACGGCGCGGTCGCGCGAATTTGCCGTGCGCGCGGCCATCGGGGCGGGCCGGCGGCACCTAATGGCACAACTGCTGGCGGAAAGCATTCTACTGGGGTGCATGGGAGGTGGGTTGGGCGTTCTGCTCGCGGGGTGGGGCCTGAAAGCCATACAAGGCTTGGGCCTGGATGAGCTGCCGCGCGCCGGAGAAGTCCACATGGATGGATGGGTACTGGGGTTCGCGGTGGTGGTATCTGTCATTACCGGCGTGCTCTTTGGGTTGGCGCCGGCGCTCGCCGCCTCCCGCGCTGATCTCGCCTCCGTGCTGCGCGGCAGCGGCGAAGGGCAGGCGCTACAGCCCAGCCCCTCAGGAATTCTGCGCTTCCGTTCACGCAATATGCTGGTAGTAGGGCAGGTGGCGCTTTCCATCGTGCTGCTGATCGGGGCTGCTCTTCTAATCGAAAGCATCTCCCGCCTCTCCCGTGTTGACCCAGGTTTTGATGGCAGTCATCTACTGACCATGAAAATCTCGCCGGTGGCCGCGCACTATGACACCGACGCGAAGCGTGCTCTGTTTTACGAGCAGGTAGTAGATCGTTTACAGGCTTTGCCCGGCGTTAGCAGCGCCGCAGTGGCGCTCACCCTTCCCACTACGGGTTGGTCCGGCGTTCCGGTGCAGTTGGCCGGGCAAGCACCGATGAAACTCGGCGAGCGGCCCATCGCTGTTTTCCAGGACATCACGGCGGGATACTTCCGAACTATGAAGATTGCGGTGAAACGCGGCCGCGAGTTCAGCCGGAAAGACAGAGCAGAGTCCGTGCCGGTAGCCATCATCGGTGAAACCCTGGCGCGCACCTTGTGGCCGGGTTATCCGAGCGGGCCCGACCCTATCGGCGAGCACATCCTGGTCGGCAGGAGCCCACAAGCGGTGGAGATCGTCGGAATCGCGGGTGACGTGCGACAAAGCGGTCCAGACACGGAACCGAACCGAGAACTATATGTCCCATGTGCGCAGGAGCCGACGGCAACGGCCATGCTCGCGGTGCGGACCATAGCCGATCCGCTTTCGTTCACGAATGCAGTGCGGAACCAGATTCTGGCGCTGGACGCTGACCAGCCGGTTTCAGGCGTGAGCACCATGCAGGAACTGCTGGACGAATCCGAAGGGCAACTGCGGCTCATCATGACGTTGCTAGGAGTATTTGCCGGGGCTGCGACGGTGCTGACCGTGATTGGTCTTTACGGCATCATTTCCTACTCGGTAGCACAGCGGACCAAAGAAATTGGCATCCGACGCGCCGTGGGAGCGCAACCCGGCGACATACTCGCGTTGGTGGTAGGACAAGGGCTGCGGCTGGTGCTGGCGGGAGTTGTCCTGGGGTTGGGCGGAGCCTGGGGATTGACGCGGGTGATGAAGGACCTGCTGTTCCAGGTGAGCGCGGTGGATCCGGTCACATTTGTTGCTGTGGCGATTGTGTTTGTGGCGGTGGCGCTGGCCGCCAGCTACCTGCCGGCGCGGCGGGCCACGGGTATTGATCCCCTGGCTGCGTTGCGCGCGGGATGAGCTTGTTGGTGGACAGGATTCCCTGGCAAAGCAGCGCAGCGGCTAAAGCCGCTTTCTTCCACACGCTCGGTCGGCACGCCTAAAGGCGTGCCCTGATACGAATCCGAGAAGCTCGCAGTTAAAAGCTGATACGAATCCGCGAAGCTCTCAATTAAGAGTCGAAGGCGCGCAAGCGCGAAGCTGCAAGCTCGGGGGCAGGAGCTACAAGCTACTTCTGGGGCGGATTTTGCGGCGGTGGGTTGTTCTGCCCCGGCGGCGTGGAGCCCTTGTCCGCATTGGCCGGCTGCTGATTATCCGGCAGGGGCATCATCAGACCGCCCTGGGGCTGAGAGTTCTGCGGAGGCTGCGTTTGCGGCGGAGTCTGCTGTTGCGGGGCCGGATGGTTCTGCCCCGGGGGCGTAGGTCCCTTGTCCGCATTAGGCGGCTGCTGATTATCGGGCAAGGGCATCATCACCCCGCCTTGAGGTTGAGAATTTTGCGGAGCCTGCGTTTGCGGAGGAGCCGGCTGTTGCGGCGCGGGGTGGTTCTGCACCGGCGGCGTGGGGCCCTTGTCCGCAGCAGCGGGCTGCTGATTGTCCGGCAGGGGCATCATCAGGCCGCCCTGGGGCTGTACGCTTTGCGGCGGCTGTTGGGGAGCGGGACTGGGGGCCACGCTAGGCGTCGGACCATGATAAACGGCGGGCGGCTGCTGGTTGGCAGGCAGCGGCATCAGCAACTGATTCTGTGGCAGCGGCTGCGCCCCCTCCGGTGCCTGGTTGGATGAGGGCGGCGGCGCCACCGGCTTGTCAGGTTCAATGACGGGCGTATTGTCACGACGCATCAGGCGTACGGGGCCGCCTTCGCGCCGCTTGGCCATCAGCGCCGTCTCGATGCGCTGCTGCACCGCCTGATCGCTGCCGTTGGCCACGTTCTTCAGCAGGTGTCCCTGCACTTCGGCACGCGTGGCTACATCTACCTTGCGGTTAGAGCGCTCCGCTTCCTGCGCCTTGGCGTAATAGAAGTCGGCGGTCTCGCGGTCGCCATCCATTTCCGCCATGTAACCCATGTTATTCAGTGTGAACGCGTTGTTGGAATCGAGCTTGTAAGCCTGCTGGAAATCCTTGCGGGCGGTCTGGGGATCGTTACGGTTGAGAGCGGAAACGCCGCGCAGGTTCAGGCGCGCCACGCGCAGGGGCACGGTTTCTTCCTTCGCCATCAGTTTATGCAGTGCCCGCGCATTGTGAGCAGCAATTTCACTGATGGGCTTGCCTCGCCAGTCGCGGTTTATGGTGACGATGATGGGATCCCGGGAATGCTGTTGCGCCGCGCGAGTGTAGAAGCCCAGGGCTTGATCATATTCGCCCTCTTTTTCGCGGGCGAAGCCCATGTTGTTCAGAGTGAAAGGATTATTGGAGTCGAGCGCTAACGCCTTCTGCAGCACCAGATCGGCTTCCGGGGCGCGATCCTTAATCAGCAGGTCTATGGCCTGCACATTGAAGCGGTTCACCTGCATCTGCCGGTCGTCGGCTTCGCCCGCTATCTTGGAGACCGGCTTGCCTTTCACGGCGTCAACGTTGCTCAAGTCCACAGCGGCATCGGAGCGGTTTTCCGCCGCCAGCGAATAGAAGCGTTCCGCCCGGTCCACCTGGCCCTCGAGTTCGGAGATGTACCCCAGGTTGTTGAGGGTGAAGGGATCGTTGGGGTCAATCAGGTAAGCATCGTAAAAAAGCTTTTTGGCCTTCTCGTAATCGTGATGCCGGACCGCGTTCACGCCTTCGCGGTTGAGCTTCTGCACCGGGGTAGCCTTGCTGCGCTTAGGCAGGGTGATGCGCAACTGGGCGCCGGCTTGGCTTGCCAGCAGCAGGCCGGCGACGACACATAAAAGCAACCAGCTGGCAGATTTACGAAACATTAGGCCTCCGCGGCAGGGAAGGGCGGCAAGACGCAAACCAGCCGCTCACCTTTGTCTGATTGGTACTGGGGGCGAAAACGTTGCCAAGCTTCCTCTCGATTTGCGAGTTGACCCCGGTGGGGTTGCCGGCATCCAACCTGTCCAGGTGCTCAGCTTGAGGTGTTTTCTAATGAGTAATGGTTGGCTGTTCTTATTGATGATTTTGGCATTGTCCCTGGCCCAGGCGAGCGCGCAGGGCAAACCGGCGAACTCGAAGGCTGCGCCCACAGCTACTGCCCAGCCGCAAAGCGGCAGCTATGACCCGCTGCTCGATTTGCCTCCTCTGCCGCATGGCCGAACCACGCTGGTAGGCGGCACGGTGCACAGCATTGACCAGATTCGCAACCGGCTCACCTTGCAGCCCTTCGGCGGGCACGCCATGAAGATTTTTTTTGATGAGCGCACCCACATCTACCGCGACGGCGCGCCCGGCACCCAGTTGGTGATCCATAAGGGTGACCGCGTCTATGTGGATACCATGCTGGACGGGACCAAAGTGTTCGCCCGAAACATTCGCGTGGTGACGGGAATGCAGGCAGCGGATGCACGCGGCCAGATTATGAACAATGATCTCCGCACGGGGCGTATCACGGTGCAGGACGAGCTTTCGGCGCGACCGGTTACGTTTCGCGTGACCCCGTCCACGGTGGTGAATACTAGCGCGGGCAAAAGCACGGTGGCGCAACTGCAGCCCGGCTCTCTGGTGACGGTGAAGTTCACCCCCGACCGCAGCAACAAGGACGTGGCCCAGGAAGTTTCCGTGATTGCCGCGCCCGGCTCAATGTTTACCTTCTACGGCAAGATCACGTATCTGAACATGTCCACGCGCACGCTGGCGGTAGCCAACGAGAGCGACGACAAAACCTACGACATCAAATTCACCTCCGCGGCGGTGGATTCTCAGATGTTAGGGGAGGGCAAGCAGGTGCTGGTCAAGGCCAAGTTCGATGGCGCCGGCTACACCGCTGACAATATTCAGTTCATGAAGGCCAAGGCGCAGTAACAGTCGCCAGGCATACCTACGCGAATCATGTCTGGCTAGAGGATTAGGGTCAGGATCTCGGCGGACACATTGCCCCCCACCACGCGCAAGCGTCCCACACTGACGGGGAGAGTGAAGCGGCGCGGGCCGGCTGCTCCGGGATTGAAAAACAGTACGCCGTTACGCATCTCCTGCGAGGGGCGATGGGAATGGCCAAAAATGACGGCGGCAACATTGGCGGAGCGGGGATCTAGATCCAACTCGGCCAGATCGTGCAGCACGTAAATCGCTACTCCGTTCAACTGAAGAACATTAGTGGCGGGCAGGTCACGAGCCCACTTCTCACGATCCACATTGCCGCGGACGGCGGTGACCGGGGCTATGCCGGAAAGCTCAGTCAGAATCGCGGCGTCTCCGACATCACCGGCGTGGATGATGTAGTCGGACCCACGCAGAGCGGCAACCGCTTCGGGACGCAACAGGCCATGGGTATCAGAGATGACGCCGACCGTGTATTCCCCTAGGTCGGCAGCTGGTCCGCTACCCTCATTCGGCTGGGACGATGGCATACTTTTCTTCAAGAAAATATTGAAGTGTTCGGGGAAGTACAAGGGCCAACTCCTGCCAGGTAAGCACCTTGCAGCGGACGCGAAGCTCGACTATGCGGATGGCCTGCATGACTGCAAACCAAGCTTCGAGCAGATCAGGCCGGCGGGCGTCAGCCAAAACACAGAATGAGAATTGGGTAGCATGGGCTGCCAGCACATTACGGATCAGCTGATAGCTGAAGTATTGGTTTAGGTGTTGCGGAAGCTGTCTGCGAAAGAACACAGCCGCGAAGTCACGGTACCTGGCTAGAGCCGCTTTGCTTTTGCGCTGGAAATCGCCTTCCGTGAGCTTGGCTTCGACCAGCAGGTTTCCGAGCCGCATGTCCACTTCGGTGCGGTCGAACCTGCCTTGGACGAGGGGGACGCGAGGTTGGTAGCCGAATTGCGGAGGGCTGTCGGTTTCCGCACCCAGCAGGTGCAGCACCTGCCTGTCGCTGGCTACACCGGGGCAGCAGAAGATGTTCATGAGCAGGGCGTCGGAGCTGTTGCAGGAATCAAGTTCGCACCAGCGCCGTTCGGTGCGCGGCAGAGATTTGAATTGCGAGTGGGGCTTGGCCAGCCGGCGGCGCCACTCCGGGTTCTGCAGAATGGCGCGATAGCTGGCTGGGAGAAAGTTGCCGTGCTGCCCGGAGCCGGAGCCCTCAAAAACTATGGCGGGCACACCGCCATAACTTAGTTGATGGGCCAAGCCGTGGGCCTGGGCGTATTTCTGGCCGCAGTCACTAAGCTGCGCGCGCAACTGGCTCACGTATGTCAGAGTGCCATTCAGTGAGGTGCCGGCCATGCTCACCATCTTGGAATCGGCCACGCCCGTTTGGCAAGTGCAGTTCTGACCCGGCGAAAATAGTTGGGGTATTATTCCCTGATGCCAGCCATCGAGTGCCGGGGACTGCGCAAGACCTACGATGGCAAAGTAGAGGCAGTGCGCGGCCTGGACCTGGAAATCCAGCCGGGAGAGTGCTTCGGGCTGCTGGGGCCAAACGGGGCAGGCAAGACCACCACCATTGAAATCCTGGAAGGCCTGCTGGCTCCCACCGCTGGCCAGGTCACACTTCTGGGGCGCACCTGGCAAAAACATGCCAGAGATTTGCGCGAATTGCTGGGAATTTCGCTGCAAGAGACCCGCTTCTCCGAGAAGCTGAGCGTGCGCGAAACGCTGGACCTGTTCGCCAGCTTCTATCGTCACCCGCGGGCTGCTGCCGAAATCATGCAGGAGCTGGAACTGACCGAAAAGGCAGACAGCTGGGTGGGCAAGCTTTCCGGTGGGCAGAAACAGCGGCTGGCGGTGGCCACGGCGCTGGTGGGTAATCCGCAAATTCTGTTTCTGGATGAACCTACAACCGGGCTGGACCCGCAGAGCCGGCGCCAGCTGTGGGAGATTGTGCGCGGCTTTCAGCGGCGCGGAGGCACCGTGCTGCTGACCACGCATTACATGGACGAAGCGGAGCGGCTGTGTGACCGCATCGCCATCGTGGATCACGGCCAGATCATTGCTCAGGGGACTCCGGCGCAGCTGATCGCGCGGTTAGGCGGACATCATGTGGTGGAGTTCGCTACTAGCGCGGGCGATGGCGCCAACAACCAAGAGCTGTGGCGGATGCTGCCGGGCGTGGATTCGGTGCACGAGGACGATGGCATGCTGCTGCTGAACGTTCGCGAGCCCCACCAGACCATTCCAGCGCTGCTTGCCGCCGTGGAAAACCAAGGCGCACAACTGGTCCACCTCACCACGCGCCAGGCCAGCCTGGAAGATGTGTTTGTGCATTTGACGGGAAGACATTTGAGGGAAGACTAAGAACAACTGGTCGGAGTCCGGAGATAGCAGGTATGCCCGGACTGACTTGACGAGCGGAATGGGAACCGGATGCACACGGTAAAGCCAACAGATCCGGAAGCACAGGCGAAAGGGGCGGACATGCAACCTATGCCGCTCCGGCCCAGCCGTCCGCGGCTGAATGGGCGCTGGGCAGGTTACACGCACCTGCTGCTCGCCCGCATGCGCGAGCTGAAGCGCGAGCCGGAAGTGATTTTCTGGGTATTCGTGTTTCCCTTGCTGCTGGCACTCGGCCTGGGAATCGCTTTCCGCAACAAGCCGGCGGACGTAGCGCCAGTGGCCGTGGTTTCGGGCCCTGGGGCGCAGCACGCGCTTGAGCTGCTGCAGGCTTCGCCGCAACACGCCGCCATTCATGCTGACATGCTCACAGACGCACAGGCGCTCAAAGGCTTCCGTGTGGGCAAATACGCTCTGGTCATTGAACCCAAGGCGGACGGAAGCTTTCAGTACCGCTACGACCCGGCTCGCCCGGAAAGCGTGCTGGCGCTCGACCAGATTGATGACGCGCTACAGACGGCAGCAGGACGGCGGAACGCGCTGACCACGGCGGCGAAAATTTCCAGCGAGCCGGGCGCGCGTTACATTGATTTTCTGATTCCAGGGCTGCTGGGCATGAACGTGATGAATGCCGCGATGTGGGGGATTGGCTTTGCTCTGGTGGAGATGCGGCAGCGCAAGCTGCTGAAGCGGTATCTGGCCACACCCATGCGGCGCAGCGATTTCCTGCTCGCCCTGACCAGCAGCCGGCTGGTGCTGATGCTGGTAGAGGTGGGGCTGCTGCTGGGTTTCGGCGTTCTAGTCTTTCACATGCGAGTGCTGGGCTCTCTCGCCAGCATTCTGCTGGTGGGCACGGTGGGGGCGCTGTCGTTTGCCGGAATCGGGCTGCTGACCGCCTGCCGCGCGGAAAAGATTGAAAGCGTCAGCGGGCTCATCAACCTGGTGATGTTGCCCATGTGGGTGTTTTCCGGAGTGTTTTTTTCCTACGAACGATTTCCCGCGGTGGTGCAGCCGTTCATCAAGGCGCTGCCGCTTACCGCGCTGAATGACGCGTTGCGCGCCACCATCCTGGAAGGCGCGCCTCTCACGGCTCAAGGTGGAAGAATCCTCATCATGGCCATTTGGGGCGGCATTTCGTTTATCTTGGCGCTGCGCTGGTTTCGATGGGTGTGAGCAGAGATGGAGCGAATCAGAAGCGGAGACGCGGAAATTGCCTACGAAGTTCTGGGCAAGGGTGCGCCAGTAGTGCTGCTGCATCCTTTTCCCGCGCACCATGAATTCTGGAAATCAATAGCCGAGCACTTAGCAACGCGCTACCGCGTGCTGATGCCCGACCTGCGGGGGCACGGCGATTCGGGCGTAGGCGAAGGCCCGGCCACGATGGAGAAGCATGCCGCCGACGTGGCGCGGGTGTGCGATGCGGCCGGACCGGGGCGAGCGGTGTTTGCCGGCGTTTCCATCGGCGGCTACATTCTGTTCGAGTTCTGGCGGCGGTACCGGGAGCGGATTAGCGCCCTGATCCTCAGCGACACCCGCCCGCAGGCGGATACCGAAGAAGGGCGCGCCAACCGCCTGAAATCCGCCGAAGATGTGCTGCAGCGCGGCCCGGAGCCTTTCATTGACAGCATGCTTCCCAAGTTGCTGGGGGAGAGCACGCGCCAGCGCCGGCCTGACCTGGTGCAAAGCGCCAAGCGCATGATGATGAAGATGTCAGCTGAGGGCATCGCCCAGGTGCAGCGCGGCATGGCTGCGCGTCCGGATTCCGTGGAAACGCTGAAGACTATTAACGCTCCCACGCTGCTGCTGGTGGGCAGTGAAGATACGCTCACGCCAGTGCCGGACGCGGAACTGATGCGCCAGCACATTGCCGGCAGCCAGTTGCGAGTGATCCCCGGCGCTGGGCATTACGCGCCCTTCGAACAGAGTGAGGCCATGCTGCCCCTGCTGCGGCAGTTTCTGGACGGCTTGGCAAGGTAGTAGGAGTATTAGGGCTAGCGGGATCCGGGCAGGGACTTAAAGACCGCTCCGACTGAGCTTTGTTACAATCCCGCCATGCTGGATACATATCTGGTCCCGGAAGCGACCACAGTCACCGGCAAGGGAGACGGCGCGGTGGTAGAAGTGGGCGGAGCCGGGCACCGCATTCTTCTTGTGCAACTAACCATCACCCGCATCCTGGAGCAGCAGGCGCTGGATGTGAGCATTTTCGGTTCAGCGGACGGCACCAACTGGGGCCAGAAGCCACTGATCGCTTTTCCGCAGAAGTTCTACCGGGGCGAGCACCCGCTCCTGCTCGACTTAGAGCAGCAGCCTGAGATTAAATTTCTTCGCGCGCACTGGGATGTCAGCCGCTGGGGGCGCGGGCCGGAAACGCCCATGTTCCAGTTTCAGGTGAGGGCGAGGGAAGTGCCGCCGGAAATGCTGAGCGAAGTCGCCGCCGGCATGCACAGCCGCGCCTAAGGCATCGCTCCTGCTAGGGGGAGACCGCGGCCGCCGCCAGTGGACGAATTTTCTCCAAAGTAGAGCGCACGCTGGCAGTGAACGGGCCGGAGGGCGCCTGGTTCACGTACTCCTGCAGTTCTTCCAATGCGGCCCCATAGGTGCGCAGCCCCATATAGGCATAGCCCTTCACCAAGTGAAGTTCTGGATGATTGCTGGGGTCTGTGAGCGCAAATGCCCGGTTGACCTGTTGCAAGGCATCCTGGAATTTTTGCAGGTGGAGCAGAGCTTTGCCGCTTTCAAAATAGCTTTGCCATGCACCGGGAATCAGGGTCTCGGCCCGGGACAGGGGGCGCAAGGCGTCCTGGTATTGCTCCTGTGCGTTGAGAATGGCGCCCATCACCAGGTAACCCATCCCGTCGTTGGGATCGGCCTGGATGGCGTGTTGGGCATCGACGCTGGCTTTATCAAACTGCTGGGCGTGTAATTCCAACACCCCACGCAAAGCCAGTGCCTGGGAATATTCAGGAAAGGCAGCCAAAGCTTTGGAGATGTATTTTCCTGCGTCGTCCAGTTTGTCGTCGGCAAGCGCCTTCTGAGCTCTTTGCACCAAGAACGCAGCTTTGTCGGGCACGTGCAGTTGCTGTACCGAGACTGTAGAGTTGGTTCCGGTTGGCGCTTGCCGTGAAGCTCCCTTTGCTTCAGGCATGCGCATCGTGACCCAGGCTTGGCCTCCGTTGACCTGCACTCGTTCTTCGGCTTGCAAGACGCCCGATTCCGCTTTCACGTCGTACATACCGGAGTGCAGTCCGCTTACAATAAAACTGCCGTCGTTGGAAGTGTACTGCGCGGTGACCGGCTGAGTCTCAACCGGAGAAGAGACCACGATCCGGGCGTTCGCAACAGGTTCGTTATTCAATGTACGCACAGAACCAATAATCGCGCCGCTTCCTGATATTGTGCCGGGCAGAGTGGTTCCCGAGTTGTAGCGCGCGCTACCGGGAAAGGGTGCCGTGTCTCCGGCTTGCATCTGGGCGAAAGCACAGGGAACCAGGGCGAAGGCAAGGGCTAAAGACGCCAGGAAAAGCTTATCCCGCGAAACCAACATTCCGTCCTCTTTTGCGAAGCAGCAAATTTCGAGGGTTTCCGGACTTAGGCAGGGGACCCGAAGACCTGGGAACTACCGCTCTTGTGTGCGCCGGCTTGCAAAGGCGCTATTGACTGAGATGGCTGCGGCAGGCGACAGTTGTCTCAGGCGCAAGCAGAGCTGTGCGATTTTTTTTTTGCCTTGAAGCAACTCGCGGCCAAGATGCCTTTGCCCAATTCCGCCACAACGGTAGTCGCGACAACGGTGCGGCCAGCCCGAAACCTGGCGGGCAGCCTGCGCCTGCCCGGCGATAAATCCATTTCGCATCGCTACGCCCTGCTGGGGGCGCTGGCCATGGGCGTCACAGAATTGGAAAACTTCTCCAGCGGCGCCGATTGCGCCAGCACCCTGGGCTGCCTGCGCGCGCTGGGCTGCGCCATCGAGCACCATGGAGGAAGCGTGCGGGTGCAGGGTCGAGGCCCGCAGCTGGAGCTGCCGGCGGGAGATCTGGACTGCGGCAATTCCGGTTCCACCATGCGTATGCTGGCCGGCATCCTGGCGGGGCAGAATTTCGCCAGCGTGCTGGTGGGAGATGAATCGCTGTCCTGCCGTCCCATGCAGAGGGTCGCGACTCCGTTGCAGCAGATGGGCGCCCAAATCAGCGGCAGCGAGGGGTTCCGGCCGCCGCTGCGCATCCAGGGGGCGCCCCTGCGCGGCATCTCCTACCACATGCCGGTGGCCAGCGCCCAGGTAAAGTCGGCGCTGCTGTTTGCGGGGCTGCTGGCCGAGGGACAAACCGAGGTGGAAGAACCGGTGCGCACCCGCGACCATAGTGAACTGGCGCTGCGTGCTTTTGGAGCCCAGGTCACCCGTTCCGGAAACCGCTGCTCCGTCGCTGGCGGGCAGAAGCTGGAAGCCATTCGCGCCGCCGTTCCCGGCGATATCTCCAGTGCGGCCTTCTTCCTGTGCGCCGCCGCCATCTTTCCGGAATCCAACCTGGTGGTAGATGGGGTCCTGCTCAACCCGACGCGCGCCGCCATACTGGATGTACTCACAGGCATGGGAGTGCGCATTTCTGTGCTCGACATCGAGGAACACCATGGCGAGCTGGTGGGGACGGTGCAGGTGCGACATGCAGGCCGTGTGTGCGGCGCCCGCATCGCCGGGGCACAGTCTGCAGCGCTGATTGACGAGCTGCCGGTGCTAGCCGCCCTTGCTCCTTACACCGAGGATGGAATCGAGATCCACGATGCGCGCGAGCTGCGGGTGAAGGAGTCGGACCGGATTGCCGCCATGGCGGAAAACCTGCGCGCCATGGGAGCGGAGGTGGACGTTCGCGAAGACGGCTTGCGCATTGCCGGCCAGCAGCCGCTGCACGGAGCCGAGGTGGAGTCTTTCGGCGACCACCGCATCGCCATGGCCAGTGCAGTGGCGGCGCTGGGCGCCAGCGGCGAGCTGCGCATTCGCAATGCCGCCGTCGTGGATATCTCCTATCCAGGATTTTTCTCCACGCTCGAGGGCTTGCTGCAGCGCTAAGCGATTTGGGCGCCGACGCTCTTGGCAAACCGGGCCTGCCATTGCGCATCTTCATAGCACAGAGGAGTATTCAACATGCGTTTCCTGCTGGGACTGGGGCTCGGGTACGTAATCGGCATGCTGGTGGCTCCCGCCAGCGGCCAGGAACTTCGCCAGCAGTTGGCGGCGAGAGCCGATGAATATGGGCGGGAGAAGGCGCGTGAAATCGGCCAACGCGCCGGCGAAAAAGCCTACGAAGAGCTCCGGCAACGATTGTAGACGCGCTTGAAGGTGCACGCTCCTGCCGGAAGTGCCGCCACTCTACTTATAGAGAAGTGGCTCTCACAATTTCCTAGAAGCGTAAGGGAGAGTGCCGACGTCTTAGAGTGGAGAATCCTTCCCCTTGCCATCGACCTCGAGTTCACCCTGGATCATCTGCAATCCGGTGCCGGAGAGATGGAGTGCCCTCTCGGCAGGCGAGGCCAGGGAAGCGCTGGCCGCCAGGCGCTTGCGAGGAACGAGTTTGGCAAAATCAGAGTGGCGAAATTGGCTGAAATCGCGCACCAGGTTGCCGGCATAATGCAGAAGGTTCACGACACTGCTCTGGTACCAGCAGCAATGAGACATGCGCGGTGAGAACCCGCAAAAGAAACGAAAGTTTTGCAGTTGTGGCGCCGCCATGAGGGCGGTTGCCACCATGCGGTGGTTTCCTTCCAGTATGGTAAGGGGCTTGTCCTCGTCAATTCCGATCAGCAGAACGGTTCCGCAGTCGCCACCCTTACTCAGTTGTTGCTGCAGCACGCTCAGGGAGGATAGGAATGGATCGGAGGGCGCCCGCCCTAGGCCGGTGGCAATGTGGTCGGCAAAGATGGGAAGAGAAAAGCCGCGCTGTGAGTAACGTCGCCAGTCGGCCCGAGGGAAGACCCGCATTCTGCCCAGGGCGGAGGGACGGATGACGACCTGCCACCATGTGGTGTCCCGAGGCAGCTCGCGCCAGAGGCCGCCGCGCTTGCGAAACAGTAATTGCCGGCGGCGGGCGTTTTCGCGATCGTCCTCCAGGTTCGGCTGCAGGACAATGTCAGCGAACTCTTTGCGCACTTCGTCGAAGTCGGGATGATAAAACTCGTTCCTCAGGAAGTCAGCGATCACCTCGTCTTCGGCGGCTTGGCGCAGCTTGAGAACATCAGGCTGCGGCTGGCCGAGTTCGCCCGCGGGCACAATCAAAGTTTGGCGCAGCCGCAAGCCCAGAGCCATCAAGGCCAGGAAGGCCGCCATCGCCACTCCCATCATCCTGGCGACGGGAAGCAAGAACTCCAAAAATGCGAGAGTCAGTAATCGCTGCATACCCATAGTTCGACCCAGCAACATTTTGCGTGCAAGCAGCTCGCCATAATTGGTCTCCACAGCTCTCCTCTGGCCGGGGCGTCCCGTTCAGTGACACGGAGCCGCTTTCGTGCTGATTGTGAGCACGCAGGTTCTCAGGATGGGAGGTTTGTGTCACACCGGCTGAAACTCTGCTGCATCAGAGAATTGCCCTTGCGGCTTTATTTTTCAGCAGCTTGCCTTTTCGCTTGCGCGTCCGTTCACGGCTGCATTAACTTGGTTTGTTTCCGGACAGGAGCCGGGCAACGATGTAGAGATACACAATCCAGCAGGAGGTTGCGTACGTGGCATTGTCAATCAAGCATTGGTTGCTTCGGCAGCTGAATGCCAACGACTCCCTGGATGGAGTCGCCGTCACGGTAAAGCTTGCCGTCGCCGAATACGGACCCAAGCCGGTGGCGCGAGAGTTGCGCAAGTTTGCCGATACCCTGGAGCGAACCGGCGAAGTGCCGGGCTGGAAGTTCCCGGCGCCGGCGCCGCGATTGAAACGGCCGCGAAGCCAGTCGGCGGATGCGGTCCAACCCACACCGTCGTAACTGTCCCGATCCTCCCGCCGGCCGCGCCGCCGGTGGGGGATTCAACAGGTGTCCAGCCCTGATCTAGATTTTCTTCCCCAGGAGCGGTGTCGCCGCCATCCGGCTTGCCGGAATGTACATCGAGCTCCTCACCACGCAAGAGTGGCGCCGCCTGTAATTCCCCCGGCTCATGGCAGATGATCGAGATAGCACGCGCCGTTCGTCGGCTGCGCTGGTGGGTTCGGTGGCGTGGCCCACGGCTCGTTCACAAAATCGAAAAACTCGGTCATATCCATCTGCGCGCCATCCCTGGCCGTCAGACTGGGCAAGTTAAAACGCGTCTCGATGAACTTGAGCATGGCCGTGTAATCCGCCACGGTATGGGAAACGTAGTGTTTCTTGGCGAAGGGCGAGACCACGATCAACGGCACGCGATAGCCGGTGAGGGTGAAATCACAGGTGTAGCCGCCGGCCCCATTCCCGGCAGCGCAGATATCCGGGGTGGGCTGGGTGGCGAGGTCCGAGGGCGGAATTCCGTCCGGGCTGACGGCCGGCTGCGGGGCCACGTGATCGTAGAAACCTCCGCCTTCGTCGAAGGTTAAGAAGAACGCAGAGTCCTTCCAGGAGGAACTGTTCATGAGGGCATTGACAAGGGTGGACACGTACTGGCTACCCCCCTGCACGTTCGGAGCGGCGCTGGGGGCCACATCGTCATCCGAAGGATGTTCATCCAGCAATTCCTCTGAAGCGGGCTCGATAAATGCGACCTGCGGCAGGGTTCCGTTCTGTACATCGGTGAAGTACTGCGAAACAGGAACCAGATTCTGCGGATACTTCTGCAAAATGGTGTTTCCAAAAGTGAACTGATTGATATAACTCTGCGCGAACAGACAGCTGGCAGAGGTGCATCCGCTGGAGTTCGGATGCACGTAGATCTTCCAGGAAATCCCGTTCTCCTGCAGCAACTGCAGAATGGTTTTATCGCTGAGCTGGCCGCTGCTTGGGGTCAGCGGATAAACGTGGCCGTGCGAAGTGGCGGCGTATAGGTACATGCGGTTGGGTTGGGTACGCGTCATGACCGGAGCAAACCAGCGATCGGACGTTCCAAAGTTCGACGCCATAAAGTAGTAGTAGGGCAATTCTCGGTCGGTGTAATAGCCCATCACTCGAATCCCCTGGCTGTCGTTGTACGGGAGATGAGTCGAAGGACTTCTCTCACTGGCGGCAGTACGAACAAACCCGTCCAGCCGGGCAGTGCTGGAGGTCGGGTCCTCGTGATTCCAATCGGCGTGGCTCTCATTCCAAGAGGGGCTGGGGTTCTCCACACACGTGGTAGTGAGGTGAAAAGCGCTCACAGAACTGCCGTCGGTAGCGGGATTGGAGGCGTCGGAGGGTTCACCGTCGAACTGTACGGACGGGTAACCGTTGGCCGCCCAGTAGTCAGCCAAGTGGCCGAAATAGTGATCGAAGGAGCGGTTTTCCTGCGCCATCACGACAATGTGATTGATCTGGGTAATGTCAGCCTTGCGGAAACTGGCGGTAACGGTCTGATTGCCTTTCAAAGTGATGGCGCAGCTGGAGGCGTTGCCCGTGCAGGCGCCGCTCCAACTGTCCATGGCAGCTCCGTTACCCGGCGCGGCGGTGAGAGTCACTTTCGTGCCCTGCTTGAAATTTGCTTTACAGGTCGAAGGGCAATTGATCCCTTGGGGCGAACTGGTTATGGTGCCAGACCCGGAGCCCGAGAGGCTGATGGTTAACGTCGCTGTCTGCGGCGGAGGAGTAGACGGCGGACTGCTCGGGCCGTTGTTGCTGCTATTACCCTTAGCTGCCTGGCAGCCGGAAAGCACAGCGATACCGATAAGTAGCAGGCCGATATAGGCAAAAATACGCATGTTGCTCCTCTGGTGAGTTCGTATTTTTTGAGATGAACTGCCCGAAACTGCCGGTTGGCCTGTCTGGCGCGGCTCTCTGGATTTCTTGCACAATCAGTAATTTGCAATTTATGAACAGAGTTGAGGAAGATTGTTGCTGCCTTTCGACAGCTACTCTGCTAGACTCCGCCCCAACAATGCACAAGGTTCCTGGATTCCTCTTCCTGCTGCTGGCCGTAGCTTGTTCGGCCCAGCAGATTCCGACTAAGACTCCGGTTCCGAGTTCATCGTTCGTTTCCGCTCCGCTCCCGACGCATCATTTCTTCGATAAGACCAACTTGGCCCTGCAGGGCTGGAATGTTGCGGCGGAAACTTATGACGCCATCACCACTCGCCGAAACCTTAGCGGGCGGCCAATCAACGAACTCAATCCCTTAGGCGCTGCCTTTGTGAACCATGGTTGGGCCGGCCAAGCTGTGTTCAGTTATGGCTTCGGGGTTGGCGGGCCGCTGCTCACTAGTTATCTGCTGCATCGCACCGGGCACCACAAAATGGAGCGCTGGGTCATTGGCCTCAATGCGTTGGGCTCAACCACAGCCGGCAGTTGGAACCTGGCGCACTGAAAAATGTCTCAGGCTGGCTCGAGCACCGCTAGGAATTAAATCGTAAGTTCTCTCAGCCAACTCACCTATAGTCCGAGCTTGCGGAATCGCCTACTCTGAATCTGCGCGTCCGAGGCGCGTTCCAGAAAATCCTGCACGTCTCTTCCGTTATTGCCGTCATCCTGCGGCAAACAACGGGGTGGGAGATAGTCATGAAAAAAGCACTGCTCGTGCTCGTAGGGCTCGTGTGCCTGTTTTCGATGTACGGCGCGGCGCAAGTGCCACGCTCTCGGCACGTCTGGATCGTTACCGAAGAGAATCACAGCTTCGAAGATGCTGCTGGATCTATGCCTTATCTGATGTCATTGGGCAAGCACTACGGCATTGCCACCCAGTACTACGCGGACATGCACAATTCTATTTCCGCGCTCATGCACCTGACCGCGGGTCAGACGGTGACCACCGATGACAGCACGCCGAACACGTTCGACGTGGACAACATCGTCCGCCACCTGCTGCGTAAGGGCCTGAGCTTCCGCTCTTACCAGGAGCAACTGCCGCAAACGGGATTTCTGGGCCTGTGGTCAGGACCGTACGTGAAGCGCCACAATCCGCTGGCTTACTTCACCGATGTGGCTAATAGCAACTTGCGAAATGACATAGTCCCCATCCAGCAGCTGGCTTCCGACCTGGCCAATCATTCCACCGCGAATTACAACTACATCACGCCCGATCTAAATCACGATGCGCATGATGGCAGCCTGCAGATTGCGGACGAGTGGCTGCACCAGTATCTCCCTCCCATCCTGGGGCAGCCGGAGTTTCAGCCTGGTGGCGATGGCCTGCTGTTTGTGGTGTTCGATGAGGGTAACCTGGGGAGCAATATTGATTTTCGCTGCAATGCCAGCAGCAGCAGCCCCGACTGCGGCGGCCGAGTGCTGGTAGTGGTTGCTGGCCCTAACGTGAAGCCGGGATTCCAATCGCCAACGTTCTACAACCACGAAAGCCTGCTCGCCACCGTGTGCCAGGCGCTGGCCACCGATAGTTGTCCGGGCGCAGCGGTGAATAGCGCGCCCATGACGGATTTCTTCGTTACTCCCCTCAGCGCCTCCCCGGGTACCGCCTCAGCAAGAGCGGGCCAGCCCGCGCGGTATTCTCTGCGAGTGCAGCCGGTGAGCGGTTTCTACAACAGCGATGTGAGGTTTTCCTGCGCCAAACTGCCTCCCAATGTGAAGTGTTCATTTTTGCCGACGACGGTTCAGTCCGGCAGCGGGGGCGGGAACACGACGCTCACCATTTCCGTGCCTCCTTCGTCGTGGGCCCGGCTGCCGGCGTTCGGCCGCCGAACTGGTCCCGAGCTGGCACTATGGCTGGGATTGCCCGGTCTGGCGGTGCTTTCGGGCGGCGGCGCGAAACGCAAATGGTGGCTCTTTGTGGCTGCGCCGGCGGTGCTGGCGGCGGTTGTGCTCTCCTTTGGCTGTGGTGGCGGAGCAGCGTCGCCAACCAACGCTGCCGTCACAACTCGTCAACAAACTTATATCGTTAATGTGGTCGCCCAATCTTCGTCGGCATCGTACTCAGTGTCGGTGCAGTTGCGTGTCACCAATTGACCGCGGTGTTCCAGTCGCTCAGGCGGCCATGGACCTGTGCCGTGGCGCGCCCTGGATGAATCGTGCCAGATCCAGCCAGAGCATGTGCCCGCTAAGCGAGTCGCTGCACAGGTGTTCAATGGTGCGCACCAGTTCGAGTTCCGATTCGCGGGGGAAGGAGGCGCGCCGGAGCCCCTGGCCAGAAAACAGCATCACCTTGCAGTCGGGCAGCAACTGCCGCAGGCACACCGCGTCTTCCATCTCCGAGATGCCGCTGATGGAGAGGTCGCTCACGATCAGAGCCGGCTGAGTACGGCGTGCCAGGTCGAAGAGCGCGGGACGGTCAGCCATTTCAATATTTGCCCCGTGCCGCTTGAGGAGCTTCGCCATTTCGCCTGCCATGCGGCTGCCCCGGACAACCAGGATTTTGGGCTCCGGCCTATGCTGCTGGCCAAAGCAGCGCCGCAACCTTTCGCTGATCTGACCCAACCTTCGGCTCACTGCCGCCCTGTATTGCACGTTCAAGTCTGCTCCTTGGCCGCCGCGGCTCCGAGTTGCTGGAGGCTCGAACCCATCGCCCGGTGTTTGTTAACTGTTTCTAATGGAACCGATGGCGCGTCTTCAGCGGCAGGATGCCTACGGACGAATTGATTAATCTTCCGAATAAGTATCGTTACACGAACTAATGTCGAGAAGCCTTTGTGCATTTTCACCGCCGTTTCGGTGGGAGGAGGCCGGCCATCGGCTTCGCCTTATGGCATCATGGAATAGGGACTCAGCGGCGGCAATGGGCGGAGTGAAGACTTTCCATCAGCCGGCGACTGGTAGCCGAACCGAATGAGCGCCGGCTTGCAACAACCCGTTTTGCCCCGCCGCGGCTACTCCTTTCCTCCCGGACCCAGGCACGGCCTGCTGTGGTTCGCGCTGCACCGATTCCGTCCCGCGGACCCCATCACGCTCTTTCAGCAACTAGCGCGGGAATACGGCGACGTGGTGCACCACCAGTTGGGTCGCGAGCACATCCTTTTCCTCAGCAATCCTGAGCTCATCCGCGAGGTGCTGGTCAACCAGAACGACAATTTCGAAAAAGAGCGCACCGTGCGCCGCTCCGAGTTGCTGCTGGGCAAGGGCATGATCACGGCCGAGGGCGCGGCCCATCGCCGGCAGCGCCAGGCGGCAGCGCCCGCCTTCCACCGCCAGCACATCGGCGCCTACGCTGAGGCCATGGTGCAGAATGCGCGGCGCGCCCGCGATCGCTGGGAAGATGGGGCGGTGATGGACGTCTCCCTCCACATGATGGAAATGGGGCTCGCCATCGTGGCGCAAACGCTGTTCGGCACGGTGCTAGGCGAAGAGGCACGTCAACTGGCCGCCGCCATCAACACCATTATGGGCATGTACAACTACATGATCGTGATGCCGGCGGCGGAGGTATTGGTCAACTTGCCGCTTCCCAAGGTGGGTACTTTCAAGCGCGCCCGCGGCGACCTGTATGCGACCGTGTATCGCATGATCGAGGCGCGCCGGCAGGGAAGCGGCGAAAACCTGCTCGCCATGCTGCTGGAGGCGTTTCCTGATCCACAGGACACGCCCTACCTGCGCGACCAGGTCATCACCATTTTCCTCGCCGGCTACGAAACTATTGCCAACGCATTGAGCTGGACCTGGTACCTACTGTCGCAAAATCCGCAAGCGGAGGAGAAGTTCCACGCTGAGATTGACCTGGTGCTGGACGGGAGGCTTCCTTCCGTGGATGACCTGCCGCGCCTGCGCTATACGGAAATGATACTGGCGGAGTCCATGCGCCTCTATCCTCCGGCCTGGGCCATGGGAAGGCGCGCGCTGCACGATTTCGCCCTCGGGCCCTACTGGCTCCCGGCGCGCACCACCGTGCTCATGAGCCAGTACGTGATGCACCGCGACCCGCGCTACTATCCTGATCCTTTGCGCTTTGATCCTGAGCGCTTCACGCCTGAAGCCAAAGCCATGCGGCCCAAGCTGGCCTATTCCCCCTTCGGCGCCGGACCCAGGCAGTGCATTGGCGAATCCTTTGCCTGGATGGAAGGGGTGCTGGCGCTGGCTACCATCGGCCAGAAATGGAGGCTTCGCCTGGTGCCCGGCCACAAGGTGGAACCGCAGCCGCTCATCACTTTGCGCCCTCGCTACGGTCTGCGGATGCAGGTCGAATGCCGGGCAGGAAAGTGAAAGTCGTCGATTGGCGACTGTGGCATCACCCTTCGAGATTGAAAACTACAGGTTTGACATGGGCCAAATACCGGAGCCACAATGACTTCGCTGTTCCGGGATTGCGTTTTCCAGTTCGGCAAAGTAGAACTGCGAGGCACGCGTGAATCAACTGGGCTGGCTGGTGCAGGACTTCCGCTACGCCTTGCGTGGCTTCCGCAAAGACCGAACCTTCGCCTTGCTCGCCATCTTTGCCCTTGCCCTCGGCATCGGCGCGACCACGGTAATTTACAGCGTCATTGATTCTGTCCTGCTGCATCCATTCCCCTATACGCGGGCTAATCGGCTGGTCAATGTCTATGTGCGGGATGTAGAGCGCCCTCCAGAGGATTACGGCAACACTTCCAACGTGACTCCCGTCTTTCTCGAATTGCGCAAGCAGCTGAACGTGTTCGAAGACGTCATGGGCGATGCCGGCGCGGACGTGTTCTACACGGTGGGCGGCCGGACCAAGCTGGCGAATGGCCATTTCGAAACCCCCAATACTTTTGAGTTTCTTGGGGTTCAGCCCATGCTGGGGCGTCCTATCACAAGCAACGATGCTCGCCCCGGAGCGCCGCCCGTGTTCGCCATGAGTTCCCGGCTTTGGAGGAAGGAGTTTAACAGCGATCCAAAAATCCTGGGCACCACCTTTACCCTAAACGGCGAGCGCAGGACGCTGGTGGCCATCATGCCGCCGCGCTTCCTGCTGGGCGATGCAGATATGTGGATGCCCTACAACATCCATGCCAGCGATGCCGCCACCCAGCACATGTGGTGGTGGACCCTGGGCCGGATGAAGCCGGGAATTACTCTGGCGCAGGTGGCCGCGCAATTCGACATCGTGGCCCGGAGACTGGCAAAGGAGTACCCCAGCGACTATCCCAAGCAGTTCACCACCTCGGCGCACACACTCCTGGACGAGGTGATACGCCAGTTTCGCAGCGTCATTTACATGCTGGCAGCCGCGGTGGGAATGCTGCTTTTGATCGCGTGCAGCAATGTGGCCAATTTGTTGCTGGCGCGCGCCACGGCCCGGCAAAAGGAAATCGCCATTCGGGCCTCGGTGGGCGCCAGCCGGGGCCGCATCATCCGGCAGTTGCTGGTAGAAAGCTTTGCCCTGGCCCTCGCCGCGTGCGCGATCGGCTGTGTGTTTGCCTATGTTGGCCTGGGGCTCGTGATTAAGGTCATTCCGCCTGACACCATTCCAGCGGAGACCGCAGTAGTCATGAGCGGCGGCGCATTGGGGTTTGCCTTGCTGGTCGCCGCTCTCACCACCTTGCTCTGCGGCCTGGTTCCCGCGCTCTATGCGGTGAGGGGAGACCTGCAGACCCGCCTCAAGGACAGCAGCCGGGGCACAGGAACGGAACTCCGCCGGGGCAAGCTGCGGTCGGCGCTGGTGGTGGGAGAGGTGGCGCTCTCTATTATGTTGCTGGTGGGCGCGGGACTGATGCTGCGCACGCTCTTTGCCCTGGAGCACGTTGATCTGGGGATGAACCCGCGCAATGTGCTGGTGGTACCCACGCCTCTTCCCGAGGCTCGCTACAAAACACCGCAGCAGAGGAGCGTCTTCTTTCAGGAACTACTGCGGCGGGTGAGCACCTTGCCGGGGGTGATATCTGCCTCTCAGTCCCTGGGGCGGCCCCCGTTCGGAGGGCCGCGGAGCGACGTCACCATTCCCGGCAAGCCACACTCGGCCCCATGGATGACCATGGCGCAGCTGTGCAGCGAAGGCTACTTCCGCACCCTGCAAATTCCGCTGCTCCGAGGCAGCTTGCTGTCGGAAGCTGATGTGGCGTCAGGAAGGCGCGTCGCCGTCATCAATCGGGCGCTGGCGCGAAACTACTTTGGCAAGGAAGATCCCCTCGGCCACACAATAAAGTTCAACGCTCTCGATGAGGAGCCGGACCTGCCCCACAACGCTTATTTTGAAATCATCGGGGTGGTAGGCGATTCCAAGAATCGTGGCCTGCAGGATCCCGCCATGCCGGAGGTGTTCGTTCCATATACGGCCGTCGCGTCGTTAAGCGGTGCGATTCTGGTGCGTACCGCGGTTGACCCTGGCTCGCTGCTGCCCAGCATCGAAAAACAAATCTGGTCCGTGGATCCCAACGTCGCCACCAGCGACACCGGGTCCATGGAAAGCTTCCTGCAGCGCAACACTTATTCCAAGCCCGAGTTCAGCATGATCCTCATCGCGATTTTTGCCGGCATCGGCCTGGCGCTGGTGGCGGTAGGAGTGTTTAGCGTCATGTCGTACTCGGTTTCGCTGCGCACCCACGAAATTGGGATTCGCATGGCGCTGGGAGCAGAGCGCGGAGCCATCCTGCGCATGGTGCTGTTCAACGGCTTAGGGCTAATCGGCCTGGGACTGATCCTGGGTGAGATTGCGAGTATGTTCGTGACCCGCTTTATCTCCAGCCAACTGTGGGGCGTTTCGGCCAGGGATCCGGTGACCTTTCTGGTTGTGGTGGCCGTATTGGTGGGGGTTGGCTTAGCCGCCTGCGCGATTCCAGCGAGACGGGCCACGGCGGTGGACCCTCTGATCGCGCTGCGTTACGAATAGCGCCACAACCAATAGTTCTGGAAATAAAGGGTCAGGCGCTAACGGCTGGAGAGCTGGACCTTCACTTCGGCATCGGTTGGCACGCCGTTGCACAGCGCCGGGCGATAGTGCCACCGACGCACTTCCTCCACCAGTTTGCGGAACAGGGTATGGGTGCCGGAACCGTCGAGCACAAACGGGCTATAGACCTGACCGTCAGTGCCGATGATGAAATTCACAACAATTTTGGTGTTGTCAGGGATGGCCGCCACCCAACTGTGGGGCGTGGCCAGGGCTTGCGGCGGCTCTGTGGACTCGCACTGCATCTCTACATCGGCTTCTTCCAGGGGCTGGAACTTCAAAAGATGCACGCGGCCGTCCGCCAGCTTGGCGGCAAGGGCGTCATGGAAGGCCGCTGAGGAAATCAGGGGGGAGGGAGCTACCGCTGCCAGGCACGATACTGGCAATAAAAGCGCAAGCAGAAGTGCTACTCGGGTCATGAAATAGGCGGGCGGTAAAACCGCGGAACCTGCCGCCGCACCGGGCAAGCGCAATCGGCGGACCTAAGCGGCATAACTGACCCTGTCTCTAAATACAGTCTAATCAGCAGAGTACGACGACATTGTTCAGGGAGTGCAACAAGCAGGTGCAAGCCCTTGCAGCAAAGCGGCAAGATGCAACCTCGCGCCTGACGGCGTTGCCGCACTCCTGAATAGATTCCCTACACCGGGCAAGAAAGTTTTCCCGCAAACAGGAAACGGCCCAACTCAAAATCCCCCCATAGTGCGCTGAGCGGAAGATGTTTAGCGGCCGGCGCCATTTGAAACGATTTAGAAATCGCTTGACTCCCCCGCTTACCTCTGTGACAATTCGCCCATTTTCCGCTGTTTGGCAGCTTGGCATTCGTGTTTTCTGAATGGTTTCTTTCATTTTCCGGGTGGAGGTGGTTATGCAGTTGCGCACGTTTCGTCTTCTAGGGGCAGCGGTTTTCATCCTGTTGTTGCCTAGTTTTGCGCTCGGCCAAGCGGTTTATGGCAGCGTCAGCGGCACGGTGACCGACCCTAGTGGCGCGGCCGTGCCCAATGCCTCCGTGGTCATCAGCGACATGGACCGGGGAGTGACCTATAACACCAAGAGCAATGCTGCCGGCAATTTCGAGCAGACCCACTTACTGGCCGGGCATTATCGCGTCAAAGTATCAGCCGCAGGTTTTGCGGGCTACGAGGCCACCGCCGATGTACAGGTGGACGCCAGTACGCGGGTGGATGCCCGATTGGCGGTCCAATCGGCCCAGAGCGAAGTCACGGTTACCGCGGAAACGCCGCTGCTCAAGGTGGACCGGGCCGACGTCAGCACCACTCTGAGCACCCAGGAACTGAGCAGCCTGCCCATCCTCAACCGCAATTTGACGGAAGTAATGTTTGCCACCCCGGGCGCGCAGGCCAATGACTGGCAACACGCCGCCATGGAGAATCCGCAGGGCGGAATTCAGATTGACGTCAACGGGCAGCCCTTCACCCACAATGGTTTTCTGCTGGACGGAACGGAAAACAGCAGCCCGCTGCTGGGCATTGCGGTTATCAATCCCAACATTGATTCCTTGCAGGAGTTCAAGGTAACCACCGGCAACTACGATGCGCAGTTCGGTTCCGTAGCCGGGGCCCTGCTGCAGGCCACCACCAAATCGGGCACCAACCAGTTCCATGGCAGCGGGTTTGAGTTCCTGCGCAACGACTTCTTTAATGCCAAGGACCGGTTTTCCGGCTTAACCCTGCCCCTGCGCTGGAACCAGTTTGGCGGTTCCTTCGGCGGTCCCATTAAGAAGGACAAGCTGTTCTTCTTTGCTGACTACCAGGGGACACGACGACGTCGTACAGCTTCCGCAGTGACCACGGTGCCAACTAACGCGGAGCGCGCGGGCGACCTGCGCGCGCTGCTGGGCGATTACGTCTGTTCCAACGGCAGCACCTCGGCCTCCCCATGCGCCAGTCCGCTTATGGTTCCGACGACCGAAGGTGGATCCATTGCCGCGCAAGCCGGGATGATTTTCGACCCGAATACCGGGAACCCGGACGGCTCAGGACGTTCGGCGATCACCAGCGGGGGTGTTCCGAACCTTATTCCCGTGGCCGGTCCGGTAACCAACATCATGAAATTGTTGCCCCAGCCGAATACCGCACCCGGCCAGGTCTTCAACAATTACATCGGAAGCGGTGGGGAGCACTTCAACAGCGACCAAGTTGACGGGCGCGTGGACTACAACATCTCAGAAAAATTGCATTTCTTTGGCCGCTACACGCTGGCCGATTTCGATATGCAGGCTCCCGGAGCCTACGGCGGGGAAGCGGGCGGACCGGGCCTGAACGGGTTGCTGTTCGCCGGCCAGTCGGTGGATCGCAACCAGAGCCTGGCGCTGGGCGCTACTTATACGCTCAGCAACACGCTAATCACCGACTTCCGCTTCGGCGCGTTCCGCTACCGCATACGAGTGCAGCCTAACGGCGTTGGCACCACACCCGCGCTGGACGCCGGTTTCCCCGGGCTCAACCTGGGGACCACCGAAACCAGCGGCATGCCGGCGTTCTACGTTAACGGTGATGGTGGCTTCAATTTCGGCTATGCCTTGGAAATCAACCAGTGCAATTGCCCGCTGAAGGAAACCGAGAATCAGTTCCAGTGGGTGAACAACTGGACCAAGATCCACGGCAACCACACTTTCGGCTGGGGGGTAGATATCCGGCGTGACCAGCAGCAGCGGATCCCCAGCGACTCCCACCGTTCCGGGGAAATGAACTTCAACGACGCGACCACGGGCAGCGCCACGGTGGACCAGTTGACCAATGGCTCGGTTACTACCGGAGAGGGGCTGGCATCGTTTCTGATGGCCGATCCTGCCAGCTTCAACCGTTACTTCACCGGCATAGGCTTTTATCCAGCCCTGCGGCAAACGCGCCTGTTCCTCTACGTTCAGGACGGATGGCGGGCGACGCGGAAATTGACCATCAATTATGGCATGCGCTACGAGAATTACCTGCCGCAGTACGCCGCCAAACCGGGCGGAGCGGGGAGCTTCGACCCCAATACTGGCGAGGGACTGGCGGCGGGAATCGGCACCACGCCGGCCAATATGGGTGTGCAGGCCTATAACCTGGGCTTCGCGCCGCGCATTGGCATCGCGTACCAGATCCAGGAGAAGACGGTCATCCGCGCCGGCTACGGCCGGAGCTACACCCCCAGCGGCCTGGGTGCGGTATTCGGGCAATCGCCGGAATATGATCCCCCCATCACCATCCCGCAATCGGTGAATCCGCCCAACAACTACACGCCGGTATTCAATTTGTTGAATGGTCCGCCGGCGCCTGCCAACCCGGCCATCAACATGACCACTGGACGTTTTCCGCTGCCCAACGACCTGGGCGTGTACTACTTCTTCGATCCGCCAAGTTCCTACCGCGTTCCGCTGGCGGAAACTTTGAACCTGACCGTGCAGCGCGAGATCACTCCCACATTAACGGCGGAACTGGGCTATGTGGGCAATCTGGGCCGGCATATTTATGTGAACCCCAATGCCAACCAGGCAGCGCCGCCCAGCCCCAACTGCCTGCTCAGCGATCCTAATCCCAATGATCCCAATGGCTGCTCGAACCTCGACGCGCGCCGCCGCTTTGCCAAGTTCGGGCTGACCCAGGGTCTATACCAGACTTGCAACTGCGACAACTCCAGCTACAACTCGCTGCAAGCCAAGCTGCAGAAGCGCACCAGCGCAGGTTTGGACTTCCTGGTGACCTACACCTACTCCAAGGCGATGGCCAACTCGGAGTACGGACCTTTCTCCAACAACCTGAACTGGTGGCAGGACCACGGGCCGGCCAACTTCGACCGCACGCAGGCCTTGAGCATCGCGCACGTTTGGCAGTTGCCCTTCGGCCACGGCCGGCACTGGGGAAGCAGCGCCAGCAAACCTATGGACATGCTGCTGGGCGGATGGGTGTTCAGCGGCATCAGCACCTTCTACTCCGGCTTGCCATTCACGCCTCAGGTCGGTGACGCGCCACTGGTATTTGCTGATTTCAACAGCTTCCGTCCGGACGCCATCGGCAATCCCAACGTGCCTAACCAGAGTGCCAACCAATGGTTCGACCCCACGGCCTTCGTAGCGCCACAGGGCATCGGCCGCAATGGCGACGTGCGGCACAACTCCATGCGCGGACCGGGCGAAGCCTTGCTTAACTTGTCATTGGGCAAGACGTTCACCATCGCCGAAGGCAAGACGCTGGAGTTCTCCTGGGAAAACTTTAACGCCATTAACCACGTAAACCTGGGCCAGCCGGCTAATTATGTGGATTCGGCGGGCGCCGGGCAGATTACTTCCACGCAGACCGACATGCGACAGATGCAGTTCGGGCTGCACTTCCGGTTCTAGGAAAGCCAACACAGGGCCGCGGAGAAGCAATCTCCGCGGCCCTGTTCACCCAGTCTGCTCAGCACCCAGACGGTCACGTCTGGTTTACCTGTTCCAATACAATGCCTTTTCCGAACTCATGAATACAATCTTGTGTCGCTGTGTTGTTGCCGTTTGGCTGCTAACTATCACTGCCTGGGCGCAAGCGCCCCAGGCTCCTGCGAACCTGGCTCCCGATGCGCGCTACAAGGTGGATATTCTGGTCATTGTCGGCCACCCCGATGACGATACGGAAGCGACCACTTATTTGGCCAAGGAGATCGAGCAGCACCACGTCCGTGTGGCGCTGGTGTACGGCACCCGCGGTAATTCCGGCGGCAACGCGGTGGGCTACGAGCAATCCAAGGCGCTGGCCGATGAGCGCGAGATGGAAGCCCGGCATTCCCTCGCCACTTACGGCATCACCAATGCGTGGTTCCTGCATGGCCCGGACACCCCGAGCGAGGATGTGCTGCATTCCCTGGAAACCTGGGGGCACGGGGAATCGCTGGAAGAAGTGGTGCGCCTGGTGCGCCTGACGCGTCCGGAGGTGATCCTCACCTGGCTGCCCAATTATGACGATGGGGAAAACCACTCCGATCATCAAGCTGCCGGCGTGCTGGCCACAGAGGCCTTTGATCTGGCCGGCAACCCGTTGGCCTTTTCCGAGCAAGTGGCGGCGCCACGCGACCACTTCAACGTCAGCAACTACGGCGAAGGGCTGCGGCCATGGCAGCCGAAGAAGATTTACTACTTTTCCGACGCCATCCATTCAGAGTTTTATAAAGGGAACGGGCCGGAGTATCCCAGCAGCGACATCTCGCCTTCGCGGCACGTTCCCTATTCCAAAATTGGTGAGCTGGCCTGGGGTTCCTATCAGACGCAGGGCGATTACACGCCGGAGCAGTTGAAGGAAGTGATGGAAACGCCGGTGCGGTTTATTCTCGGCAAATCGCTGGTGGGCGGAACGCCGACGGGGGATGTTTTCGAAGGTGTCCGACCGGGAGCCATTCCGTATCATCGTGCGAGCGGATACCAGCCGGCGGCACGACCGCCTGTCTCAATCGAATTGGGCGGCCCGTGGGCGTTTTACCGTCAGCTGTGGCAGGCCCACGACATCGAGCACATCGGGAAGCTCTACGCGCCGGAGACCGGTGTTGCGCCCGAGGAAAAGCTCTGGGTGCCGATTCTGATTCATAACGATACCGATTCAATCCAACAGGTGACGTTGAACCCGGCCTTGCCTGCCGGCTGGACAGCCAAACCTGCGGCGCAGATCTATAGCATCGCCGCTCATGATACTTATCCGGTGTCGGTCTGGGTATTGGCGCCTGCGTCGGCACCAAAAGACGCGTGGGTAAATCTAATGTGGAATGCCCAGTCCGAAGGCAGGGACATAGGTTCGGTGACCCTGCGCGGGCACGTCGATAGGGAACACATGCCGCAGTAGACCAGGAGTGAGGGCACTGCCGGCTTGGACTGCAGCGTGCTCGCCATGGGTAATTCGCACTTTTCGATTTGCGCATCCGGCACGGCGGGTTTTTAATTACCAGTTACAAATTGCTCAATTACAAATTGACCCAAAGGATCACCTCATCAGATGAAATCATTTGTAGTTCACTCTGTTCTTGCCGCGTTGCTGCTGATCGGCGCCGCCTGGGCGCAAGTGCCGCAAGCGCCCCCGTATCCGGCACCCGACGACCGGTACAAAGCCGACATTCTGGTGATAGTGGCGCATCCGGATGACGACATGGCAGCTGCGCCCTACGTGGCGCGCGCAATGGATCAGGGGAAGCGTGCCGCCGTCATCTTCTGCACGCGCGGCAATTCCGGGTCAAATTATGTGGGCAACGAGCAGGCGGCTTCACTGGGCGCCATTCGCGAAGTCGAAGGACGGCGGGCCGAGGCCGCACTGGGCGTTTACAACGTCTGGTTTCTGAACGGATCGGACACTCCTGGGCAGGATGTGCTGCACTCGTTGGAGGCGTGGGGACACGGGACGGCGCTGGACCAGGTGGTACGCTTGGTGCGACTGACCCGTCCCGAGGTAATCCTGACTTGGCTCCCCGATTACGTTGCGGGCGAGAACCATGATGACCACCAGGCAGCCGGCGTGCTCGCTACCGAGGCGTTCGATCTGGCGGGCGATTCGCTGGCTTTCCCGGAACAGGTGGAAGCGCCCCGCGACCGCTTGCACATCAGCAACTACGGCGAAGGCTTGCATCCCTGGCAGCCGCAGAAGATCTATTACTTCACCGACGCCAGCCATGAGGAGTTCGTGCAAGGCAAAGGCCCGGAATATCGCACCGACGAGATCTCGTCTAGTCAGCACATATCCTATGGACAAATAACCTATAACGCGTGGATGCACGACAAATCGCAGATCGGGCCGGAGTTCAGCGAGGCCACGGTGAAGGAGTACCTGGCCCGTCCCATGCGCTACATTTTCGGCAAGTCAGTCGTGGGAGGTTCGACTACCGGCGACATCCTGGAGAACGTGAAGCCGGAGGGCGTGCCTTGGGCTCCGGTGGTGGGGCACCATGCAGTGGCCGGGCCAGGCGAGGGATTGCAGCTGGGCGGACCCTGGGCGTTCTATCGCGACTTCTGGCCGCAGCACAACTTGGACCATCTGGCCAAGCTGCTGGCGCCAGAAACTGCCATGGGAACGGCCGATTTTCACCTCTGGGTTCCGCTGATCCTTCGTAACACCAGCGGCAGCGCCGAGCAGGTGACACTGCGGTCTGCATTGCCCACGGGATGGACCGAGGCCCCAGGTCCCATGGTTTACAACCTGGCGGCACACGAGTCGCGCCCAGTATCGCTGTTCCTGGTAGCGCCCCAGAGCCAAAAAGGAAGCTGGCAAACGCTGACGTTTAATGCTGAGGCCGGCGGGCGCTCCGTGGGCGCGGTAACGCTGAAGGCCAACGTGGTCTTTAACGGCGTGCCCCAGTAAGGCAGTTCGCGCGGAGACACCGAAGCAGGGCTAAGAGGGAAAAGAATTGGCAGCAGCCCATTCCAGTACAATCGGCTCTTCATCGCCATGCCGCCCACCGTTTTTGCCGCCGATCTGGGAGGAACCAAGATAGCCGCGGCTCTGCTGACCCACGAGGGCAAATTCCTGGCGCGCGAGACGGAGGTGGTGGACCTCTCTTCCACCCTGGCGCCGGTGGAGCAGATTTTGCGGCTGGCGAGGGAAGTGGCCGGCAAGTTCAAGATTCGCGCCGCCGGTATTGCCGTGCCGGGACTGGTGCGCCGCAACCGTACTGTGTGGGCGCCCAATCTTCCGGGATGGGAAAAGGTGCCCCTCGAGCAGTTGCTGCGCAAGCGGCTGCAGGTCACGGTGCAGGTGGAGAGCGACCGCAACGCTGCTGTGCTGGGAGAAGCATGGCGGGGTGGGGGACGCGGCAAAACCGACGTGATAGTGCTCCTGGTGGGCACCGGCATCGGCGCAGGAATCCTCAGTGGAGGAGAGGTGTTGCGCGGCGCCCACGAACTCTCCGGTTGCGCAGGCTGGATGGCAGTTTCCGAAGCCGATGGTGACGACGTGCGCCGCCACGGCGGCTTGGAAGCTTTTGCCTGTGGCCCAGCCCTGGTGCGCGCGGCCGTCAACAGCATTGAGGCTGGTTTCGGCGGCAAGATGGCCGGGCTGCCCGCCAGCAAATTAACGGCGGAAAACATCGCTCGCATGGCGCGCGAGCACGACCCCTTTGCCCGGCAGATATTTCAACGCGCCGGAAAGCTGCTGGGTCTGGCCGTAGCCAACCTCATCAGCTTGTTCGATCCGCAAGTGGTGATTGTGAGCGGCGGTATGAGCGCCGCCGCTGACCTCTTCTACGACACGCTGAAGGAAACTGCATTGGCGCGCTGCCAGCCATTGGCCGCCAAGCAGGTCCAGATCAAGCTCAGCCGACTAGGAAATGACGCCAATCTGCTAGGCATGGGTTACCTGGCGCTGGGAAGGGCAGGTCTCCTATGAGTCTCTACCATTATCGCGACCGTATTTCGGAAGTTCTGAACAAAATCTGGAGCACGCAGGCAGAGAACATTGCGCGCGCCGCCGCGATCATGGCGGAATCCATTGCGGGGGGCGGCCTGGTGCACCTGTTTGGCAGCGGGCACTCCGTCATCCCCGTACTCGATATATTTCCCCGCTATGGCAGCTTTCCCGGCTTCCGCCCCATGATGGACGCGCGCCTGATGTGGACCAACGTGCTGGGCTCTGGGGGCACACAAGGGTTGCTGTGGCTGGAACGCCGCGAAGGCTATGCGCCCTTGTTGTTTGAGAATGAGCCCATTCGCTCGGGTGACGTAATGCTGGTGTTTTCCCATGGCGGGCTCAATGCGGTGGTGATCGAAGTGGCTATGGAGGCTGCCCGGCGCGGGTTGCGTACCGTGGCCGTCACCTCCATGGATAATCAGCGGCGCCGAGCGGCCACGCATTCCAGCGGCAAAAAGCTGAGCGAAGTGGCCGAACTGGTGATTGACAACTGTGTTCCGGCGCAAGACTCGCTGGTAAGCATCGAAGGCTGGAAACCGCCGGTGGCTGCCGGCTCCACGGTAGCCATCGTCACCATCGCCATGGCCCTGGTCGCGCAGGTGGCGGATGAGCTGGCGCGTCGCGGCCTGAAGCCGCCGGTATTTGTCTCTCCTAATGTCCCCGGAATTCCGCCCGACAACAACCATCAGGTGTACGCGGCCTACGAGCGGTCGCTGAAACGGTAGCCATGCTGGAAGGGCGACAACGCGCCCGGCTATTCGCCGCCGCCTGCGCCGGGATGTTCATTTTTGGCCTGGTGCTGGCGCTGCTGGGAACGCTGTTCGGGTTGCCGGCCATGCGCGAGCGCCTGGGCGTGGACCTGGCGCAGCAGGGAGACCTCTTTCTGCTGCTGTTCGCGGGCGTGTGCTTCGCCACAGTGGCGGTAGGGCCGCTGATTGACCGTTTCGGAAACAAGCTGGTGCTGCTGGTTTCGGCAGTGCTGGTGACCGTAGCCCTGGTGGAGTTTGCGGCGGCCAAGTCCATGCTGGCGGCGGTGATTGCCGCGCTGGTGATCGGGTTGGGAGGCGGTGGCCTCAATACGTCCTGTAACGTGCTTACTTCCGAACTCTACGGCGGCAACCGCGGACGCATGCTCAATTTGCTGGGCATCTTCTACGGTTTTGGCGCGTTGTTCGTCCCGCTGCTCGCGGCTAGCATCACCAGCCTGCTGCCAATGTCACGGCTGCTGCTCGTTACAGCCGTGCTGCCCGCCATCGGTGCCGTGGCCTATGCTGTGCTGCCTTTCCCGCCGGCGCGCGAAGGGCATGGCATGACCTGGCGCGAAATCCTGGAGGTGGTGCGCTATCCCGGCCTGCTGCTGTTCGGAATCGCCTTGTTTGTGGAGTCCGGTAACGAAGCCGTGCTCGCGGGCTGGACCTCTACTTATTTGGGGGAAGCGGGAGCCAGGGCGCAGCTGGCTACCTGGATTCTCGCCGGATACTGGGCCGGGCTAATGCTGGGCCGGCTTACGGCCACCCGCCTGCTGCGCTACTTTCGCGATGTGCAACTGGTGTTGCTGAGCGCCCTGGGCTCCATGGCCGGATGCGCCATTCTGCTCGGCGCGCGCTCGGTTCCGCTCCTCGCGGCAGCCGTCTTCTTCGTCGGCTTCGCCTTTTCCGCCATTTATCCCACCACGCTGGCCATGATCGGCGACCGCTACCAGCGTTATGCCGGCACGGTATTCGGTGTGCTCTTCGCCATGGGTTTGGCGGGAGGGGCCGTGTTTCCCTGGGCGGTAGGCCAAATCTCTGAAGCGCGTACCGTGCGCACGGGCATGGTGATCCCATTGGCCGGCGCCTGTGCGGTGGCGGCGGCCGTGGTGGTGATCAAGCACCGGCTGTGTGGGGGCGAAGCGTCGAAGCGTGTGGCTGGTTCGTAGAGCTCACGCGGTTTTAATAGCACGCGCCTGCGGCAGCTGCGGCTTCGATTGCAGCTTCGGCGCTTCCGGTGTTGACTTCGGCACTTCCAGGGGCAGGCGCCAGTTCTGGGCAGATGCCTTCCCGGCCTGCATCCATCCATAGCGGGTCAAGAGTGAGCCGGCAATGGACGACCAGCACGCCGCACGCCGCATTTTTTGTGAACCGCTGATCTGCGCCGCCAGCCGCAGGCTCAGGGGAGCGGGTCCGGAGAGCACACCGCCCAGGCGGGTGATCCATCCACTCAGCCCATGTTTCAAAGGATCCAGCGCCGCTTCCGGCCGCTGTTCCAGGTGCAAGCCTTCGTAGGTTTCGAACGCCGAGGCTCCAATCCCTAAAAGATTCAAGGCGGCATTGTTGTGTCCCACAAGTTCCAGGATGGAAACAGCCGAATTCAGGCCCGACATGCCAAAGTGAATCGGCAGCGTAGTTATGTTCTGGTTCCATACCGGTATGGCCGTCGCTCCGATGAGCACCCCGGTGTAGTTGTGGAAGGGAAGACCCAGGGCGGCCGAGAAGGCCTCTGAAATGTTGCCGAGCACGCGCAGGGGCGCAAAGTCGAACCATTCGCCAATCAGTTCCGCAAACGCGGTGGCACCGGAAAAACTGCTGAATGCCGCTAGCGTCCATGCGCCCATGGACATGGCGCTCTGCTTTTTGAAAACGCGCAGCATATTCAGGAAGCGAGCCGGGCGACCCAGGTCCGCCACGAGCAGGCCGGTGGAGATCATGCCGCCGGCTGCGGCTACCAGACGCGCGTTCCGCCGCAGTTCGGGATCGCGGCCCACCCAATTGGCCATGGCACCGATTACCGCCGCCGAACCTGCCGCGCCGCCAACGAAGAAGTAGAGCGGCACCTCCCACTTCCACTGCGGTTGCTTCAGCATGGGAACGCCGTAATAGCCGGTTTCTGGCGAGGCCTTGGGGAAAGGCGCTCCTGGCGGATGCACGCCCGCACCTTCGACGCGGCCGCGAGTCTCGCCTTCGCGGCGCAATTGCAGCAGGCGTGCTTCGCTGGCACGCTGAGGGGCTGGATCCTGCCGCAACGGTTCGGTGCTCATCGGCGATATCTCCTGCTTCTGGATTGGCGACCGGCGTTGCCCTTTGGACTAGCGAGGAATGCCGCTAACGATCCGGCCAGCAGCGCAGCCGAACCTATTGCCGCCGCTCGCCAGGCAGTCTTCAGATAAACAGTCGGAACTTCCGGTTTGGGCGGCAGGTTGTAAGTGCGGGGATCGCCACGCATGAGAAAGAAGGCGTGGATTCCGGCCACGCTGGTATCCACCGGATCGTAAACTTGGGCGTCATGCACGCCGCGACTGTGCAGCTCCTTCACGCGCTCCTGGGCAACCAGGCGCAACTCGTTCAATTCGCCAAATTTGATCGATTCCGTGGGGCAGGCCTTAGCACAAGCTGGTCCTAATCCAGCCTTTTGCCGGTCATAGCAGAAGGTACACTTGAAGGCGCGGCCGTCGGAGTCATTTTTCTGAATCACCCCAAAGGGGCAGGCGACTACGCAGTAGGAACAACCGTTGCAAACGTCGGGCTGCATGTACACACCGCCAAACTCAGTGCGCACAATGGAGCCGGTGGGACATGCCTCCAGGCAGCCCGCCTCTTCGCAGTGCTTGCAAACATCGGAAGAAAAGTTCCAAGAGTTCACTTCGCCGGCGGCGCCCCCGTATCCAGGTTCCGGCTCGCCTTCCACAAACTTCACGTGCCGCCAGGTGGAAGCGCCTACGGCGCCCGTGTTGTCGTAAGAGAAGCCGCTCCAATTCAGGCCGTCTTCCGCCACGCCGTTCCATTCCTTGCAGGCGACCTCACAGGCTTTACACCCGATGCACAAGGTTGAATCGGTGAGGAAGGCAGTAATCCGGCTTTGTGATCCGGGCGAGGAGAAATCTGGGATGTTGGCGCTCATGCCGCCCTCCGTGTCTGCGCTTGCAGTTCTTCGAGCGCCTCTTTGCCTTGCGGGCGCCGGCCAGGCTGGATGTTGCACACCAGCGCTTTGGTCTCCATGATGCGCACGTTGGGCTCCTCGGAGATGGCCAGCAGGTCATTGGTGACGTCGCCTTTCACCAGCCCCTTGTAGCCCCAGTGATACGGCAGGCCCACCTGGTGCACGGTGCGGCCTTCCACCCACATGGGACGCATGCGGGTAGTGACCAGCACACGCGCTTCAATGATGCCGCGCGGCGTGGTAATGGTGGCCCAGTCACCGTGCTCCAAACCGATGTCGGCGGCCAGTTCGGGGGAGACCTCGGTGAACAGCTCCGGCTGCAACTCGGCCAAATGGGAAAGGGTGCGCGTCATTCCGCCCGCGGTGTGGTGCTCGGTGAGGCGATACGTGGTGAGCACGTAAGGGAAGCGTGCGTCGGTGGGCGAGAAGGCGTAAGGATTGTCCGGTCCTTCCTTCTTCTTGGCCGGCGGATTACTGGTGTGCTTGGGGTAGAGCGGGTTGCGGACTGGCGATTCCAGCGCCTCATAATGCGTGGGCAGCGGCCCATCTTTCAGCCCGCTGCTCACCCAAATCCAACCCAGACCATCGGGATGAAGGATAAATGGCTTGTCGCCGGCAAGCGCCTCCAGTCCGGTTTTACCCTTGGGATCACCCGGATCATTGGGGGCCTTGCTCTTGGGAAAGTCCGGTGTGTCTGTCCCGGTCCACTGCTTCTTTTCTTCGTCCCACCACACCAGCTTCTTACGTTCGCTCCAGGGCTTGCCGTCGGGCCGGGCGGAAGCGCGGTTGTAAATAATACGAGTATCTTTGGGCCATGCGAATCCCCAGCCGTGGCCAAGCAGGCCCTTGGGTTCCCGCTTGTTAGCCTTGTTCTCATCGCGGTGCGGCATTACTCCGGAATAAATCCAGCAACCGCAGGCGGTAGAGCCGTCATTGCGAAGGCTATCGAAATTCTCCACCAGCTTGCGGTCGGCTACGGTGTAACCATTGATCTCCGCCAGCACTTCCTCCACGTTGGGCTCGGCGTGTGCCCCGTGGGTGCCATAGTCCCAGGTCAGCGCCCGCAGGCCGGCATCCCAGGTCCGCGAAGACTTGGCCGCTTTCGCCTTCAATCGCCGCCCCAGGTGATAAATGAACCAGGTCTCGCTGCGTGCGTCACCCGGTGGATCAACCGCCTTGTTGTGGTATTGCAGCAGACGTTGAGTATTGGTGAAGGTGCCGTCCTTCTCTCCTTGGCCGGCGGCAGGGAAGAGGAAGATCTCGGTGCCAATCTTCTCTGGGCTGAGCTCGCCACGTTCTACTTCCGGTGAGTCGTACCAGAAAGACGCGGTCTCTGTCTCCACCATGTCCCGGACTACCAGCCATTTCAGCTTGGCCAATGCTTTGCGCTCCAACCGCCCATTGGGCGCGCCCACAGCCGGGTTCTGTCCCATAACGAACAGCCCTTCCACCTTGCCTTCCATCATCTCCAGCCAGTAGCCAAACTCGGAGTGGTCGCCGGTCACCCGCGGCAGCCAATCAAAGCTCCAGTCATTGTCCTCGCTCGCCTCTTCGCCGTACCAGGCCTTCAGCAGGCTGATGATGTACTTGTCGAAGTTGGCCCATAGCCCCACCTTGCTGCTGTGCTTGCTCACATACTGCTCGAAGCGGTGCGAGTCGGATTCAAAATACGGCATCGGCAAATAGCCGGGCAGGATGTCATAAAGTGTGGGTATATCAGTGGAACCCTGAATGGAAGCGTGACCACGCAGTGCGAGAATGCCGCCTCCTGGCCGCCCGATGTTGCCCAACAGCAGCTGCAGAATGGAGGCCGACCTGATGATCTGCACGCCTTTGGAGTGCTGCGTCCAGCCCACCGCGTAGCAGATGGCCGCCGTCTTGTCTGGCCCGGAAGCGTTAGTGAACGCCTCCGCTGCTTTGAGAAACACATCTCTCGGGATTCCGCAGTAGTGCTCAATCAATTCTGGCGTATAGCGCGCAAAGTGCCGCTTCAGGATCTGAAACACGCAGCGGGGATTCTGCAGGGTTCGATCCTGTTGCTGCTCGCTCTCTTTAGCGACTTCGCCGCCACGGTCGTGCCCATGTCCACCTCCAGGGCTACCCCGCAAGGCATGCCCGCCGCTTGATGCTGCGTGAGTGGCAGATTCGTCCGCTCCCTTAACGTCCGATCCGGCATAAAGCCAGGTCGCCGGACTGTACTCGCTGGTTTCAGGGTCAAAGCCGGAGAAGACGCCGCCCAAGTCTTCGGTGTCCTTGAACTGATCGTTGATGATGGTGGGGGCGTTGGTGTAGTGGGTTACATACTCGCGGAAATACTTCTCGTTTTGCAGGACGTAGTTGATGATGCCACCCAGGAACAGAATGTCAGTTCCCGCCCGCAGCGGCACCCATATATCGGCCATCGCCGAGGTGCGCGTGAACCGCGGGTCCACGTGGATGACCTTGGCTCCACGCTCGCGCGCCTCCATTACCCATTGGAAGCCGACCGGATGGTTCTCCGCCATGGACGATCCCATGATCAGGATGGCGTCTGCATTGCTCAGGTCCTGCTGCGCGGTAGTGGCTCCGCCGCGCCCGAAAGAGGTGCCCAGACCGGGCACCGTCGAGCTATGTCATATTCGCGCCTGGTTGCTGATGCAGACCATGCCCAGGCCGCCGCTGAACAGCTTTTTGATCAGGTAATTTTCCTCATTGTCCAGGGTGGCTCCGCCCAAGTGGCAAATGGCTTGGGTGTGCGCCACCACCTCGCCGTCTTTCTTCTCGATGAACGTCTGCTCGCGGCTTTGCCACACCCGCTCGGCGACCATGTCCATGGCCGTTTCCAGATCGAGTTCCTGCCACTTGCTGGAGTAAGGCGCGCGGTAGCGCACCTTCTTCAGCCTGTCCGGATGGGTGTGGAGTTCGAAAGTGTTGGCGCCTTTGGGACACAAACGCCCGCGAGAAATGGGCGAGTCTGGATCGCCTTCGACGGAGATCATCTTTCCATCTTTATGGAAGATCAATTGCCCACATCCCACCCCGCAATAAGGACAGATGGAGCGGGTCACCTGGGCGTCCTGAGTTTTAGGGGCGAGCTGGCGAGTGTGCTCAGACCAAGCTTCCGGACCGGTTCCGTCGCCGCCCGTGCGAATCTGTTTCACCACCGGCCAGCGCTCGAGCAGATTTTTTAGCATGAAGGGCCCCCCACAACCATAAAGCGCTACGTTGTTAAAGAACCCATGCTGTCGGGCCGGGTTGCCAACTGGGGTTGGTGAAAAGAAAAGCGGGCGATCGCGAGACCGCCCGCTCGTCCAACCGTTACCGCTTTTGTGCTTACGCTCCGGCCAGCGTGAAGTTGACCGTAATGGTGGTATCAATTTCCGTCGGCTGTCCGTTCAACATGTAAGGCTTGTATCGCCACTGCTTGACCGCATTGATAGCCGAGGCGGTCAACATGGGGTGTCCGCTCACCACCTGCAGGTTCTGCACCTTGCCGTCCTTGCCGATCACGGCGTGCAGCACTACCGTACCCTGAATGTGGGCCGATTTCGCGAGTTGCGGATATTGTGGGTCCACCTTGTGCGTGAGCAGTCCTTGAGAGACGCCCTGGGAGACGCGCACGCGCTTCAATTCAACTTTGGGCACAGCCACCGGAGAATTGAGCACACCACCCAAGACGCCGCCCACCTGCCCGCCTGCAACGCCGCCTGGGACCCCGCCAACTACACCGCCCACAGCTGCTGGAGCGTTGGAGGGTGGCGCCGCCGACGCCATCTCCTGGGTTTTAACGATCTGCTTGGGAATTCTGGTCGGCGTATGCAGTTCATTGGGGTTGAGCTGTTCCTTCGCCACCGGCTGCGGGTGTGCTGCGGCCGGCGCCGCCGCCGGCGGAGGTGGCGGGGGCGGAGGAGGTGGCGCCACCAGTTCCGTCATCAGTTGATGGGTGGGCAATGCCTCCACAAAGATAAGAGGTATCAACACAAGGAAACTCACGATAGCAATCTGAATGACGAACGATACTACCGTGGCCTTCCCACGATTGGTCTTGAACCGATTCGTAGATTCGATAAGGCTTTCCTCAAACACCGGCCCATCTCCTTTCGGGGCGCAGTTTGCCTGCGGCAGGGCGCCTGCAGGAACGGGTATCCCCGTTCTTATCAACTCAGTGCCAGCCTTCTGCCGGGGAACAAAAGGAGAAATAGCGGCTAGGTGGTTCGGCTGAACCGAGTTACAGGTTCCGCTTCGAAAACAACAGCTTCCTCTTCAGCCGCAAATGGCAAACGTGCATACCCCACAATCCTCGTTTAGCTAGGTTATTTAGATTGGGGAGGCTAAAGGCAGGATGTACCGACGCTAATGCACTGGCCAGACTTGGGCAGAAAAGCCTGCCATAACCGCGAAGCCAGGCACAACCGTTGCAACTACTCCGCACAAGGGTAAAATCATGTGCATTCTGAGGTTAGCAGAGAAGCGGGCGCGAGTTGCCGCGCGCTGAGGAGCAACCATGGGCAGCACACTGGAAACCTTCAACACACCTGCCGAGCTCAGCCAAGCAGCTCGCCATCCGCTGGTGGCGGAGCACTGCGCGCTGGTGGTGGTGGATATCCAGCAGAAGCTGCTGCCGCCCATTTTCGAAAAAGAGCGCTTGGTGCGAAACTCGCAGCTGCTGATCCGCCTGGCGGGCATTCTGAACATTCCCACGCTCCTGACCACCCAGTACTGCAAAGGACTGGGCAACGTAGTTCCGGAGATTGCCTCGTTGGCAGCTGACTCAAAGGTAATGGATAAACTGGAATTTTCCTGCTTTGGCAGCCGGGAATTTACCACCGCGCTGAAGAGCCTGCCCGGACGCCGCAACACCGTGCTGCTCTGCGGCATGGAAGCTCACATTTGCGTGATGCAAACGGCACTGGGCGCCCTGCAGCAAGGCTATCTCGTGCATGTCGCCTCCGACGCGGTCAGCTCACGCGCCGAGTGGAACTGGAAAATCGGCCTGCAGCGCATGCGCGACGCCGGGGCGGTCATCTCCTCCACCGAAATGATGATGTACGAACTGCTGCGCTCTTCCGGCACACCCGCCTTCAAGGAACTGCTGCCCTACCTGAAATCCTGAGTGACTCGGCAGAAACACGGAAGGTGTGGGTGTGAGAGACCGTAAAAGTTATCGACATCAAAAAGGGACGACGCTGATTCTTACCGATCCTGCGGCTCGGAGTCTCCCTGGCTGGACTCCGCCTCTTCCGTGCGTTTCACCCGTACCACGGTAATTTTGGAGAATCCTTCGTCGAATTTCGGCGGGCGCAGCTTGCCAGCCATGCGTTGCATCACGTCTTCGGGAACCACCCGATCGCGGCGGCGGTTCCGCTCGATGCAAACTTCCGTGGGCACATCGAAGAAGACCGCCTGCACTTCATAGCCAAAATCGTGGGCCATCTTGATCCAGCCGCGGCGGTCGTGCGGGGAAAGGTTGGTGGCGTCCACGTAGTTCACGGGCATGCGGGCCACCAGCCGGGCGCGCAGCAGCGAGCGCAGGGTAGAAAAGACCAGGTCCTGGAAACGCTGTTCGGTGACGTCGTCAAACAGCATGGAGCGAATTACGTCGCTGGAAAGGGGGACAGCCTGGCGGCGCTTGAACCAGGTGCTTTTGCCGGAGCCGGGCAAGCCAATGGCTAAAACCACCACGCCTTTGGGACGCCGAGGTTGAGCGGCGGGTGCGGCAGCCGGATGAGGCCGGGTCGCGGGCCGTGACTCGGGTTCAGCAGCCTGCTGTAGGACCGGAGGCGGGCCTGATTCGGCCGGTTCGGGATAGGCAGGCCGCAATGGAGTGGGTTGAGCGCCTGGCGCAACTGGCGCCCGGCCACCCCGCCCACGCCGGCCTCTGCGCCGGCGTCTTTTCGCTGCGGGAGGCTGACCTGCAGCCGCCGCGCCGGCAGGCAACGCCGTTGTTGCTGGCTCGGGATTGTCATCCTCATGAATTGGTTCGGGCTCCGCTTGCGACGGCCCAGCAGCCATCTCGTTGGCCAGAAAGTTGGGTTGCAATGGCGGCGGGTTTTCCCCAGACGCTGCGCTCGCGCCCGTCTTCTTCCTGCGGCGACGCAGCCGGTCACGAATCCACTTGCCCATCTCCCGCCTTGTAACACATCCCTCGCTTTGCAGGCAATGTTCGGTTTCAGCCACTAGCCATGTGCTTCTCGTCACATCATCCTGTGTCACGCTTATTTGCCCTGCGGCGATGCCGATGTTACGATTTTTTGTTTGGATCATCGGCTCCAAGCTCATCCTTCATCTCGCACTTATACGGAGGCAATATGGCAGTCAAAGTAGGCATTAACGGATTCGGGCGGATCGGGCGCAACGTGCTGCGTGCCTCGCTCAACGACCGCAACCTCGAATTTGTGGCGGTAAATGACCTGACCGATCCTAAGACCCTGGCCCACCTCCTCAAGTACGACTCCATCCTGGGCAATTTGCCGAACGACATCAGCGCCGGCACCGACTGCATTCGCGTGGACGGCCGCAGCATCCGCGTTTTCGCTGAAAAAGATCCGGCTAAGCTGCCCTGGGACTCGGTGGGCGCCCAGGTAGTGCTCGAGTCCACCGGCCGTTTCACCAACGCCGACGACGCCAAAAAGCACCTGCGCGGGCCGGTGAAGAAGGTCATCATCTCCGCTCCCGCCAAGAATGAGGACGTCACCCTGGTGCTGGGCGTCAACCAGCAGGTTTACGATCCCGCCAAGCACAACGTCATTTCCAACGCCTCCTGCACCACCAACTGCCTGGCGCCCCTGGCCAAAGTGGTAAACGATTCCTTCAAGATCGTCAGCGGCAGCATGACCACTATCCATTCCTACACCAATGACCAGGTGATCCTGGACTTCCCCCACAAGGATCTGCGGCGGGCGCGCGCGGCGGCGCTCAGCATGATTCCCACTTCGACGGGCGCGGCCAAGGCCCTGCACCTGGTGATTCCCGAATTGAAGGGTAAGCTCGATGGTTTCGCCATGCGTGTGCCCACCCCCAATGTTTCGGTGGTGGACCTGGTCGCCTACGTGGAGAAGAAGACGACAGCAGAGGAAGTCAACGCCGCCATGAAGCAGGCGGCCGGCTCGACTCCGCTCAAGGGCTACCTGGGATATGAAGATGCTGAGCTGGTTTCCATGGACTACCGCGGCGACTCGCGCTCTTCCATCGTGGATGCGCCCATGACCCGCGTCATTAACGGCAATCTGGTGAAGGTTATCGCCTGGTACGACAACGAATGGGGATATTCGTGCCGCGTCAGGGATCTCATCAATTTCCTCGCCAGCAAGGGACTTTAAGACAACGAAGAGCCGGTCTCTGGCCGGCGTAGCGAGGCGTACTGCTCTCGCAAGGAGTTCGCTGTGAGCACTACTCGGCAGCCCGTTTTGCATCGTGAAGGTATCGGGAAGCTCTCCATCCGCGACCTGCCCTTAAACGGCCACCGCATTTTTATGCGCGTAGATTTCAATGTGCCGCTAGCAGAGGAAGGAGGTGTCCTGGATGACACGCGCATTCGCGAGACCCTGCCCACCATTGAGTACGCGTTGCGCCACGGAGCCCGGCTGATTCTGGCTTCGCACCTGGGCCGCCCCAAAGGCAAGATCAATCCCCGCATGAGCCTGCGCCCGGTAGCCGAGCGCCTGCGCATGTTGCTCGATACCCAGCTTGGCCGCGGCGAGAACGTCGGCTTCGCCACGGACTGCGTGGGCATTCAGGCGGAGGAGATGGCGGGGAAGCTGGAAAAAGGCCAGACCCTGCTGCTGGAGAACTTGCGCTTCCATCCGGAAGAGGAGGCCAACGATGAAAAGTTCTCCCGCCAACTGGCTCACCTCGCCGATTTTTACGTGAACGATGCGTTCGGCACGGCGCACCGCGCCCATGCCTCCACGGTAGGCATTACCAAGTTCTTGCAGAAATCGGCTGCCGGGCTGCTGATGGAAAAGGAACTGGAGTATCTGGGCAAGGCCATGCAGCACCCCGAGCATCCTTTTGTCGCGATTCTCGGAGGCGCCAAGGTCAGCGACAAGATCGGCGTTATTCGCAACCTGATGAACAAGGTCGATGCCTTGCTTATCGGCGGCGGCATGGCCTACACGTTTCTTAAGGCGCAGGGCCAGCAGGTAGGGAAGTCGCTGGTGGAGGCAGACAAGCTGGACCTCGCCCGCCAGATTCTGCAGGACGCCAAGAGCAAAGGGGTGAAGTTCCTGCTGCCGGTGGATCACGTGGTGGCGCAGAAGATTGATCCGACCGCACTGGCCCGCACAGTCACCGAAATTCCTGCCGACCAGATGGCGCTCGACATCGGCCCGCAAACCGTGGAACTGTTCAGCGCGGAAGTGGCCCGCGCCCGCACCATCGTCTGGAACGGGCCTATGGGCGTCTTCGAAGTGGAACCGTTTTCCCATGGAACCAAGCGCCTGGCCCACACCGTGGCGGAAAACAGCGGCGCGACTTCTATCGTTGGGGGCGGCGACACGGTTTCCGCCGTCCACGCTGCCGGGGTTGCCGACCGCATCACGCACATCTCCACCGGCGGAGGCGCCTCGCTGGAGTTCATGGAAGGCAAGAAGCTGCCCGGAGTGGAAGCGCTAACGGACGCGCCGTAGGGTAGCTGGAAAGGGCCACTCAAGCCGGGAGGCATCCGAGGTCGGACGCCTTTTGAGTGAAACTGGTCTCGCCGCGGAACCCCGGAGTTCAGTCCGGGGGTCTGACGCTGGATTTATCAGAGCGCTTTAGCCTCTGAACCACAAATAAATGCCACGCAAAAAGCTGATTGCCGCCAACTGGAAGATGTACAAAACTCCCGACCAGGCGCGCGAGTTCTTCCGCGCCTTTCTCCCCCTGGTCGCCTCCCACACTCGCGACGAAATCGCCGTCTGCCCGCCCTACGTCTGCCTGCCTGCCGCTGTGGAAGCCGCGAAGGGCTCCAAGGTCGCCATCGGCGGACAGAACATGTATTGGGAGCAGGAAGGCGCCTTCACGGGAGAAATCTCCGCGCCCATGCTGCTGGCCTGCGGCTGCACTCACGTCATTATCGGTCACTCCGAACGTCGCCAGTACTTCGGCGAAACCGACGATACAGTAAACAAAAAGCTGGAGCGCGCCCTCGAGGCCGGACTTACGCCCATTGTTTGCGTCGGCGAGGTTATTCAGGAGCGCGAAGCCGGGCTCACCGAGGAAGTCCTGCGCCGCCAATGCAACGGGGCCTTCCGCGGCATTTCCGGGGAAAAGGCCGCGCGCCTCACGGTAGCCTACGAACCCGTCTGGGCCATCGGCACCGGTCGCACGGCCACTCCTGAACTGGCCGCCGAAGCTCACCAGGTGATCCGCCACCAGGCAGCTAAAGCTTTAGGTGATGAATTAGCCAGCAAACTGCGTATTCTTTATGGTGGTAGCGTCAAGCCCGACAATGCAAAAGCGCTCATGTCCCAGGAGGAAATTGATGGAGCGCTGGTGGGTGGCGCCAGCCTGGACGCGAAGTCCTTCGCGGGAATTGTGAAGTACTGAACCAGGAATTAGCACCTGGCTATTAGCGTTTGGCCAGTCACGGTTTATCTCAGTTTCGTCCAGTCTAGAGCGGACCTTTTCCGTACCGCTATCCTCACTGCAACGGCTAAATGCCAAGTGATAATGGCTAATTGCTTGTTATAATGAAACCCGACCTCACGTTATTCTTTCGGCCTGTGCGGAAGTGGTGGAACTGGCAGACACACCATCTTGAGGGGGTGGCGCCGAAAGGCGTGGGGGTTCAAATCCCCCCTTCCGCACCATTCAGCTTCGGCTTCCCCGTAGGTCGAACAGGAAAGGTGGGCGCAACGCGCCCCGTAAACCCATAGTTATGGTCACGTTAGTAACAGTCATTCACATTGTGGTTTGCTTTTTCATCATCATCGTGGTGCTGCTGCAAAGCGGCAACGCCGGCGACGTCGCCTCGGCATTTGGTGGAATGGGTAGCCAGACGGCCTTTGGTCCCCGTGGTTCGTCCACCCTGCTGGGGAAGGCGACCACCTGGTCGGCGGTCATCTTCATCCTGACCTCGGTTACGCTCTCGGTTTATGCCTCCCGCCATCGCAGCGGTTCGGTGTTGGAAGGGCTGAAGCCGGGGCAGAGCAGAACCCAGCCTACGCGGCAGGCGACTCCTCCGGTTACTAATCCCGCACCCAAGCCGGGGCCACAGAAATAAGTAGCTGGTATGGCATAGTTGGGGCGTCCGAACCAGCGGCCAACTGCTAAGCACCAGCATTCACTATCGATTTTGCCCCAGTTCCGACTTCGCTCTCAACAACTCCAGCACGTGCGCGCGGCTGAGAACGCCGGCAAGATGCCCGTCCGAGACCACCGGCAGCTGGTTGACATCTTCCCGGGCCATGATCTCCATAGCGTTCATTACCGGCATCTCCGGCGTGACGGAATGAATGCGTTCCAGTGGTTTCATGGCTGCCTGAACGCTGGTCACGTTCCAGTCATCCCGCGGCACCTGCCGCACCTCCGCCGGCGTTATCAGGCCCAGAGGCCGTCCGTTATCGGCGACAATAAAACAGCGGCGTCCGGTGCGCAGCAGGAAGTTGTCCACGAAATCCTGCAGAGAGATGTGTGCTGCCACAGGTTGGCATTCCTGCGACATTACCTGGCCCACCTTCACGCCTTCGAGTGCATTACTGGCCTTCAGTTGCATGTAGCTGGCTCCGGCAGCGTTCATGAGAAACCAGCCGATGAAGGCCAGCCACAGGCCGCCAAAGGCCTGCTGCTGAAAAAATTCGAAAATGCCATACAGAATGAATCCGAGGCCCACCAGTTGCCCGATGCGCGCCGCAATGCGAGTGGAACTGTCGGCGCTCTTGGTGATACCCCAGATGATGGCGCGCAGCACCCGGCCGCCGTCCAGCGGGAAGCCTGGAATCATATTGAAGACCGCCAGCAGGATGTTTATGTATCCGAGCCAGACCAGAATCGCGAGGGCCGGCGTGGGTGGCTCGCTGCGCCAGGTCCATCCTCCGGCCACCGCAATGCCGAGCAGCACCACCCCAATGACAAAGCTGGTGATGGGCCCGACAATGCCCATCCAGAATTCCGTGCTGGCCCGCGTCGGCTCTTTTTCGATCTGCGCCATTCCACCCAGCGCGAACAAGGTGATTTTGTGAATCGGCAGGCCGCTCGCCTTGGCCACCAGCGCGTGCGAAAGTTCATGGGCAAAAAGAAAAACGAAGAACAGGACCCCGGTAAGGATCGAGATACCCCACACCAGGCCTGAGGTCCACTCCGGATGGATGATGTGAAAGTGATCTCCCAAGGAGAACACGATCAGAACCGCAATGATAATCCAGCTATAGTGCAGCCCTAGTTCGACCCCAAACAGCCGCACCAGCTTGATTTGCGCTCGCACCGCGTGCCTCTCCGAAAAGCCTCTCTGTTTAAGATGCTGACTGCGCCTTCGAGGTGTCAGATGCGAAACACCTCGGTGCAACAGCACGTGGCTGCGCGTAACACGGCGCACCCCGCGTTATTGTGCCCCTGGGCCCGGCGGGAAGCGACTGGGCGCAGATTTTGTCATCTGCGGGGCGGCAACTCTGCATCTAACCAAGCGGCAAATCCATTAAAATTGGGACAGGCGAGGCATCTATGAGGAGAGTTCGGACTGCCACAATGGTGTGCGTGCTGGCATGGGGAGCGCTGGCGACCGCCCAGAGCTCGCCCACATCAGCTTCAGCTGCGCCCCTGGCCCGCGTCACCCAGGGCCCCACCGTTGAATATGCGGACGATCAGTTTGCCGTGGTTACCTGGACAACCGACATTGCCACCGAATCTCGCGTTTATTACGGCACCAGCGAGAAAAATTTGACCCAGGTGGCGGAGAACCGTACCAGTCGCACCTTCCATCGAGTAGACCTGCAGAACCTGCAGCCTTCTACCACCTACTACTTCCGTATTGATACTGGCACGCCCTCGACCCTGGCCAGCAATAGTTTCCAGACTGTCGCAAGCGGCGCCGTTGCCGAGCGCAATCTTCAGCCGGCTCGCTTGAACCAACCGGTAGCGGCCACAATTAGCAAAGGCCCCAGCATTCAATATGCCGACGACAGCTCCGCCGTTATCACCTGGTCTACCAACGCGCCGGTGCCCAGCAAGGTTTACTACGGTACCAGCCCGGGCACCCTGAATGAGACGGCGGAATCGCCCGGCGCCAATACCTATCACCGCGTGCATCTTTCCGGATTGAAGAGCGCGGCCACATACTACTTCCAGGTTGATACTGGGCAGGACACGCGCAACCAGGAAGCCCGCTTTCAGACGGTGGCCGCCGGGGCGCAGCCGGTGTTCGACCAAGCCCCGCAAGAAGTCGCATCCGGCAGCCCACAACTGCAGAGCCGAACCGCTGCTTCCGCCGCCAAACCCGCGGCCGCTCAACTGAGCGTACCGGCGGGCACGGAAATTGACGCCACGCTGCAGGACGCGCTTTCCAGCAAAACCGCCAAGACCGGGGATACTTTTACTGCCGTGGTTGCCCAGCCTGTGCACGCGGCCAATGGCGAAGTGGCCATACCGGCGGGTACGGTCATCAACGGCGAAGTTACAGAATCTGAACAGGGCAAAACTCTTCCCATGGTGCGCGGCAAAGGACGCCTCGCCTTCCGGTTTAGAGACATAACGTTGCCCAGCCATCAGTCTTTCCCGGTGGAAGCCACGCTCCTGTCGGTGCACGATAAGAAGGCCGGCAGCGAAGGAGAAGTTACCTCCAGCACAGGTGGCAAAACGGTGGCTAAAGACGTCGGGATTGGCGCGGGACTAGGCACCGTTGCGGGCCTGATCTTTGGCAGCGCCCTGAAGGGCCTGGCCATTGGCGCTATCGCCGGAGGCGGTTATGTGCTGGCCACCCAGGGCAAGGACGTGGAGATTCCGGCGCAGTCGGGCATGAAATTGCGCCTCGACCAAAGCCTATCCATTCCGGTCAGCGCCGCGCATGCAGTCCCAGCTGCCGCGAACTCACAGTGATTTTTATTACGAAAGCAAGGGACATTGTCCACGACTAAGGCCGGTGAGCCAGGATGTATCCTCGCCGGCTCTGATATTCCACCTCCGGCGAGTAGAATCGCGTTCCTCAGCTTTTTCCACCACCAGCCCGGCCTCCTTGAGTTGCTGGACCACCTCTGCCACTGTGAACAGGGTGGCGTCAAAATCCACGGCGTAGCCCCACAACTGTTCTTCATGCAGGGTTTCATTACCCAGATGAAAAGCCAACAGGAGCCATCCACCTGAGTGGAGCACGCGCCGCATTTCGCGCAGCGCGGCTGGAACTTCGCGGCGCTCGAGGTGAATGATGGAATAAAAGGCCGCGATTCCGCCGAGGCTCTCGCCCTTAAAGGGCAAAGCCATCATGTCGCCCTGAACCAATTTCAGGCGGGGATTCAGTTGCCGCGCCTGCTGCAGGTTGCCGAACGAAAGATCCAGACCAACTGCTCGGGCCCCACGTTCCTGAAGATAGCGGCCGATATGACCGGGGCCGCAGCCCAAATCGCAAACCGGACCCAGAGGCTGCGCGCGTTTGGCAAAATCATCGAGCCACTCCCGGTCGAACGGTTTGCCGCTCAGTTCGCCATAAATGCGGAACGCATACTCCGCCGCCAGGGTGTCGTAAGACGCTCGCGTGCGCTCGCGTAGGTTCGGCTGTGGTTTCGGCTTGTTCACAATGTGCTCACCGGCCGGGATGAAATCTATGGGTTGTACTTCGATAACCAGGCGGCGATTTCAGGAACACGTCGTGGCGCTGCTCCCAAACCTGGGGAAGTGCGGAGAACCGGGATACGTTACCATGCGCGCGGTGTTCCCGCAGCTTGCCTGCTTCGCATGAACTCTCTTTCGAGCCCGCAAGCATAGCAACAACACGCGTGGCAGAACCACTGGCGTTGGCGCGTTCGTCGGATATTTCTGAGCAATAAAAAAGCAGGGCGCGCCGGAGGCGCCCTGCTGAGAAGAATGGAACCTTGGTTTAGTGCTGCTTGTCCTTGTTTGACTCGCCCTTTGTTTCTTGTTTATGCGACGGCGGCGGTGGGCTGGACGGTTGCGAGCGCACCTCGCGTCCGCTGCTGGGAGCCGCTTCCGGCCGGGAAGCGGGCCGCTCTACGCGAACCGGTTCGGAACTCGGCCGGGAGTTGCTGGGACGAGCTGCGGGCGAACCCTGATTCCCGCGAGTGGACTGCGGTGCAGCGTTCGACTGGCTGCCCTGATACCGCGGCTGTGGGTTATCCATGCTGCGCCCGTTACGTTCGCCGCTTCCTGTGTTAGCCGGAGGCTGCGGCACGGAATGGGGCTGCGCTTGCCGCGACTCGACCGGGCGGGCTTCAGGCTGTTGCCGGTTGCCCTGCGCCGGCGATTGCGGCACCGGACGCGACTCCCCTTGTGGCGAGCCGAAGGAGCGGAATCCGGGCTGCTGCCGGTTCTCCTGCGCCGGTGGTTGCGCCACGGGGTGCGACTGTCCTTGCGGCGAACCGAAGGAGCGGAAGCCAGGCTGTTGGCCATTGCCCTGTTGCGGCGGACGGGGCACCTGGCGGTATGCGGGCGCCATCTGCTCACCATTTGCCGCGGGACGGTTCTCTGGAGGATGAGCAACGCCTCTTCCGGCCGCAGGTTGCTGTTGCTGAACTGCCGGCCTGGCCGGTGGCTGACGGTAACCGCGCTCCGCCTCTGGCATCTGCTGCCGTGGCTGAGGCTGATTCACAGCCGGCTGTCCGTTGCCTGGCCGGCTGCTAAACGGCTCCTGTTGCGCCACCCTGCCGGGCTGATTTACCTGCTGCCGTGCGATTCGGGTGCGCAAAGCCTGTTGCGTATCGCGATCCAGAGGACGCCCAGGATTATGCTGCAGGGCCTCCTGCTTCGCGGAGAAGGGAATTGGCCGAGGAGGAGCCGGAGCCTTCATCACCACCTGCCGCGTTATGGCGCGTGTGGGCGGTGCAACCGCGTGAGCACCAGCACGGGCGCCTAAAACGCTGGCGCGGGAAGGAGCAACGGGGGGCGCGACCGCCACCTCAGCCCGCTTCCATTGTCCGGGCGGAACCCGCAACGCAGCCCGAGCCACGGGCTGTGAGCTAGCCATCGCGGTAGCTGGTACCGCGGTTACCGCTCCCGGCACTTTCTCATTGGCATAGCGGATATGCACATTGTTGTGAACGTTATTGTGCACGTTGTTGTTCACGATGGTGGTGTTGTTGTTGACTACCGTCGTCCGGTTAATGTTGGTGTTGCTGTTGTTGACGTAGTAGTTGTTGGTGACCTGCGTGATGTTGGTTATGCGGGTATTGGAAACGTTCACCTGGCGGAAATAATTGCGGCTGCCCGAATACGGTGGCACATAAGGCTCGCCATAACCCAATGGAAACCAGGCCACGGTCGGCGCTTCTCCCACCGAAATGCCCACGCTGACTCCGCCTCCGCCCACCCACGCTACCAGCGCGGGAGCATAAACAGGGCGCTCGACTCGCGGACCAGGCACCCAACCCCAATAACCGTCGTCATAAACCCAACGGCCATAGTGGAAGGGGGCGAATCCCCAAGGCGCGTCATCTACCCAGGTCCAGCCCCAGGGCTCAACCCAGGCCCAATGTCCATTATGGTAAGGAGCCCAGCCAGGCGCCACGGCCGGTACCCACATTGCGCCGTAACCGGGCGTCGTTTGCCAGCGCCCGTACCGATCGAGATCCTCAGCGCCAATCACGTCCGGCGAAACGTAGCGCGCGGACACCGATTCCTGCTCGCGGCGGTCGCGCACTCGGCACCAGTCGTCAAAACCGTCGCGTTCCGGATCGTCGGAAATCTGGTGTTCCAGCGAAGTGCCGTTGGTAAAGCGCGCCTGGCGATCGCCCTTGACGCGCACGCTGCGGCCTTCGCCGGTGGCTTCGCCCAAACCGTGCCACACCGTGACCACCGTCAGGTCCCCATTGGGATCCACGTCCAGGCGGTATTCGCCCGAGCGCAGGATGGTAAAGGCCAGGTTCGGCGTATCAATCTCGTAGATTTCGCCGTCATATAGGCGTCGGACCCGCAAATCCAGAGTGCCCTGGTCGAGTTCCACCTGCACAGTGTTGTCGTTGACGTTGGTTAGCGTCACACTGGTTTCAGCGCCCGCACGCAGAGCGGCGCTGCCCAGGTCCAGTTCCGCCTTGGATTCCTTGTCCGTCCACACGCGGTCCGCGGTGGTCAGGGGCCGGTTGAGCACACCCGGGACCCAATCATTCTCGCCGCCGGGCTGTAATGAAACTTGTCCCGACATGTATTGCAGCCGCGCCACGCGGCTGGGCGGATCATCGTCCGCCATCGCCGCCGCGCTCATTACTACGAGTGCGGCTAACATCCATACGCCCAATTTCCCCAAGCTTTTCATGGTTGCTCCATGTTCCAGAAGCGCGCTGTTGCATCCGCGGCTTCCACGCACCTTTTCAGCCGGATTCCGGTGCGAAGATGCTGCTGCCGGAACTCCTGCTCCTGCAAACACAAGCGCGCCAAAATTGTTCGCGTTACTTCAGGACGTTAGCCGCTTGGCAGGGGCAGGGAAAGTTACCTTGGAGCGTGGCTAGATGGGGAAGGCTGTGCTTGCAGTGCCTTAGCGGCTCGGCAGAAGTATCGTGTAGGTGACTTTAGTTTCCGCAGTTTCCGCGCGGGTGGTCAAGCAAGAGCTGCTCTAGTGATGTTTAGGAACTCAGCGCTTGTCTCTTGGGGCCGGTCCTCTTTACCATGCTCCTGATCACCCGCTCATGAACTACAAGGAACGAGTCTTCTGGTGGGATACGGTCGCCACGCCCCAGGGCGAGTCTGCGCCGCTGCCGGAAAAGGTGGACGTTGCCGTTGTCGGTTCCGGCTTCTCCGGGCTGTCGGCTGCTCGCACGTTGGCGCGCCGCGGGGCCAAGGTTGCTGTATTGGAGGCTGAGTCCCTCTGCTGGGGCGCCAGTTCGCGCAATGGTGGCATGGTGTTGACGGGCCTGAAGGTGGGGGTGGCGAAATTGGTCGCCCGCTACGGATTGGAGGCGACGCGCCGCATGTACGCCGCCTCGCTGGCCTCAATCGACTGCGTCGAGCAAATCGTCGGGGAAGAGCAGATCCAATGCGACTTCGCCCGCTGCGGCCACCTGGAAGTGGCGTGCAAGCCAGCGCACTTTGCCGCATTCTGCCGCTCCGCTGAAGTCATCGGCCGCGACTTCCATCACCAGCTGCGCGTGGTTCCACGTAGCGAGTTGCACAGCGAAATTGGGTCCAACATTTATTATGGCGGGCTGGTGGACGAGCTCAGCGCCGGACTCAACCCGGCGCGTTATGTGTCTGGCCTTCTCCATGCGGCCACGAAAGCCGGCGCCCTGGTCTTCGATCAGGCGCGGGTAAGTGCCATCGAGCACGCCTCCAATAACGGCAGCGGCGGTTTTCAGCTTCAGACTACCCGGGGCCGCTTGTGGGCGCGTAACGTGTTCGTCGGCACCAGCGGCTATACCGGTGCCGCCACTCCCGGACTGCGCAAGAAAATTGTTCCCATCGGCTCGTTCATCATCGCCACCGAGCCACTGCCGGAGGCGCGCGCCCGTGAGCTCAGCCCGCAGAACCGCATGATCTTCGATTCCAAAAATTACCTTTACTATTACCGCCTCACCCCGGATAACCGCATGCTGTTCGGCGGGCGCGCCGCTTTCTTTCCCGAGAGCGGCAACACCATCCGGCGCAGCGCCGAGATTCTGCGCCAGGGCATGACCAAGGTTTATCCGCAGTTAAGGGATGCTAGGGTGGAGTATGCCTGGGGCGGCACCCTCGATTTCGCTTTCGACATTATGCCCCATGCCGGAAAAATAGATGGCATGTACTATGCCGTGGGCTATGCCGGGCACGGAGTTGCGATGGCCACGTATCTGGGGGCCAGAGTCGCCGAAATCATGTGCGGGGGCGAGGACCAGAATCCCTTTGCGGCCATTCCGTTCCCCGGTGCGCCCCTGGGCCTGTACAACGGAAAACCGTGGTTTCTGCCTTTCGCGGGAGCCTGGTACAAGTTTTTGGATATTGTCAGCTAGGTCGTTTGTGTGACCGTCGCGGAGAAGAAATCCGGCACAAGAAAACAGGAGAAACAGGCTAAAGCCGAGGTTGCCACCGGTGACATCGACCAGAGATAATATTGTTTTCAAGCATGACAACCCTGCAAATGCACCGAAATAAACCTGTATCCGTCGTCTTTGCTCTGATTGTGGCAGCAGCCATGACCATGCCGCTGCTCGCCCAGTCCAGCCCGCAGCTGATTCAGCCGGCTGAGCTGGCCAAGGTACTGCAGGGCTCTAGCGCTCAAAAGCCGCTCATAATCCAGGTGGGATTTCGCACGCTTTATGAACAGGCCCACATTCCAGGATCGGAATACGTGGGCCCAAGCTCGCAGGCCGAGGGAATACAGGAGTTGCACAAGAGGGTACAGGGTCTACCGCGGAACCGGTACATCGTGCTTTACTGCGGTTGTTGTCCATGGAGCCACTGCCCGAACGTGCAACCCGCGTACCATGAACTGCAGGGCATGGGCTTTCGGAACGTGAAGCTGCTCTACATTGCGAACAATTTTGGGGCAGACTGGGTGGATAAGGGATACCCAGTCAGCAAAGGTAAATAGGCTTCTCGAGCCGGGGGATCAGGCGGTATCTTGAACAGCAAAATTCCTTTCATTATTGGCGCGGTCGTGGTCGTGGCTGCCAGTCTGTATTTCGGAACAAGGGATGTCAGCGATCCCCCTAGCTTCGGCCTGAACTCCGGGCAGCATCTGGCGGTTCCGCAGGTGACACTCACAGATCTCAACGGCAAGAAACTGGATCTGACCAGCTACAAGGGCGACGTGGTCCTGGTGGACTTCTGGGCCACCTGGTGCGACCCCTGCCGGGCGGAGATTCCGCACTTTGTACAACTGCAGGACAAGTACCGCAACCAGGGCTTCCGTGTGTTGGGTATTTCCATGGATGACGGCCCCAAACCCGTGCGCGAGTTTTACCACAATTACCAGATGAATTATCCGGTGGCCATGGGAAATGCCAAGCTGGCGGAACGCTTCGGGGGAGTGCTCGGACTGCCGGTAAGTTTCCTGATTGGGCGCGACGGCCGCATCTACGCGCGGCACGTTGGCGAAACCGATGCTTCCGTATTTGAAAACGAAATCAAACAGTTGTTGGCGCGCCCGACCCCGGGCGCGGCATCGGAGTCGGGATTGTAAGCATCTCTGATTGGGGGATGCGCAATTTCCTGAACTTGCTACACTAAGCCCGTCCGGATGCAGGAGAAGCCCTACCTGCCTGCAAGGGCGTACGCCCAAGCTTCGGCGCCTTTCATCCGAAACCTTCTTGACATAGCCGAATAACGGCGCTATGTTTCACGCGCTCGACCGTCGGAAGTAACTCCAACCAAGTCGAACGTCAAAGGCGGAGGTGAGGTGTGCCCTGCCGCGGAATAGCGCTCTCCCTGCTTCTAACGGCAGCGGCCAGTGTGGCGCTCGCCCAGAGGCTCCCAACCACTCCCGACGCTACCGTAGCGGAAAATTACAAGGGGGAGGCCGGACGACTGCTTAAACGGGCGCGCCAGGGCGACACAGAGGCAGAACTCCGCTTGGGGTTGATGCTTGAGCACGGCCAAGGGCTGGTACAAAATTACGCTCTGGCGCGCGACTGGTATGAAAAAGCGGCCCAGGCCGGCAATCCAGCAGCGCAGAACAACCTGGGAGCCCTCCTCGCTAAAGGCCTGGGAGGGGCGCAGGACAATGCCGGGGCGGTGCGCTGGTATTTGAGGGCGGCGGTAAACGGGCTTGCGGCGGCACAGAACAATCTTGGCTATATGTATTCCACTGGCCAAGGTATCAATCTGGATACGGCGGAAGCGGCACGCTGGTACAGGAAGGCGGCAGACCAGAACTTTCCGCCGGCAGAAGCCAATCTTGCCTACTTCTACAGCATAGGCCGCGGAGTGCCACAGGATCCGGCCCGGGCGGCGGAACTGTACCGGCGTGCAGCCGAGGCCGGATACGTTCCGGCTGAGGAAAATGTAGCCGGCATGTATGCCCAGGGAAGAGGGGTGCCGCGAGATCTGGCGGCTGCGGCGCGCTGGCTCCGCCGGGCAGCAGAACGGGGATCAGCCACGGCAGAAAACAATTTGGGATTCGCTTACGAACATGGCCTGGGGGTCTTGCGCGACCGGACTATATCGCTGTTCTGGTACAAAAAGGCTGCGGTCCAGGGCCTGGCAGAGGCGCAAAAAAACCTGCACATCCTGCAACAACAAGCAACAGCGCAAGGGGGAAACTCACAGGTGAGCAACAACCAGAGTTTCCACTAGCAGCTCGCACATCCGCCCAGTCCAAACGATAATTTGCGCTGGCGCGGCCGAGGAGTAGGCCGCGCCACGCAAGGTTGCGGTTAGAAGGTGAGCCGGGCGTTTAACTGGATGACGCGCGGAGAAGCGTCGCCTCCCAGGAACGAGCCATAAATGCTAGTCGGCGGATTCACGGTGCTGACGATGGTGCCAAACTGTGGATTGGCAATATCGCCCACCGGCTGATCGAAATTAGGATGATTGAAGATGTTGAAGGCAGTCGCGCCCACGCCTAACTTCAGGTGTTCGGTGATGCCGAAGTTCTTCATCAGGGTCAGATCGGTATTGAAGAACCTGGGCCCGTAGAACTGGTTGCGGCGCTGCATGCCCAAGCCCGCGGTGGCCGGTGTAAAGGTTGCAGCCGAGAGGCAGGGTGTGGCGGGGTTGGTGGCGCCGTCGCCGCATTCGCCGCCGTGATTTCGGTTCAGGTCGTTGGCGAAGATGAAGGCGCCGATGCCGTTCAACGATCCGCCGAAGTTATTGCCGCCGAGAATTCCGGTGGCGTTGCCATCCACCACTGTGTAGGGCAGGCCGGTACGCGCGAAGAGCGTGCCGGAGATCACCCAGCCACCCAGCACTCGGCTGACGAAGCCGTGAAACTGGGGCATGTTGTAGACCCAATTCAAACTCAGGTTCTGCCGCACATCGTAATCGGCGTTGCCGTAATTGTAGGCGCGCAGATTGTAAGGATCCTGCGGCGAAAGCACGCTGATGTTGGTGAGGAAGTTGTACTGCAGGAAGCCGCCGTTGGAAATATCATCCATGGCATGGCTCCAGGTGTAGTTGGCCTGCAGCTGCAGGGAAGTGAATTTGCGCTGCAGAGAGACTGTGAGCCCGTTGTAGTTGGAAACGGCTGAGCTCTGGGCCTCGGTGACAGTACCGAAGCGCGGGTCGGGAGCCGCGGCGGGCACTCCGATGAAGCTGGTGCTGCCGAGCGAACTCATACACACAGCCGGATCGCAGAAGGCATTAAGCCCGGAGTTCTGTACCGCCTCGTAGATGCCGTGGTTGCCCACGTAATTCAAGGACAGCGAAGCCCTTTGCCCCAGTCCCTGCTGCAGTTCCAGGTTCCACTCCTGATAGCGAGGATAGTTGATATTCCTGGAAGCGTTGAAGACGGAGGGTGGAGTAAACAGGGGGTTGGCCGCGGAAATGGAGGCCAGGGTGCCGCCATTGCGGAAGGAGCTGAGGAATGAAGCATTGGCTCCCGCGGCAATGGAGGAGAGATTGCCTGCAAGGCCAGGAGCGAAGGGCGCGCCGCCAGCCACGAACTGGTTGTAGTTAGGCGGATTGTTCATCATGAAGTCAGAGACGAACGCGGGAAAGGCATCATCAAAGAGGCCGAATCCACCGCGCAGCACGGTCGCTTTCAGATGAGGCAATTGCCAGGCAAAGCCCACCCGCGGCTGCCAGCCAAGGCTCTGCAGATGGGCCAAAGCCTGATGCTGCCCGGTGAGGATAGTCCGGTCGTAGGGGATGGAAGCATCATGCGAAACCCCCTGAAACGAGTTGTCGAGACGGGCAAAGCAATTGGTCACGCAGACCGGATTGGAGTTGTGGTCCACCCGCAAGGCCAGGGTGAGCTTAAAGGTATTGCTCATCCGCCACTCGTCCTGGATGTAGGCGCCCAGGTTGTAGAGGGCAACCGGCTGGCTGAGGCGAGCGGGGAAAGCCTGGATATAGTTGTCGCCAATACCATTGAAGAAGCTGGTCAGGCTCTCAGAAAAGACTTCTCCAATGGAGCCGGCGCCAGGATCGAAGTCGCTGATATCGTTCCGCTTGAAGTTGAGTCCCACTTTAAGGTTGTGGTTTCCACGGGGAAGTGAGACGTCATCCACAACCTGATATTGCGTGACGTTGCGCCCCTGCGGCCAGATGCCCAGGTCATGTCCCAGACCCCGGAAGGTGGTGCCAGAAAACTCCAACTGGAAGGGCATGGTGGCAAGCGCGTTGTTCAGACTCGCCGGCTTGAAAATCGCGCTGTAATACGAACCGGAAAGAATGAACTGGTTCACGGCTGTTGCGCCGAAGGTGTGGGTTTCGTTCAATTGGCCTTCCCACTGCGGCTGCGTGCTCACAGCATCGAACACCGGATTGATAGGATCGGTGTAGGTGGCTTGCACGCCATGATCGGTGCGGAAGTGGATGAAGGCGTGGTCATTAGCGCCGATGTTCTGGTCCACACGCCCCGTCAGCAGCCATTCCTTGGTGTTGTTGCGATTGTTGGAATTGAACTGTAAAGCGCAAGGCGCTCCACCGGGCAACGTGAAGCTGCTGCTGCAGCCGCCAGCAGGCAGCACATTGGCCGCGCCACTGGCGCCCTGGGCTCCGTTCCAAAGGCTAAACATGTGCTGGTAGAACGGCAGCTCACCGGGAGCCACAGCGCTGATATTGGCCAGCGTGGCGCTCTGGAACTGCGGGCTGGGGATGCTGACTTTACGAATCACCGGGATCAAAACCCGCAGCCCTTCCGTGTCTACGAAGAAGAAGGTTTTGTCCTTCTTAATGGGACCGCCGATGGAAGCCGCCCACTGATTGTCATTGACGAAGGGGCGGGGAGTAATGGGAGCGCTCTGCTTGTTGAAGTAGTTGTTAGCGTTCATCACCCGGCCATTCCACCAGTAGCTGGCGTTGCCGTGCCAGGCATTGCCGCCGGACTTGGTTACGTAATTCACATTCGCGCCGGCCAAGCCGCCATACTGGCCGCTGTAGCCGTTGTTGACAACCGCGGTCTCCTGAACGTCATTGGAGCCCAGGAGCAGGTTGGTGGCGCCGGAATTGTTCAGGTTCAGGAAAGGATCATTTTCATACTGGCCGTCGACGGTGAACAAATTCGAGGTTCCCGGCAGGCCGAAAGTCTCAAAATTTCCATACCCGCCCTGCGTGTTCATGGTGGCGCCAGGAGCAGTCTGGGCGACGTAGCTTAAGTCATTGCCGGGATTGGGAATCAAGGCAATCTGGGCGGCGTTGAAGGTGGTGGAGACGTTGCCATTTTCCGTCTGTAAAACGGGAGCTTCCGAGGTAACGGTCACCGTCTGCGAGGCCGAGCTCAGGGCCAGTTTGATGTTATTCGTGGTGGTCTGACCCACGCTAATGGCAACCGTGCTGCTGGATTTTTGGAAATTGGGAGCCGTGGTGGTTACGGTGTAGGTCCCCGGGTTGAGGAAACTGAAGCGGTAGACGCCGTTGGAATTAGTTGTCTGAGTCTGGGTTTGGCCGGTCGCGTCATTCTTCAGGGTGACCGCGGCATTCGGCACGACGGCGCCGCTGGGATCAGTGACGGTCCCGGTAATACCGCCGGAAATGGTGGATTGGGCAACCAGGGGAAGGGTCCAGAACAACACCAGAGCGACAGCCATCAGCGCCAGCAAAGCCAGCGTTCCGCCCGAAACAGCACTGGTGTGGGAGGACTTTGCGCCGCCGGCAACCTTGTCCTGGCGGCTGAGTGATGCAAACAACGCTTTCATTCGTGCACCTCGATAGATGTGACGTTCTCGGCCGAAGACTCCGAGGTAAATACGTCCGCCGTGCGGAGTGCAAGCGAGGTTCCACAGAATAGGAGAGAGCGGCTACAGCTTTTTCATGCACTTAGTCGCCGAGGTGAGCGCGACACTCCGGATTCGCATATCCAGCAGTAACTCCGAATTTAAAACAACGTAACCAGCTTCTACGGTGTGTTCGTAAATAGGAACACATGAGCCATAAACATCGTCCAAAGGTCACGCAGCAGGCAACCCACAACTATGTTGCGCATCGAGGCTGTTCTCATTTGTATAACAGGGAGAGGTTCCGGAATCGCGGAGTGTGCCGGGGGCGCAATGCGCGCAGAGTTGGTGCCCGGGACCGGAATCGAACCGGTACGTCCCTCTCGGGACCCGGGATTTTAAGTCCCGTGCGTCTGCCAGTTTCGCCACCCGGGCGTGAAGGCCAGCGACTGCACCTACGTTAGTGAATGCAGGCGGGGTTTGCAAGAACAGCGGTTTGAGCTTTTTTACCCTTTACGCAAAGACAGCAGCGTCGCGATCGTGGTGCGTCTTCAGTCGTAAAAGTTGCGGACCCAGCGGTGGGCGTGAATCTTCGCCAGCAAAGCCGGCGAGAGGGGACCAGCATCAGACGCTGCGGCATTAGAACCCACATGGGCCGGCGTGCGCATGCCCGGAATGACGGTAGACAGGGCGGGCTGGCTCAGGCAGAAGCGCAGGGCGAACTGCGGCAATTGCTCCACAGGAATGGCGGCATCCTTGGTCAGACGCTGCACACGATCCCAGACCTGCTGTTTGCGATCCCCGCCAAAGTACTGGTGGCGAAAGTCACCGTCAGGGAAGTTCGTGTCAGGACGGATCTTGCCGGTGAGGCTGCCTTCGTCAAAGGGAACGCGGGCCAGAACGCCGATCTTGTGCTTCTGGCAATAGGGGAAAAGTTCGTCTTCGGGGGACTGGTCGAACATATTGTAGATGACCTGCACCGCATCAATTAAGCCTGTGGCCAGGCCTTTGAGCGAATTCGCGGGCTGGTGGTCATTGATGGAAATGCCAACAAAGCGGGCTTTACCAGAGCTGCGGATTTCGCGCACGGTAGAAAGCCATTCTTCATCATTTGCCCATTCATCGTTCCACACGTGAAATTGGTACAGATCCACGGTTTCGCGGCCCAGGTTCTTCAGTGTCCGGTCGAGAGAGGAAAACACATATTCCTTCGGGAAGACGTCGCGCACGGGGACTCCAGGCTGCGCCGGCCAGATGAAGTTTTTGGGCGGTACTTTGCTGGCGATAATCACTTCGCTGGATGCGCCGAAGGCGCGCGAAAGAAGCTGTTCGCTGTGGCCCATGCCATAGGCCAGTGCCGTATCAAAAAAATTGATGCCCGCCTCGCGGGCAGCCTTGAGGGACTTGAGGGAAACTTCGTCGTCGGCTCCCATCCACTCGCTCTGCCCGATGCCCCACGCTCCATAGCCGATTTCACTGACCTGCAATTCGGTTTTGCCTAGCTGGCGATATTTCATTCTTCGATTTCCTCGCGACAGAGTATTTTTACATGTTCAGGGGCGGCGGTGGCGCTCGTCAAATGCGACGTAGCGCACGCGGGATACTTCCAGGCTGAAGCCTCTCCGCACGACGCCGGCCTGAGAGGCGAATTCATGGGAGACACAAAGCACGAAAACGGGGACAAGGCGCTGGGGATGGAGCAGGGCATCACCCGGCGGGATTTTCTGAATTCCACGCTGCTGGCATCCGGGGCGCTGCTGCTGGCCCCGCTCACGCCCGCCGAGTTGCTGGCCAAGGCGGCGGCGCAGGGAGAGGACTGGGGCGGGCCGGGCGGAGTCGGCGACTACGCCGATTCCAACGGCAACACGCTCCCGGTGCTGACCGCGGGACACAAGATTCGCGACCACGCCTATGACACGCTGCCGGCCGAAGTGGTGGATACACACGAAACCTATGACTGCGTGATCGTGGGCGGCGGAATCAGCGGTTTAGCGGCGGCGCTGTTTTTCAAGCGGCGCGCCAGGGAAGGCATGAAGTGCCTGGTCCTGGATGACCACCCTATCTTCGGCGGCGAGGCTAAACGCAATGAGTTCGAGGTGGATGGCCACCGCCTCATAGCTCACCAGGGCTCGGCGTTCTATCCCGTGCCCTACCCCTACAGCTTCATTGGACGTTTCTACGAGTCGGTTGGACTCAAGCAGCCCAAACTCGAATATCAAAAGTGGGGCGGGCCGGGCCCGGAGATGACGGTGAGCACCACGCCCTACGGTTCACCGGGCATGGATCGCGGCCAGTACGGAATCTTCTTTGGCGCTAAATTCGGGCAGAAGCCCGGCTTGTGGGTGATTGACCCGCTGGGCAAGAAACTGCAGGGAGCGCCCATCCCGGAGGCAACGCGGGCGGAGTGGATGAAGATTCTGACTGGCTCGACTCGTCAGGGCTGGCAGGAGCCGCGCCCGCAATACGATGGCGATCCGGTATCGCGCCAACTCGATACGGTCACCCTGGAAGACCACCTGATGGACCGGTATGGCGTGAGCCGCGAGGCGGTGCGCACCTACCTTTCCGACGAGGGCAGCGGCTTTGGCCTGGGACCGGATGCACTCTCCGCCTTCTCCGCCTATGCTCCCGACATGCTGCACCCGTTGCCGGACGACACTGGCGACCAGATGTTTCCCGGAGGGAACGCCGGTTTTGCCCGGCTGATCACAAAAACGCTGCTGCCCGGCTCCATTTCCGGGAGCGACACCGTGGAAGATGTGTGCCGCGGCGCAGTGAATTTCGGCATCCTCGACCGGCAGGGCTCGCCCACCCGGCTCCGGCTGAACTCGACAGTAGTGTGGGTGCAGCATGATGGCGGACCGGAGAAGTCACAAACGGTGACCGTCGTCTACACGCAAGGCGCGAAGGTCTATCGAGTAAAAGCACGCAGCGTGGTTATGGCCGGTGGTTCGTGGACCACCAGGCACATTGTTCGCGACCTGCCGGCGGCTCAGCGCGAGGCTTACGGGCAGTTCTACCGCTCGCCCGCCATGATGGTTAACGTGGCGGTGCGGAACTGGAATTTTCTGGCCAAACTGGGCATAACCGGCTGCCGCTGGTTTGAGGGCGTGGGCAGCTACATGCAGGTGCGAAAGATCGCCTTATGCGGCGCCGATTCGCCCACAATCAGCCCGGAGCAGCCTATCGTGCTCACGCTAAAGGTGATCTACCCTTTTCCCGGGTTGCCGACCGACCAGCAGGGGCATCGTGGCCGCTACCAGTTGATCTCGACTTCATTTCGCGATTACGAGCGGCAGATCCGGCAGCAATTTGACGACATGTTCTCGAGGGCGGGTCTTAACCCCAAGCGCGACATCGCCGGCATCGTGCTCAACCGCTGGGGCCACGCCTATTTGAGCCCGCAACCGGGGTGGTATTACGGCAAGGATGGCAAGCCGTCGCCACGCGACGTTTTGCGCGCCGAGCCGTTTGGCAGAATTGCCTTCGCCAATACCGACCTCTCCGGGAATATGGACCACCGCAGCTCCATCCTGGAGGCCGACCGCGCCATAGGGCAGTTGCTGGACCAGGTGCTTAGGGCATAGTGCAATTTTTGCCGGGTTCCGCCAAGCCGAGCCGACTCACGCCTGACATAACAGGGGTTGCGTGTCACAGAGACTTGCGACGCCTTACATTTGTGACGTACGCACTTCCCTTGGCAGCAATATTTCTGAGACACTGGAACATCGTTTATCCACCTCCGAAAACCGCTTGGGGCGGCTAGGCGCAGGTGCAGGAAATCGGGTATGCAGAAGCAAAACCACGCAGTCTCTTTAGTTTCCTGGGGAGTTGTATTGGCGGGGTTCGGGGCCGCGACAATGCTCAGCGGCTGCAGCGGAGGCAATGTGGCTGCTTCCATGCAAGCGCCGCCTCCGGCCCAGGTGAAGGTCATGCCGGCAGCACTGCGCACGGTGCAGGACACCAGCGAATACGTGGCCACGATCAAGTCGCGCAACTCGGCCACCATCCAGCCGCAGGTCGAAGGGCAGATCACCAGGATTTTCGTACGCTCGGGCGAGCAAGTGCGCCAGGGCGCGCCGCTTCTGGAAATTGATCCGCTGAAGCAGCGGGCCACTGTAAACAGCTCGGAAGCTAGCGCACGGCAAAAACAAGCCAACCTGGAGTGGGCGCGTACCCAACTGGAACGCACAAAGAAATTGAATGCGGCCGGGGTGGTGAGCCGCCAGGACCTCGACCAGGCGCAGACGGCTTACGACGCCGCCCAGGCCGACCTGGCCTCGCTGAACGCGCAAGTGAAGGAGCAGCAGGTACAGCTTCAGTATTACGAGGTGGTGGCGCCCAGCGCCGGCATCGTGGGCGATATTCCGGTGCACGTGGGCGACCGGGTGACCACTTCCACCATGCTGACCACGGTAGATCGCAACACGGACCTGGAGGCTTATATCCAGGTGCCGCTGGAGCGGGCCACAGGGCTGCGCGTGGGTTTGCCGGTGGACATCGTGAGCGATGCGGGCACGGTACTGGCGCGCTCGCGGATCACCTTCATTTCTCCGCAGGTGGATACGGGAATGCAGTCGGTTCTGGCCAAGGCGCTCATCACCAACCCTAAGAGGGAGATTCGCTCCGCCCAGTTCGTGCGGGCGCGCGTAGTGTGGAACTCGCATCCTGGCCTGATGATTCCGGTCACGGCCATAGCCCGCATCAGCGGCCAGTACTTCGCGTTCGTGGCCGAGCAGGGCCCCAAGGGCACCATAGCAAGACAGACTCCGGTGCAGGTAGGCGATATTAGCGACAGCAGCTACACCGTGCTGGCGGGGATCAAACCCGGAGACCAGGTCATTGTTTCGGGGACGCAGACTCTGGCGGATGGAGCGCCGGTCACGGTGAAATGAGTCGCCGACCGTCGGCTGACGCCGACCGTAAGAACAATTTCGGATCAGGGTGAGACGCACTCGGAACGGCCGGCGAGATGCCGGCGCTACAAAGCTAGGGGCGATCGGGCGTGTTCGTTGATTTCTTCATAAGACGGCCGGTATTTGCCACGGTGAGCTCGTTGTTCATCGTGATTGCGGGAGCAGTGTGCATTCCGTTGCTGCCCATCGCGCAGTATCCTCAGCTGGCGCCGCCGCAGGTCACTGTTACCAGCTTCTACACCGGAGCCAACGCGCAGACCGTGGAAACAGCGGTCACGACGCCTCTCGAACAGGCAATCAACGGCGTCGAAGGCATGCGCTACATGACCTCGGCCAGCACCAATGATGGCGCCAGCCAGATTACCGTCACCTTTGACCTGTCGCGGAACTTGGATCTGGCCGCAGTGGACGTGCAGAACCGCATTTCTACAGTGACCGGGCGGCTGCCTACGGAGGTGAACACTTCCGGCATCACCATCACCAAGAATTCCAGTGCCTTCGTGCTGGCGGCAGGCTTCTACTCCGACCGCAACCAGTACAGCAACGAGTTCATCAGCAATTACATCGATGTTTACGTCAAGGACGCGCTGAAGCGGATTCCGGGCGTCGGCGACGTGATGATCTTCGGCGAGCGTAAGTATTCCATGCGCCTGTGGCTGGACCCGGTGCGTCTGGCGGCGCGCGGGCTTACCGCCAGCGACGCGGTCAACGCGCTGCGGGAACAGAACGTGCAAATTGCCGCTGGCCAGGTGGGAGCCGAGCCGGCGCCGCCAAACCAGGTGTATCAGATCAGCGTGCGCGCGCTAGGACGGCTGAGCGAAGCCTCGGAATTCAACAACATCATTCTCAAAACAGGCAGCGACGGCAGCCTGATCCGCCTGCGCGATGTGGGCCGGGCCGAACTGGGGGCGGAGGCTTACAACAGCAACCTGGCCTATAACGGTTACCAGGCAATCGGCATCGGCGTGATGCAATTGCCCACGGCCAATGCCATAGATGTGGATCGAGCCGCCCGCGAAGAACTGGCGCGGCTCTCAAAGTTTTTTCCGCCGGGATTGAAGTACGCCATCGCTTTCGACACCACCACCGTGGTGGGCGAATCCATCCGCGAGGTGCTCTACACGCTGCTGCTCGCCATCGCTCTGGTGGTGCTGGTGATGTTCTTCTTTCTGCAGGACTGGCGCAGCACGCTGATTCCGGCGGTCACCATCCCGGTCTCGCTGGTGGGAACCTTCGCCTTCATCAAGCTGCTGGGCTTTTCCATTAACACGCTGACGCTGTTCGGCATCACGCTGGCCACCGGCTTGGTGGTGGACGATGCCATCGTGGTCATCGAAAACGTCAAGCGCCACATGGGCGAGGAGCACATCAATTCGCACGTGGCGGCCTCGGAAGCCATGGGCGAGGTCACGGGCGCGGTAATTGCCACCTCGCTGGTGCTGGTTTCGGTGTTCGTGCCGGTGGCCTTTTTCCCCGGCACGACCGGGTTGCTGTACAAGCAATTCTCGTTGACCATCGCCTTTTCCATCATCATTTCGGCGTTCAACTCCCTCACCTTCACCCCCGCGCTATCGGCGCTTATTCTGCGCGGCGAAACCAGGAAGGGGCGTTTCTTCTCCGGCGTCGAGGCCGCAATTCACGGCGCCACCAATGCCTACCGCCATTCGGCGCGCCGGGCGCTGCGCTTCCGCTGGGCGCTGCTGCTGGTATTTTTCGTCGGCTTAGGCTTGACCTTCTGGGTATTCAAGAAGGTACCGACGGGCTTCGTCCCGGATGAAGACCAGGGTTACTTCATGGTCACAGTGCAGTCGCCGGAAGGCGCTTCGCTGGACTACACCTCGAAAATCATGACCCAGGTCGAGCAGGTGCTGGCGCGTAATAAAAACATCCAGGGCGTGTTCAGCGTGGCCGGATTCAGTTTCGCCGGCGCCAGCCCCAACCGCGGCATCCTGTTCATCAATCTGGCGCCCACGGACCAGCGCAAGGGAAAGGATCAGTCGTCGGATGCGGTCATCAACAGCTTGCGTGGCGGTTTAAGCGCCATTTCCGGGGCCATGGTCATACCATTCCAGCCGCCGCCGATCGAAGGCCTGAGCACTTTCGGCGGCTTCCAGTTCGAAGTGCAGGACGAGGGTGGAACCACGCTCAACGCGCTTTACGATGCCACCCAGAAGATGGTGAGCGAAGGCAACGCACGCAAGGATTTACGCGGCCTGTTCAGCTCGTTTACGGCCAATGACCCGCAATTTGTCGTCAACATTGATCGCGAAAAGGCCAAGAGCTTGGACGTGCCGCTCAGCCAGATCAGCGACGCCTTGCAGGTGTACATGGGCTCGGCCTACGTCAATGACTTCGACTTCAATAACCGCAGCTACCGGGTGTATGTGCAGGCGGACAAGCAGTTCCGCTCGCAGCCGCGCGATATTCGCGAGTTCTATGTGCGCTCCAATAAGGGCGTGATGATGCCGCTGGAGAACCTGGTGACGGTGAAGGAAACCACGGCGCCGCAGATCATCAGCCATTACAACCTGTTCCGGTCCGCCGAAATCGATGGCTCGCCGGCGCCCGGCTACAGTTCGGGCGAGGCCATCAACGCCATGCAGGAGCTGGCGAAAAAAGTTTTGCCACTCGGCATGGGATATTCGTGGACGGGACTGTCGCTGGAAGAGATCAAGTCAGGCGGGCAATCCATCCGCCTGTTCGGGCTTGGCCTGCTGTTCGTTTATCTGACGCTGGCGGCGCAGTATGAGAGCTTCACCCTGCCCTTCATCATCCTGCTGGGCGTCCCCATGGCGCTGCTGGGAGCGCTGGGAGCGCAGGCCATGCGCGGCCTCCTGGATGACGTTTACTGCCAGATCGGGCTGGTGATGCTGATCGGCCTGGCCAGCAAGAATGGCATTCTGATCGTGGAGTTTGCGGAACAATTGCGAAGGCGTGGGCTCTCCATTTCCGAAGCGGCGGTGGAGGCGGCGCGCATTCGCCTGCGCCCCATCCTGATGACTTCGTTTGCCTTCATCCTGGGCGTGCTGCCCCTGGTGTTCGCTTCCGGCGCCGGACAGGCCAGCCGCCATTCCGTGGGCACGACCGTGGTAGGCGGCATGGTGGTTTCCACCATCCTGAATTTGTTTTTCATTCCCGTGCTCTATGTGATCGTGAAGAGCCTAACGACGCGCAGGGGCGCCGGCGAGGTTAGGGAAATGACCACTCGCGAAGCCGCCGCCCACACCGCCGACTAGCACAGGCCAGAGTCTCTCCACGGCCAGTAATTACAATAGGGAGTATTTGCGGAGGGAAGCATGGCCGAGGTGCGGCAGTACACGGTGAGTGCGGCTTCGACGGAAACCTTTGGGCGGGTGCTGTGCAGTGCCCGCAACCACCACGTGGTGGTGGATGGGCCAGAGCAGAATGGCTGTCCGGGCGAGGAGATCACTCCGGTAGAAGTATTTCTGGCGGCGGTTGCGGCGTGTGGCGTGGAACTGGTGCAGGTGATCGCCAAAAGCGAGCAACTGCCGCTGAAGAAGGTGGCGGTGGAGATTACCAGCACGCAGGATCGCTCGCGGCCAGTCCGTCCCGACGTGAGCCTGCTCAATTCCGTGCGTGTGAAATTCCGGCTGGAAGGAGTGAGCCGGCAGGAGGGTGAGCGCCTGATAAGCGCGTTCAAGCAGCGTTGACCGCTCTACGGCACGGTCGCAGTTGCGACCCCAGAAGTAAAAGTAGACGTAGAAGTAAAACAGTAGGCCGTAGACAGGACTCAGGGGCGAGACATCCGCCGGAGAGCCGGCGGGACGGCAGCCCTAAACCGCCCTCGCCAGCGGCCTGGATTCACCTTTCTCAGAGAGATTCCGGCTCAACAGCCGGTCGAGCGCCAAGGCCCCGGCCCCACGAACCATGATCAGGAAAGTAATCGCCAGCACCAGCAGGTGAAATTCGAAGCCTTCCCCTTTCTGCTGGCCAGTCCAGTTCATGAACAGGCCGAAATGGTGGTGAACAGTGGCGATGGCCACAATCATGTTGCAGGTAATGCCAAAGGCAGCCACGCGGCTGAGCAGCCCCAGCAGCAATCCGATCCCGCCAAAGAATTCAGCGGCAATCGCCAGGAACGCGAACCCTGCAGGAATGCCGTTGTGCTCAAAAAATCCCATGGTGGCGCCGTAGCCATAACCCCCAAACCAGCCCAGCATCTTCTGGGCGCCGTGAGCGAAGAACACGACGCCCAGGACAAGCCGAACGATAGTGAGAACCGCATCGTTGTTGGTGTACAGAAGTTTACGTAGCATAGTTCATCTCCTACTTCAATGGGATGTCACAGCCTTCGGCTCTCGATGGTCGTCTTTGCCGAGAGCCAAAGACCGCGAGTGGACAGCCTTTTACGCCAGATCAAATAGCAGGAATTCCGAACTGGGCGCGTGGCCGGTAATTTCCAGTGCGGCTTCGCGCTCCACGGCAGCGCCATCGCCGGCTTTTAGCATGGCACCGTTGAGTGTTACTTCGCCCAGCGCCACCTGCAGCCAGGCGTAGCGGCCCTTGCCCACTTCATGGCGCACGCTTTTGCCCTCTTCCAGAACAGAAGCATACAGACGCGCGTCCTGGTGAATGGTTACGGAACCATCGTCGCCTGCGGGCGAGGCCACCAGGCGCAGACGATTCAGTTTGCTCTCGCGAGGAAACTCCTTCTGCTCGTAGCTGGGCTTAATCCCCTTGCTCTCGGGTAGAAGCCAGATCTGCAGCAGGTGCACTTCCTCGGATGGCGAGTGGTTGAATTCGCTGTGCATCACGCCAGTTCCGGCGCTCATGCGCTGCACTTCGCCTGGGCGGATGGTCGAACCCGTCCCCATGCTGTCCTTGTGCGCCAGCGCGCCTTCCAGGACATAGGTAATGATTTCCATATCCCGGTGAGGGTGAGTGCCGAAGCCGTGTCCGGGATCCACGTGATCCTCGTTAATCACACGCAGGCTGCGGAACTGCACGTGCTCGGGGTCGTAGTAATCGGCAAACGAGAAAGTATAACGGGTATGGAGCCAGCCGAAGTCGGCCTGTCCGCGCTCTTCAGCGGGACGCAGGGTGATCATGGGCGGCCTCCTTTCAACAACAATAGATGCTTTAACATTAAAATAGTTTCACCAATCTAGAGCCGGCGGTTAGTAGTTGCCAGTTGTTACGCTTCCGAGGATAGGTATTCGTATGATTTGCAGCTACCAACTGCCAACCACCAGCTACTGGTTCTTGCCCAACTGCCGGCACAGCCGGCCCAGTTCGTCCTGCTGGGCGGGGCTGAGTCGCTCCATAAATTCGACAATCTGCTCCAGATGGGCAGGGAAGATGCGGGCCATCAGTTTGCGGCCCTTTTCCGTGATGGCCACGCTGACGAAGCGGCGATCGTGGCTCTGTTGCTGCCGGGTAACCAGTCCACGCTTTTCCAGGTTTCCCACTACCAGGGTGAGATTGCCGCTGGTTTTGAGGATCTTATGGGCCAGGTCAGTCAGGCACATGGGGCCAATGTGGTAGAGAGCTTCCAGGACGCCGAATTGGCTCGGAGAGAGCCCTTCATCGGCAAGCGAACGCGTGGCTTCCCCGTGCAGAGTATCGCTGGCGCGCAGCAGCTTGACGTAGGCCGACAAAGCGCGCTCCTGGCGCGGGGTGCCATGGAAGTGGCGGGACATGAGGCTGAGAGTAGTTTAACATTGAAGCAGTTCACAAAACATTACGGTAACAGTTCTATCGATGCTGTTGCGGGCGCGAGTTGACCGAAGTCCAGGCGGCATATAATCGTGCCTCCAAAGACACGAGCCTCAGGAAATGAATTTCCTCGGTATTGATGTGGGCACGGGCGGCACGCGTGCCGTGGTAGTCAGCGAGCGCGGGCAGGTAGTGGCTGTGGCCGGCGCGGAGCACGCCCATTTCACCTCGCGGCAAACCGGCTGGGCGGAGCAGGACCCGCGCGACTGGTGGCGGGCCACACAAGAGGCGGTCCGGGTAGTCCTCGCCCGGGGCGTGGCGGCGGAGAGCATCGGTGGAGTCGGCTTCTCCGGGCAAATGCACGGCGCGGTGCTGCTCGACGACAGGGATGAGGTCTTGCGCCCGGCCATCATCTGGTGCGACCAGCGCACGGCGCTGCAGTGCCGTGAAATCACTGACAAAATCGGTGCCCGGCGCCTCATCGAGTTGACCGCCAACCCGGCGCTTACCGGTTTTACCCTTCCCAAGCTGCTGTGGGTCCGTGAGCATGAACCGGAGTTGTGGGCCCGCGTGCGCACCCTGCTGCTGCCCAAAGATTACGTGCGTTTCCGGTTGACCGGCGAACGCGGCATGGACGTGGCCGACGCCTCCGGCACGCTGCTGTTTGACGTGGCCCACCGGCAATGGTCTTCCGAAGTGGCGGAAGCCGTGGAAATAGACGGGCGTTTGCTGCCACCGGTGGTCGAGTCGCCCGAAGTGGTCGGAGGCATTTCTGTCGAGGCGGCCAAGGCAACCGGCCTCAAACCGGGGACTCTGGTCGTGGCGGGAGCCGGTGATCAGGCCGCGGGAGCCGTGGGACTGGGCATTGTCCGGCCCGGAGCCGTGAGCGCCACCATCGGCACCTCGGGCGTGGTGTTTGCCGCCACGGATCGCCCGGCGCTTGATGCGCAGGGACGCGTGCACACTTTCTGCCACGCCGTTCCCGGGCGCTGGCACGTGATGGGCGTCACCCAGGGGGCGGGGCTTTCGCTGCGCTGGTTTCGCGAGCAGTTTGGAGCGGGCGCGGACGATAGCCGTGACCCCTACGAGCGCTTGTGTTCGGAGGCGGCGAAGGTTCCTGCGGGCGCTGCAGGGTTGCTGTGGGCGCCTTATCTCATGGGCGAGCGCACGCCGTACCTCGACCCGCAGGCGCGGGCGGCGCTGGTCGGATTGACCGCGAGCCACACCCGGGCCCAAGTCGTGCGCGCTATTCTGGAGGGAGTGGCCTTCAGCCTGCGCGATACCCTGACCATCTTTGACGAAATGAAAGTACCGGTGGAGAGCATCCGATTGGGAGGCGGGGGAGCGCGTTCGTCAGTGTGGCGCCAGATTCAGGCTGAAATCTACGGCAGGACGGTGGAGCTGCCGGCTGCAGAGGAAGGCGCGGCCTACGGGGCGGCGTTGCTGGCAGGCGTGGGGGGAGGCGCATGGCCGTCTGTGGATTCGGCTTGCGATGCCGTGATCCGCATCGCCTCGCGAGTTGAACCCGAAGCCGCCACCGTAAAGCACATGGACGGCCGCTATCGGGAGTACCGGAAACTTTATCCGGCGATAAAGCAGATTGGGTTCGAATGAAGTGCTGATTCCGCAGGACTCGGTGGTATGACGGAAACCTGTCGCACAGGGAGTTTTGAAAGGGCGGCTTCAGCCGTGCCGCTCGGGGCTGGCAAGAAGGGGCTTTAGCCCTGAGGGCTTCCAGTCGTAGTGAAGTCAGGAGAAAAGATGGGAAGACCGGTCTGTCTATTTACGGGACAGTGGGCGGACTTGCCCCTGGAGAAACTGGCGGCCAAGGTGCAGCAGTGGGGATTTGACGGCTTGGAATTGGCCTGCTGGGGCGACCACTTCGAAGTGGATAAGGCGCTGGCCGATGAGCGTTACTGCCAGTCGCGATGGGACATTCTCAATCGTCACCAACTGAAGTGCTTTGCGGTATCGGCGCATCTTGTGGGTCAGGCGGTTTGCGACCTGAATATAGACGAACGCCATCGAGGCATTCTGCCGCCGGAAGTGTGGGGCGATGGCAAGCCGGAAGGAGTGCGGCAGCGGGCGGCGCAGCGCATGATGGACACGGCCCGGGCGGCCGCCAAATTCGGAGTGAAGGTGGTGAACGGTTTCACCGGCTCCAAAATCTGGCACGCTCTGGCCATGTTCCCCCCCGTTCCGCCGGCCATGATCGAAGAGGGATACCAGGATTTCGCCACGCGCTGGAACCCTATTCTCGATGTTTTCGAGCAGTTGGGAGTGAAGTTCGCCCTCGAAGTGCACCCCGGCGAAATTGCCTACGACTACTGGACCACAGAGCGCACGTTGGACGCGATAGGGCGACGACCGGCCTTCGGCATCAACTTTGATCCCAGCCACCTGCATTGGCAGATGGTGGACCCGGTAGCCTTCGTACACCGCTTCGGCGATCGCATTTACAACATGCATGTGAAGGAGTCGGTGCGCGTGCTGGACGGGCGGAACGGGATTCTCGCGTCGCACCTGTTCTTCGGCGATCACCGGCGCGGATGGGACTTCGTTTCCCCGGGCCGAGGCGGCGTACCCTTCGAACGCGTATTCCGGGCGCTGAACGACGTGGGCTATCGCGGGCCGCTGAGCATTGAGTGGGAAGACAATGGCATGGACCGGGAGCAGGGTGCCCCGGAAGCCCTGGCCCTGGTGCGTCGGCTGGAACTCGCTCCCTCGGGAGTGGCGTTTGACGCTGCCTTCAAACAGGACTGACCGCAAGCTCGCACCAGACCGGCTGGATTGCAATCAAGTAAAATCGGTCGAGTCAATAATTCTATGGCGAAGAACGGTTCAGGAAAATCACAGGCGACCAAGATCGCAGGCCGAAGCGGTGTGGCGGCGGCCAAGGTAAAACCCGCACGGCTGAAATCTGCCGCCATTATCCGAGCGGGCAGCAGGGCACAGGCGGTCAGCATCACGCCCGGTGCGGCTAAGCGCCTGGTTAGCGAAAAGGCGGAGCGCTTCACCGAATCCGTGATCCGCGAGATGACCCGCCAGGCGCAGCTTCACGGCGCTATGAACCTGGCGCAGGGCTTTCCCGACTTTTCCGCCCCGGCGGAACTTAAACGCGCAGCCCAGCAGGCCATTGAAAACGACGTCAATCAGTACGCCATCACCTGGGGCGCCAAGAACCTGCGACAGGCGATTGCCCGCCAGGCCACAACATGGCAGGGGATGGAGGTTGACCCGGAGAAGAACATCACCGTGTGCTGCGGCTCCACCGAGGCCATGATCGCCTCTCTGCTGGCCGTCACCAATCCCGGCGACGAGATCGTCTGCTTCGAGCCCTACTACGAGAACTACGGCCCGGATGCAATTCTCTCGGGCGCACGGCCGCGGTTTGTCAGCCTGCGTCCGCCTGCCAACGGTACAGGAGAATGGACGTTCGATGAAGGTGAACTGCGCCGCGCCTTCAACCGACACACCAAAGCCGTCATCGTGAACACGCCTAACAATCCCACCGGGAAGGTGTTCACTCGGGCCGAGCTCCAGCTGATTGCGGAACTTTGCCAGCAACACAACGCTCTGGCCATCACTGACGAGATCTACGAGCACATCATTTACGACGGAGCAGAGCACATTTCCATGGCGCGCCTGGACGGCATGAGCGAGCGCACCATCACCATTAATGGAATCTCGAAGACCTATAGCGTTACTGGCTGGCGGGTGGGATGGGCAATTGCACCTGCACTCCTAAGCAATGCCATCCGCAAGGTGCACGATTTCCTCACCGTAGGGGCACCGGCCCCCCTGCAGGAAGCGGCGGCCGTGGGCCTTTCTTTGCCGCAAACCTATTACGTGGAACTGGCCCAAGGCTACCGACGTCGCCGTGACCGGTTGCATGCCGCCTTGACCGAAGCTGGATTTAAAGCCTACATGCCCCGGGGTGCCTATTACATGATGACCGATATCCGCAGCTTTGGTTTTGCAGATGATGTGTCATTCACCCGCCATCTGGTGAAAGAGATCGGGATTGCGGCTGTGCCGGGTTCCAGCTTCTACAGTCAATCCGGGCAAGGGTCGCAGCAGGTGCGGTTTGCTTTCTGCAAGAAGGACGCCACTCTGGAAGAGGCGGCGCGGCGGCTCTTGCGGATAGGAAAGAAACGCAATTGAGAATGGCGGATTCGAAGATTGGCGGTTAAAAGCCTCTTTCTTTCGACCGCCGTCGTAAATACCCGTTCCTCCTTACGGTTAGCCCTGCCTGTCCCCACAGTTAAATGGCCTTGGGACCAGGCCTTCGCATTCCCCGGCCGGGCAAGCACGAGCGGTCCAAGAATCTGGGCCAACACCCACCTACGCCCGGGCATCTTCCCAAACGCGTAGGTATTTAGATCATTCCCGGTTGTTGAGCCATGCAGACTAAGTATTTTCATGCAGTGATTGCTCTACTGCTCGGGGTAGGGCTCTGCCAATTCGGCAATGCCCCAGCCCTGGCCCAGCAAATAGCGTCGGATAGTGCGGCCACCGCCGCGGCGGCAGCCTCCATTCTCCCCGGCCAACTCCCGCTGGTGGACCAGAACGGCAGCTGGGTTTTTCGTCGGCAGGTGAACGAGGTGACCGTGATGTTCACCGCCTCCCACAAAGGAAAGTTTGTTGCCGACCTGCAGCGGAATGATGTGCAGGTGCGGGACGACAAAAGACCTCCGGCCGAAGTCATGGACTTCCGCAATGAGCAGAACCTGCCATTGCGGCTGGGGCTGCTGGTTGATACCAGCGGCTCGGTCAGCGACCACTTTCGTTTTGAGACCCAGGCGGCAAGCCAGTTCGCCAAGGAGGTCGCGGATAACCAGCACGACCGTGTCTTTGTGGCTGGTTTTTCCCATCGCATGCGAGTCACGCAGGACTTCACCAACGATCCCGCCAAGGTAAGCCGGGGCTTGGAGAAGCTTCACGATGACCAGGGCGATACGGCGGTGTTTGACGCTGTTGTTCGCGCCTGCAAAAAACTGGCCGACAGCGGGGATCAGCAACCGGTGGCGCGTGTCCTGGTGCTGCTCAGCGACGGGGACGACAATGCCAGCAGGGCCACGCTGAAAGATGTGGCTGAGATCGCACAATCGGAGGAAGTAACCATCTACACCGTCAGCACCAATGCGCGCGGCTTGAACCTGATCGGCGATGAGGCCCTGCAGAAGCTGGCCGAGCAGAGTGGCGGGCGCGGTCTCTTTCCTGGCTCAAAGAAACAGGTGACCAAGGCCTTTGACCGCATTCGGGACGAATTGCGCAATCGCTATGCTGTTTCCTATCGCCCGGCAGAATTCAAGCCCGACGGCCATTTCAGGCACATCCGCATCGTGGCCCGGCGCTTCGGCAAGAAATTGCATGTACACGCGCGCCAGGGATACTATGCCCGTCCCGTCCTGGCAGATGTGATCAGCGCTTCTGCCAGACCGTGAGGACAGGCGGGGTGCCGCGTCTCCGCTGCAGGATTCCACTCATTGACGCTCTCGCAGGCGTGTGGAATAGTAGCCGTGTCCGATTCCAGTGTCGCCAAGGACTCATACACCTGCATGGTGCGCTTCATCCCCAAAGAAACAAAGTTCTTCGAGATGTTTGCCGAGGTTTCTAAGAACCTCACCGACGCGGCGCGGCTGCTGCAGCACATGCTGGGCCACCACAACCAGATTCCAACCGCGGTGGAGCAGTTTCGAGAACTCGAGCACCGCGGCGATGACATGACTCACGCCATCATCACCAAGCTGAATCAGACCTTCATCACTCCCTTTGACCGTGAGGACATCCACCGCCTGGCCTCTTCTCTGGACGACGTGTTGGATTTCATGAACTCAGCGGCCGTGCGGCTGGTCATGTACAACATCAGTGCGCCTCCGCCGCCCGCCGCCGAATTGGCGGGTATTATCGTGCAGCAGAGTGAGGAGCTGGCCAAAGCGGTTTCCAACCTGGAGAAAAACCAGCACGTATTGGAGCATTGTGTGGAGATCAACCGGCTGGAAAATGAAGCCGACCTGGTCAGCCGCAAGGCCATTGCCCGCTTGTTCGAGCAGGAAAAAGATCCCATTTCGCTCATCAAGATGAAGGAGCTCTACGAAGTGCTGGAGACGGCCACCGATAAGGCCGAAGACGCCGCTAATGTGCTGGAAGCGGTGGTGCTCAAGAGCGCCTGAGTGGCGAGCAATTCCGTAATCCCCATCATGAGGCAGACAAGGTGAACACGGGACTGGTGCTGGTCCTCGTCACAGTCAGCATTGCCTTCGTTTTTGACTTCCTCAATGGCTTTCATGACGCCGCCAACAGCATTGCCACGGTCGTATCCACCCGCGTGCTCTCGCCAACCCTGGCGGTGTTTTGGGCGGCCTTCTTCAACTTTGTAGCCGCATTTTTTCTGGGTACGGCCGTGGCCCACACCATCGGCAAGGGCATGATCAACCTGGATTACGTCACCCAGTTTGTGGTGCTCTCCGCCTTGCTTGGAGCCATCGTGTGGGACCTGCTGACCTGGTGGTGGGGGCTGCCTACCTCCTCTTCCCACGCGCTGATTGGCGGCTACGCTGGTGCGGCCATGACCAAGGCGGCTCTGCACGCCGGCGTCGGCCGCGCTGTCTTCGGAGTGATTATCCCTTCCGGCTGGACCAAAACACTGGTGTTTATCGTGGTGGCGCCAGTAATGGGTCTGGTGCTGGCGCTGTTCTTCATGATCTCGGTGCTGTGGCTGTTCAAAGACAAGTCACCGCGGCAGGTGGACAGCTGGTTCCGCCGCCTGCAGTTGCTTTCGGCGGCCGGCTACAGCCTGGGCCACGGCGGCAATGACGCCCAGAAGACCATGGGCATCGTGGCCGGTGCGCTCTATGCCGCCGGCTACATGAGCAAGGCACAGCTGGCAGGGAACTGGGGCCGCTGGCACTGGCCAATCATTCTGCTGGCGCACAGCGCCATGGCCCTGGGCACCTATTTTGGCGGCTGGCGTATTGTTCACACCATGGGGCAGAAGATCACCAAACTGAAGCCCTTTGGCGGTTTCTGCGCCGAGGCGGCAGGGTCCATCACGCTATTTGGCACGGCGCTGGCCGGAATCCCCGTGAGCACCACGCACACCATTACGGGCGCCATCGTGGGCGTCGGCGCCGTCAACCGGCTCTCGGCGGTGCGCTGGGGCGTGGCTAGCCGCATTGTTTGGGCCTGGATTCTGACCATCCCCGCTGCAGGGCTGGTGGCTGCCCTCACCTTCTGGCTGATCCACCTGGTGCATCCCGGGGCGTAAGCCGCATCAACATCAACACAGAACGCAGCCGTGAACGAGCTTAGAGATGAAACCCATTCTTCTTTCCTGGAGTAGCGGCAAGGACAGCGCCTGGGCCTTGCATGTGCTGAAGCAGCAGCATGAGTACGAAGTTGTCGGACTGCTGACCACATTTAACCAGGCGGCCAACCGCGTCGCGATGCATGCTGTACGGCGGGAGCTGGTGCAGGCGCAAGCCGAGGCGGCTGGGATCCCGCTGTGGGTGGTCGAGCTGCCCTGGCCCTGTTCCAATGCGGACTATGAGGCAGCCATGACTGTGGCCTGCAGCAAAGCTGTCGCGCAGAAAGTCGAGGCTGTGGCTTTCGGGGATTTATTCCTGGAGGATGTGCGCGCTTACCGGGAGAAGCAGATGCGGGATACGGGGCTGCAGCCGCTGTTTCCCATCTGGGGACAGGCGACTACTGAGCTGGCGCAGCAGATGATTGGCGCCGGGCTCAGGGCCAAGCTGACCTGCGTAGATCCCAAGGTGCTGGACCCCAGTTTCGCGGGACGGGAATTCGATCGCCGCCTGCTGGCCGATCTGCCTCCCGGAGTTGACCCCTGCGGCGAGCGCGGAGAGTTTCACTCCTTCGCCTACGCTGGACCGATGTTTCGGCACCAGCTAGACGTCCTTGTCGGACGAGTGCTGAACCGGGATGGTTTCGTTTTTGCTGACGTGATTCCTCGATCTGCCGACGAAGACGCCCGCGCCGCCGCATCAGACTGACAGGCACGTTTTCTGCAAACCCCAAAGCTCGCGGGCGGAGCGCGGCCCCACAAAATCAGGGATCACGCCGCGCGGCGTTCCAGCAGGTCGGATGCCGCTTCGGCGCCGTCTTCGGCTACGGCTTGATCTTCTTTCACCGTGCCGCCGCTCACGCCAATAGCGCCTACGATCTCGTCCTCCCCATTGGTCAGCGGAATGCCCCCACTAAAGCTGACCAGTCCGCCATTAGTGAGCTCAATTCCGTAGAGCGGTCCGTTAGGCTTGGACATTTTGCCTATGTCTCCGGTCTCGATGTCGAACAAGCGGGCAGTGCGCGCCTTTTTGATGGCGATATCAATGCTGCCCAGCCAGGCTCCTTCCATGCGGGCAAAAGCCTTCAGATTGCCGCCCCGGTCCACGATGGCGATGTTCTGCTTCACATTCATTTTTTGCGACTTGCGGATGGCGGCGTTGATGGCACGGTTGGCGACTTCCAGAGTGATGTCTTCCATTGCGATGCTCCTCCATTGCTGGGCAGGCCTTGGGGCTCTGCGGTCAATAACTAAGATTGAGAGCTGCCGGTTTGGGGACAAGCGGTGCGACTGCCGCTGGATTTTTGGGATGTCCGGGGAAGGCGAAAGGATTGCCGGGGAAATGGTGTGCATTATGCCGTTTGTTGCTCGAACGCGTGCGCCAGACGAAGGACAGAAATTTCATCCCAGGGCTTGCCGGCAATCTGCAATCCGACCCACCGGCCGTCCGAGGTGGTACCGCAAGGTACGGAGATAGCCGGCAGGCCTAGAGCGTTGAACGGCCGCGTGTTGCGCAGCAGAACGAGCTCCTTGGGCCGGAGCTGGTCAGGGCGGGCTTCCAGTTCGGCGAAACTCGGGGCAGGAATAGGAACAGTTGGAGTGATGATCAGGTCTACATTTTCGAACAGGCTAGTCGCCTTTCGCCGCAACCTCTGCAATTCGTGCCACTTCGCAATGTAATCGGGGGCGCTCACGTTTTCACCGGTGCGGATTCGCCGCAAAGTCTCCGGCTGATACAAACCAGCGCAGGATTCTACATACTTGGCGTGGTACACCCAGCTTTCGCATTTCGCCACCGTCCGGTCGCTATCCACCGGCAAGGAAATGTCCTGAGCGCCAGCCGTCATGGAAGCCAGTTGCGACAAGGCGGACTCAATCCGGACGGCCACTCCGGGCTCCAGATCGGCGAAGAACCATTCGCGCGGAACTCCCAGGCGCAGCCTGGAAACGTCGCAGTCCGCGAAGGCGGCCGCGTAGTCGGGCACCGGGACATCCTGGCTGGCGATGTCTTCAGCATCGTACCCGGCGAGTACCTGGAGGAGGAACGCGGCATCTCTCACCGTGCGCGCCATCGGTCCAACGTGGTCATAAGACCAGGAGAGGGGAATCACGCCGCGGGCACTCACGCGTCCATAGGTCGGCTTCAGGCCCACGATGCCGCAGCAGGAGGCGGGCAGGCGAATGGAGCCGGCCGTATCGGTGCCTACTGCGGCGTAGCAGAGTTGGGCGGCAACGGCCGCGGCTGATCCAGAGGAGGAGCCGCCGGTAATCAGTTCCGGGTTGCGCGGATTGCGGGTGGCAGGGAAAGCGCCAATTACTCCGCTGCCCCCGTACGCAAACTCGTGCAGGTTGAGCTTGCCCAGAAGTACCGCGCCCGCAGTCTTCAGCCGGCGCACGATCTCGGCGTCCTCCTGGGGCACACGCTCGCGGAATAGCGCGCTAGCAGCAGTTGTAACTACTCCCGCCGTGTCCACCAGATCCTTCAGGGCAATGGGGATTCCATGCAGCGGGCCTTTCCAGCCGCCATGCTGAATTTCCCGTTCAGCGCGGCCTGCCTGTTCCAGGGCGGCATCTGCCGTCACGGTAAGGAAGGCGTGCAGCCCCGGATTGAGCTGCTCGATGCGCTCCAGGCAGGAGCGCGTCAACTCCACTGGCGACACGGCCCGGGTGCGAATCAGATTCGACGCCTCGGCCAGCGTGAGAGCGGTAACCTCGCCCACAGATTTGTCCTAAGCCGCACCGCCCACGATCTGGAAGAAGCGGATGATGCTCTCAATTCCGCGGTAAAAATTGGGGATGTGGAACTTCTCGTTGGGCGCGTGCAAATTATCGTCGGGCAGGCCGAAGCCCATCATCACGCTCGGAATCTTCAGCGCCTTTTCGAAGTCGGCCACAATGGGAATCGAGCCGCCGGAGCGGATGTACACCGTGTCCTTCTTGAACACGTCGTGCATGGCCTGGGCCGAAGCCTTGATGTACTTATTATCGGTGCTGACCACAATAGGATCCGCAACATTCCACTGCTTGATTTTGACCTCGATGCCTTTTGGCACAATGGATTGGACAAACTCGTTGTAGAGCTTCCAGATTTCGTCGGGGCGCTGGTCGGGGACCAGGCGCATGGACACCTTAGCATTGGCTCGCGCCGGAATCACCGTCTTGGCGCCGTGGCCGGTGAAGCCGCCGGGCATGCCATGTACTTCCAGCGTGGGTCGCGCCCAGGTGCGGTAGAGCACGGAATAGCCTGGTTCGCCGGTTAGCACCTTCGAGCCAACTTCGGTCTTGCGGTAATGCTCTTCGTTCAACGGCAAGTGGTCCCAAGCCTTCAGCTCGTCGGCAGTCGGCTTCTGCACGCGATCGTAGAAATGGGGAATCAGGACCTTGCCGCTCTCGTCTTTCAGCTTGCTGATGATGCGGGCCAGAGCCTCAAATGGATTGGGCGCGGCACCCCCATAAACGCCCGAGTGCAGGTCAGTCATGGGGCCGCTGGCCTCCAGTTCCGTGTAGCACATGCCGCGCAAGCCGACGCACAGGCTGGGCGTCTCCGGGGCAAACATTTCCGTGTCAGAGACCAGGGCAAAGTCTGATTTCAGCCGGTCGGGATGCTCCCGCACAAAAGCGGCAATAGATTCGCCACCCACTTCCTCCTCGCCCTCGATGAGCAGGCGCACATTCAGCGGCAGCTTGCCGTTGCCCGTCTTCATGAGGGCTTCCAACGCTTTCAGGTGCATGTACATCTGGCCTTTGTCGTCCACAGCGCCGCGGGCATACAGATTCTGGTTGCGCTCCGTAGGATCAAAGGGCGGGGACTTCCACTCATCCAGGGGATCGGGCGGCTGCACATCGTAGTGGCCGTAGCAGAGAGCGGTGGGCTTGCCCGCGGCGTGCAGCCAGTCGCCGTAAACCAACGGATGCCCTTCCGTCTTGATGACCTCCACGTGCTCCAGGCCAATGCGCTTCATTTCCGCGGCTACAAAGTCGGCGGCGCGGCGCACATCATCTTTGTGGTCAGGCAGCGTGCTCACGCTGGGAATGCGCAGCAGGTCCTTCAATTCGCTAAGAAAGCGTTGCTGGTTTTGACGGGCGTAATCAACGGCGGCAGTGGACATAAGCCCTCTCTCGCTTCAGAGTTGTCGGATTCAGTGACCTCAAAGTATACCCGAAGGGTAGGCGCGCGGCTGTGACGGGGGTTGCTGATGGCTTTCTTCGGAGCTACCCTAAGCGTTCCACCATGAGCTCTCCCAAGCTGAAGGCGAATTGGCCATGGCCTGCGGAACTGGACGCCATGACCGCGGCGGCGCAGTATCACACCGTGCTGCTGGAAAATGAACGCGTGCGTGTGCTTGAAACCCACATCCCCGCGGGCCATTCCACCCCGCTGCACACCCACCGCTGGGCCAGCGCGCTGCACCTGCTGAGTTTCAGCGAGTTCATCCGCCGCGACCAGAACGGGCAAGTGCTGCTCGACACTCGGCAGCTGCCGCCTTCCAGCAAGCGTCCGGGAATGCAGTGGTCGGAAGCCATGCCGCCGCACACCGTGGAGAACGTCGGCCAAGCCGAACTGCGGGTCATCAACTTCGAATTGAAGGATTAGGAAGCGAGTAGCGGCGTCATTCCGGCGCCAGTTCGTAGGAAGAAGTAATCTGCATGGCCGGCTGCAGCGTCCGGTACACCGGGCACTTTTGCGCGTACACTCCGTGCACCCGCTCAACTATTGCCCGCGCCTCCTCCGCTGCCCGCAGCTGGAATTTCACGTGCACGCGGCGGATCACGAGCACCCCGCCATCACTTTCGATTTCGCCGCGCACCTCGGCAACTAAACGTCCGTCGCTCGCGTTAATCTCGCGCGCCTCCAGCGCGCCCCCGAAGGTTCCCAGCATTCAACCGCCCAGCGCCGCGACCACGTAGTCGAGCGTGGCGGCATGCGAGCCGGGCAGGCGATCGGGATCCATTCCGTAGTGCTCAGCAATGGCTCCATGAACGCTGAAGATAACAGGCTGGGACTCGCCTGGCAGGTGGGCAACACGAACGGGTCCGGTTTGCCGCTCAATGCGAACCTGGGAAACGTAAACGGGTTCAGCCATCGCACTCTCCTGATCCGGCGAACGGTTTGATCGCACTCATTACGCTATAGCTCAATTCGCCGCTGCCGTAGCCAGCAAGTATAAGATCAATTCCTTCCACAAACTCGCGTGCCGGTCGAGGCAGCAGGGCCACCGCGACGCGCGCCGCCCAGGCCCGTTGGCGGCAGACCTCCCAGGTGCGCCTCACTTTGGCCGTTAAATCCTCGCAATACGAAATCTGCAGCCCAGCATGCTCGATGCCGTCCCGATATTGTTGTGCTGTCCATAGAGCGGGGCAGAGACAGGCAGCGGCCACCGCACCCACGCGGGCCGAATCCATGCTTCCTGTCCAGGCGGCCAGCAGCACACGGCCGCCCGGCTTCAGCGCTGAGGCCACGTTGTGAAAATAACGCTCTTTGTCCAAAAAATGTTCCGACGATTCCATGGTCCACACGAGGTCGAATTGCTCGCACGGATAGCCATATGTCTCCGCATCCTGCACCAGAAATAGGGTTCGTTGCTGCACCCGGGCATGTTGGGCATTCTCCCGTGCCAGGCAAGCTTGCTTTCCGCTGATAGTCAGCCCCACAACCTGACAACCGAATTCGCGCGCCAGGCGGACGGCGGTTGCGCCATGACCACAACCTGCGTCAAGAACAGCGGATCCTGGGGCCGGCTGCACCAGCTTGAGGCAGTAGTCCAGAAGCGCGCTTTGAGCCTCATGGGGTGTTTCATCGCCGCGCTCGAACAGACCGTGATGAATATGATCGCCCCAGAAGGCGCGATAAACCAGCGCCAGCGAATCGTAGTGGTCGCGGATGAGTTCGGGAGTTGCCATCAGTTCTGAAAGCGTCTGGCGGAGAAAGCGGAAATGTCGAATTCTGGGCGGGCGCCGCGCACCACCTGCGTCATCAGTAAAGCGGTCACCGGGGCCAGGAGAATGCCATCGCGAAAATGTCCAGCCGCCACAAAATAGCCGGGCAGAGATGTCTCCCCCAGAATAGGCAGATTGTCCGGTGTGCCCGGGCGCAAGCCGGCCCAGGCTTCCAGCATGCGCGCTTGTCCCAAGTCTGGTGCCAGGTTGGCGGCCGCCTGGTGCAGGCGCTGGATCGTGTTGGCGTCGGTGCGCTTGTCGAATCCCGCCTCTTCCAGAGTGGCCCCAATCAGGATGCGGCCGTCGCTGCGTGGCACCAGGTAGGCGCCCGGGCCGCGCACGACGTGGCGCAAAAAATCACGGCGCGGTGCGATCACAGAAAGCATTTGCCCTTTTACCGGACGAGTAGGGAAGGAAGACGCGCCCCGGATCTGGCCCGCCCAGGCGCCTGCGCAGTTCACCACTACCGCCGCCGGAAAATGCGTTCGCGCGGTCCTTACCCCCCTCGCGCGGCCATCGCTTACCTGGATTTCGGTCACCGGCACCCCCGACGCGATCTCAATACCGCGGTGCTTGGCCGCCTTAAGCGCCGCCGAGGTTAGCGCGCGCGGATCCACGCTGCCCTCCGGCCAGAATTCGGCCGTTCCCGCGGCGTCCGCCAAGCACGGCTCCAGCTTGCTTACCTGCTGGGCGTCGAGAGGCTGGGCATCAGGGCACAGCGAGCATCCATCGCCGTCAAGAATGATGGACCCTTCGCGCCGCAAATCCACCTGCTTCCCCGATTCGTCTTGCAGTTCGTGAACGAACTCGGGATAAAGCTGGGCGCTGGCCATAGCGAGGGTACGGAGCTTTTCCGGAGTGTGCGGATCGCAGTGAGCCAGCATCCCGGCAGCGGCATGTGACGCTTCACCTCCGGGCTCATGGCGCTCCACCACCAGCACGGCAGCGCCCTGCTTGCGCAGGCTTAATGCCAACGACAGGCCGATGATCCCGCCGCCCACGATCACCACGTCCCAGGTCTTCACCTCATCATTGTAGAACGTGGCCAAGTAAGAACCGGCAATCGGCAAAGCGGTGAGAGTTCACGCTTCAGTCAACATGAACCGCTAGAAAAATTGAAACTGGAGTGCGAAAGCCCTATTGCTCAGCTTCCGCCACCGGCTTGGCTTGTGCGGAGGACTCTCCGTCGCGGTTCGCGTCCACCAGCTTGGAGAATACCGCCAGGCGCTCCGGTGCCGGGCCGATGTAATACGTGGGATAGCACGTCAGCAGGGTCAACTGGCTGTCCGGAGTAGGCTTCGTAACCCATACGTCATCGGGCTGCAGTATCTTCTTGCCTGTAACTTCGTAGCGGAACTGCCGGCCGGCGCGCTGCACCACGATGTAGTCGCCCTTCTTGAGCTCGTGAATGTGGCGGAAGAAGGTGTCGCGGTGCGCGGAAATTACAGCGTTGCCGGTTTGCCCGGGCTCGGGCGTCTCTGGCAGATGCCCTGGGCCCATCAGCAGGTCCTTGCGGTTCACCCCCTCCACTACCACGGCGTCCAGCTTGATGGCGGGAATCGTCAGGCGAGTGAGCGTAGTTACCAGGCCGGCGGGTTGAACCGGCAACTGCAGGTTTTGCTGCTGCCACTGCTGCGTAAGGCGGCGCTGGGCAGCGTACATGGTGGCATACTGGGAGCCCACATAAATCAACAGCGCCACTCCCGCCACGATCAGCAACGACGGCCAGATTCGCTTCAGCCGGTCCGGAACTATTCTCATAGGCGGCTTTCCTGGCTCCCTGAGGGCAAGAGCAAGCATTAAGATGCGCAAATCCAGGGTACCGCAATCTTAGCTGTGGCTGGCCAGACCTGCTACTCAGCCCCGATCAGCGGGTGCGCATGGCGGAAGTGATTCCGCCCGCCAGCACGCCAAATCCGATTACCGCAAGCACGGGAAGCGAGCTGCTGGAGCCTGGCAGAGGCTGGTCATCGTTGTCGCTCTCTTTATCATCCTTGTCGCCGGCCTTGGTTGTGTGGGAAGAGGCTGGGGCAGCCTGGGGATTGGAGACCGCTGCCTGCACCAGGGCATTTTGGGACGTAGAATCCGCGCTTTCCGCGCGGTTGTGTACCGGCTGAGCCCATAGTAGTGCCGCCAGGAGGCAGATAAGACCCACCACCGCGAATTGCCAGTATCGCTTCATTTTCCAGCGTCTTCTATCATCGAGCGACCGTTACCTTCTGAACCAAGTGTGAGCACCCGATTGCCAAATTTCGGATATAGCCTGCCGAGGCGCCAACTCACCTCAGCATGCGTATCTGCCCGCCAAGAGTCCTAATCAGAGCTCCTTAGGGCCAGCAGCCTGCTCCAGGGGCAACAATCTCTGGTTACGTTAGGGCAAGTCAAAGGCCAAACTCCGCCTCCTCTGCGGTCCTGCGTTTGACAGGGCCTTCTTTTCTGTCACAATGCTTCTATCCCCGACACCAGTGCAGGTGAGGTAATCATGTCCATCACTCCAGCTCCCACCCCTGAAATCCCTGATGAGGAGCGGCGACGGCAGCAGCAGGAGCAGGAATATCAGCAGCAGCAAGCCTACCAGGAGCAGCCGTACGAGCAGCAGCCGGCTCCGGAGCCGCAGTATTACGAACAAGCGCCTAGCCCGGAGCAGTATGTCTCCCCGAAGCTGGAACGAGCACGTCGAGAGAACGCCATCTGGAAATGGATTGTGTTGGCGATGGCTGTGCTTTACGTGGCGGGGTCAATTTACTTCATCGTGGATCTCCGCGGGCGTCTGCAGAAGGTGGAGCATTCCTCAGAATCGCTGCACGGGGACGTGCACGAGCTGAACCGGAAATTGGGCGATGCCCAGGCCGATACCGACACTCTTGCTTCCCAACTGGGCATTACCAAGAAAGAGCTGGCCCGCCGCACCTCTGACCTGCAGCGGCAGCAGCGCGCCGCCGAGGAGCGTCTGGCGGAGCAGCAGAAGCAGCAGATCAGCGCCGTCAGCGGGGAAGTGGCGGGGGTGAAGACGGAAGTGGGCGGCGTGAAGACCGACGTCGCCTCCGCCCGCAGCGACCTGGAAGCCACCAAGGCCAAGCTGGAGCGCGCCATCGGGGACTTGGGCGTGCAGAGCGGCTTGATCGCTCGTACCCGCGGCGACCTGGATACCCTAAAGCATTCGGGTGACCGCAACTATTTTGAGTTCACTCTAATCAAGAACAAGGAGTTCACGCCGGTTTCCACGGTAAGCCTGCAGCTCAAGAAAGCGGACCGCAAGCACGGCCGCTTCACCCTGAACGTGCGTTCCGATGATCGCGTCATCGAGAAGAAGAACCGCAACGTGGATGAGCCCATCCAGTTCTATACCGGACGCCAGCACTATCTGTATGAGATCGTGGTGTGGACGGTGGAGAAGAACAAGATCAGCGGCTATCTGAGCACGCCCAAAGCGGCCCCCATGCCGGTGACCGCGGGCGCGAATTAACCCCTCTGTGTGCCAGGGCCGGCTCCAGGCCCGCCCTTGTTTGCTGCCTCTTTTCTCATTGACACTTCCGCGGGGTGGGCTAAGATGCGCCCCCATGTGGAGGTGTGTATGTCGCTCAAGGGGAAGAACGCGCTCATTACCGGCAGTTCCCGCGGGATTGGCCGGGGCATCGCGTTGAAGCTGGCTCAACAAGGGGCTCGGGTGGCCGTCCACTATTATCAGAACGAAGCCGCCGCCAAGGCGACTCTGGCCAAGATCCGCGAGTTGGGAGCGGACGGTTTTCTGGTTCAGGCCGATGTGTGCCGCATGGAGGAGGTCCAGCGTATTTTTCAGCGTGTGAAAGAAGAGTTCGGCACGCTGGACATATTCGTCAGCAATGCCCGCACCGAGGCACCCACGTTTTATCAGCCTCTGATGGACATCACTCTCGATAAGTGGGACACCGCTGTGGATTCCCAGGCTAAAGCCTTTCTCGTGGGCGCGCGCGAGGCCGCCGCCCTGATGCGCGACGGCGGAAGAATTATCGCCATCACCTATGCTCCCGGCGGCCGCTTTGGCAGTTGGCAGCCCTGGGTCGCCATGGGCGCCGGCAAAGCCGCCATGGAAGTGCTGTGCCGCTACTTCGCCGTGGCCCTGGCGCCGCGCGGCATCACCGTCAATGCGCTCAGCCCCGGCTGGATCGAGGATAGCGTCCTTAACAGCCTGCCGGAGGCGATGCAGCAGACCATTCGCTCCTGGCACCAGGACGGGTGGACGCCCATGGGCCGGCTGGGCACTCCCGGCGATATCGGCAACGCCGTGGCCCTGCTTTGCTCCGAAGAAGCGGAATGGATTACCGGCCAGCTGATTGACGTGGATGGTGGCGCTTCGCTGATGGACGCGCATCTTCCCTTATCCATTCAACAAGTACCCACGAAAGCAGCAGAAGCAGCATAAGGCCGCAGCCGGAAAACGGTGCAGGCGGGTTCCCGCAGTCGCCGGGGCCTGCCTGCCTCCGCAACGTTATTGACAGTCCGCCGCCTTCCCCTCACATTCCAGACAGTTCCCACACAGGAGAGGCAACCATGTACCCAGGCGGACGGGTGTTGATTGAGATTGTGCTGCGCACAGCCACCATTTACCTGTTTGTGCTGCTGGGCGTGCGCCTGAGCGGCAAACGCGAGGTAGGTCAGATGACGCCCTTTGACCTAACCCTGCTTCTGCTGCTCAGCAATGCGGTGCAGAACGCCATGACCGGCCCCGACAACTCGCTCGCCGGAGGCGTGTTCGCGGCCGCCACCTTGCTGCTCATGAACTACGGCGTGGCCGAAGCCTCGGGCCTGAACCGCCGCTTTCGCAAGCTGGTGCAGGGCCAGCCCACTCTACTGGTGCACAACGGCAGCGTAATGGAGAGTCACATGGCGCGCGAGCACGTCACCATGGACGAACTGCAACGCGCCCTGCGTGAGCATGGCATTGGCGGCGTGAAAGATGTCGCCCTAGCCGTGCTAGAGGTGGACGGCTCCATTAGTGCACTTAAGTATGACGATATTGACGCCAAGGTGCAGCCACACCCTCGCCTGCGCTTCCTGCAAAAGCATCAGTGAGGCGGCCTGCTGTGAGCATGGCAGAAAGTGACCGATTTTTGTCATAGCTGCCATGCCCACCGGCGGCTAGCATCCTTTCATGCCGAACTCGAAAGTGATCGCTCCGGCCGGGCGCCATCCCAAAACCATCGTCTTCCTGGCCGCTCCCGGCGCGCAAATCCTCGACGTGGCCGGTCCCTTTCAAATCTTCGTACGGGCGGCGGAATTGTTCCTCCGCGAGCATCCCTCGCAAAAATCGCCCTACAACGTAGTGCTGGCCAGTACCACCCGCAAAAAGCCGGTGCTGACCAACTGCGGCCTGGTGCTGACCGGCACCGCAACCTTCCGCAATCTCCGCGGACCTGTGGATACGCTTCTGGTTGCGGGTGGCAGCGGCTTGGAGAAGGCAGCCCGCGATCAGGAACTGCTGGCCTGGTTGCGCGCAGCCGCGCGGCGGGTCAGGCGCATCGGGTCCATCTGCACCGGCGCTTTCCTGCTTGCCTCCGCCGGACTCCTGGACGGCAAGCGCGTCACCACGCACTGGAAATGGGCGGCGGACCTGGCCAGCCGCTGCCAGCGCGCCACCGTGGATCCCGACCCCATCTACATACGCGATGGAAATACTTACACCAGCGCTGGCATTACCGCCGGCATGGATCTTGCTCTGGCCCTGGTGGAAGAGGACCTGGGTTCCTCGCTGGCCCTGCGCGTAGCGCGCGAGATGGTTCTGTACCTGCGCCGGCCGGGAGGCCAGTCCCAGTTCAGCGCCGCTTTGGCAGTGCAGGCTTCCGATCGCAAGCAGATTGAGGAGGTCCGCTCCTGGGCTTTTGACCATTTGGAGGAGGACCTCACCGTGGAAAAACTGGCAGGCAAGGCCGGCATGAGCCCGCGACACTTTGCTCGTGTCTTCCTAAAAGAGACAGCCATCACCCCGGCTCGATTCGTCGAGCGCCTGCGCGTGGAGGCCGCCCGCCGGCGACTGGAGGAGTCGCACGACAAATTAGAGAAGATCGCGGCCGACTGTGGCTTCGGCTCGCTTTCCAGCCTGCGCCGCTCGTTCTTGCGGGTGCTTCATGTTCCTCCCGCGGACTACCGGAGTCGCTTTACAGGCTTGCGGCCCAATTGATTCACGACGGCGGATCTGCAGTTCCAGCATATTTTGAAAAGGAGTCAGCACATGAGGAACAGGAAGAGATTGTTCGAGGCAGCAGCGGCCTTGGTAATCGTGGCGGGTCTTCTGGCCTTCGGCTTCCGTAAGCTTTCTGGACGCAAAAGCGCGGCAAGCGTGGCCAATGCTGTCGCCGAAGATAAGCCGGAGACCATCGCCAACCCGCTCAAACCTCCCGCCCGCGGCAGCATTCCCGTGGCGTTCCTTCTCTCCGACGGAGCAGTGATGATTGACTTCAGCGGGCCGTGGGAGGTGTTCCAGGATGTCAATCTCCCGAGCCGTTCGGACGCTGCCTTCAGCCTTTACACAGTCGCAGCCACAAGCAAGCCCATCCGGACCAGCGGCGGAATGAGAATTGTTCCCGACTATACTTTCGCCAACGCTCCCGCTCCCAAGATCCTGGTGATTCCGGCGCAGAGCGACCCGAGCGCAGCCACCAAAGAGTGGATTCGCAAGGTGGCGAAAAATGCCGACGTGGTGATGTCGGTTTGCACCGGCGCCTTTGTGCTGGCGGATACCGGCTTGCTCTCGGGGAAAGCTGCCACCACGCACCACAGCGCTTATGTGCGCCTGGCCGAACAATTTCCGGATATCCAGGTGAAGCGCGGAGCCCGTTTTGTGGAGGCCGGCAACCTCGCCACTTCGGGTGGGCTTAGTTCCGGCATTGATCTCGCCCTCCGCGTGGTGGAGCGCTACTTCGGGCGCCAGGTTGCGAGCCAGACCGCTTACGATATGGAATACCAGGGAGAAGGGTGGAAGAATCCAAACTCAAATGAAGTTTATGCCCGGGCATTTGCTCAAGACGACGAACATCTCAGCTGTCCGGTGTGCCGCATGGCAGTGGATCGCTCCACCGCACCCAAATCCGTTTATCGAGGCAAGAGCTATTATTTCTGCTCCCAGGCGCACAAGCAGGAATTCGACACTGCCCCCGGCAAGTTCGTGGAGACATCAGGGGGGAGCTGGTGAGGCACCATCCTCACTCACCCGCCAGCAGCAATGGTTCGAGAGTTAACCTGGCCGAGTGCCATGCCGTAAAGAGAACAGGTAGGCGAGGTCTCGAGGAACAGCGGATTCGGTTCCCTCAAGACCTCCCTACATCACCACTAACAAACGATAACTAGCCAACTCGGCGGCTGGCTTGCGGTTGTGCCCGGGCGGAACTGTTAGTTGAAGCGCCAGGCTTACCGGTGGACTCGGCTTTGAGCCGGGCCTCATTACGGCGCGAGTTGATTTCTATCAGTACCAGAAAAATTATGACGCCTGCCATCAGTACAAAGACTATTACGTGTCCAGCATCCATGTTCGTCACCTCATCGCAATGGAAAAGTGCGCCCCCGGGACGAAGCCCGTCGCGCGCCGTGAATTGATACGAGCTTGTTTAGTGAGCTGGGATGGAAGCTGGCGGAGGAGAACGGCCGGACGGGACAGAGCGGCAAGCAGAATCTCGCCGCAAAACCAGCGCCGGCTGTGCCAGGGTGCGCCGAAGGTCGAGCGGATGGGTGCCGATTTCGCTCAGCATGGCAAACAGCCTGGGAGCTCGCCGCGCTTTGCTGCTGAGTGTGGTTTGGTGGCTGGATACGAGCGCGGGGTTTGCAAAACCGCAGCCCTGCTGGACTATGGGTTCTGAACTGCCGTGCTCAACGGTAAGCGGAATCGTGCTGGAGATTCCGAGTTGCGAATAGAGGCCGCAGAGGAGTGCAATAGCGCCGACCCGTACAGCAAGAGCTCGGCAGCTAGAGCGGTGAGCCACATCTCTATGGTAGCAGCCTGGCAGGGCAGTATGAAAACTCAAGCTTATTAGTTTGCCGTAGAAGCCAAGTAGGCGATTGCATGTTTAGCGACGCTTAAGCGCTTCCAGTTCCTCCAGCGTTCGAGGCCAATCCGCTCCCAACAGCCGGGACAGGCTTCGATCCGCCAGTACTTTCCCGCCGGTCTGGCAGTGAGCGCAGTAGTTGGTTTCGTTGTCGGCATAGCGGATCCGCTGAATTTTCTCTCCACATCTGGGGCACGGTTGCCCATAGCGCCCGTGAACCGCCATGCCCTCGCGGAATGCGGTCACCTTTTCTGGAAAGCCAGCCTCCGCTTCCACGCGCAACCGCTCCACCCACGACCTGAGCGTATCGCGTGTGGCCGCGAACAACCGCTCCCACTCGTCTGTTTTTAATTTTTGCACCAAAGCAATGGGGGACAACTGGGCAGCGTGCAGGATCTCATCCGAATACGCGTTGCCGATGCCGCTTAGGATGCGCGGGTCGGTGAGAGCCCTCTTCAGGCTCCGGTTTTCAGCCGTCAGCGCCTCGCGAAACGAACCCAAACTGCTGGCGAAAACGTCGATTCCACCGGGATTCACATCCTCTAATGCCTCCTCCCCATGGAAGATGTGCAGGGAAGCGCGATGCTTGCTGCCGGCTTCCGTGAGCACCAGCGAGCCATTGGGAAAATCGAAAGCCGCCAGGCTCTGCCGTCCCGCCAGCTTCGCTCCGGGCGCGCGCCAGTGGAGGCGCCCGGCTATCATCAGGTGCAGCACCAGCCAAAGGTCGCCTTCCACTCCAATGGCAATTCGTTTCCCAATTCGCCGCAGCTCGCGCACAAGCCGGCCTTCCACATCCGTCAGAGGCGGTTCCACGGTGCGCAGCAGGAACGGGCTGGCCAGACGTATTTGCTGGATCGGCTGTGCCAGAATCCGCGCTTCCAGAGCGCTGATGTAGGCGGCAATGTCCGGCAGTTCCGGCATATTCGGCGGCGCGTAGGTTGCAACCGCACCTCGGTCGCGCTATTAAGATAGACCAATGGCTGGTGTTCGCATGGATAAGTGGTTGTGGGCTGCCAGGTTTTTCAAGACACGCAGCCTGGCGACGCGGGCCTGCGAACTGGGCAGGATTCAATCCAACCGGCAGGCGGTCAAGCCTGCCCGCGAGGTTCGAGTCGGCGACCTCCTGCAGATCAAGACTGAGGGCGGCGATTTTGAAGTGGAGGTTCTGCTGCTCAGCGAAGTGCGCGGTCCCGCCGCTGTAGCTCAGACGCTCTACCGCGAAACCGAGGCGAGCCGCGAACTGCGGATGAAGATGGTACAGGAGCGCAGGACGGGGAAGATGTTCAACCCAGCGCCCCAGGGCCGTCCCTCCAAACGCGACCGGCGAAGAATTATCCAGTTCCGAGAAAACGACGGCACATGAGCGATGTCCCGCTGTTCTCCTGACCGTCCGTTCGCTTATGGCCGCGTGATATGCACGTGGAATGTCATGTAGAAACCACCGTCATTAACGTCGGATCGCTTGGTGATCGTGGTAAGCCTGCCGATCGCCGTTCCGGGGCTGGTGGTTCCATCCGCGTTCACCACCGGAATGGGATCAACGAACCAGTCTTTACAGTAGCCGTTCGCCCCCAGGCTGTTGCATTGAATTTGCACCTGCGTACTTTCCGGTGCAAACCCGCCCCATGAGCCAGTCATGTACACACGGTAGCCGGTGCTGCCCAGGTTGAAGCGGAAGATGGCGGGACAGGTAATGGTCTGCCCAACCTGGTTCATGGTGCCCACGTCGAGAGAAATGGCTGTACATTTTTCCTCGAATTTCGACACCACATAATCTGTTCCTTGAAATGGAGGCGTTGGAGCCACCGTATAGCCGGGCTGTCCCACCGGAATCGCGTTTGTAGAGCTAAGTGTCAACCGCATGGTGCGCACAGTGGAGCTGAGCAGGTCCAGTTGCCAATCGCCGGGAGGTTCGTGGTTGTACGTGTTTGCGTTCAGGATTGAGGTAACACCCTGGTAGCCGTTGTCGTACTCGCCGATCACTCCGGATATCGGGCCAGCCAGGCCATCGCTTTGAACGTAGTAAGCCACTGCGTTGGCATTGGCGTCAGCCACATAGGAGGTAACCGGAATGTTGCCGCTGCCCGGAGCGGCAGCGAGGGCAAGCGTGCTCACAAAAGCAATCGCGAAGCTGCGGAAGCGCATAGTTAATCTCTCCGTCGAAACGTGCACTTGCAGGCCAAATCCGCCCTTTACCACTGTTTTCCGGCGTGAGTTTCCGACCGCGGAAGAGTATGCAGCCGAATATCCTGGATGTCATCACCCAAACGGGTGAGATTGTGGTTGCGGTCATGGGAAGGGAAGGGTAATATCCCTCACCACGAGTAGGGCACCCAGTAAGTGCAGGTACCCTCATGCCATCCGCTAAGGCGCTTTCCAATCTCCTGGCCAGCATCTATGACGCTGCCGCCGATCCTGCTTTGTGGTCAGTTTTCCTGCAGGAGATCGTCTCTGCCACAGGCGGCAACCAAGCCGCAATCCTGATGCACGATATGCATTGCGAGCAGCACTCCGTCTCCATGCAATTTGGAGTCAGCGAGGACATGAGCCGGCTGTATGCCGAATACTACGGTGCGCGCGACCTGTGGTATCAGCGGGCACATGCCGTTACATATTCTGGGTGGCTGGGCACGTCGGAACAAATCTGCCCGGTGCAAGAACTGCGGTGCAGCGAGTTTTACAGCGATTTCCTGCGCCATCATGACATGGGACATGCGCTGTGGAGCGTCGTCGAACAATCGACTTCTCGCATAACCAATCTCGGTGTGTATCGGGGAACGAACGCGAACCCGTTCGATAATGCAAGCCGCGAGCTGCTGCGATTTCTTACGCCCCATCTTAAGCAAGCCTTCAAAATTCACCTCCAACTCGCCGACCTGAAAAGCCGGAGCGAGAGCCTGGCGGCTGCCCTGGATGCTGTGGCGGTTGCTATTATTTTGATCGGCGCGAACGGGCGGATTCTCTCGTGCAACCGGGCTGCTGAACACTTACTAGAGAGGAACGATGGCCTGACAAGGGCCGGAGGCAGGCTTTGCGCAAAATTGCCGGCGGACCACGGCCAGCTGGAAACATTAATCACCCTGGCCGGTGTGCTGACCGCGGGAAAAGGCTTTCGGCCAGCCGGAGGCATGCTGGTCTCGCGCTCTGGGGGCGCGCCTCTGCAGGTGCTGGTCACGCCTGCCCGCGGTATCAATTTCGACTCCACCAAGGACGTTTCGGCCATAGTTTTCGTGGCCGATCCTTCGCGACGCATCCGGCCCGCATCCGAGATCCTGCAGGCACTGTTCGGCATGACAGCCGCCGAATGTAGAGTGGCGCTTCTGTTGGCTGATGGCCATACGCCACTGGCGATTGGGGAGCTGATCGGAGTAACTGCGAACACTATCAAGACTCAGCTGGCTAATATTTATCGCAAAACAGGAACGGTGCGACAAAGCCAGCTCGTGCGGCTGCTAACCCAGCTCGCCAGCGTAAATACAGGAACTTAGCTGCAGAGTCCCAAGCGAGAAGCAGCCCCGCGCAACGATTCGTCCATTCACTTTCCTTCGGCGGCATTGCCGCTGGTCAGCACTAGCGTGCGCTGGTCGTAGGGCTCAACCGTTACGCTCAGAGACTTGCGTTTGTTGAACGTGTCTTCATTGACCGGGAAGCTGACGATGACCGTCCCTTGCTGCTCGCCGCCCGGAGCAATTTTCATTTCCGGCATCAGCGCGGGTAGCGCGTGCTGCTTGAGCGTGGGATAGGCCTGGTAATAGCGCTCGAAGTCCACCGCGCTGGCGGCGTGGTCGGTGAATTTGCCCTTGTCAGTATCCACTCCCGCCTGAATCTCATGAATCCACAGCGGCTTTTGCCCGATGTTACGCACCGTTACATTGATCGCTACGAGCACGCTATTGTGGTCGGCCAGTTCCACCGAGGCCACGTCCCCCAGGCTGCCGGCGGAAACCGGCTTGTAACGCTCCACGTACATCACAATAGCCACCACAATAGCCACCCCGGCCAGGGCAATAGCGACGATCTGTGCCGGGGGGAGGGTCCGCTTGGGGCGGTCGAACTCCTCACCCAAAGTTGGAATGTCGTAGGGCTGGCGGGCGGCAGGCGCAGCCGGCGGACGCGGAGTGGGCACCGTGCCCGGCTGCCCGGAAGGGCGAGGCGGTGCGGCACCCGGTTGACGCGAGGGCTGTGGCGGTGGTGTCGGACTGGCTTTCGGGTCGTCCATAACTCCTCCTGAGATGCCGATTCTTGCCCCGTGGTTCAGGCCCGCTTCATGGCCCGGGCAAATTCCTCCACCGGCAGAGTGTTGAGCACGTCCCCCGGCGTCAGCCATGCCCGGCGCGCCTGCAACACCCCGTAACGGACTTTTTCCATATGCGATGCGTGGTGGGAGTCCGTATTGATCACTATTTTTACACCGCGCTCTTTGGCCATGCGCAGATGGCGGTCGCATAAGTCGAGGCGGTCGGGATAGGCGTTCAGCTCCATCGCCACTCGGTTCTGGGCGGCCGCATTGAGCACCGCTTCCATATCAAAAAGGTAGGCGTCACGCCGCAGCAGGATGCGGCCGGTGGGGTGCCCAATTAAGGAAACGTGCGGATTATTCACCGCCCGCAGCAGGCGCTCCGTCATTTTGGACGCCTCTTGGTTGAAGGCGGAGTGCACGCTGGCGATCACCAAATCCATCTCTTTCAGCACCGCGTCGGAAAGGTCCAGTTCGCCATCCGCAAGGATATCCACCTCAATGCCGGCGAAGACCTTAATGCCTTTCATCTCATCGTCAGCCTTGCGGATTTTCTCGATGTGCTTGAGGGCGCGCGCGTCGTCCAGCCCGTTGGCGAAGGCCAGGTTCTTGGAGTGGTCGGTGATGGCCATGTATTTGTAGCCGCGCTCGCGAGCGGCTTCCGCCATTTCCTCGATGGTGCATCTCCCATCGGTTTCGACCGTGTGCATGTGCACGTCGCCTTGCAGGTCTTCCACTGTGACCAACTGGGGAAGCCGGTGCTCGGCAGCGGCCTCGATTTCGCCGCAGTTCTCGCGCAATTCAGGTGGAATGTAGTCCAGCTTGAGCTGGGCGTAGATTTCCTCTTCCGTTCTGCCGGCAACGCGCTTGCCGCCTGGCCCGGGCTCTCCATCAGACCCGGCTTTGGGCGGAAGTTCATCGAGCCCGTACTCACTGAGGGTGTACCCCATCTTCAGGGCGCGCTGGCGCAGGGCCACATTGTGCGATTTGGAGCCGGTAAAGTACTGCATGGCGGCCCCGAAGGACTCAGGCGGCAGCAGCCGCACGTCCACTTGCATGCCACTGCGCATCCGGAAGCTGACCTTATTCTCGCCCCGCCCGATCACGTCCCGGATGCCGGGAAAGTTGACAATCTTCTCAATCACCGCGTCGCGCTGCTGCTGGTTGCTGCAGCAATTTCCGGTGACCAGGATGTCGAGGTCGCCCACGGTGTCTCGTCCGCGGCGCAGGGAACCGGCGGGCGTCACCTTGTCCACTCCTGCCAAGCCGGTGAGGTGTTCGGTCAGTTTCTGGGCGATTTTGTCCGCGTCATCCAGGCAGAAGCGCCCGGCAATGCGGCGGTAATCCTCAATGGATTTCAGGATTTTCTGTTCCTGCTTTTCGCCCAAGCGCGGCAACTCGTGCAGTTTGCCTTCTCGCGCCAACTTCTCCACCCCTTGCAGGTCAGAAACTTTGTAGGCGCTCCAGATCAGGGAAATGGTTTTCGGTCCTAAGCCCTGGATTTTCAGCAACTCCAGCATGGAAGGACGGTACTTCTCCAGGAGTTGGCTATGCAGGGAGAGCTTGCCTTCTTTGCAGATTTCCTGCAGCTTCTCCGCCATGCTTTTGCCGATTCCGGGCACTTCCAGCAGTTTTTTGGGCTCGCAGATGAGCTGTTCTACAGCTTGCGGCAGGCCTTCGATAGCTTCAGCTGCATTGCGATAGGAGCGAATGCGGAAGGAGTCATCGCCGTTGATTTCCATCAAATCGGCGGTTTCGTAGAGAATTCCGGCTATGGCTTTGTTGTCCATGTTGCCATCAGCAACACTCGGTCAAACCAGATTGTAGCCCTCCGGCAAGAACACGGTTTTTTGGGCAAGAAGAAACCCAGCCTGGAATGGCTGGGTTTTAGAGATGCAGCTGCAGTTAACGGTTTACACTTTGACAACTTCACCGGCCTGTGGACCCTTCTGGCCTTGGACGATTTCAAACTCCACTTGATCACCTTCCTGCAGGCTCTTGTAGCCCTCGGAAGTGATGGCGCTGTAGTGAACGAAGACATCCGGTCCATCGTCGCGGCCGATGAATCCGAAGCCCTTGGCATTGTTAAACCACTTGACTGTTCCTTTAATACGAGACACTTACGTCTTCCTCCGAACTAGGCGTCTGCGTGCCCGAGCACGCAGGACACAAATCTACCTCAACCCAGGCCTACCCGCCCAGATGTAAGAGTAAGAGGAAGTCGAACTCCCCGCCTTGCCGACTGGAACGTGATCCTGGTTAGAAGCTATTCCCATTTTGAGACTTTGCCGCTTCATTGTCAACTTAGTACACAGGCAAGATCAGGAGCGCCGGCCACTCCTGGACTGTTTAAGCCAGAGCACACCCGCGATCGTTTTTCCATCCTGAATGCTCCCATTCATCACCATGCGCACCGCTGCCGGCAAACTGAAGAGACGGATTTGGATGAGTTCATCCTCCTCCGGCTGTGCTTGGCCCTCCCGCAAGCCGGAAGCCATGTAGATGGCCATGGTTTCATCGAGAAAGCCGGGGCTGGCGTAATAGAAAAGCGCCTTTTTCCAATGGCCGGCGCTGTACCCAGTCTCCTCCAGGAGTTCCCGCTTGGCCGCAGCCAGAGGCTTCTCGCCGGGGTCAATACGGCCCGCCGGCAGCTCCCAGAGCCGTTGGCCGGCGGCGTAGCGGTATTGGCGTGCAAGCAGAACCCGGAGCTGGGGACCGGAATTGTCCACGGCCAGGATAACCACTGAGCCGGGGTGGCGAATGATGTCTCGCCGGGCGACGATGCCGCCTGGTTCCTTGACCCGATCGGAGCTGACATAAAATACCGGCCCCCGAAACACCACGCGGGAGCTCAGGACCCGCCCCCGCTTTATCTTGCTTGTTTTCTGAGCCATGCCGAACAATATACAGCCAGAAATGCAGCCGAGCCGTGGTTTTGGGAATTGGAGCCGCCAAATGAAAAAGGGCCGCCTGCGCGACCCTTTCTAAAGCTGAGAGAACTGGGAACGGCTTACAGCGTGGACTCGATCTCAAACCCCCAGGCTTCCAGCAACGGTTCGGGGATGTACTTGGAATTCTTGTTGCGGCGCGCCCACTCACGCAGCCGGGTAGAGCGCAAGTACTGATCGGGTTGGAGTTTATACTCCTTCACCACCTGTTCGAACTCGGTGATGGTCGGGGTAATCGGCCCAATCGGCTCGGGCTTACCCCAGTTCGGATTTCCGCGTCGCTTAGCCATGATAAGTCCCGCCTCTTACGTAAGATTAGTTGTGTACTACACTTGGATTCGCCGGGCCGGTTGAAGGATTCACATCACAAACAAAGACTTTTTGCCCGAGGCTTTGGGCCCCTACAGAGGACTGTTTAGCCTGTCAACGAACCAAGCATAATAGTCCCTGTTTCGTCATAAGTCAATGTAAAATTGGCTGTTTTTGCCCTCTCCCGCCTGTGGGCTATGCGGAACAACTCACTCCAGGATCTTTGGCTGGCGGTGGGGTACCAGGGTGCAAATGTGACCTAAACCGGGCCTTACTCGGCCTGGGCGTCGCAAAACTCCGTAATCGCGGAACGCTGCTGTTCGCTGAGGGTAAGGAATTCGAACCCGTAACGGGCGCCGCTGCGGTTGCGGACCAAGGCCCGCACCTCCAGGCGATGAGCGCTGCCGGGCAGGGTGAGCTTCAGGCTGACGCACTCGCCTACTTCCAACTCGAGCGCCAGCAGGGCAGAAATGCCGGCCTCGCTGATTCCCAGACTGCGGCCCTGATAGGGCCGGGGCTGACCGGAGCGGAATACGGCCACCCGGGCGTCAATGGGGAATCGACGGTATCGCCGCAGCTTATGCTGGCGCGTGGGCCCGGCAGTTTCCCGGGCGGAAGAGCGGAAGGTCACTTTGGACCACCGCGCGGGGAACTGGGAGCGGCCTTGCTGTCTGGTTCAGCCGAGCTGGCAACCGGTTCAGCGCCGGCGAACCACTTCACGAACTGCCGTACCTGATCACGATATTCGTTGGTCATTTCCACGAATTTGATTCCCATGCCACGGCCGGCGTGGGAACTGCAAACCACACCCTCGCCACGCAGATTAGCCAGCTTCATCAGCAATTCCAGGCTGATTCTGGTGCCCACCTTGAGCGGCTCGGCAAGCTGCACGTAACAACCGCCCTGGCTGATATCGGTAATTTGCCCCCACAGCGGCAACTGTGAGCCCTGCACTCGCACCAGGGCACTGATAAAGCACCTAAAACGCGGGTGGTGACGGCGGTCTCCGGCCAAGGGAGCGGTGTAGCCATCGGGTCCGGCAGAGGCCAAATTGACGTCCCACAGGGAGGCGCCGGTGGTGGCGCCGCGCAGCCCCGCGTGGCTGGCATAGGGGGTGCCTTCCTCGCCCACCCACGCCACCCGAAACATGGATTGCCGCCCGTTATATTTGAGTCCGACGAGGTCGCCGGGACGAAGCGGCATGCAAATGCCTTTGAGGTGAGCCCCGGCGTCACTCAAATTTTCGGTGCAGACGACTTCCAGGAAAGGATGGCCCTGCGTGTCCGTACCCCAAAGCTCCACGCGAAGCGCAACTTCCGTGCGCGGCTGACGGCGACGCCCCAAAGCGACAAACCTCCCCTGCAGTGGCTTAGGCGAATGTTAGCGGGCGGCTGCGGAGCGCACCAAGTTACGACAGTGACTGCCCAGGGAGGAGCAGCGGCGAGTAGCTTGGGAAGCCGTTTCTCCATGCGTACGCGGCGCATGTGGAGCAGCCTTCAACATTGGCCTATGGATTCGGCAAACGCAAGGATTGTCGCAGCGTGCCCGCAACCGCATTCCAAGACTCGACCGTCCCCTCATTTGCGCCAAGGACAAGGGAATTACTGGAAGCGTCGAATAGCAGGTTGCTGGTGGGCCGGGGGGTCCACATTTCTCGGCTTTCGCCAGTATCCGGATTCCACAGCCAAACCCCACCTCCGAAAGCTGCGTGCGCCACCCATCCGGTGTTGGGCAAGAGTGCGATCGTATTGACGTACGCGCCCACTCCGGGTTGAGTGGGGGATCTGGCGCGTAACTGGCTGGTATCCAAATCCCATGCGTATACCCGTCCGTCCTGCGAACCCATATAAACCAAGCGGCGTGAGGGATCGAGCACCACTGGGCCGAAGGTATAGAACTCCCGATCCTGTGTCAGCCGCGAAACCACATGCCCAGAGCGCATGTCCCAAATAGCAGGGCGGTGACCAGCGTTGAAGATCAATGCGTCATCTGGACTGAACGCAACCTCCCCATAAATGGTTGAACAACATGCGCGGAAGGTGGTCCTTCGAGTGGCAACGTCCACAACCTCGATGACTCCTTTTCCGGTGACGACCAGAATTTTCTGTCCATCCCTGGTGAATCGGGCGGTGCCGTAGTTAGCTCCATCCTCGCGGAGAAGCTGAGAGCCATCCGATCCCTGAATTGGTACGACGCTCAGATTAATATCGGCAATGGCCAAGTCCCGCTCGTCCGGACTGAATCGCAGATCATTCAGAATTCCATGACTCTTGAGCCTGCGAAGTAGTTGAGCGTGTTCTCTGTCCCAGATGTAGACCTGGCCGGCGGAAGTTCCGGCTGCCAAAAACCTGCCCGTGGCGCTTAACGTTATGCAAGTGATTCGCTGCGTCTCTTGTTGCGTTGAACGACGGGCGATGGCAATCCACACACCCGTGGCAAGCAGAATTGTGGTGGTCGCCAGCAGCAGAGCCGTTCTTGAAACGACCATCTGAACCGCACAAGTATTTCGCTCAGTCATCGGCGGCTTGCAAGGATTTTAGCCGCCGCGAACCCGGAATTGTCTCCCAAACGCCGGAAATATCGCCGCGGACGATGACTGGAGCCTCGGGAGTTTCAGGCTTTGTCCATTCTGAGGATGGTGTGTAGCAGCACGTTGGCGCCGTTGGCGCAGTCGGGCCAGCGGGTGAATTCCTTGGGCGAATGGCTGATGCCGCCCACGCTGGGCACAAAGATCATCCCCATGGGGCCAAGTTTGGCCATCATCTGCGCGTCATGGCCGGCGCCGCTGGGCAGGCGCATGGTTTTCAGGCCCAAGCCCGCGGCGGCCGCTTCGATCTGAGCTTGAATTTGCGGATTGGCCATGGCCGGCGGATCGTTTTCCAGGTGCCGGATCGTAATCTCCGTTTTGGTTTCGCGGGCAATCTGCTGGGCTTGCCGGCGAATTTGCTCGGCCAGGCGGGCGAGCTTCTCGGGCGAAAGATCGCGCAGTTCGAGAGAGTGCTTCACCAGGCCAGGCACAACGTTGGTCGCGTTGGGATAAACCTCGAGATGGCCTACTGTGCCGACCTGGCGTCCGGGCTCCCGCGTGACCACCTGCTGCACGGCTTCGATGAGCTTGGCTGCGGCCAGCAGCGCATTGTGGCGCTCGGGCATGGGCGTGGTGCCGGCGTGATTAGCGAACCCGCGAATCTCAACGGCGTACTCGTCAATGCTGACGATGCCCTCGACCACGCCAATGGGGATGCCGGCTTTGTCGAGATTGCCACCCTGTTCGATGTGCAGCTCGAGATAGCATCGAAACGAGCCGGGCGCGATGCGCGCCTGGTCGAGCTTGCCCGGGTCCCCGCCAATTTTCCGCAGCCCATCGGCGAGCCGGATGCCGTTGTACTGACGCGCGGGGTCCGGAGACTCGCCCGCGGCGATGCGGCTACCTACCAGGCCGCCCTCTTCGTTTTCCCAGATGACAACCTGCAACGGATGGCGCGTGGTCAGGTTGTGGTCCTTTAGCGTATGCATGATTTCGATGGCGGCCAGGGAACCGAGATCGCCGTCAAAGTTGCCGCCGCTGGGAACGGAATCAATGTGGGAGCCGAACAGAATGGGCTTAAGCGAGGGGCTGCCTTGGCGGACAGCAGTGATGTTGCCGGCGGTGTCAATGCGCGGGTCGAGTCCAGCGGCGCGCATCAGGTCCATGGCGTACTTGCGGCCGGCGACATCGGCGTCGGAGTAAGCCACGCGGCTGACGCCGTCGGCGAAGCTGCCGCCGGCAGGACGGCCGTACACGCTGAGTCCTTCCAGGCTCTGCCGCAGGCGGGCGGCGTTGATGCGAACTGCCGGGGCGTCTTGGGCAAAAGAGAGGTCAGCGAGGGAAGCGGCGGCACTGGCGGCGATGAGTCCAGAGAGCAGTTCACGGCGGGTAAGCACGCCGCGGATTATATACGAGGGAAACCGCCACATTTGCCCGCGCCCAACGTGGTCATGACGCGAGCGTTAGACGCGTGCGGGCCAATGTGGGGCACACGGAATCGACCAGGTTTCACCTCTTAATGTGAAGTCGGGTGTGTTTCGTGCATGGTGGGTGTGTCCCAGTGCATCCCCAGTAATTCCTTGTGCCACTCAGATTCGGTCAAGCCCAGCTGTTGAAATCCGGTGTCCGTGTTGATCAGGAAAAAACCTTCCGTAGGATCTGTATCCGGGGGAAACCCCTGCTTGCTTGTGTAGCCGGTTATGAAGGGGCACTTTGTCGAGTATCGAGTCACCGTTCCACTTGTGACTACATTGTTACCTGGGTCTGCTATAACAGCCTCCGCGCCGTTCATCCACGCGAGCCGATAGCCGTTGCAAAGTTGACGTGTTCCACGGAGGTACAACGACCAGAGAGACAACATAACCAAGACACCTAGAACGAGAAAGCCCCATTGCTTCGCCCTCATCGCCCTTCATACTAAGGCGGCGTGAGCGAGCGGCCCAAGTTACGACCGTTCGTGTTTCCGATAGATAATCGGTGCGAAAGCGTACACTCACGTCGAAAGTTGTGCGGGGTGCGTGGTAGGCACGATAATTACGGGTGGAGAGTTCCGCAAAGATGCGACAAAACCTGGTCCTGATGACCGACAGCTACAAATTCACCCACTGGCGGCAGTATCCGCCGGGCACGCAGAAGGTTTACAGCTACATCGAGTCGCGGGGCGGCATGTTCGAGGACCTGGTTTTCTTCGGGCTGCAGTACTACCTGAAGCGCTACGTGGCGGGGTCGGTTTTCACCGTGGAGGACGTGGAGGAAGCGGACCAGTTCTGCCGCCAACACTTCGGCTTTGAAGGGTATTTCAACCGTGAGGGCTGGCTGGAACTGCACCGAAGCTGGGAAGGGAAGTTGCCGCTGGAGATCAAGGCGGTGCCCGAGGGTACGGTGGTGCCTGTCTCCAACGTGATGATGACGGTGGAGAACACCGATCCGCGCTTTCCCTGGCTCACCAACTACCTGGAAACCCTGCTGCTGAAGGTGTGGTACCCGATTACCGTGGCCACGCTTTCGCGCGAGATCAAAAAGGTATTCTTGTCCCACCTGGAGAGAACAGGCGATCCCACGCTCATCGGATTCAAGCTGCACGATTTCGGCTACCGCGGCGTTTCCAGCGAGGAAACCGCGGCGGTAGGCGCAGCCGCCCACCTGGTGAACTTCCAGGGTACAGACACGGTGGCGGGCATTCGCCTGCTCCAGGAATACTACGGAGTAAAGGGCATGCCTGGGTTCAGCGTTCCCGCGGCGGAACATTCCACCATAACCGCCTGGGGCCGGGAGCACGAGCGTGATGCCTACGCCAACATGCTGCAGCAGTTCCCACAGGGGACGCTGGCCTGCGTTAGCGATTCTTACGATGTGTTCAACGCCTGCGAGCACATATGGGGTGAGGAACTGCGCAGCCAGGTGCTGAGCCGGGATGGGGTGCTGGTGATTCGGCCAGATTCAGGGGATCCCAAAACCATCGTGGTGAGCGTGCTGGAGATCCTGGGGCGCAAGTTCGGCTTTGAAACCAACGCCAAGGGGTACAAGGTGCTCAATCCCAAGGTGCGCATCATCCAGGGCGATGGGGTGAACTACTGGACCATCCAGGATGTGCTCACGGCGGCCACGCGCGCGGGCTGGGCGGCGGACAATATCGCGTTCGGCATGGGAGGGGCGCTGCTGCAGCAGCTCAACCGGGACACGCAGAAGTTCGCCTTCAAGTGCTCCGAAGTGACTATTTCCGGCGAGGACCGCGAAGTGTACAAGGAGCCGGTCACAGACCGCGGCAAAGGCCAGAAACGCGGGCGCTTGGCGCTGGTGCGCCGCGACCATCACTTCAAGACCATTACCATCGAGGCGGGGAAGAGCGTGCCGGGCGGGCTGCTGCAGACCGTGTTCCTGAATGGCGAGATCCGGCGCGAACAGACATTGGAAGACATCCGCCGGCGGGCCGAGCTGCCGGTAAGTGAACCGGCGAACCGCTAACCCGGGCTGCTGCTGGAATGGGCCATCTGCAGCTTGAGGTCAGGCATCGCATGAACAGATATGCCTGACCTGAGCGCAAAGAATTTCGGCATTGCCGGCATCTTCATCATCCTGCTCTTGCTGGCCAGCCTGATGCTGGTGGGTTTTCTGACTTACCTGGCCTGGAACCAGGAGAATCCCTGGCCTACATCCACGCACCCGCGCTCCGGGCAGATGTTTGCTCCGCCGGCGCCCAAGGCACTGCAGTGCGCTCCTGCCATCCTGTTGGGAGAGCCACCCATTCCGGCGCCAAACCGGAAAGCTGACAGCCTATAGAGGTTGGGTAGTCGAAACGGGGCTACAGCGAGGGCGAGAGGCCGGCGCTGCAGAAGCTCCTCTCATTACCGGCCGCTACGGTTTAGCCGACTTGTGGATTTCCACCGTGCTCCAGGTTTTGTCGGCGGCATGACACAGAGTTTCCAGGGGACACTCGGCGCACTTAGGACGGCGCGCGATGCACAGCTTGCGCCCATGCCAGATGACCTGGTGGGAAAAGATAATCCACTTCTCGCGAGGGATCAGGCGCATCAGGTCCTGCTCAATCTTCTGCGGGTCGGTGTTGGTGGTGAGCTCCAGCCGGCGGCTGACGCGGTGCACGTGCGTGTCCACCACCACGCCATCGGCTTTTCCAAACCACGTTCCCAGCACCACGTTGGCGGTCTTGCGCGCCACGCCCGGCAAGGAGAGCAGCTTTTCCATGTCCTCGGGCACCTGGCTGTCGAACTCATCTACGAGCTTTCTTGCCGCGCCCACCAGGGATTTTGACTTGTTGCGGAAGAAGCCGGTGGAGCGGATATCGGGCTCCAGTTGTTCCGGCCTGAGCGCGGCAAAGGCTTGGGGCGTGGGGTACTTGCGGAATAGCTCCGGCGTGACCATGTTGACGCGCACATCGGTGCATTGCGCCGAAAGAATGGTTGCCACCAACAGCTCCCAGGCATTGCCATGATGCAGCGCGCAGGTGGCGCCAGGGTAGGTCTGGTCCAGGCGCTTCAGCATTTCGCTGACTCGCTGTGGCGAAGTTGGCTGGTATCCCTTGGGCGCTCCCACGGCTTTGGCTGCCGATTTCGGGAAGGGAGCTGTGGGTTTGCGCGCGCCTTCCCGCAGCTGCCGGGACGTGCCCCTGGACTGGGCGGCGCGGGCGGCGGTGGCGCGTCCTTCGTGGCGGCCGCTCTTGGCCGGCTGTCGGGGAGTGATGCCGCGCACCATCAGCCCAGACGCTCCAGCATCTCTTCGATGGTGGTGCGCTGGCAGGTGAACACCGGCGTGTCGCGCTGGTTGTAGCCGGTGGATTCAGCTTCGCGCATCTGCTGCACCATATCCAGAACGTCCTCGGGATAATCGCTGCCTATCGCCACAATAAAGTCCTGGTCGTCGAGCCCGAAGGAGTACATCACGTTCAGGCGGACGCGGGGGAAGTCGTCCATGATGCGGATGAAATCGTGCACCATGCGTTGCCGCTCCTCGAAGGGCAGCGCGTACCAGGCCTTGGTTTTCTCCATGGGAAACAGGAACAGGTACTTGAACGTGCCTGGCTTGATGGTGCCGCGCAGGTCGTAGCTCTCGTGCTCCGGCCCGATCTGATACTGGGAACGCTTGGTCATGGAGAGGTAGGAATAGGAAGTCTGCAAGTAGCCGCCCAGGCGGGTGGACAGCAGCTCGGAGGTCATGGTCTGCAGGCACTCCAGGGAGTAACAGATGCGCCACAGCGCCAAGTCGGAGTCGGAACGCAGGCCGACCGTGGAGTAGGTAATCAGGCGCAGTTCGCTGTAGTTCGACCAGCGGCGGAAGACCTCCGCGGCTTCGCGGCGGTGGTCGTCGCGCTCCGCGCGCGGTAGTCGCCGCCATTCCGGCATGACCTTGTAAAACGAAAAGCTGATTAGCTGGCGGCGCAGTTCCTGGTTGTAGGGCGAATTGCTTTCGGATTCGGTGCGCGTGACCGGGGGCATGGGCTTGTATTGTAAAACGGGCCGCCGGGAACGGGAAATCGCGGCTCGCCGCGTGGACGGACGAAGCGGGATTTGGGTGGGATGCTGGTGACTCCACCACGGTACCGGCAACTGACTTTCGTAACCCCCCGCGTCATTGACTCTGCTACTTGACGCTGGCTACTCTTGGCTTGGGGAGATGCGACCAATGGCAGTCAAAATCATCCAGCTCGGGCAAGTGTGGCGTAACGACCAAAGTGGCCAGAATTATCTGGTGACTAAGCTCTATAACGAGGTTTTTGCCCAGTTCGCCATGCTGCGCCAAGCCGATTCCGGTGCTACTACCACCGATACCATTCGGGTCAAAGTGCTACGTAGCCCGCAGGGGCAGAGCCTTCCCGGTTACACCTTTACCCAGGAAGGCCAGTTTTAGAGCGGGAATCGGGAGTCAACCGCAAATCCAAGTTGGTTATAGGACCGAGAAGCCGGACCTGATTGCCTTGGGCCCGGCACCACCGTCGACCGGCGTTCACCTACACCGTATAATCGAGTTCGTCTAATTCCTCGCACGAACGGCTGAATCTGTGGTCCTGCCCTTCTAACCATGACTGCCAAAATCATCGCGGCGCTGAGCGCCTTCATTATTTCTGTCATTTCTGCCGGGGGATATCTCGGCATTGCCGTGCTGATGGCCATCGAGTCGGCCTGCATTCCACTGCCCTCGGAAATCATTATGCCGTTCTCCGGCTACCTGGTGTACATGGGCCGCTTCAAGCTGTTGTGGGTGGCGACAGTGGGCGCTCTGGGCTGCAACCTGGGATCGGCTGTGGCCTACGCGGTCGGGTATTACGGCGGGCGTCCGCTGGTGGAGAAATACGGCTCCTACATCCTGCTCAGCCGCCACGAACTGGATTGGGCGGACCGCTTTTTTGGCCGCTACGGCAACGTCACCGTGTTCGTCAGCCGGCTGCTGCCGGTAGTGCGCACCTTCATCGCGCTGCCCGCGGGCGTGGCCCGCATGAACCAGGCGAAGTTCCATTTCTATACCTTTATCGGCTCCTGGCCCTGGTGTCTGGGATTGGCTTACGTCGGCATGAAACTGGGCCAGCGGTGGGAGACCGATCCTCGGCTGCGCATCTGGTTCCACCGCTTTGACGCGGTGATCCTGGCCGTCATTCTTATCGGGATCGTAGTGTTCATCTGGACGCGCTGGCAGGGAAGGATTCGAACCGATGCAGTGGGCAACGGAGGGCTGTGAAATTGAGGTGGTTTCTAATCAGGGACGAAACACGCGCTTTTGGCGGCTTGCTGCTCCTCGGCGCTGGTGGTAGCTATCACGGCTTATGCGAGCCCTCCGGAGTCACGCTTCCCGCTGGTTGTGCCTTTACCTGCGTGCCCGGCGCCAGTTCATCACTGCCACGCACGGCGATCTGGTCGCCGGCCTGAAGATCGCCAAAAACTTCCGTGTTGCTGCCACTGCTGACGCCTGGCTTCACGTCCACCCACTCGGCTTTGCCATCGCGCACGCGGACTACGAACGTGCGCTCCAGATTAGTGCTGATGGCCGAACTTGGTATTAACAGGCTGGCTCCCGGGCGGCGCACCGGCCACATCACTTCCGAGAAACTGCCAGGCGTGAGTTTGCCACCGCGGTTGTTGACATCGAGTTCCACCGGCATGGTGCGAGTCTTGGCGTCCACGGCGTGCGAAATCCTTGCGATTCTGCCCCTGAACTTCTGTCGCGGAAATGCCGGAATCGTAAATTCGACTTCGCCGCCCTCAGCAACGGCAGCAATGTAGGTCTCCGGTACTGGCACGATCAGCCGCAGGTGTCGCAGGGTTTCCACTCGCAGCATGGGGAGAGACTGGTTTGGGCCCACCAGCGCTCCGGGATGGATGTTGCGTTCGGTGATTACGCCGTTGAAGGGGGCGGTGATGCGCAGGTACTGCTCGGTTTCAGATACACCACGCAGGGCTTCTCGAGCGGCTTCCACATTGCCAGAGAGAGCTTTAACTTGCGCCTGGTCGGCCTCCACGGCTTTTTGCGCCAGCAGTAGGTCGTTGCCGGCGACTACTCCGGGGGTACGTGCTGCCGCCTCAAGCTTGGCGTAAGTGCCTTCGTCGCCTGCCAGCTTAGCCTGTCCGGCCGCCAGTTGCGATTGCACGCTCTCGGCCTTGGACTGCGCCTCAGCGCGTTGGGAAACCAGTTCCGGCGCCACCAATCGGGCAATCAGTTGTCCGGAGCGCACATGCGAGCCTCGGTCCACGCCGATCCATTGCACGAATCCCACGACCTTGGGGTAGATGGCGACCACTTCGTAAGGTTGAAGTTCGCCCGGCAGATTGACGGTGAGGTCCAGCTTCTTGGCAACCACGCGCGTAACCTCAACCGTAGCTGGACCGGCCTGGGTTGCCGCCGAGGCGGTCGAGGGTTGCGATGAGTTACACCCCACCAGGGCGCAGGTACAACTCAGAAGAATAATTAAACGGGAAAGCCTCACGCTCTGCCCTCCGTTCCTTCGGCGTAACGGCTGGCGGGATCGTCGGGATCAAGCGATACCGAAGCCGTGCTCGCCCCGCCCTGCACGGAGGCAAATACGGATGGCAGGATTACCAGTGTAGCCAACGTGGCAAACAGCAAGCCGCCAACCACAGCGCGTCCCAGCGGCGCCGTCTCCTCCGCTCCGCTGCCTAAAGCGAGGGCCATGGGAATCATGCCGGCGATCATGGCCATGCTGGTCATTAGCACCGGGCGAATGCGGGCGCGGGCGCTCACCACGGCTGCTTCCTCCGCCGGCATTCCCGCGCGCCGGTTGTGTTCGGCAAACGTGACCAGCAGAATCGCGTTGGCCACCGCCACACCAATGGCCATGATCGCGCCCATGAACGACTGAACGTTCAAGGTTGTGCCCGTGATCAGCAGGGCGAAAATGACGCCGCATATCACCGCGGGCACGCTTGAGATCACGACCAGTGATAGCCGCATTGACTCGAAATTCGCCGCCAGCAGCAGGAATATAACCACAACGGCCAAGCCCAAGCCGATGCCCAGGTTCTCCAAGGTCTGCTGCATGGGCGCCACCTGCCCGCCGATGCTGACGGTGACACCGCGCGGCGGCGTACCCGCGCGCTGAATGGCTTTCTGGATGTGCGCGGCGACCCGGCCCAGGTCCTCTCCTTGCACATTGGCGGACAAGGTGAGCATGCGCTGTCCGTTTTCCCGGTCGTATTCCCCCACCACCGTTCCCGTGTTCACGGAAGCCACATCGCCGAGCATGGGATGGACGCTGCCGTCGGTCGAGACCGGCACGCGCTCCACATCCTGCAGGGTAATCATGCGCGGTTGGGGAATTTCGACCTGCACCTGATATCCAATGCCGGAATTAGGGTCGCGCCAGTAGTTGGGGGTAACGAAACGGCTGGAGGAGGTGGCGGCCACCAGGGATCGTCCGACCTGCTCGACGGTTACCCCCATTTGGCCGGCGAGCTCCCGGTCCACGTTGACGTCCACGCTGGGATAGTCGAGCGGCTGCTCAAATTGCAAGTCGCGCAGGGAAGAGATACGGCTTAGCTCCTGCCGCACTTTATCGGCAAATGCGCGGTTCTGCGCCAGATTGGGGCCGCGGATCGCTACCTCAACCGGCGTGGGCGAGCCAAAGTTCATAATCTGGCTGACGATGTCGCCGGCCTGAAAGGAGAAATCAGAACCTGGGAATTGCCTGGGCAGTTCCTGGCGCAGCCGCTCTTTCAGGCGGTCCATGTCAATGTGTGCTCCTGGGCGCAGGGCCACACGCATGGCCGCTTCCTGGGGTCCGCTCGTCCACAGGAAAACTGTATTAATGGGATAGCTGGAGGCCTGAGCCCCAACATAGCCGAGCGTGATCTGCACGTTACCGGGTCCTGCGACCCGCGCGATATGGTCCAGTACCTCGCGAGCCATGCGTTCCGTATCCACGACACGAGTACCAGTTGGAGCCTGGAAACGGAATTGAAACTGGTCGGCTCCGGAGGCAGGAAATAACTCTCTGCCCATCACCGGACCCAAAAACACAATGATCAAGATTGCTGCCACAAAGTAGCCGGTCATCAACGCCCGGCGCCGGGGCAGCAGGCGCCGCAACACGTGCTCATATCTCTCCCGAAAGCGCTCGAACCTACCCGTCTCGGCGGCTCGGTGCTCCGGTTCCCGGAAAATCCAGGTAGATATCAGCGGCACCAGCGAGCTGGATAGCAGATATGAAGCGGCCATGGCGAAGCCTACGGCCAACGCCAGCGGTACGAACAGGGCATGTGCCACACCGGTCATGAAGAACGAGGGCACGAACACCGAGAGCACGCACAACATGGCCAATAGGCGCGGCACGGCTACTTCCCGGCTGGCGTCCACAATGGCACGCCCACGTCTCGTGCCCTGCGCCAGGTGGGTGTGAATGTTCTCGATTACGACGGTGCCCTCATCCACCAGAATGCCTACCGCTAAAGCCAGCCCACCCAGGGTCATGATGTTGATCGTCTGGCCAGCTGCCCAAAGCGCCACTAGGGCTGCGAGCAAGGCAAAGGGAATGGTGACCACCACGATGGCCGAACTGCGCCAGTCTCCCACAAACAACAACACCATCAAGCCGGTGAGCAGCGCGCCCAACAGCCCTTCCCGTGTCACTGACGATAAAGCTGCCTTTACATACGTTGACTGATCGAAATCATAGCTGACGTTGATGTCCTCGGGGATCAGCGAGCGAAAACGAGGCAGGCTGGCTTTGACTTCATTTACCACGGTCAGTGTGGAAGCGTCCGGCCGCTTGGTCACCGGGATGTACACAGCGCGGCGCCCGTTCACCAGAGCGTAGCCGGCCAGAATGTCGGTGCTGTCCTGCACGGTGGCCACATCGCGGATGAAAACCGTAGGGCCGGAGCCGGCCCGAATGGGTAACTCAAGCAGCTCCGAAGGCTTGCGGACGACGTCGTTCATCGGCACCATGCGCTGCAGGCTGCCCATCTGCATCGCTCCCGCCGGCATGATGATGTTACCGGTGCTGACCGCTTTGACAACTTCCTGGGGCGACATGCCGTAGGCGCGTAACCGCTCAGGATCAACGCTGATTACGATGGTCCGCTGGTTGCCGCCGAAGGGAGGTGGCGCGGAAACCCCCGGCAAAGTCGCGAAGACCGGCCGCACCCGGTTCAGCGCCAAATCCTGAATCTGTCCCAGATCCCGGGTTTTGCTGGAAAATACCAGGTACCCCACCGGCACGGTGCCGGCGTCGAAGCGAATAATGAACGGTGGAACCGTGCCAAACGGCATGAAGGCGTGGGCCCGATTCACGTAGGAAATCGTCTGCGCCAGGGCCTCGCTCATGTTGGTACCGGGATGAAACGTCAGCTTCAGCAGCGCCGCGCCCTGAATGGATTTCGAGTCCACCGTTTGAATGCCATTGATGTAGAGGAAGTGATATTCGTAGTAGTAGGTGAGATAACCCTCCATCTGTGCCGGGCTCATTCCTCCGTACGGCTGCGCGACGTAAATAACCGGCAAATTCAGATTAGGGAAGATGTCCATTCGCATCCGCAAAATGGCAAGTATGGAACACAGGGCTACAGCAATCACCAGGACAACGACGCTGATCGGCCTGCGTAGCGCGGCACGGATGAGCCACATACTAATGGCCTCCCTTTGACATGGATCGAACGATTTCCAGAAACGGGTTGATATCGCCCTGCGCCACGGCGAGAGCGGCCAGCGAGCGCCAGGCATTCAGCTTAGCGACAGCATCATCGCTCTCCGCGCGCACCAGCAGACTTTGTGCTTCTGTTACCTCCACTACATTGGCCAAGCCCGCCTGGTAGCGGGCACGAGCCTGCGATTCGCTGTCGCGCGCCGACTGCAACTCCGCCGGCGTGGCTTGGGCAATGGCCACGGCGCCTTCGAGCCGTGCTTGTGCCTCGGCGACCTGCGCCGAGAGGTCCTGCAACGTCTGCTGGTAACGTGCGGATTCAGCCCGCTGGTCGGCTTTCGCGATCTGCTTGCGCTCCCGGGTAGCGAAAATGTCGAGCACCGGAAACGACGCGGTCAAGCCGGCTGCCCAATTCTCTCGCTGCAAATCGAGTCCCGTCGCCCCTCCGGCAAAACTGCCATCGAGATTTGCGCCGGTGCCTCGGCCGCTGATGGAGCCCTGCAAGTTGAAATGCGGATAATAGGATCGATCGGCGACCCGCACCTGGGCCGCCGCTTCTTGTGTGCGGGCATTTTGCGCGGTGGCTACGGGATTAGAAGTAACGGTCCGCCCCGGCATGCCGCCTGAAGGAATCTGCAGCAGCGGACCGATATCGAGAGCCAGCTCCGTCGTGGGCATCCCCAGCAGATCCGCCAGTTCAGCCCGTGCCACCCGTTCGCTGACCTGCGCCTGAATGAGGGAAATGCGGGCAGCCGCCAACTCCGCGTCTGAACGGGATGCATCCGCTCCCGGTCGCAACTGGTTATTCACCAAGGTGTGGACGACGCGGCTGAATACTTGTCGCCGGTCCATATCCGCCTGAGCGGCCCGCGCTTGTTGCTGAGCGGCAACCACGGCGAGAAACGCATTTGCCGCCGCGGCTCCGACGGTCAGCCGATTGATATCCACACCGGCAGAAGCAAGCCGCTCATCCGCCCGGGCCACATCCACTTCTGCGCGACGGTAGCCGGAGTCAAACGGCTCCCAGGACAGCAGCAGGCCGGCGGCGCTGCCCCAGGTACCCCGATCCGATGTGGAGGTGAGCACTGGACCGGAGATGGAGGGCACCACGGACTGTGGCAGAAGCAGCCCGAAAATGTTGTTGCGGGTAGCGCGGTTGCCCTGCCAAAGCGCGTTGGCGGTTGGCAAATAGGCAGTGCGCGCAAGCCCGATGCGGGCCTGCGCAGCCGTTCTTCGCTCCAGCGCAGAACGCACCGCGGGGTAGTGCGACAGAGCATAATCCACCGCCGCTTCCAAAGTCAGGGGGCACGTCATGGGCACGCTTTGTTGGCCGACCGCGGCAATCGCCAGTATTCCCGGCAACAGCAAGGCCGGAATTGTCCACGCCAGTTTCAAGCTCGCCTCCGTGAGACTCTCGGAAAGTTGTCGCGGTTACGACGCCCCTTACGCGTTAATGCCGCCGGTGAGGTGGGCTCATTCTGCCCTCCTTCCAGCAACGAGTTGTATAGGCCCTCAACCATCTCCATGCCCCGGCGGAACAGTTCTTCGTCAGAAACGCCCTGCTGTGCCCACCCGATCAGCACCCGATCTAAACCAATTCCTTCCACACGACCGAACTTCTCATCTATTAAATCAGCATCGTGAATAATCTGAGCGATGGTTGCTACACGGCGGTCGCGAATCCGAAACTCTTTTCGAAGCGTCTCGAAGGTGCAGTCCTCACCCCGGTGGCCAAATCCACCCGCCTGCTGAAACATATCGAAGGGAATGGCTCGCGGATGTTGCCGCGGATCAGAGCCACATAGGAACTTGGCTTTACCATCAATAAACCTTCGGATCAGCCATGCGGACGAAACTCTGTCAATGCCGGGCTGAGGCCGGGTTATCCAGGTGCGGTCCAGGTACTCCTTTTTGATCCGGGCTGGAGGCGATTGTTCCACAGCTGATCGGCTCTGAGAGTCCAATCGGTCCAGTAGTGCTTCGACCCGAACTCGAAGCGGGCTGGTGAAGAAATCAACCGCTGCGATTTCCTCAAAACGGTTGCGCAGTCGCGCAACTTGGCTAAATGAGGTCTTTGATGTGGGTCGGATTTTTTGAAGCTCTCGGATTAACAACTCGTAATCGGGAGACCTGGCTTCGACAAAACGCTGGGCGAGAGCTTCGGAAGGAAGATCGTCGATAGCATGCACTTGGACCACGGAAGCCTCCCCCTTATATTTGCGGATGGCCGCCGCCAGCCATTCAAACCGCTCCCGGTTGATGGCGTCATTGGGCAGAACATAACCGGAACTGCGGAGTGGCAGTGCGCCGTGCCGCTTCAGCTTGCGCCACACCTGGACGCGCTCACTGGCGCGCTTCACCGGCAGGCTGAAGATCAGCAAGAGCCAGGGTGTGCGTTTGGCCTGCGTTGCCACACTCATTCACCTGTATGATATATGTATAACGATAATTGAAACAACTGAAACTTGTCATACGCCGGTTCAGCCTTTCACAAACGCCAGCACTGGTGGGGAAGTCCGGCTCCTTCGCAGAAGCTAGGCGTTGCCGCAAACTGAGTTTCTTTGTGGAGACATGCTGGACTTCCCTGGATTACAGTGCTGCCGGAATCCAGCACGGGTCGCCTCGAGTCGGACGCGCATCTGTATGGCGCGCCTTGGGTGAGGTCACGCCGAAACAAAATTGAAAACGGAGGAGAGATTACGAGGACATGCCTCCGCAAATGTCGAGTTTGACAGGAGGATGCAGCGGCCCGTGCGCAGGCACTTCCTAGAATCCAGGTTGGCAGCGGACGAACCGTTCAGCCGCCCTGGTGCTTGCAGGGGACACCCAGAACCGTAGCGACCGACGCCCCTATCTGTCAGAATCGTCGCAGTCGGCGAATCCTCCACGCGAAACGGCGCGCGAGAGGTTGGCAATCACGAAGCCGAACGAGCTAGTGGCTCAGACGCTTCGAGATCATGGTCGCGTGCAGCACTCCCTTTTTGTCGTATTTGCCCAGGCAGATAATGCGGTCATTGTCCTGCACCTGGCTGGCATCAATCGGAGTCGGCTTGCCATGGTGTTCCTGGCTCATCCATTCGGTCGAGTCATCATAAGCAACGTACTTCTCCAAGCCTGAACTTCTCTGTCGCACGGTCAACGTCTTCTTGGCCTTGTCGCTCCTGGTGATAATGCCTTCCCAGCGATCTTGCTTCTGTTGTTTAGCAGTAGCGCCCTGCGGAGCAGCATTGCCTTGTTCGCCACTTTCCTGGGCGATCACCGGGATGGCAAGCAATGCCACCGCCAACACCAACACTGAGAAACCACCTGGTATCGAGATCCCTCTGTTCATGTTGTTCTCCTTCGGTTGGATTATGGAGCCCAGTTTTTCGCAGGGATTCTACCCCCTGATTAGCTTTCGTTCAAAGCAATCTTGCGCGTGGCTTTCTGAACGGTATTCCACCTCTGCCACGCTGGATGCATTCGCCCTGAACAAGCGGAAGAGATGCTGGCCATGCCAGCAACTTTATGGATGAGAGGGAAGACCCGGACCCTGCTACCGCTAAGTCATTGATTAATGGAGCGGGAGACGGGGATCGAACCCGTGACATCCAGCTTGGGAAGCTGGCGTTCTACCGCTGAACTACTCCCGCCCAGTCGGCTTAGCTAGAGTACCACTGCCGCCATGCGCGGAAAAGTGCCCTCACGCAGGAGCGGCGCCGCTGGAACCGGCGCGGCTAACCACTCGTATCTGGTGCTAGACTGGCGTCAAGCGGAGGCGCCCCAGCATGCACCTTGTCGCTTTGTTTTTCTTTCCCTTCCTGTTCGGGCCGTTCTTTGGCTTCGGCTTCCTGGTGTACTTCGCGCCCACTCTGGTTGGCTTGGTGCGGCACAAGCGGAATACCCTTTCCATCTTCCTGTTGAACTTGTTTCTGGGGTGGACGCTTATCGGCTGGATCATAGCCCTGGTGTGGGCAAGCACGGTGGACGTGCCAGCGACCGTGCGCTAACCAGAGCGCAACCGAGCAGGCGATTTGCACGCGGCTGCTCACCATCCGCTGTGTCGCGCATCACCGCCGCGGCCACTCGGCAGAGCGATCATAAGGGTGAGCCGGGCGCGACGCACGCGCTGAATGACGAGGATGAGCGAACCTGCTCTACCCGCGGTTCGGACGAACCGACGGTCCGTGAGCCGCGCCCAGCACCGCTCTGAAAGGAAACGAACATGGCACAAGCCGCTTTCGCTAGTGCTGCAGAAGCCGAAACCGTGCGTCTGAAAACCGCGGTTGCCGACGCCCTGGAGGATGGAGTGCATGCCGCCCGCCGCGCTATGAAACACGGCCTGGATGTGGCCGAAGACATCATGGACGATGCGGCGCATGAGGTGAAGCGCCATCCCCTGCAGGCCATAGGCGCGACTACCATCGTGTCCTTCACCGCCGGAGTGCTGGTCGGGTGGTTGTTGTTTGGCCTGCGGAAGCGCTGACGCCGCGAACGGGGCCACACTACTACTCGTGCGGGATCTTTCTGGAGCGCTGCCACGGTGGCGCCAGTTGGTGGGCAGGGCCGGTTGATCATCAGTTTTCTGCTCTGGAACGCCCGATCGGGCATAAGCTGAGAGTGAAAGGAGTTGAGGAATGCCCGCGAATCCGGCATCGAAACCGCCGCAGAGTCCTGATTCCACGCAAGCCGTCGAACACCTCAGCCGCGCTCGGCAGGTGCTGAAGAGCCTGCGCGAAACCCTGGAAAATGCCGAGCACCACGCACAACTCGACGAGGCGATCACGAAGATAGAGCTCGCCCTAAGCGCGCTGACCATCCAGACCGGCGGCTTCCTGTAAGCGGGTGAGCGGCCGGGGGCTACTCCGTAGCTTGCAGCGAGACTAGTGCCTCGACGGCGGGTGGAGGAGAAAGCCGCGGATGTAAGATTCCCGCCCGAAGACCACGAATGAATCACCAAAATCCTGGAAGAGCATTACCGCGAGCTGCTGCGGGAATGATCAAGAGGCGCGGCTCACCGCCATCAGAGTGAGATCGTCGCGGAGGGTGGCTCGGGCGCAAAAAGCGTCCAGATCCTTGCGACATAAGGCCAGCAGTTGCCCGGGCTCGGATACGCAAGCTCCAGCAGCAAGGCGCGACAAGCGTTCCGCCCCGTAAGGCGACCCAGAAGCATCTTCGGCCTCCGTCAGCCCGTCCGTGTAGAGCAGCAGAGCATCGCCCGACCTCAGATGTACCCGGCCCAGCGCAAATTCCTGGTTGCAGAACATACCCAAAGGCAGCCCGGTCGAAGGGAGTTCCGCCACCTGGCCCGCGTGGAGGTGCAAGGACGGGAGGTGGCCGGCGTTGCAGAGCTCCACCTCGCCGGAAGGGAAGGCGTGACCGCAGACCAGAGTGGCATAGTGGGCGGCCAGGGTGGTTTCGCAGAAGGCCCGGCTGGCCTGCCTCACGAGTTCGCTCAAGGGCAGGCCCGCGGAAATGAGGGCGCGGAACAGGGCGTGCAGATTGGCCATCAGCATGGCCGCGGCGATGCCTTTGCCCGACACATCTCCAAGCATGAAATAGAGGCCGCGCGCCCCTGCATCCACCACGTCGCAATAATCGCCGCTAACAAGGCCGGCTGGCTGGTACTGATAGGAAATCCGCCACCCGCTGACGCTAAGGTCCGGTTTGGGCAATAGCCCGCTCTGGATCTGACGAGCCAGCCGCAGATCATGCTCCAAAGCCCGCTGATCCGCGGGGCTCAGGTGGTCCAGGCAGAAGCAAGTGAGCGGGTCTGCCGCCAGCCGCTCCGGTTCAATGGAATCGTGGCACACCTCGCATAACCCATAGGTGCCGCAGTCCATTCGCTTTAACGCCTGGTCCACCTGCTGCAGCAACTCAACTAGTTCCGCACCCGGAGGCAAACTGGTGAGCGCCTTTTGCAGAGTGTTCCGCCGATGCAGCAATTGCTCACGGAAGATGGGGTCGAGGGTGGTGGCCATGTTTTGCTCCAGTGTTTCCACCAGCATACGGAAACGAGTCCGCCGCGGCTATCCGGAGCTTGCGGCACAACTTTCGGAGCCGTCAGGAAAACCAGGTGCGGTTACCCGCAAGGGCTGCGTCCCGTAACTAAAGTGCGGGGTGAGCGCCCCAGTCCGGCCTCAGTTCGAACCCACGAAATTGGCTCTATGGTCTTACGAATGGAGGAGTTGCGGGCAAACTGCGGCGTCAGGCCGAGCCTGCCGTCAAAGCTGCCGATTACTTCAGTTACTTTCGCCGATTTCAGCAGCAAAAATACAATTCACACTGAAGATGCTTGGCCGTAGGCGCTTATGTGTCTCGTGCCAAACACTTGCTTTTCACGTGGATGAGGGTGATTGTCCCAGCACACCATAATGCGGCGCTCGACACGGATTCGGTGGCAAATCCCGATCCAGATCACGAGTGTTGATCCAAACCGTCCGTTTGATGAGACTTCTGAAACCGTCGCGGTCAATGCGCACGGCTGCGGCGTCATCTGCCATGTCGCCCTGGAGAAGGGCACACCTGTCAAGCTGGGATTGCTGCCCGACAACCGAGAAGTGATGGCGCACATTGCCGACGTGGTCAAGCTGGGCGATGACGGGCGCACCTGGCTGCTGGGAGTGCAACTGGATGTGTGTGCCAATGTGTGGGGCGTTCGCAATCCACCCCACGACTGGCAAACAGACAGCGCCGAACCAGAGGGCAAGGCAGCGCCTGCTCCGCTAGCGGCCGGCGCGGCTGCAGGTGCAGGCTCGGCGGGGACCGCGGTTTCCACCGCCACTTTGGCAGCTCCGGAGTTTTCCCTCGTGAGTCCGGCCCCGCCGGCTAAAAGCCCGGTTGCCATGCAGAGCGTCGCGCTATCCGAAGCACCCAACGTGGAGGCACTCAAGCCTGCCCCCAACAACAACGGCAATTCCGAACAGCGAGCCACTGAGGCGGGACGAACCGACAACTCGCAACGAAGTGCCGGTCACGTTATCCGCGACCGCGATTGGGTGGACTTACGCAAGCAGATGGAAGAACACCTGCAGGATTTGATGTGGCAGGTGGACGACCAGGTGGAAGCCAAGCTGGAACACTGGAAAGAGCAGATGGTGGACGCCGAGGCGCGGCTGGAGTCGCTGTGCCAGTTGCAGGACAGGCTACAGGCGCACATCACGGTACTCAGTGAGATCGTTAAGGAGAAGGTCAAGCCGGATGCGGAACCTGGCGCATCGTTGGGGACCTCGCATCCCACGACCAGCGCGGAAGGCAAGCCGGATGCAGCCGCTACGGAGAGTGCAGCCGCCACGGCCTCGCAGGTGGAAGAGATCCGGCAACTGCAGCAATGGATGCAGTCGCTGATTCATCTGCTTCCGCAGGCGGTGGAGCAGCACGCTACGGAGGCCGTAGGGGCTGCGGAGCAGCGCCTGCACGCGCAGTCCGAGGAGCAGTTTGAAGGCTTACGTAAGCAGCTGGCCGAGTTACAGCAACGCCTGGAGACAGCAGCGGCCGCACAAACGGCAGACGCAGGCGCGGCCGAGGAGGACAAACGCAAGGTTTCGGACGACGCGTTGCGCGCGGCAGGCGAGGAGATCAGACAATCACTGCAGGAATCCTTGCGCGAGGAATCGGAAAAGCTGCAGCAGGAATTCAAACAGGCGCAACGGGCGGCGCAAGAAGAAGCCGAGCGTCTGCGCAAATTACAGGAAGAAACAGCCGCCCTGGCAAGCCAGCGCTCCGCTGAAGCTGGCCAGCACGCCGAGCAGCTCAAAGCGGCGGGAAGCACCGTGCATGTACTCGGCGAACAGCTGCGCGCTGAACTTCGCGCTACGCTGCAGGCGGAACTGCAAGCGCAAACGGAAAGGGTCCAGCAGGCGACCGCGTCGGTGGAGGAGAAATCCAGCCGCCTGCAGGCCCAGATCACCGAACTGACCACCAGCACCGAGGAAGCGCGCCTCGCCCGCGAATCGCTGGAATCGGTGGTGGCCTCGCTAACTCAGGCTGCCAGTCAGCAGATCAAGGAGGACGTTGCGGCGGGGCTGAGCAGGATTTCCGACGAAGCGCGGCAAGAAGCAGAGCGGCGGGAAAAAGAATTTTCGGAGAAGGTGGCCGAGGCCCAGGGCGTGGGAACGGCTGCGCAGGAACAACTCGCAAAGCTGGCGGCGCAGGCGGACGAATTTTCCGCCCGCCTGGAAGCAGGCGACCGCACCCGCGAGTCCCGGCAGGCCAGGCTGGAGGCTGCCATTGCCGCAGCCGAGCAGAAGGTGGAAAGCACCGCTGCGGGCATTCTGCAGCAGGTGGGCAACCGTTCCGAGGAGCAACTGAAGCATTTGGAAGAGCAGGTGAACGCGCAGCAGAAGAAGATGGACGAGCTGACCGCACAACGGCAGCAGGAATTGCAAACTTCTCTGGACGCCCACATGGCGACGCTGCGCAGCTCTTCGGAAAGCATGCTGCGCAAGGTGAGCGAGGAACTGCGTGGGTCGCTCAACCACCACCTGAAAGAGGAATTCGCCAGCCAGCGCCACGTCTGGGAAAAGCAGCGCGAGGCCAGCCAGGCGGAAAAAGCCTGGGTGGAGACGCGGGCTAATGAACTGGCGGGGCGCTGGGAGGCGCGGCTGCAGGGCTACATTGAGCGCGCCACCGGTGATGCGGTGAATAAGCTGCGCACCGACGTGGAGAAGGCGGCCACCGAGATTATCCGGGAGCAAATGGAACAGGTGGAGAAACGCCTGAGCGGGTCACTGGAGCCGCTGCTGGCGCGCGCGGAGGGCAGCAACCGCGGCTTGGAAGAACTGCTGAAATCCGTGCAGCAGGAAAGGCAGCGCGCGGAAGCTCAGAACGGCGCCTTCCAGCAGCAGCGTGACGAAGCCCAGGGCTGGATGGAAAAGCAAATGGAGCGGCTGCGGCAAGCGGTACACGACGCGGTGGTGGAGACCAGCGGAGAAATCAAGGGCCGCATCCACATGGCAGTGGAGATGGCGCGCGAACCCATCGAGCAGCGCAGCCGGGAAGCGCAGCGCCAGGTAGAGGAACAGGCGGAACGCAAATCCCGCGAGATGACCGACCGTCTGGCCGAATTCGAAAAGGCAATGGCGCCGCGGCTGCAAACGCACCTGGCGGAAGTCATGGGAAAATTCCAGAGAGATACAGAGGAAGTGGCCCAGAAGTCGGCTCAGCGGTGCCAGGACGATCTGGCGGAAACCCTCGATTCCATGCTGCACCTGGTGCGCGGCAAGCGCGACAGCAAATCGAAGTAGGCGCTACTCAGCAATTACCAATTCGCTGTTTTCCACCCGCAAATCCTTCACGAATGCCGGCAACTTCAGTTTGTCGCGGTTCTCCGGGTCGGCCAGCTTCCGCTGCAGGACGGGATTGACCATGGAGACGGGCACGCTCAGGTGGCCCACCTTGAATTCCGTGGGATCGAAAGTAATGTAGCCGTCACGGCTGCCCAGGCGCCCAGCCACGGTGATATACACGTCCTTGCCATACACCTCGGTGAGAAATTGGCCTTTTACGACATTGTCTTCAAAACCCACCAGGGTGGACTTGATGGGGACCTGCTCGGCTGTGGGCTGCGGCGCAGGCTGCGAAGCCGGAGTGGTACGCACGGGAGCGGGAGGCGCAGCGGTGGCTTGGGCGATGGCCGCATTGACCTCAGGGGCGGTGAAGTGCACTTCCGTTCCCTCCTCGCCCAACGATTGCGCGTTGGCCAGTTGCGTGAGCTTTTGCTGAAACGATTCGGCGTTCTGCTTCGCCAAAGCGGGATTAACCGCCTGAGCGATGGGGTCAGGGCTCTTCAGGAGCAGAAACGTGGTGATGACGAGCCCGGCAAAGGTGATCCAGCGCACGACGCGGTAGATTTTCTTGATCTGCTCCATCCTGCCTACGGTAGCCCAACCGCTGGCAGGGTCAAGTGACCGGAGGACTAATCCACAGGGTACAATCGCGGCCATGGCAAGCGGGGAACTGAAAGGCAAAACGGCGCTGGTGACCGGAGGGGGGCGGCGGATCGGGCGGGAGATTGCCCTGGCCCTGGCCGCAGCAGGCGCCAATGTAGCCATAACCTACCTGCGGTCGCAGCGCGAAGCGGGGCGGACGGCAGAGGAAATCCGCCGGCATGGAGCGCGCGCATTGGCCCTGAGCTGCGATGTGCGCGATGAAAAAAGCGTCCGCAAGGCGATCAAGAATGCCGTAAGCGAATTCGGCGGCCTGGACCTGCTGGTCAACAATGCCGCCATTTATGAAACCGTGGAGTTCGAAAAGATCACGGTGCGGCAGTGGGATGAAATGTTTGCCACCAACGCTCGTGGGCCTTTCCTGATGTCGCAAGCCGCAGTGAAGCCGCTGAGGCAGCGAAAAGGCCGAATTATTCACCTGGGCTCGCTGGGCGGGCTCCGGCCGTGGGCAACTCACGCCCACTACTGCGGTTCCAAAGCTGCCTTGTCCATGCTGACCCAGGTAATGGCCAAAGCTCTGGCCCCGGAGATTGCAGTCAATTGCGTGGCCCCGGGGATGATTGATTTGGGCGAGGGCCGGGATGCAGGCTTCCTGCGACGAATAGCGGGGAAGACGCCGATGAAGCGCAATGGCAGCGCCGAAGAGGTGGTGCGCGCGGTGATGTTCTTCGCCACAGCGCCCCATTTCATAACCGGGCAGGTGCTGGCCGTGGATGGGGGGCTGGGTCTGGAGTGAGGAGCGCTGTTGGAAGCAAACAGCAGGTCGTATTTACTCAGTACTCGGCGGTGCGCTTCAGCGCGGCCACGATCTTCTCCACCGATGGCATATGGAGCGGGGCGGAGAAGGGAACTGCAGGCACATCGGGTGCGGTAACCCGCATGATCGGGGCGTCCAAGCAATCGAAACCTTCTTCGGCGATGACGGCGGAAACCTCGGCGCCGATGCCCAGGGTGCGGTGGTCTTCGTGGATGATGACCACTCGGTTGGTCTTGGCCACCGATTCCAGAATCGTTTCCTTGTCCAAGGGCGATAGAGTGCGCAGGTCCAGGACCTCCACCTCGAACTGGTGCTCCTGCTTCATACGCTCCGCGGCCTGTAACGTCAGCTGCAGAGTGTAGCCGTAGGAAATGGCAGTGACGTGCTTGCCTTGGCGGCGAATGGCAGCTTTCAGCAAGGGAACCAGGTAATCCTCTTTCGGAACTTCTTCCTTCAACGGGTAGAGCTTTTTGTGCTCGAAAAAGACCACGGGGTTGTCATCGCGAATAGAGGCTTTAAGCAGGCCCTTGGCATCGTAGGGCGTGGAGGGCGCAACCACGATCAATCCGGGTTCATGGGCAAACCAGGTCGTGTTCGTCTGGGAATGGCAGAGGCCGCCTCCCACCCCACCCCCGTAGCACACGCGCACGGTAATGGGGCAGGTCTGGCTGGCGGCGCTGCGGTAGCGCAGCTTAGCCGCCTCTTGGGTAAGAGCATCCATGGCCGGGGTGATGAAATCGGCAAACTGGATTTCCGGCACCGGACGCATACCGGCGAGAGCGGCACCGATGGATGAGCTGATGATGATGCCCTCGGCCAAAGGCGAGTCAATCACGCGCTCGGGGCCGAACTCGTCGTACAAGCCCTGGGTGGCCTTGAAGACGCCGCCCATCACGCCCACATCCTCGCCGATGACGTACACCCGCTCGTCGCGGCGCATTTCTTCCGCCAGCGCCGTGTTGATCGCGTCAATGTACGTTGCGAGGACCATTTTGTCCTATTGGTAGCTGGCGGCCGGTGGTTGGCTTATCAATCTCAGAGTGGCCTTACCAGCGGGTTATTCTAAACTGCTTAAAGGTTTTCGTGGCCCGAAGCGCACTAAGTTGCTGTTTCTCCGAAGGTTCGGGACACGATGTAACTGGCTAGAGCATAGTTTCTCGGTAGGCTGATGAGAAATGCAACAGGGCAATCCAGGGGCCGCAACCACCCGGAGATTTTCAACATGGTTGTGGAAAATTATGTGGAAAACTAGGCCGATATCCCGGTAAACCCAACAACTCACGTCACTTCTACGACTTGCACCTGTTAAAGTGCGCAACAGGAAAAAGATAATCACAGGCGGCAGGATGAAGGTGCGGATTGACAAGCTGCTGGTAGACCGGAAGCTGACGCCGTCGCGGGAGCGAGCCCAGTCGCTGGTGCTGGCTGGACGTGTGCTGGTCAATGGCCAAAAGGTTGAAAAATCCGGAACTGGGGTGGAGTCGGATGCGGAAATTCGGCTTCTGGGAACAGACCTGAAGTATGTCAGCCGCGGCGGTCTGAAGCTGGAAGCGGCGCTGCAGAACTGGAGCATTGATGTTGGCGGGAAAGCCTGCCTGGATGTGGGAGCCTCCACCGGAGGATTCACCGATTGCCTGCTGCAGCACGGGGCGGCACGAGTGATTGCCGTGGATACGGGCTACGGACAGATTGACCTGCGCCTGCGCCAGGATGCGCGGGTGCGCCTGCTGGAAAAGACGAACGCTCGCTATCTGAAGGCTGGGGACATTGCAGAAGGGGTCGACCTCGTCGTGATGGATGTATCGTTCATCTCGGCTACCCTGGTGCTGCCGGCGGTGCTAGCTGCCGCCTTTCTTGGTGCGGAGCGCGCGGGCAAGAAGATCGTCGTGCTGGTAAAGCCACAATTTGAGGTTGGCAGGGAAAGGGTGGGCAAAGGCGGGGTTGTGCGCGACCGCGCGGCACAGGATGATGCGGTGGAGAAGGTGCGGGCGAAACTGCTGGAACTGGACTGCCGCCATACGGACGTCATCGAGTCGCCCATTTTGGGAGCGGAAGGAAACCGGGAGTTCCTGTTGTTGGGCGTGTTCTAGGGCCTTCCCCTGACCGATTTCGCGGCCCAGGCTGTACAATCAGCGATTCTGATTTGGAGACGTGCTGCGCATGAAATCCGCCGCCATCTTTTCCAAGCCTGCCAAACCGGAGCTGGCACAAATTGTGCCGGAACTGCTGCGCTGGCTGAGCGAGCACGGGTACCAGGTGGTGGTGGACCAGGAGACGGCCGCCTACGCCTCCGTGCCGGAGGTGGTGGAACGGGTGGCGGTGGCCGCTCGCGAACCCAAGTTTGTAGTAGTGCTGGGCGGAGATGGAACGCTGCTCGCCGCCGCCCGCGCCGTGGCCAAGGCAGGCATACCGGTGCTGGGAGTGAATCTGGGCTCGCTGGGCTTCCTGACCGAGGTGCCGCTCGCTGACCTGTACGCCACACTGGAAGCGGTGGACCAGAGAAAATGCGGCACGGAACCGCGGTCCATGCTGTCGTGCCATTTGCTGCGCGACGGCAAATGCGTGGCCCAGTATCACGCCCTGAATGACGTAGTGGTGAATAAGAGTTCGATTGCGCGATTGGCCGATTTCGACCTGTACATCAACCAGGATTTTGTCTCCAACTACAAAGCTGACGGGCTGATTGTGGCTACGCCCACGGGCTCGACCGCCTATTCTCTGGCCGCGGGCGGGCCCATCCTGATGCCTTCGGTGGAAGGTTTTGTGATCACGCCGGTGTCGCCACACGCGCTCACCCACCGCCCGCTGGTGGTGCGCGACTCAGTGGAGATTTCCATCGTGGTGAAGGCCGCGGAGGAGCATGCTTTCCTCAGCGTGGACGGACAGGTGGGGATGCCGTTAAACGATGGTGATCGGGTGACCTGCCGGAAATCCAAGCATCAGGTGCAGCTCTTGCGCATGAAGAAAACGTTCTTCGATGTGCTGCGTACCAAGCTGAAGTGGGGACAAAGATAAAACTAGTAGCACAGGTGGGCTGTCAGTGGTCAGTTGATGGCTGCTGCAGCGCGAAGTTCTTGCTTCGCTGGTCATCTCGATGCGCACAGAACGCGGTAACCTTCTTCGAGTTCAGCTTGCTTTCGCCCTGTTGCTGGTCGCGGCGGGCGCCATGTGGGCGCAAGACCAGGACCAGAGCCGTCCCGCCGCGGACCTGATCATCACCAACGCCAAGGTGTACACGGTGGATAAGCAGCAGCCGCGGGCGGAAGCCGTGGCAGTGCTGGGTGAGCGCATCGTGGCGGTGGGCAGCGCCTCCGTCATTGATGCCTGGCGCGGGCCCGGCACGCGGGTGATTGATGCCGGTGGCAAGCTGGTGCTGCCCGGCTTCAACGACGCCCATGTTCACTTCGTGGACAGCGGCCTAAGTCTGGCCAGCGTGCAACTGAAGGAAGCGTCCAGCCCGCAGGAACTTGCCGAGCGTCTGGCGCAGTTTGCGGGGAAGCAGCCGAAGGGCCAGTGGATTCTGGGCGGGAATTGGGACGAGCAGCGATGGACTCCGCCGCAGTTGCCTACCAAACAGTTGATTGACGGGCTCACGCCCGACAATCCCGTGGCGGTGAACCGCTACGACGGGCACATGTACCTGGCCAATTCGATGGCGCTGAAGTTGGCCCATATCACGGCCAGCACGCCTGATCCGCCGGGCGGCGAGATTGGCCGCGACGCGCACGGGAATCCTACCGGCATCCTGAAAGACGCAGCACAGAAGCTGATTGACGCGGTCATCCCGCCGCTCAGCCACAAGCTAAGGCTGGAGGCGGCACACCGCGCCTTGGACTACGCCCGCAGCCTGGGCGTGACCAGCGTGCAGGAGATGGGCAATCCCGGCGAGGACCTCTCGCGCAACCTGGAGGCCTACAAAGAACTGGAGGAAGAAGGAGAGCTGACGACGCGCGTCTACGTGGCGCCCATGATTGAGGACTGGCAGAACTATGCAAAAGTTGGGCTGCGGCACGCGTTTGGCTCGAACCTGCTGCGTACGGGCGCCATCAAGGCTTTCGCCGACGGCTCCCTGGGCTCCAGCACGGCGTATTTCTTCGAGCCTTATACTGATAATCCGCACACCCGGGGCCTGCTGACCGATGAAATGCAGCCGCTCTCGAAAATGCGGGAGCGCATGATTGGCGCGGATAAGGCCGGGCTGCAGCTCTGTGTGCATGCGATTGGCGATGAAGCGATCTCGCTGACTCTGGATTTGTTTCAGGATGTGGTGAAGGCCAACGGAGAGAAGGACCGGCGTTTGCGCATCGAGCACGCGCAGCACATCGCGCCCAAGGATTTCGATCGCTTTGCCAAGCTGGGGGTGATCGCTTCGGTGCAGCCCTACCACGCCATTGACGACGGCCGCTGGGCCGAGAGGCGCATAGGCCCGGAGCGGATCAAGACCAGCTATGCCTACCGCTCATTATTGGACCACGGAGCACGCCTGGCCTTGGGCACCGACTGGAACGTGGCGCCGCTCAATCCGCTGCTGACGATCTATGCGGCGGTGACCAGGGCCACGCTGGACGGCAAGAATCCCAACGGCTGGATGCCGGAGCAGAAAGTGAGCGTGCCGCAGGCGGTGGAAGCCTATACCCTGGGCTCGGCTTACGCGGAATTTCAGGACAAGGAAAAAGGTTCGATCACCCCCGGCAAGCTGGCCGATCTGGTGATTCTGAGCGACGATATCTTCAGCATTGACCCCAAGCTGATCCACAATGTGCAGGTGGAGACCACGATCCTGGGCGGCAAAATCGTATGGCAGCGGACCACGCAGTAGCACCCGTACCTCACCTTTAACGCCGAGGGCGCAGAGCAGAACCTTAACGCCGAGTACGCAAAGCGAAGTCAGCAAGCATCTTCCGGGATTGCAACTCTCGCGGTCAACGGCGCAACACGACTCAGCAACTCCTGCTGAATTTCTTGCGATCTCTGGATTAAGCCTTTGCCTTTTCCAGACGGAATAAGTCGGAAAGTTTTTCGCGGCGGCGGATGAGGCGCGCTTTCTTGCCGTCCACCAGGACTTCTGCCGGGCGCGGGCGGGTGTTGTAGTTGGAGGCCAGCACCATGCCATAAGCGCCGACGTCGAGGATGGCCAGCAGATCGCCATCCTTAACCGGCGGCATTTCACGCTCGCGGGCAAAGAAGTCGCCGGTTTCGCAAACTGGGCCCACCACATCGAACACCTGGTGCTCGCCGGCCGCGGCATCGCGCACCACGGACACGATTTCGTGGTAGGCGTCGTAAAGAGCCGGCCGCACCAGGTCGTTCATGGCGGCATCCACCACCAGAAATTTCTTGCTGTTGTTGTTCTTGTGGTAGAGCACGCGGGTGAGCAGCGCGCCCGCGGGCCCGATGATGGACCGCCCCGGCTCCAGCAGCAGATGCAGCTTGAGTCCTTGCAGAGGAGTGCTGATTGCGGCGGCGTAATGGCCGACAAAATCCGCAAACTCCGGCAGGCCGATCTGGGTGTAGGCAATGCCCAGGCCACCGCCAGCGTCCACGTAGCGAATGGTGTGCCCATCTTCGCGCAAGCCCCGCACCAGGTCAGCCACCCGCTCCATGGCCGAGGTAAACGGCGCCAGATTGGTGATCTGGGAGCCGATGTGCACGCTAACCCCGACAACTTCCAGGAACAGGCTATCGGCCGCACGGGCGTAGAGGCGAGATGCGTCGTGAATAGGAACGCCGAACTTGTGGCGATGCAGTCCGGTGGAGATATAAGGATGAGTTTCCGCCGGGACGTCCGGATTCACACGCAGAGCAATACGGGCAGTGATGCGGCGACGTTCGGCCCGTTCGGCCAGCAACTCCAGTTCGCTCTCGCTTTCGATATTGAAAAGCAGAATGCCGGCTTTGAGAGCGGCATCCATCTCGGCAGCGGTTTTGCCCACGCCGGAGAAAACGACCTTCCGGGCTGCCTTCCGGTCAACCTGCAGAACGCGTTCCAGTTCGCCTCCGGAGACCACATCGAAGCCGCATCCCATCACGCTCAGCAAACGCAGAATGCCAAGATTGGAGTTGGCCTTTACGGAATAACAGACGGTATGCGGCAAACCGTGGAAGGCGCGGTCGAACTCGCGGTAACGATGACGGATAGCGTTGCCGGAATAGATGTAAAGGGGCGTGCCAAACTTCTCGGCCAACTCGGGGAGAGGCAGGCGCTCGCAATGCAGCAGGAGCACCGCCGCTTTAGGCGCGGGGCGATAGCTCAACCCGGGTGAGCGCAGCGAAATTTCACCAGCGCGGCTGGCGCGTTTTCTAGATTTGGGCTTGCCCACCTATTTGACCTTCAACGCGACCACGGTCTGGTCGTCGAAAGCTTCTACCCCGGAGGCGTGCTCATTGACGGCGGCAAAGATCTCAGCGACCACGTCGTTGGTGGAGCCTTCGCCAGCACGCGCCACCACCTTCTCCAGGCGCTCGCGGCCAAACAGTGCGCCGGTGTGGCTGCGAGCGTCGAGAATGCCGTCGCTGAAAAATACGAACAGGTCGCCGGGGTGGGTTTCAAACCCGAATTCGTCGTAGTCGGCATTTTCGAACAGGCCGAGAGGAAGACCGGTGGCCTCTATGATCTCCACCTTCCCGTTGTGCCAATAAATGGGGCGGGGCAGCCCGGAATTAGCGATGCGCAGGTGGCGCTCGTCATCATCCCAGACGGCATAGATGATGGAAACAAACTGAGCCTCGATGGGGCGCTCGCCCAAAGATAGATTGACGGCGGAGAGCATCTCCGCGGGCGAGGGCTCAACCGCGCAATGGGAGCGCAAAATCCCGCTGACCAAGGCGGCGTAGATAGCGGCCGGGGCACCCTTGCCGCTGACATCACCTATGGCGATTGCGTGACGATCCAGCGAGTAGTCAAGAAAATCATAGAGGTCGCCGCCGATGGCGCGGGCAGGTACGAAGCGCGCGGCGATGTCCAGATTCTTCATCTTGGGCTGGGCCTGCGGCAGGAGACGCAGTTGCAGTTCACGGGCCAGCATCAGGTCGCGCTCCAGACGCTTCTCCTGGCGCGCTACTTGCTCGTAGAGGCGAGCGTTTTCGATAGCGATGGCGATCTGTCCGGCCAGGGTGGTAATAGTTCGCTGGTGGTCCTCGTTGAAATAGCCTACCCGCGTGTGCTCAATGTCGAGCACGCCGATGGCCTTGTCTTTGTAAATCAGCGGCACGCAGAGTTCCGAGCCGGTTTCCGGATTGAGCTCGATGTAGCGCGGGTCCTTGCTGACGTCGCGGACCAGCACCGCCTGCTTGTGACGGGTCGCCCAACCCACCAGCCCGCGATCGAGAGGAATGTCATGCTTGATGTGCACGCTGGTCTTGAAGCGCAGGGAAAAGCGATGCTGCAGCTTGGAACCCGTGGGGTCGAGCAGGAGCACGCTGAACATCTGATAGTCAATCAGGCGGTTGATGAGCTCGCCCACGCGCTTCAGCAGTTGGTCGAGATTCAGAATAGAGGTGAGCTCGCGGCTGATCTCGTTGAGCAGAGTGAGCGTGCGCGCCTGGCGATTGGTGCGGGTGTACAGGCGGGCATTTTCGATGCCGATAGCCACACGCGAGGCAATCAAGGCCAGAACGCGCCGGTGCTCCTCGGTAAAGTAGTTGCGGTAGGGCGCCTCGATGTCAATCACGCCGATGACGCGGTTCTTCACGATCAGGGGAACGGCCAGCTCCGAGCGCACGCGGGGAATGGCGTTGATGTAGGCAGGCTCCTCAGCTACATCGTTGACCAGCACGGCCTCGCGGCGCTGGGCGGCCAACCCGGTGACGCCCTCGCCCACCTTGATGCGGATGCGCTCGGCTACTTCCGGGGGGTGGCCTATCTGGAAACGGATGCGCATCTCCTGTGTTTTCTCATTGAGCAGCAGGATGGCGAAAATCTCATAATCAATGATGCGGCGCACCAGTTCGGCCACGCGGTTGAGCGTGGTGTCGAGGTCGAGCGAGGTATTCACCGCGTCGGCCACTTCCAACAGAAACGACTCGATCCGTGCCGGCGAAACGGTTTGCGCTTGCGTAGTCTCCACTGTGCTTATGATAGCAGCCGCGCGTTGGGCGGCATGGCTGGCAAGGGCGGGGCCGCAGCTGGGACTGGCAACCCGGCGAGCGCAGCCATTACACTTGAATCGTGAAGATCGCGCTGGGCCAGATCAACACAACCATCGGGGATTTCAGCGGCAACGCAGGCAAGATTATCGCCTTCGCACAGCGGGCGCGTGCCGCGGGCGCCGGGCTGATTCTTTTCCCCGAACTGGCCATTTGCGGCTATCCGCCCCGCGACCTGGTGGAGCGCCCGTCGTTTGTCGCACATAACCAGGAGGCTCTGGAGCGGATTGCGCGGGAAACGCGGGGCATCGCTGTGATCTGCGGCGTGGTCACCCCGGCGGAGGCGGAAACCGGCAAGCGGGTGATGAACTCGGCGGCCTTGCTGCGGGATGGGCAGGTGGCACTGGTGCAGTCGAAAATGCTGCTGCCCACCTACGACGTGTTCGATGAAATGCGTAACTTCGCCCCCGCCCAGAAGCAGGAACTGTTTTCCTTTTGCGGCAAGAGGATGGCGCTCACCATTTGCGAAGACGCGTGGAACGATAAGCACTTCTGGCCGCGGCGCCTTTACGGTCTCGATCCAGTGGAGGAGTTGCTGCGAGCCGGCGGCAACTTCTTGCTCAACATTTCCGCTTCGCCGTTTTGGGTGGGCAAGCGCGAGTTCCGCCAGAAAATGCTAGGCACCGTGGCCCACAACGACAAAGTGCCGGTGGTGATGGTGAACCTGGTGGGAGGCAATGACAGCCTGGTATTTGATGGCTCCAGTTTCGTGCTTGCCCCGGATGGGCGGGTGGTGGCGCAGGGGAAGAGCTTCGAAGAGGACCTGATTTTTTTCGATCCCGACGCGCTGGCCGGCGACCTGCACGAACAGGTGGAAGGCGAGGATGCCAGCGCCTATTCCGCCCTCGTGCTGGGCACGCGCGACTACTGCCGCAAATGCGGGTTTACCCAGGTGACCATGGGGCTGAGCGGAGGCATTGATTCGGCGCTCACGGCCTGCATCGCGGTGGACGCGCTGGGAGCGGAAAATGTGTTGGGGGTCAGCATGCCCAGCCAGTATTCCTCGCAAGGCAGCATTGAAGATTCGCGCGCGCTGGCTGCCAACCTGGGCATCCGCTTCGAGGTGCTGCCGATCGGAGAGCTGTTTGAGGCCTACGGCAACACGCTGCGGCCGGCCTTCAAGGATATGCCGGAAGACGTGACCGAGGAGAATATCCAATCGCGCATCCGGGGCACGCTGCTCATGGCCCATTCCAATAAATTTGGAGGGATCGTACTCTCGACTGGTAACAAGTCGGAACTGGCGGTGGGCTACTGCACCCTCTATGGTGACATGGCGGGCGGATTGGCGGTAATCTCCGACGTACCCAAGACGATGGTTTACCGGCTGGCGGATTATGTGAATTCTCAAGCGCCGCGAATTCCGCAGGCTACCATCCAGAAGCCGCCTTCGGCCGAGTTGCGGCCCGACCAGAAGGATACGGACACGCTGCCGGCCTACGAAATCCTGGACCGGGTGCTGGAAGACTATATCGAGGACTTGAAGACGCCCGAGCAGATTGCACAGGAGCGTGGCTTCGACCCGGCCCTGGTTCGGCGGGTGGTGTGCATGGTTGACCGTGCCGAATACAAGCGCCAGCAGGCGGCGCCCGGGCTGAAGATCACGGAAAAGGCGTTCGGCTTGGGGCGGCGGTTTCCCATCGCGGCAAAGTATGAATAAAAAATCAGCCACAGAGACACCGAGGCACTGAGTCACAAAGTAAAAGAGCCACCGACTTCCGAATCCAACGGTTCGAACGTGCAGCAAGAATCAAAATTGCCCAAACAAAAGGAACAATCAATGTCCCAGAGCCTCCGCAAATTAGTTGTGCTGTTGCTGATCGGGTGTGCCGCGACCAGCTTCGCGGCGAAGCAGAAAACGGCGCCGGCCAAGCCCCATCCCGCCGCGCCCGCTGCTAGTGCCGCGCATCTGCCGACGGAAGCTACCGTCAATGATTTCCTGAAGCATATGTTCGGCTACGATGCCTCGCTTACCTGGAAGGTGGACTCGATCAAGCCGGCCAAGGATCCCGCCCTGTCCGAGGTGAACGTGATCATGAGCGGCAAGCAGGGATCGGAAAAGGTAACGTTTTACGTCAGCCCCGACAACCAGTACGCGATCTCGGGCAACATGGTGCCATTCGGAGCCCATCCCTTCGCCGAAACGGCGGAGAAACTGATTCAGGGAGCGAAGGGGCCTTCCCGTGGCCCAGCCAATGCCACGGTAACGCTGGTGGAATTCAGCGACCTGCAGTGTCCGCACTGTAAGGAGGCGCAGCCCACCATCGAGAAACTGCTGGCGGACGAACCCAACGTGCGCTTCATCTCGGAGAACTTTCCCTTGGCCTCGCACAACTGGGCGTTCAAGGCGGCGTCTTTCGCCGACTGCGTGGGCCGGGAGAACAACGCCGCTTACTGGAAATTTGTGGACAGCGTTTACAGCCAGCAGCAGAACATTACAGAGTCCAACGCCACGGACAAGCTGACGGAACTGGCCACCGCTGCCGGTGCAAACGGGAAAGCGACGGCCACCTGCGCCGACCAACCCGCCACCCGGGGACATGTGGAGCAGGCGGTCAATTTAGGCAAAGAGGTGGGCGTGACCGGAACACCTGCGTTATTCATCAACGGGCGCGGCACTAACTTGGGAATTCCTTATGAGATGTTGAAGCAGATCGTGGACTTTGCGGCAAAAGAGAAATAGACGGCGGGCTCAACTACCTCGCCAGAAGCTTTGGCGCACTGGCGGGAAAAAGCGATAATTCTGCAGATGGCCGATCCGGCGATCCTGACCCCCGATTCGATGCGCGCGGAGAAGCGCGCTGTGGCCGGCAATTCGGTTGTAGCCGCTATTGGCATTACCGCGCTCAAAATTGTTGTAGGGGTCTCCACCGGGAGCCTGGGTATCCTCTCGGAGGCGGCACATTCGGGGTTGGACCTGATCGCCGCCTTGATCACGTTATTTTCCGTTCGCGTATCCGACAAGCCGGCCGACGCCGACCACCAGTATGGCCACGGCAAAGTAGAAAGTTTCTCCGCCTTCCTGGAGACGGGGCTGCTGCTGCTCACCTGCGTGTGGATCATCTATGAAGCCGTTGTCCGGCTGTTTTACCGGCATATTGAGATTGAGCCCAGCATAGCGGCCTTCCTGGTGATGTTCCTGTCCATGGGAGTGGACTTCTGGCGATCGCGGGCGCTGGGGCGGATCGCCGTCAAATACGATAGCCAGGCCCTGGAAGCAGACGCGCTGCACTTCAGCACCGACATATGGTCGAGCGCGGTGGTGGTGCTGGGCCTGTTGCTGGTTGCGCTGGGGCGGATCTTCCACGTGGACTGGCTGCGCGACGCCGATCCCATCGCAGCCCTGTTCGTAGCCTGCGTGATCATGTACGTGAGCTCGCGGCTGGCGCGCAAGACGGTAGACGCGCTGCTGGATGCCGCCCCCACCGGGATACGCGCCCGCATCATTGATGAAATTTCCAAGCTGGAGGGCGTGCTGGAACTGGACCGGGTACGGATTCGGCGGGCAGGGAACCACTACTTCGCCGATGTTTCCGTGGGCCTGGGGCGAAACCTCACCTTCCAGCGCTCGGAGCAGATGGCGCATTCTGTGACCGCGGCGGTGCACCGCGTTTTACCCGATGCCGACGTGATGGTGCATTCCATTCCCCAGGCGGGTCGTGGGGAGAACATTTTCGACCGCATTCGCGCGGTAGCCATGCGCAATAACCTGAACGTCCATGACGTGAGCGTTCAGGACCTGGGTGGGCGCCTGCATGTGGAACAGCATCTGGAACTGGATGAACAGCTCAGCCTGCTGCAGGCGCACGACCGCGTCAGCACGCTGGAATCGGAGATTCGCGACGAGATCCCGGAGATTTCCTCCATCCTGACGCACATTGAGAGCGAACCCTCCACCATCGAGACCGGCGACCAGATAGGGGAGAACCGCGAGCTGGAGCGGAAATTAAAGCGAAATGTGAGGGATTTCAAGGAGGTACTTGATTTGCATGACGTTCAAATTAAGCGCGTACGAGGGCGCCTGTATCTGTCTTGCCATGTCACCATGTCCGACAACCTGCCGCTGTCGCGCGTACATGATGTCATCACCGAACTGGAAATCCGCTTTAAGCAGGCGGCGCCCCAGCTGTTTCGAGTGCTCATTCATCCTGAGCCGCAAACGGATAATACACGGTAATTGAAGACGACTATGATCACTGCCTCTGCGAAGTGGACTGACAACGAACGTTTCCTGGGCCAGGCCACGAGCGGCCATGCTGTGGTGCTGGATGCGGCCAAGGAAAAGACCGCGCCCAGTCCCATGGAACTGGTTCTGATCGGACTGTGCGGCTGCACCGCCACGGATGTGGTCAATATCCTGCGCAAAAAGCGCGAGCCGTTCACCTCTCTGGAAGTGCGGGCGGAGGCGGAGCGCGCTGCAGAACCCCCCACCGTTTACACCTCGATCAAGCTCACCTACCGTGTGGGCGGCCAGGTCTCGAAAAAGGCGCTTGAGGACGCGGTGCGCCTCTCCAAGGAGAAATATTGCTCGGTTTCAGCCATGCTGCAGAAAACAGCTAGGATTACCGCCACCATCGAATACGTCTGACAATTAAAGGCGACGTTCTGGTACGCTTGAGCGTCTCATGTGCCTATGAAGAGCCCGATTATCGTATTCACCCAACCCGGCTGACCGCCCTGCCGAACAGTAAAGGCCTACCTCTCGGCGAGAGGTATCGAGTTCGAAGAGCGCGACGTCAGCAACGATGCCAACGCAGTCCGAGAGCTGGTTGAGACCTACCAAAGCCGCTCCACGCCCACGCTGGTGATCGGGCAGGAAGTGATGATCGGCTTTGATCCGGAGCGCCTCGACGACCTTCTTGCCGGCTAAGCCCCACCCCCTCCGGGGATACCTGTACATAGCCGCGGCTGCACTCTGCTTCGGCATCTCCGCTACTTTGGGACGGGCGGCATTTACCGGGCGCCTGCTGGCCGGGGCGCCGGGGCTGCGCTCCATTGATCCGCTCATCCTGGCGCAGACACGCACCACGTTCTCCCTGCTGCTGCTGGCGCCATTCTTGTGGTGGCGCCGCGGATGGCTGGGAATGGCGCTGCCGCGGGGCGATTTCAGCCGCTGCCTGGTGCTGGGCGTTCTGGGAGTGGCCGCTTCCAACTACTTCTATTACTTCGCCATCCAGAAGACCAATGTGGCGGTAGCCATCATCCTGCAGTACACCGCGCCGGTGTGGGTGTTGCTGTACATGGTGGCGCGCGGGCGCCAGCGGGCCAGCGCGCAGCGCGTGAGTTCGGTGGCCCTGGCTGTCCTCGGCTGCGCCTTATCCATCGGCATTGTCGGCAGTGGGCGCTTTAATCTGAATGCCGCCGGGGTAGCTGCGGCACTGGTGGCAGCCTTGGCTTTTGCTTTCTACAACGTCGGTGGACACGACCTGCTCACGCGGCACGACCACTGGCGCATCCTCGTGTATGTGTTGTTGGGCTCGGCGCTGTTCTGGTTGGTGGTGAACCCGCCCTGGAAGATTGTCGCGGCCGGCTACAGCGCGGCGGAGTGGCTGTTCCTGCTGGTGTTCGCGGTGATTTCCGTGCTGGTGCCGTACTTGTTTTATTTTGCCGGGCTGCAGCATCTGGATGCCACCCGCGCCATCGTGACCAGTTGCCTCGAGCCGGTGTTCTCCATTCTGATCGCGGCCTTGGCGTTGGGCGAACTGGTCCGCCCGGTTCAGGTGGCGGGAATCGTCCTGGTGCTATTGGCTACGGTGCTGGTGCAATTGCCCAACGGACGGGAGGCGGAGCCCGCTATTTTTGAACCTATCGAGTAGCAAGCTCCGCCATGCAGACGCGAGAGAACTCTATTTCACAGCAAACGAATGGGCGCTGCGCAGAGCAGCGGTCGCAGGGCGCAGAGCCGAAACAACCTTCATCTGCTCCCAGTCATAGGCAAATTCCTTGCCGCAATCCAGGCAAACCACGTAATTACCGGTGGCGCCGGGAGCGACCGAGCGCTGTTTCAAAATCTTGCTGCTGATGGGGAAGCTGTAATGCTGGTGACGACAGCCAAAAAACACATCCCACAGAGCCGAGAACAGATCCCGCAGAACTGAGAACATATTCCTACCCCCTTGGCCGGGACGCAAAAACCACAGTTACCGGGCCCACAGAACCATTCAGCTACTTAGATTCAGCTCTGCTGCAAAAGGTTTCGTGAATGCGAACATTCCCTGGAAACCATTGCAGGACGGACATCTAGAGGCAATCGCGCGGGGTTGGCGCTGGGGCGCCGAGCCGTAGGGATGGCGTCATGCTCAGGGTCGCTCCCCAAGCCTATCTTGAGCAAGACCTCTGTAGTACACGCAAGATGCTTCACGGCTCCAGCCGCTCAGCGAGTTGCAGCACAAACTCCTTACAAATCACGCCGGCTGAAGCTGCGAATGGCGAAGAACAAGGCCACGGCGGCATATACCCCGGCATAGACCACCATCGTGGAACTGGGCAGGGAAGCGGAACTGAAGGGAGAGAAATTGAGCACGCTGGCCAGTGGAGATTGCATGGAGTTAGCGGCGCGCCGCCACAATGCTTCGCTGGGCATAATGATGCTGGCCACAATGCCCACGTTCACCGCGCTCGTAGTGCTGGTGACGGCGCCAATCTGCTCGATCCACCCCCCCAGGAAGGCCAGACCGACCAGGCCGAGGGCAAGCACGCCGTTGGTTAGAGTGGAGTAATGCGTCCCGAAAAAGAAAGTAATAGAGAGCAGCAGCACGCTTTCCAGCCACATCAGCGCGAAGCCTTGCGGCACATTGTGCGCCGTCACACGCGCCATGGCGTAGGTGATGAGGTTGATGCCGCCGACCAGCAGCGCTAAATAGGCGGTCATCATGGCGGCAAAGCCCAGCCACTTACCAAGCACAATCTGCCAGCGGGGCAGCGGCTTGGTGGCCACCGCCTGGATGGTGCCGGAGGCGATCTCGCCGGAAAGCGTGTCCACGGAGACAAGCACGGTCATCACCACGGTCAGCAGGTCAATGGCATAGAGCCCCACCATCAGCATGGTGCCGGGAATTTGTTTCAGCAGGATGGGATTCATCCCGCGCGCAGCCAGGTCCTTCATCTGGTAGTGCAGGCCGGTACCGAAGAGGGCCAGGAACGCCAGACCGGCGGCGATTGCCATCCATAGGATCTTTTTGCGCGCGGCCTCGCGGAAGGTGACGCCGGCCATGATCCAGGTGCCCATCAGAGGCCTCCCTCGCTGCCCACGATCTGCAGAAAGCGTTCTTCAAGCGATAGGCGCTGGGGCGTGAACTCGTAAATTTCGGCGCCGCGGCTGATCAGATAACGCAATACCTCGGGCAGGGCTTCGCGTGAGGGCACGGCGAGCGTCAGTTGGTGATCCTGCAGCGCCACCGACGACGCCCACTTCTCCACTCCGGCGGCCATTTCCGGGGTCAGGTTCGAGGCGCGCACCAGCACAGTGGTTTGTCCCTCCAGCAAGCTGTTGAGGTCGCGGGTTTCGATTACCTCACCATGCTTGATAAAGGCCACGCGATCGCAAGTGATTTCCACTTCGCTGAGCAGGTGGGAATTCAGCAGCACGGTGGCGCCGCGCTGGCGCTGCGCCTTGATGATGTCCCGCACCAGACGGCGGCCGGCAGGGTCGAGGCCGGAGGTGGGCTCGTCCAGAAAAATCAATTCGGGATCGTTGAGCAAGGCCTGGGCCAAGCCAATGCGCTGCAGCATGCCCTTGGAGAAATCGCGCAGGCGCTTGCCCGCATGCTCCGCCAGGCCGACCAGGTCGAGCAGTTCTGGAACCTTCTGCCGCAGGCTGGCGTGCGACATGCCGTAGAGCCGCCCGTGAAGCCGCAGCAATTCGGCGCTGGTAAGCCAGTCGTAGAAGCGGAAATGCTCGGGTAGGAAGCCAATTTTTCGGCGGGTGCCCACGTCACCGGCCGGATGTCCGAGCACCGTGGCTTGGCCGCGGGTGGGCGCGACCAGGCCAAGAAGCATTTTGAGGGAAGTACTCTTGCCGGCCCCGTTCGGACCCAGGAAGCCGAAGATTTCGCCCCGCGGCACTTCCAAGGTCAGGCTGCGCACCGCTACCTTGCCATCGAAGACCTTGCGCAGCCCGCGAGTGGCGATGGCCAGGTCCGCGGCGGGTTGGGCCGCTATCTGGCCTGCAGTGGTGCTTGCGGATTCGCCGGCCTGCATCATGCGAAAGCTGTCTAGCTGTCTAGCCTAGACCATTCAGCTAGTTAACTGTCCAGCTATTCAGCTAGTCGGTCAGCGAGGCTGCCAGGTTCAGCGCCTGGTTGGGATCGCCATGGCCGTTCATGGCGTAGATGATGCCACTCTTCACCCAAAACAGGCTATATCTCTGCTCCTTAGGCAAAGAGACGAGCGTGCCGGAGACGCCGTCCACGTTAACCGTCTGATAAGAACCAATGTTGCCCGGCACCGGCACCACCAGGGTGGAGGACCAATCCACTGTCTGGCAGAAGGAATGAGCCTCTGAAGGACTCATGCCGGCGAATTGCAGCGCCGCTTCGGCCAGTTGCGAAATGTTGAGATTCGGCGGCACGCTTACCGTCGGGCTGGGCGCCTGTATCAGGACAATACAGTTGTCCTCGGCTTGGGACTGCTTTGAGGGACCTTGCGGTTGTTGCTGGGAGGCAGGGCCGTGGCGGCGCATGCGGTGTTCCGGGCAATTGCCATAGGCGGTCATGACCGTCCGGGGAATGTGTACTGCCACCAAGGCGCCGTCAATCGCGGCCGGCAGTTGGATATCTGACCTTCCGGTTTCTTGCAGGATAGCTTGCATGCGGCCACGGTTCAGAGTCATCTGGAAACCAGCCTCGCCGTTGACCATGATTTTCTGCGGTGCACCCAGTTGACCGATGGTGCGCACCTCGAAACCAACGACCTTGCTGGCGGCGGCAGCGCTAGCCTGAGGCTGCGGCTTGCCTGCGTCCTCGGTGACCACGGTATCGTCTGAGATCAGCTGGCTGAGCATCTTCGCCGTGCGCTGATCAGTCTGGGTTTCGGTGCTGACCGGATACACCGAGACCGCGGTAATCCTTTTCACCCGCAGCATGGCCAGGAATCTTTCCGCGAAGGTGCGGGCCGGAGCAACGCTGAGGAATACTGCGACGGTGCCCACCAGGGCCAGCGCACCCCAGGCGGGACGGAGGCGGGGCGCAAACACTCGACCCCACAATCGCGGCTTCGGTTCCAATTCGTCACCCAAGGCAGCTCGGAAGCGGGCGAGAGCGGGGGCGGGATCAATGGCTTCATTGCCGGACGCGAGTCCGCCCAGAGCGCGCTGCACGCGCTCAGACTGCGATTGCAACAGCTCCAGGCGGCTGCGGCAGTTGGGGCACGAGGCCAGGTGCTGATTTACTTCCTGCAGTTCGATCTTGTCTAGTTCGCCGTCCAGGTAAGACTGCAGGGTTCCATCGCTCAAACAATTCATAACTCCTCCTCGCCTCCGTGCAATTGCAGGTAAACTTTGCGAAATTCCGCCTGGGCGCGGCTCAGCATGGTGCCGATCCCGCCGGGCGCCGCTTCCAGAACATCGGCCAGCTCCTTGTAGGAGAAGCCGCTGGCGCGCAGGATAAGAATCTGCGCCTGCGCTGGTTTGATGGCGGCGAGCACGGCGCGGACCCGGCTACATTGTTCCGCACGCAGCATGTCGTCAAGCGGGCTGGCGCTCCCTGCGTTTTTCTGGGAGCGCGCGGCCGCATCTTCGTACTTGCGGCGGCGTGTCCCCGCGCGCAGGGCATCAATGCCCAGGTTGGTCGCCGTGCGGTAAAGCCAGCCGCCCACACGCCCATCTCCGTCTCCTATCGCAGGCGTGCGGTAGAGCTTCCAAAAGACATCGTTGGCCAGTTCTTCGGCGCGGGTACGCTCGCCCAGAAGGCGCATGAGCACGCTCACTACTCGAGGGTAGTGTTGCACGAATACCGCTTCGAATTCCGCTTCCGGCCACTGCATAGGGCGAGACTTCCGGGCCGGGACAAGGGCGTTGACGGATTGCGCTGTTTCCGCTATCACAGAGACTCCGCTCCTTATGCCTTAATACGCCGGCCAAGGCGAAATTGTGACACGAAACAGCAGAGCTGGTCAGGAGCCTCCCCCAACCACCGGCTCGAACGGCAAATGCCTCGACTTCCAGATGGCAAAAATAGGCGGATAGACCACCAGTTCCATGAGGAACGAGGTCAGGATGCCGCCGATGAGGGGAGCGGCAATGCGGCGCATCACATCGGCGCCGCTGCCCGCCGACCACATGATGGGTAGCAGCCCGAACAGCATGCAGGACACGGTCATCACCTTGGGCCGTAGGCGCTTGACCGCGCCGTTGACGATGGCTTCGCGGAGGTCATCCCAGCTGCGCATACGCCCGCGCTGCAGCGCCTCGTGATAGGCGAGGTCGAGGTAAAGCAACATAAAAACCGCGGTCTCTGCGTCTACCCCCAGCAACGCAATCAGTCCTACCCACACTGCAATGCTCAAGTTGTAGTGCAGCAGGTAGAGAAGCCATATAGCGCCAATGGCGGAGAAGGGCACAGCCAGCAGGATGATGCACGTCTTCACTGCCGAACCAGTGTTGAAGTAGAGCAGCAGGAAGACGACGAAAATAGTAATGGGGACGATAAGTTCCAGCCGTTCCTTCACTCGTTGCATGTACTCATACTGGCCGGACCACACCAGGCGATAGCCGGGAGGAAGCTGCACGGCGCGAGCCACCGCAGACTTGCCGTCGCGAACATAGCCCCCAATGTCGCGGCCGGTGACGTCCACATAAACGTAGCCGCTGAGGCTGCCGTTCTCGTCGCGAATCATACCCGGCCCGGTGCGCAGGCGAAGCGTGGCCAGTTGGCCGATCGGAACCTGGGCGCCGGAGGGGGTTGTCACCAACACGCGCTCGAGACTGGAAACGTCGCTGCGGTAATCGCGCAGGTAGCGGATGCTGATGGTATAGCGCTCGCGCCCTTCCACGGTCGTGCTGACGGAATCGCCGCCTACGGCCGACATGAGCACCTCCTGCGCGTCGCCTACCATGAGCCCGTAGCGGGCAAGTTGGTCGCGGTGCAAGTCGAAATCGAGGAAGTAGCCGCCGGCCGTGCGCTCGGCGAATACGCTGGTGGTGCCGGGAACGTCCTTGAGCGCGCTTTCCACCTGTTGCCCGAGGCGCTGAATGGTGGCCAGGTCCTGGCCCAGCACCTTGATGCCTACCGGGGTGCGGATGCCGGTGGTGAGCATGTCAATCCGATTGCGGATGGGCATGGTCCAGGCGTTGGCCACGCCCGGAAGAGCCAGAGCCTCGTTCATGCCGCCAGGACCGTAGATAAGTTCTTGGGTGCTGATGTGGTCAGGCCAGATGCGCCCCAGGGCTGCCTGCAGCGGCCGTGGCGCCCACGATGAATACCAGCGCGGTTTTTTCGGCCACTGGTCCTGGGGCGTGAGCACAACCACGGTTTCCGTCATGGAGAAGGGAGCGGCATCAGTTGCGGTTTCGGCCCGGCCAGCCTTGCCGAACACGCGCTCCACTTCGGGAAACGAACGCAGGATTCGATCCTCCACTTGCAGCAGGCGGGCGGCTTCGGTCACCGACATGCCAGGCACGGTTGTCGGCATGTAGAGAAGAGAACCTTCATCCAGCGGCGGCATGAATTCCGAGCCCAGGCGGAAGAACACGGGCACAGTGGCCGCCATCGCCAGCAGCGCCGCGCAGAGCGTCATCCAGCGATGCTCCAGCACAAATTCCACCACGGGGTGATAAAGCTTCATCAGAGGGCGGCTGATGGGATGGTTTTCCTCGCTGTGAATCTTTCCCACCAGCAACGCATTGGCCACGCGGGCCAGCCAAGCCGGCCGGAAACTGAAATTCCTCATGCGGGTGAAGAGCAGCCGCAACGCCGGATCAAGCGTGATGGCCAGCAGGGCGGCGATGACCATGGCAAAGTTCTTGGTAAAAGCCAGCGGTTTGAACAGGCGGCCTTCTTGCGCTTGCAGAGCGAATACCGGCAAGAACGAGACGGCAATCACCAGCAGGGCAAAAAAACTGGGCCCGCCGACTTCCTTCACCGCGGAAATGATCACAGCGCGGTAGTCTCCGGGACGCCCCTCGGCTTCCCAGTGCTCCAGCTTTTTGTGCGTCTGCTCCACCACCACGACGGCGGCGTCCACCATGGCGCCGATGGCCACGGCGACGCCACCAAGCGACATGATGTTGGCGGTCATGCCGCTTAGCTGAATGGGAATAAAGGCAAGCACCACCGTGAGTGGAATGGTGATGATCGGAATGACCGCGCTGGGAAAGTGCCAGAGGAAGATGAGGATGATCAGGCTAACGATAATGAGCTCTTCGATGAGCGTGTGCTTCAGGTTGTCAATCGAACGGTCAATGAGCTGCGAGCGGTCGTAGGTGGTGACCAGCTTCATGCCGGGCGGCAGGCCGGGCTCGATTTCCTGGAGTTTTTCCTTGACCCGCTGGATTACTTTTTCGGCGTTTTCTCCGAAACGCATGATAACCACGCCGCCCACCACCTCGCCCTTGCCGTCCAGTTCGGCAATGCCGCGGCGCAGATCGGGCCCCAGCGTGACCGTGCCCAGGTCGCGCACCAGGACGGGCGTGCCTGTCTGGGGATTGGCGGCCACCACCACGTTTTGCAGGTCCTGCAGGCTCTTGATGTAGCCGAGGCCGCGCACCATGTATTCCCGGCCGCTCATCTCCAACAGCCGGGCGCCAACCTCGTTGTTGCTTTTTCGTACCGCCTCAACCACCGTGTTGATGGGCAGCCTGTAGGCGAGCAGGCGGTTGGGATCAATATTCACCTGGTACTGGCGCACGAAGCCGCCGACGGGCGCCACCTCAGCCACACCGGGAACGGATTGCAAGGCGTAGCGCAGATACCAATCCTGCGTGCTGCGCATCTGGTCGAGGCTGTAGCGGTGGCTCGGGTCCACCAGCGCGTACTGAAATACCCAGCCCACTGCAGTGGCGTCCTTGGCCAATTCCACGCTCACGCCCGGAGGCAGCCGCGGCGTGACAGAATTCAGATATTCCAAAGTGCGGGATCGGGCCCAGTACAGGTCGGTGCCCTCTTCGAAGATCACGTAGACATAGGAATAGCCAAAATCGGAGAAGCCGCGAACGTCCTTGACGCGCGGCATGCCCAGCAGGGCCGAGGTGATGGGATAAGTGAGCTGGTCTTCGACAATATCAGGACTGCGGTCCCACTTGGCGTAAACGATCACCTGCGTCTCGGAGAGATCGGGGATGGCGTCCAGCTTAGTGTTTTTCATGGAGCGCCAGCCCAGGAGGGCAGCCACGGCGACAAAGAGCAGCACCAGAAACTTGTGCCGGGCGCAGACTTCGATGATGCGGTTAATCATCGCGGCACCCCTACCATGAGCTCGTTCAGGCGCACGACGGCGCCGCCGTTCGCGCGCGCGAAAGCTTCGGCGTCCTGCCGCCGCGCAAACGCATAGGCGCCGGGCGAGCAGCGGTCGAACGCCAGGTGCTCGGCATGCTTGGATTCATCGAACATGGGCTGGTCGTGCGAGCACAGCACCTTCCGGCTGCCATCCACGAACCAGGCCTGGTCGGGAGAAAGGGCGGACCCGGTGGCATAGTCGGTGACGCGGATGAGGCGCACCGGCCGGCGCTCCTGCAGGGCTTCCGTAATGGCGCAGCGCGCACAGCAGGCGTCTTTGCGCTTGCCGCCGATTTCCAGAGTGACGCGGGCGCGAGGATCGATCTGCCGCTGGCAGATATCGCAGACGTTGCTATTCCGCGACCGCAGGCCGAAGAACCAGCCCGCCGCCAGCACCATTACCAGCAGGCCTCCCAGCACCAGGTAGCCGATTTTGTCTGTGCGCTTCATGTTCACCTCAGTGCTGCATGCCTTCCATGGCGTTCTTCAGCTGGCTTTCGGAGTCAATCAGGAAATTGCCGCTGCTGACGATGGTCTCGCCCGGCTTGAGGCCGGAGAGCACCACGACCTTGCCGTCCACCTGCGCCCCGGCCTTAATCAGTCGCGGCTCAAAGTGGCCGTTGCCCGCAGCAATGAATACCGTCTGGCGCTCGCCGGAATCGAGCACCGCCTCCTGCGGCACCACGACCTGCTTGCCGTAATTCACCTGCAATTGAACATCGGCGAACATCTGCGGCTTCAGCTCGAACCCGGGATTGGGAAGATCAATCCGCACCTTGGCGGTGCGCGTCTGCGGGTCGAAGGTGGGATAGATATAGCGGATGCGGCCGGTGTAGGTTTTGCCGGGGTAATAGCTGAGCTGAATCTCCGCTCGCTGGCCCACCCGCACGTACGGCAGTTCGTATTCGTACACATCGGCCATCACCCATACGGTGGACAGGTTGGCTACCGTGTAAAGCTCCATGTCAGGAGTGACCGAGCTCTGGGGAAAGGCTTTGCGGTCGCTGACGAATCCGGTGACCGGCGAGTAGAAGGTCATGGTGCGGCTGACTTCGCCGGTACGTTCCAGCTTTTCGATTTGCGCGTCGCTGATGTCCCAGAGCTTAAGCCGGTCGTGGGCGGCGTGCAGCAGGGAATTGGCGCCCTGGCGAACCTCCGCAAATGGCGAGGAACTCAGGTTGCTTTCGCCGCGGCGTGCGATCAGGTATTCCTCCTGGGTGGCCACCAGGTCGGGACTATAAAGCGTGAATAGCGGCTGGCCTTTCTTGACCAGTTGTCCGACAAAATCCACATACACCTTGTCAATCCAGCCGTTCACCTTCACGTGGACGTGGGCTATCCGGGTTTCATCAGCCGTAACCTGCCCGGTGGTACGGATGGTGCGCACCAGTGATTCGCGCTGCACAGTGGTAGTGCGCACACCCATCAGTTGCTGCTTCTCGGGCGAGATCATGACCTCGCCGGGCGCCATTTGCGACCGCGCCGAATCTGCATCGGCGTACTTGGGCACCAGTTGCATGCCGCAATCGGGAGCGAAGCCAGGCTTCTGCGACTTGTAGGCGGGATGCATGGGGTCGTACCAGTAGAGGATTTTGCGATCACTAGCGGCCATGCCGGGCATGGAAGCATGTGGAGAGGTGAGGCTCTCGTGACCAGCGGGCGAGCGAGAGGCCGGCGAGCTCTGATTCGTGACCTGGTCGTGACCCGCCCAAGCGCTGCGCCAGAAGATGAGCACCAGTACGGACGCTCCGGCCAGCAGCAGGGCACCGATTCGTAAGAATTTTGTCGTCATGAAATCACTCCTTCCCGGACGCAGGCCCTGTCGAAGCCGTGGTCAGCTCCAGGCCAGTGAGGCTTTCCAGTTGCGCGAGCGAGGATTGGTAGTTGGCCAGCTCGCGGTAGTAGTCCACCTGGTAATTGAGAACCGTGCTGAAATTGGCGAGCACGCTGAGAAAATCCACCGTGCCAACCTGGTAGGCAGCCATGGAAGACTCCAGGGCCAGGGAAGACTGCGGCACCACACCCTGGGAGTAGAGCTGCAGCAACTGCTCCGAAGCCTTGGCCGCCAGGTATTGCTGCTTGACTTGGAAGTCCAGCTCATTCTGGCGGTTCTGGCGGTTGTTTTCGGCGGCAGCTGCCTGCTCGCCAGCCTCCGCCACTTCCTGCCGCTGTTTGCTTTTGTAGAACACGGGAATATTTACGGTAAACGTAAAACCGTGCATGTCGGGTAAAAGAGGACGCTGCTCGTACATGTAGCCGACGGCCAGGTCGGGGTAGTAATCCTTATGGGCCAGGTTGGCTGCCAGCTGGCTGCGCTCCACCATGCGTTGCTCGCGTTGCAAGCCGGGATCGGTGCGGTCCGCCAACCCGTAAAGCTGATCCAGGCTGTAGTTGAGCGGAGTAGTGCCGGGAATATCGGCGGGAGCGGGTAGCGCCTGCTCCGGCGGGCGCCCCAGCAGAGCATTCAGCCGCGCCGCCGCCGTGGCCCGCTGCTGCTGCAGTACCGTGATTTTCTGGAGAAGCAGCGAGAGTTCGACCTGCGATTTCAGCACATCCTGCTGAATGCCTTTGCCGACGCGGTAGCGGGCTTCGGTAATTTGTGAAAGCTTCCGCAGCAGGTCCTTGTTCTGTAGTGTGATCTGCAGGGCCTTGTCGAGATACCAATAGTCGTAATAAGCGGTCTTGATCTCGGCAACGAGGCGGCGGCGGACAGCCTCAACGCCGACTTGCGCAGCGTCAGCCTCCTTGCCGGCTATTTTGCCCCGCAGGCTGCGCTTGCCAGGGAAGGGTAGCTCCTGCATGGCGGCAAGACCGCGATAGCTGGATGGGTCGTTCGTCTGCACTGAGAACGGAGTGATGTTGCCCATCCAGTTGACCGAAACCTTTGGGTCGGGAAGACTGCTCGCCTGAGGAATCCGGCGGCGCTCGGCCTGGGCGTTGTGGAGCGCGCTCTGGATGGCGGGATTGTTCTGCAGCGCTTCTCGCACCACCTCGTCCAGACGTAGCGCAGGAGAAGACTGGCCGCTGTCCGCGACGACGTGCGCCTGGATGGTGTTCTGGGTTTGGCTTTGAGCCGCTAATCCCGCCAAGGCAACGAGCCCGGCAAGCGCGCGAGTGATTGCATTCCTGCTCATGGAATCCTTCCGTTATGAAAAACTCCCTATCCGGCGGATTACTGCCGGAACTCAATGGGCAGAAGGACACACGTCTAGATGAGGAAGGTGCAGAGCAGGGCCTGGGGTGACAAGAGAGGCGGCACGGAACTGTTTGCTGCCGAGCTCAGAAGTACGGGGGAGGGCGCCTGCCCAGCGTTGAATCCCAGCACCGGAGGGGTGAGCACATACGCCGTAGACGGTTGCGGAGTCAGGTTGGGGAAGGGCCGGGCAGCGGAAATCCGGCAGCAGGAAGAATTCGCCTTCGCCTGATAGTCGGAGGGCGGCTGCGGCATGGGGCAATTGGAGCAGTGAGCCGCGCCAGGCATGCGGCAGGAACGGGCAGCCTGGGCCAGCGGCGCCCCAACGAGGGCCGCAAGCAGCAACAAAGCCGCGGATTGGAATATGCGCTGCACGCCGATACTAGAGTGATTCTAGGTCCACGCGACCGCTTGTACTGTGATCCTTGTCACAAGTGGTTGTGAGCACCCCCCGCGCCATTGCTAAGCGATAATAGCAGGTCCTTCGTCGCGTTCACCGCGCCAGGCGCGGCTTGCGCTTACTCAGGATAAGAATTCAAGATTTCAGATGATCGGGAGGCAGCGGGCGACGAAACCGTACTACACGTCCTGCGAACCGACTTTTTTCTGCGAACACTTGTTCATAATGGCGGAACGTAGCCGGGTTCGCAGGTCGTCGGGAAGTTCGTAGAGGGTGGAGTCGCGGTAGATCTCGATGGTTTTCTTGGTGGTATCGCAGATGACGTAGCAGTTGTGGCACCAGGCCAGATGTTCTTCCAACTCCGCCCTTGTGCGCGTGTCAAGGGCGTCATCCAGGTAGTCTGTCAGCTCTTTAAGGAATTCAGAGCAAGTCACTGTTTACCGTCTCCAGCTTGGCGCTTCTTAAAGTATCGGTTCAACCGTTCCCGCAGCTGCAGGCGAGCCCGCAGCAGCCGGGATTTTACTGCCGGTACACTCAACTCCAGGGCCTGTGCCGTTTCCTCGGTGGAAAGGCCCTCCACGTCCCGCAGCACAAAAACCGTGCGGAAGCTGGGCGGCAGACCCTGAATGGTCTTGCCTAAAATGTCCCGCAACTCCGCCTGGTTATAAAGCTGCTCCGGATTGGGGCTCCAGTCCGCCACCTCGCGGGGGATGGAGTCCTCTTCCGTCTGCACTTCCTGGTCCAGCGAAACCATGCGCTCGGGGCGCCGGCGCCGCAACTTCATCAGCGCCTCGTTCACCGCAATGCGCACCAGCCAAGTGTAAAACTTGCTCTGTCCCTGAAACTGCTCCAGGTTCCCGTAAGCCTTCAGGAACGCGTCCTGCACCACATCTTCCGCATCCTCGCGGTTCTGTGTAATGTGCAGCGCGATGCGGAACACGTTGCGGTCATAGCGCTTGACCAGCTCGCCAAAAGCGCCAACATCGCCCTTCTTGGCGGCCTGAACCAGGCTCAGCTCATCGCTGACCGGCTCATTCACTTTGGTTTGGATGGTTTCCATGATGGTTCGATTCAACTTTTCTCGGTGGCCCGGAAACCCGGCCCACATTCTACAGGTTTTCGCCAGCACGTGCCGCAGAGGGCATGCTTCGCCCATTAGACGTCAGCAGGCTGATTTGGTTGGCAGAAGAGTCTTTTCCCAGGTTTGGGGGACTCCTGACGGCGCAGCCTGAAGGTAACTTGCTGGCCTCCGGTAAATACGGTATGAAACAGGTAGTTCTCCCTAAAGAGTTCACGGAAAGGTGCGTCAGGCAAAGGTTTAGCGAGCCATGGCCGAGAACAACTGGATCCAGGAAGTGGTGGGACGGGTGGTCTCGCAGGTGCTGGAAAGTCAATTCCCGGCGATGCGGGATGAGCTGGTGCGTCGGGTTCTGGAAGAACTGCAGCCCAACCTGGCCAACACCGCCCAGCCCAGTCCCAAGCACCTGCTGCAAATCATGGCAGCGGTGCGCCAGGCCAGCGGACAAAAAGAGATCCTTAGCGCCCTGCTGGACGGCGCGAGCCGGTTCAGCAGCCGAGCCGCCCTATTCGTGGTGCGCGGCAGCTCTGTGGTGGGATGGCAGGGCCGGGGGTTTGCCAGCAACGAAGAGGTAAAGAATTTCGCCCTGGCAGCGGACAGAGGGCTGAGCGGCCAGGTGCTGGAAGAAAAGGCCCCGCTCCGGGGTAAGGCCGAAGACCTGGATGTTGCTTTCACCACAACCTTTGGTGCGCCGCAAGATGGCCGCGTTCTCCTCCTACCGCTGCTGCTCAAGGAAAAAGTAGCGGCCGTGCTCTACGCCGACGCCGGCACCAACAGCAGCGGGCAACTGGACGATGCCGCCCTGGAAGTGCTGGTGCTCTCCAGCGGCCTGTGGCTGGAAATTGTGGCCCTGCGCCGGGCGACCGCAGCCCAGGAAAGCGGGGAAGCGGCAGCCGCTCCCGCGATCAAAAGCGAAGCTGTTGCGGTTGAAAGCGCGGCCCCTGCCGGTCCAGTCATGTCGGCGGTAGCCGAACCGGTGGTCGAAGCAGAAGCTGAAGCGGAACTGGCGCCCAGGGCCATGGCCGCCTCGGCGGCAGCCGGAACCTCCAGCACCGCAGCCCCGGCTCAAGCGCCGATGAACGCAGAGGACGATGCAGTCCATCGTAAGGCCCGGCGCTTCGCCAAACTGCTGGTGGACGAAATCAAGCTCTATAACAAGCCCAAAGTGCAGGAAGGCAAGAAGAATCGGGACCTCTACGACCGCCTCAAGGAAGATATCGAGAAGAGCCGGGCCGCCTATGAAAAGCGCTACGGCAGCAGCGTCGCCGGCGCAGCCAGCTATTTCGACCAGGAAATCATCCAGAACCTGGCTGACAACGATCGTTCTCTTCTGGGCGACAGTTTCTCGCGCTAAACTAAGCTCAATTGTGAACACCTGGGTCCCGGTACTGGCAGTTGCGCTTTCACTATTGTGCGGTTCTGTGTCTGGAGCTTTCGCGTCCCCGCGCCAGGGGCAATCTACTGACAGCAGCCAAAGCAAAAAGCAATCAGCCAAAAAGAAATCCTCCGCTAAGCGCAAGGCGAAGAAGAAAAAGCGGAGAAAGCTTTCGCGGCGGGTGCGGCGGATCACGCGCGCCTTTGTGGCCTCCAGCGATCTGAAGCCCATGGCGCGCCAGTTGCTCCAGGACCGCAGCCGGGCCGCGTACGCCGGAGTGGAGGCTTATGCCCGCCGACATGCCGGCACGGATGAAGCCGCCTTGGCGTGGCTGGCCCTTGGCTATGCCCACATCGTTGACCACGATTACGCCAAAGCCGTTTCTGCGCTGAAACGGGCGCAGCCGCGGGCAGGGGAATTGGCCGACTACGTGGATTACTTTCTCGCCATGGCTTATGGCGCTCAGGGCGATTCCGCAGGGGTGGTCAAGGCCCTAGAGAAATTCGATAGCAATTACCCTGATTCGCTTTTCGCTGTAGACGCGGCGGTGATTGATGCCAATGCGCTGGTGGCCCAGAAGCAGCCGCAAGATGCCATCACTGTGCTGCAGCCTCATCGCCGGCCGGTGCGCTCCGATGTGGAGCTGGCTTTGGGGCGCGCCTACATTGCGGCGGGGCAGACCGCTCAAGGAGCGGACATCCTGCACCGCCTTTACTACGCCATGCCACTGGCGCCGGAAGCCGACGCCGCCAACAGCGACTTGCAGAAGCTGCCGCCAACTTCGGTTCCCATCCCTACTTTCGATGAGCGCAAGATGCGCGCCAACAGCCTGCTGACCGCGCGGCACTATGACGACGCGGTCCGCGAGTACCAGGCCTTGCTGCCATCAGCGCCGGAGAAAGAACGCCCCGCGATCCAGCTTGACCTGGGCATCGCGTTGCATCATGACAGCAAGGACAGCGATGCGAAAAAGCTGCTGCAGTCCATCCCCGGAGCCGACACGGAGGTCAACGCGGAGCGGGTATATGAGCTGATGGAAATCGCCCGTGCCGCTGACGACCAGGATCAGATATTGAAGCTGGTGGCCGAGCAGCGCCAGGAAGCTCCCGCCAGTTCATGGTTCGATCGCGGGCTGCTGCTGGCCGGCAACGCCTGCCTGCTCAAGCGCGACTATGACAAGGCCATAGACTTTTACCGCGAACTCGACCAGCGCTTTCCCGACAGCCCACGCGCGCATTATGCCCACTGGAAGGCCGCCTGGCTGAATTTGCGCCAGAACCGCGCCGACGAAGCCAAGAAAGAAATAGAAGAACAGATCTCCCGTTATCCCGGTTCGCCGGAGGTTCCGGCGGCGCTCTACTGGCGCGCTCGCATGGCCGAACAGGATCACGATCCGGGCAAGGCGCACGCCTATTACCAGAAATTGACCGACCGCTTTTCCGGCTACTACTATGCCGGCCTGGCCCGGCAACGCCTGAAGCAACTGGGCAGCGTCGCCGACCCGCCTCCCGATCCCTTACTGGAGAAAATTCCTCCGGCGACACTGCCTCCCGCGCTGGGGCAGGATCAGGACACGCCCGACGATGTGCGCGTCGGGAAGGCGCTGCTATTGCAGAACGGCGGGTTTGTAACCTTCGCCGTGCGGGAACTGCAGGCCGCCGCGGCGCCGCAAGGGCCGGCCACCTGGGCCACGGATAAGATTGTGTCCCTGTATCAGGATGCAGGCCAGTACAACCTGGCCATTGAACTGGTCAAGCACATCGCGCCCAATTATTTTTCCTACGACCTCTCGGCCATGCCGCGTTCTTACTGGCAGGCGCTGTTCCCGCGCCCGTATTGGACGGAACTGAAGAACGAATCGCTGCGCAACCGTCTGGACCCATTCCTGGTGGCGGCGCTGATTCGCCAGGAGTCGGAATTCAATCCGGGCGCCGTTTCCCATGCCAACGCCTGGGGCCTGATGCAGTTGCTGCCGCATGTGGGTCGAACTCTGGCGCGCCAGCAGCGCGTGCGCCATTTTTCTACCCCTTTGCTCCTGGTGCCCAACATGAACCTGCGGCTGGGAACCCGCTATTTCCGCGAACTGCTGGACCACTACAACGGCAACGTCGAATACGCCCTGGCCGCTTACAACGCCGGCACCGACCGGGTACAGGATTGGGTCTCCAACGGCAACTTCAAGGACTTTCCCGAATTTGTGGAGTCCATCCCCTTCACCGAAACCCGCGAGTACGTGCAAGCCATTGTTCGCAACGCTACCGTCTACCGGCAGTTGTACGGAACGCCGTAAGCGAGTTCGCTTTACCTTGGATCGGCCTCCATCTGTGTGCTGGGTGGTGAACCGTGGCTCTCTGTGATTAAATTTCGCAAATGGCAGCACCACGCAATCTGGCTGGAAAGGTCGCCCTGATTACCGGGGCCAGCCGCGGCATTGGGCTCGCCGTCGCCAAGGCTCTGGCCCGCGAGGGCGCAAAGCTAGTGATCACGGGACGCGATCAGAAAGCTCTGCAAGCTGCCGAGCGGGCGCTTAAACAGGCATTGCGGGGCAAAAGGGCGCTCGCGCCACGAATCCTAAGTTGCACGACCGATGTGCGCGAGCCGAAGTCAGTGCAGGCACTGTTCGCCGACATCAAGAAAGATTTCCCACGTCTCGATATCCTGATCAATAACGCCGGAATTTCTCACGCGATGGCGGAAGTCGAGCGCCTGCCGATTCAAATCTGGCGCGAAGTCATTGAAACCGATTTGACCGGCATGTTTCTGGTGACGCAAGGGGCGTTGCCCTTGCTTCGCCGCGGCGGTACCATCGTCAACAATCTTTCCATGGCCGCTACCCACGTATTTGCCGGACAAAGCGCCTACTGCGCCGCCAAGCATGGCGCCCTGGGGTTCACGCGCACGCTGCGGGAGGAACTGCGGCCGCGCGGCATTCGTGTCATCGCCTTAATGCCGGGCGCTACCGATACCGCTATTTGGAACCAGTTCTGGCCGGAAGCACCCCGCCAGCGCATGCTGCGTCCGGAGACCGTAGCGCAGGCCATCCTCGACGCGCTTCTTCTGCCGCCGGAGAGCACGGTGGAGGAGATTACGTTGATGCCAACGGCTGGGGCGTTGTGAAGAACACTTAGCAATTCGCCGTTAGCATTTAGTTAGTGGCGTTTGCTGCGGTTCTTAACAGCACAGTCGAAGGGCTAAGTGCCAACTGCTAGCTGCTAATTGCTTCCTACCACGTTCCATACCTTAGCCGACGCACCCGGGCAGGGAAGACCTTGATCAGGATTATACCGGCCACAAAGCCGCCGACGTGGGCCCAGAAGGCGATTCCACCCGTGGTTTGGCTGGACACCGCGACTGCCGTGAGCGCGCCGCTGAAGAACTGGATCACAAACCAGTAGCCCAGCACGATCCATGCCGGCAGCCACCAGAAGGTAAAAAACACAATTAGCGGCACCAGGGTCAGCACTTTGGCTCGCGGATACAGAATCAGGTAAGCGCCCATCACCCCGGCAATCGCCCCGCTGGCGCCGACGCTGGGCACCACTGAAGCCGCGTTCAGCAGCGTGTGAGCGACGGCTGCGGCCAGCCCGCTCAGCAGATAGAAAACGATATACACGAAGTGGCCCAGGTAGTCCTCGATGTTGTCGCCAAAAATCCACAGCACCCACATGTTGCCGATCAGGTGCAGCCAGGAAGCGTGCAGGAACATGGAGGTCAGGATGGGCAGCAACGCGGTTCCGGCGGAGGCGTGCGGTACGCCGCTCATCAGCCCGGTAATGCGCGCCGGCACCATGCCAAATTGAAACATCAACTGGTTGCGCGCGTGCGGCCCAAAAGCCAGCATTTCGTACAGGAAAATTAGCGTGTTCAGCGCGATTAGAAAATACGTAATGTAAGGTGTGCTGAACCGTGGCGTGTCGTCCTTGAGGGGAATCATGCGCGAATCGTATGCCGCCCACTTCCAAGCAACGGCAGGGAAGTCTCGCTTGCGGTTGACCGAATAGGGCCGCCGCCTTCACGATAGCAGACAGATCGTTATGGATGGAGTGCTGGTAATCGACAAGCCCGCCGGGCTGACCTCCCACGACGTGGTTAACCGCGTGCGCCGCATTCTGCACGAGCGCTCGGTGGGACATCTGGGCACCCTCGACCCGCTCGCCACCGGGGTACTGCCCCTGGTAGCCGGCCGCATGACCCGCTTGGCCCAGTTCTATACCGCCTCCGAGAAGACGTACGAGGGCGCCATTCGTTTTGGCTTTGCGACCGATACGTACGACGCCGAAGGCGAGCCCCTGGCGACGCCCAAGGTACTTAATGCAACACTTGAAGAATTAAAGGAAATAGCACGGCGATTTAAAGGGTATATCAGGCAGATGCCGCCGCCTTTCTCCGCCAAAAAAATCCACGGCGTGCCTGCGTACAAACTGGCCCGCAAGAAGCGCGAGGTGGAACTGCAGCCGGTGGACGTTGAAATCAAGGAATTTGAGCTTCTGGATTGGGACGGGGAGCAAGCCCGCTTTCGCGCCCGGGTGGCCTCCGGTACGTATATGCGTTCAGTAGCCCACGACATGGGCCAACTGCTGGGTTGTGGAGCACATTTAGCGTCTCTGCGCCGCACTGAGGTGGGAGAATTCGGCTTGTCCGATGCGCAGACCCTGGAAAACCTGGAGACGGCCTGCCAGCAGGGCCGTACCGAGGAAATATTCATCCATCCCCGCAAGTTATTGCCACAAATGCCCAGCGTGACAGCCAATGAGGAAACCGTGGCTCGTATCCGGGTGGGGCGTGCGGTCAACTTGCCAGAGATGTCGCGCGCCCGCCAGGTAAAGGTATTCCAGGGCCAGAGCGATCTCATTGCCATTGCCACTCGAGTGGCCGGGACGTTATTCCATCCCGGGATCGTGCTGGTAGGAGAGGCACAGCCCACGGGAAGCCGCGCCGGGTAGACCCTGCGCTGATTACCTCCCATATTCAACGTCCGATAACAGACATTATGTAAAGTCCGCCAAACTGGGCGAGGGTCCGCCTCAACGATTTTCCGCCAGCAAACCTTCGAGTTCTTCCCGCACCCGGCGCACCGCTTCCAGGCGCTCGGGCGTAGCCTCCACCACCTCTGATTTGTGCTGGAATACCTGGCGACTGCCCATCTGGATGAGCACGCCCACAGCCTCGCCCATGCGCCAGCCCGGCGTACCGATCATGCGCAGCCCTTCAGGCGTGGCCTCCAGCAGCGCGATCACGTTTTCGCGGACGACGCCAATGGCTTTGGGAAAGCGTTCGAACGTTTCCAGTTGGAACCCGGCCAGGTAGATGCGCTGCAGTTGTTCGGCGGGATCAGGCATGAAGCATTGACGATTGGATATTTACCAGTGACGATTTTTAGCCGCTCGCGCCCGCAAAGCGGCGTCACATCTTATATCGGCCCAGATCCTCGTCGTTCAGGTTCTCCAGCCACTTGCGCAATTCCTCGCTGGAGACGCGGTCGGAAACCGAACTGGCCAGTTTCGAGGATTTGAGGACGTCGTCCTCGACGAAGATGGGGCAATCCACGCGCAGGGCCAGGGCCAGCGCGTCCGAAGGACGCGAATCAATGCTAATCACCCGGCCATCCCTCTCCAGCCAGATCACGGCAAAAAAAGTGTCTTCGCGAAGCTCTGTCACCACCACTTTGTGAACCGCCGTGTCGAGCCCGGTGAGCACATTCTTGAGCAGGTCGTGGGTCATGGGCCGGGGGGTGGTGACCTTTTCGATCTCCAGGGCAATGGCATTGGCCTCGTAAATCCCCACCCAGATGGGCAATACCGAGTCTCCAGCCACATCTTTTAGGATCACGATGGGCATGTTGGTCACCGGGTCCATCATCAGCCCGCGAATTTTCATCTCCACTTCCATCGTGCCCTCCTGCCCACCAGAGTACCCCGGTGCCTGTTACATTAGAACGCTAATTGCCGCGATTGGCTGTTTAAAAAGTGATTTATGCCGACCTCCGCGCTCCCAGACGCCAGTTCACCGACCAGACTATTGGGGAACGCCTGCGTCACCCGCACTTGCGCGTAGCTTCCGCTAAGCAGCGCCTGCCCGTCGACGGCGGTGAAGTTTAGCACTTTGTTTTGGGAAGTGCGCCCAATCCACTGCCCGCGCGCGGGGTTGTGGCCCTCCACCATGACCTCCAGCACTTCCCCAACATGCTTCTGGTTGTTGCGGCTCTGAATCTGTTTTTGTTTTTCCTGCAGCACCGCCAGTCGGCGCGCCTTTTCCTGATCAGGAATGTGGTCAATGAACTTCAGCGCCGGGGTGTTGGGCCTCGGCGAGTACTTGAAAGAAAACACGCTGTCGTAGCCCACTTCGTCGAGTAGCGAGAGCGTTTGCTCAAAGTCCTCTTCGTTTTCGCCTGGAAATCCGACAATGATGTCGGTGCTGATGCTGATCGGCCGCCGCGCCGCCTTGATCCACGCGATACGCTCCAGGTACTGCTCGCGCGCATAGAGGCGCTGCATCAGGCTCAGCACGCGGCTCGAACCGCTCTGCACCGGCAGATGCACCTGGTCGCAAAGCGCGGGCACGGCATCAATGGCCTCCACAATGTCGCGGCCAAAATCCCGCGGATGCGAGGTAGTGAAACGCACCCGGCGGATGCCCCGCACTTCCCCCACCGCCGCCAGCAATTCCGCAAACCTTTTATTTTCCGATGGATCACAGTAGGAGTTTACGTTTTGCCCGAGCAGCTGAATTTCCGTGTAGCCGGCATCGGCCATGCGCCGCGCTTCCTCCAGAACCGAGGCTGACGTGCGGCTGCGCTCCTTGCCGCGCGTATAGGGCACCACGCAAAAGGCGCAGAACTTGTCACAGCCCTCAATGATGGTGATGTAGCCGCGGTGCGGGTTGGAACGCGAGGTGAACTCGGTTTCGAAGCACTCGTCGGTTTCGCGGTCGTCCAACCCGGTGACCCGCTGCTTCCCTGCCTCAATCTGCATCAGCATTTCCGGCAGGTTGCGATAGGAAGCCGAGCCGCAGACGATGGAAACGTGCGGCGCACGGTCGAAGATCTTTTCCCCTTCCTGCTGCGCCACGCAGCCCAGCACGCCGAACTTCTTACCCTGTTGGGCCATTTTCTTGAAGTCGGCCAGACGATGGAAGACCTTCTGCTCGGCTTTGTCGCGGATGGAGCAGGTGTTGTAGAGGATCAGGCCGGCTTCCTGCTGGGTCTGCACCTGGCGGTAGCCCTGGGCCAGGAGCGTGCCGATGACCTTTTCCGAGTCATGGACGTTCATCTGGCAGCCGAAAGTCTCTATGTAGAAGGTCTTTTCCGGGGTCTGCGCCATCAACGGCCAGTATAACGCAGGAAAAGCAGGCACTCAGCTTCAACTGGCCGCGCTCTTAGCACCCCAGCCCTGCACAGATTCCTTTCAATCTCGACGCAAAGGTTCAAAGGCTAAATGCTAAGAGCTCATCGCTGCTGCTAAGTGCTGATGGCTAGCGCTTCCGCACCAATTCCAGAAATGCCGCGTGTACCCGCTTGTCTTCACTCAGCTCAGGATGGAAAGTTGCCGCCATGACGTTGCCTTGGCGCACCAGTACCGGGTCGTTGCCCTCGCGGGCAAGCACCTCGACAGCCCGGCCCACCCTCTCGATTTTAGGAGCGCGAATGAAGACCATTTCCAGGGGGTCGCCGCCCAGCGTGGTTTCCGCCTGGCGGATGGAGCTGTCCAACTGCCGGCCGTAGGCATTACGGCGAATGGTGATGTCCAAAGCTCCCAGGCCGGGTTGATGCGGGTTTTCTACTTGATTAGCGAGAAGGATGGCGCCCGCGCAGGTGCCAAAAGTAGGCTTGGCGCGCACAAACTGCTTTAGCTTCTCCAGTCCTTGTTCCCCCAGCAGCTTGAGGAAGGTGCCGGATTCACCTCCGGGGATCACGAGGGCGTCCACTTCATCCAATTGCTCCGGCCTGCGCACCAGGACGACCTCCGCACCGAGTTCTTCCAGTCGCTTGCGGTGCGCGTCAAAATCGCCTTGCAGAGCCAGCACGCCGACTTTCATGTCGAAAGAAGCAGTTAGCAGTTAGCAGTTGGCATTTAGCCAGCCCAAGTTTTTCCCAGATCGCACTACAACGGGACAGGGGCTAATTGCTGAATGCCAGGTGCTATTTTCCGGCATTTCGCGAATACCGCGCCACGTATTCGGGGACTTCGTGCACCGCGCTGGCCTCATGCTCCACCGGCTTGCCGGGTACCAGGCTGAACGGCAGCACGCCCGCCCATACTGGAAATGTCAGGTCTTCCTCTTTGTCTTTCGGTCCGCCGGTACGAATCTTCGCCGAAGCCTCGGCCAGGGGCAGCTTGAGGACGCTGGTGGCCTTCAGTTCCTGCGGCGTGGGCCACCGCGTTTCCGCCCAACGACCGGGAACAATGTGCTCGGTAATGGCCCGCAGCGCGGCCATTTTCTCTTCAGCGTCTTCCACTAAACTAGCTGTTCCCAGAACCAGCACCGAGCGATAATTCATGGAATGGCTGAAGGCCGCCCGCGCCATCACCAACCCGTCCAGCAGGGTGACGGTGACGCACATCTCAATTCCCTTCTCCAGGTTGCGTAACATGCGGCTGGCCGCGGAGCCATGAATGTAAAGTTCGTCGCCAACCCGAGCGTACCCGGTGGGAATCACGTAGGGTTGGCCATCGCTGACAAAACCAACGTGGCAGACGAAGCCCTCGTCCAAAATCTGATTGATGGTTTCGCGCTCGTGCGCGCCACGTTCCGGATGGCGGCCAAGCGTGGTGCGAGAGGTGAGCAGGGTTTCAGGCATATGTTTTCCGTAAAGGCGCACTCAGCAATCAGCACTTAGCATTCAGCCCCTCGAGAGCACCGTGTTATCAGCAACCGAGCCGACCGGCTAAGCCGCCAGCTGCGAAGTACTTCGCACGGGCGCCGAGCGCTACCAGCCTCGCTTCTGCAGCATCTCCGATTCCGCAATCGCCGCCACCGCCAGCCCTTTCATGGCGCCCACCAGGTCCTCGGAGACTTCAAGCAATACTTTAGGATCGTTGTAGTGGGTGGTGGCGCGCACAATCGCCCGGGCGCGTCGCTCCGCCTCTTCCGGCGGCGCGAAGTTGCTCGAGTCCTGCATGAAAATGCCGGAACCCACGAACACCGACTCGGCGCCCAGTTGCATCACCAAAGAGGCATCGGCCGGGGTTGCAATACCGCCGGCAGAGAAGTTGGGCACGGGCAGCTTCCCTTCCCGCGCCACCAGGCGCACCAGTTCGTAGGGCGCCTGCAGGTCCTTGGCGCGGGCATAAAGCTCCTCATCGCGAAGCACAGTAAGCTCGCGCATTTCCTGCATGATCTGGCGCATGTGCTTCACCGCATGCACCACATCTCCGGTGCCGGCCTCGCCCTTGGTGCGGATCATGGCCGCGCCCTCTGCAATCCGGCGCAGAGCCTCGCCCAGGTTGCGCGCGCCGCAGACGAAGGGCACGGTGAAGCCGTGCTTATCCACGTGGTGGGCTTCATCGGCGGGCGTGAGCACCTCCGACTCATCAATGTAGTCCACGCCCAGCGCCTGCAGGATCTGCGCTTCGGCGAAGTGGCCGATGCGGCACTTGGCCATCACCGGAATATCCACTGCTTCCATGATTTCGCGGATCTTTTTGGGCGAGGCCATGCGGGCCACGCCGCCTTCGGCGCGAATCTGCGCCGGCACCCGCTCCAGCGCCATGACTGCTACTGCCCCGGCGCGCTCGGCAATTGTCGCCTGCTCGGCGTTGGTCACGTCCATGATCACGCCGCCCTTCAGCATCTCCGCCAGCCCGGTCTTCAGCCGCAGGCTGCCGCTCCCGTTCTTCTCTGACATGTCAGTGCTCCTCGCCTCTTTCATCAGGATAAATGAAAGATTGGTCCTTGAAGAAGGTCCATTTAGACGATCTTTACTGTACCATTTACGGGTGCCTAAACAGGCCACGACCCTGCCCTTGCCGCTACCGCAACCACCACCCCCGGGGCGGCGCTTTCGTTGGTTTTATGAAGAGCTGCGTTCCGCCATCCTGGCCGGCCGGTTGCAGCCTGGAGCGCGCCTCCCGGCCACGCGCGACCTGGCCCGCGAGTACGGGCTCTCCCGGGGCACGATTGTGGCCGCCTTCGATCAACTCGGCTCCGAAGGCTACGTTGAAGGACGAACCGGCTCCGGCACCTACGTCAGCCAGGTGCTGCCCGAGGAATTGCTGCAGGTGAGCCGGGTAAAGGCGCAAGGTAGCGCGCGCCGTCGCCGCCCAGCGCTCTCCGACTATGCCCGCCGCCTCGAGCCCATGCCGGTGATCGAGCGCGGCCCTGCCCGGGCATTCCGCGCCAATCTGCCGGCCCTTGATTCCTTTCCCACGGCCTTGTGGGCACAGGTAGCCGCCCGGCGCCTGCGCCGCGTCTCCTGGCGTTTGCTGGCCGGCGGCGACCCTCTAGGCTATATGCCGCTGCGCCAGGCTGTGGCCGAATATCTGAACACCTCGCGTGGCGTGAAGTGCGCGCCCGAGCAGGTAATCATCGTTTCTGGCGTGCAGGAGGCGCTGGATCGCACCGCCCACCTGCTGCTCAATCCCGGCGACCCGGTGTGGATGGAAGAACCCGGCTATCCCCGTGCCGCCATCGTGTTCCGCTCGGTCGGCGCCAGAATTTGCGCTGTGCCGGTGAATAGCGAGGGCTTAGACCTGCACTTCGGAAAACGGCGCTGGCGGCGCGCCAAGCTGGTCTACGTCACTCCCGCTCACCAGTTTCCCCTAGGTGTGACCATGAGCCTGCGCCGCCGCCTGGAGGTGCTGGAATGGGCGCGCGAGTCCGGCGCACTGATCTTCGAAGACGATTATGACAGCGAGTACCGTTATTCTGGCCGTCCCATTCCGGCCATGCAGGGCCTGGACCGCAGCGGGGTCGTCATTTTTTCCGGCAGCTTCAGCGACGTTCTCTTCCCTGCCCTCCGCCTGGGCTATGTGGTAATTCCGCCGGATTTGGTGGAGGCATTCGCGGCCGCTGAGTCCTCCAGCACGCATCATCCTCCCCTGATGGACCAGGCAATCCTCTGCGACTTCATCAGCGAAGGCCACTTTGCTCGCCACATCCGACGCATGCGCGAGCTCTACGCGGAGCGGCTGGCCGGTTTATTGGAGGCCGCTCATAGCCGCCTCGGCGGGCTCCTGGAAATCCCGCCGGTTGAAGCCGGTTTGCAGACCGTGGGCTGGCTGCAAGGCAAGCTTAGCGCGGAACAGGCTACGGCTGCCGCCGCCCGGCACGACGTGGAAGTTGTTCCGCTGAGCCGCTATTCGCGGGCCCCCAGAAGCAAAGGCCTGCTCCTGGGCTTTGCCGCCATGGATGTTGCCGAACTGCGCAGCGGCGTGGAGCGGCTGGCGCACGCGCTGGAAGAAAGCTAATTGGCTGACTAGCTATCTAGCTATTTAGCTCAGGCAGGCCGGTTAAAGCAGCCTGCCAACTAGCCAGTAAGCTACCCAGTCTCATCTTTCCACAAATTTAGCGAACATGCGCTGGGGGTCTATAGCCACGAATGTTCCACGGCTGCGGGCCAGCACTTCGCCACGCTGATTCAGGATTTCGGCGGCATTCACGTGCCGGCGCCCGCGCACGCTCACCCCCCGCGCCTCCACCCGCAGCGGCCGGTTCAGGGGCACGGGCTTCAGATACTGCACCGCGATGTCCGAGGTGAGGGCCACCACATTGTGAAGTTTATTCACCTTGCCCATAGCCTCATCCAGGATGGTGGCAATCACGCCGCCATGGGCGTGCCCGGGAGGACCGGTGTAGCGCCGGCCCAATCGGAAGCGGCTTACAAAGCGCCCGCTCTGTTCTTCGTAGGAAAACCGCAGGTGCATGCCTTCAGGATTGTTTTTGCCACAAGCAAAACAGTAATTCTTCTGCTGTCGGCTGCCGTGACCGCGGCCCACGTGCCTCTTGCTCATAGTGGAAGAGTGGTGATTGTAGATGGAAACTCTCGGCAGGAAAACCGCTTTTCGCCAGCGTCCCTGACCGGACCTTGCCAGTCACAGTCTGAACCCTTCAGCAGCGGCTGAAACGCATCGGCTCAACGCCCTAGCTCTTTGTCATGGTGAAGCCGCCCGAGCCTGAGCACGCAGCCGAGACGCCGGTCAAAGTCCACGTTCCCGAAACTGAGTTCGAGGCATTGGCTGTGCCCTGCAGTGTCAAGGTGTCCGTTCCGCCCCCAGCGGCTAGTCCTTTGATGGTGAGAGACATCGCGGTGGTACCACCGCCGCCGGTGTAGTAGCCGTAACCGCCACTGGAGAACCGCGCAATACCCGACGCGCTGGTTTGCGACTGAAAACAGGATGTGGCCGGGTTAAACGTAAGGTTAGAGACATTCAGGACGGTGCTTCCCACCTCCGTGATCGAGGCCGAGAAAGAAAACGCCGTCGTTCCGTTTACCTTTTGGAGCGTCGCAGTCCAGTTGCCGCTAAGGTTGACCGGTCTTATCTGATTTCGACCTCCACAGCCCAGTAGGGCAAGGGCGAGTGCAAGTCCGAGTGTCAGGCGTACCCAATTGAGGCGCATGGGAGACGAGATAAAGTTCTATAACCAAGATGCTGCAATGCGGATCATAGATGCACGCTGCGGGTGCGAATTGTCGGGGACGACTTAGAGTGCAGCCTTTACAAAGCCGGGCAGGTGGATAGCGCAAACAACAGCATCGCAGCCGAATGGTTAATTATTCCTGGACACTGTGCTCTTCATTTTGGGCGCGCAGCACATGGTCCACTGCGTAGGGAGCGCGATGGGAAGGCTCGTGGAAGTGGCGCACCTGCATCTCTCCCAGCAGTCCCAGGGCGAGCAGTTGGACCCCGGCAAGGATTAGCACGGCGGCGAATATCAGGAGTGGTCCATGCTCGCTCATGATGTGCGTGCCCTGCAGGACCTTTTGCCCTAGCAGCCACAAGGACACCACAGTGCCGGCAAACATGCTGCACATGCCCAGGCTGCCGAAAAAGTGCAGCGGGCGGGACAGGTAGCGCAGCAGGAAGCGGATGGTGATCAGATCGAAGAAGACGCGGAAGGTGCGCGACAGCCCGTAATGCGAATTGCCGTGCTCCCGGTTCACATTGCGGATGGGCACTTCACAGATGGAGGCACCCTGCCAGGAGGCCAGCGCGGGAATAAAGCGGTGCAGTTCCCCGTACAGCGGTATGCCTTCCAGCACTTCGCGGCGATAGGCTTTGAAAGTGGTGCCGAAGTCGTGAATGTCCACTCCGCTCAGCTTGGCCATCAGCCAGTTGGCACAGCGCGAAGGAATACGCCGCAGCCACAGATTGTCAATGCGGCGCTTGCGCCAGCCGCTCACAATGTCGTACCCCTCGGCCAGCTTCTCCACGAACATGGGGATGTCGGCGGGGTCATGCTGCAAGTCGCCATCCATGGCAATGATGTACTGCCCGCGGGCGTGATCGAAGCCGGCAGCCAGCGCCGAGGTCTGGCCGAAGTTGCGCCGCAGCTTAACCACGGTCACCCGGCTGTCCACGGCAGCAACTTCCCGCAACAGCGGAAAAGTATTGTCGCGGCTTCCATCATCCACCAGGACCAGTTCAAAGCTCTCCCCGGTGGTCTCCATCACCGCCTTAAGGCGGTAGTAGAGTTCGGTAACGTTCTCCTGCTCATCGTGCAGCGGGACGACGATCGAGTACTTGGGCACGGTTCCCACATTATACGGGACTGCGGCACGCTTCGGAGTAGCTGCTTGGGCACAGGGAGGTGATGCGCGTCGGTCAGGAAGCTCGCTTCCACAGCAGCGCTTCTCCCGGACCGGGGCCGGATCGGATGCGTCGCCAGAAGGCGGCGAGCGAAAGAGCTTCCTGGGTAGCCGCTGCCTTGGTGAGGCCATCCACAAAGGTCACGTAGTATTCGCCGTTGCGATAGAGGGTGACACGATATCCCCTCTCCGATTTTTCCACGCGGAATTCGCTGGATGTCATGGTCTCGTCACTCCGGCCACGGCTGAGCATGAGAGAGGAGACCGCAGCGCTGGATTATTGGGCCCGACCTGAGTTTAACGACTGGTGGATGAATGCCCGGTGATGCGGCTCACCAGCGCGCGTGAGCGCTGTTGCAGGACGGCCCATAATGGGAAAGTTGCTCCCTCAGGCGCGCCGCCGTGCTGGGGCGCGCCCGCCGGTTGCACATGATCCACGCTATTGAACCTGCAGCGACTCGATGTACGAGGTCAGGTTCGAAACCCTCTGCTGCACTTCCGCGTGACGGCCTTTGCTCATCCCGCTGTAAACGTTACCCCACATCGGCATGTCGGGCGTGCCGTGCGCCGGCACATTCAGGTCGCCCACAATGGAGCTATACACGTGATTAGCCGGGAATTTGCCGCCATTCTTTTTGGCCAGCGTGGTCAGGTCCGTTGGGGACGTCTTCAGCGCGGTGGCTGCCGGGCCATCGCCTTTAGCTTCGGCGCCGTGGCAGGCCGCGCAATGGTTGACGTACATGTCTTTGCCGGATGCCGGCGAGGTATAGGGCGCGGGAACCTTTTTGATTTTCTGCGCCGCCGCTCCCAAGCCCACTATGACCATCAATGCCAAGATTGCGAACTTTTTGCTTTGCGACATTCTGTTCCTCCAAGGCCGGCGTGCGGCGGGGAAAGCTCGCTGGCAGCTGTGCCAGTCCGCCGCGCCGTCTGTTTCGCTGGCCGTGACTCCAGAGTACGGACGCTCATCTCCGGTTTCCGTAACTGCCATCACCTGCAAGTGTGACGGCTGCCCCCCGCCCCGGTGAGGACCATCGGCGGCAAACGCATTGCACCCGCACGGGTTCGCGGTGTATATACCTACTTCCCCTCTTGGGATCCTCAACATGACCAAACGAAACTGCCTCCCTGCGCTCTTTTTACTTTTGACTCTCTTTCTGAATGCGGCGGCCGCGCAAAAACCTCCGTTGACCCTGGACGAGTTCTTTAATTCCGTGGACATCTCCGCGGTGAAGCTTGCGCCCGACGGCCGGACCGTAGTCATTGGGACGCAGCGCGCCGACTGGAACCAGCAGATTTTCCGCAAGGACTTATGGTTCTATCGCGACAACGGCCAGGGTGGTGGCTTGCTGGTGCAGTTGACGCAGAGCGGGCACGACTCTGATCCGCGCTGGTCACCTGACGGGCGCTGGATCGCTTTCGCCTCCGACCGGGAGGTGTCCGCACAGAACGAGGAGCAGAACTCGCCGGGAAAGGGGTCCGAGAAAAAACACCTCACGCAGATCTACCTTATTTCTCCCGACGGCGGCGAAGCCTTCCCCGTCACCTCGGGCGAGGAGTCGGTGCACACCTTTGCCTGGTCGCCCGATTCCCGAACTCTCTACTTCGCCACCCGCACTCCCTGGTCTGCCGAGCAGGACGAAGCTTACAAAAAAGAGTGGAAGGACGTGGTTCAATACCGCGAAGAGGAGCGCGGCGATACCGTCTACGCTCTTGGCTTGGATGACGCGCTGGCCCGCCACGCGGCCGAAGGCACCAAGCCGACTGAGGACCACGAGAAGAAAGAGAAGCAGCCGCCCGCCACTCCCGGCGCTCGGGTTTTGGCTAGTTCTGCTTACCGCGTGGCCGAACTAGCGCCCTCTCCCGATGGCCATAGCTTAGCGTTCTCAACCGGCTCCATTTCGGAGCGGGTGGAAGACGTTAAGCCCTATGAAATTTACAGCCTGGACCTGGCCACCACCGCTCCCCAGACGCCGCGGCAGTTAACCCACAACAACGCCATTGAGGAACACCTGCGGTGGTCGCCTGATAGCCACCGGATTTTCTTCCGCGTGGACATGGGATCAGTGGAGGGTAAGTACCAGGACTTGCAGTCGCGCGTGTACTCCCTGGATGTGGCGAGTGGCCAAGCCACACGCTGGGCCGCAAATTTTGGCGGGCCGCTCAGTCGTTATGAAATTACTCAGGCCGGCGAACTGCTGGCGCCCGCGCGCCTGGGCACCCAGGTGCAGGTTTACGAAGAGAAGAGCGCCAGCGGCCGATTCGAAAAGAAGGCGGGCTGGCCCGGAACCTACGATACGCTGGCGGTGGCCGATCATTCCCCGCGTGTTGCCGTGGTTTATTCCTCGCTGCAGCGGCCCACGGAAGTTTATTTGGCAGAGAGCGCCGACAAGCTCGCCGATGCCCGGCAAATTACCGCCTTCAACAAGCTGTTCACCGAGCGCGCGCTGCCCGAAGGCAAGCCTTATCGCTGGACTGCCGACGATGGCTCACCGGTGGAAGGCATGCTCCTCTATCCTCCTGGACATTCAGGCGAGAAGCATCTGCGCATGTTGACCCTGATTCACGGCGGCCCCGCTGATGCCGATGGCGATCACTTCGAGGCTGACTGGTACCAGTGGGCCACGCTGGCCGCCAGCAACGGCTGGCTGGTTTTCGAGCCCAACTACCGCGGCTCCAGCGGCTACGGCGATAAGTTTATGAACCAGATTGTCCCTCACCTGGTTTCCCGCCCGGGCAAGGACATACTGGAGGGCATTGACGCGCTGGTGAAGGACGGCATCGCCGATCCCGACCGCCTGGCACTAGCCGGTTACAGCTACGGCGGCTACATGACCAACTGGCTGATCACCCAGACCACGCGCTTCAAGGCGGCCATGACCGGCGCCGGCGCGGTAGAGCACGCCGCCAACTGGGGTAACGACGACCTCACCTACGACGATGCCTTCTACCTCGGCGGCCGTCCCTGGGAAGCCGAGTCCATGTACAACCAGGAAGCGGCCCTGTGGCAAATCAACAAGGTGACCACGCCCACGCACATTGTGGGCGGCTCGCAGGATATTCGCGTCAGCATACTGGAACAGTACTTGCTCGAACATGCGCTGAAGTCGCTGGGCGTGCCCGCCACCTTGCTGCTGTTCCCGGGCGAAGGCCATAGCCTTGGCAACAATCCCTGGCACGGGAAAATCAAAGTCCGCGAAGAGCTCAAGTGGCTGCAAAAATACGCGGGCGGTGGCACTTCCGCGAACGCTGCCGGCCGATGAATCACTTGTGGCGCGGGCGCCTTTGCCGTTGAACCTTTTGTCCGCAGTCGTCATCGCGAGTCGCTTCGGCGGCCAAGGATGTCGCATGCACAACTGGTACTGTGTTGGCACGGCGCGCCGAACTCGCCTGACGGGGCGCGCCGCTAGCCGCTAACCACCAGCTACCAACTACTTTTTTTCCGCTGCCATCTACTACTCGTGGCCTCCACTTCCGATGTCCTGATCGTAGGAGCGGGCGTCGCCGGATTAGCAGCCGCCCAGGCACTCACCGCGGCGGGGCGTCGCGTCACCATCCTCGAGGCACGCGACCGTATTGGCGGACGCGTATTTACGCATCCAGCCAGCACCGGTGATGCGCCCATAGAGTTGGGGGCCGAATTTGTCCATGGCCGGCCTCCGGAAATTTTTAATCTCGCCAAGTCCGCCGGTCTGCAACTGCACGAACCTCAGGGCGAGTTCTGGTACTCGCAAAACGGCAGGTTGTACCAGGACGAATTCCCTTCCGAGCGGAATCCGGTTTTCGACCGGATGCAGAAATATCATGGCCCTGATCTCTCGTTTCGCCGCTTTGTGGATGAGTGCTGCAGCGATGTTCCAGCCCAAGAAAAATTGTGGGCTACCGCCTACGTGGAAGGGTTTCACGCGGCCAATGCCGAACTCATCAGCCTGCGTTCCATTATTGGGGGGGAAAAAGCGGAAGAACAGATCGAGGGTGATCGCCAGTTCCGGCTGGCGCACGGTTATGGCGGCCTGGTGGAAGTCCTGCGGCAAGCGATTGAACCTGGACGGTGCGAGTGGCTCTTGAATCACGTGGTCAATACCGTGCGTTGGAAACCAGGAAACGTGGAAATGGAAATGCGCTCGCCCTCGAATACGCTAAGCCTCTCTGCCGTGCCCCTCGCGCCCTTATCACGCTGCCCCTGAGCATTCTCCAGTTGCCGCCGCACTCGCCCGGGGCGGTGTCCTTTGTCCCCGCTCTGGACATGAAGCGAGAGTGCCTCAGCCAATTAGCGATGGGATCTGCCGTCCACCTCACGCTGGTATTTCGAGAGGCCTTCTGGCGCGAACCGGGATTCGGCGGCACTCCCGGTGGCCTGAAGCACATGCTCTTCCTTTTCTCGGAGAATCCCTGGTTTCCTACCTGGTGGAGCAAGTTGCCATCTACGGCACCCGTGCTGAGCAGCTGGTGCGCCGGCCCGCGCGCACAGCAATACTGCGGCCAGCCCGCGGCTGTGCTCGAGCGCAAGGCGGTTGAGGCTCTAGGCGCAATTCTCGGCGTAGCGGCCGAACAAGTTACCGGGCAGTTGCTAGCGAGCCACGTTCACGATTGGCAAGCGGACCCTTATTGTCGTGGAGGTTACAGCTACGTCATGGCGGGAGGCGCCGAACAGGCACAGCGGCAGCTTGCTGCTGCCGTCGCCGGCACCCTGTTTTTCGCTGGAGAAGCCACGGACTTCCATGGGCACCACGCAACCGTGCACGGCGCCATGGCCAGCGGCTACCGTGCTGCCGCTGAGATACTCAACAGCGATTAACGTGCCGGCTTTATTTGCCGGTACTTGTCGCTGAGGACTTCGGGTTGCCGGCCTTCCGCATGCGGCGCACTTCCATGAAAGTCAATGCGGTAGTTACGGAAATCACGGAGCCAAACAAAATCATAAGAATCGCAGCGCTATCCATTCCCAAGTCTCCCCCCAAAGCACCGCCTGCTTTCATTGCGGTGACACGTTCTGCCGTACCAGTCTAGCTCCTCGCTGGTTACGGGTAAGCATTACCTTAGTGATGTTGCCCCACCGCCTGCCTTAGCGCAACCTCAAAAAGGGCCCATCTGCTTGGGGAACCTCGAATGAAAACCGCGTTCCTCAGGGTTTGGAACCAGAACACCACGCGTGCCGTCTCTCCCCTGATAGCGGGCTTACTCTCCCTGGTGTGGTTTGGGGTCCTAGGCACGCTCCAGGGCAAGGGAACCGGGTTCATCCCCCGTTTCCTGTCCGATCCGCTGAAAGTTGAGGCTTAATGATGCCAAAGTCGCCTGTTGCCAATGCCAAGGGGTGGAGAAAGCTTGCTGGCCGAGTGCTGTCCTGGGCGCAGTATCTGACGGGCGAGGAATCCACCATCGCCGACAAGAATGATGCTGTGTTCCACGAGTTATTTCCGGAAATCGGCGAGCCCACCACAGAGAAACGCACCCTTGATCGCCATCGTATTTGCATTCCCGCCAGCGTCAGCTATGGGGTGGCCTCCAATTCGGAAAATACCGAGGTCACCAACCTCAACGAGCGGGGCTTGTTCCTCTATTGCAGCACTCGCCTGCCCCATGGCGCCATTATCCAGGTGGAAATGGTTCTGCCCGCCGACCTGAGCGTTTACGGCCGGCGCCGGGTCCGTTACCACGCCAGCGTGGTGCGAGTGGAACCGCAGCCCAGCGGACATCGCTTCGGCATCGCCGCTGCCATCAAGAATTGCGAAGCCCTGCCCATGGAAGCCGCCTTTGCGGCCAAGGTCTAGAGCAGGTTTCAAGGATTTCAGGGGTTGTTCTGCCCATCCAGCACAAGTTCAACTTTCCACCTGGTCTTCCGGCCCTTCCCGTAATTCCCACTGAGCATGGAGCTGCTGCAGCCAGTCCAGAAGATGGCGGCGCGATTCGTCTCCCATGTAGAAGAAGCGCACGCCGATCAGGCCCGCGCCATCGCTCCAGACCACTTCCCCCTTGGCTTCCACTCGATAAGGATCAATGCTGGGCACCTCAAAGCTCACCCGCACTGAGCCCTCCAGGCTGTGGCCACGCGCCAGCCGAAGCGATAGCCCGCCTTCGCTCAGGTTCAGCATGCTCCCTTCCTCATATTGTTCTGCATCGCCATAGAGCCTGACCGGCAGGTTCACGGCGAAGCGGAAGTACCGCCTGTGTTCGCGTTCCATGAACACGCGCGCGACCTTGAGATACGAGTGGAAGCGGTCCATTAACACTGGCTTGCCCAGCACGAAATTGGCGCCCTGTTCCAGCGCCTGGTTGATCGATGTGGTCCCATTCACTACGGCGAGGATGGTGGACATGCGGTTGGACCCACTGCCCCGGATGAAGGGCAGCAATTCGCTGCCGCCGGGCACATCATCACAATCCACCAGAAAACCATCCAGATGGCGACGATGGCAGATCTCGGCAGCGCTGCCGGCTTCGGCGCGCACTTCCACCTCCATACCGGAGCTTTCCAGCACTGGCCGGACCAGCTGCAGCAGTTCGTGTTCGCGCGTCACCAGCAGGCACTGGAGTCGCATAGGATTCCGCCGCTTTCCCGGGCTGGGCGTCCACAGTCAGCGCATCTGGGGAGACGGCAAGTGCCATGCTAGGCAGTAACTGGACAGGGGCGAAAGTAACCAAGGTTGCTGCCCAGCCGCGCGCATCACCGCCTGCCGTGACCTCCATCACTGAGAGGGGTGAAGCCGGGGCGGAGACTGATGCCAGCACGATTGCAGGTGCCCCTATGACCGAATTCCAGGAATCGCAGCCGCTTACTCTTTGCCAGCGTTGCGGCAACCACTTTCAGCCTGAGGATAAGTTTTGCGCACAATGCGGCGCTTTCTTGCGCGACGCCTACGTTGACCATCGGCTCTTGTTTGCCCTTACCCTGGAACGCGACGGGCGCAGCGCCGAGGCGCGCCAGGAATTAGAGCGCTTGCTGCTCTCCGAGCCCGATCATGTGCTGGCCAACCACCTGCTCGGCAACCTGTGCTTCCACGAAGGCGTGCTGCTGCAGGCGATTCGCCATTACGAGCGCGCCCTGGCCGCCGCTCCCGAGTTTGCCCGCGGCTACTACGACCTGGGCGTCGCCTGGTATCACCACGGCGATATGCCGGAAGCCATCCAGGCCTTCGAGCACTGCCTGCAGATTGACCCGCATTACAATGCGGCGCATTACCGCCTGGCCGTCTGCTATTTTCATGCCGGCCGGCTGGAAGAAGCCCTGCAGCAGTTTGAGAGCTCGCTCACGCTTACGCCTGAGTACCTGATGGCCCACTACCACATTGGCGTTATCCACGAGCGGCGCGGCGCCTACGCTGCCGCCGAGCACGCTTTCGAGCGCAGCCAGGAAGAAGGCGTGGGCGAGGTCAGCAGCCTGTTCCACCTCGCCGTCATCCTGCGCACCCGCGGTGACGCGCAGGGTGCGCGCCGTCTGCTCGACCGGGCCCGTGAATTCGCGCAGGCCAAGGCGCTGGCCGATTGACCCGGCGCGTCTGCCGAACCGGGGAGCACATCTGCCATCGAAGGCTGCCCGCAAACACCAGCGCGCATCTCTGTTAAACTTCTTTGCTCCCAATCCAGTCCGCGGAAACCGGCATCATGCGTACTTTTGCCTGCTTTGCTATTTTGGTCTTTATGAGCACCATTACCCTTGCCCAGCAGCTGGCCACGCCCAAGTTCATCGCCAACCCGGCAGAAATCCAGAGCGTTCCCAAGGCCGACGTGCAGAAATTCACAGTCGAAAAGCTGTTCATGACGCGGTCAATTGGGGGCACGGCCTGGTCGCCGGATGGCAAGGCGGTTGCCTTCGTCTCTAACATCAGCGGGCGCCTGAACCTGTGGACGGTGCCGGCCCAGGGGGGCTGGCCCACGCAGCTCACGGTGAGCGATCAGCGCCAGGCCCGACCGGCGTGGTCGCCGGATGGCAAGTGGATCGCCTACATGTCGGATCACGACGGCGACGAGCAGTGGGACATCTTTGTGGTCTCCCCGCTCGGCGGCGAGGTCATTAACCTGACGCAAACCCCCGAGATCGCGGAGGAAGACCCCCAGTGGTCCCCCGACGGCCGCATGCTCGCTTACGTGGTGAAACCCAAGACTTCGTCCACGTTTGAAATTGATGTTATGGATTTCACTACTCACGAGGTGCGGCACCTGACCAGCGGCACGCCCAAGGAGCGCGGCAACGTCAGCCCGTTGTGGTCGCATGACGGCAAACGGATCGCCTATACCCAGGTGCAGGCCAAGGGCACCGACTCCGATATTTATGTGGTGGATGTGGCCACGGCCCAGAGCACCCGGCTGACCCCGCACAGCGGCGAGCAACTCTATTCCGTAAACGACTGGTCGCCGGATGGCAAGAAGCTGCTTATCACCTCCAATGCCAGCAATGGCTACGAAAACGTTGGCTTGCTCGATATTTCCAGCAAGAAAATTGAATGGCTAACGCAGGATAAGTGGGAGATCCAGGGTGGCAATTTTTCTCCCGATGGACGCACCGTAACCTGGACGGCCAATGTGGACGGCAACACCGATATCTATTTCCACGATCTGGCTGGCGGCCAGACCGAAGCTCTGCCTTTGGCCGCCGGGGTGAACGAACCAGGCGGACACGAAAGCGCATTCACTCGCGACGGCTCGCGCCTGCTCTACATTCACAACGGGCCCGATTCTCCCGCCGACGCCTGGGTTTACGACGTCGCCAGCAAGCACTCACAACAGGTCACGCATTCGCTGGTGGCGGGCGTGCGTAGCGCTGACCTGGTTGAGCCGTATCTGGTCCACTACCCCAGCCGTGACGGCAAATTTCAGATTTCCGCCTTCGTGTATGTGCCGCACAATCTGCCGCAGAATCATCAGAGCCCGGCGGTGGTGTACGTGCACGGGGGCCCAACCTCGCAAACGGTGAACCTTTTCAACCGCGGCATTCAGTTCTTAGTGAACCAGGGATACCTGGTGATTGCGCCCAACTACCGCGGCTCCACGGGCTACGGGAAGGAGTTCCAGCAGGCCAACCTTTTCGATATGGGCGGCGGCGACTTGCAGGACGTGCTGGCTGCGGCCGATTGGATCAAGCGCAGCGCCTACGTTGACCCCAAGAAACTGGTCATCATGGGCGGCAGCTACGGCGGCTACATGACCATGATGGCGGTCACCAAAGCGCCGGAGGTTTGGGGCGCGGGCGTGGCCATTGTGCCCTTTGTGAACTACTTCACCGAGGTGCAGAACGAGGACCCGGTGCTGCGCGAAATGGACCTGGCCACCATGGGCGATCCGGTGAAGAATAAGGCGCTCTGGGAGGACCGCTCGCCCATCTTCTTCGTGGACCGGATCAAGGCGCCGCTGCTGATTCTGGCCGGTGCGCACGATCCCCGCTGCCCGCAATCAGAATCGCGGCAGGTGGCGGATGCCATTAAGAAACGTGGCGGGGTGGTGGACTTAAAGATTTACGAAGACGAGGGCCACGGCTTCTCGCGCGTGCCCAACCAGATTGATTCCTGGAAGCGTATCAACGACTTCCTGCAGGCGCATGTGCCGCCGGCGGACTGCGGCTGCTCCCTCAACGATTGAGAAATTGAGATTGTGCAATTGTGTAATCGGGCAATTGTGCCATTGAATGCCGAGTTGGCGGGACTCATGGCGGGTTCCAAATTACACAATTACCCGAATTTCTCAATTACCAATCCCTACGATGCTTCCGATAACGCCGGCTGCTGCAGGATCCGGTCCACCTCGGCGAGATCTGCGGAGGTGAGCTTCCACCCCGCCCCGCGGGCATTCGAACTGATCTGCTGGGCTGAAGTTGCGCCGGCAATCACGGAAGCCACGACCGGGTGCGCCAACAACCACGAAAACGCCAGCTCCAGAATTGTGTGCCCGCGTGACTCGGCAAAACCAGTCAAGGTCTCCACCATCTCCAGATTGCGGTCGTTGAGCAGCTTTCCGAAGCGCTCCTGGCTCGAGATTCGTGTGCCCTGGGGGGCGGGCCGCCCCGCCCGGTACTTCCCCGTGAGCAGACCGTTGGCTAATGGAAAATACGGCAGAAACGCCCATCCGCGGCGCTCACATTCGGGCAGCACTTCCCTCTCCGGCTCGCGGTAGAACAGGCTGTACTCGTTCTGCACGCTGACAAAGTGGGCGGCGCCCGGGCGAACGGCCGCTTCCGCCTCGCGAATCTGCTGCGCGGAAAAATTGGAGCAGCCGATCTCGCGCACCTTGCCCGCCTTTACCAGCTCGTCGAGGGTAGCTAGCGTGTCGGCAATCGGAGTGTCCGGGTCGGGCTGGTGAAGCTGGTAGAGGTCAATATGATCGGTGTTCAGGCGATGAAGGCTGTCCTCCACTGCCTGGCGTATGTAAGCGGGCTTGGCGCCGTGGCGCTGTTCGTCCACTTTCATGCCAAATTTGGTGGCAATTACCACCTGCTCGCGGCGCCCGCGCAGCGCTCTCCCGAGGTATTCCTCGCTCTTGGTCCCACCATAAATATCGGCTGTATCCAGGAAGTTGACGCCGGCGTCCAGGGCGGCATGCACCACCTTCGCGGTTGCCTCCGCATCAAGCCGCCAGCCGAAGTTGTTGCACCCCAGGCCAACTACGGAAACCTGCAGCGAGCCGATCCTGCGCTTCTCCATTGGTACTTCTCCCCCGCTTGATGAATGGATGCTACGAAGCGGAAAGTCGATTCGCCGGAAACGCGATTTTCGCCGCGTCAGAGCAGCCGCTCGCCGCCAAACCCATAGGCTTCTACCGCCTGCGCTGATGCCGGGGATCCTGGGTACTTCTCCGCGAATAGGGTCCAGATCATGGTGTCATACAGCGGGGTACCACCGCCGGGATGTGGCCGGCGCAAGGTGGCTTCGTGCACGTACCCGAGCTTGCGCGGGACGGTGGCGCTGCGCTCGTTGCCCACCACGACGTGGATTTCAACCCGTGAGAGGTTATCCACCTCGAAGGCCACCCTGGTCAGCGCCGCGGAGAATTCGGTGGCGAAGCCCCGCCCGATGCTGTCGGCACGCACCCAGTAGCCGATCTCGCGGGCATCGAACCCCACGCGATTGTGCAGGCCGGTGCCGCCCAGCACGCGCTCTTCTTCGCGATCAAATACTCCGTATACGAAATCCAGTCCCAGATCGAAATCGCCGCGCCAATGCCGGATGCGCTCGTATTTGCGTTCCAGGGGTTCGGGCTCGTTGACGGCCCAAGGCAGCCAGGCGCGCAGGTGCTCGACGCTGCTGTCGATCGCTTGCTTGAGCTTGACCGCATCTTGCGGCTGCCAGCAGCGGATCACCAGCCGTGGCGTGACGATGCGATAGGCAGGTCCCATGGCCGGCGATTATCGGCTGCGCCCTGCGGAAGCTGCAAGTTCAGACGCCATTGGCGCGCTGGCGGATGAGCGACAGGAACTCTTCCCGCGTCTCTTTACAGTCGCGGAAGCAGCCCAGCATGGAAGACGTGACCGCCGCCGAATGCTGCTTCTCCACGCCCCGCATCATCATGCACAGGTGGCGAGCCTCGATGACCACACCTACGCCCTGCGGCTCGATGGCGTTCTGAATGGTTTCCGCGATCTGCGTGGTCAGCCGCTCCTGCACCTGCAGCCGGCGGGCAAACACTTCCACCAGGCGGGGCAGCTTGCTCAGCCCGATAACCTTGCCATTGGGAATGTAGGCGACATGCACCTTGCCAAAGAAAGGCAGCAAGTGGTGCTCGCACAGGCTGAACATCTCAATGTCCTTGACAATGACCATCTCGTCATAACTGACGCTGAACAGGGCGCCGCGCAGGATGGCTTCGGCGTCTTCCTTGTAGCCCTTGGTCAGCTGCACCAGGGCGCGGTGCACCCGGTCCGGTGTGCGCTCCAGGCCTTCGCGCCGCGGGTCTTCCCCCAGCCGAACGATCATCTCCCGGACCAACTCCTCAAAACTGGCGCTGGTTATGGTGCTGACATCGGTTGTGGACTTCATGTTGTCCCCTTATTGACTATTTGCGGACTTCCGCGTCTCCAGCGAACTCGAAGGAGTTCATCATGGTCTCCTCCAGCCGCACCTTCTCCAGATGAGCCGTGGTGAATCCGCGCTGCAAAATCTCAAAAATCTCGCGGCACAAGTTTTCCGTGGTGGGCACGCGCTGGCCAAATGCCGGCAGCATGTTTAGATTTTCGTGCCCAAAGCGCTCCAGAATATGGCCGTGCACAAATTCATCCAGATCCACCAGGTTGCAGACCATGCCTGTAGCCTGATTCACCGGCCCGCTGACCGTGACCTCGAGCGCGTAATTGTGCCCGTGGCCGTGAGGGTTGTTGCACTTGCCATAGGTGCGGCGGTTCTCTTCCGGCGACATGGACTCGCTATGCAGCCGGTGTGAGGCTGAAAACCAGTAGCGGCGGGTGAGATGGGCTTTCATTCGCCGTAGTAGTCCACGAACAGGTCGGGAGTTTCGTACACCCGCACGCGATGCAATTCCGCCCGCTCCAGTCGGGAGTACAGGCGCTGCCACACGGAAATGGCGATATTCTCGGTGGTGGGAATGCGGGTAGCGAACTCCGGCACTTCCTTGTTGAGAAAGCGGTGGTCGAGCGCATCCAGCACTTCGCGGTTCAGGATTTCCTTCAACCGTTTCAGATCCACAACGAAGCCGGAGCGCGGGTCCACGTCGCCCTTTACCGTAACTTCCAACGTGTAGTTGTGCCCATGGCCGTTGGGGTTGTTGCACTTCCCGAAAATGCGACGGTTCTCCTCCGGACTGAACTGGGGGTTGTGGTAATAGTGCGAGGCGGAAAATTCGGCTTTGCGGGTCAGGTAAACCATGGTTTTGGTTAGTTTCTCCCCGGCGCGGCATCGCTGTTTCGCGGTTCAACCGGGAACCCCGGCCTCTTTCCGGGAGTCGCCGGATTGATGGCACTAGCGGCCCCGCCATAGGTGCGCCCTTTCCATGTTACCGAACCTTGCTTATGAGAGAGTCGCGAGGCCAGCAAAAGTGACACAAAAACCGGCAAGCCGAGCAGGGCCAGCAGATTGGCCTCCCAGGGGAAGTGGGCGCGCCGAATGCGGCGTAAAAACAGCAGGTAGTTCGCTCCGGCAATGGCCCCGGCAATGCCCGCCACAACCGCGTGGCCGCGAGCTACCGCCACCATTGCTACCATGGCCCCGCCCACGATGAGCACGAACTCGGCGCCACGCACCACCGCCAGTTGCAACGGCGAGTCGAAGAGCAGCGCCAGGTTTTTGGTCCAGCCCTCGCGCAACTGGGCAAAGCTGCGGTACATGCGGGCGCGCACGCGATCTCCGCCATAGCGGAAGCGGATGCGCCGGCCGGAACGCTTCACCGCGCGCGCCAGCTCAACATCTTCCAACAGGCTGCGCATGACGGCTGCATGGCCGCCTACTGCGTCGTAGGCTTCGCGCGTGATGAGCAAGTATTGGCCGTTTGCTGCGGCCGCCGGTGAAGCGGGATCATTGATGTCCTCGGTGCGGTAAGTGCCGGCGAGTTCCGCAAAAACAACAGGCATCACCGCCTTCTCCCAGAAGCCACGCACTTCCTGCTCGGGCGAATAAGAAAGCAACGCGGTCTGGTATTCCTCGGCCTCGTGCAGGCTCGCGGCAAGTGAGCCGGGCAAGTGGACGGTATCTGCATCGGTGAATAACAGCCATTCGCCGCAGGCTTCGCGAGCGCCACAGGCCAGGGCGTTGCACTTCCCGGTGAAACCCGGCTGCAAGGGAGCCGCGGTTAGCACCCGCACTCCGGCAAAGGATTGCGCAATTTCGGGGGTGCGGTCGGTAGAACCGTCATCCACTACCAAGATTTCGCATTCCACCCCACGCTGGCTTACCAAACTGTGCAGGCTGGCGCCCAGCGAGGCTTCCTCGTTGCGCGCGGGCACGATCACCGAGACAGCCGGTGCTGTACCGCGCGTAACATCTTCTGAGGACGCTGAAACCATAGGCCGAATCAGCTATTATAGCTGCGTGAAGCGGATTTCCTGGCCTCTTCTACTGCTCCTGACTCTCGCTCTGGCAGCCTGTTATCGCGGATCGCATCCCCCTCGTATCGGCAATCCCGCGCCCGATTTCACCGTCCAGGACGGCGCGCACGCGGTAACCCTGCACAACCTGCGGGAAAAAGTAGTGGTGCTGAATTTCTGGGCCACATGGTGCGCCCCTTGCGTGCAGGAACTGCCCTCGCTGGAGCAGTTGCAGAACAAGTTCAAGGACCGCGGCGTCGAGGTGGTGGGCGTCAGCGTGGATGTGGACGGCAACGCTTACCAGCAGTTCCTCAAGGACCACAAGGTGGACTTCCTGACCGTGCGCGATCCCGACCAGAAGACCAACAGCCTGTACGGCACATTCAAGTTTCCCGAAACGTACATCATTGACCGGCGCGGCATTTTGCGCCGTAAGTTCATCGGCGCGGTGGACTGGAACGAGCCGGAGATCGTGGATTTCTTAAGTAAATTGTAGATGACGATTTTCGATTGACGATTGCTCAGGTTCAGCTTCGAAACAATCGCTATCGCCGACCGTCCATCCGTGAATGACTCCCATGCTCACCACCATCTTCTTCGATGCCGGTAATACCTTGGTATTCGCCAATCCAGAGCGCACCCTGGCGGCGCTGCACGCCCGCGGTGTTCGCCCCGAAGCGGAGCAACTGCATGCCGCCGAGCGCCAGGCCAAAACCGAACTGGACCGCAATAACGCAAGCTCGGCGCACTACACCGACCGGCACTATTGGGACACTTATTACTCCTTCCTGCTTAATTCGTTAAATGTCAAAGATGCTGGATTACATGAAGCGCTGGTGACCGCCAGCCGCACCTCCGGCAACTGGGACGTGGTGCGGCCGGGCACACGCGAGGTTCTGCTGCAACTCGCCCGCAAATACCGCCTGGGCGTGATCTCCAATTCCGACGGCGGCATGGAAAAACTGCTGCGCAGTTGCGGCTTGGGCGAATGCTTCCTGGGTTACACCGATTCCGGCCACGTAGGCCGCGAGAAGCCCGATCCCGCTATCTTTCAATCCGCCCTCCAGCAACTCTCCACTAAGCCCGAAAGCAGTCTCTATGTCGGCGATGTCTACTCCGTGGATTACGTCGGCGCCACCCGCGTTGGCATGCAGGCCATGCTGTTCGACGTTGCCGGCGCCTATCGCGAGAGCGACTTGCCACGCGTGGAGTCGTTGCAGGAATTGTGCGAAAAACTCTAAGTAGTCAGCAGTCAGCAAAACCCTTGCCTGCCGCAAACTCCGAGCCGCCACCCCCGGGCGCTGACTCCGACTACTGACCCCTGACTCCTGGTTCTGGCTGCACCATTTTCGTTGCTCTGCCTCCGGCCTTGCGCTACCCTAAAGCTGCTCTCGCGATTCCCCGACCTAACTTCCTCACCCATTTCAGTTTCACTGAGTGCATGGCATGTCCCAAGTACTGGGGTCTGAGAAGAAGCCACCCAAGTAATGGTGTTTTCTTTCTTGACCCCGGCGAACTTTGGCAGGTACAGTAGCGACAATCTGTGTTTCGGGGCATCTCGTTAGAGGTGAGCGCTGTGCCCCGGAACCTAGTTAGTTACCAGCCAAAGAGCACGGCCACGCGGCCAGCCATGCCCGCAGACAGCGCAAGGAGTGGAAGTTGCTCAAACTTAAAAAGCTGCAAATTCTGGGTTTCAAGTCCTTCTGCGACCGCACCGAACTGAAGTTCAACGGCGATGGCGTAGCCGCCATCATCGGGCCTAACGGCTGTGGCAAGTCCAATATCGCGGACGCCATTTCCTGGGTGTTGGGCGAGCAATCAGCCAAGACGCTGCGCGGCTCGCGCATGGAAGATGTGATCTTCGCCGGCACGCGCGACCGCAAGCCCACGGGCATGGCGGAAGTCTCCATGGCCATGATTGATCCTGACATGTACGAGGGCAGCGACGCCAACCAGCCCACCGAATTTGACATTCAGGATGAAATGCCCGCGGATGGCGACGCCGATTGGGATGAAGCCGCGGTGCGCACCCGCGCCGCGGAAGAGGCTGAGGCCTACATTGAAGACGTGCAGCCTGGCAAGGCGGACGACCAGGAAGGCTCCGCGGCAACAGTAGCTGTTCCCGGCGGCACCGGCCAGCTCCAGGTCGCAGCCGCTACCGAAACGGTGCCGCAAAACGGCAATGGGCACGCGGCGGCCGCTTCCGTGTCCGCGGAAAATGCTCAAGTAGTGCTTAAGATTCGCCGCCGCAAGTTCAAGACGCTCACCTTCAAAAAGGGCGAAATTGTGGTCACGCGGCGCCTGTTCCGCTCCGGGGATAGCGAGTACCTGCTGAACGGCAAACTCTGCCGCCTGCGCGACATTCAGGACCTGTTCATGGGCACCGGCCTGGGGCCGGAATCCTACGCCCTGATCGAACAGGGCCGCATCGGTCAAATCCTGAGCAGCAAGCCCACCGACCGCCGGGCCATCATCGAAGAGGCCGCCGGCGTCACCCGCTTCAAAACCCGCAAGCGCCTGGCGGAAGCAAGGCTGGAAGAAGCGAAACTCAACCTGGCGCGAGTGAATGACATATTCGAAGAAGTAACGCGCCAGATGAATTCGCTCAAGCGCCAGGCATCCAAGGCGGAGCGTTATGCCCGCTTGCGCGACGAAATGCGGGCCAAGCTGCGCCTGGTGCTGGCCAGCAAGTTTGCCCAGCTCGACCGCGAGCGCTCAGAAGTAGAAGCCCAAATGGCCACCATCGCCGAGGAGATGCGCTACCAGACCGAGGCCATCCAGCAACTGGAAGGCGAGCAGGCGGAGCGCTCCCAGCGCGGCTACTCCATCGAGGCGGAAGCGCGGCAAAACCAGGAGCGGGTGAGCGCCATCGTCCTCGAAACCGACCGGGCCGAGGCACGGCAGCGCCATAACCAGGAACGGTGCACCGAACTGGCGGAGAGAGCCACCGTCTGCGAGAACGAGGCGGTCCTCACCAGCGAGCGGCTGGCCGAATTGGAACTGGAGCGTGCCTCGCACCAGCAGGTGGTGGACTCGGCGGCGGCAGATGTCTCCGCGGCCCAGGAGGAATTGCAGCGCTGTCAACAGGAAGCCGCACAGGCGGCAGCTGCGCTGGCGGGAGTGGAAGCGCAACAGGAGGAGCATCGCACCTCCATTTTCGTCGCCGTGGCCCAGTCGGCGCAGCTGCGCAACCAGATGACGCAAGCGGAAGAGCGGCTGGCGGCACTCAGCCGCGAAGTGCAGCGGCTGAAACAGGAGTACACGCAGGCGAGCGTGCAACTGGAGACCGCAGGCGGTGAACGCGGGCAGCTGGCGCTGAGCTTCGAATCGGCTTCGCAGCGGGTAACGGCACTGGGGCAACAAATTACGAATGCGCGGCAGCGGCTGGAAACGCAGCGTGCCGCGGAAACGGAAAGCAAGCGCCGCTTGGACGGCTTGCGCGGCGAGCACGCTACCCTGCTGGGCCGCCGGGCGTCCCTGGAAGCGGTGATTGCCGAGCACGGTTATTCTACCGAATCGGTGCGCCGCCTGTTCCAATCGGGCGGCATGCAGGGCGGCATGGCGCCGGCGGGCGTGCTGGCCGATTTCCTCGAGGTGGACGACCGCTACGAGCACGTGGTCGAAGACTTTCTGCGCGACGAGCTCAACTTCATCGTGGTCAAGTCCTGGGATGCAGCCGGTGAGGGCCTGCGCCTGCTGCGCGGCGACGTGGACGGGCGCGCCACCTTCCTGGTGCATCCCAACGATTCGCAGGCGCGCTTTTCCTTTGCCGTGGATGAGAGCCTGGAAGCCGCTCCGCCTCCGGCGCCCATCATTCCCCTGAAGAGCTGCATTCGCGTGCTCAACGGCTTCGGCAAATCGCTGGAAGTGATCCTGCCCAAGCTGCGCGACGGCTATATCGTTCCCGATGCTTCCCTGGGGCGCGAGCTGGCGCTGGAGAACCCGCAAGCCTTCTTCCTCTCGCAATCCGGCGAGTGTTTCCACAATGTGACGGTCACGGGCGGCAAGCAGCGCGCTGAAGGACCGCTCTCCATGAAGCGGGAATTGCGCGATCTGATGCGCAACCTGGCGGAGCTGGAAATTGCCCTGCACGGCGAAGAGCAGCGCGTGGCCATGCTGGCGCGCGAAATCAGCGAGCTCTCTTCCCTGCTGGAGCGGCTGGAAGAGGAAAAGCGGGCGGCGGAGAAGGATGCCATGACCTCCGGCCATTCCCTGCAGCAACTGGATTCGGAGACTGTCAAGCTGCAGGAGCGCGCCGCCGTGTGCGCAACCGAATTGCGCCGCCTGGCGGGCGAGCAGGCCGAGCAGCAGAGCTGTATCGCGCTGCGCCAGGACGAACTTACTCACCTGCAGGCACGGCAGACGGAGCTGGAGCGGCAGATGTCGGCATCGCAGCAGTCGCTGGCGGGCTTGCGCCAGCGGCGCGACGCGGCCGCCCAACGGTCTTCCGAGCAGATGGCGCGGGTGGCCACCGTGGAGGAGCGTCGGCGCTCGGCGGAAGCGGCGCTGCAGAGGATGGAATCGTTGCTGGCGGAAGTTGCTGCGCGGGTGCAGAACCTGCGCGCGCAGGCCGCTTCCGCGCTGGGGGAAAAGCAGCAGCGTGAAACGGAGAGCCAGGTTTTGGCGGAACAGGTGGTCGCCTTTGCCGCCGAGCGGTCGCAAGCAGAAGGCCGCGCTGCTGAGTTGCAGGCAGAAAGCGACCAGGTACGCACGCGGCTCATGGAAATTGACCAGACCCTGCGTTCCCTGCGCGAGGTGCTGGAGCAGTCGCGGGATCGTCGGGGTCAGCTGAGCGCCACCGCCGCCAAGCTGCAGTCTGACGGCGAATACATGGCCGAGACCTGCCTCAATGAATTGGGTGTCACCCGGCAACAGCTCTGCGAAGAGGCTACGCTGCAAACCGTGGAAGGCGAGCTGCTCACCCAGGAGGACGCAGCTTACAGACAGATGCGCTCGCACCTGGACGCCATGGGCCCGGTCAACATGATGGCGCTCGAAGAATACAAAGAGACAGCCCAGCGCCACGAGTTCTTGCAGACCCAGCGCAAGGACCTGCTGGACTCCATCGAGAACACACAAAACACCATTCGCGAGATCGAAACGGTTTCACGGCAGAAATTCCAGGAAGCATTCGACCGCATCAACGAGAACTTCCAGCTTACCTTCCGCAAGCTGTTTGGAGGCGGGCAGGCGTTCATGCGCCTGACGGACCTGGAAAACAGCCTGGAGAGCGGCATTGACGTGGTGGCCTCGCCTCCCGGCAAGCGCCTGCAGAACGTGCTGCTGCTCTCGGGCGGGGAAAAGGCTCTGACCGCGCTCTCGCTGCTGGTGGGCATCTTCCAGTACCAGCCCAGCCCCTTCTGCATTCTGGACGAAGTGGACGCGCCGCTGGACGAAGCCAATATCGGGCGCTTTACGGAACTGGTGAAGGAGATGAGTGTGCAGACCCAGTTCGTACTCATCACCCACAGCAAGAAAACCATGAGCATCGCCCCGGTGCTCTACGGTGTGACCATGCAGGAGCCAGGCGTTTCCAAGCTGGTATCGGTGCGCTTCGGGGCTTGAGGGGCCCGGCAAGTATGTCGTAGACCGATATGTCGTCCGGGGCGGGAGCGAACGCTTCCGCTGCGTCACATTTTTTCCACATTCAACTCCCCGGAATACCGCTACTGAAGCCAGTTGCCAGAAACCCTCCGCTTGTCAACTCTTTTTCGCCGAGTGGCGCAACTCTGGCTTAGTCCTCAGGCGCCAGCCCGGTTGACAAAAAAATCTGGGCGGCTAGAATACGCGACGTTTCTTAACGGCTAAAATGATTGCATGACTCCCCAACTCCTCGATACCGTCCTTCTCCGGACCGACATACCCGAACTCGAACTGTACGCCAGCGGCAAGGTACGGGATGTTTACCGGGTAGACAACGAGCACCTGCTGTTTATAGCCACCGACCGCATCTCCGCCTTTGACTACGTGCTGGCCACCGGCATTCCCAACAAGGGCAAGGTCCTGACCCAGCTTTCCTTGTTCTGGTTCGACCTGCTGCGCGACATTATCCCCAACCACCTGGTGACGGCAGACGTGGAGCGCTACCCGGCGGTGCTCCACCCCTACAAGGAGCAGTTGCGCGGCCGTTCCATGCTGGTGGTGCGCGCCGACATGGTGGCCATCGAATGCGTGGTGCGCGGCTACATCTCAGGTTCTGCCTGGAAGGAATACAAGCAAGCGGGCAGCGTTTGCGGCATTTCCCTGCCCAAGGGACTGCGCGAGTCCGACCAACTGCCGGAGCCCATCTTCACCCCCGCCACCAAGGCGCTTAGCGGCCACGACGAGAACATTTCCTTCGAGCGCATGGCGCAGCAGGCGGGTCCGGCGCTGAGCCGCGAATTGCGCGACCTGAGCCTCAAGATTTACCAGACCGCCGCGGATTATGCGCGCCAGCGCGGTATCATCATTGCCGACACCAAGTTCGAATTCGGGCGCACCGCCGGCGGGTTGGTCCTGGCCGACGAGGTGCTGACCCCGGACTCTTCCCGCTTCTGGCCGGCCGACAGTTATCAACCTGGAAAAGCTCAGGATTCGTTTGACAAACAGTATGTGCGCGATTACCTGGAAGAGATTCGCTGGAACAAGCAGCCCCCAGCCCCGGCCCTGCCGGCGGAGGTGGCGCTGAAGACCAGCGAAAAGTATCTGGAGGCGTATCGCCGCCTGACCGGGCGCGAGCTGAGTATTTAGGCGGTGCGTGCGAACTCATGACCGGGCTTGATTGGGTAATCGTGGTGGCGGTGGTGCTGTCCATGGCGCTGGCCGCCAAAGAAGGGTTCTTTTACGAGATATTTTCCCTGGCGGGAGTGGTGGTCGGTTATTTGCTCGCCGCCTGGGAATATGCACGAGTGGCCGGCTGGTTTTCGCCTTACACTCGAGCCCAGTGGGTGGCGGAAATAGGTGGCTTCCTGCTGATCTTTATTGCGGTGGTGGTTTTGGCGAGCATGGTGGGCCGGATTACGCGTTGGGCCATGAAAGAGGTGGGCCTGCGCTGGTTTGACCGCCTTCTTGGAGCCGCCTTCGGGCTGTTGCGGGGTGTAATGGTGGTGGCCGTGCTAGTGCTGGCGGTGGCTTCGTTTACACCGGGCGCACGCTTGCTGGCCGGCTCCGCCCTGGGCCCCTATTTTCTGGTCGTGGCCCGGGGAGCGTCCTGGGTGGCGCCCACGGCAGTGCGGGCTCGTTTTCAGCAAGGGATGGACGGATTGCGCGGTTTGGCGCAGCCCGGCGGTCCGGCTCAGGTTTCTTTACCGGCTTCTACGCAACCGAAGTAGGTTTCCAGACTATTCATAAGTTCCAGCCTTTCAACACGAAAGGGAGTTGCCGTGAAGGATCAGCTTGAAGCATTGATTACGCAAATGTACAAGAGCGGCATTCTTTATTCCGAGGCCGTTCGCGAATTCAAAAAACGATTCATCCTCACCGTGCTGCAGGAGAACCACGGCAACCAGTGCCGGGCAGCTCGCCAGTTGGGCATGCACCGCAATACTCTTAGCCGCACCATCCAGGAGCTCAGGATTGACATCCGCGGACTGCGGGACGGCGGCCGTCGTCCGCCGCGCAGCGCCCGTCCTCTCACACTGGAGAAGAAAGCCGCGCGTTGAGCGCGGCGGCATTCCTTCCCTGTTTATAGCGCAAAACAACAGGGCAGCCGGCGCGGCTGCCCTGTCTGTTTTTCTTTCCTTGCTTTTCGCCTAGCGGCCCCGAGGACGGCGCCGGCGGGTGGGAGTCGGCTTCCTCACTGTCAGCAGCGCGCCCTTTTCCATCACCATCATGAAAGGCTTAGCCTCGTAGGAAACGGGGGTGCCTTCGAAGGGGACGCTGGCGCCCACCTTAGGAATCAACCGCAGCGGAATGGAGGACAGCATGTTCAGGGTGATGTCCGGCTTCTTGGCATCAATGTCGTCCACCGTAGCCGCAATCTGCAACTGCCGTGCGGTGGCGCTGATGACCGTGCCTTCAATCTGCAGAGGCACGCCCTTAATGGCGCTCCACACCTTGTCAGCCGCGGCCTGATTGCCCGAAGACAGCACCAATTGCCACTCCGCAAAGGACATTTCCTTGATGGGTTTGGAGTTTACAAGGTCTTCCGCCTGCTTGGCCGGAGTGGGAGGGGGCGGAGCGGCGGCAACGGTAAATCCCTGGGGCGGTAGCGTTTCCGTCTTGGCCGTTGCCATCAACTGATCCCAGCCCTGGTCTGAGCCGTGGAATTTCGTGAACCACTTCTTGCCGAAGTCGGCGATCTGCGCTTGCCCAGCCGTGCCCCCAGCCAGGTTCGCGGCGCGCGCAATAAAGAACAGTCCCTGCACATTGGCGTCCACCACGGCGGGGTCAGGCGGCGGCGGATTGTTGGGATCGGCGGGCGGCGGTGTCGCCGTCTTGGGCGGATTGCCAGCGGAGTAGTAGGCCAGAGCGAGCGGATAAACGTCAGTCAGATTGTTTGGATTTTGGTTCACGGCGGCGCGCAAATGCTCCATGGCGCTCTTGTAATCTTTGTTCTGCAGCGCGGCCAAACCTACGGCTCCGTTGAAGATACCGCTGGTCTGATCCTTCAGCTTGGTCCAGTCGGCGTCGGACATGCCCTCCGGCTTGGGAGCTGACGCGAGCACCTGCAATCCCTTTTGCCCATACTGCGCGGCGGCGGTGAGGTTCTGCTGCGGATTCTGGTTGGCCTCTGCTTGGCGCCGGTGGCTGTAGGCCTGCAACGCCAATGCGCGCAGATTGTTGGGATCGGTCTGCAACAGGTGGTCAGCCGTCTCCTGCATCTTGGCGGTGTTGCCGGCCTGCTCGTACGTTGCCATCAGCAGTTCCAGGGCGTCCGTCTTCATCACGCTGTTGGGATACTGCTGCAGGAACGACTCCAGCGCGCTGGCCTTGGCCTGCGGGTTAGACTGCTGCACCGCGCCCACGTAGGCGTTGTATTCCGCCGGATCTTTGATTTCCTTCTTCTGCTGAGGCGCTTGCGGGGCGGCCTGGCCGGCAGCGGCAGGCTGTTGCGCGGGCGCCGGTTGCGCCTGCAGCGCCGAAGCGGTTTCCGCCACTGCGACCGCAACTAGTACCAGCACAATGCCGAATAGCGTTTTTTTCATTCCATGCTCCTTGAGATTCTCGGGAAAGTAGGGGTGACTGCCGCCCAGGCACGCAAACCGCGTCCCCAAGCCTCCGGTTTGCGCCCTATGCTTGTCGCCGGCGGCGCAGAAAGGAAATAACTCCATTCCGTGCCACGTGTTTCAGCCAGTCTGCTGCAGGCATTTACACAGAGAGCCGGATTATATGTATGTAGAACCTTGAAGGCAAGTTGCCCGCAGTGGGACATTCTCGTTACAAGTAAGATGCTGTCTGAGCAGCACTTGGATGTTTGTGTGCGGTGTTCGCCCACACCGATGTCACTGGATGGACTATCGGCGGAAAAACAACTCCAAGGGCGGCGACGCCATTTGCTGGCGGCCGCCCCTGGTCCGTGCCTGAGTTCGGTTACCGCTTTTTCTTGCGCGTAGCGATACCAGCCGCCAGCGAGCCCATGCCCAACAACCCCAGCAGCGGCAGCGGCGAAGCTGTCTGCGGCAGATTGCCATTGGCCGCACCCTTGTGGTGGCGGTGCGTGGTCGTGGTGGTAGTGCTCTGGTCTGTGGTTGCGGTTCCCTGGTCGGGAGTGGTGGCGTTCCCCTGCGCGCTCGGCGTGCTCTGAGTGGCGGTGGGGGAATTCGCGCTATTGGAATTTGGGTTGTTCTGGTCTGTCTGCGCCACAGAGATGCCGACTGCAATCAGCATCACTGCCAGCAGGAAAAGTAGCTTTTTCATGTGTATCCTCCGATGCGAGAGCTGTTGTGGTTATGTCCTCGTTAGACCCCGGTTCTGTGCGGCGGGTTTGCCGCCAGTTTTGCCTGCCTGGCAGAAGGTGAGTAGTCACTCCGGCCCCTAGACGCAAATGGAGACGATTTCCTAGACTGAAACTCCATTACTTAGTACTTGGGACCATGCTGCTGGCTTGTTTTGGCGCCATTTCCAGTTTTGCCCAGCAGCCCGCTCCAAGGCCCATGGGCTGGAGTGGTCTCGCAAGCTTCCGAAAGTGCTTCATCCCTCGCAGGCCACTCTGTCCCGTATCGCCGAGCGGATGGATGTGAATCACATGCTGGCGGGCAGGTACCTAAGTTTATGTGGTCCTGGTTCACCTCAATTTGAGAGAGAATAGAGGGACGATGCTGCCGGACTGTTGAACCGGGCACTGCAACTCGCTCCGGGCAACGGTGAGGCGGCGGTCCTGAAGCAGACTGGATGGCAAAACGGAGACTTTGCCGCCAAGCGCAGCAAAACCATGAGCAGTTACCGGCTAAAACGATTCCTTCTTGGCGCCGCTGCCCTGCTGTTGTGTTGCGCTTCGGCGGCGTCCGCGCAGGTGCTGAAGATTGTCCTCAACGACACCATTCAGCCCATCAGCGATGAGTTCATTGACCGCGCCCTGAAGAAAGCGGATCAGGAGAAAGACCAGGCGGTGCTGATTCAGCTGAGCACGCCGGGTGGCCTGGCCGACTCCACCCGCCACATAATCGAGAAAATCGTAGCCTCCCCGGTGCCCGTCATCATCTACGTGGCCCCCAGCGGCAGCCGGGCCGCTTCTGCAGGTTTTTTCATCCTGGAATCCGCCGACGTGGCCGCCATGGCCCCGGGCACGAATACTGGCGCCGCCCATCCTGTCAACCTCATGGGAGGCAAGATGGACGACGTCATGAAGACCAAGGTGGAAAATGACTCGGCGGCACTGATGCGCTCTATTGTGGCCAAGCGCGGTCGCAATGTGGAGGTGGCGGAAAGCGCGGTGCGGCAGTCCAAGAGCTGGACCGACGGGGAGGCGCTTTCGAAGCACCTGATTGACTACGTGGCCTCGAGCCAGGAGGACCTGTTCAAACAACTCGAGGGCAAGCCTATCCACCGCTTCAACGGGCAGACGGTCACGCTTGATCTGGTCGGCAAGCCGATGCGGCCCTTTGAGATGACGCTGAAGCAGCGCATCCTCAACTACATCATGGACCCAAACATCGCCTTCATCCTGCTGGCGATTGGGGCCCTGGCGCTCTATGCCGAGTTCAACCATCCGGGGGCGGTGGTGCCGGGTGTGGTTGGGGTCATTTTCATCCTGCTGGCCGCCTTCGCGCTCAACCTGCTGCCCACGCGCTATGCCGCCCTGGTCCTGATTTTGGCCAGCTTTGTAATGTTCGCCCTGGAGGCCAAATTTGCCACCCATGGTGTGCTGGGCATCGGAGGCATTGCCCTGCTTACTCTGGGGGCGCTGCTGCTGGTGGATGGGCCCATTCCCGAACTGCGGGTGAATCTGCTCACAGCGCTCGCCGTGAGCATTCCCCTGGGGCTGATTACGGTGTTCCTGATGGACATTGCCCTGCGCGCGCGCCGTGGCAAGGTGGTGACCGGAGCGCAGGGATTGGTGGGCGAAATTGGAACCGCGCGCACCCAGCTTAGCCCCGAGGGCAAAGTGTTCATCCATGGCGAACTGTGGGACGCAGTGGCCTCGGGCACCGTTGATGCCGGGCAGGCGGTGGTAGTCAGGCGCATTGACGGCCTGCGGCTGGAAGTGGAGCCTGTAGGGAGCACTCAGCCGTCGCGCGCGCCAGCGTCAATCTAAAGCTTCAATATTGAGGTTTCAAAGTTCCTCCGACCAGCGGTTTGCGATGTCGTGGTTCAACGGCGCTCCGTAATCTTTTTGGCGGCACTCAGCCGTGCTGCCGTCGAAACCTTGAACCCCTGTGCAACCTTGAAGCAGCTCCGCCCGCACCTTCCCAAGCAATGTCTTCGTCATTCCGACATCACGAAAGCCGCTCTGCTTGCTGTAGAATCCGCGTAGAAGCTCCGCGCCAATAAGCTCGGGCCTGGCCGAATGGAGGCCAAAATATGATTTCCTTCCCGGTGATCGCCATCATCATCGTGGCCTTGTACATACTGAGCTCCATAAAAATTCTTACTGAATACGAGCGCGGAGTAATTTTCCGTCTCGGCCGCCTTTTCGAACGCGCCAAGGGGCCGGGCGTCATCCTGGTTTTCGCGCCCATTGACCGCATGGTGCGCATCTCGCTGCGGCAGGAAGCCCTGGAGGTTCCCCCGCAGGACATCATCACCCGCGACAACGTCACTCTGAAAGTGAATGCGGTTATTTTTCTACGCGTCATTGACCCGCGCCGGGCGGTGGTGGAAGTTTCCAACTACGTTTACCAGACTTCGCAATTTGCCCAGACCACGCTGCGCTCCGTTCTGGGCGAAGTGGAATTGGACGAACTGCTGGCCCACCGCGAGAAAATCAACCTGCGGCTGCAAACCATTCTCGACCAGCACACCGATCCCTGGGGCGTGAAGGTCGCCAACGTGGAAGTGAAGCAGGTGGACCTGCCCGAGACGATGCTGCGCGCCATGGCCAAGCAGGCCGAGGCAGAGCGCGAAAAACGTTCCAAGATCATTCACGCCGAGGGCGAATTCTCCGCGGCGCAGCGCCTGGTGGATGCCGCGCGGCTGCTGGCCGAGGAGCCGGTCAGCGTCCAGTTGCGCTATCTGCAGACCCTGACCGAGATCGGCGTGGAAAAGAACACCACGGTGGTCTTCCCCGTTCCGATAGACGTATTCAGTGGCATGCATGAGGTGCTGGCCAAGATAGCGGGAGGGGGTGGCAGCACGGCCAAAGCGCCTGCCACCAACACACCGTGACCACCTACTGGCTGGACAAAAAGCAGGCAAGTGAGACAGGAGAACTGGGTCGTATGGCTTCGCAGGATACCGAAATTACCCTGGGCACGGGGCGCATGTTGCTCCTGTTCTTTGGGCTGGTGGGCATTTGCGCGTTGTTTTTTGGGCTGGGATACTCGATGGGAAAAGGCCGTGCGGCCGGGAGTGCGGAAGATCAGCAGCCCGCGAAGACTGAGGCTAAGACGGCCGCGAAGTCTAACGCCGCGGCCAAGCCCAGCTCCGGCGATCTAACGTTCTACCAGGCCGTGAAACAGAGCAACAACGATGCCCAGGCCGCGCCTGCTGCCGCGGATAGTTCGGACTCACCCGTGGCGGCCGCCACCGCGGCCGGAGTCGCGCCGCAGCCGTTGGTGGGCACCCTCGATAACGGCGGCTACCTGGTGCAGGTGGCTGCGGTGAGCAAGAAGGATGATGCCGAGGCGTTGCTTTCCGCACTGAAAAAAAAGTCGTATCAGGTGTTCATCGGCACCAACCAGCCGCATGACCGCCTCTATCACGTGCAGGTTGGACCTTTCGGCGATATCAAAGATGCCGAAATGGCCCGCGCCAAGCTGGTGGCCGACGGCTATAACCCGATCCTGAAAAAATAGTCTGGAGTCAGGACTCGGGAGTCAGCCCTATTGGATCAGTGCTGCCAGTCGGGGAGCCTGCCTACTCTGTTCAATCTGTATCAAACCTTTGCTCTTTCCACGGATCTCCGTACATGTGGTAGCCGTTGCGCTCCCAAAACCCAGCCGCATCGCGATCAAGAAATTCGATCCCCCGCACCCATTTCACCGATTTCCAGGCGTACAGATGGGGGACGATCAGGCGCAAAGGGAATCCGTGCTCGGCGGGCAGAGGCTGGCCGTCATGGTGGGTGGCGAAGAGCACGTTGTCGCGGTCCAGGTCGGGCAAAGGCACGTTAGCCGTGTAGCCCTGCTCGGCGTGCACCAGAACGTATCCAACTCCGGGCTTGAGCCTCACCAGGTTCATCACCTCGCGAAACAAAACACCTTCCCAGTGATTGTCGAAGCGGCTCCAGCGCGTGACGCAATGAAAGTCGCTGGTGATCCCCGCCTTGGGCAAGCGATTGAACTCATCCCAACTGAGGCGCACAGGCGTGTCTATTAGCCCGGCGATGCGGAAATCCCAGGTGGCGGCATCGAACCGTGGCACCGAGCCGTAGTGCAGCACCGGCCACTTGAGGGTGAGCGCCTGGCCCGGAGGCAAGCGCCCGGCGCGCTGCATCTCCTGTTCCCTCTGCTTGCGCTCCTTGCCTTCGAAAAGCATAGGTTTTAGACGCGCCAGGCGGCAGGAAGACGCAAAGAGCTGTCAACCCCGTTGACGGTTTACGGCTGACGGTAAAAGCAAAACCCCCGAACCTCACGGGGTGAGCGATAGCGGTTCGCAAAGGTTCATTAGCACAAACAAAAACAAAGGGCACCTTTAACAGGTGCCCCCTCTTCTGCAGAACAAAATGTTTGAATTTACGCCTTCGCTGCCACAAGTTCCCGTAACCGCAGGCGGGCCTGATGCAGGCCGAATTGCGATTCCTGCTCGCTGACGCCCAGGGTGCGGGCGATGCGGGCGTGATCGTAAGCCTCCACGTCGTGCAGCAGGAAAATCATGCGCTCTGTAGCCGGCAGTTGCACCACCGCGCGTTCCAGGTCCACGCGCTTGACGTTGCCGCGCACAGACGCCACTTCACTGGTGGCAGGCATATTCAGCCGCAGGGTGCCGATCGGCATCAGGTCGCGAATCTCACTGAGCAGGATGCGGTCCACGGCTTCCGCGCTGGGGATGCTGCCGTTCGCAAAAGCCCGCGCAAACACACTTGACGAAATCTCTTCCGCCGCCATCTCGCTGTCGGTCATCCAGAAGCCCAGCGCATATACCCGGTGCCGGTGCTCTTCGTAAGCTTTCTCGTAACGTGCGAGGGATTGTTCAGCCGCAACGGGAAATTGTGCTGCCAACCCGGTAATCTTTGCTTGATCGAGTGCCCTTGCCATTATTCCCCCTATAGGAACTTGAGTGCGGGCTAACCTTTTGCCTGTTTTAACCACTCTTCCTTTTGCACGTTCCCAGCCATTCACGCGAACCTGCAGTAGTTCGGCAGTCAATAATTCAAACCCTGCCAGTGCACAAAGTTGCACTGGGAAAGCCTTGCTATTAGCGGCGCAGCGGTCTAGGAGCGCGAAACAGGTGCCCTGGAAGGCAATGCGGTCCGGTGTATTTCGTTCCGAAGTAGCTGCAGGTGTGAGTGTCGCAGTCGGGAATGTGGGTATCCAAATACCCACACTTGGAACCAGGGTTCCGATGCAGGTTAGCGAGATGCCGTGGCCGTCAGGCTCTTTTCCAGCAGCCTGCGGGTAGTGGCGATCAGTTCCCCCACATCGAAAGGCTTGACCAAATAAGAGATGCGGTTTCGCTCAAGAAAGGTTTGTGTGTCGCCATCCAGGGTGGAAAAGGTGAAAAGCAGCCGGCGCACCATGGACGTAGAGTGTTCGGCCACCCAGCTATGGATATGGATAGCGCTCCAGCCGTCCGGCATGGAGCCATTCAGAATGAGGGCATCAAAACCGCCGCCGCTGAGCAGAGCGCGGGCCTTCTCGGAATCGGAGGCGGTCACCACCTCAGCGCCTGCCCCGGCCAGTACTTCGCGTTCAAACTCCAGCACCGCTTCCTCGTCCTCCACCAGGAGCAGGCGTCCCTGCAGAACCAACTGGCGCGCCGGAGTAAGCCCAGGAGTGCGGAGCGGCTCCGGCTTTCCGCCGGCGGGCAGGCGCACCAGCAAGGCCGCGCCGCCCTCCGGCGCATTGCGGGCTTCTATCTCTCCGCCATGTTCTTTCACAATGCCATAGCAGATGCTGAGACCCAGACCCGTGCCTTTACCCACGGGTTTGGTGGTGTAGAAAGGATCGAAAATACGCTTGGGATCGGAGATTCCCGGGCCGGTATCGCGAAACTCAACGCACACCGCTCCGTTCTCGGCATACACGTTTACGAATAGCACCCCGCCGCGCTCCATTTCCAGCATGGCATCCACCGCGTTGTTGGTGATGTTGAGAAACACCTGCTCCAACTGGTGCGGGTCGGCAGTGACGGCGGGAAGCTCCTCGGCGATTTCACGCTGCACCGTGATGTTGCCGCGCTTGAAGTCGTACTCCCGCAAGGAGAGTGTGTCGTCCACCACGCGGCGGATGTCAACCGGGATCTTCTGCGGCGTGCGCTGGCGGGCAAAGGAGAGCAGGTTCTGCACCAGGCGATGGGTGCGCTGCGCCTGTTTGAGCAGCTTGCGCACAAAATCGAGGCTGCGCTCGTCCAGCGCTTCGCTCTCCAGCAACTGCGCATAACCCAGGATGGCGGTGAGCGGGTTGTTGAGTTCGTGGGCCACGCCGGCAATCAACTGCCCGATGGCCGACATCTTTTCGCTCTGCAGCAGCTGCGCTTGGGTGCGGCGCAGGTCGTCGTAGGCGCGCGTCGTTTCCTCGTATAAACGGATCTTTTCGATGGTAGTGGCCAGCTGCCGGCCAATGGCGATAAGCAGCCTCTCATCGGTGGGGGCGAACTCGCGCTCCTTGCGGCTGCTGACTCCGAGCACGCCCATGGGCTGTTCCTGGCTCCACAGGATCACCCACATCCAGGAGCGCAGGCCCTCGTCACGCACGAAGTCGGCCGCGATGGCGGGCAGGCGATCCGCATCCCGATCGGTGATGACTTCTGTGCGCGAACTGGTCAGCGTCCGCCAAAACTCCTCCGGAAGGACAGCCGTACTGGCGGAGCGCGTGGCCGAGTCGCTGCGATGTCCCCAGGCGGCGCGCCGGCGCAGGGTGGAGGAGCCGTTATCGCTTAAGTACACGGACCCGGTTTCCGCCGCAAACAGGCTCACCAGTTGGCGCAGGGTCAGGTTGAGGATTTCATCCAGGTCAAATGACTGTGTGGCAATGACCGCAATGGCGTTTAGCGCGTGCAGTTCCAGGTTGCGGCGGCGAATCTCGTCTTCCGCCCGCTTCTTTTCCGTAACGTCGAGCAGGAAACCCTGATAGCGCTCTATTTGGCCTGCCTCATTACGGGTGGCAAAGCTGGTCTCAGAGGCGGCCAGCGTATTGCCGTCCTTCTTCCGCAGCTGCACTTCAAAGCTGCGAACATAGCTGTGTTCGCCAATCGCCTGCAGCAGGGCGTTTCGCTGTTCCGGCGAGCCGTATAGGGCATCAGCGCTGAGCGCCAGCAACTCTTCCCTGCTGTCGTAGCCCAGCATTGCGACCAGGGCTTGGTTGCAGTCCAGCAGCTTGCCCTGGGCATCGGCTACAAACACGCCCTCCTGGACCTGCTCAAAAAGCAGCCGGTATTTCTCTTCCGCGGTGCGCCGGTCGGTGGTGTCGCGGATGATGTGAACGGTGCCCAGTTGTTTGCGGCCTTCTTCGCGGTAAGAGGAAGTCCACACATAGGAGGAGGTGGAAACCAGAGAAAATCCACCAAAGCAGGGATCGTTTTCCTCCATCAAGTCACTGGCGTCCCGCCCGCAGTAAGGACAGCCTTCCCATCCGGCCTGGTGGGGCAACACTTCCTCGCAGCTGCGATGAATAACTTCGGCGGGAGAGCGTCCCAAGCGCCGCAGCAGCGCCCGGTTCACCTTCATGATGCGGTTCTGCCCATCATGCACCAGGATGAAGTCTTCCATGGAGTCGAAGGTGCTGATCCATTCCCGCTGCGAGCGCCGAATCTGCCCGAACAAGCGAAGGTTCTCGGCCGCAATGCCCAACTGGTTGGCGGTGGACTTCAAAAATGCAAACTCGTCCGCGCTATAGCAGCGGTGCTTGCCGCCGGCCAGGGCCAGCACGCCGATAACAGCCTTCCGGCCTTTCACGGGAACCAGCAGCAAATGCTCGAAGCCTTGCTGGCGTAACGCTTGCGCCGTGGAAGCATCGGTCTCGCGCACGCGGTGTACGAAGGGTTCGCCGGTATGCAGGACCTGGGTGAGCACCTCATCCATTTCGCGGAAACGGTGGCTCTTCAGGAACTCCAGCGAGAGGCCAACGTGCTCGGTGATCACCATCCGCTCACCTTCCAGCACGCGGAACCAGGCCGCCCGTGCTTTCATCAGCTGCTTCAGTTCCTGCAGGGCCACCAGCAGCATGGAATTGGCATCTTGAGCCTGCGCGATGGCAGTGGCCAGGCTGTTGACCACGCCCAAGCGCAGAGTGCGCAGCCGCGATTCGTCAAAGACGATCATCAGCATGCTGACGCCGAGCAACACGTCAATCGGCAAATCCAGGGCGGGAAGGAAATGGTGGTCGAACCAGCCTCCTCGAAAGTGCAGTAAGACCAGAGTGCCGGCCATCAGCCAAGGGCCTGCTGCCCAGCGCGCCCAGGTATAACGCAGTAACTGCAGGGCAGCTACCACAGTAATTAGGTGAAGAAGCAGGGAGGGCAGCCACGGAAGCCATACCGAGTGCGGCCACCATAGGCCTCTCAGTACCACCGTAATGATGGCAACGCCGGTTGCAACCGCCGCGGGCAGCACCAGGCGCGGCGTTTCCGAGTAGATCAGGATAGCTGAGGAGAGGAGAAAAACCGCGAACAGGAAGATAGCGTCGCGAAGCGCCCGGGGCGGAGAGGCACCCCCCAGGCTGAGGATAACTGGCGAGCTGTAAATAACATAGGCGAGCCAGCCTACGATCCAGGTAAGGAAATAGCGCTCCCGGAAAGTGCGAAACACAAGTAGGCTGGCCGCCAGCAGAGCCAGTACAGCAAAGGACTCCGCCGGCAGATTTGCGCCAACGAGTTGGGTACCCTGCGGCAGGCGCACCTCCCCAACGCGCGCTTCCGTATTCGGGAACGGTACCGGCTATATAGCATGGAATACCTAAGGAATCATGGTTACTACGGTTAATACACCAATACCGCCGCAGAATTGCGCTACAATCTCCCTTCCCCCCCAGACTGGGCCAACATATGCCTGCAGAGCGAATTCTTGTCGTCGACGACGAAGAACCCATTCGCGAGATCGTAAGCTCGATGCTCGGATCGGCTGGCTACAAATGTCAGCAAGCCGGCTCCGGCAAAGAGGCGCTGGCCATTCTCGATTCTGGTGGGCAATTCGAGCTGATTCTTTCCGATCTGATGATGGCGGAGCTGGATGGTATTGGCCTGCTGGAGCGCACCAAGGAAAGATATCCGGACATGCCGGTGGTGATGGTCACGGCAGTGCATGACATCTCCGTAGCGCTCGCGGCGATTCGCAACGGCGCCTACGATTACCTGCTGAAACCCTTTGAGCGGGAGCAGTTGCTGGCCACTGCCCGCCGAGCCCTGGAAAATCGCCGTCTTAAGATGGAGAACCGGGCTTATCAAACCAGGCTGGAAGGCCTAGTCGAGGAGCGCACCCGTGAGCTTCACCAAGCCAACCGCGACCTTACCGACGCCAACAGCACACTGAAACAAGTCAACAATGACTTGCAGCGGCTCAATGCCGAACTGGAACGCTCCTATGACATCACCCTGGAGGCGCTGGGCGATGCTCTTGATTTAAAGGACGCGGAAACAGAAGGCCACTCCCGCCGGGTTACCGCCTTCACCATCGCCATCGCCCGCGCCATGGGCATTCACGCGGAAAGCCGCGAAATGCGCACGATTGCCCGCGGCGCCTTCCTGCACGACATCGGCAAGATGGCCATCCCCGACAACATTCTGCGCAAACCGGCGAAGCTCGAACCGCCGGAAGTGGAAATTATGCGCGAGCATTGCTTCCACGGTTACCAGATACTCAAAAAAATTCCATTTCTCCAGGAACCCTCAGAGATTGTTTACGCTCACCAGGAGAAATACGACGGCACCGGGTATCCGCGCGGATTGAAGGGCAATGAAATCCCGCTGGGAGCCCGGATATTTGCGGTGGCCGACACCCTGGACGCCATTACTTCCGATCGCCCCTATCGTCCGGCACAGTCCATTGATGCGGCCCGCAAGGAGATCGAGGCGTGGTCGGGACGGCAGTTCGACCCCGACGTTGTTCGAGTTTTTCTGGCAATGCCCGGCACCATCTGGGAAGATTTGCGCAAGCAGATCAACGCCCGCGCCCGCTTGTCCTACAGCGCGGTCGTTCGCTAACTTCCACCTGCAATTCCAATCAGTTCCGAGAGTTCAAGACGTGCGTCCCTGCTAAGACAGGCGGCCAGGCGATGCAGGGAACGAAAAGACAGGCGCGCAACCAGGAAAAAAGCAGAAGACTACCGCACCGCCTCCAGCGAGTCGGCAACTCGGTTCAGGGCAACTTGAATTCGATCCAGTTCGCGTTGCGCGGCTTCATTCCACTCCACCGCGCGCTGCAGGTTTTCGCTCAGCCAGCGCAAGGTCTGCCGGCCGCGCTCCGTCAGCAAGAGCGCTCCCAGGCCGGCCACGCCCAGAACCGCCAATGGCACATACCATTTCCGCATCGAGCCTCCTTGTCGGCTCCTTAAAGCCTTACACAACCACGGCGCACCCGCAATCGTAAATTTTACGGCGAAAGTGTGAAAAACAATTGGGAAAACCTCCGCCGGGCGGTCCTAAGCAGCCGAATGGCGGAAGCAAGCATCCAAGGTTCAGCAACTCACATAACCTAGAGGTCCGGACATGCGGAGACTCGTTCCACGCGTGGCGTGCTGTTCCCTGCTCCTGGCAGGATTGGCAGCCGCCCAAACCTTGAGCCAGCGTCTGCCGGTATCGCCGGCTGCGCCCTCCAACTCCATTCCCGAAGGAACTAAGTTCATCATTCGCCTGAGCGATAAGCTGGATACCCGCAAAGTGAAGCCGGGCAAACACTTCCAGGGCAAGCTGGCGGAGGATCTTACCGCTCCTGGCGGAGCCGTGATTCCCCGGGGCAAGAAAATCAAAGGGCACGTGAGTTCCGTGGACCGTGGCTTCCACGCCCGGCTCCTGCTCAGCTTTGATGAAATTGAAACCCAGCACGGCTGGATGCCGCTGGTGGTGACCGTGACCGGAGTGCCCGGAGAGCACGCGGTCAAGCAGCCCAACGCCGAAGGCGATATTGAGCGCAAGGGCCCCAACAAGGGCCGAATGATCGAGAGCGCCGCCGTTGGAGCCGGGGTGGGCGCGCTGGGGGGCGTGGTTGCGGGCGGCAGCCACGGAGCGGCTATTGGCGCAGGAGTGGGCGGAGGTGCCGGTTTGGGCGCCGGCCTTCTGACCGACCGCGACCTCAAGCTGGACAAGGGACAGATGCTGGAAGTCCGCCTCGATCGCCCGCTGCAGGTGCCGCTGCACTAGAATGGCGCTTCCGGTCCGGTAGCGCCAGCGTGGGCTGGTTGCGAATGGGTCGGAAAGAACGGGAAGGCTATGACCAGCAGGCTTGCGGTATTTTGTGCGGCCACGCTTCTGCTGGCTGCCGCCGCCATGGCGCAGGAACACCCGGCGGTGACGGCTCAGCCCAACACCATTTACGTGGGCGCGGACGGCAAGTACGAATCCGCACCCGATACAGCGCTGGTGCAGTTCAACATTTCCGCCCAGGAGGAGACCGCCAAGGCGGCTTATGACCGCGCCAGCCAGGCCACGGACCAGATCCGCCGCATTCTGCGCTCGAATGGCATTGAACCCAAGGCGGCGGAAATCGGTTTCTTTTCGCTGGATCCGGTTTATGACTACCGCAGCCCCAAGCGCAAGCTGATCGCCTATCGCGTGAACAGCAGCGTTTCCCTGAAGTTACGCGATTTCTCCAAAATTGCGCCCCTTGTTGCGCAACTTTCCGAGCTCGATGTAACCGCCAACCAGAGCGTCAGCTACACCCTGGAGAACATGGATGCCGCCAAGTTGCGGGCCACCGAGGATGCTTACCAGCGCGCCCGTGCCGAGGCAGAGGCGGTTGCGCGCGCCGCGCAGAGGGCCTTGGGTGAGCTTTCCTATGCCTCGGTGGATACGTTTGAGCAAGTGCGGGTAGTGACTCCGATGATGGCGCGCAGCATGGGGGCGGCGGGGATGGCCACACCCGCGCCCACCGAACAGTTCACGCCCCAGAAGATTACGGTCACAGCCCATGTGAACGCGCTGTTCAGCATGAAGTAACGGCTATTCCGGCAGCAATTCGAATACGGGGTAGTTGCCTGCGATCTCCGCGAAAGCTTGCGGCGGCGAGCCGGCCGGGACAGGAAAGTAGCGCTGCACCGTCGTCTTGAACCGATCCAGATAAGCCTTGAGCAGTTCGGGTTTGGACTCGTCGGGGATGGCTCGAATACGGTACCGCAGCCGGGTCCTCCCCTTCTTCAACATCACCTGGCCTGCAGCCTCAGCGTTGCGCACCCACTGCGTGCGCCCGCGCGGCGCCACCAGGTACCGCTTGCCTCCCAGCTCCAGCAGGTCAATGGGAGTGGAGTAAATCTTCCCGCTCTTGCGTCCTTGAACCTGGACCAGATAATTGTGCGGCAGCCCCAAACCCACGCCCACAAGCACGCCAAAGGCGCGATTGAAGATGCGCTCAACCGCGGTGGCTTTGCGGTAATCGGCAGAAGTTTGGTTCATACCCCAAAATTCTAGTCCTGCCGGGGAAGCTAGTCCGAGACGGCAGCCCGCACTGCGCCGCTATTTGACTGGAAAGAACGGAAACATCTGCCGAATTTCCTGTTCGCTGGGCTGGCGGCCGTATTCCGTGATCTCGAACGCTTCGGCGTGCTTGATGTTCGCAGCAGCTGGGCCGTAGCGCTTCTCCAGCGCCGGGCGCCACTCCGGCAGAACGTTATCCGGCTGCTGCGTCGCCAGCCATTGCTTCCGCGCGGCGGGATCCTTCGGCACTTGCTCGAGCAGCCCGTCATGCCATGGGAGCCACTCGTAAAACTGGGAGACGTGCGCATCCAGCATGTCCAGTTTCTTTGGGTAGACGTCGTCAATGGAAACCACGATGTCCGGCCGGAAGGGCTGGGGCTGGGTAAAGGGATCCCAGAAGTAGACGAACACGGGATTTTTTCGCAGCGCCGGAACATCGGTCACCAGGTTGGGCACGGTGACCATGTATGCCGCATCTTGCACCAGCACGCCGGTGTAGCGGTGGTCGGGGTGGTAGTCGTTGGGCCGGGGCGACAACACAATGTCGGCCTTCCACTGGCGAATTTCGCGGATGACCTGGTTGCGCACCGGCAGGGTGGGCAGCAGTTCGCCATCGTGGTTGTCCAGAACCTCGTATTCGATCCCGATCCGGCGCGCCGCTTCTTGGGCCTCGGCCCGGCGGCGCTTGGCCAGTTGGCCGCCGCCCATGGACTGATGCCCGGCGTCGCCGTTGGTCACGGATACAAACTTCACTTTGTAGCCCAGAGCGGCGTACTTTGCCGCCAACCCTCCGGCGCGCAAGTCGCAATCGTCGGGATGCGCCCCAAACGCAATAACTCGTACCTGGGTTGGTGTTTGCCCGAACAGCGGTGCGGCGATCAGCACCAGCAGGATCATTAGCCACGCCATGAGTGCCCTCCACAAGGAAACTGGCGATTGTACCGCCAGGCGCACTGCAATCGTGGGAATTCGGGAGGCTGCATGAATTTGCGGAGAGGAGTGACTGGGTTTACGCGGTCTTTGGGCGGGTTAGCGGCGGAATGGTTCGGCCCTGGGCTGAGTCGTCAACAGCCGAGATAGCCGGTGAATGAAGAGACAGCACGCCGGAGGGGCGCGCCACAAATTTCGCTATTTCTCTGTGCCTCTGTGTCTCCGTGGCAGATCTGCACGCTCACTGATGCGAAGGCACGGTGATCCCCTGCGGGCCGCGCTGCTTGGCTTCCAGTTCTTTGCGGGTGAAAATGGATTTATCCACCCAGCCGTCCGCAGTTTTGAGATCCGCCTGGCGCGCTTCCGGATCGCCGCAATCAATGTGCGCCTTCTCGCGATACAGCAGATTCAGGTATGCCATGGCATCCGGATATTCAGGACGCAGCTTGACCGCCTTGTCCAGCGCCTGCAGGCCCTCGTTGATCTTGTCGGCGTTCGTGTCCTTCAGCTTCTGGCAGGCTTTCTCCGATTTGAGCTCCTCTGTGGGCTTAAGTCCCTGCTCCGCCCACAATTGCATGCGCGGCTGGTACACCTGCGTCCAGTCAATCACAGCGATGGAGTAATAAAGTTCGGCGTCATTGGGATCCATTTGCAGGGCCTTGCGGTAGTACTCCTTGGCCTGGTCGAACTTCTTCATCTGCAGGTAGAGGTACGCGATTCCCTTCAGGCTGTTGATCTCCTGTTCGCGGCCGGGATGAAGCTTCAGCACCTCCTGGTACTGGTCAATCGCCGCCTCCGCGCTCTTGTTGTTGTCCGGGCTATCCACGCCGGGCACAAACTGCTGGGCATAAGCAGTGGCCAGGTACAGCCGGGCATTCACCAACCCAGGGTCGAGCGACACCGCCTCTTTGAAGTACTGAATGGCCTGATCATATTTGGCATTCTTGTAAGCCTGAACGCCCTTGTTGAGGTCGGAACGCGCCTTCAGCGTGTTGCAACCCATCGCTCCCATCAGCAGCACCAACAGAAGAACGGCACCCAAGCTTTGCGTAATGCGTTCTTGCCTAGCCATCGCCCGCTTACCTCGATGTGTTTACATTCAATATCAACCTCCCTACAGATGCGCTGGAGAGAGCTGGTGACAGCCGGCAAATTACACAGCAGCACAGCTGGACGGCCGAGGTAAGCGGCTGCTGGGGAGAGTCACTCCCGACTCAACAAAGCGGGTGGCGGCGAGATTTTGCTGAGGTGCGCAAGTGTAATATTCTGTAGGAAATCCAGCGCGAATCCCGAGGAAAAATTCCATCTTGAGCTCCCCTGCCGCTCCGGCGCTTCAGATCCAGCAGCCGGTCACGACCTCCTCCCGCCGCCCCGCGCTGATATTGCTCGCGATAATCTTTGCCGCCGTTTACCTGGGGTCGGTGTTCTCGCCGCCTCTGCTGGACGACGCCGATTCCACGCATGCGGAAGCGGCGCGGGAGATGCTGGCGCGCGGCGACTACGTCACCCTGCACGTCAACGGCATTCGTTACCTGGAAAAGGCGCCGCTTCCCTACTGGCTGGTGGCCGGCAGCTATCGCCTGTTCGGGGTCAACGAATTTGCGGCGCGCCTGCCTACCGCGCTGGCCGTGCTGCTGCTGGCGTGGCTGGGCATGGCCTGGGGCGAACGTGCCTTTGGCGAACGCACCGGAATCTACGCGGGCCTGTTTGTGCTCACCAGCGCCGGGGTTTACCTGTTCACCCGCATATTTATTCCTGACGTCCTTTTGAGCCTGCTGATAGCGGCGTCACTTTATTTTCTGCTCACCGCCCTCGAACTGCGCCCAGCTGCCTGGCGATGGTACGCGGGCTATGCTTGCGTGGCCCTTGCGGTGCTGGCCAAGGGACTGGTCGCCCTGGTGTTTGTAGGGATGCCGGCGCTTATTTACCTGGCGATCACCGGCGAGTGGCGGCGCTGGCGGGAGGTTCGCCTGCTCTCGGGCTTGGCCTTGTTTTTCGCCATTGCCGCGCCATGGCACATTCTGGCAGGCCTGCGCAATCACGGCTTCTTCTGGTTCTATTTCGTCAACGAACATTTTTTGCGCTTCCTGGGCGAGCGCTATCCCAAGGACTACAACAAGCTGCCCGCCGCGCTTTATTGGAGCCTGCACCTGGTGTGGCTTTTTCCCTGGAGCTTCTATCTGCCCAGCTTGGTGCGCAACGCGGTCCGCGATGTGAAGGACCGGTCCGCCGGAGCGGAAGATACTCGCCAGCGCTTTGCCGCCCGCACCCGCTTGCTGTGCTGGATTTGGGCGGGGCTGGTGCTGCTGTTTTTTGCTATCTCCACCAACCAGGAGTACTACACCTTCCCCGCCTATCTGCCGCTGCTCCTGTTGCTGGCCGACGCTGTGGCCCGCGACGAGCGTCAGGAAAACGGCCGCGGCTGGCTGATTGGCTCTTCCGCCGCGATTGCATTGGTATCCCTGGTTGCAGGCGCAGCGCTACTGGCGGGCTTGTGGTATTCGCGGCATTTGCCCTACGCGCCCGATATTGGCGCCGTACTGGCCAAGCACAACATGGCGGCAGATACGCTTTCCATGTCGCATGCCCTGGACTTGAGCGCCGAATCCTTTGCGGCTCTGCGGCTGCCCGCCATTCTCGCCGTTTTGGCCCTTGTTTTCACGCCCCTGCTTTCGCTGGGACTGCGCCTGCGCCGCCGTTCTTACCCGGCCACGTGGGCGCTGGCCGCAGGCATGGCCCTGCTATTATTTGCCGCCCACATCGCGCTTGGCCGCTTCGGACCCTACATGTCTTCCAAAGCGCTGGCCCAGAGAATCGCCGCCCAGGAAAAACCAGGCGACGAAGTGATGATCTACGGTGACCAGGCATTCGGCTCTTCCCTGCTGTTTTACCTGCAGCGGCCTATCCGGCTGGTGAATGGGCGCACCACATCCATGTGGTTTGGTTCAACCTTCCCCGATGTGCCGAAGATATTCCTGGATGACAACGATCTGTTACGAGAGTGGAACGGAAGCGGGCGGGTGTTCCTGTTTGTGCCCGGCTACGAGAAGGCGCGCGTGGATGCGTTGCTGCCACAGAAGCACGTGGTGGCGGAAGTCTCAGGCAAGTTCGTCTACAGCAACCGTTTCTGAAGCGCCGGCCAGTTCCTCGGACGCTCCCTGGCGGACCATCTTGCCGCCCATTTCCAGCAGGTAGCGTTCTCCGCGCCATACGATGCTGGTGCTGAAGAAGCTGGCGCACCACAGGAAAAAACCCAACAGGTCGCGCGCGGGATACAGCCAGAAATAGCGCAGGGCAAGCGGATCGCGCACCACGCCCCAGCCGGCTAGTAGTGCTTCCGCCATGCGGTTGAGAGCGGCGTAGAAGAGCAACGCCAATCCGAGCAGGGGATTGTGCATGGCGATGCCGGCAGCCAACCCCAGCAGCCCGAAAGGGATTGCGAAAGTCAGGCCGGTGCCCACGTGGCCTTTGGGCCGCGAAAAGCGGGTGCTCTTCATCCAGCGCACCTGGTGCTGGAGGGAAGCCAGGCAGCGCTGGTGGAGCGCTACGTGGTCCACCACGTAATGAGAAAGAACCACGCGCTTGCCCGCTTCGAAAACCCGCTGCCCGAGGACGAAATCGTCAGCACAGTAATCGGCCAAAACCTGAAAGCCGCCCACATCGTCCAGCACGTCGCGGCGGATGGCCATGGTGGGACCCAGGGCGAACTTCAACCCTTCCAGCAGGTCGGCAACCACGACGCCCGCAGTCATCTCCACTGACATGCCCAGCGCCTCCAGTCGCGACCACAGACCGCCGCTGGGCTCGCCGCGATAGAGGCAGGTCACCATTCCCACTTCCCGCTGCAGCAGCGGGCGGATTACGTCGCGTAGGTACTGGGACGTTACCCGCACATCGCTATCGCTGACCACCAGGTACTCGGAAGTGGCGACCTCAGCCATTCTTTGCAGCGAGCAGACCTTGGCATTGGGGCGCTCCGGTTCGCCGGACAACACGATCTTTACCGTCACCTGCGGATAGCGATCGCGGATTGCCTGTGCCACGTCCAGCGCCGGGTCGCTCTCCTGCCGGCACCCAAATATAATTTCGTAATGGGGATAATCCTGGCGGAAGAAACTCTCCAGGTTCGATTCCAGCCCCGGTTCCAGGCCGTGCAGTGGCTTGAGCAAGCTCACCCGCGGCCAGGGACCATCCCAGGGACCGGGAACCGCGCGGCGCTTGAATCGAACAAACGCGGCCGCGAGCAGAATCAGGAAAGCGGTGCAACTGAGCAGGCCGATGATGGTGCACAAGAGGAGCAGGTAACCGAGCATGAGCGTGCGGCCTCGCGACCGTGCAGATTTATCTACTAATGCTGAAAGCGAACAGACATTAACAGCGTTTGCGCGGACCCCTCACTTCCGCGCTTACCGAACCGGGCAGGCCCCACTGCGGCCCGTATGATGATGGTTGACGCCTTGCTTAATTCTAATCTATTGCCACTGCTGGAACCGCCAGGCGAGAGCCTGAAAATCTCCACTCCCGCCTGGCTCCGGGAAGTTGCTCTATGCTTCCCTTGCCCATCTCTAAGCTGGCAATAGCTAACCACAATGGCCCAAGCCGGGGCGTAAAGGTTTGTGATGCTCCTGTAAAGATTTGTAATAGCCTGAGCCGGCCGGAACTTAGCCGATCTCTCCACACTTGGGGCAGCGGCACGCTTTGTTATGCTCTGCCATGTTGGCATTGCAGAAGGGACAGCGGCACTCGGCCTCGTGCGTGCCTCCCACCGAGCCGCATGCCGGGCAAACGCATCCCAAGGTGTGCTTTCCGCCGCTTTCGCCGCACATGGGGCACTGGCAATACTCGCGATGGCGCCCGCCATACTTATAGGCCGAGTACGTCATAACCCCGGGCCTCGGCTTGCACCCGGACTCCTCCAGCACAAATATCGGGGGCCGATGTATGGAGCTAGGCGTATTCTGCCACCTCCCCGTTCCCGCCGCCAGCGATTATGGAATCGTGCTCTAGTACACCCCTTGGTTCTCGCGCCTTGCCACCATCCCTCCGCCGAACTCCGGGCCGCGAGCCCCGCGGGTTGGCAGGAACGTAGAACCGGTGCATGATATGGGACTGCGCCCAAACATCCGACGCGAGGTTTCAATGTCAGATCGCCTGGACCTACATGCGCGGGAGACGGCCTGGCCATCCCTCCCGCTGCAATCATGGCAGGACACCTATTCCACCCTGCACATGTGGACGCAGGTGGTGGGCAAAATACGCCTGCAGCTCACGCCCAAGCTGAACCATTGGTGGAACGTGCCGCTCTACGTCAGTTCGCGCGGCCTCACCACCTCGCCCATTCCTTATGGGCAACAAACTTTCGAAATCCAATTCGATTTCATTGATCACAACCTGGCGATCACCACTAGCGACGGCCGGGTGGATCATCTGCAACTCAGGCCCATGGCGGTGGCCGACTTCTACCGCGAACTCATGTCGCATCTGAGCGCGCTTGGTCTGGAGCTTCGGATCAATTCCAAGCCGTGCGAAGTGCCCGATCCGATTGCCTTTGAGCGTGACATCGTACATGCTGCTTACGACCCCGAATTCGCCAATCGTTTCTGGCGCATTCTGGTGACCGTCAACAGCATTTTCCTGGAATTTCGTTCGCGCTTCCTGGGCAAGTGCAGTCCCGTGCATTTCTTCTGGGGCAGCTTCGACCTGGCGGTAAGCCGGTTTTCCGGCCGGCGTGCGCCGGAGCGCCCAGGCGCCGATGCCATCACCCGCGAAGCCTACTCTCACGAAGTGATCAGCGCCGGATTTTGGCCCGGCGGCGGCAGCGTGAACGGCCCCGCCTTTTACTCCTACACGGTGCCTGAACCCGAGGGATACTCTGCTGCCAGGGTACAGCCCGGCTCCGCTTTTTACGATCCGCAACTCCGCGAGTTCCTCTTGATGTACGATGATGTCCGCGGTGCGGATTCGCCCCGGCGCGCGCTGCTGGATTTCCTGCAAAGCACCTATGAAGCGGGCGCTAACCTGGCCGGCTGGGACCGTAACGCTTTGGAAATGCCGGCCGCGGCCTGACCGGCAAGGAGAACGCAATGGCCTCTGAGTGCACTCACCTCAAACAAATCCGCATCACCACCACCGACAAGCATGTCTGCGAAGATTGCGTGAAGACGGGCGACTCCTGGGTCCACCTCCGCCTTTGCCTGGAGTGCGGCCATGTGGGCTGTTGCGACTCCTCCAAGAACAAGCACGCCACCAAGCACTTCCATTCCAGCCACCATCCGCTGATCCGCTCCATCGAACCCGGAGAAAGGTGGATGTGGTGTTATGTGGATGAGCTGACGCCAGGCGAGTTGGCCGCCTGACCCTCTGCGCTAAAATGCATACGCGACGTGAAGAGCACGGGGGATTTCATGATTGGACCAATGAAGAACATCATTCGCATTACCTGCTGTGCTCTCGTCACATTCGTTGCAATGTCCGCCTGTGCGGCCGATGGCGCGTCATCAGAGGCGGAGCTGCAACAGCTCTACCAGCGGTACTTCCAACAGATCAAAAGCCTCGCCGAGTCGGAACCAAAGGTTCCGGAGTCCAGTGAGGCTTGGGACAAGCTGGCTACGCTGGTCTACTGGCAGGGGGTGGAGCAACGCGAACGCGACGCTTTCTTCCGCTCGCTGCGCCATGACATCAACTACCGCCTGCAGAAGCTTGAATTCGTACCGCTCGATGCCGGCGTGAAGCTGGCATACACGCTGGATGGAGTCACGTACGTGCCTGCGCTGCCGGCCATTGGGCGCATGGTCGTGCGTTACAAAGACCAGGGCAACGCCACGCACTTAGCGACCTCGTACCTGGTTGGCGTCAAGAATGGTAAGTACTACATCGATTTGGCGACTCCGAAACGGAGCCATTAATGCTTCACTAAGCCTCTCGATTTTGCGCGCATAAAGAATGCCGAACAAGCTGGAAGCTAGAGTCGCTGACCGCATTGGGCCGAATAATATATGCGCTCTCAGGAGAGGAGTTCAAAGGTTCATTTCGCAGTGGCCGATTTCTGCGCCGCGATAAAGCCGTCCACGTTGTTCTTGTCAATCAGGGTGGCGCCTGTATCCACGAAGGCGGGCAAAGGCGAGAATGGATCCTGCGCCCAGTTCTGCTGAAGCGAACTCAGCTTGTGGTGGTGCAGGTCATCCAGCATCTTCAGGCCCACGTAGGCCATGGTATAAGGCTTCTGCGCGATAGTGGCGGCGATCACTCCCTTTTTGATCCAGCCCAGCGTGTCGGGATCGGTGTCCATGGCGACAACGGTTTTGCCGGCGACGTGATAGCGGTCGAGCACGTTGGCCACCTCCTTGCCGGCCAGCGCCTCCAGGCAAACAAACCCATCTACTTTTTCCTTTTTCTGTCCAATGATCTGCTCTGTGGTGTCGAAGGCCACGCGCGGGTCGCCATGGATGTCCACCAGGCGCACGATCTTCAGTCCAGGATATGAAGCAAATACGTCGCGGTATCCGCGCAGCCGGTCATCCAGGTTAGCCTGGTTCGGCATGGTGAAGATGACCACGTTGCCCTTCCCGTGCATCGCGCCGGCTGCCACCTTGGCCCCCATCACCCCCGCCTCGTAGTTGTTGGTGCCGATGAACAGCAGCCGCTTGCTGTCCGGCGAATCGGAGTCAATGGTGATGACGGGAATGCCGGCGGCGATGGCCTGCTCAATGTCGCCGCGCATCAGTTCCGGGCTGGCGGGCGAAACCAGGATACCGGTGGGCTTTCCCTGCAGCAGCTTTTGGAACGCCAACTCCTGCGCCTTGGGATCGTACGTATCGGGACCGACGACCTCCGCTTTCACCTTCATCTGCGCCGCAGCTTTCAGAAATCCCGCACGCGCTGCTTGCCAGTACCCTATCTGCGTGTTGGCACAGACTAGATAGTAGTTCTCATCGGCGTCATGCTGCGACGCACAGCCGCCCAGGATCAACAGCAGGGCCAACGCGAGCAACAGAAGGGCCCCCTTGCGCGCAGTCACCATGTCCAATCCTCCTCGAATAAGTAATCCACGTGCGAATTTTGCCCAGGACCTACCTCGGCCTGGTCGAACCCATCCCAAAATGCAACCCGTCCGCAACCCTCAACGGGCGGACTGGGTAAGCGCCGCCAAAAACCGGTTCTGGCACTGATTGGCTAACGCCTGCAATTCGGAAAATTCCGGCTTCTCTCGCAGCTTGGCCCACAATGGATCCACCTGCAGGGCCGAAGAGGCGCAATAATTTTCCTCGATGGCGCTGCGCAGCAGGTCCAGGGCAGCCCGCTCCTGCCCGCAATAGCCCAGCAGCGAAGCATGAAAGTACTTCATTTCCGGATCGCGCAGCAACATTAGCGCCGGCTCGGTGGCATGCGTGGCTTGCCCCATTTCGGCCGGCCGCTTCAGGCAGGTTTGCAGCAGGCCGCCGTACCAAGGCGCATCGTTCGTCATCCGTTCCGCGGCCTGGCGCGCCTCCACCACCTGTCCAGCCCGCAGCAGGATGGCGGGCACCACGTTGCGCGTCCATTGCGAGTGCGCGTCCAGGCGAACGTATTGCATGGCTTTTTGCGTTTTGCCCAGCTCCAGGAAGGCAAAAGCACAAGAGCGCAGGTTGAAATCGCCGGGATCCAGACGGAGGGCGGCATCACATTCCTGCGCCGCCGCCTCCAGCAGGCCTGCGTAACGATAAACATAGGCGACGGTGAAGTGCGCCTCGGCGTTGTCAGGACGGCGCTTCACCAGCGCCTCAGCCTCGCCGGCTTTATCCAGTTCGCCCCATTCAATCCGGTTCTGGGTGAGGTCAGCGGCAGCCGAGATCAGGTTGGGGTCCAGTTGCAGCGCGCGCTCAAGCGCCACCGTGGAGCGCTGGAAGGCCGCATCTCCACCGTCGGAATAGGCCGCGTCGAAGTAGTAGCGCTTGCCCAGCGCCTGCCAGGCCGGCGCGTAATTGGGATCCAGTTTGACCGCCTTCTCCAACAGGGCAATGGCTTCCTTGTTGGGCGCGGGATCGTGCGGCACCGCCGAACTGCGCAGGTAGAGGTCGTAAGCTTGCGCATTTCTGGGCCGCGTACCCGCCTGCGTGGGAGCGCTCACCAGGCCCAGCCGCGGGATGAAACCCTGGCGCACGCGGCTGGCGATCTCCTTCTGCATGCCGGTCAGGTCGCCCGTCCCGGCCGCGACAGTCCCCTGCCAGAACACGCGGTTTCCCTTCACTTCCACCGCTTCCAGCGTCACCCGCAAAGTGGTGTTTTGCTTCAAGTAGTGCCCGGTCACCACCACCGCGACCCGCAAGTCCTTGCCCGCTTGTTGCGGATCCTTGTCGGCAAACTTCCGAGACTCTTCCAAGGGGCGTACTTCCAGCGTGGGAATGTAGGTGAGCTGAGTGGCAATTTCGTCCGCCAGGGCGAAGCTGAGGAAGTCCATGCTCTTGTCCCCGGTCATATTTCTGAAGGGAACAACAGCAATGGTATTCGGCGCACCGGAAGCAGCGCGGGCGTGCTTGAACCACCAGGCGCCCACGGCTGTGAGCACCGCCACCAGCAGCCCAGCCATGGCCAGCAACAGGTAATGGTGGTACCAGCTCGGACCTTGAAAAGTCTTGTTCGGCAGTCGCGGCAGCAGCGCCGATTTGCGCAGCGCCGCGGGCTCCAGACCAGACTCGGTTTCCTTCTTCAGGCGCTCCAGGTCCTCCCGCAGCTGCGCCGCTGAGGGATACCGGTCTTCACGTTTTTTCTCCAGGGCCCGGCCCACGATGCGCTCGAAATCGGCGGGCAAATCGGTATTCATCGCCAGAGGCGAAGCCGGCTTCTGGTGCAGGATGGCCTCCAGCGTGAGCACGACGTTTTTGCCCACAAATGGCTTGCGCCCGGTGGCCAGCTCATAAAGAACCACCCCAAAAGAAAACAGATCAGAGCGCGCGTCCACCTCCTCGCTGCGCACCTGTTCCGGCGACATGTACACCGCAGTGCCCGGCACCACGCCTTCGGCGGTCAGCGCTTCCTCCACCACGGCGGTGGAACTGCCGTCCGGGCAAAACATCTGTTGTTCCGGGCCCAGCTTGGCCAGGCCGAAGTCCAGGATTTTGGCTTGCCCGCGCGGCGAGATGTAGATGTTGGCCGGCTTGATGTCCCGATGCACGATGCCCTTGTGGTGTGCCGCATCCAGGGCATCGGCTACCTGAATGCCGATTTCGAGCACGTCCTCCAGCGGTAGCGGCTTCCCGTGCAGTCGCTGCTTAAGGCTCTCGCCCTCCAGCATTTCCATGACGATAAAAGGCCGGCTGTTATGCTCTTCCACTTCATGGATGGTGCAGATATTGGGATGGTTCAGCACCGAAGCCGCTCGCGCCTCGCGCAGAAACCGCTGCAGCGCCTTGGGGTCGTGAGCCAGATTTTCAGGGATGAACTTCAGGGCGACGCGACGTCCTAGCTTGAGGTCTTCAGCTTCATAGACAATACCCATACCGCCGCCTCCGAGTTTGCGGACGATTCGGTAATGGGCAAGGACTTCGCCGATCATCGGGGAGGGACTCCACCCCGCCTGGCAGGAGCATGGTAAGCCGGAAACCCGCCCAGGGTCAACGATGTGGTTCGCCCTGCCGAACAAGACACATCTTTCTCCGGCGCCGGTTCACGCCGCCCTTATAATCACGGCGAACGCCCCTAAAAGGAAATTGTTGTGAGCTCCGCTTACGCCAGCGTCCGCGATGTCGCCGTGCTGCAGGAAGCCACCCAGCTCATCCTGGCCAGCACCGACCTGGAAACCGTGCTGCACCAGTCGTTGCTGGTAGTGCGCACCTTCTTTGGCGCGAGCCGTTGCGCCGTTTTTCTGCTGGACGAGGCCGCCCACGAACTTTATCCGCAAACTCACCACGGCTATGACGCGGGTGCGATCCCCGGTCCCCTGCGCCTGGATGGCGAAGGTGCCCCGCAACACGCCGCACAAACCCGCGCGTTGGTCCATGTGCACGGACCAGCCGCCGCCGGCGGCAGCGAGCTGGCCTTGCCTCTCCTGGTCCGCGACCAATTGCTGGGCGTGCTTTTATTAGTGAGCGACAATCCCGACGCATTTCCCGAGAGCACCGTTCCCCTGCTCTCGCTATTTGCCGCCCAGACCGCGGTTGCCGTGGAGAATGCTCGCCTGCACTCCACCGCGTTGCGCCGCCGCCGGCAGATCGAGCTGATCAACCTCATTGCGCGCACCGCCGCCTCGGTCAGCCAAACGCAGCAGTTCTTCTTCACCCTGACGGATCTGCTGGGCGACGCTTTCGAGGGCGCCCGGGTGGCCGTCGTTTTGCGCGGCCCGGAGGGCATTTTTGTGCCTGCCATTTCTTCCAATGGCGAGCCCGACCTGGATCGTTTCCGGGCTTCCGCGCGCAATGGCGTGCTGGGCCACGCGCTGGAGCAGCGCGCCGCCGTTCTGGAGGCGGACGTCACCGGCAAGTCCGGGTGGCCGGCTTGCTTCGCCGACACCGGTTCGGAATTGTGTGCTCCGCTGGTTTTCCTGGGAGAAGCCATGGGAGCCATGGTGCTGGCCCATGAGCGCGCGAACTTCTTCACCGATGACGACCGCGCCCTGGCGCAAGCCGCCGCCGACGTTTGCGCAACCGCCACCCGCAATGTGCAATTGGCCGAAGAACTGCACCGCGTCGCGAACCATGACTTTCTTACCGGCTGCCACAACCAGCGCTATTTCTATTCCGCGCTGGCGCAGGAAGTGGCGCGCGCTCGCCGCTATAACAAGCAGTTCGGCGTCATTTTGCTCGACCTACGTCATTTCCGCCAGGTTAACGCCGACTATGGATTTGAAACCGGCGACCAACTGCTGCATAAGGTGGCGCGCAGCCTGCAGCTGCAGTTGCGCAGCAACGACGTTCTCTGCCGCTACATGAGCGACCGCTTCGCGGTGGTCCTGCCGGAAATTGACCGCCGTGGCGTGGATGCGGTGCTGGGCAAGCTCCGTTCTGCCGTCGAATCCATCACGCTGCCGCGCAGCACGAACGCGCTCGGGCTGGCCTCCGCGTCGGTCATGTGCCCGCACGATGGCGTCAGCGAGATGGAGTTGGTGAATGTGCTGCTCGACCGTCTGGAAAAAGCAAAAAGCGGGACCTAGTTTCAACCCGAGTTCAAGAACCCACAGAGGAACGCGACTCCCGCCGCTTCTACTGGTCGTCCCGCCGCTCCAGCGTCGGGCGGTCGTCGTCCGGCGAGGTCTTTCCCGTCTTGTCCTTCGCTTTTGAGCGCCGCAAGCTGGGTTGGTTATCTTTGGCTGGGCCCAGGGTTTTGCGGCGATTTTCGATGGCCGCCAGCCGCGCTTTCACATTGTCAAACTCTGAAGTGCTTATCACGTACTGTTCGCGGGCAGGCAGGATGCGCGCAATCTCGCGCTGGCTGTTGGTGATCCGGTCCGGCGTCTGCGGGTGAGTGGAAAATGCCTTAGAGAGCGACCCCGGCTTCTTCTTTTCTTTGGCCTGTAGCTTCTCGAAGAAGGTGATGTAGGCCTGCGGGTCGTAACCCGCCTTGTACATGTATTGCAGCCCGAGATAATCAGCCTCGGCTTCAAATCCGCGGGAAAAGCGCAGGAACGTGAGCGGCAATCCCAATCCGGCCGCGGAGCGCACCGCATAGCCAATCCCACCGCCTACAAAGATCAGAGGGATGGCGGCCAAATTCACTATGTTGCCCCGCGTCATTTGACGGGTAGCGTGGCGCGCGGCCACGTGCGCAATCTCGTGCGACATTACGCCCGCCAGTTCCGCTTCCTCATCCGCTGCCAGCACCAGGCCGGAATTGACGTAGAAAAACCCGCCCGGCAGCGCGAATGCGTTTACCTCGTCGGAATCAATCACCTTGATGGTGAAGGGCACCTTGGCGTCAGAGTTGCGAACCAGGTTTTGCCCCACCCGGTTCACGTACTCGCTGATCACCGGGTCGGAAACCATCTTCACGCTGGACTCGATCATGGAGGCGTACTGCTTGCCCATGGCCACTTCCTTTTCAATCGAGTACCAGTTGCCCAGGCCCTTGCCCCCCATCCCCCGGTCTCCAATGGCGTTCACGTCATCCCTGCTGCCCTGCTTGACCTTAGGCTGCTTCTGTTGCGGGACGGGCGCCTGGGTTGTGGCGGGCGCGGGCGGCGGAGCTTGAACTGTGGGCGCAGGCGCCTGCGGCTGCTGGCTGGGAGGCTGGGTGCTCTGAGGAACTCCAGGAGAGTTGTCCGGCTGAGTTTGGGACGAAGCCGCCGGAATCAGAGAGAGGCAGATCAGCAATGCAACCGCGCACGCCGGGTATTTCATAACCAACTCCTGCGGGTGGCTCTAGCTAGATTATAGGCTTCTATTTTGGCGATGGTTCACGGGGCAATGCTGTGACGCCGGTCACCGAAGCGACCGGTTGGATCCTCGGCTAGGGCAAAAAGGTCGAGTTCAGGCCGATGGGCCGTTCCTCGGCTGCGGGCCGGACCCGCGGCCGCTTGCGGTGGCGCTCACTCTGCACTTTTAGGATTTCCACCTGGCTGGCGCGCCATTCCCCATCTCCGTCCTGACTGGCCGTCACCCGTACTTCCGAGCCTTCTTTCAGGCTCTGCTCTGGGTCTTTCGCTCGCAGGCGCACGGGCACGCTACTGGCATAGAGCACGTGGGCGTGGGAGATTTCTGCCCGCCGCAGGTTCCCATTGCGCCCGGCTACGTAAATCCACCCCTGGGTGGCTTCCCCTTTGGGCGCATGGACGATGACGCCGCGAAACGTCCCGGAAATCTCAGCCGATAAAGGCAGCACGCAGGCGACAAGCAGGGCCGCCGAAAAAAATACCAACCGCTTCATGGGCAAATATGATGCGGCTCTCCCCGCCTTACGCCGCCTGAGAAGCTTGCCGGTTCAGTCGTAATATTCCAGGCCCAGATGGGTGATGAGCTCTTCGCCGCGCAGGTAGCGCAGCGTGTTCTTCAGCTTCATCAGCTGGATAAACAGGTCGTGCTCCGGGTAGAGCCCCGGCACGGTCATAGGCGACTTGAAGTAGAAGCTCAGCCACTCCTGGATGCCGCGGCAGCGCAACTCCGAACTGCGCTTCGCCAAGTCCAGGAACAGCACCAGGTCGAGCACGATGGGGGCGGCCAGAATGGAGTCGCGGCACAGGAAATCAATCTTGATCTGCATCGGGTAGCCGAGCCATCCGAAGATATCAATATTGTCCCAACCCTCTTTGTTATCACCGCGTGGCGGATAATAGTTAATGCGCACCTTATGGTAGAGTTGGCCATAAAGTTCGGGGTACAGCTTGGGCTGGAGGATGTGCTCCAGTACTCCCAGCTTGGACTCCTCCTTGGTCTTGAAGGAGCCCGGATCGTCCAGCACCTCGCCGTCTCGATTGCCCAGGATGTTGGTGGAGAACCACCCGCCCAGGCCCAGCATGCGCGCCTTGAAGCCGGGCGCCAGGATGGTCTTGAGCAGCGTCTGCCCGGTCTTGAAATCCTTGCCGCAGATGGGCGCCTCGTTGCGCCGCGAAAGCTCCAGCATTACCGGCAGGTCCACCGTGAGATTGGGAGCGCCGTTGGCGAAGGGCACGCCTTCGGAAAGCGCCGCATAGGCGTAAATCATGGAAGGCGCAATGGATTCGTCGTTCTTCACCAGCGCCTTTTCGAATGCCTGAACCGATTGGTGGGCGCTTCCCGGCTGCAGGAAGATCTCGGTAGAGCCGCACCAGATAACAATCAGCCGCTCCGCTCCCGAGCTCTTGCGGAATTCGCGGATATCCTCGCGAACCTGCTCCGCCAGCTCCATCTTGTTCTTGCCTTTCTTGACGTTAGGGCCGTCGAGCTTGCGCACGTAGTCGTGGCTGAACACGGCTTTGCGCGGTTTCACCGATTGCAGGAAGGGCTTGATCTGATCGAGCAGGCTCTTTTCCAGAACGCCGGCCTTGCTGGCGGCGGAGTACATGTCGTCCTCAAAAATGTCCCAGCCGGTGAAGACCAGGTCGTTGAGGCCGGCCAGGGGAACCAGTTCGCCGATTTTGGGCGAGCGGCCATCGGTACGCTTGCCCAGCCGCACCGTGCCCCATTGGGTGAGCGAGCCTATGGGTTGCGCCAGGCCGCGGCGAACCGCTTCCACACCCGCCACAAATGTGGTGGCCACCGCTCCCATGCCGGGAATCATGACTCCGAGCTTGCCCTTCGCCGGCCGGATTTCACCCGCTTGCGCCTTCTTCCCTGCCGTTGGTTTTGCATTGTTCTGCCGCGTGGCCATGAGTGCCGTCCTATAGAAATAAATTTTTCTTGGGAATCAAACCCACAATCTTCTCGTACTTGCCGGGGGATTGGCAACTTAGGTTGCCGGTGAACCGCGAAACTGTTGCAGCGCCGCCGCTCCCCATGTCGCAAGTGGTTGATGAATAATCGAAATAGCTGCCATCAGTAATTTCTATTCATCTCTTCCGGCCCGGGCTGAATCCAACCTCCATGAGCGAGAAGCCGATCAAGCGATACTTGTTTGCCAGCGACTTTGACCAGACTTTGAGCTTCAACGATTCCGGCTACGTGCTCAGCGAGATGCTGGGTATTCCCATTGCTGATTTCGAGCGCAAGGCCAAGGGCATGGCCGGCCTCAACCTGGTGCAGCAGGGGGCGGAGCTCGCCTACCTGCTGCTGCACGATCCCGAGTTTCATGGCCGGGTGCGCCGCGAGCACCTGCACGAGGTAGGTAAGCGCATTCGCCTGAAGGAAAATATCGAGCTGCTTTACAGCATTCTCGACCGCGGCATCGAGGGCTACCACTTTGATTTTTACGTGCTCTCCGCCGCGCCGGTGGAGGTGATCCGCTCGGCGTTGGAAGGAATCGTGCCCGCCGATCATATTTTCGGCACCGAGTTCAATTATCACAGCTCGGGCGAGATTGACACCATCGTGCGCGCCACCGCCGGTTATGGCAAGGTGGCCGCTCTCGACCAATTGCAAGGCGATCTGCAGATCGGGCCCGACCACATCGTCTACATGGGTGACGGCAGCTCCGACATTCACGTCATGCTGCACGTGCACGTGCGCGACGGCTTCACCATTGCCGTTTCCGAGACGCGTCACGTGGCTCAGATCGCCGACCGCACCGTGCTCAGCAACAATGCCCTGGCCATGCTGGCGCCCATTCTGGAGAAGATTGTGGGCTGGCAGCGGCCGCGCATTCGCGAGTTCTTCGAGTCCTACGGCCTGCTGATTCAGGAATGGGAACGCGCCCGCACCGACTGGCTCACCCTGCGCCCGGTAATCGCGGAATCCTCCAGCGCCGCCCATGCGGACTAGCGACTGCCCCACTCAAGCAAAAGAGGCTTGAGTGGGCCAATGGGCGCCAACGCCAAGCGCGAACAAGCTATCCTGCAACAGCCAACGACCTTTCTATTCGCCAGTGATTGGTCGGCGGTTGCCATTTACGATTCTTTACCAGAAAGCTGAACTTCTTTACGAACAATCCCAACCGCTCCGTGTTAGTAAGAGAGGTATGGTTGGGAATTGCACGCCCAACACGCGAGGAACCGGTACGTGGCTCCTGTTCGGCGCCCTGGCGGTCATTCTGTTTAGCCTGGTCCTCTTGTGGGCCATGGCAGAGAAGAACCCAGGGGCCTGGTCGTCATCGGAGTACCCGACCTGGTCACCAAGCTCGGCAGTTACGTTCGCCTGGCAGCAGCACCAATGGGCGTCATGCTGAACGGCTTCAGCCGTAAAGCATCTCGCGGTGCCGTACCGATTCCCTCCGACTATGCAAAAGAAAAAGCCCGGCATTTCTGCCGGGCCGTGTGAGATTAGTCGCTAAGGCGATTCGCCAGCGAATCGCCTGGCTGCGCTCACGATGACAGTTGGTGTGGTGCAGAGCCAACAGCCGAAAGCGGAAGGCCACAAATGCCAACGACTACCGACCAACCGCCAACGACTCTCAGATCCTTCGCTACGCTCAGGATGATCGCCCGCGGCTCAGACGCCGCGGAAAGCGCGATCAAATGTCGTAGTACAGCGCGAACTCATACGGATGTGGCCGCAACCGCACCGCGTCCACTTCCTTGGCGCGCTTGTACTCGATATAGGTTTCCATCAAGCCTTCGGTAAAGACGTCGCCCTTCAGCAGGAACTGGTGGTCTTTCTCCAGCGCGTCCAGAGCGTCTTCCAGCGAACCCGGCATCGAAGGAACCTTGGCGAGTTCCTCCGCGCCCAAATCGTAAATGTCCTTATCCAGCGGCTGGCCGGGATCAATTTTGTTCTCCACCCCATCCAGGCCGGCCATCATCATGGCCGCAAAGCCCATGTAGGGGTTGCAGCTGGGATCGGGCGGGCGGAACTCCACGCGCTTGGCCTTGGGCGAGGCCGAGTACATGGGGATCCTGCAGGCCGCCGAGCGATTGCGCCGCGAGTAAGCCAGGTTGACCGGCGCTTCAAAGCCCGGCACCAGGCGCTTGTAGGAGTTGGTGGTGGGCGCGATCAGGGCCGAGAGCGCCGGCCCGTGCTTAATGAGCCCGCCGATATACCACAGCGCCATCTGCGACAGCCCGGCGTAGCCGTCGCCGGAGAACAGCGGCTTGCCGCTCTTCCACAGCGACTGGTGGGTGTGCATGCCGCTGCCGTTGTCCTGGAACAGGGGCTTGGGCATGAAGGTAACAGTCTTGCCGTACTGGTTGGCCACGTTCCGCACGATGTACTTGTAGAGCATCATGTTGTCGGCGGAACGCACCAGCGAATCGAATTTCAGGTCAATTTCCGTCTGTCCCCCGGTGGCCACTTCGTGGTGATGGCACTCCACGTGCAGCCCCGCACTCTGCATGGTCAGTGCCATCTCGGTGCGCAGGTCCTGATAGTGGTCCGTGGGCGGCACCGGGAAGTAGCCCTCTTTGTAGCGCGGCCGGTAGCCCAGGTTGTTTTCGGCGCGCCCGGAGTTCCAGCGGCCTTCCTCGGCGTCAATAAAGTAGAAACCGTGCTGCTCGCGCTGGTCGAAGCGAACGTTGTCAAAAATGAAGAACTCGGCTTCCGCGCCGAAATAGGCGGTGTCGGCCAGGCCGGTGGAGGCCAGGTACATCTCCGCCTTCTTGGCGATGTAGCGCGGGTCGCGGTCATAGCGCTGCTTGGTCACCGGGTCCACCACGTCGCACACCATCACCAGCGTGGCCACTTCGGTGAACGGGTCCAGCATGAACCAGGCGGGATCGGGGATGAGCAGCATGTCGCTCTCGTGAATGGCCGCCCAGCCGCGGATGGACGAACCGTCCATGCCGAAGCCCTCTTCAAACGAGTCTTCGGACAACTGGTCAATGGGATAGGAAACGTGGTGCCACAAGCCGGGCAAGTCGGTAAAACGCAGGTCCAGCAGCTTGACCTGGTTCTTCTTCACAAACTCCATAATGGTCTTCGGATCAGCCATGAAAAAGCTCCTTTGCGCCGCTTCCGGGCGCGGATAGCCCTGCTCGGCCAAATACAGGATGAGCACGGTGGGCGAACGGCAAAATTGTCATGAAATTGGGGCAGGCACCTGCTGCTACAATCCTGGGGCAGCAGGATAGATTCAGCATACGTGGCGGCAACCCGGAGTAGGAAATTGATACTTTTTATGGCCGGGATAAAAGCGTTTTATTACCTGCCAAGCTCCTATCCTGCTATGACTTACGCGGTGGAAATCGAAGCAAGCATTTAGCTCTGGGCCAGCCACGAGCATGCTGTAGGCCAGGTAAGCCCTTCAGTGGCTAAATGCTAAGTGCTAATTGCTAAGTGCTACTTTAAAAAACCCTCAGCCGTCGACCGTCGCCTTGGGTTTAACTGACGACTGACAACTGACAACTGGGTCTTTATGGATTTCGATCAGCTGGAAACGTTTCTGGAGGTCGCCCGCCATGCCAGCTTCTCGCGTGCGGCGGAGAAGCGTTTCCGCACCCAGCCCGCCATATCCTCCCAGATCCGCGCCCTGGAAGAGGAGGTCGGCGCCAAGCTCTTTGACCGCTCCGGCGGGAAGGTGGCGCTCACCGCGGCCGGCAAAGTCTTTCTGCGCTACGCGGAGGAAACGCTGCAGGCCCGCCGCGTGGTCATGACCACGGTGCAGGAGATGGAACGGGTGCCCCGAGGCGAGATTGTGGTCGCCGCCAACGAAGGCACCTGCCTGCACATCCTGCCCGAAGTATTCGCGGAGTTCAAAAAGCAGTATCCGCGGGTGGGGGTGAGCGTGCAGCGCTCCGAGCACAACAAGATCCTGGAATCGGTGATTGATAATTCGGTGGACTTCGGAGTGGTGTCGCTGCCGGTCACCGACACGCGCCTCACCATCGTGCTGATTCACCGCGATGAACTGGTGCTGATTGCTCCCCCTGGCCACCCCTTGGCCAGGCTGGAATCGGTGCCGGTGGCGGAAATCGCCAAGTTCCCGCTGCTGCTGCCAAAGGTGGGGCGCACCCGCGACGCCATCGAGAACATGTTCCACGAGCGCCGGCTACGGCCGCAGGTCTCCATGGAACTCGACTCCAGCGAACTGCTGAAGCGCTTTGTGGCGGCGCAGGTGGGCCTTGGATTTATCGCCCGTTCCAACGTGGCTGAAGATGTGCGCGCCGGCGTGCTGGCGGCCCTGCCCATCGCCGACGCGCAATTTCGCCGCGACCTGGCCCTGGTATTCCGCAAAGACAAGGCGCTCAGCCGCGCCGCCCTGGCCTTCATTGACATCGCGGTCAAACTCAAGCGGCCAAGCCCAGTAGTCAGCAGCTGCTAGTCGGCAGTCCGCTCTAGCCAGGTGCGGAGTACTGAGAGCTGGTTTACTCCACCACGTGCCGAACGGTGTCGCCCTGGAAAATCATGGCCTGCAATACCCGTTGTCCACTGGCATCGTTGTTATAAAAGAACTGGGTGTTGTTGGCCTTGGCCTGCAGCGGCTCCATGTTGCACTTTACCCGGTATTCCTGCTTGCCCTTCTTGAACACCATGATGTGCTCGGCGCCTTCCATGGTGTGCGTGAGTTTGTATTCCCCGGCGGGCAGAAGCTCCGTTCCCACCCTGGCCTGCTCCGACAGCGTCACCGTCCGAGTGCCCTTGAAACCAGCCGCCTGCTGGGCCCATATCATTGTTCCTAGTCCCAGCAAGGTCAGCACTAAAAGTGCGGTTTTGCGCATGGTATCTCCTTGTCGCAGGTTCCGCCGTTCCGGCTCAGTGCGACTCTTCCAATTTAGAACGCGGAGAGCGGCGACACGGTGACTCGCCTCACGAGGAAGTGTGACCGCCAGACCTGCCGTCTGTGCCGCAAGCCACATATTTACAATTCCGTTCAGCAAATAGAAAGGCCGCCTCGTGGCTCGAGGCGGGCCAATCGTGCGGATAGGCAGCTGGTAGCGGATAGTCGGTTGTTAGTGGTGGTCCAGAGAGGTACTGCCCAACTGCCGACCACTTACCCCACCGGCCACCCTCAAACCCCGATCACCCCCACCAACTCCTTCACCGCGCCGGCGCTCTTCTCCAGTTGCGCCTTCTCTTCCGGGGTGAGTTTGATCTCAATAATCTGCTCGATACCGCGTGTTCCCAGCTTGCAGGGCACGCCCACAAAAAGGCCCCGCAGGCCGTACTCGCCTTCCAGGTAGGCAGCGCAGGGCAGAATCTTCTTTTTGTCTTTGAGTATTGCCTCCACCATCTCGGTGACGGCGGCGGAAGGCGCGTAGAAGGCGCTGCCGGTCTTCAGGTACTTGACGATCTCGGCGCCGCCATCGCGAGTGCGCTGCACCAGGCGTTCGATGGTGGCCCGGTCCATCAACTCGGTGATGGGAATGCCGGCCACGGTGGAATAGCGCGGGAGGGGCACCATGGTGTCGCCGTGGCCTCCGAGCACGAACGCGGTCACGTTCTCCACGCTTACCTTCAGCTCCATGGCGATAAAGGCGCGGAAGCGCGCCGAATCCAGCACCCCGGCCATGCCGATCACCCGGTTGCGGCTGAACCCGCTCATCTTGTAGCCCGCCTGCGCCATCGCGTCCAGCGGGTTAGAGACGATTATCAGAATGCAGTTGGGCGAGTACTGCACCACCTGCCCGACCACATCCTTCATGATCTTGTGATTGATGTTCAGCAGGTCGTCGCGGCTCATGCCCGGCTTCCGGGGCACTCCGGCGGTGATGACCACGATGTCGGAATTGGCCGTGTCTTTGTAGTCTTGCGTGCCCAGCACGAAAGAATCTTTCTTCTCGATCGGCATGGCTTCCAGCAGGTCCAAACCCTTGCCCTGGGGCACGCCCTCGATAATGTCAATCAGAACAATGTCGGCCAGTTCCTTGGCCGCCATCCAGTGCGCCGCCGTGGCGCCCACATTTCCCGAACCTACAATGCTCACTTTATTGCGCATGATGTTCCCTTTCCGGTATTCACCACGAAGGACACAGACAACACTGAGCCTGCGTAATTTCTTCGACAGCTCCGCGCCCTCTGTATCTCTTCTGTGGCTAAAAGATCAATCTGCCGCGGTGGAAAGCCTGGCGTCCATATTCTTGATGATGTAGTCGCCAAACTCGCTGGTCTTGACCTTGGTGGCGCCTTCCATCAGACGCTCAAAATCGTAGGTAACCTTCTTTTGCTGAATGGTTGCCTCTATGGCGTTCTCGATCAGCCGCGCCGCCTCGCTCCAGCCCAGGAAATCGAACATCATCACGCCGGAGAGAATCACCGAACCTGGATTGATCACGTCCTTGTCCGCATACTTGGGCGCGGTGCCGTGGGTGGCCTCGAAGATGGCATGCTCGTCACCGATATTGGCGCCGGGCGCGATGCCCAGGCCGCCAATCTGCGCCGCGCAGGCATCGGAAATATAGTCGCCGTTCAGGTTGGGCGTAGCCAGCACCGCGTACTCGTCGGGCCGCGTCACCACTTGCTGGAAAATCGAATCGGCGATGCGGTCGTTGACCATCAGCTTCTTCTTCCATGCGGCCTTGCCGTGCGTCGCGTAAATGGCGTCCAGCACCCGCTTGGCTTCGGCATACACCTGCTTGCGGAAATCCTCGGTGGCAAATTCCAGGCCGGGTTCGATCATGGCCGCGTTCTGCTCCACGGTGAGGTTCGGGTTCTTGTCCTTGTTGTCAACGATCCAGCTCTCGCGCTCGGTGACGACCTGGTCGCGAAACTCATCCCGGGCCACATCGTAGCCCCATTCGCGGAAAGCGCCTTCGGTGAACTTCTGGATGTTGCCCTTGTGCACGAGCGTAACCGACTTGCGGTTGTTCTTCAGCGCGTGCTGGATGGCCATGCGCACCAGGCGCTTGGTGCCGGTCACTGAAATCGGTTTGATGCCAACGCCCGAGTCCGCACGAATTTTCTTCGAGCTGTTCTTCAGCATCTCGTTATTGAGGAAATCAATCAGCTTCTTGGCTTCCGGCGTTCCCTGCTGCCACTCGATGCCGGCGTATACGTCTTCCGTGTTCTCGCGGAAAATGATTACGTTCATGCGCTCCGGGTGCTTCACCGGCGAGGGCACGCCCTGGTAGTACTTCACCGGGCGCACGCAGCCATAGAGATCGAGAATCTGCCGCAGCGCCACATTCAGCGAGCGGATGCCACCGCCCACGGGCGTAGTCAGCGGCCCCTTGATGGCGACGCGCAGCGTGCGGATGGCTTCCACGGAATCGTCAGGCAGCCAGGTCTTGAACTGGCTAAATGCCTTTTCCCCGGCAAACACTTCGTACCAGGCCACGCGGCGCTTACCGTTGTAGGCCTTCTGAACCGCCGCGTCGAACACCCGCCGCGAAGCTTTCCAGATGTCACGCCCGGTGCCGTCGCCCTCGATGAAGGGAACGATGGGGTTGTCGGGAATTTGAAACTTGCCGCCTTTAAAAGTAATGGGTGCGCCGTTTGTGGGCAGCGCTACCCCGTTATAGGAAGCCGCCATCTCGCAATCCTCCAGGATTCAACGAACTCCGCCATTATAAGGAAATACATGAACCGGGGAGAAATGATGCTCGTCACAAGGGGTTGTGACGCAGGCCCGCCATCCAAGGATATGGCACCAAGGTGATTACGGCTGGGCGCGTGCCAGTTGCTAGAATGCGCCGATGCCATTGCTGAGCCGGACCGTTTGCCGCTGGGCGCTGGCCCTATTTTTGCTGGTCGGCTACGCCGTGGCGCAACAATTCGAAAATGCGGCTGGGGTGCTCCCGGATGCGCCGCCCTCCGGCGCGAACACGGTGGTGCCCGTCTCCACCAACCCCGCGCCCCGCACACATACCTTTTGGGATCGCCGGAATGCTCTGCTCTTCGCCGGCGTGGGGGTGTTCCGCGCTCTCGATTACACCTCGACCCGCAATATGCGCGACCGCGGCCGCCAGGAAATTCTGCTCAGCAACTGGGTGGTGGATAATCGCCCGCTGTTCATCGGCATCGAGGCTGCCGGTGCCGGCCTTTCCATCGGCCTTTCTTACCTGATGCACCGCACTGGCCACCACAAAGTCGAACACCTCATTTCCATTGGCCACATCAGCGGAGCCGCGTTCGGCGATGCCCGTAACTACGGGCTGAACTCGGCAGTAAGGCGCCAGTAGTCAGGAATCGGGAGCTTAGGGCAGGCTTCCGCCCGCGCGCTTCACCCCGTCATCCGCTCGTAGATCTGACGCACCTCTGTAAATGTGCGCGCTAGTTCTGCCTCCAGTCCGCCCACAAACTCGCGCCGCAGCAGGCGCCTGGTTAATCGCTCTGCCGCGTGCCGCCCGTGCTCGGTTGCCGGCAGCGACTTGCGGGCTTTCCCCGTCACCAGGCGCACCACGTGCTCCACCGTGCGAAACAGTTCCGCCGCCCGGTCGAGTGCGGCCCAATCCTTCTCCGCAAGCAATTCCCGTTCGCTGAGCCGGCGCAACCGCTCCCGCAGATTGCCGCCGGGTCCGCCAATTCCGTTCCGGATCGCCAGATAGCAGGCAATAAAGTCGATGTCGTACACCGCGCCCGGCGCGGTCTTGAAGTTCCCCTCCATGGGATCGGTGTGTTCCAGGCGGGTGCGCATTTCGCGTACCGCCTGGGTAAAGCCGCTATCAACGGCAAAGCGCCGGCTCAACCGCCGCACCGACTCTTCCGCCTGGGCCGCGGCTGTGGCCGAGCCCACAATGGGCCGCAGCTTGGTGAAGGTCAGCGCTTCCCAGGCTTGCGCCTCGTGCGCACAATAGGAATGCAGTTCAGCGCCGGTCACGACCAACTCCCCTTCCGAACCGCGCGGGCGCAGCCGGGCATCCACGGGAAATACCGTGCCCTCGCGCGTGTAAGCAGCGAGCGCCTGCATAATCTGGCCGGCAATGCGCGTAGCCGTTTCCGAGGGCAGTCTCTCGTCGCGGACGAACAGCACATCCGAGTCTGAGAGCAGATCGAACTCATGCGTGCCCAGCCGGCCCAGCGCCAGTACTGCCAGCCCGTCAGGTGAGCCGGCGATGGCGAAGGCGGCGCGAATAGCATCCTCTGCCGCCAGGCTGGTATGCCGCAGCGAGTCGTACACCGCGCGCCCCTCCAGCAGATCGGCTGCTCCCGAGGCGAACACGCAATGCCGGTAATGACGCCGCAACAGCCCCAGCTTTTCTCCGTAGGGAACATGCCCTTTGCCCAGGTACTCAAATGCCGGATCAGCCGTCAGCCCCTCGCTTCCGCTTTCATGGTCAAAAAGCTGCCCCGCTCCTTCGCTGGGCTTTGCTTCACTTCGGGGAGTCAGCCAGACAATCTCTTCCGGATGGCGTATCAAAATCTCGGTAAGAAAATCGCTGCTTGCAAACAGCTCGAGGGCCCGCTCCACGCCTTGGGGCGCGCGCAGCACGGCGGCGTAGCGCTCCGAACTGGTAAAAGCGGCGCTCAGAAAGCGGTATAAATTGCGCCGCGTGGCCGCGTCTAGGTCCGGGCGGCTGGCTATCTCATGAACGGCAGGCGAGTCTTCGCCAACGCGCTGCAGCAGTTGATGGAACGGCTGTTCCACTCCGCTTTCCTCGGGCCGCGGCATCAGGTGAAAGTCCGCTTCAGCCTCGCGAGCCTGCTGCAGCTGCTGTTGATGGATAATGCGTTCGTAAATCTCTCCCACCGCCGCCATGCGGTCCCGCACCCGCGCCACAATGCCGCCGGGAGCGTATTGCTGGGTTTTATCGGCCCCCACCGCCCGCTGCAAAATGCGCAACTGCTCGGGCGCATCCGGCAGCCGGTGCGTCTGCTGGCCCTGGCGCAGCTGCAGGCGGTGCTCAACCCGGCGCAAAAACTCATAGGCCGCGGTCAGCTCATGGAATTCGGCTCCGGTAATGTGGCGCTTGTCATGCAGCTTCTGCAAAGAAAACAGCGTGCCACCGGATCGCAGCCAGGGCTCGGCGCCGCCGTAAACCCGCTGCAGGCACTGCACCAGGAATTCGATATCCCGAATGCCGCCCCGGTCCAGCTTGACGTCCATACGGCTGGATTCCAGCAACGCATTGCGGCGGCGCGCGCCGATTCTTTCCCGCGTGTCCAGCGCCGTTTCCACGGCGGCGAAATTGATGTGCTGGCGGTAGATGCAGGGTTGCACGCCGCGAATGAATTGGCGCGCCAGGACCGCCGAGCCGGCGGTGTGGCGCACCTTGATGAGCGCTTGCCGCTCCCAGTCATGGGCGGTTTGTGCGTAATAGCGCAGCGCCTGGCTGAGGGCTATGGCTGGCTCCCCTTCTCCGCCCTGGGGCCGCAGCCGTAAATCAATGCGGAACACGCGCCCTTCCGCCGTCATGCGCGAAAGAATTTGCGTGAGCACCTGGGCCAGGCGAATGAAGTACTCGCGGTTGGAAATGGCGGCCGAAGGCAGCTCGTCGCCGTCGCCGTACAGGTAAAGCAGATCCACATCCGAGCTGTAGTTAAGCTCGTTCCCGCCCAGCTTGCCCAGCGAGAGCACGGCAAACGGCGTCTGCACCACCCGCCCCTCCGCATCCAGGTGCTGCGGGGATCCGTAACGGCGGCGCATGGCGACTTCCGCCTCGCTCAGCGCTTCATCAATCAGCACGTCGGCCAGAGCGGATATCTCCACCGTGGTTTCCGCCAGCGGCGCGATGCCCAGCACGTCCCGCAGCATGATGCGCACGTACTCCCGGCGTTTGAAACGGGCCAGCACCAGGCTCATTTCCTCGGTGCCCGACGCTACGGTGTGCCCCGAACTGGTCCCCGCCGGCATCAGCCCGGGAGCGGCGCTGCGCGCGCGGAAGCGTGCAAAGGCCTCGTGCAGCTCCTCCGGCGCGTAGCTGCGGTCCAGCACTCGTTGCTTAAGGAAATTGTGCAGCAGTTCGGGATTGCGAATCAGCGTGTCGCCCAGGAACCGGCTGTAGCCGAAGACGACCAGCGCGTAGTGAATCAAAAAGCGATGGCGCTCGAGCAGGCGCGCGAGCTCGCGCCCGCCGCTCTCCACCAAGCGCTCAAAGGAGGTAAGCGCGCTGTCCGGATCGGGCGAGTCCGGGAGAAGGGTGATGAGGGTTTCTGCCGTGCCAGCGGGCACTTGCTGTACGATCCGGCCCAGGATTGCGCTCGCGGCTTGCGGATCGCTGAATTCCGTCCGCGCCACCACTGCCGCGATTCCGCTTTCCAGGCTGGATTTCAGTCGCGATCCGCTCTCCGACAAGGCTCCCCCGCCCCGCGCACCTCAGCATAACAAAACCGCGTCTTGGGACGGGGCACCGCCCGATCCGGGCAAGCGATGCTCACATCCACTGACGTTCGCGGACTGCGGTAGGATGTGCTTAATGCCCGCCGGACTATCCAACATTGAGCACATCGTCGTGGTTATGCTGGAGAACCGATCCTTCGACAACGTAGCCGGCTTCCTCTACGACCAGAACACGCGCCCGCGTCACTTCCTTCCTGCCGGCGCCGACTCGCACTATAACGGCATGCCGCTCGAGTATTCCAATCCCTCCAACCCGGATTACTTTTCCGGCGGCGGCCCCGCCAATCCGGTCGGTGTGCAACGCGGCGCCGACAACTCTCAGGTGCCCAACTACGACCCGCAGGAATTGTTTGACGATATTACCTTCCAGATTTTCGGCACCACCACTCCCGCTCCCGGCCAGGCACCCTCGATGAACGGGTTCCTGGTCAGCTACCAGCGGGTGGCGAAAAAAGAGCCAGAACAGATCCTGCAGTGCTACACGCCCGAGCAGTTGCCGGTCATCAGCCAACTGGCGCGCAGCTTTGCCATCTGCGACGCCTGGTACTCCTCCTGCCCGTGTCAGACTTTCCCCAACCGTGCCTTCATACATACCGGCACTTCCTGCGGCGAGATCAACAACTCGCCCTACGATCCTTTCCATTACGACGTGCCCACCATCTTTAACGTGCTCACGGAGATGAAGGTGGACTGGGCCGTGTACAACGACAGCATTCTTCCCGCGGCCACTGAGCTGCAGTTTCCCCGGCTTTGGGACCTTCTGCTGCAACCTCACTTCCGAGGTTTCGACGACTTTCAGGAGGCGGCTCGCCAGGGCAAACTGCCCGGCTACTGCTTTGTCGAACCCAGCTTTCTCATTGATCCGCATGATGAGCATCCGCCCCACGACATGCTGCTGGGAGAGCGCTTCCTGTGGCAGGTGTGGAACGCAGTGGCCAGCGGCGAGCATTGGGAGTCCACCCTGCTGCTCATTACCTATGACGAGCACGGAGGCTGCTGCGACCATCAGCCCCCTCCCTGGGGCGCTACTGCTCCCGATGAACGGCGCGCCAACAACGGCTTCGGCTTCGACCGCTATGGCGTGCGCGTGCCGGCGGTCCTGGTTTCTCCCTGGATCGAGGAGGGCACGGTGTTCCGCTCGCCCATAGCGCGCCCCTACGACCACACTTCCCTGCTGGCCACGTTGCGCGACTGGCTGCAGATTCCCGCCGATCGCATGCTCAAAAGCGCACGCATCGCCGACGCGCCCACCCTGGAGCAGGTGCTCACCAGGACCGCCCCGCGGGCTGAAATTCCGGCGATCTCCTACCCAGCAGGTAACCCGGTTAAACACCCGCTCACTCTTCCTCCGAATCACTTTCAGAGAGGTTTGGCCATGGCCCTTGCCCACCGGGTCGGCGTTCGGGGCGCGGTCAAGGCAGTCGAGAACCTCGCCACCCGCCAGCACCTCGCCGACTTCTTCGCCCAGCACAAGCGATAGCCTGCGGCCAATTGAGGACAGGCTCACGCGCGACAGCTGTTTTGTCCCAAATTGGGAATCTATTCCCGAAATATTCTCGCCCCGTGATGACGGTCACAAAGGCTCACCTACGCCCTGACGTAGCGTAGTACCCGCATACTCCGGCCCTCTAACTCACCCTGATTCTGGAGGTAAACTCGATGAGGTGTTTGAAGTTCGCTGTTCTGCTGTCTCTGCTGGGCGCCAGTTTGCTGGCCATCGCGGCCGACGACCAAGCGTCCACCATGCCCCCTAATCCCGAAAAAATCGCCATCGCACTGCGCAAGCGGGGCGTTATTCCGGCCACCGCCACTCCCGCGCAACAGGAGGCAGCGGTCAACGCCTACCTGCGACTGAAGATGAAAGGACCCGACAAGGGCAATCCCCTGGCCCGCCGTAGGGTGGAAAATAATGAGAACGCGCTGAACCGCATGCCCGGCAATCTGCGCGGCCGCAAATTGGGCAACAGCTTCGACGTGGCCCCCTCGGCGCCTCAGTTCCAACCGCTACAGGGTTCGGGCAAGCTTCTGCTTATCCTGGTGGAGTTCAGCAATTCCCCATACACCTGGACGCCGGCCGGGGGCGCCTCCAGGACGGCCTCTGGGCCCCTACACAATCGGATTGCCCCGCCCGACAATAGCTTCGATCTTTATGTTCCCGACTTCAGCACCCAGCATTTCGAAGACATGCTGTTCACCCCCGGCGGCTGGAAGATGCCCTCGGCTGCTCCCCGTTACGCTGGCGAGCATCGCGGCAGCATGCACGACTATTTTCTGGAACAGTCCTACGGCAAGTACACGGTGACCGGCAAAGCCTATGGCTGGTTTACGGTTGACAAGCCGGAAGCTTTTTACGGCGATGACAGTGCCGCGGGTGGTCACGATGACCTTGAACCCGGCACGCCGCGCTCGCTGATCGCTGATGTTGTGAGCGTCATCAACACGCAAAATGCCATTAATTGGGCCGATTACGACACCAACGGCGACTGCATGATTGACCATCCCCTGTTCATTCACGCCGGCGCTGACCAATCGGGAGGAGGTGGCGCGCAGGGCGACGATGCCATCTGGGCGCACAGCTGGAGCACCGGGGTTAAAGTCGCTACTACCCCGGCATGCCCTGATGGGCTGTACATTTACAACTACACCATGATGCCGGAGGATGGCGGCGTGGGCGTGTTTGCTCACGAGTTCGGCCATGACCTCGGGCTGCCGGACGAGTACGACACCGCTTACAGCGGCCGCGGCGAATCCGTTGCTTTCTGGAGCCTGATGTCCAGCGGTTCGTGGGTTGGCCGTCCAGCACAGACTCAGCCCACCGACATGAGCGCCTGGGGCAAGTACTCGCTGGGCTGGCTGGTACCGGGTGAGAATCTCGCCGTGACCAGCGCCGCTCAACTTCAGACCCTTGGTCCCACTGCGGTTCGCCTGGAACAGGCAGAGCGCTGGGGAGGAAGCGGGACCCTCAACGGCCTGCGCATCAACCTTCCCCCTAAAGTAACTCGGGTGAACACGCCGCACAGCGGCAGCAACGAGTGGTTTGGCGGCAAAGCGGACGAGATTGACACCACTTTGACGCGCAACGTAAACCTGACTGGGAAGACCAGCGCCACGCTCTCGTTCTGGACGTGGTACGACACCGAAGAGGGCTGGGACTTCGCCTTTGTACAAGTCTCAACCGATGGCGGCGCAACCTGGACTTCTCTGCCCCTTGCTGGGACAACGAACGTGATTGACCCCGGCGGCTATCCCGCTATCTCCGCCAACCTTCCCGGGTTTACCGGTAACAGCGGCGGCTGGGTGCAGAAGGGCTTCGACCTCGGCGCCTATGCGGGCCATAACATCCAACTGCGGTTCCGCTACATGACGGACTGGGCCACCACCCTGGCCGGCTTCTATGTGGACGACATCTCAGTGGTCGCCAACGGCAGCCCGCTGTTCCTCGACACGGTGGAAAGCCTCGACCCAGGCTGGACGGCATCGGGCTGGACGCGCAACAGCGGCGCTCGCTCCACCACGCAGTACTACCTCGCCGAATGGCGTAACTCCAAACCATTCGAAACTCCCTATGCGGGCGCCAGTATCGTCAATTTCGACGCCGGCCTGGGGAACGTGTACCAGTTCGATAGCACCGGCAACGAGCCCAAGTACTTCTCCTACAATGCGCCCGGGCTGGTGCTCTGGTATCGCGACATGTCTTATGAGGACAACTGGACGGGGGTTCATCCCGGCGGCGGCTATCTCCTGGTGGTGGACGCGCACAAGCAAGCCTTGATGCGGGCTCCCCTGCCGGGCACGGGCAGCCTGCCCTGGAATACCCGGGTACAGAGCTACGACGCGGCCTTCAGCCTGGTGCCAGCGCCCACCCTGGACCTGATGTACTGGGGCATCGAGCGCATTGATCCGGGCCTGAACGCCGTGCCCAACTTCAACGACACCCTTAGCTATTGGGCCAGCACGGCTCCTGCCGCCAGCGTCAAGACTCCCAACTACGGAGTGCTGTTCCGTGTGCTGGGCCAGGCCGCCGACGGCTCCGCCGTACTGGTTGGTTTGGGCGTGAAATAGAGGGCCATTGGTTTACTGAGGAGCGGGGTCACACCCGCTCCTTCTTTTTGCAGCCAGCGCCTCGCCGGCGCCTCTACGGTCTCTTCCCTCGCTTGCAAGCTGCTCCTGTTGACATCCCAATGGAACTAGCCTATGCTCCGTTTGGGTATCTACAGGAGGGTAGGTGGCGGAAGTGCTGCAGGGCACGCTCGACCTGATCGTGCTGAAGACCCTGGAGTCCATGGGCCCGCTGCACGGCTACGCCATTGCCCGGCGCATTGAGCAGGTTTCCGGCGACCTGCTGCACCTGAACCAGGGCACGCTCTATCCCGCTCTCCTGCGGTTGCAGCAGCGTGGCTGGATCAGCGGGAAGTGGGGCAGCTCGGAAAATAATCGCCGCGCCCGTTTCTACGGAATCACCCGCGCTGGCCGCAAACAATTGGCGGCCGAGGCAGCGGACTGGGAACGGATGGCGGCCATCATCGGCCGCCTGCTGCAGACGCCCCAAGGCGCCTGAGCACAGAGGTGGCACATGCCGCAGATTCGCGTTTGGCTGGCACGCCTGTTGGGCACCTTCCGGCGCCGCCGTCTGGAGCAAGACCTGCAAGCGGAACTCGATACTCACCTGGATTTGCTCATCGAAGAAAATCTGCGCCGAGGTCTGAGTGCTGACGAAGCCCGCTATGGCGCACTGCGGACGCTGGGCGGCATCGAGCAAGCCAGAGAAGCCTTCCGCGACCAGGCAGGCATGCTCTGGCTGCGCAGCCTGGGCCAGGATCTGCGCTACGCCCTGCGCCTGCTGCGCCGTAACCCCGGCTTCACCGTCGTGGCCTTGCTCTCCCTGGCGCTGGGCATTGGCGCTAATACGGCGGTGTTCAGCATTCTGAACTTCGCCATTTTGCGCCCTCTGCCCGTCTCTCATCCGGAACAACTGCTCACCATCGCCCATGGCAGCAAGAATGCCGGCCCGGACCAGTACTCCGCCAATATCTCTTATCCTCAGTACCTGGATATCCACCATCACAACCCCGTTTTTTCCGGCATGACTGTGTTCTGGGCGGCGGCCGTGTTCTACGGACGGGGCGCTCACGGCCAGTCGGTCCCGGATTATGAGGTTTCCGCCGATTACTTCGACGTCCTCGGAGTGAAGCCCATCCTGGGCCGCACGTTCTCCGGCAACGAAGGGCGCGTGGCGGACAGCGACCCAGTGGTGGTAGTGGGCTACAACTTTTGGAAATCAAACCTGGGCGGCGACCCCCATGTCCTTGGCCAAACCATTCCCCTTAGCGGCCACCCCTTTACGGTAATTGGAGTGGCGCCTCCAGGGTTCATCGGCACGGAACGCATCCTGGGTGTGGACCTGTGGGTGCCGATTAGCAACCACGGCCTGCTGAATCCCGGGTCCAACACAGCGGAATGGATGAACAGCAAGCGCAATCGCAGCTTCTGGAATGTGGCTCGTTTAAAGCGAGGCGTTAGCCCTGCCGCTGCCGGGGCATGGGTGGAGAACTGGGGCGCGAGGCCTGCCAGCGACGATCCAAACTACCGTGACGTTCGCTACGGTGTGGCTCCGCCCGGCCTGCTCAGCCCGGGATTTCGCTCCGGAGTAACCACTTTCACCATTATGTTGCTGGGTGTGGTCAGCCTAGTGCTGCTGCTGGCCTGCGCCAACATTGCCAACCTGCTGCTGGCGCGCGGCGTGGAGCGGCGGCGCGAGGTGGCCATTCGGCTGGCCATCGGCGGCAGCCGCGCCCGCCTGTTTCAGCAACTGCTCACCCACAGTCTTCTGCTTTCCTTGCTGGGCGGCGCCGCCGGGCTGCTGCTGGCGCTGTGGCTGGACTGTGTTCTGCTCCTATTGCGGCCCATGTTCGATCTTCCGCTCGCTTTTGACCTTAGCCTGGATTGGCGCACGCTGGGCTTTGCGCTCCTGGTTTCTTTTGTCACGGCGATTCTGTGCGGCGTCATTCCCGCGCTGCAAGCGGCACACGCCGACCCTGCGCCCGCGTTAAGGTCCGCCGCGTCTCTGGGCGAGCCTCGCCGCTACGTGCTCAAGCACGCCCTGGTGGCTGCGCAAGCCGCTTTATCTCTGCTGGCCTTGGTGGCCGCCGTGCTGATGGTGCGTTCTCTGTGGGCCGTGCAAGGCGCCGGGCCGGGATTTGATGCCGGCCACGTGCTGGCCGTCACCTTGGACCTTGGTCAGCAGGGTTATAGCGAAAAGAACGGCCGCGCATTTTATGCCTCCCTGTTGCGCGAAGCTTCGCGTCTGCCGGGCGTGCAAGCCGCCAGCCTCACCGGCTATCTGCCGCTCAGCAACACCGATGAGAGCGACACCGAGGCGCAAAGTCCAAGCCGATCCAAGCCGGTGGTCAGCATCATGTCCCCGGTCGCCCCCGGCTACTTTCAGACCATGGGCATCGCGCTGCTTGCCGGCCGCGACTTCGATTCCACCGACCAGGACAGTTCAGCGCCGGTAATCATCATCAATCAGTTTCTGGCGCACCAGTTATGGCCGGGACAGGATCCGATCGGCAAGATTGCGCATTTGGATGGCCCGAAGGGACGTGACTACCGCGTGGTGGGCATCGCCGCCGATGGAAAGTACGAAACTCTGGGCGAAGATACCACCGGTTTCGTGTATCGCCCGGCAGCTCAGGAATACTGGCCGCACATGAACCTGCTGCTGCGCACTGCGGGGCCGCCGCTGGCCTATACGGAGGCCGCCCGCAAGCTGGTGGCCGCCCTCGATCCCAACCTCGCTGTTAGCGGCGTGCGTGCCATGGGCGATTACGTAAATGTGGCGCTGCTGCCGGCGCGATTGGCCGCCATCCTGCTGGGTAGCTTCGGTTTGCTCGCGCTCGCCCTGGCGGCTATTGGAATTTATGGCGTGGTTTCCTACGCCGTGAACCAGCGCACGCGCGAGATCGGCATCCGCATGGCCCTGGGAGCGGAAACGGGTAACGTTCTAACGCTCATCGTGCGCCAGGGGATGGCGCCGGCGCTGCTCGGATTGGGCCTAGGCTTAGCCGCCGCGCTGGCCGCAGCCGGCCTTCTCAGCGCGTTCTTATACGGCATTGCGCCGCGCGATCCGGTAACCTTCACAACCGCAGTAGCGCTGCTTGTGCTGGTGGCATTATTCGCGGCCTATGTGCCGGCCCGCCGCGCTACCCGCGTGGATCCCGCCGCCGCCCTGCGCTGGGAGTAGCTCCTCGCTCCGCCCCTGTGTGGGGACGGCGCTCAGTGCCTGTGTGTGGGGCTCTGCTCCTGTGTGGGGACGGGGGCTCAGTTCCTGTGTGGGGACGGGGTCAGTTCCTGTGTGGGGACGGGGCTCTGCTCCTGTGTGGGGACGGGGCTCTGCCCCGTCCAGGGCGAGCGAAGCTCGCCTTAGGGAAAAAGGCTGTGCCATAAAAAAGGGAGGCAGGTTCGCCTCCCTTTGTTTAGACTTTGAAACTTGTTAGTACAGCCGGAAGTTCACTTCGACGTTGATTTGCACCGCCACCGGCTGCCCATCTTTCATAGCGGGCTCGAATTTCCAATTGCGCACCGCTTCGATAGCTTTCTGGTCAAGTCCCATGCCCAGCGAACGCGCCACCTTGATATCGTGCGGGTGGCCATCCGGGCCTACGATCAGCCACAGCACGCAAGTGCCCTGATACTTGGCTTTGCGGGCTTCCTCGGAGTATTCCGGATCAGGCGTATAAACCGCGCGCGGAGCGGAAACACCGCCGCCCACACGGAACACGCCGCCGCCGATGCCGCCGCCCCTGCCCGGACCCACGCCCGGACCGCTGCCCGACCCCACGCCTCCGCCCGACCCCGATCCGATACCGCCACCGGAACCCGTGCCATTGGAGGGCGGACCAGCCGGAATCACGGCCTTAGGATCGCCGAAGTTAGGCAGGTTATTGGCTGCCAGCTTCACCTGCGGGGGAACCACTACCGTCGGTTCGGCCGTAAGCTTGGGATGATCGTTGCGCACCACCATCGCCGGCGGGGTGATCTGCTCCATCGCTAGCTTGGGCAGTTTGCCCTTGGGGGCCTGCATCTTGTCGCGGTCACCGCCACCGCCGCCGCCGCCAATCGTGTCGTTCTTCTTGTTCGACAACGGCGTGAACGGCGACAGATCCGGCGCCACCAGGGTCACCGTCTCATGCTTCACCACCTGCTTGACTACCCGGGCGCCAGCAAGAGAAACCGCCACAATTCCGCCGATTGCCAGGCAGTGCACCACGATGGATCCCGCGGCACTTCTTTTCTTGTAGTTGTACTCGCCCCAGATCTCCTTCACGGGAACTGGCTTGGAGGTCAAGTGCAACGGCGGCAGTTTAGGGGGATGCCGCCACTCATGGATGCTCTCCCGCAGCGTCTTCCACCACGGCCGGTCGAGCGTTTCCGATCTCAGAAGCAGGTCGAGTTTCGGCTCTGCTTGCGTTTCCTGCGTTGGGGGGACCATTACGTCATTAGCCATATGTTCGTCCCGGCTGGGTACCTCTCGGGTGGGCAGGCTCAATAGCTGCCATTAAACGAGATGAGCACATGAAGTGCCAAGTTGCTTTTTAGATTCGAGTGCTTTCTCCCTTAATAGCCGCCATTTTACCGGCAGGTTAGCATCCTCACACCTTCCAGAGGTACTTTGGATACTCACATTTAGATGCTGGTATACCCAAAACGTCACTTAAAAAGAAAATCCTACACGGTTATCACGGATAACCTATTGGGTTCCAAACTGGAAAGGTGTCGGGAGGCGTTGGACTGCCGTTTCCCTGCTCCCTATAATGAAAGAACTTTAACACGGAAGGTCAAGCGCGCGTGGCCCTGGAGCTGAAAGCTACCCTCAACCTGCCCAAAACCGATTTTGCCATGAAGGCGAACCTGCCTCAGAACGAGCCCAATTGGCTGGCCCGTTGGGAGGAAATGGGCATCTACCATTGCCTGCGCCAGGCCCGCGCCGGCGCTCCGGTCTACGTTCTGCATGATGGGCCACCCTATGCCAATGGCCCCATCCATCTGGGCACCGCGCTCAATAAATCGCTGAAGGATTTCATCGTCAAGTCCAAGAATATGGCGGGATTTGACGCCCCGTACATTCCCGGCTGGGACTGCCATGGGTTGCCGATCGAAATCAAAGTAGATGCCCAGTTGGGAGGTAAGAAGCTGGCCATGCCTCCGCTGGCCGTGCGGCGCGAGTGCCGCAAATACGCGGAAAAGTACCTCGATTTACAGCGTACCCAATTCAAGCGCCTGGGAGTATTCGGACGCTTCGAGCAGCCTTATTCCACCATGACTCCGGAATACGAGTCGGTGGTCCTCGCCACGTTTTATAACTTTTTTGAGAATGGCTTCGTTTACAAGGGCTTACGTCCGGTTTACTGGTGCATCTTTGACCGCACCGCCCTCGCGGAAGCTGAAGTTGAGTATAAAGACCACACCAGCCCCAGCGTGTGGGTGAAATATCGCATGCAGTCGGACCCTCGCGATCTGGATCCTGAGCTGGCCGCCAAGCGCATTTTCGACGGGAAGCCGGTTTACACCATCATCTGGACTACCACCCCCTGGACCTTGCCAGCTTCCATGGCGGTCGCCTTCCATCCTCACGAGGAATATGTCGCGATCGAGACGGGCGGTGAGATTTACATTGTGGCCGAAAAGCTGGCCCAGATGACCGCCGAAAAATGCGGATTCAAGGACTGGAAGATTGTTGCCAAATTCCCGGGCAAGAAGCTGGAGCACCTGTACTTCTACCATCCCTTTCTACCCTGGGAGCAACGCAAGATCCTGGGCGTACTGGCGGATTACGTAACCATGGATCAGGGCACGGGCGTGGTGCACACCGCGCCCTCCCACGGCGCTGAGGACTTCTACACCGGCCAGAAGTACAAGCTCGATCAGACGTGCAATGTGGACGCCGAAGGCCGCCTGCACAACGGCCTCTCCGAATATGAAGGCAAGACGGTGTTCGAGGCCAACCAGCCCATCATCGAACTGCTGAAGTCGCGAGGCGCGCTGCTCCACACAGAGAAGCTGGAGCACTCCTATCCCCATTGCTGGCGCTGCCACAATCCCGTTATCTTCCGGGCCACCGAGCAGTGGTTCATCTCTATGGAAACGCCCACGGAAGGCGGCACACTGCGCTCGCGTGCCCTGGACGAGATCAAAAAAGTTCGCTGGGACCCGGCCTGGGGCCAAGAGCGCATCTCCAACATGATTGCTACCCGTCCGGACTGGTGCATCTCCCGCCAGCGGGTTTGGGGCGTGCCCATCGCCGTGTTTTTGTGTTCGGACTGCGGACAGGCGCTAAAGTCGCCGCAGGTGAACCGCGCAGTCACCCGGATGGTGGCGCAAAAAGGCGTGGACGTCTGGTACACGCCGGAAGCCGACAGCCTATTGCCTCCAGGAACTCGCTGTGCCGGATGCGGCGGCGCCTCCTTTACCCGCGAGATGGACATCATTGACGTGTGGTTCGAATCTGGCTCGAGCTACCTGGTAGTGCAGCAGCAGGAGGCCGGTTATCCCTGGCCTGCCGACCTCTACCTGGAGGGCGGCGACCAGCATCGCGGCTGGTTCCACTCTTCCTTACTCTGCGCCATTGGCGCCCGCAACTCGGCGCCCTACCGCGCCGTCGCCACCAGCGGCTGGACCCTCGACGAACAGGGCCGGGCCATGCACAAATCCCTCGGAAACGACGTCGATCCCGTGGACATTGCCGACCGAATGGGGGCCGAGATCGTTCGCCTGTGGGTAGCTTCGGTTGACTTCCGCGAGGATGTGGTCGGCTCCGAGCGGCTGATGCAACGCGTGGCGGAGAACTACCGCAAGCTGCGTAACACCTTCCGCTACATCCTGGGCAATCTTTACGGCTTCGATCCGGCGCAGCACGCGGTTCGTTACGAGGAGATGGAAGCGCTCGACCGCTACATGCTTTTGCAAGCCGCGGAAATCAGCCAGCAGGTGCGGGACTGGTACGAGCGCTTCGAATTCCACAAAATCTACCAGCGGGTGAACCAATTCTGCGTGGTGGACCTGAGCGCCTTCTATTTCGACGTGCTCAAGGACCGGCTTTACACCTACGCACCCAACGCGCGCGGACGGCGTTCCGCCCAGACCGCCGTCTGGCGAATTGGCGAAGCCCTGGTGCGGTGGCTGGCTCCCCTCCTGAGCTTCACCGCGGATGAGGTCTGGCAGCACATGCCCTCGGTGCCAGGCCGGGTGGAAAGCGTCCACTTGGCTCAGTTCCCCAGCCAGCAGGAAATTCTTGGGCTTGCGACCCCAGCCCGCAACGGTGAATCCAATGAGGAGCAGCTTCGTTCCGACTGGAACCTGCTGCGGGGCGTGCGCGACGAAGTGATGAAGGCGCTGGAGGAGGCCCGCAATCAGAAGCTGATCGGCGGCAGCCTGGAGGCCCAGGTTACGCTGGTAGCTCCCGAGCCGGCCCACACGGTGCTGGCCCGCTATGCCCCGGAGTTACGGTTCCTGTTTATCGTTTCAGCGGTAAATTTGGAGGGTGCCGCCGGTAACGGAGCCGCCGGCCTGCGTGTTCAGGTCAGCAGGGCCGCGGGCCGCAAATGCGAGCGCTGCTGGAATTATTCCATTCACGTAGGCGAAGACTCCGCTTACCCTGGAGTGTGCGAGCGCTGCAGTGCTGTGCTAAAGGAATGGGAAAGCTAGAATAGGATTGAGAAGAAGTACATGACATCTGAGCACGCCATGCGCAAGTACCACTTCCTGATCGCGGCCCTGGTGGTCGTCTTCGACCGGTTGGCCAAATCAATTGTGGACAAAAATATTGCTCTCCACGAGAGTGTCGCGGTTGTGCCGGGTTTCTTCCATCTCACGCACGTGGAGAATCGTGGGGCGGCCTTCGGACTCTTTGCCGAATCGCCTTCGGAGTGGAAGATCGCCGTCCTGGTGCTGTTTTCTCTGGTCGCGCTGGTGGTGGTTTCAGCCCTGCTGTGGAAGAACAGCCATGCCATGACTACTACCGGGGTGGGGCTGGCGCTGATTTTGGGTGGCGCCCTGGGCAACTTGTGGGACCGCCTGGTCAGCGGACAGGTGGTGGACTTTCTGGACTTCTACGTCGGCAATTATCATTGGCCCGCCTTTAACCTGGCCGACAGCGCTATTGTGGTAGGCGCGCTGCTGCTGGTAACGGAAATTCTATTCAGCAAATCTCCCAGCGAGCAAAAAGCGGTCAGCGGCGGCCGCTAATACCGGTATTTTCCCATTCAATTTTGCGGCGCCGCGGCGGCTAAAGCCGACCTCGAGATACCTCTTTGCGGCATGGCTGAAGCCATGCCCTGATACGAACCAATACTCACTCGTAGCGCAGGGCCACCATCGGATCCAGTTTCATGGCGCGCCGCGCCGGGATGTAGCAGGCGGCGAGCGACACGAGTGCCAGCAGAACCGTGACCACGGCAAAGGTGACCGGGTCGGTGGTGCTCACGCCCACGAGAAAATCCGCGACTACCCGCGTGGCCGCCAGAACCAGCACCAGCCCCAGCCCAATGCCCGCCGCAACCAGCCACAGCCCGTTTCGCAGAACAGCTAGGAGAATGTCAGATCGGGCCGCCCCCAAAGCCATGCGCACGCCAATCTCATGAGTGCGCTGGCTAGCAGCGTAAGAAACCACTCCATAGACCCCGATAATGGCCAATATGAGCCCCAACAATCCCAGAGCTGCTGCCAACTCCGCTCCCAGGCGATAGAGGAAGAAGCCGTTAAAGTCTTCCAGTCCCTCGCTCATAGATTTGGCGTAGAAGATCGGCAGGTCCGGCGCCAAGTCCCGCACCTGCTCTCGCAACTCGCTCAGCACGACGTGGGGCGGCAAAGCGCTGCGCACCTCTAGCGCCTGAATGGCTGAGTAGTTCTGGGCCAGGGAAACATAAAAATACGGAACGTTCTCGTCAGTCACCGACGTGTACTTGGAGTTGGCCAGCACGCCCACCACCTGGAACCACTGCTCCGGCTGATCGGAAATCTTGGTTTTGAATCGTTTTCCGATGGGATCCTGATTGGGCCAGAAGCGCTGTGCCATGGCTTGGTTGACCATGGCAACGCGTTGCGACTGCTGATTATCACTGTCGGTGAAGGCGCGCCCGCGCAAAACTGGAATGCGCATGGTCGAAAAGTACTGTGTGCCGGCCATGTTGTAACCGAGTTGCGGCAGCTGCTGGCCAGCCGGGCGTGTGTAGCTGTCAATTTCCGACAACACCGCGGAAGAGTTGTAGTAGCCGAAAGGAACCGAGTAGGCCAGGGCCGCCGACTCCACCCCGGGCAGGGCGCGCGCCCGCTGCAGCAATTCGCGAAAGAAATTCCTGCCCTGCTCCTGGGTGTATCCCATTTCGTGGGGATCCACTGTAAGGGTGGCCACATGGTCTGGGTCAAAACCCAGTTTGCCGTGCACCACGTTTTCCAGGCTGCGCATGAACAAGCCCGCGATAATCAGCAGCACCAGCGAACCTGCCACCTGGCCAACCACCAGCAGATCGCGCAAGCGGTGGCGGCCGCCTATTACCGAGCGCCCACTCTCATGTAATACAGAGTTCAGATCCACACTGGCCCCGCGGCGCGCCGGTATCACTCCCACCACGATGCCGCCCAGCACGACGATCCCCAGGCCGTAGCAGAACAGCCGCCAGTTCATGGGAAATTCGGTCTGAAATGGAAGTTGGGTGATGCGGGCCGGGATGGCGCCCATCAATCGGGCGCCCAACACACCCAGCACCATGCCCGCTGCGCCGCCCAGCACGGCCAGCAGCATACTTTCCGTCAGCAGTTGGCGCACCAGGCGTCCGCGCCCCGCGCCCAGCGCCGCGCGCACCGCGATCTCCCGCTGGCGCACGGTGCTGCGCACCAGCACCACATTGGCAACGTTCAAACAGGCCAGCAGTGTGACTAACCCGGCAAGGCCCACAAAAATAGCCGCGATCAGAACTGTCTGATCGGTGGGATCGGGCTGCGGGCGCGCTTCCTTCTCCGGATACGCATGCACCACCAGGGTCTTGCTGCTCTCGGGATACTGCCGCGCAAACCTGGCCGCAATCACGTCCAGCGATGCCTGCGCCTGCGGCAAGCTGACTCTCGGACGCAGACGTCCCATGAGCGTCATCTCGCGCGCCTCGCGCTTGCTCCAAAAGGCTGCCGCTTGTGAGTCGGCAGCTTCCGTGCTGAACAGCAAGTAGCCTTGGGTATCAAAAGCGTAAAACGTGCCATGAAACTCGGGAGGCGTGACCCCGATAATGGTCACAGGATGCCCGGCGACCACGACTTTGCGGCCGATAATATTGGCATCGCCGTGAAATTCCTTTTGCCAGAACAAATAGCCGAGCACCATGTAGGGATCGGCTCCCGGCGCTTGGCCTTCGCTGGGCAGGAATAATCGTCCCAGGTAAGGCTTGACTCCCAGCATGGTGAAGTAATTTCCCGTGACCCACGACATGAAGAACTGGACGGCATCGTGCCCCGTGCTCAGCCCTTCAAAATCAACCTGGTAGCCGGTCAGGTCAGAAAAGGCGGTTGCCTGCCGCTTCAAGTCCAGGTATTCGGGGTAGGAAAAACGTCCGGTTGCCGCCTGGCCATTCTGCCCGGTGGCAAGCACCACCAACTGTTCCGGATGGGGGACGGGAAGCGGCCGGAGGAGAAACTCCGCGACGCCAAAGACGGCGGTATTCACGCCAATGCCGATGGCCAGCGTAAGCACGGCAACCAGGGCGAAGGTTGGGCTGTTGCGCAGCATGCGGGCGGCATAGCGCAAATCCTGCAGCAGGCTGGCCAGCCACGCGCCGCTGCGCACATCGCGCACTTCTTCTTTCACGTGCTCGATGCCGCCCAGTTCCATGCGCGCCGCTCGTTGGGCTTGTTCGGGGGAAACTCCGGCTTGCGACTTCTCCTCGGCCAGCAGGTCCACGTAAGCGCGAACCTCCTGATCGAGGTCGGCATCGGCCTGCCGGAGGCGCAACAGGTTGCGGAAGAAGCTGCGAAGGTGCTTCATAACGGGCATACATCACTTCAGCTAGTTTGCAGGGCGTGGGTAATGGCTCCGGAAATGCGCCGCCAACGCTCGCTCTCGTTTTCCAGTCGCCGCTCCCCTGCCCTGGTCAGGCGGTAGTACTTGGCGCGGCGGTTATTTTCCGATTCGCCCCAGAAAGCGCTCAGCCACCCCTGCTCTTCCATGCGATGGAGCGAGGGAAACAGCGAACCCGGTTTCACCTGGAATGTGCCGCGAGTAAGTTGCTCCACGCGGCGCGCAATGCCCAGGCCATGCATCTCGCCCAAAGCCAGCGCCTTCAAGATCAGCATGTCCAGCGTGCCTTGCAGCAGTTCGGTTTGTTCCGGGGGCACGGGCCATCTCCTAACGACTGTCTATAGGAGCAGCATACGCCCCTCTTATAGAATGTCAATACGAGAGAAGGGGTTGGCGTCGGGACAAATCGCATGAAGGTGCGACCGGCGACTCACCCTCGCAAAGCTGTCTGATTAGAAAGGTGGCCCGCTCAGTAAGGAATGCCGCGCACAAACACGACCGCCTGCTTGTCTTCGAAGCGCTTGTTCCAATGCGAGTCCAGCCGCAGCACTCCCGCCAAGCCACTGGTGGGTGGCAGCACCACGGTCCGCACGCGGTATTTTTCCAGGGGCTGCTGCCAATCTCCCTGTCCGTGCGCGGTATCAATGAATGTGTCCATCAGCTTCCCGTAGAGATCAGCACGACCGTCAATGAAGACCTGATATTGCGGGTACAGCTTGGCAATGAAGTATCCGCCCCAGTCGTAATTGTTGAAGACTGGGCCTGGGAGATTCTGCCGCGCTATAAAGCGGGTGGCTGACTGGGGAAAATACCTGGCCTCGCTTGCGGCTTGTCGCTTGATCACCTGGGCGAAACGGACGCCCACGAAAGCGCTCATTGCCAGCAGCAGGACCAGGTTCACAAACAGCTTCGGCCCTCGCGGCGATGCTGGTGAGTCGCTAGCCAGAGTGAGCCAGCGGTGTTGCTCGGCCAGTTCCGCCAGGCTCTCCGCAATCATAGGAACGGCTACAAGGATGAAGATGGGAATGTGGCGTCCTGAGATCAAGGCGGCATAGCCCATTGCCAAGAGCAGCAGAATTCGCGTAGGCGACAACCGCTTGTGCGATACCGCCACCGCCGCCCAGGTCAGCAGCAGTAGGAGCAGAAAAGGCTTGAAATCGGGAGAATGGAAATTGGGCGAGGCCCACTCCGCGATGTATTGCATCATGGTCCGCGACTGCAGCGTCTGGAGCGGGTAGCGGTAGATTTCCCAGCCATTGGGATTGAGCGGCACCAGCACGAGGCAGGCCGCCAGCACCGCCCCCAGTTGCCGAAGGCGGGCACTTGCATCCGGCCAAGGGCGAATTCCAAGCCAGGCCTCTAACGTCCATCCCGCGAGGGTGAGAGCGATGATCGCCGGGCCCAGAAGAAATCCGCCATGCAGGTTCACCCACAGCAGAAGCAACGGCGGCATCCACCACAGGAAGCGCAACTCGTTTGGGCCCACGCGTTCCGCTTTGCCTAGCAGCGCCAGGAATATTGTCGCCAGCAGCAGGGAGAGCATTTGGGGTCGCACTCCCCAGGAAGGAATAGTGGCCGCGGCGCCCAGCGCCACTGCCAGTCCAGCGACGTAGGGCTTGCCGGCACATTGCCGGTAAAGCAAAAAGAACGTGGCCGCGATCACCAGCGCGAACGTCACTATCAGGCCTGTCCACCCAGTCAGGCGAAAAATCAGATAGAACAGGACCTCGGAGAGCCATTCATGGGCAATCCAGGGCTGGCCGAAGCGGGTATAGGAAAAAATATCGCGGTGGGGAACGTGGTGGGTGGCTACGATTTCCTGGCCGGTGCGCAGGTGCCACCACAGGTCGGGATCATGCACCCCACGCGCCGCCATGGCGAGCAGGCCCAGTCCCAGAATGATGACGAACAGACGTCGCGTGGCCAGCAGGCGAGTCACGGCTCAGTTGGCGGTGTTGCGGTCCCGCGTTCCCGGCTCGCTGACTTCCAGTTCGTCAATCAACCGGTGCAGAGAGGAGCGCGCAATTTTGAGCGAGCGCGCCGCCTGCAGCTTGTTGTTGTCGAAGGCCAGCAGCACGCGCGTGATCAGACGCCGTTTAAACGCGCGCACTTCCTCGTCGAAGGAGTTGTCCTCCAGGTCCATGTCCCAGGTGGCGAATTGGGAAGGCAGATGCTCAATGCGGATTTCCGGGCCATCGCACACCACCACGGCGCGCTCAATAGCGTTCTGCAGCTCGCGGATGTTGCCCGGCCATTCGTATTCCTGGAAAGCAGCCAGGGCGGCGGCGGAAATGCGGCGCGCCGGGCGGCGATGGCGCTCCGCGTAATTCTGCAGAAAGGAATAGGCCAGCACCATGATGTCGTCACGGCGCTCGCGCAGCGGCGGCAGGTTCACCTCAATGGTATTTAGCCGGTAATAGAGATCGGCGCGGAAGGTGCCGGCCTTCACCAGCTCCATCAAGTCGCGGTTGGTGGCGCAGACGATGCGCGCCTCCATGCTGCGCACCTGATTGCTGCCCAGGCGCTCGAAGCTCCGCTCCTGCAGAACGCGCAGCAGCTTGACTTGCGTGTTGGGCGAGAGCTCGCCGATTTCGTCAAGAAAAATTGTGCCCCGCTCCGCCGCCTCAAAGCGGCCGCGCCGCGCAGAACCTGCGCCGGTAAACGCTCCCCGCTCATGTCCGAACAGTTCCGCCTCAATGAGGGTTTCCGGCAGCGAAGAGCAGGCCACCGCCACAAAAGGTTCACGCGCCCGCGGGCTGGTGCGGTGAATGGCGCGCGCCAGCAGTTCCTTGCCCGTGCCGGTTTCGCCGCTGATCAGCACCGTAGCGTCGGTGGCCGCCACTTTGGAGGCAAAACTGTAGATGGCGCGCATCTTTTCGTCGGTGCCGACGACGGTGACGAAGTCCGTCAGGCGGGCAGCGGAAACGCGCAACTGCTCCACTTCCCGCTGCAACTCATAAAATTGCGCCGCCCGCCGCAGCACCAGGCGCAATTCCTCCAACGACCCTGTTTCCACAAAGTAGTCGTACGCACCCGCTCCCCAGGCCAGGCGCACCACCTGGCGGTCGGTGGTGGAGAGAAATGCCACCACTGGAATGCCGCCGGGATTGCGCACTAATTTCCCCAGCCGCTCGAAGCGCGCGCTGAATTCCGCGTCTTCGCGGCTGGGCAAGCTGGTCAGCAGCACATCACACGACAGAAGCTTTTCCCGCTCTTCCAGGTCGGCCGGCTCCAGAGTAAACTCCTCGCCCAGCTTTTCCCCAAGGATGGCGAAGAAGTCCAGCCGCTCATCCACAAAGTGACACTTCATCTCTACCTACTCTCCCTCTCGGCCGCCCTGCTGTGCTCTTGAAACTGCAGTGTTACTCAGCGTGCACCGCTAGCCCCGTGGTGTGCCCGTGTGCCTGGAAGTTTGCACGCTATTATTCGCACACTGGTGATTAAGAAGGCAACGGGAAGAAATACCCTAATATGGTCCGGCTGTCTTGTGAAGGGTCTCATTGTGAGAAATTATTTTTTGTCGGACTTTGCCGAGCTAATTCTAAGGTCTCTACCTCAGCTGCCCGCTTGGTGGTCACTAGGGAAATTGGTGTCGTCGTATACTTTTTGCACAAAGACACAAGTCTTAATTAGCCCATGGCCATGAACCCTGAAAAGACGACCGGTGAGAGCTCCACTCCCACGTTCGACCGTTATGCCGGCGACTATGACGGAGTGCTGAACAAGGCCTTATCCGCCTCGGGCGAGACCCGCGAATACTATGCCCAGGCGCGAGTCCTGTGGCTGCGAGCCAGGCTGAACGAGTTTGGAGTTAAGCCTTGCAGCGTGCTGGATTATGGCTGCGGCACCGGGGGCTCTGTGCCTTTTCTGCTGGAAATTCTGCAGCCGGGACGCATCCTGGGAGTGGACATTTCGTCGGAATCGATTGGCCAGGCGCGCAAGGATCACCCGGAAAAGGGGGTGGAATTCGCTGTTTTCGGTGATTATTCCGCACATTCTGAGTTCGATTTGGCTTTCTGCAATGGAGTTTTTCACCACGTTGCGCCCGCCGAGCGCCCCGCGGCTCTGCGCTATGTCTATGATTCTCTTGAGCCGGGAGGGATTTTTGCCTTTTGGGAGAACAATCCGTGGAACCCGGCAACACGCTATATCATGCGGCAATGCGAGTTTGATCGCGAGGCCATCATGATCAGTCCGCCCCGGGCCAAAGGGCTGCTGCGCGACGCTGGTTTCCAGGTGCTGCATACCAGCAGCTGCTTCTATTTTCCTCGATGGCTAAAGGGGTTGCGTCCCCTGGAACCAGCATTGGCCAGCCTGCCCCTGGGCGGACAATATCTTGTACTGGGCAGGAAATCTCAGTAATCGAAACTCAGGGGTAGTCCCCCAAGGGGGCTGCCGGGCAGGGCTGAACTTGTGGCCAGTACGGCTTCGGCTATACTCCGCCCATGTCCCCCTCAGTACCTGCGGATTCCTCGCGCAAGCCCATGCTGCGCTTGGCCATACTGCTGGCCCTGGTGGCCATGCTGGCGATGCATGGGTGGGAGTTTTTCCGGCTGCGGCAGGAGGTTGGGCAGGGATATCCGGATTTCACCGCTTTTTACAGCGCGGGCAAGTGCGTTCTAAGCGGCCGGGGTGCGGAGGTGTACACCATGGCCGGCGAAGCCCGCTTCCAACGGGAGTTTGCCTCACAGGTAAAGATCCGTCAGAGCCCTCTGCCGTTCACCCACCCACCGTTTGAGGCGGCGCTGTTTGCGCCGCTTGCCTTGCTTCCATATCAGGCGGCGTATTGGACGTGGAATGGTCTCAGCGTCATCGCCCTGTTGGGGTCTGTGGCACTACTGCTCCCCTATGTGCCCAATTTGTGGCGTTGGTCGCGCTCCTTGCCGATTACGGCCGCTCTGGCCTTCTTCCCAGTTTTTGTCTGCCTGCTGCAGGGGCAGGATTCCCTAGTACTGCTGTTGCTGTTTGCCTGGGCCTTTGTGGCCATGGAAAAGGGACATGATTCTGCTGCCGGCTTCTTGCTGGGGCTGGCGCTGTTTCGGTTTCAGTTGGTGTTGCCGATGATCATCGTGGTTGTGCTGAGGCGCAGGTGGAAGGTCGTAGGCGGCTTCGCAGTTGCCGCGATTGCCCTGGCCGCGATTTCGATCCCCGTGGTGGGCTGGACCCAGGTTCTGGGCTACCCGCAAGAGTTGCTGCGCGTCAGCCACAGCCAGGGCAGCGCCGCCATGAATCCCAAAGAAATGCCGAACGTGCGTGGGCTGCTGGTGAGTTTTCTGGGCGAGAATGGCGTAAGCCAATGGCTGACCGCACTGGTGTCGCTGGCCCTGCTAGCGCTCGCGGTTTGGAAATGGAAGCCAGAGCCGAGGCAGCCAGAGTTTCGATTGGGCTTTGGTTTGGCGGTAACGGTCGCGGTGATGGTGAGTTATCACCTGATGGGCCACGACCTCAGCCTGCTGCTGCTGCCTTTGCTGCTGGCAACCGACTGGCTGTGCACCGACACCGCGAAGGGAGTGGCGCGCCGCCTGCTAATTCCTGCCATCGGCCTGCTGTTTTTCAGTCCTCTGTACTTCCTACTCTGGTTCCGTTATCAGCGGGCCAGTGCCATGTTCTGGGTGATAGCACTGCTTGCCCTGGGACTCACGCTGGCGGAGAAGCCGGCCAGAACAGGGCAGGCGCGTGCAGCCGGAGAGGCGTAGTAGAAGCGGCGGAATCCGCTGCAGCATGCCTCGAACGACGTGTCCAGAGCGGAGATTCGAGCACTGCCCTGAGTTAGGGCACATCCCCGCTCCACCCCTCGCCATCCTAGGGCGAAGAAATCAATCGCTGTGTGCGAGACGGGAAAACTCACATGGATTCGTTACGGAAACTTTTGACACTCGTGGTGGCGCTCTGCGTCATGCTGGTATTTGCCACACCATCGTTCGCGGGTGGACCGCCCAACATCAAACAGGACCTCAGAAAGGTGACGCCGCGGCGCTATAGCTATCTCTTCTCCGTGTTAGGTGGAGCGGCACTGGGCGCCGGCGTGGGGGCTATTCTGGGCAGCGGCAATGCTCTGGCCAAGGGAGCTCTGATCGGGGGCGGCGGCATCTCGGAGCTGTATCTCACGTCCTTCCCCAACTTCGCCACTGGCTACCGCAGCTGGGGATTTCTGCTCTCCAATACGGCGCTAGGCGCCGGCCTCGGATGGACCCTGTGCGGCTGCAACAACGGCTTGGCGGCGGGAGCCCTGGTGGGCGGCGGTGGAACCGCGGCTCTGGAGGCATGGCACGCCAAGCAGAACACGACCACGGCCAGTGCGAGCCAACGTCCCTGATAGCGTTCCACTTGCGACAGGAGATATGAAGGGAACTGGAGATTCCAGTTCCCTTTTTTGCTGTTGGGTGGCCTAAATGAACCCAACCCAACACCTCCGGTACGCGGAAGTACACCAGTCTCCTGCCCTTAGAAATCAAACTCGAAGCGTTGCCTAGGGCCAACGGCATCGCCAAGTATCTCGGACTACATTCTTCCTTTCCGGCCGCCATGGTTTATCCTGTGCGGCTCAACATTTGCGGAGGTCTGAGTGATCCGACTACCTCGTGTGACGATGTTTGCCGCCGCCTGCCTCTCCCTGCTGCTTTTGGCCCGAGCCGCCGTTGCCCAGCAGATTCCGACATCCCTGTACCAGCAGATGCGCTGGCGGATGATTGGGCCGTTTCGCGGCGGGCGTACGCGGGCAGCCACCGGCGTGCCTGGCCAGCCTAACGTCTTTTATATCGGGCAGGGGGACGGGGGAGTGTGGAGGTCGGACGACTACGGGCGCACCTGGAATCCAATTTTTGACAGCCAGCCCACGCAGTCCATTGGCGCCATCGCGGTGGCAGCTTCCGATCCCAACATTATCTATATTGGCAGCGGCGAGGGCCTGCACCGACCCGACCTGTCGGTAGGCGACGGGATGTACAAGTCCACCGATGGGGGCAAGAGCTGGGTTCACGTGGGCTTGCCCGACAGCCAGCAGATACCCGCGCTGGTGGTGGACCCGCATGATCCTAACCGTGTGTTCGCCGCCGTGCTTGGGCACCCGTACGGTCCCAGCGCGGAACGCGGCATTTACCGCTCCACCGATGGCGGCCAAAGCTGGCAAAAAGTTCTTTACAAAGATGAGAACACGGGCGGCTGCGATCTCGAGATGGACCCTTCCAATCCCAATGTGCTCTACGCCTGCCTATGGGAGGTGCGGGAGGGGCCATGGGAGGACAACAACGAATTCAATGGCACCGCAGGGGGACTCTTTAAATCCAGCGACGGCGGCAACACCTGGCAGCAGTTGACCAACGGCTTGCCGAAGAACCTGAGTCAGATCAACGTGGCCATCGCGCCCAGCCAGCCCAACCGCTTGTATGCGACAGTGGCCACCACGGCGCCGGCAGAATACCAATCGGGCGCCGGCCTGGGCTTTTATCGCTCCGACGATGCCGGCCAGACCTGGCATGAAGTCAGCAAAGACGCGCGACCCGCTATGAAGATTGGCGGCGGCGACCTGCCCGTGCCCAGGGTTGATCCTAAAAATCCCGACGTGGTTTACAGCAGCAGCATTGTGACCGTGCGATCCACCGACGGCGGCAAGACCTGGACCAGCATCCGCGGCGCCCCCGGCGGCGATGACTACCAGAACATCTGGATCAACCCGGATGACCCCAACATCATTCTGCTGGTCAGCGACCAGGGCGCGATTGTGACCGTGAATGGCGGAGAGAGCTGGAGTTCGTGGTACAACCAGCCCACGGCGCAGCTCTACCACGTCAGCACCAGCAACACTTTTCCCTACCAGGTGTGTGGCGGGCAACAGGAGAGCGGTTCGGTGTGCACCCTGAGCCGGGGCAACGACGGTGAAATCACTTTCCGTGACTGGCACCCGGTGGGGGCCATCGAGTACGGGTACGTGGCACCCGACCCGCTCGATCCTGACATTATTTTTGGCGCCGGCCGCACCGAGGTTTCCAAGTTCCACTGGAGCACGGGGCAGGTGGAGAACATCACCCCCATTCCCCTGCGCAGCGGGAAATATAGAGCCGACCGCACCCAGCCGGTCATGTTTTCGCCGCTCGACCCGCACACCATGTATTACGCTGCCAACGTGCTGTTCAAGACGCAGGACGGCGGCCATTCCTGGCAGATCATCAGCCCCGACCTCAGCCGGCAAAACCCGGGCACCCCTGCCAGCGTCGGCAAGATGGTAAATCCCAAGGCGGGCGAGCAGCGGGGCGTAATCTATGCGCTGGCGCCCTCCTTCAAAAACATAAACACCGTCTGGGCGGGCACCGATGACGGGCAGATCTGGATTACCCGCGACGGCGGTAGGAACTGGAGCAACATTACGCCGCCGCAGCTCACACCGTGGAGCAAGGTCACGCAGTTGGAGGCTTCGCATTTTGACGACCAGACCGCCTACGCTTCGGTGAGCCGCTTCCGCATCAACGACCTGCGGCCCTACATCTACCGTACACACGACGGCGGCAAGAGCTGGCAGCAGATCACCACGGGACTGCCCGACAACGCGCCCGCGGACACGGTACGGGAAGACCCGGTGGGCAAGGGCCTGCTGTTTGCCGGAACGGAAAGTAGCGTGTACGTTTCCTTCAACGACGGCGACAACTGGCAGTCCCTGCAGCTGAACCTGCCCCACACCTCGATGCGGGACCTGTGGATTCACCAGAGTGACCTGATCGTGGCCACGCACGGACGCTCGTTCTGGATTCTGGACGACATCACGCCGCTGCGGCAGCTCACGGATGCAGTCGCCGGCTCACCGGCACATCTGTTTCAGCCGGCAGTCGCCTACCGCGTGCGCCGCTCGACTTACACTGACACCCCGCTTCCGCCCGATGAGCCCGCTGGCCAGAACCCGCCCAACGGGGCCATCCTCGATTACTATCTGGCGCAGCCCGCCTCAGGCCCGGTGACGCTGGAGATCCTGGATGCGCAGGGCAAGGTGGCGCGCCGCTATGCCAGCACTGATAAGCCCGAAGTCACAGAAGCGGAACTGAAGAAGCAGCTGATCCCGCTGTACTGGATTCGCATGCCGCAGACGCTTTCCGCTGACGCGGGCGCGCACCGCTGGGTGTGGGATTTGCATTACGCCACGCCCGTGGCCACGCACTACTCGTACCCAATATCGGCGGTTCCGCACGATACGCCGCGAGTGCCGCAGGGGCCGCGCGCTCTGCCCGGGCAGTACACGGTGCGGCTCACCGTGGACGGCAAGGGCTATATCGCGCCACTGACGGTCAAGATGGACCCGCGGGTGAAGACCTCGCCAGCAGGATTGCAGCAGCAGTTCGAGATGGAAACGCGCCTGGCCGCCATGATGACGCAGGCGTCACAGGCGGTGCTGCAGGCGCGCTCGGCCAGCGAGCAACTCCACAAGCTAGCGGCCCAGGCGAGCCCGCCGGTGAAGGAGTTGATTACTGCGTTCGAGAACAACCTAACCGCCGTGGGGGGAAAGCCGGGCGGCTTCTCTTCTCCGCCTTCGGAGCAGGTCACGCTTAACCGGGTGAACGGGGACGTGGCCACGCTCTACGGCGATGTGGACCGGGGCGATGCCGCGCCCAATATTGCACAGGTGAACGCCATGGCGGAAACAGAACGCAACTTTGCGGCCGTGATGCAACGCTGGAATGCGCTGAAGAATACGGAACTGCCTGCGCTCAACCGCCAGTTGCACAGCGCTAACCTGCCCGAAGTACAGCTGCGGGCGGAGATGGCGGGCAACGAAGGCGAAGAGGAGTAGGCCGGACATGATGGCGAATATGCGTCGCAGTGCTTTTATTGGCCTAACTTTCCTGCTGGGCTGCACGCTAGCTCTAGCCGCGCCCAAGCCCCTGCACATTTATGCCGTTGATGTGGAAGGCGGGCAGGCGACGCTACTGGTCAGCCCCAGCGGGAAATCGCTCCTGGTGGATGCCGGGTGGCCAGGCTTCAACGGCCGCGATGCCGATCGCATCGTGGCCGCGGCCAAGACGGCGGGGATCAAAACAATTGACTACCTTGTGATCACCCACTATCACCGCGATCATGTGGGCGGAGTGGAGCAACTGGCTCAGCGCATCAAAATCGGAACCTTCGTGGACCACGGGCCCAATCAGGAGGATTCCGACGTAACCCGCGAGGATTTCGGGAATTACCAGAAAGTGATCGCACACGCTCATCACAAGGTGGTGAAGCCCCGGGACCGGATTCCAGTAAAAGGTCTCAGCGTGCAGGTGCTGGCCGCGGCGGGCGAGCATATCGCGTCGGCCCTGCCGGGAGCGGGCCAACCCAATCCCTATTGCGCCGGTGAACCGCAGGCCGTGGCTGATCCAACCGAGAACGCACGCTCCGTAGGCATACTGATCACCTACGGCAAGTTCCGCTTCCTGGATCTCGGCGACCTCACCAAGCAGAAAGAACTGGAGTTGGTCTGCCCCAACAACCTCATTGGCACTGTGGACCTGTACCTGGTGACCCATCACGGCATGGACCTGTCGAACGACAAGGCGCTGGTGGACGTGGTGCACGCGCGTGCCGCAATCATGGATAATGGCGCGCACAAAGGCGGCAGTCCGGCAGCCTGGCAGACCGTGCATGATGCCCCGGGCATGCAGGATCTATGGCAGCTGCATTATGCGGCGGAAGCCGGTAAAGAGCACAACTCTCCGGAACAGTTCATCGCCAACCTGGGAGAGACGGACGCCGGCCATGACATCGAGGTCACGGCCGAGCCGGATGGAAGCTTCACCGTGCTGAACACAAGGAATGGATTTAAGAAGACGTATAAATAGCGGTCGGCCTCAGCCGTCAGCACTCAACCCCTTTGGTTCATGGCGGAGCGACGTAACCTCGGAGAAGGCCGGGGAATCAAGGCGGTCGAGTGAGTTACCGCCAACGTCCAGAGGCTGACTGCTGATTGGTGAGTGCTTCGCCGAGCTTTGCCGTGAACCCCGCCGCCCAGCCCGAATTCGAAACCGCGCTCGTATCCACCCTCACCCGACGCCTGATTCCCTTCCTCTTTCTTCTGTATATTGTTGCCTACCTGGACCGCATCAACGTGGGCTTTGCGGCGCTGCAGATGCAGGCCCAGCTGCATTTGAACGATGAAGTTTACGGACTGGGAGCAGGCCTCTTCTTTGCCGGCTACTTTATTTTCCAGGTGCCCAGCAACCTGCTGCTGGAGCGGGTGGGAGCGCGGCGCTGGCTGGCGGCGCTGATGGTGGCCTGGGGCGTGATTTCCAGTTGCATGGTATTTGTGCGCTCGCCGCACAGCTTCTACGCGCTGCGTTTTCTGCTGGGCGCGGCCGAGGCCGGCTTCTTCCCCGGTGTCATTCTGTATCTGAAAAACTGGTTTCCCGCCCGGGCCCGGGCGCGCACAGTGGCTCGCTTCATGACCGCGGCGCCACTCTCCGGTGTGGTCGGCGGCCCCATCTCCGGAGCATTGCTCGGCTTGCACCATGCCGGCCTGGCGGGTTGGCAATGGATGTTTCTGATGGAAGGCATACCCGCCATAATCCTGGGCGGCCTGGCCGGGTGGTACCTCACAGACCGGCCCGAGGAAGCGCGTTGGCTTGCCGAGGATGAGCGCGCCTGGTTGCTGGACAATCTGCAAAGCGAACGCCAAGAGACCGCAGCCATCACCAGCGCCAACATCTGGGCGGCGTTTTCCCACTCGAGAATCTGGCTGCTGGCCCTGGTTTACTTTGGGCTGAATACGGTTTCCTACGGGGTGAGCTTGTGGCTGCCTAACCTGATCCGCAGCCTCTCCGGGGTGAGCGACTTCGGGATTGGGCTGCTGTCGACGATACCCTACATTGCGGCCGCGGTCGCCATGGTGCTGGTGGGGCTGCATTCGGATCGCTCCGGCGAGCGGCGCTGGCACACCGCCGGGCCGGCCTTTGCGGGCGCTGCCGCCCTGTTGCTGGCCGCGCAATCCACTTCCGTGGCACCCATGATTGCCGGCATCACCGTCGCGGTGCTGGGCGTGTTCTCTATGATGGGTCCGTTCTGGGCCATGCCCACCAGTCTGCTTACGGGCACGGCGGCTGCGGCAGGCATTGCGCTCATTAATTCGGTGGGTAATTTGGGCGGATTCTTTGGACCTTATATTATCGGCCTGGTCAGGACACGCACCGGCGGATTTAAGGGTGGCCTGCTGGTGGTGGGCGCTGCGCTGGCGGTGGGCGGCGCCATTGCCCTGCTGGTGCGCACGCGCAATCAAGTTCCTATTGCGGCCCGGACCGCAGACAAGTTGTGAAGGCGTTCCGGTGTTCCGCGCCCAGCTTGCACCTTCGACTTAGAGGTGGGATGATGCACCTGAGAAGGGCAGGTGCAGCGCCATGAAGTTCCGAATTGGAGTGTGGGCGTTTGTGGGGTTTCTGGTAGCGGCGGGCTGGGCCTTCTATGCCTCCGCAACCTTTCCCGACCTGATCCAAACCAAACCGCTGGTGTGGAATCTCGCGCTTCTAACCCAACCCATCGCGCTGGCCAGTTTTCAGTTTCACTTTCCTGTCTCTTTGTATTGGGTTCTGGTGACTAATGCCGCCACCTATGCATTGGCCGGTTTGATAGTCGAAGCCCTGCGGCGGCAACTCCATCCCGCCAGAAATTCGTAACCCTCCAGTTCACGCGCAGCACAACAGAGATCCTGCCGCTCAGTGCCCCGCCGGCATGGACGCATCCATGAAGCGCACCGTGTCCTGCTTCATTTTCGCCAGCGCCTGCTCGTTCACATAAGCCATGTGTCCGGAATCGTAGGTCTCCACCGAGATGTTCTTGCGGAAGTTGGGCGGCAGGTCGAGGTGGTTGATTACGTAGTCGGCCGCGTAGTACGGCGTCGCCAGATCGTAGTAGCCCTCCAGCACCATCACCTTCAGATACGGATCTTTCACCATGGCCTCGCGCAGGGCCGTGGCCGTATCAGGGAACCCCTTGACCGCCGAACCCCAATCCCAGTGCCTCCACAGGCCTTCGCCCATTGCAAAAACGTAATACGGCATGTCCGTCTTGTAGCCCAGATCGTTGCGCACGTAGTTGTTGAACATGGAGGTAAACGGCGGCATCAGCGCCGACTCAGTGGGATCGTAGAACGGCGTGTCCATTAGCCCCTGGGGATCAGGTCCGGTAAAACGGCCGTCCAGGCGGCCCACGCGCAGCTTTTGGTCAATCAGCAAATAGTGTGTGAACTGGGCCACATCAATGCGCAGGTTGGCATCGTCAATCACCTGCTTGCTCAGACCGGTGTAGCGCGCCATCTGGTCAATCACCGACTGCCGCTCCTGCGGGCTCATGGCATCGCCTTTGGCCAGCGCCTGCGCATAGGTGGTAGAGGCCCACTGCTCCACCTCAGCCCGGGTCTTGGCCAGATCCTGCGTGAGTTCCGGCGCCAGTTTGTGGTGGTAGGCGGCGATCATGGTGTAGCTGGGAATAATCAGGATGTAAGGAAGATCGTTGTTTTTTTGGAACTCCAGAGTCTGGAAATCCATGGCGGTGGAGAGCAGGACAATGCCGTTAAAGGAAATGCCACGCTCGGCCAAGTAGCCCGCCAGGCCGGCCGCTCGCGTGGTGCCGTAGCTTTCGCCGAATAAAAACAGCGGCGAGCCCCAGCGCCCGTACCGCGTGATGTAAAGCCGGATGAACTCGCCAAAGGCGTCCAGGTCTCCCTGCACGCCCAGGAACTTTTTGGTTGTGGCTTCATCCTCTGCGCGGCTCCAGCCGGTGGCAATGGCGTCCACCAGCACCAGGTCGGACTTGTCCAGCAGTGAATACTGGTTGTCCTGCAGGTGATAGGGAGAAGCCGGCATGAAGCCTTGCGGCTGCAGCACCACCCGCCGGGGGCCCAGCGCACCCATGTGCAGCCACACCGAGGCGGAGCCGGGGCCGCCGTTGAAGGCGAAGGTCAGCGGCCGCTGGGCGGCATTCTCGCCGTCCAGGGTGTAGGCAACGAAGAACATCTCCGCTTCAATCTTGCCATCGGCACGCTTGACGGGTAGCCGCCCGGCGGTGGCCGTATAGCGCAGCATGCGGCCATTGATGGTGGCCTGCTGGTGGGTGACCACTGGCGGCACCTCGGCCACGTCGTAGTGCAGTTCTTTGGATTCCTTCCCGCCCTCGGCCGTGCCTGGCTTGGCCGGGGTAGCTGGTGGTGCGCTGGGCGCCGGGACTGCAGCCGGCGAGCTTTCCGGCTGCGTCGCTTGCGGAGTGGGGTTGGTCTTCTTTACCCGTGATTTTGCCGGCTTCGCCTGTTGCGCCAGCAAAGCCACCGTCAACATGAATACCGACATCACCACGCCGCAAGTGCGCATCATCACGCTCCCAAGTTTATGTGGACTGCTTTGTAAAGACGGGACCGATCAGCAAGACCGGGCATTATATCGCCGCACGACCCGTCGGCACGACTAGCGGCTTCTTCACCGCAGAGCCACAGAGAAAGAAAAGCTGAAAGACTAGTCCGGTGCCGCGGCCGCATCCACTGCAGCGGTGCGCCGGCGGAAGAAGATATACGCCACCGGTCCCAGCAGCAGGGCTACCGGTCCCCACTTCCAGCCAAAGGGATCGCTGCCCAGCAGCGCCACTCCGCTCATCAGCACCGGCGCCAAAACCGCATACATCAGGCCCTTGCGTCCCCAGGGAATGCGGAACGCGCGCGGCAGGTCGGGCGCTTTCTGCCGCAATCTCCATGCTGAAAGCACGGTCAGCAGCGAGGTGGCAATGCGCAGCCAGATGTATACCGAAATCAGCTGCGTCAGCGAGTGCCAGGCGAAGCCGGCATAGATGGCGCAGGAAATCACGATGGCCGCCGCTGGCGTCCGGTAGCGCGGGTGTCGCCGCGTCAGCCAGTGCGATATGTAGCCGTCCTCGGCCATGGCAAAAGGCATGCGCGTGCTGGCCAGCACGGTACTGTTGAGCAGCGACACGGCTGCCACGGTAGCCGCCACCGTCATCCATACGCCCAGCCAGCGTCCGCCGATGAGTTCAGCGGCGTCTGAGAAGTAGCCGGTATGCCACTGCTGCCAGTTGCCCAGCGCGCCCAGCGCGCAGAGAGTCGGTAGGAAATACGTGGCAATGGAAAGCGGCACCACCCAGGCCAACGCTTTTGGATAGGTACGCTGCGGGTCCTCCACCTCTTCGGCTACAGTAGAGAGCTGCTCGTAACCGGAATAGAGCCAGAGACCCAGCGCCAACCCCACGCCAAACACCTGGAACAGCGGTTGGTGCGGCGGGACCAGAGGCAGGAAGGGATTGTGCTGCCACTTGCTTAAGGCCACGACGCACATCACCGCGACGGGCAGAAGCACCATGAGTTCGAGGACCGTCGCTAGCTTCCCCACCAACTGGATGCCGCGCACGTTCACATAGGTAATAAGCGCTATTAGCGCCACGGAAATCAGGTAGTGCTTCCAGCCCACCACCGAGGGGAAATAAAACTTCAGGTAATCACTAAACAGCACCGCGTAACTGCTTCCCAACAAGAATGATGCCGACCAGTTCCACCAGCCGGCCAGGAATCCCCAGAAATCGCCGAAGCCAGCCCGAGTCCAGCGATAGAAGCCGCCTTCGACGGGCATGGCTGTGGTCAGTTCTGCCGCCACCAGCGAAATGGGAATGCACCAGAAAAGGGGCAGCACCAAGTGGTAGATGAGGGTCATGCCCGGGCCGGAGGTGGTGACCTGGTCCTCCAGCCCGAAGGGTCCTCCTGTGGTATAGGAGAACATCACCCACACCAGATAGAACAGCCCGGCCTTGCGGATGTGAGTGCGAGTCAACGGGAGCGCCTGCCGGGCAGATTGTACAGGCTGGGCGAAGGCGGGAGTAACTGTCTCCCCCTCGGGGCAGCCTCCGGGGCATTTTGTCTCAAGTTTCGGACAGTACCGGTATCAAACGATGGGCAGTAAATGTAAGTTGCTGAATCTATGGAGCAAATTATCTTGCCGCAGGGCCCGGAATGTACTCTGGATTGCACGCAGGTAAGTGAGCCCTTCGCGGGCTCCAACTATAAAAAGGCACGGAGGGCAGCAAATGCTAGAGGTTCTTCGCAACGTGTGGCGGGATGACGAGGGTCAGGACATCGCGGAATACGCGGTCATGCTGGCGGTGATTTTGGTCATCGTGGTGGGCACGATTCGTCTGGTTGGCAGCAATGCCAATACGGTATTTTCCCAGACAGCTAGCGCTATTGGTTAAGAATGCGGCCGATGCTAAAGGCGGAAACACAAGGCTAGCTGGAAGCGGTTATCACATGTTCCGTGCGGCGAGGCTGGCGCAACAGGCAGACGGTTTTGCGCCGGCCTCGCTTTGCGCGGGAAAGCAGATCAGGAGATTCAAGCCATGCTGAGCGCCGTCGTCCTTGGCCACCGACTGGTCATTCCGCACCCTGAGGTGTGGAACGCCCTGATTGTGGCCTTTGTGTTGACGGCGGCGGTGGGCGACATCCGCTGGCGGAAGATTCCCCGGCTGATGACCACGGCAGCGGTAGCGGCGGGATTGATCTTTCACCTGGTGCATGGCGGCATGACCTGGGAATTTGGTTCTTCCGTGATCGCCACGCTGATTGCTTTCGGGGTGGGCCTTAGCTTTTTCCAGCTGGGCGCCATCGGGGGCGGAGACGTGAAGTTGATAACCGCGCTGGGGGCGCTGCTGGGACTGGAGCGCTGGATTACAGCCATGGAAGTGGCGGTGATCGCGGCCGCCGTGATCGGGCTGGTGCAGGCGGCGCGGCGAGGCAGGCTGGGGCAGATGCTCCGCAATATCGGCGAGCTGATCAAGTGGCTGGCGGGACGGGGAGGGGCCATGGCTCACCCCACCATTAATGTGCGCAACTCCGCCATGCTGCGCGCGCCCTTTGGGGTAGCCGCCGCGCTGGGCACGTTATTCGCGGTTTTGCGGCCATGAAAATAGGCAGGCAAGAACGGGGCGCCACCATGGTGGAAGCGGCTGTCACCCTGCTGGTGCTGTTCACGTTTTTGCTGGCGATACTGGAATTCGGAAGGGCGTTCAACATTTATCAGGTGATGACCAATGCGGCGCGGGAAGGGGCACGCTACGCGGTAGCCCCCGATCCGGCGAACAGCTACCAGCTGCCCAGCTCGGGGAACGTGGCCGCGCGGGTGTGCAGCTATCTGCAATCCGCGAATGTCTACCCTACGGGAAGCAGCTGCGGGCTGGGCACAGGCGCTCCCACGTGTTCTCCCGCGGGCGGAGGACTGATTCCGGCTTCGGCTTCCGCGGGAGTGTTCGTGCAGAACTGTCCGCAGGCGGTCAATAACATCAACACCAATTTCACCGAGGTGGACGTGAAGGTGCCGTACAAGTTTCTCTTTTTTCCATTCACGGTGCACATGACCACGCGGGCGGTGATGCGCAATGAGGCAACCAGCCAGGTGTATGGCAACTAAACGGCAACAGAGCGGAACGCAGGTCGTGGAGCTGGCGCTGGTGCTGCCGCTGCTGATCTTTTTGTCCCTGGCAGTGGCCGAAGGCGCCTACATGATCCGCGTCCACCAGGTGTTGAACAATGCAGCTCGGGAAGGAGCGCGGTTGGCCGTAGAGCAGAACAATTACGACGTCGCCAATCCGGTAACCAACTGCGCCGCGGTGACGCCTAATACCTCCCATGCCGCGCTCTGCCAGGCCATCGTGAGCTACGCCCAGAACAACGGAATTGCCGCGGGTACAGGCTGGAACCGCTGCAACGGGCCGGCCAACGCCAGTGGCCTGAATATCACGATCAATCAGCTTTACCCGATCCCCAGCGCGACGGGAGGGTTGAGCCTGAACGGCACGCAAGTGATGGTGGTTTGCCCGTATAACCTGGCGTTTCTGCCGCGGGTTCCCGGCTTCGGCGTAACCGGAACGGTGAACCTCAGCGGCGGTGTGGTTTTCCGTGATCTTGGATTTTAGATTTCTTTAGGCGAGGAGAAGTAATGAACCGCAACCGGCTGTTGTTGATTGGCATACTGGCTCTGGGCGTCGGCGCCCTGGTGAGCTACATGGTTTACACCACGCTGCGGCGCACGGTGGCCACGGTAAAAGAGGCAAACACGCAGGTGGTGGTGGCAGCCATTGACCTGCAACTGGGAAGCAAGCTCGAGGATAAGGACTTGAGTGTGATCCGGCTGCCCGGCAGCGACCTGCCGCAGGGTTACTACCAGAACAAGGCCGACATCCTGGGGCGGGGTGTCGTGGTGCCCATCGCCAAGGGGGAATTCATCCTGCCCAGCAAGCTGGCGGCGGAAAACGCCGGAGCTGGCCTGCCCTCGCTCATTCCGCCCGGCATGCGGGCGGTGTCGGTGCGGGTAAACGAAGTGGTGGCGGTGGCTGGCTTCGTCACCCCGGGCACTCGCGTGGACGTTCTGCTGACGGGCAATACGCCCGGCGTTGCCGAGGCGCTGACCACAACGGTGCTGGAAAACGTGGAAGTGCTGGCGGCCGGCCAGAAGCTGCAGCGTAGCGCCCAGGGCGAACCCCAGACCGTGCCGGTAATCACGCTGTTGGTGTCGCCGGAAGACACGCAGAAGCTGATCATGGCCAGCAACGAAGGCCGCATTCAGCTTTCGCTGCGCAATCCGCTGGACACCTCGGAAGAGAACCTGGCGGTGTTGCGCGATTCTTCGCTGTACCGCATGGGCGGCCCGGCGGTGGATCCGAAGCCGGCGCGCAGCCGGGTGCGGCGAGTAGTAGCCGCTCCCAAACCCCCCAGCATGTACGTGGTGGAGATGATCAAGGGCGACAAGCGGGACGAGGCCAAGTTCTAGAACGGTGCAGTAAGCGAACTCCCCCAGGCGATTAACGACCTGTTTTAGTGGAGACAATCAAGATGCGCGTTCGCAAAGCGGTAGTTCTAAGTTGCGTGCTGGCGCTGGTCGTAGCAGCGGGCACATTCAGCTTCGGCCAGGCGGCAGCAGAAGGCGCAGCCGCGGCCCAGCAAGTAGCGCCCCCCACGACCAACCCCCCGGCCACGACGCCGGAACAGCAAGCTGCTCCGGCACAACAAGCCGCGCCGGCACAACAAGCCGCGCCAGAACCATCAACCGCCCCGGCACAACCGGCGGCTCAGGCGCCCAGCGGACCTTCAGCGGCGGCGGAGGCACCAGAGGGCGGGCCAGCTCCGCTGCGGGTGATGGTGGGCAAATCGCTGCTCATCAACACCACGGAGCGGCTGCGACGGGTTTCGGTGACTGATCCCGGCGTGGCCGACGCCATCGTGGTGACGCCCACGCAGATTCTGGTGCACGGGCGCTCCCCCGGCGAGGTTTCGCTGCTGATTTGGGATGAAGCCGAGCGCTCGCGCAGCTTCGACTTGCGGGTGGATGTGGACGTGACCGCGTGCGCCGAGGAAATTCACCGCATATTCCCCGAGGAACGCATTGACCTCTCGCCCTCGCGGGGGGCGATTGTGCTCTCCGGGCACGTGTCCACGGAAGACGTGGCCAAGCGCGCGGCCATGATCGCGCAGGCCTACAGCAAGAACGTGGTCAACGTGCTGACCTTCGGGCCGGTGGGCTCGCAGGAAGTGCTGCTGGAGGTGAAGTTCGCGGAAGTAGACCGCAGCGCCCTCACCCAGCTGGGCATAAACATCCTTTCTACCGGAGCCACCAATACCCTAGGCACTATCACCACCGGGCAGTTCGGGGGATTCGGGCCGCAGCAGATAACCGATTCCATTCCGCGCCAACCCGGATCGGTATTCTCGGCCAACGAAACCATCCAGGACACGCTCAACATGTTCCTGTTCCGCCCCGATATTCACCTGGGCGTGATCATCAAGGCGCTACAGAACAAGAACCTGCTACAGATTCTGGCTGAACCCAACCTGATTGCCATGAACGGCAAAGAAGCCAGCTTTCTGGCCGGCGGCCAGTTTCCCTTCCCCATGGTGCAGCCCGGGGCGGGTTTTACCGCGGTAAGCATTCAGTTCAAGGAATTCGGCGTGCGCCTGAGCTTCACGCCGGAAATTATGCCCAACGGCGACATTCACCTGAAGGTAGCGCCGGAAGTCAGTGCCCTGGACTTCGCCAACGCCCTGACCATTCAGGGTTTTGTTGTGCCAGCGCTGAGCACGCGCAAGGCGGAGACGGAATTCCAGATGCAGGACGGGCAGAGTTTCGTGATTGCCGGCCTGATGGATAACCGGGTGACCAGCCAGATGAACAAGATCCCCGGGCTGGGCGACATTCCGGTGCTGGGCGCGCTCTTCCGCAGCAAGAGCCTGTCGAAGAGCAACTCCGAGCTGATGGTGCTGGTGACGGCCAAGAAGATCTCGCCGGACAAGGTGTCACCCCCGCCGCCGCAATATCCGCAGCCCTTCCTGGATAAGAACAAGTTTGACGGGAACAAGCCGGGAGGCGGAGGCAAATGAGAAGGGGGAAAGATCGCCGGCCGGAAAAAGGGATGACTCTGCCTTTGGTGGCGGTGTTCATCGTGGTGCTGTTCGCCTTTGCCGCGCTGGCCATTGATCTGGGAATCCTGTACACGGCGCGAACCAGCGCCCAGCATGCCGCGGACGCGGGAGCGCTGGCGGGGGCGGCGGTGTTCAGCGGTTCCCCCAGCCCGGCCGTGGCCGCAGTTGCCGATGCCGCCATCTCGACCGCCATTCAGAACAAGGTTCTGGGGCGGAGCCTGACGGCGGCGGACTTCGGCACGGCACTGAGCGCTTCGCCCTGCCCGGCGACCAACGCCAGCAGCGCGGTGTGTGTGGACAGCAGCAACCGGAGGGTCACGGTTTACATTTCACGGGCGGGCTCGAGCGCGGTGGGCATGTTTTTTGCCCGCGCCATCGGCTGGAACGCAGTGGCGGTGAACACCCGGGCGACCGCGGAAGCCAGCAAGCTGGCCGGAGGAACACACTGCCTGAAGCCGTTTTTCATCGCCAACACGGCCCTGGCATCCAGCATTACGGCGGGCTGCGGGGCAGCAGCGCCCGCGCCTCCGACTTACGCGCAAACCATTTTCAATCCCAATGTGACAGGTCCCAGTACCGGCGCGCCCACGCTGACCGACTACGCGCAAATCATGCGCGGCAAGGTCATCACGCTGCGTCCGGTGGGCCAGTCGCAGGTTCCCAACAACGGAGCCGTGCCCAGCCAGTATTACTCGCTGGATTTCGGCAAAGGCGCCGCGACCTACAGCTGCGCCATTGGTCATTGCCTGAATGACCCCTCCTGCGGGGTGGATCCCAGCACGTTGCAGAACTTCACTGGATCCTGCGGAACCATGCTGCAGACCGAAAATGGGAAGATGACGCAGAAGACCTACGTGGGAGTCTCGGACCTGATTGGGAATCCGGCCGACCTCTGGGCGCCCAGCAATCCAACGACGCCAGTGGCCGCCAATCCCAGCCCGGATTTTGAATACTGTTATCAGGGCAACTGCAGCCAGCGGCGGGATAGCAGCCGTTCGCTGATTACAGCGCCCGTCTGGGACAACTGCAATACCGCGCTGGATCCGGGCAAGCAGCCGGTTTCCTTCCTGGGATTCGCGCAATTTTTTATTGACAGCACGCCCGACAACCAAGGCAATATTACCGCCCATTTCGTGAATGCCAGTTCCTGCGGAACGGCACAGGGCGCGGGTCCGGAAACAGCAACGGGGCCAGGCGCGGTTCCGATCCGTCTGATCCAGGGGCCATGAGGGCAGGAGCACGATAAGGAGAACACGGAAATGATCCCAGGGAAGGTAGTGAACGAATGGCTGAACTGGCAGTAGTAATTTTGGCGAGCGACGACGAACAGCGCTCCATGTTGCAGGTGCTGGTAGACGGAACCAACGTCGCCCGCACCGTGCACAGCTGTTCTGCGTTTCCAGTGGCCGCCACCGATCCGCTGCTGCGGCGGATTCACGGAGTCAGCCCGGACGTGCTGATGGTGGACATTCCCAACGAAAATCCGACCTCGGCCATCCGCGCCATCGAGACCCTGCGGGCGGAAGTGAGCAATGCGGCGGTGTTCGCGGTAGGCAGCATGTCGCAGCCGCAGGTGATTGTGAACGCCATGCGCGCCGGAGCGCGCGAGTTTATCGAGCGACCCACCACCACCACGGCCCTGCTGGAAGCCTTTGTACGGCTGACCGCAGCGCAACGTAAGCATGGACAAAGCGGGCGCCGAGGCAAAGTATTCACCGTGGTCAACGCCAAGGGAGGCACGGGAGCGACGACGGTAGCGGTAAACATCGCCCTCTCGCTGCATGCGGTGCACGGCAACGTGGCCCTGGTGGACCTAGCGCCGCTGGGCCATGCCGCGCTCCACCTGAACGTGAAACCGCTGTTCACCATTGCCGATGCGCTGCGCAACCTGCACCGCATGGATGGCTCGCTGCTGGAAAGCTTCATGACCCGCCATCCCGACGGGTTGCACCTGCTGGCGGGGACCAGCACGCCCACCTCAGTGGAGCCTACGACCAGCGAATTTGCCGCGCTGTTCGACATCCTGGTCAGCCATTACCGCTACATCGTGGTGGATACATCCACCCGGCTGGATGCGGCCACGCGCCTGGTGTGCAACCTTTCCGAATACGTGCTGCTGGTGGCCCACACGGACGTAGCCTCGCTGTGGAGCGCCGCCCGGGTGCTGCAGTACCTGGGCGAGTCCGGCGGGCGGGAGCGGGTGCGGCTGGTGCTGAACCGTTTCCGCAAGATACCCGGCTTCAGCGAGAGCGACGCGGAAGCAGCCACGGGCGTGAAGCTTTTGTGGAAGATCCCCAATCATTACGTCGCGGTCTCAAATTCCATTGACCGGGGCGTGCCGGTAATTCAGCAAAACCACTCCGAGGTGGCGCGTTCGTTCACTGGGCTGGCGGCAACGCTGACCGAATCGGATGAAAGCAGCAAACGGGGCGGCTGGTCGTTATTTAAAACTGTTTAGGAGTAAGGCATGGGCGGATTAGGAGCGGGAACGCAATTCGAGCGCACGGAATACCAGCAGGTCAAAGCCGACCTGCATCGCAAGATTCTCGACCGGCTGAACCTGGAAAAGCTGGGGCGTGCGCCCAGCGATGCCGCGCGCGAGGAAGTGCTGGTGCTGATCCGCAACTCGGTGAACGGCGAGGCCGTGCCTCTGAGCTTTGCGGAACGGGAACGGCTGGCGCGGGAAATCCTGGATGAGATTTTCGGCTTGGGCCCGTTGGAGCCCTTGCTGAAGGATCCCAGCATCTCGGACATCCTGGTCAATCGCTACAACCAGGTGTACATCGAACGCAACGGCAAGCTGGAGCCCACGGGGTTGACCTTCAAGGACGACCAGCACCTGATGCAGATCATTGACCGGATCGTGTCGCGGGTGGGGCGGCGCGTGGATGAATCTTCGCCCATGGTGGACGCGCGCCTGCCCGACGGCTCGCGCGTGAACGCCATTATTCCGCCATTGGCGGTGGACGGACCCGCGCTTTCCATCCGCCGTTTCGGGCGCGATCCGCTGACCGCGCGCAACCTGATCGAAAACAAGTCGATGACCGAGCCCATGCTGGAACTGCTGGCGGCGATGGTGAAGGGCCGCCTGAACCTGCTGATCTCGGGCGGCACGGGCGCCGGCAAAACCACGCTGCTGAACGTATTGTCCGGTTACATCCCCAATACAGAGCGCATTGTCACCATTGAAGACGCGGCCGAATTGCAGCTCAAACAAGAGCACGTGGTGCGCCTGGAAACGCGCCCGCCCAACATTGAAGGAAAAGGCGCCATCCGCCAGCGGCAGCTGGTAATCAACAGCTTGCGTATGCGTCCCGACCGCATAGTAGTGGGCGAAGTCCGTGGCGAAGAAGCTTTTGACATGCTGCAAGCCATGAACACCGGCCACGAGGGCTCGCTGACCACGGTGCACGCCAACACGCCACGCGACGCGCTGTCGCGTATTGAAAACATGGTCTCCATGGCCAACCTCAATATTCCCGAGCGCGCGGTGCGGCAGCAGATTTCTTCCGCCATCCACGCGGTGGTGCAGATTGCCCGCATGTCCGATGGCACCCGCAAGGTGACCACGATTTCGGAAATCACGGGCATGGAGAGCGACGTTATTTCCATGCAGGATATCTTTGTGTTCGAGCGCAAGGGAGTGGCGGAAGGCGGCAAGGTACGGGGCGTGTATCGCTCCACCGGCATCCGCGCCAAGTTTACCGACCGGCTGACGGCGGCAGGCTGCCGCGTCCGCCCGGCGGTGTTCGAATCGGTGGTGGAGATATGAGGCCAGGGAGAAGGCGGGGAGCACAGCCATGATCATGGCGCTGATTGCGGTAGTGGTTTTTGTTCTGGTAACGGCGGGAGTGTTTGCGGTGGCGTCGCTGTTCGACGAGCGGCGCTCGCACGCGCGCTTGCTGCGCGAACGCCTGGCCACGGTGCAGGCGGCCAGCGAACGGCAGCCCTCCGAAGAACTGCTGCTGCTGCGCGATGAACTGATGAGCGACATTCCGGTGTTCAACCGGCTGTTGCAGCAGTGGCCGCGCATGACCAAGCTGCAGCAGACGCTCTCCCAGGCCGACGTGAAGCTGAAGGCTGGCAAGTTCCTGCTGCTCACGGTTTGTGCTTGCGCCACTTCCGGCGTCGTAGTGTTGCTGCTGAGCAACTCCAAGCTGTTTGCGGGAGTGGCCGCGGCGTTCGGCTTGTTCGTGCCCTACATGTATGTGTCGTTTCGGCGGTCGCAGCGCTTTTCCAAGTTCGAGGAACTGTTCCCTGAGGCTATTGACACTCTGGCGCGCGCGGTGCGCGCCGGGCACGCATTTCCCACCGCCCTGGAACTGCTGGCCACCGAAATGGGAGAGCCGGTGGGGGGCGAGTTCCGCAAGCTTTTTGAAGAGCAGAAATTCGGTTTGCCGTTGCGCGACGCCCTGTTAAACATGGCGGAACGCATGCCCATCGTGGACGTGAAGTTTTTCGCCACGGCGGTCATGTTGCAGCGTGAAACCGGCGGCAACCTGGCGGAAATCCTGGACGGGCTTTCCTACGTGATCCGCGAGCGCTTCAAAATTCTGCGCCAGGTGCGAGTGTACACGGCGCAGGGCCGGTTGACCATGCTTTTGCTGATGGCCCTGCCCCCGATCATCGTGGTGGTGATGGCGGTGATGAACCCGGGATTCATGACCCCGCTGTTCACCGACCCCATTGGGCACGCGCTGATCGCGGCGGGAATTGTTTTGCAGACGATCGGCTACCTGCTGATCCGAAAAATTATTCGTATTCAGGTCTGAACCTATGGCGATGGTATTGGCAATCGTGCTGTTCGTGACGGTGTTTGCGGCGATCTTCGCTTTCGGAGCGGCGGCGGCCGCGCCCTCTTCCGTGCTGGGCACCCGGCTGCGTTCGCTGGGCTGGCAGCCGCGGGAGGACTCGGAAAAAACCGCGATCAAGGACCGCGTGGAACAGGTCCTGGATCCGCTGTCCAAGGCCCTGCCTAAATCGCCGACGGAAGTGTCGGCTACCCGCGCCCTGCTCATGCAGGCTGGCTACCGCGACCCCAATCACCTGACGATTTACTTCGGCATTCGCGCTCTGCTGGCCTTTGGCGGGCTGGCGTTCGTGATGGCCACGGGCATTGGCCTGAATTCGCCCATGCTGATCGTGGCTTTGCCGCTGGGGGGTTATATGTTGCCCCGGTTCATGCTCAAGCGCATGATTCGCAACCGGCAACTGCGCATCCGGCTGGGCCTGCCGGACGCGCTCGACCTGACTGTGATTTGCGTGGAAGCCGGACTGGGCCTGGACCAGGCGCTGCAGCGGGTGGGCGAGGACTTGCGCCACGCCCATGCCGAGCTGAGCGACGAATTTCGCCTGGTAAACCTCGAACTGCGGGCGGGCAAGCCGCGCGCGGACGCTTTGCGCAACCTGGCGGAGCGCACCGGCGTCGGCGACTTGAAAGCTTTGGTAGCGGTCCTGATCCAGACCGACCGCTTCGGCACCAGCATTGCGCAAGCGCTGCGCGTGCATTCTGATTCCCTGCGTACCGAGCGCCGCCAGCGGGCGGAAGAGTCGGCGGCCAAAACCACCATCAAGATGGTGCCGGTGCTGGTCCTGTTTGTGTTTCCTTCGATGTTTATCGTCAGCCTGGGGCCGGCAGCGATCCAGCTGATCCGGTACTTCCTGCCGGAGATGCAACGATGACGCCAGCGGTCGTGGCCGTGTTAGTGATTCTGCTGGTATTGGGACTGGTGGCCTACAACCGCCAGAAAGACCAGGCGTAGGAGCGCCGGCATGCAGGGCAATCATTTGCGCAAGGGATACGCATTTAACCGAACCCGCCAGGCGTTCCTGGCCACCGAGCTGTCGGTGGCTGACACCCACTGGAGCCGGTTGCGCGGCCTCATGGGCACCACCCCCACGGCGTTCCGTTTTGGCCATGGGCTGTGGATTGTGCCCAGCCATGGCGTGCACACCATCGCCATGCGCTACCCCATCGACGTCATCTACCTGAACCAGAACAAGGCCGTGGTTCACGTAGAGGAGAACATGAAGCCGTGGCGCATCGCACCCATACGCATGGACGCGGTTACGGTGCTGGAACTTCCTTGCCACACGGTGTGGAACACAGGGACGGCAATCGGCGATGTGATTGAAATTTCGTTTGGCGTACAGAAAAAAGCAGTGGAGGCGGTATGAGCGCTACGATGCCGGTACTTGCACCCGCGCCCGAGCCTCCCAATTTCCTGATCGAGTGGGAACCGCGCTGGAAGGCATTTTCCGGCGCGCTGGGCCCGGCCATGCAGCGCTCTCCCCGCCATCTGCAGGGAGAATGCCGCGCGGGATTGTGGCCCGCTTCGGGCATGGTTGTGGCTTGGGTGATGGAATTCGCCCTGCTGCTGGTCATCATCACGCTGCCGGGAACGCTGCAGTACATGCAGACCTTCACCCCGCCGGTGCACCCCAAATATGAAGTGATCTATTTCTCCGGCGATAATCTGCCGCAAACTACGGATACGGGCGGGGCGCAGGCCGGGCACACAGGGCATTCCGGCGGCCGCACTGCCATGAACAAGCAGCAGGTCATCAAGGTTGCGCGCGGCGACTCTTTGACCCAGCAAGTGGTGGATGTTCCTAAGATCAAGCTGCCACCCAGCAAGGATGCGGTGGCCAACCTGATCGCTATTGCCGCCGCCAAGCCCGGCCCCCCACCCACGCAAGGTCTGGAGAAGCTGGCCAAACCGAAGCTGCTTCTGCCCGCGGACGCGGTTCCCCCAGAGGTAAAGGTGGCGCGGGATAAGCTGGAAAAAATGCCCGACCTTTCCGCCGAGGCGGTGGCGCCGCCGGTGGACACGATGCGTGACAAGCTGAGGGCCGCGCCTAATTTAGCCGCACAGGTGGTGCCGCCTTCGCCGGAGATAGAAAGAAGCAAGCTGCTGCGCACTCCGGCGCTAGGCGTGAGCGTGGTCCGTCCGGCGCCGGTTGTGCACGGCGACATTGAGCGGAGCAAAGCGCCACAGTTGACCACTGAAGTAGTGCCGCCGCCGGTTTCTGCCCGCGATGTGCAGGATCAGAATCTGCATCCCAAGCTGTCTTTGCCGCCGCCCACAGCGGTGCAGCCGGCGCCCAACACCAGTTCGGCTCTGGCCAAGGAAATCTGGTCAGCGGCCGGCTCATTTTTCGGTGGAGGCACCAAGAACGTGGTACCGCCGCCGGTACAGCCAACTGCAGGCTTCGCCGATGGCAAGCCGCTGGCGGCCGGTTTGGCACGCGGGTTGAGCGGCGGGCCGGGAGTTGTGCCGCCGCCTCCCAATGTGGCGGGAAGCGGCGCGGGCCAGGGCGGAAGCGCGGGCGAAGCTGGGGCATTGGCGGCTTTGCGGCCAATTCCGGTGCTCGGCCCCAAGTCCTCCGGAGGCAATACTGCCGGCGGTGGGGTCGTCATGTCCATGGAGCCCGGAGAAAAGGTCGGTATGCCGGGTAACGCCGCAGGCGGCGCCCTCGCCATGTCGCGCACGGGCGGCGGGCGGCCCGGGCTGGGAGGTCAAGGCAACGGCGCCGGATTCGGCAAAGGCAATGGCGGAGGCAGCGGCAAAGTGGGCGAAGGCTCCGGCGCGGCCGACACGGGCACGGGTTTTGGCGCGAAGCTGAACGCCAAGGGCGGCATTTCACCAGCGCCTGGACGCGGCGGAGCGGGCAGCGGCGGCGGTCGTACCGAAATGGCCGGCGTCGCCATCCGGGGTGGAATTGTGACTCTGCCCAGCTTCGCGGTAGGTGGCGACGCGCCCAGCATACCCGGACACACGGCCAGCGAGCGCCCATTGAGCCGGCCCGACATCACGGTTATTGCCACGCCCAGTTCCGGCGGCGCGCTCAACCTGTACGGCGCGTTGAAGGGTGACAAGGTTTACACCATCTACATTGATACCCACCAGGGCACCGCTGTCCTGCAGTTCGCCGATCCGGGCTCGCGCAATAGCGGATTCGACGAGGACCTGACGCCCCCGGAAGCCATCCGCGCCGAACTGCCGCCAGGGCTGAAGAAGTCGCGCCTGGTCGTCTCCTGCACCATGGACCGCGCCGGGCTGCTGCGCAATTTAAAAGTGCTGCAAGGGCCGTCGTCCGAAACCAAAGCCAAAGTGATGATGGCGCTCTCCAGATGGCGCTTTCGTCCCGTATTGCGCGGCAACGATCCCATCAATGTGGACGCCATCCTCGGCTTCAACGTGGATACGCGGTAGGTGACGATGGAAGATTGATGTGACGATTGGCGGCAACGCCCATCATCGCAGGTGGCCCACGTTCGCGCCCCGCAGGTGGCCCAGGTTCGCGCCCCGCAGGTGGCCCAGGTTCGCGCCCCGCTTTAATGAATGTAGCGTAGCTTCTCCACGAACTCGCGCTCATCGCGCACGTTGCGGTCGTAATAGCGCTTTTGCCAAAAAACACCAGCCCTCAGACGCTTGGCAAAGGATAACTTCAAGTAGTGCATAGCGTCTGCCAGAACCCCGCGCTGCGGCTCGCTCAACAGCAAGTGCACGTGCTCGGGCATGACCACATATCCGTAGACGCACAGGGCGAAGCGGCAGCGCATTTCCTCCAGCACTTGGACGAAGGCCGTAGACGGCGGGCGAATGGAACCCTCGCCGCCGATGGTAACAAGTGAAGGTCACAAAGTGTGATTGTGCGGATTGCTGAAAACGCTTGAGGCCATGCGGCATGGGGAAACGTTAGGAGGATTCTTGCCTGCGTGCAGTGATGG
>JAICWP010000042.1 GCA_025934735.1 Terriglobales bacterium | reverse complement strand
ATCTCGCTCACCCAGAGTGCGGATGGAAGGATGGCGACAGTGGCGACCCGGACGGAAAGAAAACCTTGCCCATGAAAAGAAAAACCAAAGAACCGACTTGACTCCGACCGGCCTTCTCATGGAAGGCGTTCACGTACTTTACAAATTGCTGCACCAGTTTCGAGGCAGAGCGCAAGCCCAATGTACGTGAAGGTGATTTCACACCCGTTGTCGTTGCCGAGGCCGCTTGATTGTATCTTTTGTGAGCGTCTGGTGTTCGGGCCAGGAGTCAAGTCTGCCAGACTCTGGAGTGCAGTTGGTCCTTGCTAAGAGTCGAACACGCCTCAGCCACGCAGAATCCGGAAGAATATGTGAACCTGTTCGACGCAAGCGCAACTTGGGACGATCCATCTGGGCGAACGCCAACGGCCCTAAGATGGCTACCTTCTCGGCTCATAGCGCATCGCCACTGCCCCCGAGCTGAACTCCAGCCGGCTGACGAGTTCCAAGTCGAGATGCTTTGATAGTCCCGCGAACAACGTGGGCCCATGGCCGGCCAGCCTGGGCTGCACCACAAACTCGTACTCATCGATCAAGCCCAGCTCCGCCAATGCCAGCGGGAGCTTTACGCCTCCCGTGAACAGTCCTTTGCCCGACTCGCGCTTGAGCTGCTGAACAGCTTTCCCCAGATCCCCGCGCACGAGCTCCGCGTTCCAATCCACCCGCTCCAGGGTGCTCGACACAACGTACTTCTTTGCCGCGTCTATCGTCCGGGCGAAGGGCTCCATCCATTCAGGCCTCGCTCCGGTTTGCGCCCGTGGCCGCCACGCTGCCTCCATCATTTCGTAGATCACCCGGCCAAAGAGGAGGGCATCAGCCCGGTTGATGTTTTCGACCGCGTGACGATGCAAGTCTTCGTCCGGGGGAATTGCACGATGATCGCAGCACCCGTCCAATGTGACGTTGATGGAATAACGAAGCGGCCGCATTTATGCAAGGGTACCACCGCTGATTGGTCGAGAATCATCCGCTAGAACTGCACGACCACGATGTGTTTGTCATCTGAGGCGATGCGGCACTGGTTCAAAGGGTGGCGCAAAGACTCTGTAGCACAATTGGCGGGCGTTGTACCCTGGCTTGCGCGCACTCCACTGGACTTGGCGTGGCCTGAACCACTTGGTAGCATCGCTCCATGAAAAAAGCGGAATCTCGCGGCTCTGCCCCTAAAAGCAAGCGTGCTGCGGAAAGCATTGATGAGTACATTGCCGGGGTTCCGGAACCCGCGCGCAGCACTTTGAAGCAGATTCGGGCAGCGATCCAATCTGCCCTGCCAGCGGAAGCTAGCGAAGCCATCAGCTATGGCATTCCTGCGTTCAAGCACAATGGGGTGCTGGTGTGGTTCGCCGCGTTTAAGAACCATTGCAGCTTTTTTCCTACCGCGTCCGTAATAGCGGCATTCAAGGATGAACTTGAGGGCTTCTCAACTTCCAAAGGGACTATCCATTTCCCGGTAGACCGGCCATTGCCGCTTGCGCTGATCAAGAAAATGGTGAAGGCGCGAGTCGCGGAGAACGGAAGAAAGAAACGGCACTGATTGGCTTCACCTCCAGCCAGCGCAGCGGCCGGTTATAGGGGTTCTTGCGCGATTTGAAGCGTCGTAGGAACAGATCGGTCTCGACGCTCCCGAGGATGGTACGATAACAAACGGAACAGGTGAGGAGAGAAACCAGAACTAAGGCCGATGCCTAGCGCATAAAAATTTGCATTCACCGAGCCGATTTTGAGGCGAGAATTTCAGGCTTCGCAATCTCCGGCGGTTTGGCAAACAAGTCTTTCGCTTTAGCGAAGAGTGCCTTGGCGATTTCTCCGTTTAGATGGGCATTGCGACCGTTTTCGTCTGCAAAGGTGTCGAAGATTCCGTATTTTCCCGGCCCCATCTTAATCGCGTACCAGCTAATCGTCGCCGTCTCTCGCTCGGCCAGTGGCTGCGCGGACTTGAGAAACTCTTCCACTTCTTTTTCTTTGCCCGGTTTGGCTTCGAGTTGCGCCCAAATCGCTACTCTCCCCATGTTCCCCCCAGTCTGATGCGTAATAAGGGCATATTACACCCGTTAACGTGCCTGAACGAACCGTGGCCCACGACTCGTCAGCGCAGCGGCCGGTACAGGGTTCTCGCATGCCAGGATTGAAAGTCACGCCAGGCATCAAAACTTCGCAATTAATCCAAGCCCTGCCACCATCAACGCGCAGCCCACAATTCTCAACAGACTGGCTCGATGGACATCGAAACCCACCCATCCAAAGTATCCACGACAACCGAAAAGACAAGCTGTCCTGTGACCACGGTGGCGATTAGAGTTGCCACCCCCATTTGGCTGGCAAGGAACACCACCGAAAACCCATGTTAAGCGTTCTCGATAATTGTACGTGCTAGTGTGCTTACGTCCCTTTCAGCATCTGCAGCTTTTCCTCGGCGTTCTGGTGCACCAGTTTCTTAAACGGCTCCCGGGATATCCTGGTCGTCCGGGCGCAACTCCTGCGCCTTCTACGAGGCTTGAATGACTTTCTCGTTCTGGCCGTCGGCAAGAGGCCTCCACGGCAGCGCCGTGGATGAGATAGAGGTGGTGAGCCCTATGGCTCGGCTGCAAGCCGTGCCCTTCCAAAACCACGCCCCGCTGTTTCGACCGCCGGCTACTTTTCTCCTCAAACCTGCCGCTCAAAACTTCATTCCGGCCAAGTATCAGAATACCGCTCCGAATTGCTATTCTGAAACTAGCGGATGTAGTCGGCGCAGGACTGCCACAACCTCGAAGGCGCTAAATTCTTGGTTCCAAAGATTTTGTTTTTAAATTCTTTGTTCTCAAGATTTTGCTGGCCAGCTACCATCGCAACTCACTGATTTCAAAGATTCAGTGCTCGAATAGGGGGGTGGGGGTACCCCGGGCTGTGGCAAGCTCCGCCGCTTAATCCAAGGCCTGATTCTTTCGGAGGCACGTCATGTCTGACTTTCGCGGCGCCCGCGTCGTCCACCAATTCACCCAGACCAACCAGGCCCCGCCCGACAAGATCTTCCCCCTGCTCTGTCCGGTGCGCGAGGCCGACTGGGTGCCGGGCTGGCAGTACCGGCTCATCTACTCGCAGTCGGGTGTCGCCGAACTGGGCTGCGTCTTCGCCACGCCCAATGAAGACGGCTCTGAATCAACATGGCTCTGCACTGACTATGATCCCGTGCACCTCCGCATCGCCTATGCCTGGATCACGTCCGGCCTGGTCGCCTGCCAGATTCAAATCCAGCTCGAACCCGGCCCCGGCGGCACTACGCGCGCCCATATTGGCTACACCTATACCGGGCTCTCTCCCGCCGGCAACCAAGAAGTCGAGCGCTTCACCTCCGACCGGTTCCGCGCCAAGATGGAAGGATGGGAGAAAGCGATCAACCACTACCTGGCCACGGGGAAAGTGATGACCGCAGCGCATTGGTAGGAGTGAGGATCGGAGGGCGCGCTTACTTCCGCAGCCGCGTGCGCACCGCGTTCAGCCGCGCCTGCGCTTCGGCCATGCCAGGCGCCATCTGCAGCGCCGCCTGATAAGCGCGGGCGGCGGAGGGCAAGTCGTCTTTGGCTTCCAGCACCTGTCCCAGCCAGAAGTAGGCCATGGGAGAGGACGCAATCTGCGCGGCACGGGAAAAATCGGCCAGCGCCGCATCCAGCTTGCCCGCTTCATATTCCAGGGTGCCGCGGGCCAGCAGGCTATTGTGCTGGTTGGGGTCGAGTCGGATGGCGGTATCGAACTCTGTCAGTGCCGCGGCCGGCTGGTTGATCTGAAGATAGAGCACGCCCAGGTTGTTGTGGGCGTGGGCCGCGTCCACAGGATCGAGTGCCACGGCCAGGGCCAGCTGATACTCGCGCTCCGCCTGGGCGAACTGCCCGGCCTGCAATAGCAGGGTGGCGCGGTTATAGTGCGGCTCGAAATCGCGGGGCTGCAGCCGGGCGGCGGCCTCGAAGTGCGCCATCGCTTCCTGCGGCTGGCCCATCGTCACCAGCGCGGTGCCCACGTTATCTTCCGCGATGCTGTTGTCCTGCGTGACCTGCAGGGCGTGGGCAAACAGCGCATAGCTGTTCTGCCAATACGCCAGTTGGCGATTCGCTGCCCAGGCGTAAGCGCCAAGGATGACGATTGCCAAGGCCGCCGGGGCAGCGCGGGGCACATGCAGCCGGGGGAGCACCTCGGCGGCGAGCCACACGGCGATGGCGAACAGCCCAAGCAAGGGAATGTAGGCATAGCGATCGGCCATGGCCTGCCTGCCCACCTGCACCACGCCGATCACCGGCAGCAGCGCCACCAGATACCACGTCCAGCCCGCCAGCAGAACCCGGCGCTCGCGGTAATGCCACGCCAGAAAACTGATCCCCAGCAGCACCGCTGCCGCCAGTGCCACCTTCCACACGGCCAGAGAATTTTCCGGGTGAGGATAGAACACCGCCAGCCGCGCCGGCCACACGCCCTTCACGATGTACTCGAAATAAGAATAGATGGCGTTGCTCAGCCGCAATCGCAGCGGCAAAGATAGCGTGGTGCCCAAGGCGCCGATGTCGCGCTGCGCATACACGGTGATGGCGGCGCTGCCTGTCGAAAGCAGCAGCAGAGGCACTTTTTCCAGCGCCAGCCTGCTAAACGCGGCCACAAACCCAGGACCCGGCACGGGCAGGCGCTGGAGGGGCCAGTAATCCAGGCACAGCAGCAACAAGGGCAGGGTCACCACCATGGGTTTGGCCATCAGCCCGAGCGCAAAGAGCGCCGCCACGGCCAGGTAGCGGCCAGTGTCCGGCCGGCGCACGTATTCCCGGTAAGCCCAGATCGTTAGCAGCAGAAACGTGGTGCAGAGCAGCGACTTGAACTCTGCCACCCAGGCGACCGCCTCCACGTTCAGGGGATGAACCGCAAAAAGCGCCGCCACCGCCGCGCTGCGCCAATGAAAACCGGTGGCCGCGCGCAGCAGCAGGAAGAGCAAAACCACGTTCACCAGATGAACCAGCACGCTGGCCAGGTGATAGCCGGCCGGATTCAGCCCGAACAGCTGCACTTCGGCCATGTGCGCCATCCAGGTCAGCGGGTGCCAATTGCCGTAGGTGATGGTGCGCATGGCCCAGCTCAGGTTGCTCCAGCTCAGCCCGCGCAGCACATGCAGGTTGGCGGTGACGTAGTAGTTGTCGTCGTAGTTGATGAACCCGTGGCGCAGGCTGGGCAGGTACAGCGCCAAAGTTCCCAGGGCCAGCAGCGCCGCCGTCGCCCACTGCTCTCGCCGGGAGGTCTGGGGGCGCGTGGCGGGTGCCGGCGCTTGCAGTTCAGTTTCGCCGCTGGTGTGGAGTCTCATGTGCCAGCTTCGTGCTGTTCCAGAATAGCTGCCGCGACCCGAATCCTGGAATTACCAGAGTGTATGCAGGGCCAAACCAGGCAACGGGTGAGACTACCTGCGCAGGAGGGGAGGCTTACTCCGGCAGCAAGCGCTCCGCTTCGTGTAACATCAATGTTTTCCCATGTCCGCGATGATCGTAGCCGAGAACTTGAGCAAGACCTACCGCGTCGGCAAGGTGGACGTGCCAGCGTTGCGTGGCGTCTCTTTCACGGTGGAGAAGGGTGAGTTCGTGGCCGTGGTGGGCCCTTCGGGCAGCGGCAAATCCACCTTGTTTTACCTGCTGGGCGGGCTGACCCACGCCGATTCCGGGCGAGTGGTGATTGACGGCGAGGATTTCACCAGGCTTTCTGACGCCCAGCGCACCCAGATGCGCAAGCGCAAAATCGGCTTCGTTTTTCAGAAGTTCAACCTGCTGCCCACCTTGGACGCCTATTCCAACATCGCCATCGCCCAGGACATCGCCGGTACCAATTCCAAAAAAGATGACGAGCTTTTCCAGCGCATTGTCGGAATGCTGGGCATCGCCCACCGGCTGCGGCACCGCCCGGCCGAGCTCTCCGGCGGCGAGCAGCAGCGGGTGGCGCTGGCGCGCGCGCTCATCAATCACCCCGCCATTGTGCTGGCCGATGAACCCACCGGCAACCTCGACAGCAAGAACTCTGAAGTGGTGCTCGATATGCTCCGCCACTCCAAGCAGGAGCTGGGACAGACCGTGCTGATGATCACCCACAATCCTGAAGCCGCCGCTTATGCCGACCGCATCATCCACATGCGCGACGGCCAGATCGTGCCCGAGAGCCCGCTGTGATTGGGATTGCGAATTGGTGCTGTTTGGATTGAACTGACTTGGATGCCGGTCAGCCTTCTTCGACTCCCGACTCCCGCTACCATCTCCCAGCTACTAGAATGAACCCCATGGACGATCTTCGCACTCCCATCCTTCCCGGCACCGCCGCTTCCGACTACGAACGCTACCTGCGCACCGACGAGTTGCTGGCCCTGCAGAAGCCGCCGGAGGAGATGCTGCACAAAGATGAGCTCACCTTCCAGGTAGTGCACCAGGCTTCCGAGCTTTTGCTCAAAGGCGCGGCCTGGGAGTTGGAGCGCGCCCTGGAGCACCTGGAGCATGCCGACTTCACCAACTGCTCCCGGCTAGTCCGCCGCGCCAACATGGAAATTGACTACCCCGTCAGCCTGCTGCATGTGCTGGAAACCATTACTCCTTATGACTACCACCTGATCCGCGCCGGCCTGGGGCATGGCAGCGGGTTGGATTCCCCCGGCTTCCTTGCCCTCCTGCATGTCGGCCCACGCCTGGGCCGCGCCTTTGACGTCCAGCTCCAGAGCGCGGGCGTGACCGTGGACGAGATGTATCGCCATCACCAGAAGCACTTTGGCCTGCATGAGGTGGCGGAGAGCCTGCTCGATTTCGACGAACGGGTGCAGATTTTTCGTTTCCACCACCTGAAGCTGGCCCAGCGCATCATCGGCGGCGGCGTGGTGGGCACCATGGGCACCCCGGTCGAGGTGCTGCACCAGCGCCAGGAGCACGTCTTCTACAAGGAATTGTGGGACGCGCGCAACGAAATCACCGCCAAAATCACCGAGCAATGGGAGCGGGAAGGACGGCGGTAAAGTCTGCCCGAGATTCAGAATTCGGGCGTCTGAAACAACATTGCGATCCACCCGAGAAGTGGCGGAAGAATCGGGTCGAAAGAGGATTTCTAATTGCCACCTACCAAGCGGGCCAGGAGCGCGTCTTCGCGTTTATCCGCGTGACTCCGCGGCCAGGGGAGTGGACTTTGGCGTGATTGCCCCTGATTTTGCTCTCATTTATAATCGAAGCTGCCGAGCGGGAGTAACTCAGCGGTAGAGTGCGACCTTGCCAAGGTCGAAGTCGCGGGTTCAAATCCCGTCTCCCGCTCCAGAATTTGCCAACCCTCGCCCCGAGCGAGGGTTTTTTCCATGGCGCGGTAGCCAAGTGGTAAGGCCGAGGTCTGCAAAACCTCTATCGCCGGTTCGATTCCGGCCCGCGCCTCCATTGTTTTCTCGGGGGCTCCCTCGACTACGCTCGGGATTTCGGCAGGCGGCTCAGACGCCGCCTAAACGCCTCAACTTCGCTCGGCTCAGGTTTCGGCAGCAGGCTCCCGCTCGTCGCCTGCGCGCGACTTACTCACGCCTGCTAAGCGCCTCAAGTTCGATTCGGCCCGCGCCTCCAGCCTTTACTCTGGAACCAGCCTTACTGTTGCCAAGGTTTGTTGTTCGCCAGGGTAACCAGCTTGGCGTAATAGCCCTTCCTCGCGCGAATTTTCAGGTTCTCTCCCATCCGGTGCGCTGCAATCGTGATTTTGCGGTAATGGCCGTCGGCTCTGAAATCTGCTGGCCGGTACGCGATGGCGTAACGACTGCGCAACTCTTCGGCCACTTTGGCAAACGCCTTTCCTACTTCCTTCGCCACCGCAGGCTTGAACATTTTTCCTCCGGTTTCTTCCGCCAGGCGGCGCAGGTTCTTGTTTCCTTCGGTTGCATCCCCATCCTCGTAATCGCCCAGGTTTTGGTAATTGGTGCTGACCGTGTAAATCACCACCTGCGCCTGCTGGGCCATTTCAATTGCGGCATTCAGGCCGACTGTGCCGGAATTGTTCTGCCCATCGGACAAGATCACCAGGACCCGGGCAACCATGTCCCGGTCGGACGAGGCCAGCAGCCTTTGGCAGCCCGCAACCACCGCATCATAGAGCGCGGTTCCTCCCCCAATGGTCAGTCCTTTCACGGCTTGGGACAGCGCCTTTGGATCGTTCACGAAATCCTGCTCGATTTTGGGCGAATTGCTGAATCCCATGACGAAGGCCTGGTCGCGCTCACGCCTGAGGGCCTGGTGAAGAAATGCGCTGGCCCCCTGCTGCTCAAACCGGAATCGCGAAGTCACCGAGTCGCTGGTATCAATCACCAGGCCGACGCGCAGGGGCAATTCGCGTTCGGTGCGAAAGCCCAGGATCGCCGCCGGGGGCTTTTTATCATCAAGCACCGTCACGTCGTTGGGCGAGAGGTCATCAATGAACTTGCCACCGTGCATGGCCACAAAAATTACGTTGACCTCATCCACCTCTTTGGTGAATGACCATTCGGCAGCCGAGACAGGCTGCGAGGGCAGCGCCTCGGAGATGGCGCATTGCGCACAGGTTTGCCCGCATGCAGCGGGCGTGAGCTGTAATCCGCCAAGCAGTCCGGTCAACAGGAGGGCACCAGCAGGGGTAAATCTCAGGGGCCTTACAGCCTGGAACCAACTTTGTAGCTTCATTGCAGCCTCCCTGATGCTACGCATTCCCAGGTTCGGCGGGGATAGATGCACGCCGGCTGCCGCGGTCCCATGGCCGAATTATTTTCAGCATTAGCACTGGAAGCTGTTGTAGGCGTTGCAGGCGGCCTCTGTTGCACCAGTCCCGGAGCTGACCGCAGGTCTACTAGAGAAGGAAAACACTATCCGATCGGATAGGCTTCACTATCCGTTTGGCTGGTGCCGCAGCAGCCCGCACAGAACGCCTAGCCAACCACGGGACTGAGGTTTGCCTTCCGCGCCGGGGGTAGAGGGTACTCCGGGACACCGCGTATGGGTGAACCGCTGCCCTGCTGAATTGGTCACAAAGTCTTCCCCATCCGCAATTGCCTGACGGCAGAGTTCGCAGCGTTCTGACCCCGCGTTCTCTGGCGTTAACGGCGGAATGTCCAGTTGCGGCGGCAGCCATGCCGCAGTGTTTCCGAATACCACTCGCCAAGTCGCCCGCCTCGCAGCATCGTCATCCTTGTTCGCCGGACACTCCACTTGCGGCGCCATCCACTCCTGGTTATCGCCGAACACTACACGCCACGTCTCCTGGGAGATCGCACCTGCTGCCATAACCACCTCCGGCCACCGGAGCTCTCGCAGCTCTTACAACAAGTGAGCGGCTCCAGCCATCGCCGCAGGGAGAAGCACGCTTGTGACCAAATGCCGGCGCGAGATAGTGGAGAGGTCTTAGCCCTCCAACCTCATGATGCAAATGCCGAATACCGTCACTATGGGGATGAAGTCATATTTCCGAAGGTGAGCACTGGCACGAAATACGAGCAGTGGACTATCCGATCGGATAGGGCGGAGCCGACGTCCGATGTCCGTCAGTTCGGCTAACTATTGTTGGGTGGCGTTCCTGTTGCTCAAGAAGCTGAAGCACGTACCGGGGCAGTGGAGAGTTGCAGGAAATCGGCGGCTCCGATGATGCGCAGGACCACGCGCACGGGAAACGGAAATCGTGCGCGTGTGGGGTCATGCACGATCACAGGTTCGGAAAGTTGATAGGCCACGCCACGGGTTTCGACCCCGCAACCGCCCGCGGCTAACACGTTCTGCACCCAGTGCGCCTCCTGCCCGTAGGTGAGCGCGACCATGAATCCATCAGCCGTTCGAAAGACGTTTACCGGCGTGCGGTAGGGCCGGCCTGACTTGCGGCCCACGTGCGTGAGAATGCCGAAGCCGGGCAGCCGGCCGGCGAAACGGCCGGTGATGCGGTTCGTAACCGCCAGATTGAAGCCTGCCACCCACCTCTTGCGGAACCTGATCAGAAGAATGGGAAGCAGGACTGCCGCCAGCGCGATGACCAATATGGCGAGCGCCATGGTGGACCCCTCCTGCAGGGGTTGTTTTCGGGCTTAGGCGCCAAATCTTTCTGCGGCGCGCGCTTTGGCCTTAGTGGCTTCTTCTTCCCGATTCTTGGGCGGAGCGCTGGTCTCCAGAGAGCGGAGCAGCCGGTTCGAGACCGCCGCGATCTCCTCCACGGCCGCCAGGAAGGCCGGTTCGTTGGCTTTCGAGGGCTTGTTGAATCCGGTAATCTTTCGCACAAACTGCAGCGAAGCCCCGCGGACCTCCGGCTCCGTCACCGGCGGATCGAAGTTGAATAGAGTTTTGATGTTCCTGCACATGCTCCCGACCTTAACGTCAGGCCCTATTTTACTAGGCCACAAGAGGTAGACGGGGGTCGGACATAAGAACCTTCGGGTATTATTTGGCGGGTTCCGTGTGTAGATTCCGCTCCCCAAGGAGGGTCGCGTGGGCTGGATTGCATTTATCTTCGCTTTAGTGGCTGGCGCCGCCATTACCGTACAGGCGGGCAGCAATTCACAGCTAAAGCAATCGCTCCATGATCCTATCGGCGCGTTGGTGGTCAATTATGTGCTCGGTCTGATGTGCGTGGTGCTGGTTGCCCTCATCGCCCGAGTACCGACCCCGGCGGCAGAGAAGATTGGTTCAACGCCGTGGTGGGCATGGATGGGTGGGGTGCTCGGGATCTTGTATGTTAAATCCGCCAGCTTCGCCTATCGTTTTACAACAGCTCATTCGTGATACCGATAAAAAGTAGAAGAAGATCGAAGGCACCTCTGTAAACAAAAAGGCCACGCTGCTCATTAGCAACGTGGCCTTTGTAATTTAAGTCGGCGACGACCTACTCTCCCACACACTTTCGCGTGCAGTACAATCGGCCCTGCGGGGCTTAACTTCCGTGTTCGGGATGGGAACGGGTGTTTCCCCCGCGGTAAGGTCACCGACAGCTGATAGCAGTTAGCTACTAGCTTCTGGCTACTAGCCTATTCATCGGCGCTGCCAACTGCCTAAGCGCCCAATGAGCCTGCAAACTTCAAAGAGCATGAGGACGAAGCCTCACAACTGAATAGATTGGAATAACACGAGGTGTGCGTTGGAAGCGCACGGCGCAGAAGCGTTCAGCGGCAATCAGCCCAGTCAGTTTCTACTGCAGCCGACTGTAGATGCTGAAACGCTTTCCTGCACCGAGTAAATTTTATGGTCAAGCCGAACGGGCGATTAGTACTGGTAAGCTACGTGCATTACTGCACTTCCACTTCCAGCCTATCAACCAGGTAATCTTCCTGGGCCCTTCATATCCCTTACGGGTTGGGAGATCTAATCTTGGGGAGTGCTTCACGCTTATATGCATTCAGCGTTTATCACAACCGAACTTCGCTACCCAGCCGTGCCACTGGCATGACAGCTGGAACACAAGAGGTTCGTCCATCCCGGTCCTCTCGTACTAAGGACAGACCCCCGCAAATCTCCTCCGCCCACATCAGATAGGGACCGAACTGTCTCGCGACGTTCTGAACCCAGCTCACGTACCGCTTTAATAGGCGAACAGCCTAACCCTTGGAACCTTCTACAGCTCCAGGATGCGATGAGCCGACATCGAGGTGCCAAACCGGAGCGTCGAT
>JAICWP010000050.1 GCA_025934735.1 Terriglobales bacterium | reverse complement strand
GATGAGGACGCGCAGGGAGAACCGTTCGTAGGCCGCGCCGGACAGCTCCTGAACAATATGATCAACGCCATGGGGCTGAAGCGTGAGGATGTGTATATCGCCAACGTGGTGAAGTGCCGTCCGCCGGGCAATCGCACCCCGGAAAAAGATGAGTGCGACATCTGCTCGCCTTTTCTGCTGCGGCAGATTGAGGTGATCAAGCCCAAAGTCATCGTCGCCCTTGGCGCGGTGGCGGCCAAAAATCTGCTGGCCGTGAATGACAGCATGGCCAACCTGCGCGGCCGCTGGTATGATTTCCGCGGAGCGCGCCTGGCCGTAACCTACCATCCGGCTTATCTGCTGCGCGATCCGCGACAAAAGAAAGAAGCGTGGAAGGACCTGCAGATGGTGATGAAGTACCTGGGGCTCACTCCGCCGGCAAAAGCTCCAGCGGAGTAATCCTGGCCTTCAAGCAGCCTGGGCGCTGGCCAGAATCTTCCTGATTTGCCCCATGTGGTTCAAGTCATGACCGGCCACCAGGACGACCAGGTCGCGCAGTGTCTCGCGCCCGCGTTCCGAGTGCATTCCATATTTATTCCACGAGCTTTCCGGCAGTCCTTTCAGGTAGCGCAGGTTTATTTCGCGCAGCGCCAGAAATGTTTTCAGGCTGTTTTCAATATTTGCCGCACGATAATTTCCTGCCACAGCCCAGCGGTCCTGGTCATAGCCAATGATCGCAACGCCGTCCTCACCGCCGGCAATGGCCCGAACACGGTAAGCTGAGACCAACTCAGTATCGGCGAGGTGCGCAACGATTTCAGAGATAGACCACTTGCCCGGCTCAGGCGATTTTTTGACAACAGGTTCAGGAAGGTTCCTGACCAGGCTGGTAAGCTCGGCTATTGTCTGCTGCATGGATTGCAGCGGATCGCGGCTTCCCAGGTATCCACGCAGGCGCTGGGCGTATTCGGCAAAAGTTTCCGCCATTGTTCGGCTTCCTCCATGCTCCCCAGACTAATCGTGGCAAGAGCACCGTGGCAAGCTCCGGCGCTCTCGCTTTCACAGAGGATTGTTTACCTGCTAACGAAAGTTAGGCTCGGGCGTGCAGTCGCCATCGTAAGAATGGGTTGACGTTTTAAAGGTGCAGAGCCCCGTGTTGATGCCGCCGATGACCGGCTGTGCCACACGACTCTATCAGTCCCCGTTCACAAGTGAAGAAGAGGCTGGTAAGGTGAGAGTGCGATCTTGACTCAACTGCCCATGCCCACCTATTGCGACGTTGCATTGCCGGTCCCTCTGGACATGGTTTTTACCTACCGCATCGGCGATCGCCTGCCGATTGCCGGCGGGCGGGTGCTGGTCCCTTTCCGCAATGAGCGGCTGCCGGGAGTCGTAACCGCACTGCATGATCGCGAGCCTTCCATGCAAGCCAAGACAGTGCTGCAGGTGCTTGATTCAGAGCCAGTGCTGGATGGCAAGTTAATGGAACTGGCGCAGTGGATCAGCCAATACTACTTGGCGCCGCTGGGCGAGGTGATTCGCACCATGCTGCCACTGGGCGCAGAGATCAAGAAGGCAAAGATTTATCGCATTACTGAAGTTGGACACGAGGCGCTTCACGCCTCAGCTTCCATGGGCTCTT
>JAICWP010000047.1 GCA_025934735.1 Terriglobales bacterium | reverse complement strand
CGTGAGACCAGCAGAAACGAATTCCGGTCAGTCAATTGAAGCTCCATGTGAAGCTGATGATTGTCCATCTGGCCATCCAGAATGAGCTGGTCCCCGGCAGGCCGCTGGAACGTGAAGCTCGCCCTCCAGTTCTTGTCGTCACTCTTCGTGAGGGCCAGAGTTTTCCCCGGGAGATTGACGGAGGCGCCATAAGGAACGAACGAATCGTCCGTGCGCTGAAAGACCATGCGACCGGGGTAATCGAAGATGGCGCGCCGCCAACGGGTAGAGTCGGTGAGGAGTGGCGGGCGTGGTTGTTCGTCGATTGACATCTGCTTCACCTCCCAGATGCCATAGAGCGGCGGGAGTGGTCTGCCCCCGCCCCGCGCACTCCAGTAGCCCCAGCATTGGAGGCCGGAAAAGCCTACGAGCCACAGACCAAATATGATTTGCGCAGCAAGTGCGATCCGGTTGGCCCGGACGCCACGGAACAGTTGCGCTTCCGTGGAAAGCGACGTGGTCTGGCGCAGCAACAGGAATCTGACCAGCCTTGGAACATCGGGGGCCAGGAGAAAGGAGGAGAGCAGGATGAGGTGAAAAGCAAGCAGCTTTGCTGGCACATCGTGTGTCATGTTCAGCGTAAACACCTGGATCATGGCAGCGAGGCAGGTCAGGGCTCCCAAGGTGGCCGTGCGAGGGACGATCAGCAGCAATCCGGCTAGAACCTCGATGCAGCCGGTGAAGGTTTGATAAGCCGGGGCCGCGCCCATGCCCGCCCAGAGAACCCCCATGGGAGAAAGCGTGCCGTAAGGCTGCAGCAGCCTGACCAATGAGGGATACGCCATCTGTATCGGGATGACTTTCGCCAAACCGTAAGCAATCATCTGTCCGGCAAGCCCGAAGCGAACGAAAAGCCGAAACCACTTATGCAGCTCAGCGTAATTCTCCCGGCGGCGGTCGAGCAGTGACCAGACGACGGTCGCGGCGGTGGCAATCACTAGCAGGCAGAAGACCGTGACCCAACCGAACATGCAGTCGGTGCTGCCGCTGCCGCCGCCCCAGAAGGCGGTCAGGGGCGCATTCACATGGAAAATATGGGCAGCGGTCCAGAAGATCACGGGGCGCAACGGCCAGACAGCGGCCGGATCGGGAAGGCTGGGCGCGGGACCGGCGAACAGGCTGGTGATGATTTGCGTGGCAAGACAATACAGCCCCAAATATGCCATCGAGAATCGAAAGGCAATTCGGAGGGCCAGGTTCCACCTCGGAATGGTGGGCTGGATCGGTTCGGTCTGGGGCTGTGGGACCGTCTGAAGCTGTGCGTTCATTTGAGACCTCCGTCAGAAAGCGGCTGGGGATAGGCCATTACCTATCATTGCGATGGGAGAACTCCAAGTGGTAACAACCCTCGCAGTTTTACAGCACCTTATGAAGTCTGTTGTGGATTTCAAGGACTCTGGATGATTTCCAGAAACCGAATAAAACTAAGATTACGCGACCAAAGTATAGAGGCGCGTTCCCGCTAAGTTAAAAATGGCTTAAGATTTCCTGCCATTGGTGGATCGGCTGCAAACCGGTGAGTTCATGCCTGGCGAAGGGCATTCATCGGGTTCACTTTCGTCGCGCGGCGTGCCGGGAGATAGCTGGCCAGCACGGCCACTACAAGTAAAAGCAGAGGCACGATCAGAAACACAGCCGGGTCATGGGGACGAACACCATAGAGCAAACTTGTCATCAGGGACGCAGTGGCTACAGAAACGACCATGCCGGCCACAATTCCGAGGCCCGCCAGCACTATACCCTTTTGCAGGAACAGCTTCAGGACGCTGCCTCGCCTGGCCCCCAAGGCCATGCGGATACCGATCTCCTGCGATCGCTGGCCGACCATATAAGCCAACAAGCCGTAAATTCCGATGGAGGCCAGAAGCAGCGCCAGTCCGGCAAATCCGCCCACCAGATTGGCAGAAAAACGGCGTGAAGCCAGTGACCGATCCAGGACGTCGTTCATAGAAGAAATATTAAAGACAGGCAAGCCGGGATCAATGCTCTGGATTTCATGCCGAATCTGTGGTTCGAGCAGGTTCGCGGGCAGAGACGTCCGCAACACTACGCTCATTCGCTTGCTGTTGTCTTGATAGGTTGAAACATAGATGTGGGGAACGCCATCGATATCAAGACCGTCACTCTTAATATCCTTAACAACACCCACGACAGTCGTCCATGGCTTGGTAGGGTCTTTTCCGAACCGCACTCGGCGGCCCAGCGGATCCTGGGTTGGCCAATACTTATGAGCGGTGCTTTCATCAATGACGGCCACCAGCGGTTTGCCGTCTACATCGTCCTCAGTGAATGAGCGGCCGCGTATGAGCGTCGTCTGTAACACCTTAAAATAATCGGAGCTTATCCGAATTCTTTCGGCGCGCAGATCCTGCGAGGACTCGACCGGTCTATCTTCAATCGCGAAGCCTTCAACCGCTAAGCCACCGACCGCGTTGGGGTTGGTATTGGTGGTCGGTAGAGCTGAGGTGATTGCAGCGAGTTCCACTCCCGGAATTGCCTTCATGCGCCGCAGCAACTCACGAGCAAAGGTGGCTCTGCGAGAAATATCGTTATACGGATCTGTGTTTGGATCGTTGGGATTCGGAAGTTGGATGTTTGCCGTGACAACTTGAGTTGGATTAAAACCTGGATTTTGCTGCAAAAGATCCCGCAGCGTACGCAGCAGCAAGCCGGCTCCGACCATCAGTATGAGGGCAAATGCTACTTCAGAGACGATTAGAATATCCCGTACTCGGCCGGTCTTGGTGCTGTAGCCGGACCCTCGAGCGCCTTCACGAATGGCCGAGGAGAGAGCGCCTTTTGCCGAATGAAGCGCTGGAGCAAGTCCAAATACTAAGCCCGTGAGAATGGAAATTAGCAGAGCGAACGCCAGCACCACCCAGTCGATTCGTACTTCGCTGAGCCGGGGAACATTTGATGGCACAAAGCGCAGGATGAAGCCTAAAGTAGCAACTGCGGTTACGATTCCCGCGACACCCCCGATGAGCGACAGCAGCATGGACTCGGTCAGCATCTGGCGCACCAGGCGGCTGCGGCTCGCCCCCAGCGCTGACCGCACCGCCATCTCTTGCTGCCGCCCCGAAGCGCGCGCAAGAAGGAGATTGGCAATGTTCAGCGATACGATGAAAACGATCAGGATTACTGCGCCCAGTAACACCAGCAGCATGGGCCGGACTTTGCCCACCAAAGTTTCCTGCAGGGATTGAATCT
>JAICWP010000049.1 GCA_025934735.1 Terriglobales bacterium | reverse complement strand
GCGCAGGCGCGCACGACAGCCTGCACCTGCTCGGCGGTACGCGGCAGCACAACCGCACCGGGCAGGGTGCGGAAATTGGTCAGACCATCACACTCGTAGGTCTGCAGCTCATTCGCAGCCGTAATTAGCCCGTCAGGAACGGCGGCGCGGAGGTCAGCGAGGATACCGGAATCGGGCATGCAGAATTTCCATGTTACCTCCCGGAGCACATGCCGCGCAGAATGGGTCGACGGGCACCGCTCGCGCCGGGAGGCTGCTTAGTGAGGCCGGGCGAGATACGCGTAGAGCATGGTTTCGACTCCGACCAGCGCCGCCAGGAGGATGCTGTGCTTCAGCGTGAATCGGAACAGCTGCGCCTGCTCGTCAGCAGGCATGCCGGTGGCCGCGGCGGCCACAGCTATCGATTGAAGGCTGATCATCTTGCCCATGACACCGCCTACCGAGTTCGCCGATGCCACCAACACGGGGTTGAGACCGAGTTTGCTGGCGCTCACCACCTGCAGATTGCCGAATAGCGCATTCGAGGAGGTGTCCGAACCGGTAAGAAACACACCCAGCCAGCCCATCAGGGGACTGAAAAAGGGAAAGACAGTTCCGGTGGCGGCAAATGCCAGGCCAAGTGTTCCAGTGGCCCCGCTGTAGTTCATCAAGTACGCCATTCCAAGCATGGCCGAGACGGTTACGGTGGGCTTGATCAGCTTAAGTGCGACCGAGATGAGAACCCCACCAAGCGCGCGCAATGACATCCGAAGAATCGCCGCCGCAAGCAGCGAGGCCAGCATGGCCGAGGTGCCCGAGGCTGAGAGCCAGCTGAAGGTATAAATCGCGCCGTACTTTGAAGGCGTGGCAACCACAGGCGGCATGCGCAAAACCAAATTGTGAAGTCCAGGCCAGGGGAACTTTACGGATACCGCATCGAGATGCGCCAGGATGCTCGGCTGCCCCCAGAGAAGCACAAAGACAACCAGGAGGGTGTAGGGCAGCCAAGCGTCCCAAATCTCGCGCCCAGTGTGGTGCGGGCGGTCACTGCGAAGTTGCATGGTGTATTCGCTGTTGACCGCGGGCTTCCAGAACCGCAGCAGCAAAACCAGTGCTCCCATGGCGCAAAGGGAGCTAAGAATATCGGCCAGTTGCGGACCGATCAGGTTGGAGATCGTGAACTGAATTCCGGCGAAGACCACTCCGCAGGTCACCACAGCCGGCCAGATCTCGGCCATTGCTCCCGCGCCGCTGGTTACCAGGACAATGTAGGCGGGCAGGCAGAGGGAGAAGGGAAAGGTCAGGCGCCCAGTGACCGCGCTCAGCTCTTTGAGTGGAAGTCCAGTGACCCCGGCCAGCGTGATGATGGGGATGCCGATGGAGCCAAACGCCACCGGGGCTGTATCGGCCAACATGCATAGGGAAGAGGCATAGAGTGAGGTGAAGCCGAGGCCCACCATCATCGCCGCGGCGACGGCAACCGGCGTACCGAAGCCGGCACAGCCCTCGATGAATGCGCCAAAGGCAAATGCGATCAGGAGTGCCTGTACCCGCTTGTCGGAGGTCACCGATCCGATCGATTCCTTAATGATCTCGAACTTGCCCGTAACGACTGAGATCTCATACAGCACCAGGGCCCAAAAGACGATCCACGAGATGGGGAACAGGCCGAAGCAGGCTCCATCCAGAGCGCTGCTGATGGCAAGAGTCGGGGGCATGCCGTATCCGACTACGGCGAGCAGCAGCGCCGCGGCGAGTCCGGAGAGCGCCGCGATCCAGGAAGCCTTCCGCTTCACGGCGAGAAGGTAAAGCAGCAACAACGTCGGCAG
>JAICWP010000037.1 GCA_025934735.1 Terriglobales bacterium | reverse complement strand
TTAGCGTAATTCTTCCTCAGCACAGCCGCATTTGGCTGTCTTGGTACGTCACGCGCCGAAGTGGCGGAATTGGCAGACGCGCATGGTTCAGGTCCATGTACCCGCAAGGGTGTGGGGGTTCGAGTCCCTTCTTCGGCACCAATCGTTTATCTCCAGACCGCGCGAGACTGCGGAACAGTGGGAGTGGAACCGCTTTTCGGCACTAGGCCACAATGTGAGAGCGGGCAGTCGGACTGCGCGGCGAACTGCCCCACTCAAGCCAAAGGCGGGCTTGAATGGGCCACCCACCCAATCGTTTATCTCCAGGCTGTGCGAGACTCCGGAAGAGTAGGAGTGGAGCTGCTTTCGGCACTCCGCCACCAGATGTGAGGCCCGGCGGAGATGAGTCGGACTGCACGGCGAGAAAGCGGGAGCGGGCTGCGCAGCGACTCGCACCAGCCATTGAACTGCCCCACTCAAGCCAAAGGCGGGCTTGAATGGGCCACCTGCCCGCGGAGCTTGAATGGGCCACCCGGCCCGCTCCAGGGGAGTTGATACAATCCTCCCGCCATGATCCACACGACACAACCCAAGCTCCACCGTCTGTTCCATTCCTGCACAACATTGTCAGTAGCAATCCTGCTCTTGCTCACGCCGGCGATGGCGCAAACGGCGGCGTCGCCTCCGCCGCCCATTCTGCTGGGGACGGCATGGTATCCGGAGCAATGGCCGGAGTCGCGCTGGGAGGCCGATCTCGCCCTCATGCAGAAGGCGGACATCCACATGGTGCGGGTGGGAGAGTTTGCCTGGAGCCGCATGGAGCCCAGCGAGGGGCAATACGATTTTGACTGGCTGGAGCGGGCCATCGCAGCAGCGGCCAGGCACGGCATCTACACTGTGCTAGGGACACCGACGGCCGCACCGCCCGCGTGGCTGACGCAGAAATATCCCGAGACTTTGCGGGTGGATGAGCAGGGGCATCGCGCCGAGCACGGCAACCGCCAGCAGTTCAATTTCGCCAACCCCAAGTACCACGAGTTTGCCCGCGACATCGCCGAGCGCATGGCCAAACGCTTTGGCCACAATCCCTACGTGCTGGGTTGGCAGATTGACAACGAGTACGCCGAGGTGTCATTCGATCCTGCGACCCGGGCGCAATTCCAGCAGTGGCTGAAGGCTCGCTATGACACGCTAGACAATCTGAACGCGCGCTGGACCACCGCTTACTGGAGCCAGACCTATTCCGACTGGAGCCAGATCCCTATTGAGAGCACGTACGGCAATCCGGGCCTGCTGCTGAACTGGATGCGCTTTGTGAGCGATACCTGGCGCAGTTACCAGAAAAACCAACTGGAGGTGATCCGGGCCAATGCCGATGCACGGCAGTTCATCACCACCAACATGATGGGCTGGTTCGACGGCTTCGACCATTACACGGTGGCACAAGACCTGGACCTCGCCGCCTGGGACGACTATGTGGGCCAGGGCCATCTGGATCCAGCAAAAAACGGGGCGGCGCACGACCTGACGCGCGGCTTTAAGGGAAAGAATTTCTGGGTCATGGAAACCCAGCCCGGCTCGGTGAACTGGGCGGACATCAACAACTCTCTTGATAAAGGCGAGGTGCGGGCCATGGCTTGGCACGACGTCGGGCATGGCGCCGATACGGTGAGCTACTGGCAATGGCGCAGCGCCCTGAACGGCCAGGAGGAGTACCACGGCACGCTGGTGGGTCCGGACGGAACGCCCGTTCCTCTGTATTCAGAAGTGGAACAAATCGGGCGGGAGTTTGCCAAGGCTGGCCCGGCGCTGGTCGGAACCACGCCTAACTCGGAAGTGGCGATCCTGCATTCCTACGACAGCCGGTGGGCCATCAACTGGCAGCGGCACAACAAGGATTACGATCCGGTGAAAGAGATCATCAGCTACTACGGACCGCTGCGCGCCATCAGCCAATCCATTGACATTGTGGCGCCCACCGCCTCGCTCAGCCAGTACAAGCTGGTGGTGGCGCCGGGGCTGAACGTGCTCTCCGAGGCTGCCGCCCGCAATCTGATCGCCTACGTGCGCCAGGGCGGGCACCTGGTGCTGGGCCAGCGCTCGGGCATGAAAAATAATGACAACGGCCTGCAGACGCAGCGCCAGCCCGGCCCGCTGGTGGACCTGCTGGGCGGCCGGGTAGAGCAGTACTACGCGCTGGTGCATCCGGTGCCGGTGGAGGGCGGATGGGGTTCGGGCCAGGACCAGCTCTGGGCCGAACTGCTCAGCACCAAAGCCGCAGATGTGCAGGTGCTGGAGCGTTATGGCAAGAGCAATGGCTGGTTAGACGGGCAGCCGGCGGCTATCACGCGCCAAGTCGGCAAGGGGCGGATCACTTACATCGGCATTTGGCCGGATGACCAACTCATGAGCGCGGCCGCCAAGTGGATGGTGGAGGTAAGCGGGGTCAAACCTGCTCTGGGTCCGGTGCCGCAGGGGGTTGAGGTCGACCCCCGCTACGGGAATCATCACACCGTCTTTATCCTGGTGAACTTTTCGAAGTCGCAGCAGACGGTTTCCCTGCCCTCGGCCATGCAGGACGTGCTCAATGGCGGCTCCACAAATTCCGTCAACTTGCCGGCGTATGGGGTAGGAGTGCTTTCCCAGCAACACTGAGGAAATGTGTGATGAACGAGAATGCGCCGGACACTTGGACTAGCTGCTCTAGTGCGATGAAGTCTCGCCCAGGTCGCGCGCCAGTTCCACCCGGGCTTTTTGCAGGATGAGCTTAGCCAAGGAAACCGACTGCTGGATGAGGTTGCGCATCGGCATGCTGTCGCGGAGTTCCAGGGCGGCCAAGCGCGGCGCCAGGATGATGGCGGCCGCGATAACCACAATCTCTTCCGAAACGCGCTGCTCCTGCGGATCCAGAAGTTCATCATTGCTGCGGCGTCCACCCCGGCGGCGCCGATCTTGCGCCTGCCGCCGTTCTGCCATTGCCGGTTTTGCTGCCGTCTGCGCCATGGATGGAATGCTCCCGTATTGAAACAGGGAGCAGGTAATCTTGCACGTTACCGAGGTCACAATCGGGTGTCGGCGCTATACCAGGCCTGGCAACCAGCGCCAGCGCACTCGCCGCATGTAGGCAGCGTACTTCGGATCCTGCGAGAGAAACGCTTCTTCCATGAAGGTTTTCACCACCCACAGTCCACAACCCAGACCAATAACCAGGGCATTAATCAGGGAAAAGGAGCTCAGGGCAAAGCCAATCGAGCATAGGAAGTGAGCCGTGTAAATGGGATGGCGCAGGTAGCGGTAGGCGCCGCCGGTCACAATTCGACGCTGCGCGGGTACCAGGCCGATGTTCCGGCCCAGGCTGAGGCGAGCAAAGATGGCGATCCACAGCCCCAAAGCCCCCAGCGAATTGTTGACCCAACTCGGCGCAACCGTAGTGCCTCCGCGTAGCAGGGAGGCGGTGAGGAACCCATAGTAGCTGGCCACGAACGCTAACACCCAATACCAGGGATTTGCGCTGATACGCACCGGATTCCTGCGAACAAGCATGGTGAGTACGAACAGCGCGACCTGGGCAAAGAACAGCGCTCGAGGAATGCTCATCAATCCCGCCCGGATGCAGGTATACGTGAGCCAGGCACAGGGAATGGAGGCCAGGACGGCAATGGCCTTATCCACCCAGGACTGGCCGAGAAATCGCAGTATGTGTTCAGGAATGGAAAGCGATTCGGGCGCGACCTGCGCCTCTACCCGGCTGCTGCTGTGAGCAGAAAGAGAGTTCCGCCACCTGGTCGAGGGGGGCGCAGCAGTATCCGCAGTATTGACGGGCACCTGCCTGCTTTCAATCACAGTGGTATTCATTCGTAATAGTGTGCGGACTTGAAGCGCAGTTGGGAATAGCACACCAGTGCCATTACGTCAGACAATATATACAGTTTGCGATACTTCTAGCGGGTACCTGAACTCCAGAATCATCAGTAAGTCAGCACGCGTCGTTTCGGCGTTTGCGGCCGCGGATTTTATGAAGCCATGGTTGCAACCGCGATCCGCGTGGCGAGGGTTGATGCCTCGGCTTAGCTGAAGATAGCCGTTTTGCTGCCGTAGAGGAGAATCCGGTTTTCGATGTGCCAGCGCACGGCGCGCGAGAGCACCATCCGTTCCAGGTCCCGCCCCTTCTGGATCAGATCTTCCCGTGTATCCCGATGGGAAATGCGAATGATGTCCTGCTCGATGATAGGCCCCTCGTCCAACATTTCAGTGACGTAATGGCTGGTGGCCCCAACCAGCTTGACGCCACGATTGTAGGACTGGTGGTAAGGCTTCGCACCGATGAAGGCCGGCAGAAACGAATGGTGAATGTTGATGATCTGGTTTGGATAACGGCCGATGAAATCCTGAGACAGTATCTGCATGTAGCGGGCCAGCACCACCAGTTGAATATCGTGTTCCGCCAGCAGTTTCAGCTGCTGCGCCTCTGCTTCCCGCTTGTTCTCAGGAGCTATTGGGGTGCAATAAAAGGGAATGTTGTAGAACTCCGCCAGCCGGCTGGCGTCGGGATGATTGCTGATGATGAGTGGAATGTGGCAGCGCAGCTCGCCGATGCGGTGGCGGTAGAGCAGATCGGCCAGGCAGTGGTCCAGGCGGGAAACAAGGATGGCGACTCGCGGCCGGTGAGTGGATTGGGCGACGCGCCAGCACATCCCGAAACGGTCCGCAATAGGAGCAAAGTGCTGAGCAAACTGCGCGAAGGCAATGTCAAAGCCGTCCAGGTCCCACTCCAAGCGCATGAGGAAAAGGTTGGAGTCAGGATCCGTATGTTCGTCGGCATGCAGGATATTGGCGTGGTGGGCGTAAACAAAATCGGCCACCGTGGCCACCAGCCCCTGGCGATCGGGGCAAGTGATGAGCAAAACGGCCGTTGGTTTTTCCTTGGTGTAGGTCATAGGCCTTCTGCCCTCAGTTCAGTGCAGGCGGCTGCAGCTTTCGCAGGGTTGGGCGAGTATATCCCAGCGCGTGCTCCATCCCGGGTCAAGCCTCAGGCGGGCAATCCACACCTCATTCAGCTGGTGCTGAACTGCATCTTTTAGGGGCCGGCGAGACCCGCTGGTTGACATTGCCGGTGGCTTGATTCAGATTAGCTGGCGTGCCGCTTCCGCGGGAGGTTCTATGCCGTTCCCGAAATTCGATTTGGGACCATGGCTGGCCTACGGGAGGCGAGTAATACGGCTGACCTACGCCGGGGTAAAGTCGAAGCACACCAGCCAGCTGGCAGCGGGCCTGTCCTACTACTTCATCCTGTCGCTGTTTCCTTTGCTTATCGCCTTCGCGGCGGGGCTGGCGCTCGTGCCCCTGCCCCATTTATTCGACCAGATTCTCACTCTGATGGGCAGGTTCATACCTTCCGACAGCATGGGCCTGGTACGCGGGGTGCTGCGGGACGTGATCAGCCCGCATGGCGGAAGCATCCTCTCGGTCGGAATTGTGCTGACCATCTGGGCAGCCTCGGGCGGGGTGGCGGCCCTGGTGGAGGCCGTAAATGTGGCCTACAGCCTGCCCGACACGCGCAGCTTCGTGCGCAAGCGGCTGCTGGCTATTGGCTTGATGTTTGCCGTGGGCGCGCTGGCGGTTGTGGCGCTGGCGCTGATGGTGCTGGGCCCGGGCTTCGGGGGATGGGTGGCGGAAAAGGCCGGGCTGGGCGCTGTGTTCGTCGCGCTGTGGCCGTATTTGCGGTGGGGGCTCTCCATCGCGTGCGCGGTGCTTTCAATTGAGCTCATCTACATGTGGGCGCCCAGCGCGCGGCGTCCGTTCCGCACCACCCTGCCGGGAGCAGTAATTGCGCTTATTACCTGGCTGCTGCTTTCCAGCGGGCTGGGTCTGTACCTGAGGAACTTCGGCAAGCTGAACAAGACGTACGGCACTCTGGCAGCCGCCGTCGCCCTGATGCTCTGGCTGTACTGGACGGCTTTCGCGATCCTCGTGGGCGCGCAATTCAATGCGGAAACGATGAAGACACAGGACACTGCCACGCCGACGCACGAACAACCAAAAACGACTCCTGCGAGCGCGGCGTGAGGTACCCCACTCAAGCAAAAAGCGCTCGAATACGGCCACCTATCCCGTCCACCCGCTACTGGTGCGGGTGGAGCTTAATGACTAGCCGGTAGGGATCGGGCGCAATCATGGCGGAATAATCCGCGTTCGGAGTTGTTTCCAGCACCACCCGGGTGACCCCCGGCCCACGTTCCGCCATGCGGATTTTTCGAACGAAAGTTTCTGCCACGTCCACCTGGATCAACCGGCGCTGCAACTCCAATGGTAGTTGCGTGCTTTGCAGATCGAAGTAAACGCGGTCCGGTTCGGTGAGGCGATGCGCGTCAAAAAAGACGAGTTTCTGCAAATCAATGGTTACGGTGGTGGAACTGTCATCGGACCAATAATGAATGCTGCCGACCGTTTCCGGCCCGGTGTTGCTGGCCTCGGTCAAAGGCTGTGGTAGGGTCGCCGCCTGGGATAGCGGCGGAGATTGCAGGCGTATACCTTGGGCCTGTGCACGCTCCGCCATAGTCCTGGCCGCCACCACTAGAGCGGCTGCTATCAGCGCCGCTGCCACCAGGCTGATGCGCAGCCACTCGTACCAGCCCCACACTTCCGCCGTTCTGCAAATGTCGCCTGACTCGGGGGAGGCGCCTGGCTGATGGATGTCGAAAGCACTCAACCGGCCCTGGAATATCAGGCCGGATGCCGCAGGAATTTGCTTGCGAGCCGGTGGCGGGCAGAGTTCGGCAGGGTCGCTCGCGGGAACCCCATCCGGAATGACCGCGGGAACGCAGCTAAGACGGTACTTCATGCTCTTCCGACACCTGCAACGATAGGTTTGGAGTAAAGCAGACGATTGGCGCTAAATGATTGCAGAAAGCTTGGGCTGGATTGGGACCATTATAACGAAGGCCATGCTCAGCGCAGTAAAAAGTTTTGCACTGGCAGCCGAGGATACGGCTCACGACAGCAGTACTTGCCAGCCGGTAAACAGACAGGAACTTGCACCGTAAATTTGCAACGCGCCGCTACCAGTGCACGCGTATCAGCGTGTTTTTGACATGCCGAAAACGTACTGAGGCGACACCCTGGGAACGCTCCAGACTGGCGTCCTTACCGTTGACCGTGACACTCCGAGGCGACTGGAAACGCCAGCGTAAGGTGACCTCGGCTGGTTTGCCGGATATTCCAATGTCCCCTTCTGTGCCGCTCCCAATTTTCCGGCCTTCAAAGTCCGTGATGCTGCGCAACTTGCCAGGATAGATCTCGTAAATGCGGCGGTCATCCAGGCACTTTACCTTGGTATCGCTGTACTGGCCACAGGGAACCAGCGTCATGATGTCGTCAGGAATCTCAGGAAGAATCGTACCCGCCCGGACATAGAGTGGAATGCGCGACATAGGGGCATCCGCCGATACAGTCTGGCCGCCTCGCAGCTTAGTTCCAGTCCAATAGTCCAGCCAGTCACCCTCCGGCAAGTAGACGGATCTCTTTGTGGCCTGATTCAATACCGGGGCCACCAGAAGATCCGGGCCATAGTAGTACTCGTCCGCGATGGCGCGCGCGCGTTCATCATCCTGGTTTTCCAGAGCCAGAGCCCGCATGATGGGCATTCCATCGCGGGCGCTTTCCTGCGCGGCCGCATAGAGGTAAGGGAATAAGCTCATATGCAGAACGGAATAGCGGCGGAATATGGCCAAAGCCTCCGGGCCGTAATCCCAGGGTCCAAGGTTCATCTGTGAATGGACCTCCATGACCGGAGAGAAGGCGGCGTACTCCGTCCAGCGGATGAAGAGTTTATCGTCATCGGGCGTTCTCTTTGATTTGAGATAGCCCCCCAGGTCGCTGGTCCAAAGCGGTTCGCCCGAAAGTCCTGCATTCAACCCGGCGATGACAACCGTCGGCAGGCCATTGTCGAGACTGAAATCTGCTGCATTGTCGCCGCCCCAGGTAAAAGGGAGATTTTGGGTTCCCACGGAACCGCTCCTCATAAAGAGCACCCCATCACCGTGGAGGTCGTTCTGAACCACCTCTTCCATGGTCTGGTTATAAAGAACCGAGTAGCGGTTGCGCATCATGCGCGGGTCTTCCCCGCTAGCAAAGTTGACATCTCCCAGGAAGCTACCTTCGCCATCGTCATCTTTGAAGGCATTGGCACCCAGCACAACCGCCTTGTGGACCTGTTTTTTCCACCACTCCCGCGCGGCGGGGTTGGTGAAATCAATCAGCGAGCCGGTGCCCTTCCACCATTGCCCAAGGTAAGGTTTTCCATCTTTATTTCGTACGAAATAGCCCTTGCTGGCTGCTTCGGCGTAGTTGGAGGCTGGTCCGGTGGGAATCTTATCGGCAATACCCGGCTCGGTAGCGTGGGTGTGCACGTTGATAAAGGGAGTGAGCCAGAGGCAGAGCTTGTAGCCCTCCTCATGAATACGCCGAACCATTCCGGTGGGATCGGCAAACTGCTTTTCATTCATGATTAAGGTGTTGTAATTCGTCTCCCACGGGCTGTCGATAACCAGAACAGATGCCGGCAAGCCGAGCTGCCGGTATTTATCGATGTCCTCATAAACATCGCGTTCGCTGACGTGGTAGTCACGGCTCTTCCATGGCGCGAACGCCCAATACGGGGGAAGCTTCGGCTTGCCGACCAAAGCCGTAAATCTATCGAGGATGAGAGGAAATTGAGGACCGTCAATCACTACAATGCGAAGCTTGCTGCTTTCCAACTTGACGATGATCTCCTCTGGGTCGGTTACATTCAGATCAAAGGTCGCATCGGAGTAAGTGTCCAGCCACAGACCATATCCCCTCGTGCTCATGAAAAAAGGAATAGGAGCGTAGGTATTTCCCCCTTTAGCTTTCGCTGTGTCGCGGGAAGAATTCAGAACAATGTGGTGCTCTTGATTCAGCGCGTTGAAGCGCTCGCCAAAGCCATAGTAGCTACTCTTGTCCTGAATCTGAAATTCTAATTCGCCGACCGATGGTTCAGAATTGCTCAACTCGTGTACGCCCGGCGCAAGTTCCCTCTTGGCGATCGCAGAAGCTGGAAGCGGCTTACCTTCAAAACTGAAGGAGGCGAATTGCAACGTGGCTGCGGTGAGAGGAACAGCAACGCCGGTTTTTGTATCAGCTGCCGTGGCACTCAACGGGCGCCACGCTGCTGCGCTTGCCACCAACAAAACGACTACGTATATGTACCTAGCCATTTGTTGCGGAACTGTACCAGAATGGCGCGGCACAGTCGAGATTGGGATCCATCGGACTACTGCGCTAGCTCGCGATAGAAGCGCTGCAAAACATAGAAGGCCTGCTTGCGCTGGCCGCGGTCTGAGATCAATCCTTTGCGGTTATGGTAATCCTGGATTCCCGGCAGGAGCCGGCGAGGCGAGCGGAAATCCATCAGCAGCCATGGCGACATCCCTGCCAGAAAAGGAATCCGCCGCAGCATTCTGATCTGTTGTTCATACACATTGGCTTGGTACTCCTCCGTCCAGCGGGCGAGCGCGCTACCGTGGTTGCCATAAGGGGCGCCGGCGCCAAATTCGCTGATGATGACGGGTTTGGCATACATCGTTTTCCATTGCGCCTGAGCGACATCTTCCGGACGTCCCTCATACCAGCCCAGGTACTCATTCACGCCAATCACATCGAGGAATTCTGCGAGCGGGTCATTGACGGTGCGGGTGAGTGGGGCCGAACGCTCCACGCGATCCGAGGCGGCCGTGATCAAGCGGGTGGGGTCGAGTTCCCGAGCCTCAGCGGCAAGTTTGCTCAGGAACTCGGTACGGGCAGGCAGGACGGGGGTCTCGTTGCCGATAGACCAAAGAATGACAGAGGCACGGTTATGATCGCGGGTGATATTTTCTCGAAGCTGGTCCTGCGCATTCTGGAGGGTCGACGGATTCGTCCAGGCGTTACCCCAGTACACCGGAACCTCCGACCACACCAGCAATCCCATCCGGTCGGCCAGACGAACCATGCCTTCGTTATGGGGATAATGAGCCAAGCGAATAAAGTTGCAGCCCAATTCTTTCGCCCAGCCCAGCAGAGTGGCGTCATCGTCGGCAGAAAAGGCACGTCCGCCGCGATAGGGCGCCTCCTCGTGCATGGAGATACCGCGCAAGAAGATGGGCTGGCCATTCAGCACGATCTTCGTACCGCGCGTTTCGATGTGGCGAAAACCGATATCGTCTTGTATGCGATCGCCTCCGCCGGATACCAGTATCCGGTAGAGCTTAGGGTTGCGCGGCGACCACAGTGTCAGGTGGGCGGCGAACCGGAACTGTGCGTACCCGGAAGGATCAGTGGTGACGGTGTGCCGGATGCCGGCTTCGGGAATCTCAATAGTCACCTGCTGCGACGGGGAGCCACCGTTGGTCCTGATCCAGCCAACAATCTCGGTGGTCGACCCTTTCGCCAGCTGGATAAAGTAGTCTTGAACAAAGACCGGCGGCTCTTCGACGAGCAGGACGTCCCGAGTCAAGCCTCCGTAGTTCCACCAATCGGTGCTGAGGGAGGGTATGGCCTCGGCACGCCTCCGGTTGTTCACCTCGACAACCAGGAAGTTCGCCCCTTCACGAACCGAGTCCGTGATTTCGAAATTGAACGGCGTGTAGCCCCCCTCATGCGAACCCAGCTTTGTCCCGTTCAGATATACGGTGGCACGCAAAGCAGCCGCGCCGAAGTAGACGAACACTCGCGTACGTTCCCGCTTGTGATAGGAAAATGATTTCTTGTACCAGACGGTGCCTTCGTAGAACAACAGGTCGTCCCGCTGTGAATTCCAATCACCGGGAACATTCAGGAGAGGCGAAGTGTCGAAGTCATACTCGACCAGATCGCCCGGGTCGTGGGGCTTCGCGTTCAAGAAAAATCGGGCCTCTTGCCCGATGTCATAGGGGTCAACAATGGTTCGCCACCTGCCATTGAGGCTGATCGTGGTCCGGTTTGCAATGTTGGTAATAAGCGGTGCAGGTTGGGCAGCGGCAACGGCCAGCGAGGCTAGGAAGAAAACCAGAACGGCAGTTCGCTTCATCCTGTCAGTTTAAACAAAACCATCGCCGGGTATGTGAAAATCGGCCACCGAAGCAGGTGCGCCTTGAAGATTTGGCCATTGACGATGGTACACTCCGTGGCCGAGACGGCGCTGCACTCCAGGTCCACGTGGCGCGAAAAGAAGAGTTCGTAATGCCCAAAGACAGCACGAGAACGCCGGCCATGCAGGGTAAAAACCTGAGCGCCTCCCTTCCGCGGCTGTCTCGGCGAACATTGATGCAGATAAGCCGGCGCGACACCGCCGCTGTCGCCCTTCCCCCTCCTCACATTCTGGACGCGCCTGAGCGAGTGCTCCAGGTCGGCTTTGGGAAATTTGTTCGCGGCTTCCTCGCGCATTTCCTGCAGCAAGCGGTCGCCGGCGGGCGTTTCCATGGCCGCATGTTGGCGGTGCAGCGTAAGGCCGACCACCGCATGCAAAGCTTCCGCGAGCAGGATGGACTCTCCACCTTGGTGCTGCGCGGCCATGTTAATGGGGAGGTGGTCGAAGCAAAACAAATCATTGGTTCCATTAGCCGCGTTCTGGATGCGGAGACCGCGTGGGCAGAGGTGGTCAAGGCAGCGGTTTGCCCTGACATCAAGATCATTACCACCAATGTCAGCGAAGGCGGCCTGGCCCTGAACGAGAGAGACCAACTGCAAAGCACGCCCGCGCTCGGTTTGCCGGGAAAACTTGCTCAACTGCTTTTTCATCGCTGGAAGGCATTGGCACAGGGCGCAGAGATTGGGCTGGTCCCCTGCGAACTGGTGGACAACAACGGAGAGTTGCTGCGGTCGCTGATCATCGAACAGGCCGGCCGATGGGAACTGGAGAAGGAATTCGTTGCTTGGCTGCAAACTTCACTGCGCATCACCAACACCGTGGTAGACCGCATCGTCGTAGGCGCTCCAGAAGAGCAGCAGTTGACGCAGGAATGGGAGGCACTCGGCTATCGCGACGAACTGCTGAACTGTGCGGAACCTTTTTATGAGTTCATCCTGCAATCGGACGAGTTTATACAGCGGCACTTTCCTGTGGACCTTGCGTCATCGAACGTGCACTTTGTTGATGACGTGCGGCCGTACCGTACACGAAAACTGTTGATTCTTAACGGAAGTCACACCACGCTTGCCGCCCTGGGCTGGCTGCTTGGCATCCCGACGGTGCTTGATGCCATGCGCGATCCGCAACTCGGTCCGCTGGTGGAAGCCGTGATGACGAAGGAAATCGTCCCCGCGGCCGACCTACCGGCAGAACTGGCTCCGCAGGCTTACGCCCGCACCGTCCTGGACAGATTCTCGAATCCGTTCGTGCGGCATGAACTGCGGGTGATATGTGGTAATTCCAGCATAAAGGTGGGCACGCGCCTGTTTCCCACTGTGCGGCGTTACATGCAGACCTCTCACCGTGTGCCGCCCTATGTTGTGGCGGGGATTGCGGGAGTGCTGCTCGCCTTGCGTGATCCTGAATTGGAAGACGTCCACGCTGATTACATCCGTGAACGCTGGCGGCAGGTGAACCGGGAACAGCCAAAGGCGTTGCACGATTTCACTCGTGATGTTTTGTGTAAACAGATGGAGTGGACACGGGAGCAGATTGATGTCGAGCCCGTCGCCGCGGCCGTGTCGCAGACCCTGGCGGAAATGGGGGAGAACGGTGTGCGCGCGTTCCTGGCCGAACGGCTGAGAAATTAACCTCCAAGCCGCGCGCCTGAGTTAGCCCAAGCTTTTTCTCCCCGCGTTACGCGATGGCGGTACACTCTCGGCTTCGGCCGCAGAAGCGCCCGAAGGCCGCTAGCATGGATCTGCCAAACGTCTCGAACCGGCATCGTTGGATTGTTGTCGGTCTTCTCTTTTCGGCATCTCTCATTAATTACCTGGACCGCGCCGCCCTTTCTCTTGCCCTGCCCCTCATTTCTTCCGATTTGCATTTATTGCCAACCAGCAAGGGCCTGCTGCTTTCCTCTTTCTTCTGGTCCTACGCTCTCATGCAAATTCCGGTGGGCTGGTGCGCTGACCGCCTTAACCTGCGCTGGTTGTATGCCGGCGCGTTTGCGCTTTGGTCCTTATCGCAGGGCCTCACTGGCCTGGCCGGCAGCCTGGAGGTTCTGATCCTGTTCCGCATTCTCCTCGGGATCGGGGAATCCATTTATCTGCCGGGCGGAACGAAGATTGTCTCCCTACTGTTCGAGCCGGCAGCTCGCGGTTTGCCCTCTGGTCTCTTTGATTTCGGTACTCGAACCGGATTGGTACTTGAAGGCGTCCTGGTTCCCTGGTTTCTTCTGCGCTATGGATGGCGGCACACCTTTGGATTTTTAGGATTCGCGGCGCTGGTTTGGATCGTGCCGTGGTTATTGCTTTTTCCTCGCCAGTTAGCTCCGGCCGATAGGAGCGTAAGACCCGCACCGCTGCGGTCGTCGGTGGCTGCCAGACCGAGCGCTTTCATCAATCGCAATCTGTTGGGCATCTGCCTGGGATTTTTCTGCTTTGATTATTACTGGTACGTGCTGGTTACGTGGTTGCCTGACTATCTGGTAACAGTTCGTCACGTCAGCATCGTTCGCGCTGGTTTGTATGCTTCTTTCGTATTCTTTACGTTCGGAGTGTCGGAGCCCATCGGAGGATGGATAGCGGACCGACTGATCCGCATGGGCTGGAGCGAAACCAGAGCACGCAAAGGAATTGTATCTATCGCTTTTCTAACCGGGTTGCTGCTCCTGCCCGCCGTGCGCGCTTCCTCAACCTCCGTGTCGGTAGGCCTGCTGATCGGAGCGGCGCTAGTTGGACTTTCCACCGGCAACCTGCTCACCATTCTTCAAGCTTGCGCGCCGGCGGACAAAGTCGGCATCTGGACCGGCGCCGAAAACTTTGCCGGAAATCTCTCCGGAATCATAGCCCCGCTCGCGGTGGGAATCCTGATCAGACAGACCGGGTCCTACATCCCGGGTTTCGAACTCGGCTCCATCATTCTTCTGCTGGGATTGCTGGCGTACTGGTTTGTGGTGGGTGAACTGGTGCCGACGCCCGGGTCTGTGAACGGGAGTGTAACTGCCAATCAAGCCGACCGCGTCTCTAATTCAACATCCTGAAGATGGTCGATCAGCATCCCTGCAGAGGCGAGCAAGTGTCTCCGTTGCGGTCAAATTTCGGCAGGATCGGTTGCGGTTCCAGGGTCCATCCGTCCAGCTTCGATATCTCTGACGCAAGCGCCTGCGAACAGGCAATGCGATCAAGTTCAAGTGTATTTCGGATCCATGCAATACGCTGTTGTTCGGGCCGGGCACTGCCTAGGTACCCTAATGCGAAGTCGAGCGCATCCCGATCGGAGGGGCAGTGCAGCGGAATCTGCGCCAACGGCAGGTTGAGCGACGTGCGCACGTTCGAAAATGTTTTCTGGTAATCAATTTTTTGGAACAATCTTTCATGAATTAGATCGGCCAGACCTACACCCGCAGCATTGCCTTCGGATTCTTCAGTCAGATCTCGGGCGTAAATGGCGCGAATACGTGGAGCTTCCGGGGGAAGCGATGGCAATCCTCGGCCTATTACCTTGGTATCCATGCCTGAGCCGCTGATGTTTTTGCCGAGTTCATCCACGATCAACAGGTCGAGTTCGCAAAAAGGAATGCGCGCAACCAGCCGCTTCGCCATGGCTAGCGCTTTCTCTTCCTGAGCCACGATTCCCTCCGGCAGGCTGGCGGAAACATGTGCGATCTGATGAAACTCATTCTCGATCAAGGCGAGGCCGCACAAAATCTTGCCGCTGGCCAGAATCTTTCCCGCCATGGCGCGCAAGCAGGGCTCAAACCCGACTTCCCTGCTCCAGCGGTGCAACTCCTGGGCGCCGACTGCCTTGCCCAGGCCAACGGTCATCATCTTCAGCACGCCGCTTTCAACGTTTCCCGAGAAATCTGTGTGCGGCTTCACCCGGTTAATTACGAGGACGGCGTCCGCATCATAGGCGTTGCGATCCATGACCACTTGAATGCCCTCCGGAGTCATACCCAGCGATGCCGTCTCCATGGATGAACGGATTTCCGCGCCGGCGAATTCCGGGGTAATGCCATATTGTTCCAGAACGCGGCGCTGGCCCGCAGGAGTGCCGCCGCCATGACTTCCCATGGCTGGCACTATGAAGGCTGTAGCGCCCTGGGATTTCAGCCACAGGCAAATGGCGCGAACAACCGCTGATAAGCGGTCTATTCCCCGGCTGCCCACGGTAACTGCGATTGTGCGGCCGCGAAGTTTTTCTGCCGGAATCTGCAGAGCAGAAAGCGATTGCTGCACCGCGGCTTCAACATCCTTCACCGCGGGAACGCTGGCTGCTGTCCTCTGAAGCGCAAAAACTGGCCCGACCGGAATGTGACCCTCGCCATCCATGCAACTGCCAGATTAATAACGGCGGGAGGACGGGTCAACTCCACGACTTGCGAGCGCGACGGAGTGGTTCAGGAATAAATCAATTGGCCGGGTCAATGGCCTTCCTGAATGCCGCTACAGGGGCCGTACCAGGCCCTCCTCGGTGGCTTTGTTGTTGCGCAGCAGCAGCAATACCAGGAACATACCAATCAGGGGAACGATTCCCGCAACGATTACGATGGGATCGAAGGAGTGGGTTCCAGCGATTCGCCGCGCATCGGAGACGCGGCCGATCAGTTCGGAAGCCACAATGGTCCCCAGTCCGGCTGCGCTGCCGCTGATCCCGCTCATGGAAGCCACCGATTCGTTGTGGTACAGGTCGGCCGGCAAAACGTTGGCAATGGTGCTGAAGGACGCGTAACAGAACGTTGCCGCAGCAAAAAGCAGCGCGATCACGTACAGGTTGCGGGTGAAAATAGTCGGGATGAGCAGGGTCACGCCGATTCCGCCGAATATGACCACTGCTTTGCGTGCCCTGCCTAGCCCCCACCCGCGTTTGATCAGATAGCCTGAAGCTGTGCCACCGAAGAAATTGCCCAGGTCGGCGGCTATGAACGGAACCCAGATCGCCAGCACGCTGCTCCTCAGGTCGATACCCTTGGCGACCAGATATATGGGAAACCAGTCTGTGACAAAGAACCAGACCGGATCGGTAAAACTTCTAGCAATGATTGTTGCCCAGCTCTGCGGCAATTTCAGCAGGTCGCGCCAGCGTTGCCGCTGCACCGGCGCCAGCCCGAAATCCCCCTGGTCGGCTGCCAGCATCTGGCGCTCGGCTGCGCTGATGCGTGGATGAGCCTTGGGCGAGTAGTAGAGCCAGCGCCAAACCAGCAGCCAGGAGAATCCCAGCACGCCCGGAACCATGAAGGCAGGCCGCCAGCCCCAGCGGAAATAGATCCAGAGGACGAGGAAGGGCGCGATCGCACCACCCACCGAGGAGCCGCTGTCAAAAAATGCGGTAGCCAGCCCGCGCTCCCGCTTAGGAAACCACTCCGACACAGCCTTGGTGGCGGCGGGCCAGTTGGCGGATTCGCCGGCCCCCAACAGGAAGCGGAACGTCGCAAAGCTGTAAAAGCCTCGCGCCAAAGAGGTCAGCATCGCGACTGTCGAGTACCAGGCAACAGTTAACGTCAGGCCGCGGCGGGTACCCACTCGGTCCATGAGCCCCCCGCAAAGCGTCATGCCGATTGAATAGGCCACGCGGAAAGCCACCACAAGATTGGCGTAATCGGTGTTGGTCCAGTGATACTGCAGCTTCAGATAGGGCGCGAGCAGCGCCAGCGTCTGGCGATCAATGTAATTGATGACCGTGGACGCAAAAAGCAGGGCGCCAATCCACCAGCGCAGGTGCCTGATGGGACGCGGGGTGGGGCGGGCGAGCTGCTCTGGTGTGGCCATCGGTTGTCGCATAATATCTCAGGAGAGGAAATACGTGCCCGAAGTCGCGAAACAAGTGCGTGTGTTGCAGTTGGATCCCTGCGATGAGGTGGTGGTCGCCCTATTGGATTTGCAGGCGGGCGAGCAGGTGGAATTCCGGGGCGCTACCTACCAGATGGTTACCCGCATTCCCGCCAAGCATAAATTTGCGTTGCGCGATTTCGCCTCCGGGGACGAAGTCGTGATGTACGGGGTGGTGGTGGGCAAAGCATTGCAGCCTATCCGCCGCGGCGAGTTAATCAGCACGCGCAACCTCTATCATGCGGCCGCTGATTTTCACGAACAGGAACACAGCTACCGCTGGAACGCGCCCGATGTTGGCCGCTGGCGTGACCGTACCTTCCTGGGATACCGCCGCGCTGATGGCCAGGTGGGGACGCGCAACTACTGGCTGGTCCTGCCTTTGGTGTTTTGCGAGAACCGCAATGTGGGCGTTCTGAAGAGCGCCTTCGAAGACGCGCTCGGCTATTCTGTCCCCCGCATTTATCACGATCAGGTTGCTCAGCTTGCCCAATTGTACAAGGAGGGCAGGCTGAATGAAATCAGCCGCAGCGTTCCGACGATGGGCGAAATGCCGGCGGCACAGCCACGCGTGTTCGAGAACCTCGATGGCATCAAGTTCCTGCTGCATGAGGGAGGATGCGGAGGCACCCACGAAGACTCGAGGAATCTGTGCGGCTTGTTGGCCGGGTATCTTCATCATCCCAATGTCGCCGGCGCCACTGTTCTCAGCCTTGGCTGCCAGCACGCCCAATTGGCTATGCTCAGGGAAGAAATTCGCCACCGCGATCCGGACTTCTGCAAACCGCTGGTCATGCTTGAGCAGCAGCAAAGCGGCAGCGAAGCTGCTCTCATGTCGCGAGCCATCCAGGAAACCTTTCTTGGCGTGGTAGAGGCCAACCTGTGCGCGCGCCAGCCTGCTCCGCTATCAGAGCTCTGCATTGGGTTGAAGTGCGGCGGCTCCGATGGATTTTCCGGTATTTCCGCCAACCCCGCAATCGGCTACACCTCCGATTTGTTGGCCGCTTTGGGAGGGCGCAGCATTCTTTCAGAATTTCCGGAGCTATGCGGGGTTGAGCAGGACCTCATTAACCGCTCCAGCAGTAAAGAAGTGGCGCACCGGTTCATTGAGTTGATGCGGGATTACGCCGCCCGCGCCAAAGCGGTGCGCGCCGGCTTCCACATGAACCCATCGGCTGGCAACGTCCGCGACGGCCTGATTACAGATGCCATGAAGTCGGCCGGCGCAGAAAAAAAGGGTGGCACATCACCGGTGACCGCCGTCCTAGATTACCCTGAGTACTGCACTACGCCTGGACTGAACCTGTTACGCACCCCGGGAAGTGACGTTGAGTGCGTCACCGCGCAAGTGGGTGCGGGAGCAAACCTCGTACTGTTCACGACGGGTTTGGGGACGCCGACGGGAAATCCCATCGCGCCGGTGGTCAAAATCTCCACCAATTCACAGCTCGCCGCAAAGATGGCCGACATCATTGACCTGGATGCCGGAGGCGTCGTCACCGGGGAAAAGACGATCCAGGAAATGGGCGAACAAGTGCTGGAGTTCGTGATAGCCGTGGCCAGCGGCCGACCCATCAAGGCCGAGGCTCTATCCCAGGACGATTTCATCCCCTGGAAACGGGGAGTTTCTCTTTAGGAACAAGCAAGGGCATTGAGGTAAGGAGCTCGATCGGAATGGCGGGTCTACAGATCAAAGATAAGGCCAGCTCCCAGTGGGACCTGGTTAGCCTGGGAGAAGTCATGCTGCGGCTTGATCCTGGGGACCGCCGGATCGCGACTACAAGAGAATTTCAGCTATGGGAAGGCGGAGGAGAATACAACGTGGCTCGCGGCCTGCGGCGGTGCTTTGGCTTGCAGACGGCGATTGTCACTGCGCTGGCGGACAATCCGGTCGGCCGGTTGGTCGAGGACCTGATACTCCAGGGCGGCGTTAGCCAGCGGCACCTGCGTTGGGTTCCCTACGATGGAGTGGGACGCACCGTGCGCAATGGCCTAAACTTTACGGAGCGCGGTTTTGGGCTGCGCGCAGGGTTGGGATGCTCCGACCGCGGGCACACCGCGATATCACAACTCAAGCCCGGCGAGATTAACTGGGAACACATCTTCACCACGGAAGGAGCCCGGTGGTTCCACACCGGAGGTATCTTCTGCGCCCTTTCTGAAAGCACGCCTCTCGTAGCGCAGGAAGCGGTGCAGGCAGCCAAGGATGCCGGCACCATCATCTCCTACGACCTGAACTACCGTGCGTCATTATGGAAAGCCATCGGCGGAAAACAAAAAGCGCAGCAGGTCAATCGCGCTTTGGCGCCGCTGGTAGATGTGTTGCTGGGAAACGAGGAGGATTTTACGGCCGCGCTCGGATTCTCGGTCGCCGGCCTCGAGGAAGGCCATTCTCAGCTCGATCCCGCAAGCTTCATGGCCATGATCAAAAAGGTGCTTACAGAGTTCCCCAATCTGAAGGTAGTTGCCACTACTCTGCGCCACGCCCGCACTGCCACTCTGAACGACTGGGGAGCTATCTGCTGGTGCGATGGCCGCTTCTATCAGGCTTCCGTGCGGGAGAACCTGGAAATTTATGATCGGGTGGGCGGCGGAGATTCTTTTGCTTCGGGCCTGATTTATGGGTTTCTCTCCGGCAAGGAGCCGCAGTGGTCGGTTGATTGCGGCGCCGCCCACGGAGCCCTCGCCATGACCACGCCGGGCGACACCACAATGGCGACCCTGGAGGAAGTCCTGCAGGTGATGAAATACACGACCGCAAGGATCGCACGATAATGAGCGCCGCAGGACAGGTCGCGACCCTGGAAGACGTGGTCCGCAGGATAGGCGAAATTGGCATCGTGCCGGTGGTGCGTGCCTCCGGCGTCGAGGAAGCCAGGCGCGCGGTTGACGCCATCCTTGAAGGCGGCATTCCCATCGTCGAAATCACTATGACGGTTCCGGGCGCGGTAACCGTGATTCGGGATATCATTCGCCAGTTTGGCAGCAAGGTGCTGGTCGGCGCCGGGACGGTGGTCACGCGGGAGCAGGCGGAAGCTTCTCTGGAAGCCGGGGCCCGTTTTCTGGTCAGCCCCGGAATATCGGTTGCCATGCTGGAAGCGGCCCGGAACCGCGGTACGCTGGCCATCCCCGGAGCTCTGACACCGACGGAACTCATGGCGGCCAGTGCTCATGGCGCCACCTTGATCAAGGTTTTCCCTTGCGGCAGCGTCGGCGGTCCTAAGTATCTGAAGGCGCTGCGGGGGCCATTTCCGAATCTGAAAATCATTCCAACCGGCGGCGTCAGCCTGACGAATGCTGCAGACTACCTGGCTGCCGGCGCCTTCGCTTTGGGCGTGGGCTCGGACCTGGTGGACACAGCGGCGCTCCGCCAGGGGAAACCGGAAAAGATTGTGGCTGCGGCGCGCGAATTGGCACTGGTGGTGCAAATGGCCCGCCGAGGGACCCCTACTGCGCCACAGCCGGCAGCGTCGAAGTCTTGATCAATCGCTAAGATTTGTTGCTTAGGATCGCGAACGCACTTGAGAGGCCGGGCAAACTGGGTTGAAAGGAGCGCGCTCAGCTCCGCCCGGCGTTAATCTGCACCGCCTGCAACTGCGGCGCCAACAGGTGCAATACGAGCAGTGCAACCAGGTATGCGCTTCCGGCAATCACAAAGGGAACGACGTAACTATGCGTCCACTGCAATATGTGGCCGACAGCGTCCGCAATCAGCATTCCGCCCACTGCCCCCGCAAACCCGCCCAAGCCTACGAGCGACGCCACCGCCCGTTTGGGAAACATATCGGACGCCAGTGTAAATAAGTTGCACGACCAGCCCTGATGAGCGGCCGCGGCCAAGCCGATCAGCAGCACCGCCGGCCATAATTGCGCCACGCGTGAAACCGAGATGACCGGCACCACCGCCAGCGCGCAGATTGCCATGACTGTCTTCCTTCCCCGATTGACGCTCCAGCCGCGCTTCAACAGCCGGGATGAGAGCCATCCCCCGCCGATGCTGCCGCCATCCGCCATAACGTAAATAACAATCAGCGGCGCACTCAGTTGGGTAAGCGTCAGGCCGTGTTTGCTGTGCAGGAACGAAGGAATCCAAAAGAGATAAAACCACCAGATCGGGTCGGTCAGGAATTTGGCCGCAGCAAATGCCCAGGTTTGCCGATGCGGCAACAGCCGCCTCCAGGAAATTTCGTGCGCGGACTCCGCCGGATCACTCTGGATATAGGCCAGCTCGCCCGCAGAAAGCCACCGATGCTCTTGCGGAGTGCGATAAAGGATGAGCCAAGCTACCAGCCAACTCGCGCTCAAGAATCCCGTGAACAGGAACGCCCAGCGCCAACCCCAGTGAGTGTAGATCCACGGAACCGCCAGCGGCGCCAGCACTGCCCCAACATTCGAGCCGGCATTAAACAGGCCCGTAGCCAGCGCCCGCTCCTTCCTCGGAAACCATTCCGCCACCGCCTTGATGGCTGCCGGAAAGTTTCCCGATTCACCCAGGCCGAGCATGAATCTCGCTACGATGAATCCCCCGACTGAATTCGCGAGCGCGTGCCCCATGGCCGACAAGCTCCACACGGCGATGGAAATCGCATAACCCAGCCGGGTACCCAGGCGATCAATGATGCGGCCCACCAGCAGCAATCCAAGCGCGTATGCGGCCTGAAACGCGGTCACAATGTAGCCGTATTGAACGTCGTTCCAGCCAATGCTGCGTTGCAGGTAGGGAGCCAGGATCCCGATCACCTGCCGATCCATGTAGTTGATGGTTGTGGCGAAGAACAGTAGTCCGCAAATCAGCCAGCGAACACGGCCGCGAGCAGCGTACGGTTGAGGGCTCGGCGCCGCTGATGCGGATGTGGTCAAGCCCCTGCGCGAGCTGTTTGTAATCCGGTTCACCAAGAGCCCGCTAGAAATTCATTCACATTGACGAGGAGACGAGTCTGCGATGTTAAGAGTCGGAGCATCTCGACCAAGCGTCAAAGATTTTTTAAAGGAGCGTACTTGGGATCCTCAGCCCAGGCGCCGTAACGACGCTCTTCTCCGGCAAGAACCCAGGTGTAGTGCAGTTGGCAGCCAGGCGCGGCCACTACTGGGTGGTAGCCCTTCGGCAGCAGCACCGTGTCACCATTCTCCACCACAAAGACGTTGTTGAAACCATCAGCATCGTCGGATGCCGTATAGGTCCAGATGAAGCCAAAGCCCGTCTTAGGGCGGATCTGGAAATAATAGACCTCTTCCAGCGACACCTCGTTCGGCGGATTCGACCTGTCGTGCTTATGGGGTGGGAAACTGGACCAGCAGCCAGGCAGGTTTAACGTTTCGCCCGCGAGCACACGCTCGGCTGCAAAACTGTCGCCAATGGTCGTATAGACCGTTCGTTTGAAAGTAGCTTGGCCCACTTCCTTGCTGGCTACCGAACTGCTGCGGATAAGGGCAGGTTCAAAGCTGCGCGTAGCTGGCGCAGAGAATAATCCAGCCCGGAACGGTGAAGCGGCCTGGATCTCAAAACTGGATTGGGGCGGCAAGTACACCACGGTAGGCGGACCGGAAAACACGTCCTCGCGCCCGCCTACATTCTGGAACGTCTGCTGGCCAGCCCCGCCATTCACAGCAACGGAGACTACACCAGAGAAAATGTCGAGAACACATTCGCGGCTGCCGGTTGAGCCCTCGAACGTATCACCTTGTGCCAACTCCAGGATCGCAAATTCCAGGAATCGGAGGGTTCCGGCGGGAACCACATCCACGCGGTTTGTACTGCCAGTTTCGCTGCTACCCTTTATGAGTCGCCGCACCCGACCAGTCTCCTTTCAGGTGTTTAACAGTCGGCCTTCCCGACCTGCTCATAGAACCGTTGAAGAGCAATTTTCGGGAGGTGGCCCACGCTAAAGATTCCCGGAAACCACTCCCGCAGGTTCAGAGACCGGAAGGAATTTTACGACTATTGGAGGGTTCCGGGGCGACCAAGGTCTTCCAACCCGCAGCATTGTGGGCCATCCTTGCCAGGTGAACGGTAGCTGGTTCCACAAGTTACAGTCGCCGCTGGTCGCATTCTGATTGGTGCGCAGGCTGATTCCTATGGAGACTCATCTTCCCATCACTGCCTCATTTTGGGGCAAGCGCAAGTCGGGGTCATTGCCTGCACGAGAGATCAGCACCGGGTTGACAGCGCCTACACGCGATCAGGTTCTTACGCCAATAATGCCCGGTAACTCTGGAGCGAGATTTCGCGTCGAATCTGAAGAGGTTACGCTCACTTGTTTGATGCAGTGCGATGGCGGAAGCCGCTGCTGGCGATCGGGTGCATTTTAGTGATTTTCTGCAGCTTTATGCCCTCCTCCGCCGTTGCACAGCAGAGTTTCAGCTTGACCGCGCATGAGAGCGCCCTCCCGAATGCACGCCAGCCACAGGCTACCAGTTCCTCCGGAGCAAATCAGTCACAGCAAACGAGCAGCGGAGCCATTACAGGGACAGTGCTTGATACCAATGGAGAAGTGTTGCAGGGAGCACGGTTAACATTGAGTAAGGAGTCGGGTCCTGCCATACGGACCATCCAGTCTGGTGCCGATGGTCAGTTTGCATTCACTGGATTGCCGCAAGGTGTGTACAAGTTGACGGTCACGGCGTCAGGAATGAACACGTTCACCTCTCCCCCAATTTCTTTGGATGCAGGCGAGTTCCATATTGTGCCGGCGATAACCTTGTCGGTTTTCGGCGGGACAACACACGTGACCGTCACCGCAAATAAGGAGCAACTGGCTGAGCAGCAGGTGCAGATCGCGGTACACCAGCGCATCGCTGGCGTCATTCCGAACTTTTACAGCTCTTATGACTGGAACGCGCCGCCGATGCAAGCGAAACAGAAGTTTCAGCTCAGCCTTCGTTCCATTATCGATCCGGTTTCGTTCTTAACCGTAGCGGGGCTGGCAGGTGCGGAGCAGTATAAGGGCATCTTCCCGGCTTACGGTGGCGGAATAGAAGGGTACGGAAAGCGATACGGCGCTGCGTTTGCGAATCACGTATCTGGCACCCTGCTGGGCAGGGCTGTTTTTCCTTCGATTTTTCATCAAGACCCACGCTACTTCTACAAGGGCAAAGGGAGCATCCCGTCGCGGATGCTTTATGCGATCTCTGCCGCGGTTGTAGCCCGGGGTGACAATGGGCGGTGGCAACCAAATTACTCGCACGTGCTTGGCAATTTTTCAGCCGCAGCCATTTCGAATCTTTACTACCCGGCTTCCGACCGCGGAGCCTCATTAGTCGTTTTGAATGGTTTAGCCGATATTGGGGCGAATGCCGTATCGAACGTGATCCGCGAATTCGTTCTGAAACGGATCACCTCGAATGTTCCTAATGGGTCGAACGGCCAGCCATAGGAGGGCCTGAGTGTGCTTGCCGTCTCGATGCCGCAGACGGTTGCGTTCTGTGGTCACCTCCCTCGAATCGTCTGGTCTATGATTTACTTTGCTGCACATCAAGCAGTCCATTATCCACACGGTTACGCGGCAGCATAATGGATGAAAAATGAACAAAGGCCGCTTGGAAGCGTTCAGTGATGGCGTACTCGCCGTCATCATCACCATCATGGTGCTGGAAATGAAATCACCGCATGGAACAAGCCTCGCCTCATTAGGTTCAGTGATTCCCGTTTTTTTGACTTATATTCTGAGTTTCGTTTACATCGCCATCTACTGGAACAACCATCACCACTTGCTGCACGCAACCCAGCGTGTCAACGGCGCGACTCTGTGGGCAAACCTGCACCTGTTATTCTGGCTCTCACTCGTTCCATTCACGACGGCTTGGATGGGTGAGAACCACTTCGATTCGTGGCCGGTCGCCGTTTATGGGGTCGTCCTGCTGCTGGCGGCTGTCGCGTATTTCGTTCTCACAAAAACGCTCATCAGCCTTCATGGGCGAGGCTCGACTTTGGCGCGGTCTATTGGACGCGACAAGAAAGGCAAAATTTCGATCGTGATCTACGCGGCGGCAGTCCCGCTGGCATTCGTGCGCTCATGGATTGCAGGCGCGTGCTATATCGTCGTCGCCATCATGTGGCTGATCCCCGACCCTCGTATCGAGAAAAAAGTGGCAGAATCAACAGAAGGAAACGGCTGATGAGTTCCGGCAAGCCCTGCGGCCGCCGTTACGTTTCCAAGCGGGATAAAGTGGCGAAAAGTCGCCGTCCAAGTCTCCCACCGCCCTATCCCTCTTCCACGGTGTAGTGGATAGTTTGGGCCACGATCCAGCCATCCTCGATAACAAACGAGTCCGCCCCGTCGCGCACACGCGCATGCTCGCCTCTGGCCGTCCACTCCAGAAAGGCCACGCGTCCCTCTACCAGGCGATTCGTGTAAACGTAGGGTGCTCCCGGCAGTTCCTGTTCGAGCAACCGCGCAAGTTCCCTTGCCCCTGCGCGGCCCCGGAAAATGCCTCGACGCTCTAGAATCACGATGTCGGGCGAGACGTTGCGCTCAATATCCTCCTTGAAGCGATGCTCGCTGGCGAGGCGCAGATGATCGTCGAAGACCTCGGCGGCTGAGCGGTGTCGTAGATCGTCTAGCATGACAGCCCTCCTCTATTATTCATGGGGCGCGAGAGTAGGCCTCGCCGAGCTCACAATACTGCTGGATTCATGGCAAGCAATAGAAGAAGCCGGAGCAACACTCCCGCGGGAATTGGTTGCCTCGCGCATGTTGCTTATGGCTTCATCTCCCCAATTCTACGGGCCAATGTCGCGCCACCTTCTTCTTAGCAAAGGAGGGCGGATGCGCCAGGGCAATTGCGCGTACCATTAGGTATGAGCAGAAGACTTTCAGAATGCCTCGACGACTCCCCTGATTGCTGGGTAGCTGCCTACGTCCTCCTTCGACAAGAAGCAGACGACGAAGAAGAGGAAGAGGAAGAGGAAGATAGCGGAGATGTAGACGATGACGAGGACGAGGATGACGAAGGTTACTCGGAGTGAGTGCGCGGTGGTACCAGTCGGAAATGGCCGGATGACTGGAATTTCCCGTTCCTTTAGGCCTTTGGCGAGCAGCCTGTTATTGGGTAATTAGTTCGACTGGGCGTACCACAAAGGGCGTAAGCTCAGATGTGTCCGATTTTACTTATGCGAGGTGATGAGTTTGGCAGAAGTTCGATTGCAAGAGGGTGAGTCTATCGAGAGTGCCCTGCGGAGGTTCAAGCGCAAGGTGCAGGCAGAAGACATCATCAAAGACGTGAAGCGCCACTCTTTTTATCTGAAGCCGGGAGCGAAGCGCCGGGTGAAGCAAGCTTTGGCCCGAAAGCGTGCCCGGAAAAAGTTGCGCAAAGAATCTGATTGAGTTCCAGTTTGGGGCTGCTGCGGCTTGGCGGACATCCTCCCGTTGGGCTTTTTGGTGGAGGTGAGCCGGCCTTCTTCGTTAGCTCCGGGGAGCGGTCTCCATGGATTGGCGCGTTCGTGTTCTTGGCGAGATTTCTCACGTGCGGCCAAGTTGTTCTTTGCCGCGAGGAAAGCTCGCCATGTTCGGGAGACTTTAGCTAGACCAGCGGGGCGTACTAACGTCTAGGTGCCGCCGCTGCTCCAGGTTGAAGGGTGGAGACCTCGCCTGCCCCATGGCACGCCTTGCAAAGGTGACCCTTTCCATCTGTTCGCGCGCCGTGACACACGGGGCACGGTCTAGCTGGGAGTTCATGAGACATAAAGATTACCTCCGTCGGTCATACTCATGTGGTAAAAGCCGTCTTTTGCGGTGGCGCTTCTGTTCGGGAATTCCTGAATAAAAATTGGCTCCTCAGGTAGGACTCGAACCTACAACCCTCCGGTTAACAG
>JAICWP010000041.1 GCA_025934735.1 Terriglobales bacterium | reverse complement strand
TAAAGCAGATGCTCTCGGGGAAGTCAGGTGAGATACAGGTTCATTTCGTTCGCAATGATCACCAAGAGACTGCTACGGCGCTGGTGGTTGGAGAATCGCTGAAACACTGATCGAGAGCACACTCCAATTGGCATGAAATCGCCATCACGTACCTTACGGATTTGCACTGTTCATGGTGCAGAATCGTAAGTTACGATGTCGCCTGTTTACGCCAGCAATCTTGTACGCGCCGCGCGGTTTGGACCATAATCTGGTTGAGATTACAGCAATGAAGAGTGGCTTGGTTCGGCTTCTTAGCGGTGCTTGCGGCTTGTTTGCCGGTTTGCTTGCGATATACCTTCCGGTTAACTTTGTTGCGATGACAATCCAAGAGAGAGAATCAGCGCACCAGTACAACGGACACGTCTCAATTTCGGGAACATTGGGCGGTTCGATTGTGGTGCTTATTGTCACTTTGTTTTTTGGATTGGGAGCTTACATCCTGATTAAACGCGCCCTCAGCACAAACCGAGCCGATGACGCGGGTGGTTCTGGCGAACGCCAAAGTTTACTCGGGTGTGGGAGCCGACATTGTTAGGAAATCATTAGCACGTTTCATTGCCGGCCCCCAGGCGGACTGGACCAACTCCCCGCCTCACCTGGTATTTTCGGCAAACCAACGTAATGGGGAGTTAGCGGCTGGGTACGGTACGATTTCATGGACTGGATAAGGAATCCCATGCAACCGGAAAGCAAAGGCGCATCCGCCGAGATGAGCGCTGAGACACCGGCGGCCATCCCTTTTAGTACTCGCCTGCTCGGGGTTATCTTCATTCTGTTCGGGATGACGTTCCAGGTTTTCTCTTTGGTATACGTGGGCACGTTCTTGTGGCTGGGCCGTCCCACGACGGTTACCCCGACGCGGATGGCCGGGTTTTGGCTAATCGGGCTAATGCTGGCGTCGCTGGGATATCGAGTTGCATCGGGCAAGTGGACTCGTGTCTGGCAGGTTCCATACTATGCCGCCGCGGCAGCCGGATTTTGGTTCATCGTGCTGGTCATCAAAATGGACCTGAGGCATACGCATCCGATGTGGCCCCCGGCGTGGATGCTAGCTTTCGCAGTCGCCGCGGTCTCTTCCTGGTGGCATGTGGCGCGCCGCTGTCGCACACGCCGCAGACGTCACACCGGTTTTGATTTGCCCGGCTGATCCTGCCGGGTCAATCCTTCATCCACACCGCTACGGTTTCCCCGCCGGCAATGCGCTCGCGGTCCGGAGGGACCACCACGTAGCAATTTGCGTGCGCGGCGCCGGCAATATCGCCCGAGCCCTGCCAGGCCGCGAGCTCAACTTCGAGCGCGCTGAACCGGCCGCTCAACACGCCGGGGAGAAAGCGCGTGAGCCCCGGCCTAACCTTGATTTCGCGCTTCAGGCGCACAGGGAAGAAAGCCAGTGGGCGCGGCTTGGCCCCGCCCAGCGCCTCCAGCATGGGCCGGGCAAAGAGCTCGAAGGTGACCATGGTGGACACGGGATTCCCTGGCAGCCCGAAGAAATATTTCTCGCGGGCACGCCCGAACACCACCGGGCGTCCGGGCTGGATGAGCGCACCGGTAAAGAAGAATTCCGCCGCCAGCTCGCCCAGCACCTGCTCCACCAGGTCGTACTTGCCCATGGAGACGCCACCCGCCAGCAGCAGCAGGTCGGCCTGCAACCCCTGTTCGATCAAGCGACGCAGCTGCACCGGCTCGTCGGGCGCGATGGGCAGCAGGACCGGCAAGCCGCCGGCGGCGCGCACCTGGGCGGCCAGCGAGTAGCTGTTGGAATTGCGGATCTGGTTGGGGCCGGGCTGGGCGGCAACGTCCACAATCTCGTCGCCGGTGGCGAGAATGGCGATTTTGGGTAGAGTGTTTACCAGCAGGCTGGACTTGCCAACCGAGGCTGCCACGGCAATGCCGGCTGCGTCCAGGCGCTCGCCGGATTTGAGGAGCACATCTCCGGCGCGGCCCTCGCTGCCTCGGGGCACGACGTTTTCTCCCGCGGTGACCTTCTTCTGGATGTCTGCGGTATTTCCGTCGCGCGCCGTGTATTCCACCATGACCACGGCGTCGGCGCCTGCCGGAACCGGCGCTCCGGTCATGATGAGCACGGCCTCGCCTCGGCCTACCTGCGCGGGTGCTTCTCCGGGCGCGGCCCCGGCCTTGCTCTCGCCGGTAATTTTCAGCTTGGCGGGAATACGCGCCAGATCGGCGGCGCGCACCGCATAGCCATCGCGTGCTGAGCGCGGAAAAGGCGGGAAGTCGCGGTCGGCCACCAGCGCCTCAGCCAGCACCCGGCCGCCCGCGTGGGCCAGGGCCACGGGCTCCGGTTCGGTGGGCGCTACCCCGGCAGCGTATTGCTCCACCAGCGCACGAGCCTGTTCGAAGGACAGTACCGTGGCTGCAGTTCCGCTCATAGTGCCGATGATATCGGAAACCGTGTAGGCACGGGGCTTTGCCTCATGCACGGCGGGGCTGAGCCCCGTCTCCACACGGGCGCGGAAGAAACAAACGGATTACTCCGCGCTTTCTGGGTTGAAGATTTTGCTGATCTTCTCCCTGCCTCTGTGTCTCCGTGGTGAAAGAGGGTCTCAGCAATTGGCGGCGTGGCTATGGTTGGCTGTCGCGTTCTTCAGAACTCGAACCGCATTCGCCCGCCCGCTTGTGCCGGCTATCGCCAGCCCAGCTGTCCGGTATGTCATTACTGCCTAGAAACTGATCTTCGAAAAAGGGCTGTTACTTCTGTAATGAGAGGGGTCTGCCAGCCGCCGCGCTACAATCCGCAAAATGGAACGCGTTACCGAGTCGAAAGGTTAGACATTTCCATGAAGCTCAAAAGGCTGAGAATACCCATCCAGGCAACGCAGGCGGAGCGGCAGATAGCCGCGGCCTTGGGGCTGATCATTTTATTCGCACCCGGCCTGGGGATCACTACCATCCGGTCTATTGGCCTTAGCGGCTTTTGGCCCGTCTATATCCCTATGGCGGCGCTGGCCGGCTTGCTCGGGTTCATTGCGCTGAAAGTTTATCGGAGAAACCCGGCAGCTCTGAGCAGGGCGGCGTGGGCCTATGCCTTTGGGTGGGCGGCGGTGATCGAGGTGTTTTACGGCATGTTTATTCTGGCCACCGGAAGAGTCCCCAATAAATATGCTGTTTTATACGTTCCACGCTCGCAGTCGAGCATGAATTTCCTCCTGGCTGTGATTTGGAGCGTCGTGGCGTTTGGCTTATCGCGCTGGAGGGCAAGGACGGCATAGTCCCCGCCGCCGAGCGCGGTTCAAGTCCCCCCGGCAAGCTATTTGACCTGCGCCGTGCCTCTGTGTCTCCATGGTGAGAATGGGTTTACCGCTCGATTTCCAGCTGTCTCACCGTCCACTCGCCCGGGCGCCGTTGCCGCTGCCAACTCCCAAACGAAGTTATTACACTCTCTCTCTGTGCCTCGGTGTCTCTGTGGTGAAATCGGTTCTAGCGTTCGATTTCCAGTTCAGTTTCGCCCGCCGGCTCGGGCTTTTGCGGTTCGGGTTCAGGCTCGGGCGGCGGTCCCACGAGATCAGACAGTTCCAGGCGAAGGTTGCCGGGATTAGTGGCATAGGACAGCCCGCTTTCCAAGTCAATGACTCCGGCGCGAATCACCTTCTCAATTTCCCCATCGAAGTACTGCATGCCATCCTCGCTGCCGGTGCGCATGGCATCGAGCAGGGTCTTGCCGTCGTGCTCACCCCTCTCCACGTATTCGCGGGTGCGCAGGGTGGAGGTGAGGATCTCAATGATAGCGACCCGGCCGCTGCCGTCCTTGCGTGGCAGGAGGCGCTGGGAAACGATGTAGCGGAAGGATCGCGCCAGGCGATTGCGGATGCCCTGCTGCTCCGATTGCGGAAACACGCCGATAATGCGCTCCACCGTTTTGGAAGCGTCAATGGTGTGCAAGGTGGAGAGCACCAGGTGCCCGGTTTCAGCGGCTTCGAGCGCGATCTCGATGGTTTCCCGGTCGCGCATTTCGCCCACCAGGATCACCTTGGGCGCCTGCCGCAAGGCCGCGCGCAGCGCCAGGGCAAAGCTGGGCGTATCGCTGTGCAGCTCGCGCTGGTGGATGGTGGAGCGCTGGTGGGTGTGCAGGAACTCGATGGGGTCTTCGATGGTGATGATGTGGTAGGCGCGCTCCTGGTTCACCCGGCCCACAATCGCGGCCATGGTGGAAGACTTGCCTGAGCCGGTGGGCCCGGTAATGAGCACAATCCCGTTCTTCAGGTTGACAATTTCGGCCAGTTGCGCCGGCAGGTTCAGGCTGGCAAAGTCGGGAATGGTGTTGGCGATTACCCGCATCACGATGGCGCAGGTGCCGCGCTGGATGAAGATGTTGACGCGGAAGCGCGCTGTGCCGGGCAGGCTGTAGGACAGGTCGCAGGCGCCCTGTTCGCGCAGCTTGGTCATGGCCTGCTTGTTGTTGCCGATGAGATCGCCGGCGATGCGCCGGGTGTCGTCGGGGCTGAGCGCGGGCAGTTGCGGCACTGGTGTCAGTTGGCCGTTCAGTTCCACTTGAGGGGGACGGCCGGGCGAGAAGATGAGGTCGCTGACCTTGTCAGAAACTCGCAGCATGGCCGCCAGGACGTTGTTGGTGGCGGCAACGGAAGCGGCCGAACTGGGGGCCGCGGCTTCAGGCGCATGAGCGGGGCTGGCGATGATGTCCTCCGGAAGCACACGCCGGCGCATAGGCCGAGGCGCGGCATTAGGGGGAAGAAATCAATGTACCTGAAGATGGGCCGCAGCGGCTATGGGGAAGGACCCTACGATTAGTCACGATGGTGCATGGACGCTCGCGTCGGTTCCTCGGTGCTGCCCTCCTAGGAATTCAGCGGATCACAACGTATGACCACGAAAGCAGTGATAACACCCAAACAAGAGCGCAAATAGAGCGTACATGGGAACAAAAATCGATCGAACTCTTATACGAGAAAAATTAGCTGGTCAGGCCATGGCGGGGCAGGGACCCATTTTGGGCCAGCGTGCAACTCAGCCGCAAAGGTCTGGCCACCCCATGCCATGCGCCAACCCGAACATCAGTTTTTGCCCACTCCAACGGCGTAACCGGCCATAAAGAATCCTGGAGGCGGAGCAGCGTTGGTTTTTCCACGGAGAAGCGTGCGGAAACGATCGCCGGGCTTCCCAAGTTGATAGTCCTGCCCGGCGAGGGAAAACGTAGACGCATCCGTGACCGTGTTAACGTTCACCACACTGAAATCGCCTGTTGTTGTATCCAGGATGACCTGTTGCTGCATCGTCGAGACTTGTATCGGTATCCCACTGCGAAACGAGTCAGGGTCGGCAAAGGTGGGAGGCAAGGTAGCCAGATAGACGGTCGTTGTGCCCGTTCGGTCAACAATGCGCAAGGTGCCATTCGTCGTCACTCGTTGTGTGACCGTCCCCGTGAAAAAGGTGAAGTTGGCGTGTGCTGCATCCTCCGGAGTCCCGTTAAATGCGGGCAGTTGAGTTACGAAGCTGAAGTAGCCAAACTGGCTGGAGTTGGCTCCGCTGTTGTTGACATTGCCCACGTACTCTAACGCGACTACGTCTTCGGTGAACCTGACATGTTGGACATCGTCGCTAATTTGAGCAGTGGCTAAAACGGTTGTGAGCGCGATCGCTGCGATCACAGCCAACGGTGACAGTCGGCGCAAGAACATTGTTGTTTCCTCCCACCGCGGCGTTGCTGGGGATTTTGCCGCGCCCGATCATTGCTGACTGGCACCGCGACAGCCGTCAATGAATTCCACATCAATTTCGTATCAACATTGGATAGACCTGCAACCCATTGAAATGAAGCGACTTGAGGTTGGTGTAAAATGGCACCCGCGACTGTGGGTGGCTGGCATGCCGGGCCCAATTCTTCGCTTTAACGACGCTGAACTTGATGTAGGCCGCTATGAGCTTCGGCGCAACGGCAGTTTATTGCGTCTGGAGCGGCTGCCGATGGAGCTATTGGCCCTTCTTGCCTCAAGGCAGGGAGAGCTTGTAACCCGCGAAGAGGTCATAGAGAGGCTTTGGGGCAAGGGTGTCTATCTCGATGCCGAGCAGGGGATCAATACCGCGATTCGCAAGATTCGAATGTGCCTGCGTGATACGGCCGAGAGGCCAAAGTACATCCAAACGGTGGTGGGGAAAGGCTATCGCTTTGTGCCGCCGGTTACGTTCGTTGTCAACAACGGAGTAAACGGGCCCACAACTCATCATCCGCAGGCTGCAACCAAACCGGGAACACGGCGCCGAATTCATATTGCCACTATCGCAGCTTTGGTCTGTGTGGCAGCGGCCGCTGGCATCTACTGGAGGCCGACCACCCATCGTTCTGTTGCCCGCGCCTCCAGCGACAGGTTAATGCTGGCCGTTCTTCCTTTCGTAAATCTCAGTGGTGATCCGCGGCAAGACTATTTCAGCGATGGCGTTACAGAGGAAATCATCACCCGTCTTGGCAGCTTCAACCCTGGCCGGCTGGGCGTCATCGCTAGGACCTCTACCATTCAGTACAAGGCCACGAAGAAGAGCGTGGCAGAAATCGGTCGAGAACTTGGCGTGGATTATGTTCTCGAAGGGAGTACAAGATCCATTGGAGCCCGCGTTCGCATCGCGGCCCAACTGATTCAAGTCCGCGACCAGACCCACATCTGGGCCGACAGCTACGATGCCGAGATGCGTGACATCCTGGATGTGCATCACAACATTGCGTCAGCAGTGGCAAGCAGCATAAGTGTCGCTCTGCATGAGGCCAGCGGACAAAGCGTCGTGCGGAGCGTCGATCCGCAGGCGTACGAGGATTACCTGCGCGGCAGATTCTTGTTTGAGCAGCGGACGGAGGACTCTCTCATCGCCGGAATGCAGCATTTCCGCAAATCCGCCGAGTTGGATCCGCGTTTCGCCGGGACCTATGCAGGAATCGCTGATTGTTATGCTCTGCTGGAGTACTACGGGTACATGAGCCCTAAGGAGGCGTACCCGAACGCTCTCGCAGCGGTGATGAAGGCGCTGCAACTCGATCCGCAGTCGGCGGAGGCGCACCTGGCACTCGGCTACATCCGGAACCATTACGAGTGGAACTGGCGCGAAGGAGAAAGCGAGGTGCAGACCGCAATCGCGATTAACCCCAGCTACAGCCTTGCTCACCAGTGGTATTCCTATTTTCTGTTCGAGACCGGCAGGGTTAACGAGGCAATTGACGAAGGCATGAGTGCCGTACAATTCGACCCCGTGAACGTTCAGGCCATCCTGTCCTTGGCCTGGCGATTAGAACGCGTAGGCCGATACGAGGAAGCCGTGCGGCAGGCCCAGTCGGCGGTTGAAATTGCACCCGCAGCGCCGCTGCCGCATTTAACGCTTGCTGAGAATTATGAAGCCGAAGGGGATCTGGGACGCGCGGCTGCAGAATTCGAGCGCACCCTGGTGCTTCGTAATGATTCAAGACTGCTACAGGCTTTCCGAAGAAGCCTGTCGCAAAGGGGCTTCCGCGAAGCAAAGCTCGTCACCGAACGCGAAGATAACTTAGCGCAGATTACACGACTCAAAAAAAGAGAGCGTGCGGGCAGGTATGTCTCCCCTGCTGCGTTCGCCGAGCGCTATGCACGGCTCGGAGACAAAGACAATGCCTACCGCTGGCTATTAGAGGCTTTCAGAGAGCGCTCCAGCTTGATGATCGAACTTGGGTTTCGGGATGATTTCGATTTCATGCGCTCCGACCCGAGATTCAAGGATCTTGTTCGCCACGTTGGAGTGCCGCACTTCTGGCAGTAGAGAGGCACCACTTGAGTTTTTCTGTCCGCTCGACAACCAACGGCGGAGTGCGCAGCGCCTTAGCCGCGTTGCCAACGGTGAAAATGCGGCACGAGTTCCTGGCGGGCGGCTATCTACAGGCCGTTGAGCGGCATAAACGATTCCAGGGACAGCAATCCGCCGCAACAAGTGGGTGCCTCGGTTATTCTCTTCACCAGTGACGGGCTACTCGGAAGTTATGCCGGGCCAGAAGTCGGCTTCTGGGAAGTTCCTGCATTCGCTGCAAACCGCCGATTGCACCGAACCACCGGCAAACCGCGACCACTACCAATCCTTTAGGGAGGGTTTTGTTACAGGCTCTAAGTGTGAAAGGGCTTGGCAAACAAAAAAAGGGCGGCACCAACGCCGCCCTTGGATAAACGCCTGCCGAACTTACTGCCGCTTGGTGGTTTTCTTCTTACCTTTGCCGAAGCTGGTTTCCACCGACGCACCGATGCTGGACAGCATCTGCTTGGCCGCATCCGCGTAGGTCCCCTGGGGCTGCAGTTCCAGGTATTTGTTGAAGGCCTCGGACGTTCCCGGAGGAGCGGTCATTTTGCCGGTTTTGTCGGTAGTGGCCTTGCCCAGCAGGTTCACGCCCTTCCAGTAGTAGGCGTCGGCTTTGTTGGGATCGGCGGCAATGGCCTTGTCGAAGGCCTGCACCGCATCGTCCATCTTGCCGGTGTTGGTCAGCACCGCACCTAAATTGAAGTAGTACTGCGCGGCGTGCGTGGGATCGGACTGTGCAGCCTGGGTGAAGGTCTTGACCGCATCATCCACCTTGCCCGATTTGGCCTGAACGTCGCCCAGGTTGTTGAGATAGGCGCCATCGTTGGGTTTGATGGTCAGCGCCTTCTGATAGGCGGCAATGGCGTCGTTATAGTTCTGGGTCTTCTGGGCGGCATCGGTCGCCTTGGTGGCCGCTCCGCGGTAAGCATCGCCCAGCTTGAACCACAGCAGGTCGCGGTTGGGATCAATGGTGGTGGCCTCTTTCAGGACGGAGACCGCCTGGTCAAAGTTGCCCGCCTGCTCCGCCGCCGAGGCCGCCGCCAGCTTCTCATTCAACGACTTGATGGTGGCGTTTTCCTTTTGGGCCTTCTCCTGCTGTGCTTTCTGTTCCGGCGTCATCTGCGTCTGGGCGCGCTGCTGCGCCGATGCCTGCTCCTTCTGCAGGTTGAAATCCATCGCGTTCTCTTGCTCGCCCAGCTGCACCTGTACGCCGTTGAAGAAGAACAGCACCTGGCCGTTTTGAATCAGCGAAATCTTGTACTTGCCCGGGGCAATGCCTAAGGAAAAGAATTCGCCCTTCTTGTTGGTCTTCAGGTCGTACTTCTGGCCCGTATCCTGGTTGACGTACTCGACAGTCGCCCCCACGATGGGTTTACCCTGAACATCGGTGCATTTGCCTTTCACGGTCGCCATGTTCTGCGACCAGGCAGCCGGAATCATCAGGGCCGCCGCCAATACCGCCAGCACGCAAATGGTTAGACGCTGCTTCATTTCAGCCTCCCGGCTCCACGCCGAATATCTCACTGCAAAACTCTTTGCTTCTGCGGGCCGCTCTCCAGCCGCGGCCCCTGTTCGCTGCTCGCCGCCCTAAACCGCCGGGGCGAGATAGGCGATGGGATCGCGCGCGCCCGCGTTTTGAAAGGCGCGCAACCGCAGCACACAACTGTCGCACACGCCGCAGGCGCGATCCTCGCGGCTATAACAAGACCACGTTAAATCGAAGGGCGCGCCCAATTCAAGGCCGAGGCGCACGATCTGTGACTTGCGCATGCTGATCAGCGGGGTGGCGATTTCGATGCGGCCCTCGCGCGTACCCGTGCGCACTACTTCGTTGAACGCCCGATAATACTCCGGGCGGCAATCGGGGTAGCCGGAACTGTCCTGCGCCACCGCCCCGATATACACCTGGTCGGCGCCCAGCACCTCCGCCCAGCTCACCGCCACGGCCAGAAAATGGGCGTTGCGGAAGGGCACATAGGTGAGCGGAATTTCGCCCCCAATCACCTCGCTGGCGGTGGGCACCTGCAGCTCAGGATCGGTGAGGGCGGAGCCGCCGATAGCGTGCAGCGCGTCATTGCGGATGAGCAGCCGCTTGCGGATGGCCAGCCGGTCGCAGATAGCCAGGAACGCCTCCCGCTCCCGCTTCTCCGTGCGCTGCCCGTAGCTGATGTGCAGGGCGGCGGCATCATGGTTGCGCGCCGCCAGCGCCGCGCAAACGCAGGAATCCATGCCCCCGCTCAGCAGAACGACGGCAGGGGCTTTGTGATCTCGTCCAGCCATTCGGTTGTGAATCTCTGCCAATGTAAGATGCGCTCCCGGGGCAGCTTTGCTGCCTGAAACCAGCACTTGGCAGTTGGCAATTAGCATTTAGCCAGCGAAGTGCTTTGCTGAACTTGAGTGTGCCTTCTCTCTCTCCTACATCCTGGAGTCATGCTGAACGGCTTTAGCCGTGAAGCATCTCGCGTGCAGCGCCGCACTGATCGGGAGCGTACGCGAGATCCTTTGTGCCTAAAGGCACTCAGGATGACGCCGGGTTCGCAGGCAATCGTCAGCCTGTAACTATTTACACGCCCTTCAGCGCCGGATCCCAAATGAACTTGTGTATCTGCAGCCCCAGCCGCGCCGGCAGAGCGTCTTCCAGCATCCAGTCGGCCAGTTCGCGCGGGTCAAGCAGGCAATGCGAAGCGTCCCGCGCCCCGTTGGCATCCTTGCGGAACGCCGGCGAGAGGATCACGGAATGCACCCGCCCGGCCAGCCCATGCCGGCCTAAAAATTCCCGGGCAAACTCATAATCGGTGCGGTCGCTGACCACGAACTTGACTTCATCGCGCGGGCCCAGGGCCTGCAGGTTTTCCATGCGAAAGCTGTCTGCCGCGCCCGAATGGGGGCACTTAACGTCCACAATCTTCACCACCGCAGGCGGCACATTGGCCAGCGGGCGCTCGCCGCTGGTCTCCAGCAGCACAGTGTAGCCGGAAGCGAGCAGGCGCTGCATCAGCGGCACCACTTCCCGCTCCTGCAGCATGGGCTCGCCGCCGGTGATCTCGACCAGCGGCAGCAACTCTTGTGTGTTCCACGTCTCCTCGTGGATGGCGTCATTGCGAGTGGGCTCCAGCCCCGACGAATCTCGCGTGCAGTGCCGGGAAGCGCCGCTCAGTCTCCGCACCTCGGCCTCCACCTGCTCCAGCGGCATCCTGACGCCACCGGTGAAGGTGTACTCGCTGTCGCACCAGGTGCAGCGCAGGTTGCAGGCGGTGAGGCGCACGAAGATGCAGGGCAGGCCTGCCCAGGACGATTCCCCCTGCAACGACTTGTAAATTTCGGTGATCTGCATGAAGCAGCACTCAGCAGTCAGCACTCAGTTGCCGGGATCCGCAGGCCGAGAGCCGGGAACCTACTCGAAGTAGCGCGCCGTGGTGGTGTCCGTTTCCCAGACGATGACATCTTTCACCCGCACCCGGCCATGGGTCGCCTTGTGCAGCTGCACATTCGTCTCCTGGTAGAAATAGCGGGCCAGGTTCTCCGCCGAGGGATTCATGCTCTTGAACGGCTCCAGGTCATTCAGGAACTGGTGGTCGAGGCGGTCAATGACTTCGCCCATCGCGGCCTTCAGGTCCTTGAAGTCGTAGAGCAGGCCGATGGGGTCCAGTTCCTCGCCCGCCAGGGTGACGCGCACCCGGTAGTTGTGGCCGTGCGGGTTCTCGCACTTGCCGCGGTATCCGCGCAGGGCGTGCCCGGCGGCGAATGTATCTTCCACGGTGACTTCGAACATGCCTTCCCTTTGGCCGGCCGCCTCAATCCTTGCTTTGCCGCGCCTGCGTTCTATTATAACGGCTGGTTGATTCCCGACAGCCTTTGCCGTGGGCGCAAATCACAGCCCTCACCGTGGCAGGGAAAATGAAAAGCGATATGGCTATTTCCCACCAACCGACCTCCGCAGGCACCAGAAAAACACCTGACCCGCATAGCTGAAGCAGGTTCCGATCCACGGGACTATACTTGCGGACGATACATTTGAGCGTGCGTTCAGGAGAAGCCATGCAGACACGCAAACTGGGAAAAAACAATCTACAAGTGTCCGCGATCGGACTCGGCTGCATGGGACTGAGCTTTGGGTTAGGACCGGCAGTAGACAAGGATCAGGGGATTTCGCTAATTCGGGCAGCCGTCGAGCGTGGAGTCACGTTCTTTGACACCGCCGAGGTTTATGGCCCGTTTACCAACGAAGAACTCGTGGGTGAAGCTCTGGCTCCCTTTCGCAAAGACGTAGTAATCGCGACGAAGTTCGGATTCCACATCGAAAATGGCAAACAAGCTGGGCTGGACAGCCGGCCAGAGCACATTAAGCAGGTTGCCGAGGCATCGCTAAAGCGCCTGAGGACCGATGTCATCGATTTGTTTTATCAGCATCGCGTCGATGACAAGGTTCCTATTGAAGATGTCGCGGGAGCTGTGAGGGACCTAATCCAACAAGGCAAAGTGAAGCACTTTGGACTGTCGGAGGCAGGCGCACAGACAATTCGCCGAGCCCACAAGGTGCAGCCTGTGACGGCGCTGCAAAGCGAATACTCGCTGTGGTGGAGAGAGCCTGAAGCTGCGGTAATCCCCACACTTGAGGAACTTGGTATCGGGTTCGTTCCGTTCAGTCCTCTCGGTAAAGGTTTCCTAACGGGGAAGATTAGTGAAGATACACAGTTCGACAAACGTGATTTCCGCAATGTTGTTCCGCGCTTTACACCGGAGAACCGGAAGGCGAATCAAGCTTTGGTGGAGTTGATTGGCAAGTTCGCCCGGCAGAAGAAAGTGACGCCTGCTCAGATTGCACTCGCTTGGCTCCTCGCACAGAAACCGTGGATTGTGCCTATTCCTGGCACGACAAAGATGCATAGGCTAGAAGAAAATCTCGGAGCGATCGATGTGGAACTCTCGGCCGACGACCTCCGCGAACTAGGAACGGCTGCTGCGAAAATCCCGGTACAGGGTGCTCGGTATCCCGAGGAACTGCAAAAACTAGTGGGCCGCTGACCTATCGCCACAAGTGAGAGACGACGCATCACTGTGCTCAGTCCTTAACTTCAGTCTAACTGTTGACAACAGGCGTGGCTGTTGAAAAACTATTCTTGAACGGAAATCGCACAAAAATTCATTCATAAGTGATTGATAGTTCGTTGGTGAAATGCCTGAGAATCGCCCGAAATTACTGCCTTGGTTCCTTTTTCAACAGCCACAGGCCATATCGTAACTTACGATACTGCGCCATGAGCAGTGCAAATCCGTAGGTTGCGATAAGGTGATTTGACGCCAATTATTCACTCTTGGCGTGAGGGTTTCTTCAACTCAGGCCATCGCTTGATGAGCAGTTCAGCGAGCGCCCGCTCGAGTTCATCGCTCGACTCCCTAATGAGGTCGTACGCATTAGCAGCCATGCTCTTC
>JAICWP010000033.1 GCA_025934735.1 Terriglobales bacterium | reverse complement strand
GGCTCCAGGATGTTGACCTTGACGGCAGCCTGGTGAAGGTATGGAAGGGCAAGGGCGGGAAGGATGCGGTGGTGCCCCTTAGTCCGGATGCCGTGGCCGCCGTCCGCGATTACCTCAGCGAGGGCAGGCCGAAGTTCCAGCCCAAACCGGGATGCAATACGCTTTTCATCGGGCGACTCGGCCAGGGCATCACCCGGATGGAACTCTTCTACCGGATCCGCGACTTGGGCCGGGACGTGCTCCAGCGCGAGATACACCCGCACATGCTCCGCCACAGCTTTGCCACCAACCTGGTGCGCTCCGGCATGGACATCCGCGACGTGCAGCACCTGGGCCGCTGGGCGTCACCGGATACGGCCAAAATCTACATTCACAACGATCTCAGGCACCTCAAGGAGGTCATGCGCCATGCCCACCCGCGATCTGTACGCAGAGTTGGATGATTTTCTGACCTACCTCGAAGCCGGCCGGCTCAGCCCGCACACGCAACGGGCTTACCAGGCCGCCATCGCTGGCTTTATCGAGCTCCTGGGAATGGACGCGACGGTGAAGGACATCAAGCGGCGGGCGGTCAGAGAGTGGCTGAGCAGATTCCATCTGCGCCAGTGCGAACCCGCTACCATCCGCGTTCGACTTGTCGCCCTGAAAGAGTTTGCCAAGTTTCTGGAGGCAGAAGGGCACGGGACGTTCGACTGGCTGTTTGCCATGCGGGCCCCCAAGATGCGCCACAAGCTGCCCAATGTTCCCAGCCAGGAACGATTGCGGGCGGTGCTCAGCCGCAAGCCCAGAAGCGCCTTTCCGAAGCGCGACCGCGCCATCTGGGAATTGTTGTATTGCGGGCTGCGGGCTCAGGAAGTGGTTGACATCAGCCTGAAGGACTTCCGCGAGCACGGCACGGTGCTTCTGGTGCACGGCAAAGGGAACAAGGAAAGGCAGGTACCGCTCAGCCAAGGCGCGGTCGCGGCGGTGCGGGCTTATCTGCCGGTGCGCCAGCGGGTGCTGGCGAAGATGAGAGCGACAACCGAGGCATTCGCCTTTAGCGTCGGGCCCAACCCCTCAACCGCAGGGCGGATTACCGCGCGCCAGGTCTGGCGAATCGTGCATGACATCGCACAAGCCAAGGGCCTAGAGGACTTTCACCCGCACCTACTTCGCCATGCCTGCGGTTCCCACCTTCATCAGAGTGGAGTACCCCTGCAGGACATCGCGGACCTGCTGGGGCATGCAAAGTTAGCAACAGCGGCAATCTATACCCAGATGGGACTAGACCAGCGCTTACTCAAGGCGTACCGGAAGGCGTTCGAAGGTAGCAAAGTGGTAGCAAGGAGAAGCGCCGGAACAGGGATAAGTGCTTATTAAGCAGTAAAATGGCGCGCCCTGAGAGATTCGAACTCCCGACCTTCTGGTTCGTAGCCAGACGCTCTATCCAACTGAGCTAAGGGCGCGCTTGCATTTCATCTTAACAAACCCTGTGCTTCCCTGAAACCCGCCCTGCTCGAAACCCGGGTCTCCTGAGCCGCCGATCACGGTGAGACCGCGCTCCCGCCTCATCGTCCACGAGTTCATGGCATTCATCCTCCACGCGCTCATCACATTCATCGCTGCGAGGCAGCCACTTCTACCATTCTTGCATCGGCCATGGTGCAGATTTCAGGTGGCGTGCTCGAATTTCGGACACGTTTGTTGTGCAAAAGCGCTCCGAATCCGCTGCAAGTGGCAGGGAAGTTGCCCCTGTCCTGGTTGCACAGTAAATCTTTCCGAGTGGCGGTAAAAGCTACCCGCGCAGCTCAACTTGGCCAATCTAAGTCGTGCATTTTCAGCAAGCTGAGTCTGGCACTGGAGGTGCTATTGAGAAGGCCAGACGAAGTGGCGCGCAACAGGGGCGCTCTTGAGAATAACTTCGGCCAGAGGTTTTCTTGAGCGCCCCTTTTGCTTTTTCCCCAAAAGTACCTCTTGAGGCCGCTCCGCAGCCCTCCCCCAATTCCTTTCAATTAAGGCCACGGATCTGCGCCGCGATTAGGCCAGGGCGAGTTTTTCCTGGACATCAATGCCGGCGCGCCGCAGCAGTCCGGCCACGGTATTTTCGTTCAAGCGAGAAGCGTCAAACTCCACCCGTAACGTGTGCTCACGGCCGTTGAATTGAATGCGGCGAATGCCGTAAACCTCGCGCACGCTGTCCACGGCGCGCATGGCGCCCTCGGTTGGCGGGGCGCCGTAACGGAATAGCACGTCCAGACTAGTCATTTTCCATCCTCTGCTGCCCGGTGCTAAGTGAAAGACCTCACCGAGGCGTCATTCCCAATGATAGCAGCCGGAAGCAAGCGAGCTCAGTGCATGTGTGCGGCTGATCTTCTGCCGACGGACACGCGGTTCCTCCACTCACGCGGTCCGAATTGCAAGTGGCGATTACCTGATTGGCTGCTGCAAACGCTCACCGGAAGCTCCAATGAATTCTGTCTTCGTTCCTGCCTTTGTGGCGCCTCACCAGAAGGGCAGGGCCGTTGGGCACCTGATTAATTGTGTGCCAGAGTAGCTGTTTTTCCCTTCTTGGCGCCGGAGGGCGTAAGATAGCGCGAGAGGTTAAGCTTGAGCTATCAATCAGAGACTCCCTTCGACAGTATCGAGGGCGCTCAGGAATATCTGAAGCTGCTGAACCAGACTGTGCTCGAAGCCAAGCAGGCGGTTCACGCCGATCTCAACGGCGGAGCCGACCCCAAACAGCTGGAGGCGCTGCGCCTGGTCTTCTACAACCTGGAGAAGCTCTCGCACCACCTAAAGGCGGGCAGCCGCATCCTGAATGACCTGCGCACCCTCCGCCGGTTGCTGCAACAGGAGCGCCGGCCCAAAGCTGCTGCCGCTGTTGCTGCCGCTACTCCACGCAACGGCAAACGGGAAGTTCCGGTGCTTAACCGGGAATTGCTCTGAGATAGCCGAAATCCTGCGCGTGCGCCACGCCGTTTATTATGGCTGACGGCGCATGGCCCGCATCCTCATTCACGCTTTCGGTTCCTATGGCGACATCCATCCCTATATGGGGCTGGCGCTCGAACTGCAGCGCCGCGGCCATGACCCGGTAATCGCCACCAGCCCTATTTACCGGCAGAAGATCAAAGCTGAGGGCATCGCGTTCCGCGCCATTCGGCCCGACCTGCCCCGCATTGACCGGGAGTTGATGCGCAAGGTGTTTGACCGGCGCAAGGGAACCGAGTTCATATTTCGCCAAATCCTGATGCCCCACCTGCGTGACAGCTACCAGGATCTGGCGGCGGTGGCCGGGAACCCGGACGTGCTCATCACCCACCCCGTAGCCTTTGCCGGACCCTTGCTGGCGCGCGTCCGCAGCATACCCTGGATCTCAACCGTGCTGGCGCCGGCCAGTTTCATGTCAACTCATGACCCGCCGGCATTCGCGGGATTGCCGTTTCCTGAGCACGTGGCGAAGTTGGGCCGCGGTTTTCATCGCATTCTGTATGTCGCGGCCGAACACCTGTCGGGTGCCTGGCTGGGCCCTTATCGGCAGCTGGAAGCAGAATTAGGGCTGAAGCCGGGCGCCAATCCCATTTTTGCTGGGCAGCACTCACCGCGGCTGGTGCTGGGATTGTTTTCGCCGGTGCTGGCGACGCAGCAGCCTGACTGGCCGCCGCAAGCAAGGGCCACCGGATTTGTGTTTTTCGACCGCGATGAAGGGGAGCATCCGCCGGTGCCGAGGCTGGAAACGTTTCTGAAGGCAGGCCCGGCCCCGATTATTTTCACCCTGGGCTCTGCGGCAGTGCAGGCGGCAGGGGACTTTTTTGTGGAAAGCGCCAACACCGCCCGCCTGCTGCAGCGCCGCGCCGTCCTGCTGGTCGGGAAGGACATGCCGCGTCCGCCGGCGGAGTTGCTCTCTTCCGGGATTGTGGCTTTTGATTACGCGCCCTTCTCGCTGCTTTTTCCGCGCGCGGGCGCCATCGTGCATCAGGGCGGAATCGGCACCACGGCGCAGGTGATGCGTTCGGGCCGTCCGGCGCTGGTGATGCCGCTCAGTCACGACCAGTTCGATAATGCGGTCCGCACCAAACGGCTGGGCATCGCGCGCATGATCCGGCGCGAGCGTTACCGGGCGGAGAGGGTTGCGGTGGAACTGGACCGGTTGCTGCGTGATCCGAAGTACGCGCTGATTGCGGCGGAAGTGGGCAGCAAGATTCGGGCGGAAGATGGAGTGGGCACGGCTTGCGATGCGATTGAAGGTTTCTTACTGAACGGCGTGGCTGCAAGCCAGCCGATCCGCGAGGACCAAATCCTTGATTAAGCTTTTTAAAAACGCAAGGTCCACCGGGCTCGCGCTCTCGCAAGTTCGGCTCGAGCTTCGCTCAAATGTCCCATCCTAGACAAAAGAGCGCGTGCCGCAACACGCGCCCAACTGGCTCGCTAAATCCTTCAATCATTAAGATTCGCTTATGCCCCCACCATAGCCGGCTCTTTCACGCCGTAGATCGAAAACCAGGAGGTGGCGGCCTTCAGGCGCGCGTTCACGTTCTCGATGTTCTTCACGCCCTCGGTCTCCAGCCACTTGCGGAAAGCGGCGGCGCCCTGAGTGGCGTAGATGGGGATGCCATCCTTCCAGGTGGCGCGCCCGCAGAGCACTCCATTGAACTTCACGCCTGCTTCGGCAGCCAGCTCCAGCGATTCGGTGAACTCGGCGTTGCTCACGCCCGCTGACAAATAAATGAACGGCTTGGAGGTGGCGCCCGCGGCGTGCCGGAAGTGCTCCATGGCCTCTTTCCTGGTGTACGCCTTCTGCCCGGCAAAAACCTTGGCGCCTTCCACAAATTTCATGTTTACCGGAACTTCCACCTTGAGCACGTCCACGCCGTAGCGGTCCTTGGTGAACTCTTCCATGCTGCGCACCACGATGTCCGGCTTCTTTTTGGAAAATTCAAGTCCCTTTTCGTCCGCGCCTTCTTCGTAGCCGACCAACTCGAGGAAGAATGGGATGTCGTTCGCGCGGCACTCGTCGCCGATGCGCTCCACCCAGGCGTGCTTCTGGTCATTGATCTCCTTGGGATCGGCGGGCGTGTAGTAGAGCAGAATCTTGACGCAATCGCCGCCAGCTTCCTTCAGGCGGCGCGCCGACCAGTGGTCGAGCAGGTCAGGCAGGCGGCCCGGGCCGGTTTTGTCGTAGCCGGTCTTCTCGTAGGCCAGCAGCAGGCCGGCATTTTTGGCGCGGCGCTTGGAGGCGGGCAGACCCCACTCCGGATCCAGCAGGATGGCGCTGGCGTGCGGGGTCAGTACCTCCGTGACCAACGACTTGAATTCTTCCAACCCTTTGTCGGTGGCATTCGCGCCCAGCGCTTTCTTCAGCGACCCACGCTGGTCCATGGCGGCGGCGGCGATTACCCCGCGCTCGTTAGATACGTTTTTCATGCCCTGCAGCTTGCCTGGCGTAAGCTTCATAAATCCTCCTGAATGATTGCGCTCCCATTTTAAATGAAAAGACGGCGGTGAGCGGGCAGGCACCAGATTTCAGGAGACGTCATGCTGAGCGGAAAAGGGCGGTTCGCTTGCGAACCGTTCGGTGAAGTCGAAGCCCCTATGCAGTGTTTATTCCCGCACTGCCGTTCCAGGGAGTTCTCACATTGATGATGTTGCTCGCCAGAAACACCTTTTGGCCCTCAGCGGAACCGCCAGATTAGGGGTATTTCGACTCGGGCATGCGCCCTCGCTCAATATGACAGCCGGAATCAGTGTCGCCAAAAGTGCAGGTCTGTCCGCCAGAACTGGCGTGAACAGCCTTCCTATCCATAAGAAGGATAACAAGACAACCCGGCAGCTAGTTATCGATCCAGCCGCTTTACTGCCGCAGCGTCAGCCCGCTCAGGATCATGCGCTGCTTAGAGATGAGAGACTCTACCCCGCGGCGTGCCAACTGCATCATGTCCCGCAGCTGCTCGTCATCGAAAGGATGCTGCTCGGCGGTGGCCTGGATCTCCACAATCCTCTTGGCGCCGGTGAGCACGAAATTCATGTCCACTTCGGCACGCGAATCTTCCTCGTATGCCAGGTCGAGCATCACCTGCCCATCCACCACGCCCACGCTGGTGGCGGCGACAAAATCACGAATGGGCGCAGCGGTGAGCGTGCCCGCTTCCACCAGCTTCTGCAGCGCCAGCCCCAGGGCTACGAAAGCGCCGGTGATGGAAGCAGTGCGGGTGCCGCCATCGGCCTGGATCACGTCACAATCAATCCAGATGGTGCGCTCGCCCAGTCGCGCCAGGTCGGTCACCGCCCGCAGGGAGCGCCCAATCAGGCGCTGGATTTCCTGCGAGCGCGCCGCCGGACGCCCGCGCGTGACCTCGCGCGCTGTGCGGGTGAGCGTGGAACGAGGCAACATGCCGTATTCGCTGGTAATCCAGCCTTTTCCCGTGTTGCGTAAAAACTGCGGCACGGTTTCCTCAACCGAGGCGGTGCAGATCACCCGCGTGTTGCCTACCTCGATGAGGGCGGAGCCTTCGGCGGTGGAAATGAAATCGGGGACAATTTGCACCGGGCGCATCTGGTCGGGAGCCCGGTTGTCGCTGCGGTAGATCATCGTCTCTGATTTAACCATAGTTTCAATTCGCAAGAAGAAGTCAGGCCGGCTTGTACGCTATGGACTACTCGTTCCGCCCATCTGCCCCACCGCCCGGTTCACCGCCGCCACATCGTAAAGGTCTGCCAGGTCGGCGTGGCCTGCCAGTGTGTCGCGTTCCTGGCCATTGACCAGAATTTTTACTTGCGTGATGCCGGGCAGATTGGCGGCTACGGTCTGCACCAGCGAAAGCACCGTCAGTTCCTCCACCATCACGCCGGAACGATGGCCGCTGGCCAACGCGTCATTCAGGTCCACTACGGCGGTGCCATCAACAATGTAAACGTCGTTCACGTCGGCGCCCGCGGGCAGGGGATGGGTAGAGTCTTTCTGGGTGTAGCGGGCGATCACCGCGCGCAGCACGGATTGAGCACGCAAGCTGGGATCGGCCGGCAAGCTGAGGCTGGTCTCTTCGCGGTGCAATGCGCCCTGTTGATCGTCCGCCAGGTACAAGGCCACGGTGAGCGGGGTGCCGGTGGCTGGCGGTGGCGCGACCGGCTGCTGCAGCTGGGCAGTTTGCGGCGCTTGGCGTTCGTGACGTTTCAGCATCCACATGTAAATGCCGCTGGCCAGAGCGGCGACCAACAAAAGGCCGAACGTGATTTTCAGGTGGCGCGGAATCATGGCGTGGCCCCATTTTGGGCGCGGGCCACCCCTGCGGCAATTGCGCCAGCTATCTGTTCCTGGTAGGCGGCGGAATTCAGCTGGGTCACGTCCGCTCCCGGCGGCACCACTTCCACCGCCACCGCGGCGGCGGCAATGTGGTTCAAAGGAGGCAGTGGCGCCTGCATTTGGCGGCTGGAGACATTCAGCTTACCGAGTTCCGTTGCGATGTCTCCGGATAAGGTCTGGCTCGAGCTTAGATACGAGGCTTGCGCACTGTCCCAGGGAAGAAACATCCCGCTGGCCGGGGTAATGGGCGGCAGCAGCGCGGTATAGAGGCGCACGCCCGAGCCTAGGCTGCCGGCGTGAAGGCTGATGTAGAAGCGGGCGCGGGAAGTGTTGGCCAGAATAGCGCGCTGATCCAGGCTCAAGGCGGTATCGGAATTGCGCAGCAGCATGGTGTGCAAGCCGCGCGCCTCCAATTCGTTGTGCAGGCGCTGCGCGATGCTGAGCACAACATCCTTTTCCGCCAATGTGTCGCTCAGGGCGGCCCCCGGTTCTGTGCCCCCATGACTTGCGTCCACCACCACCACGGGCGGAGGCGCTGGCGCCGCCAGAGGAATTGGGGGCGGGAAAGCGAGCTGTCCCGAAGCCGCTGCCCCGACGTTGGGAGTAGGAATGGGCACGGGCGTAGAAGAAGGTGGATTCGGAGAAGCAGGCGTGGCCAGGGGAGCGGCGGGCTGCGGTTTGGCCTGGGCGACAATCTGCACCACCGGACCCACGGTGATGGTCTTGCGGTCAGAGCTAAAGCGAGCCAGCAAGGGTACATTGCTGTTAAGCGTCAGTTCGGCCACGCCCTCCGCCTCGCGATAGCTCAGGGAAGAAATATACTGATCCTCAAAGTTCATCGTGCTGGGACTGGGATGCAGCAGCGGTTCGCGAACGAAGGTCATGCTCAACCGTCCGGGCTCGGTGGCAATGGAAGGATTCACCGGAGCGGTAAAAGTCAGCACCACAGAGTCGCTGGGGGAACGCACAACCTCGGCCGAGAAGTGGACCGCCGCTCCACCCAGGAACAGCCGTCTGGCGGTTTCGTGCAATTCGACGGGCGGCTGCAGCAACGGAGAGAGAAGAGCAACCAGACTGGAGAGAGGCACCAGCCCTCGCCCGTCCTGAAAATGGAATATAGATGCCAGTTCCAGTCGCCTGTTCGCCAATTTTACGGGGATTTTGCCCTCCTGAAATTCTATTTCCACGTTGTTGAAGCGCAGCTTCCACTTGTGCCCATCCTGGCGGGCGGTTACTTCGCCCAGCGGGGCAAGCAGGTCCAGGATGGCCACGTAGTCCCGCCCTCCGTATTCTTGCAGAGGCACGGAAAAAGTTCCCCGGGGGCTGTAAACCGAGAGGTACTCCTGGGCCGCCACCGGGCGTGCCTGCGGCAGCCATAGAAGCAGCAGAAGCAGAGCCACCGCAGCCACAGAGCTGCGTGAGTGCCCAGGCGCCCACCGCCGCCGGTTCTGACGCAAGCGTTTAGTCCACGCCATACTCAGTCCAGCGCATAAATTGTCAGGCCACTCAGCATTTTGGGGTAAAAATCGGTGGATTTCTGCGGCATCACTTCGCCGGCCAGGGCGATGGCGGTCATCTGCTCAATGGGAACCGCATTGAGCAGGAATACGACATTGGCGCCGCCGGAGCGCACGCGTTGCACCGCTTCCCGGGCATCTCGAACATATTCCACGTTGCGCTGCTCGCGAACCGCTTCCTCGCTGATGTTCAGCACGCTCCCCAGAACCACGTTGTGCAGCCGGACAACATCCAGTTCGGCTTGGCGCGGGGAAACAGTGTCCAGGGCAGAGTGTTTGGTTCCGGGATTGGCGACAAAAAGGAAAGCCTGGCGCGCCGTTACCGCCAGCATGGCGGTTTCGCCCGGTGAGGTCCGCGGAAGAAGGGCCATCGGTTGGGCGGGATCGAACTCGCGGCTCACATCGCGAACGCCATAAAAATAGCGCGAGGCCGCGACCATGGCGCCGGGCTCAAATTCGGCCAGGCCGAAGACCACGCGATGCGTGGGCAGGATCAGCAAGCCCGGCGAGTGCGCGTTCACCAAGGTCATCATGACCCGCTCGTAGGGAGCTTCAGGATCAGCTTTTCCGGTGGCGGCGCGCCGTTCATTACGGTAGTTGAGCGCGGTTTCGTAGCGGTGGTGCCCGTCGGCGATGATCAGCTTCTGGTCCGCCATCGTGCGGCAAATCTGGGCCGCAGTCGCTGGGTCGGAGAGCGCCCATACTTTGTGGGTGACGCCATATTCATCGGTAACGCAGATTTCAGGCTCACGGGCAGGGGAAAGCGTAACCTCCAGCTGCCGTTGGGGATCGTTATAAAGCATAAAGATCTGTCCAAAGTGAGCGCGGGTGGCGCGCAGCAGGTCGAGGCGGTCGGCCTTGGGCTTGGAGAGCGTCTGTTCGTGGCGAAATACAACACCCGCGGAGTAGTCCTCAAGGCCGCCCAGGGCAACCACGCTGCGGCGTTCGTAGCGACGGCCGTCGCCGGTTCCGGGCGGAGTGAACTCCTGGGAGTAGGCGTAGAGCGACGGCGCTGAGTCCTGCCGCAGGATGCCCTGCCGCCGCCAGTCCGCGAAGTCGCGAGCCGCGCGAGTATAGACATTGTTGCCGTTGCTGTCAGCGGGGTCGCGTTTCCCCAGGATGATGCGCACCAGATTATAAGGGCTGGCGTCGTAGTAGGCTGTTTGCATGGCCGACGTGATCTTGTCATAAGGTTGGGTGACCACCTGGGACAAGGCCACGCGGGCCGGGTCGTAGCGTAAGGCCCGAAAAGGGAAGATTTTTGCCATGAGAATTTTCTGGTGCTTGGAATTGTAACAAGTTAAAAAGAGGCAGAACTTCCTTCCTTGTTTTTACATCTTAATGTCGGGCGGAACGGCTGGTGGTAGCCGAGCTAAGCTGTGGTAGTATCGCCTCAAATGAGGTTGCTTTGGCCCGCAATCGCAGTGGCGGGCAAGGGTCGTTTGGCTTCGTGGGTCGAGTTGTGAACCTACCTGTCGTTCGCCGTCAAGCACGCTCGTGGAATGCGGAAACGCGCCTGCTGGTCGCGGCGGCGGGCGTTGTGCTCATGCTGTGCTTTGTTTCCTCAACCCTCCTGGCGCAGAGCGGAACTGCCGATGATGTCCACGTTGTGCCCCGTGCCAAGCCCACAGATGAAAACAAAAAGCCGCTGCTCGACCCAGGTCTGGACACCCACACGCGGCCTTTCCGGGCGCGGGTTGACCTGGTGTTGGTGCCGGTGACCATCACCGACCCCATGAACCGCCTGGTCACGGGCCTGGAGAAAGACAACTTCCAACTGTTTGAAAATAAGGAGCGCCAACAGATCCGCCACTTCTCCAGTGAGGATGCTCCCATTTCCTTGGGCGTGATTTTTGACGTCAGCGGCAGCATGAGCAACAAGATCGACCGCTCCAAGGAAGCGGTAGTGGAGTTCTTCAAGACCGCCAATCCCCAGGATGAGTTTTTCGTGGTCAGCTTCTCCGATCAGCCGGAGGTGCTCTCCGATTTCACCAGTTCGGTGGAAGACATCCAGAGCCGGCTGGTGCTGGCCAACCCCAAGGGGCGCACCGCGCTTTTGGACGCTATCTACCTGGCAGTGGCCAAGTTGCGCACCGCCCGCTACGACCGCAAGGCCTTGCTCATCATCTCCGACGGCGGCGATAACCACAGCCGTTATACCGAGGGGGAGATCAATTCCCTGATCAAAGAGGCCGACGTGCAGATTTACGCCATCGGCTTGTTCGACCAGGTGCCCCGCACCGATGAGGAGCGCCTGGGCCCAGCTTTGCTGGCCGAGGTCACGGATGTGACTGGTGGGCGGACATTTACCATCGATAACCCGAATGAGCTGCCGGACGTGGCCACTAAAATCGGCATTGAGCTGCGCAACCAATATGTGCTCGGCTATCGTCCAACCAAACCAGTGCACGATGGCAAATGGCATAAAATAAAGGTCAAGCTGGTTCCGCCTAAAGGTTTGCCGCCTCTGCACGTGTATGCCAAAACGGGTTACTATGCGCCGTCGGAGTAGCTATCTCATCCTGCCGCTGCTGGTGCTTTGCCTGAGCCTGTGGACGTGGGCCCAGGCCGCCCCCAGCACAGCACCGCCCCCCAGTTCCACGCCTCCCGCCCCGCCCCCGTCGCAGGCCCAGCCTCAGCAAGGGGGAGCCGCCAGCGGCCAGCAGGGCCAGAGCGGAGGCCCGGAGGGTGAAAACAACGGCGTTTACATCTTCCGCAAGCAGGTGGAAGAAGTCATTCTGCACGCCACCGTTTACGACGACCACGAGCACATGGTCACCGATCTGGATAAGACTGCATTCCAGGTGTTCGAAGATGGTGTGCCCCAGACCATCACTTCGTTTCGCCGCGAAGACATACCGGTGGCGGTGGGGATTGTGATTGACAACTCCGGGTCCATGCGCGACAAGCGCCCAGCTGTGAACCAGGCGGCACTCAACTTTGTACGCTCCAGCAATCCGCAGGACGAGGTCTTCGTCGTCAACTTTAATGACGAGTACTACCTGGACCAGGATTTCACTTCCAGCGTCCCGCAATTGAAGGATGCGCTGGAAAAAATCGAGGCGCGTGGGGGAACCGCGCTCTATGACGCCCTTGTCGCCTCCGCCGACCACCTGAAGAAAAACGCACGCCTGGAAAAAAAGGTGTTGCTGGTGGTGACCGACGGCGAGGATAATGCCAGCCGCGAATCGCTGGAACAGGCAGTGCGCCGTCTGCAGGCGGAGAATGGGCCCACGGTTTACACCATCGGGCTGCTGGGAGGCGAAAGGCAACGGCGCGCCCGGCGGGCGCTGGCCACGGTAGCCGAAGACACCGGCGGCGTGGCGTTCTTTCCCAAGGACCTGAGCGAGGTGGATAGCATCACCCAGGAAGTGGCCCACGATATCCGCAACCAGTACACCATCGGATACCGGCCCACGCGGCCCCAGAGCCAGGGCGGCTATCGCTCCATCAAAGTGATCGCCCGCGCCCACGGCTACAAGAAGCTGCAGGTGCGCACGCGCACCGGCTACTACGCGGGCAGCGAGCGCGCCTCCAGGGGCCAATAGGGAAGCTCTCCGTCTTTGGTGACCGGCATCACAGTTGAAGGTGCGCTCCTCAGCTGGTGATTGACGCCACTTCGCCGCTCTCATACCCTGTAACGTGCCCCATGAAAACTGCTGAAACCACCCGCCTGCGTGTCTCCGACGACATTGCTAACTTGGTCGGCGAAACGCCCATGCTTCGCTTGCGCCGGGTTGTGCCCCGGGGTGCGGCCGAAGTTTACGCCAAGCTGGAATACCTGAACCCCGGCGGCAGCGTGAAAGATCGCGCCGCCATCGGCATCATCCGCCGGGCGGAAGAGCAGGGCCTGCTGCAGCGCGGCGCCACCGTGATTGAGGCTACGGCCGGGAACACCGGCGTTGGCTTGGCGCTCATCGGCGTGAGCCGCGGCTATCGCGTGGCGCTGTTCGTGCCCGAGCATTTCTCCGAGGAAAAAGTCATGCTCATGCGCGCCCTCGGCGCCGAGGTCACGCGCACTCCGGACGCCGAAGGTATGGAAGGCGCCATCCGCCGCGCCCGCGAACTGGCCGCTCGCACGCCCAATTCCTTTCTCGCAGGGCAATTCGAGAACCAGGCCAATCCCGACTACCATTACCAGACCACCGCCCGGGAAATCTTCGAACAGATGGAAGGCCGACTGGATGCCGTGGTGCTCGGCGCCGGGACCGGCGGCACCTTTACCGGCGTGGCGCGTTTTCTCAAGGAGCGCCTTCCTGATCTGCGCGCCTGCGCGGTGGAGAGCCAAGGCTCGGTGCTGGGCGGCGGAGTCGCGGGCGAGTCGCACAAGGTGGAAGGCATTGGCGCAAGTTTCCTCCCGAAGACCTTCGACGGTGCCCTGGCCGATGAGGTCATCATGGTGCGCGATCCGCAAGCGTTCGCCATGGTGCGCCGTCTGGCCCGCGAGGAGGGCGTGCTCTCCGGCTCCAGTGGCGGCGCCGCCGTTCATGCGGCGGTGGAAGTGGCAAGCCGGCTGGGCGCGGGCAAACGCGTGGCCACCATCATTCCAGATTCCGCCGAGCGCTATCTGTCCAAGAAGATTTTTGAGCAGGAACTATAGAGCTACAGGAAAGCGGTCGGGCCTGCTCAGGATGACCTTGGTGTAGTTTTGTAGTTCCACGCAGGTATTCGGAAAGAGATAAATGTCCAACCACAAAGCAGGTTTTGCGACGCGATCCATTCATGACGGCCAGGAGCCAGAGCCGCTGACCGGCGCGGTCAGTGTCCCTATTTACGCCACCTCCACCTATGTGCAGGACGAGCTGGGCAAGCCCCGCATGGGCTACGAGTATGCCCGTGTCACCAATCCCACCCGCGACCGCCTGGAACAAAACCTGGCGTCGCTGGAAGGCGGCATGGCGGCGCGCGTGTTTGCCAGTGGGATGGCTGCCATCAATGCCATTACCACCATGCTCAAGGCCGGCGATCACGTGGTCTGTGGCCACAACCTGTACGGCGGTGTTCCCCGCCTGTTTAACCAGATTCTGGCGAACTACGGCCTGGAGTTCACCTACGTGGACACTTCAGAGCCGCGCGCCGTGGATAAGGCGATCGGCCGAAATACCAGGCTGGTGTACGTGGAAACGCCCACCAACCCGCTAATGAGCCTTACCGACATCGCGGCCATCAGCCGCATCTGCCGCAAGCGCGGGCCGCAGTTGGTGGTGGACAACACCTTCATGTCGCCGTACTTCCAGCAGCCGATCGCCCTGGGCGCCGACATGGTAGTGCACTCCACTACCAAATTTCTGAACGGCCACAGCGACGGCCTGGGCGGCGTGGTGGTCTGCACGCGCAAGGAGCAGGCCGAGCAGCTGTCATTCATTCAGAAGTCCGCCGGAGCGATTATGTCGCCCTTTGAATCGTGGCTGGTCCTGCGAGGCGTGAAGACCCTGGCGGTGCGCATGGAGCAGCACGACCGCAACGGTCGCGCGGTGGCGGAGTATCTGGCCGAGCACAAAAAGGTGAAAGCCGTCTTCTACCCCGGGCTCCCGGAACATCCGCAGCACGAACTGGCCCGGCGGCAGATGTCGGGCTTCGGCTCCATGATCACCTTCGAAACCGGCTCCCTTGGCAACGCCAAAAGGATGCTGCGCAAGGTGCGGGTTTGCTCCCTGGGCGAATCGCTGGGCGGAGTGGAGACCCTCATCTCCCATCCCGCCACCATGACCCATGCCGCCTTGGGAGAGAAGGGAAGAAAGGCCATCGGCATTACCGACGGCATGGTGCGCATCTCGGTCGGCATCGAGGACGCGGAGGACATCCTGGCCGATCTGGACCAGGCGCTGGCCGCAATCTAGTCCGAACATAGGAAGTCGTGCGTCGGGCAGCTCCGAGCCCATTCTCTGCCTTCACCTCTTGACCGCCGTCTCGGCGGGCTTGGGCTTTATACGGCACTCGTCAAAATAAGCCGCTCCCGCTCAGGGAGCCGGACCCAAGCGCCAGGCGCCGCCATACCCGCCAGTGCTCCAAGTACCGGAAGCTCCAGCCTTCGTCGCTGCTTGCAGCATGTCCGCAAAAGTTTTACTGCCCAACCCCGGTTCGGAGGCGCTCCACGTTCCCGAGTACGCGCGCCCGCGGAGCACGCGCGCTCTCCACGTTCCTTTCCATCCCGCGGCGCTTTTCTGGCCCGACCAGGTACCCTGCAGCACAATGTCGTTCCTCTCGTTCAGCAGGATCCAGGAACCCGCCGCCAGCTTGGGCCGATGCGAGGAGATGCGCGCGTTCCACTTGCCGCGGTAGGTCGCCGGACCGGCGGAAGCGATAAACGAGCCTTGCAGCGTTGGGGAAGGCTGCTGGCTCAGTGCCGGAGAGCAAAGAGCCAGAACTGCTGCCAGGATGGAAAGTTTCATAGGCACGTGCCTACTCGCAGTTGATCATCCAGGGTATGCCGAATTGATCGGTGACCATGCCGAAACGCTGCGCCCAGAAAGTTTTTTCCAGTGGCATGGCGATCTTTCCCTTATCTGCTAGCGCCTTAAATATGCGCTCGGCGTCGGCCGGATTCTGGATGCTGATGTTGACCCGAAAACCTTGCGGCGGACTGTAATGTCCGGGAGGCACGTCCGAAGCCATCAGCACTTGATTGTCTACCGTTAGCCGGGCATGCATGATCTTCTTGCGCCATCCCGCGGGCACCTGCTCGGCAGCCGGCGTGCCCTCGTGCGGAATCATCGCCTCGATCTTGCCGCCGAGAACCTTCTCGTAAAGCTTAAAGGCCTCTTCGCATCGCCCGTTGAAGTGCAGGTAAGAATTGAGTTGCATAACGCTCCTTTTCGAGTGGATGTTTTCGAAATAAGCCGGAAAAGCATCGCGGCGAACGCGCCTTGCTTGGTTATCCGCCGGCAATGGCTCCGATAATGTAGAAGGGCTCCTTGCCGGAGGCCACCGCTTCCGGGAGGGGCGCGTCCGGTGGCTCCAGTGACCAGTCCTCCTCGCAGGCAAAAAAGCGCAAGAACGGGCGGCGCTGCTGGGTCACATGGTCGCGAATGGTGCCGGCCAGCATGGGATAGTAGGCCTCCAGCGCGTCCAAAATGGAGCGCTGCGTCACCGGGCTCGTGACCGAGAGCTCCACCTCGTAACCCACCTTGGCCAGAGTGCGCAGATGCTGCGGAAGCACAACCCGGATCATGGCAGTGTCTGCACCTCTACCGACAGAACGGCCGGCAGATCGCGCACAATGGGCGTCCAGCTGTCGCCCGCATCCGGTGACGCGTACACCTGCCCGCCGGTGGTGCCGAAATAGATGCCGCACTTGTCGAGCGAGTCCACGGCCATGGCATCGCGCAGCACGTTTACATAGCAGTTGCTTTGCGGCAGACCCTTGGTCAGTGCCTCCCATTCGTTGCCGCCGGTGCGGCTGCGGTAAACGCGCAGCTTGCCCTCGGGCGGGTAATGCTCCGAATCGCTCTTGATGGGAACCACGTAGATGGTCTCCGGTTCGTGGGCGTGGACATCAATGACGAACCCGAAATCGGTGGGCAGGTTGCCGCTTACTTCGCTCCAGTTGTCGCCGGCATCATCGCTGCGCATTACGTCCCAGTGCTTTTGCATGAACAGCACGTTGGGCCGGGAAGGGTGCATGGCCACGTGGTGAACGCAGTGGCCGACCTCGGCGGTCTGGTCGGGAATATATTGCGAATGGAGGCCGCGGTTGATGGGCTTCCAGGTCTTGCCGCCGTTGTCGGTGCGGAAAGCGCCCGCCGCTGAAATCGCAATATAGATGCGCTTCGGGTCCTTCTTGTCCAGAATGACGGTGTGCAGGCACATTCCCCCGGCGCCCGGCTGCCACTTGGGACCGGTGCCGTGGCCGCGTAACCCGGGAAGCTCCTGCCAGCTCTTAGCTCCATCGGTCGAGCGGAAAAGAGCGGCGTCCTCCACCCCCGCATAAACGGTGTCGGGATCGGTATGCGACGGCTCCAGGTGCCACACCCGCTTGAACTCCCAGGGATGCTGGGTTCCGTCGTACCACTGGTGGGTGGTGAGCGGCTTGCCTTCGGGAGAAGTGTCGTACACGAACTTATTGCTTTCCACTTTTGGCATGGCGCCTGGCACTGGCGTGATGTCGCCGCCCGGGGCTTCCCAAGTTTTGCCGCCATCGCTGGAGCGCTGGATAACTTGCCCAAACCAGCCGCTGGTCTGCGATGCGTAGATGCGATTAGGGTCGGCCGGGGAGCCCTTCAAGTGGTACATCTCCCAGCCTGCAAAATGCGGCCCGCTCACCTCCCATTTGTCGCGCTTGCCGTCCGCCGTCAATATGAATGCGCCCTTGCGTGTGCCCACCAACACTCGTACCTTGCTCATGCTTCTCTCCTTCGTTTTCGGTTATGAAATCGTTTTCAAAGAGCACGTCTCGCCAATCTCCTGGTGCGTGGCCCGATCGAGGTTATTTTCGCAAAGGAATCAGCGCGCGCAGCCGCGGCTCGCGCAGGTAAAGCCCTCCCCAGGCCATTACGCCCAGAATTAGGGGAACGGAGAAGAGTGGATTGTTAAGTCGGACGTTGGAAACGATGGCGCCGCCTAGAAAACCAGTCATTAGTATGGCGCCCAGAACCGCGGTGCGCGGGATCAAATAGACGACGGTACAGCCGACCTCGAGAATTCCGATGACCGCAATCAGGCTGGCCGGATAACCGTATTCTCCGAATCCCTGCACCACCGAAGGCAGCCTCAGCAATTTAACGCTGCCGCTGAACAGCAACATCAGCACTGGTATGGCGCTAACAACGTAGCCGGCCCAAACGGTTTTCCTGGGCGCCACTGCGGTCTGAACACCCGATTGCATGACCTCACGCTCCTCAGCCAATGGCAGACTCATCATTCTGTGTTGTGATCACTTTTTTCTTGTTATTTGCGGCCGGTCAGCGCTACCGGAAAGCCACGGCAGAAGCGGAGTCGAATCGTGCTGCTCCCATCGCCGCCGAACTTCGGCCAGGATCTGCTCGCGATTCGCCGCCATGTTCTCGATAATGGCGCAGGGTGCGTCCGCCTCTTCGTGCCGCGAACCCCAAATAAGCAGGTCCAGAAGCACCGGCGCCAGATCAATGCCTTTTTCCGTCAGCCGGTAATTCACGCGGCGCTTGTCCTCCTCCTCCGCTTCTTGCGTGATAATTCCCGCACTTTCCAGCCGGCGCAGACGGTTGGCCAGAATGTTGGTGGCAATGCCTTCTCCCGAGTTTTCGAACTCCTTGAAGGTACGAAAGCCGCGAACCATCAGGTCACGGATGACCAGCAGCGACCAACGGTCGCCAAAAATCTCCAGGGAGATGCTTACCGGGCACCCGGAGCGACGTTTTGGCTTTGGCGCGCCACCCACATTGGCGACACCATAGCAAATATAGCTTGCGAAGTGCAAGTGAACGGGCTGTGGAAATTTAACCAGGAGCTTGCAGCCTTAATCCTCGGCACAAGTGGGAGTTCGACCGGGTCAGGACTAAGTAGAACTAAGGTAGTTTTTTGTTCTTCTACTCCCGTCAGAGTTACTCCAGTAAGTAGTATCTTCTTTCCACCAGGTTCTCTGCTCACACGTGCGGACCCAAGCCACTGGGATTCGTGCTGAGTTTGTCGAGGTTAGTTGTGCGCCACGTATTTGCAGTCTCCGTCTTCCTGCTGCTTTGCCCCCTTGCCTATTCGGCGACCAGTCTTTCGGTACAAACGGGCAACAACACGGCCGCATGCGCGAGTGTAGGTTCGCCGGCTTACTGTCAAGCCAAATGGCTGGGGCTAAGCGATGCCACCAGCGGCCTCTACGACGCGCTCGCGGGCAATGTCAGTCAAGTCAATATTCACACCCTCATTCCGGGGGGAAATGCGACCAAGGTTCTGGCCCATTTTCAGCCCTGGTTCTGCATGACCTCCGGTTCCACTATCACCGGGATCGGCACCTCCTGCGGCGGCCACCTCCAGGTTGGCTATAACTCCAACAATGGCTCGCTGATCACTGCGCAGATGAACGACATGCATCGCCGGGGTTTTAATGGCGTAGCGGTGGACTGGTACGGGCCCACGCTGAACAACTACGATCAGGTCTCGCAAAAGATAAAGTCCAACCTCGCTGGCCGCTGCAGCGGGCCGCAAGCCTGTCCGCTGTACCTGGCGCTCATGGAAGATCAGGGCGCCTTTATCTGGACAAAGTGCCCAATCAACGGGGGTGGGGTGAGCACGACGCAGCAGACCACGTGCATCACCGATGCATTGGAGAGTGACCTGGATTACATGAACAGCAACTATTTCGGGTCGAACGCCTATCTCAAGGTGGATCCGAACATGAAAATCTCGGCGGCGGGCCGGCCGGTAGTCTTCTTCTTTATTTGCGAGGCCTGTTTCACCAACCCCACACCGACCTGGAGCACCATCTGGAATAGTGTCGCGAGTTACGTTCAGGGCTACTCCGGCGGCGCACCCCTCTTCATCTTTGAAAACGGGGTGGGGTTTACGCACTCGCAAACCGACGGCGCCTTTGGCTGGGTTAACTGGAACAGTACCAGCGACACCTACGGCTTAGCTTACTTGGACAATTTCTACGATACCTCCGCTAATTACGGCGCGCAGCTGACTATCGGGGCGGCGTGGAAGGGCTTTGACGAAACCAACGCGCCGTGGATAACTTCCGCGCCCCGAAGCATTCAGCAGCAGTGCGGCAATACCTTCCTGCAGAGCATTCGCCAGCTCACTCATAATTCCGACTGGGGCTCCACCCATCCTCTTCCTTTGCTTGGCGTAGTCACGTGGAACGATTATGAGGAAGGAACCGAGATTGAGACCGGCATTGACAACTGCCTCAGCCTGAGCGCTTCCGTTTCCGGCAGCACTCTCTCCTGGGCCCTGAATTTTGCATCCAGCACGGGCAGCGAGTCCACGGTGCACCACTACGTTGTGTACGATTCCACCAGCACCACCAGCCTGGTGCAGCTCGCCACCGTGAAGCAGGGCAGCCACTCTCTGAGTTTGAACAATTACAAGCTCGCTTCCGGCACGCATATTTTTTATGTCAAGGCCGTGGGCCAGCCTTCAATCATGAACCACATGTCGAACGGAATTACCTACAACGTGCCGTAGCTGCTGCCAAGGCTCGCGGTGTACATCACCTTTCGCGCTCGCTAGTCCAGGGCGAAACCTACTTACAAAGCGACTAAAATAGACACAGAAGCTAAGGGGGAGTCATGCCTGCACTGCGCGACATTGTGGACCAGAACGTCGCCGAAGCCGCCCCCGAACTCTACGAAAAGCTGGACCGCGAGCGGGTGCGCTGCTTCTCCTGCGGACACTGCTGCCCCATTTCGGAGGGGCAGAGGGGCGTGTGCAAAGTGCGTTTCAACCGCGGCGGCAAGCTCTACGTGCCGTGGGGCTATGTGGGCTGCGTGCAGTGCGATCCCATAGAAAAGAAGCCCTTTTTTCATGTCGCTCCCGGAGCCTTGGCCTACAGTTTCGGCATGCTGGGCTGCGACCTGCACTGCTCCTACTGCCAGAACTGGGTTACTTCCCAGGCTTTGCGTGATCCGGAGGCGGTAAGCGCCCCGTTGCGTGCCACCCCGCAAATGCTGGTCCAGGAAGCGCTTCGCTATGGCGCCAAAGCCGTGGTCAGCACCTATAACGAGCCACTGATCACGTCGGAATGGGCGGTAGCGGTCTTCCAGGAGGCGCGCGCGGCCGGGTTGATGACCGGCTTCGTCTCCAACGGCAATGGAACAGAGCAAGTCCTTGAATATCTTAGGCCCTGGGTGGATCTCTACAAGGTGGACCTGAAGAGTTTTGACGATCGCCACTACCACGAACTGGGAGGTCGCATTGGGCCCATTCTGGAGACGATTCGGCGGCTGCACGAGATGGGCATATGGGTGGAAATCGTCACCCTGCTGATCCCCGGGTTCAACGATTCCGCGGAAGAATTGACGCGTTTAGCCGAATTTTTGGCGGGAATTTCGCCCTACATTCCCTGGCACGTGACCGCGTTTCACCAGGACTACAAGATGTCGGACCCGCGCAACACCACCCCCGAAGATCTGCTGCGAGCCGCGGAAATCGGTCAAAAGGCAGGTTTGCGCTACATTTATGCGGGAAATCTGCCGGGCCAAGTGGGCGAACTGGAAAACACCCGCTGCCACAACTGCGGCAAGCTGCTGGTGGAGCGCTACGGGTACCTGATTCGCGGGTATCACCTTAGGCCCGAGGGAACCTGTCCAGGATGCGGCACTGCCATTCCCGGAAGGTGGCAGGGTCAGTTCGACCGCCAGCTGGCAGCTGTTCCCTTTGTTCCCCGACCCCCAAAGCGAATCCGCGCCGAGGTGTAATAGTTGCCCGGCTGGTCCGGCCAGTGTAGTGTAAGGCGTTCCCGGGACCAGGAAATTCCTTAACGCCCACAAGCAACAGGTGCGGCCATGACCGTCAAGCGCATCAGCCCGGAAGAAACCAAGCAACTGCTGGACAAAGATCCCGAATATATCTACCTGGATGTGCGCACGGTGCCGGAGTTCGACGCCGGTCATGTGCCCGGGGCCAAGAACATCCCGTTGATGGAGCCGGCAATGGGGCGGATGCACCTGAATCCTCAATTCGTACAGATTGTAGAGGCTAACTTCGGCAAGGACGTGAAGGTGGTCGTCGGTTGCCAGGTGGGTGGGCGCTCGTTGAAGGCGGCGGAGATGCTGCAGAATGCCGGCTTCACTCAGGTGCTGGAAATGCGCGGCGGCTTCGGCGGGGAAAGCGATGCTACCGGACACCTGGTATTTCCCGGCTGGGCGCCGCGTGGCCTGCCTGTCAGCCACGAGAGCGCCCCCGATGACCGTTACGAAACTCTCTCCAAAGCTGGGGCAACCTAGAGTATGTCTCTTCAGTATCTCTCATCGCGGGCGCGATCCTGAGGGACCTCAGTCCGAAAGAATCTCGCGTGTAGTGGCTGACGTTGTCGGTCAGACGCGGGATGCTTCGGCGCAAAGCGCCTCGGCAGAACGCCAGATATTAAGAGCGAAAAAACGGGAGCCATGCGGCTCCCGTTTTAATTTGGAAGAAAAATCTCAGGCGGCCTTGCCCGTTCTGCTCTCAAGTCGCTTGCCGCTGTTCACCTGAATTTGCTTGGGTTTCGCCTCGGCCCGCTTGGGCATCGTAATGCTCAGCACGCCCTTATCGTAGCTGGCATTGATGTTGTCCGAATCCACTGTGCTGGGCAGCGTGAAAGAGCGGACAAAGGTGCCATATTGCCGCTCTACGCGCCGGAAATTTTCTTCTTTCTCTTCCTTCTCGAATTTGCGCTCGCCTTTGATGATGAGATTGTTGTTCTCTACGCGGATGTCGAGGTCTTTCTCGTCAATACCCGGCACCTCCAGCTTCAGAGTGACGTGGTTTTCGTCCTCGTAAACGTCGGCCGCAGGAGCGAAAGCAGCCGTCGAGAGCCCCTCTTCGCGGTTAGGGGAGTAGGCATCCTGAAAGAGCCGGTTCATGCGGTCCTGGATGGTGGTGAGCTCCCGAAATGGATCCCAGCGAGTCAGCATTGCCATATTGAACCTCCTAGGTAGGATTTTTGGTTAATTCAAATTCCTTTATAAGACGAGGACAGAGCTCATTCAACGATGGACCCAAAACGAAACTGCTGCATGGAAGGAGAATGGCGACGCAAGGAGTGTACAATCGGCGGACTTGAAAGGAATGGTTGCAGAGCGATGGGGATCAGAGTGAAAACAGAAATTGGTCTGCTGGCGGTCGGCTTGGTCTTTTGTGCTGGCGCTCGGGCGCAAGTGGCGCCGGCCCAGGAAATCAGCTGCACGGCGCAGCAGACGAGCAAGCCCATCAAATTGGAAGTGTCGTTCCCGGAGTCGGCGCATGCCGCTCCCATCACTGGCCGCGTGTTCGTAGTTCTGGCCCGCCGGCCCGATCCCGACCCGCGCGAGCAGATCGGTTCCTGGACGCAACGCACTCCCTATTTCGGCGAGGATGTGGACCAGCTCAAGCCAGGCGAGACCACCACGCTGGCGGTTAATTCCGGGACCCTGGGTTTTCCGTTCCAAAGCCTGTGCGGAGTGGCGGCCGGAGACTACTACGTCGAAGCCCTGCTGAACGTGTACACGGAGTTTCACCGTGCCGACGGGCACAGTATCTGGGCGCACATGGACCATTGGGAAGGTCAGCAGTTCACTGAATCACCGGGAAATCTGTATAGCGACGTGCAGAAGGTGCACATTGACCCCGCGGCGGGATTCGATGTAAAGCTGAGCCTGACCCACGTGATCCCGCCGGTGGAGATGCCGGCGGATACTGCCCAAGTGAAGCACATTAAGATTCAGAGCCAGCTGCTCACCCGGTTCTGGGGCCATCCGTTCTACATCGGAGCCACGGTGCTGCTGCCCAAAGGCTACGAAAACCATCCTAATGTGCGCTATCCGGTCATATATCTCCAGGACCACTTCAATTTGAACCCGCCGTTTTATTTCAGTACGACGCCGGATTCGCACGATGCGGGGTTTACGGCTTACCTGGCGGCAGTAGGGGTCACGCATTGGGTGAATGGCTACGAATTCCAGAAGGCGTGGAACTCACCCGAGTTCCCGCGCATGATCGCGGTCACTTTCCAGCACCCCACGCCCTATTTTGACGATTCCTACGCGGTAAACTCCGCCAATGACGGTCCCTACGGCGACGCGCTCCTGAAGGAGTTGGTTCCTTATCTGGAGCAGCATTTCCGCATGCTGCGCCAGCCCTATGCGCGCGTGCTGACCGGAGGTTCGACCGGAGGCTGGGAGTCCCTGGCCCTGCAGGTGTTTCATCCCGACTTTTTCGGCGGCACCTGGACCTTTTATCCCGACCCTATAGATTTCAGCCGGTACCAGCTGGTGAACATCTATAAGGACGAGAATGCGTTCCTGGTGCCGGGTTTTGATCCGCCGGTACCGGAGCGGCCGCTGGAGCGCACCACCGAAGGCCAGGTGACCTTCACCGAGCGGGAGATGAGCCTGATGGAGGAAGTGCTGGGCACGCACGGCCGCTCCGCTCAGCAACTGGAGGCATGGGAAGCGGTGTACGGGCCGGTGGGCGATGACGGCTATCCTCAGCCCCTGTGGAATAAGTTGACCGGCCAGATTGACCACAGCGTGGCAGACTACATGCGCGACCACGGCTACGATTTGCGCTACTACCTGCAAGAGAACTGGCCCAAGATCGGGCCGCAGCTGGTGGGGAAGATTCATGTCTTTGTCGGCGACATGGACAACTACTACTTGAATCTGCCCGTTTACCAGATGGAGGACTTTTTGAAGGGCACCAAGAATCCGTATTACGCGGGCTCCTTCTCCTATGGACGGCCGATGAAAGGGCACGGCTGGTCGCCCCTGGACAATGTCCAGCTGGTGCGCGCCATGGCGCGTTACATTGTGAAGCACGCACCCAAGGGAACCGATACGGCGAAGTGGCATTACAAGTAGCGGCCTGAATGCTGATTGCTGAACGCTGGATAACCGAGGAACCCTCATGCACTACCTTCTGAAAACCGAGCCTTCCGAATACTCCTTTGCCGACCTGGAGCGCGACAAATCCACGGTGTGGGACGGGGTGAGCAATCCGGTGGCGCTGAAGAACCTGCGCACGATGCAGCCGGGCGATGAGCTGATCATTTATCACACCGGTGATGAAAAGCGCACCATGGGCACGGCCACGGTGGTGTCGGTGGATGCTGGCGACCCGAAGGATCCACGGGTCACAATTCGCTCCGGCAAAAAGCTGAACCCGACCGCGCTGGCGGAAATCAAAGCCAACAAGTTGTTCGGCGATTCGCCGCTGCTGCGACAGGGAAGACTCTCGGTGGTGCCGCTGAATGAGACGCAATATAAATTCCTGACAGGGCGCTGATTTCGGGCGGCTGAAGCCGCACGCTTCCACTCCTGCTGCATCCCGGCCCGTGTGTGCAATTTCCTGCACTCCACATATTCCTCTGCGGGAACCAGCACTGCCACTTACTCTTCCACAGCCCTGAAGTTTATTTTCACGCTTCCGTAAATCTGCGGTTCTTCCGAACAACAGATTTTTGCAACCCTGAAGGAGAGAGAATGGGACTGTTCAAACCTCGTCCGGAGCTGAGTTTCCTGCGCCTGCAGAACGCGGTGTTCTGCGCGCAGTGCGAACTGATTCACGAAAACAACAGCTCCAATTGCCTGGCCTGCGGCAGCAGCGCCCTGCTCAGCGTCTCGCGACTCTTCGGGGGCTCGTTGGGCCAGCAGCCGCGGGCGACGCTGCTGCAGAACGAGGCAATGGAGCAACTGGTACGCGACCTCATCGAGTCGGTGCCATCGCGGGCGGAACTGGTGCGGAAGCCGGCGATTGCCGCGTGCAGCGCATTGGACCAAGTGGTAACGGCGCTGGAACTGCCAGTAGCGCCGGCGCAGCTGGATTTGGAGCCGGCGATCTCGGTGATCGCGGAACGGGCGCAATCGCTGACCGGGGCCAGCGGCAGCGCCATCGGCCTGCAGTGGGGCGGGGAAGTGGTGTGCAGCGCACGCTCCGGCCGCACCGCGCCTGATCTGGGCGTGCGCCTGCAGACGGACTCCGGCTTATCCGGCGAATGCCTGCGCAGCGGACAGATTCTGCGCTGTGACGATACCGAAGACGATCCCAGCGTGGAGCGCAGCGTGGCCCGTTGGCTGGGAGTGCGCTCCATTCTCGTGGCCCCGCTGCAACATTTCCGGCAGACGCTGGGCATTTTTGAAGTGCTCTCCACCGAAAGCTTTGCCTTCGATGACTTGGCTGTCGCCAACCTGCAGATGCTGGCGGGATTCATGGTAGCGGCCATCGCGCGCGCCGCGGGGATGCCGGCGCACAGAAAGCAGCTGTAGGTTAGCGATCAGCATTCAGCATTCAGCCGTCAGCGCTCAGCCCCAACTGTTAATGGGCTGACCATGCGCGACAACAATCAGCTCCGCCCTCCTGGTGACGATTAGAGCTGCGGCTTCCACCGCTAAGCACGATCTAAAAGGTTTCGTCCCACCGCCAACGTGATGGTTTTGACAACCATTGCACAAATCATGCGACATTTACCTTGGGCGTTGGCGGCGAAAGCCGTAAGATGGACCTGCTACTCAGGTTTAATGCTCATGGTGGTAGAACGGCGCCGTCATTTACGGCACAAGGTGCACAGTCCCGCCTACGCCAGCATCGGGGCAGGAGTGGGTGGAGTTGTGCTGGACGCCAACGAGCGGGGCGCGGCGGTGGAGAGCGTGGCGCGCCTGGCGCCGCACTCCTTTGTGGACCTGCGCCTGGATCTGCTGGAGACGCACAGTTCGGCGGTGACGCCGGCGCGCGTGGCCTGGTGCGATGACGGCCGGGCTGGCCTGGAATTCCTTAATCTCACGGGAGAGTCGCGCCGGCAATTGCAGCAGTGGCTGCTGTTGAACGCCCTGCTGGCCAGCGAAACCGCGGGGCAATTTTCGCAGGTCGCAAAAGTGCCCGCCGCGCAGCCGCTCCCCAGCCCATCAGATACCGGAAACCCTGCTTTCCGTCTCCTAGCCGAGCAGGCCCTGGCCGTCACCGGAGCGCAGGGCGCGGCTGTGGCGCTGGCCGAGAGCGGGGAACTTGTGTGCCGGGCGTCGGCGGGAGAAATTGCGCCGCCTCCGGGAACGCGCCTGGACGCGCAGACTGGCATTTCCGGAGCCTGCCTACGCGAAGGCCGCTGGTTGCGCTGCGACGATCCCAATTTAGATCCCCATGTGGACCGCGAGAGCTGCCAGTCACTCGGCATCAATTCCGTTCTGGCTGTTCCGATCCGCGAACGAGAAACGGTTCTGGGGCTGATCGAGGTATTTTCCCGTCACGCCTACGCCTTCAGCGAAAGCCATTGTTTGGCGCTGCAGGCGCTGGCGGAAAGCGTAGCGTTAGCGCTTAAGCCAAAGGAAGCGGCTCCCGCCGTGGCTGCAACGGAAACGGAGAAAGAGTTTCCGCCGACGCCCGCAGCGGAAACAGTTAGAGAAGCAGAATCCACACTGTTAGCGCAGCCGGCAGAGGCTGCGCCCGCGCCCGAAACCCAGCCCGCTGAAGTGACTGCTGCGCCTCCACCGGTTGCAATGGCGGCAGTTGCGACGGCCACCGCAGTCGCGCCGGAAGCTGCTTTACCGACCGCAACGGAAGCATTGCCTGTGTCAGTTTCCGCGACGGAACAGCAGGTGGCGAGTGACGGCGCGGGACAGCGCATCGTGCTGCTAGGCCTGGTAGCAGCCCTGTTGATCGTCGGTTTGTGGCTTGTGCTGGGTCGGGATTCGGGAGAGCTGAAGAAAGTGGATGCGGCGGAATCCACGTCGGTCCGCCCTTCGGCCCTGGAGCAGCCCGCGAGTTCTGCTTCGGCGGAAAACCTAGCCCCGGCTTTGCGGGAATTACGGCAACGGGCGCAAAGTGGCGACTCCGATGCCCAGTTTGAAATTGGCGCTAAGTACGCAACCGGCGAGGATGCTCCGCAGGATTATGCCGAGGCGGTGAAGTGGTTCACCCGCGCCGCGGAGGGCGGGCAGGTGCTGGCGGCAGCCACCCTGGGAGCCTATTACTGGGCAGGACGCGGCGTGCCCCAGGATGACGTCAGCGCCTACATGTGGTCTTCCATCGCCAGGCTGGGCGGAGACGAGGCCAGCCGCTATCGCTTATCCATCCTGCGGGCGCACATGACGGAACAGCAGATCATGGAAGGCGAGCAACGCACTGCCCGCTGGCGCCAGGCTCATTTAAGCCAGCCTGTGGCTACCCGTTTTGCCACCAACTAAGCCATCATCACACGATCTAACAACGACTTGGCCGCAGTCGGCGGAAAGCTGCGCCTGGCGGCCAGGCGCGCGGTGGATTTCCAGCTTAGGAAAGAGCTGGAGAGTAGCCAATTTGGGTAGGATGAAAACCGGGCGAAAGGTGATATGGTTAGAGTTGCTGGACAAGTCCAAAGTAGCCGTGGCCGAACAAGGTAAAGATAAGGAAAAGAAGCCCCGTAAAGCCATGCCGCGCTGGTTCTGGCCCGTGGGCCTGATGACCACCGGCATCGCGGGAGCGGCGGTGGTGGTGCTCCGTGGGTGCTGGCACCGAAAGATGAGCTGGCCCATCCGGGTGGAAGGCTATTCCTACCAGGTCTGCCTGGGTTGCGGCATCAAGCGCCTGTTTGATGAGGACACGTTCCACGGTTACGGTTCCTACAGCTACGATCTGCATGAGTTGATTGCGCGTGACCGCGTGGCCCGCCTGAAGGCGCTGCATGAAGAAAAGCCGGCGTAGTCCGGCTCCTACCTGGCACTTTCCTTAAACCTCTATCGGGCATTTCCATTCCCACTCAAGCCAAAGAGAAGGCTTGAGTGGGCCACCCGTTCTCAAAAGTAAACTGTTAGGAATTCAGGCCGGCGAAGTACTTGGCGGCCAGCCACTGCTCCAGGTTGTTCTGCAGGCGTTCGGAAACTTCAGTGAAGCGGATGCCGGCGTGGCCGTGCTCGTCGGTCCAGGCCACTTCGCCGCGCGCTTCCACAAAGCTTTCGGTCTCCGGCAGATCAAAACGCAGGCGAAGCGGGTCGGCGGGATCGAGCACCTCCGCGGTGGCAACCGCGATGCCGCCCTGGCTGAGATTGGTGATGTTGGCCGTCACCCGGCGCTTGTTGGCAAAGGTGAGGCTGACGGGAATATCAACTTCCTGGCGGAAATAGCGCAGCCTTCCGCGCAGCATCAGGTTGCGCGCGGCAGAGAGCGTGCGCACCGCCTGCTCCATGGAAATCGGCTTCTCAAAAACAAAGCGGGCGCCCAGTTGCGACAATTCGGGCAGCCCCATGCCGTGGGCGGCGATGGCCAGAGGCACGGAAGACCGGCAAGAAGGATGAGAGCGAATATTGCGCAGGAAATCGGCGGCGCCTTGCAGCTCGCAATCCACAATGACGGCGTCAAATTTGGAGCGGGTCAGGCGGTCGGTCGCGCTTTGGGGTTCGGAGTCAACGTGCACCCCGATGCGCAGATTACCGAGGACACCTCCCAATATACTGATCGCCTGCCAGTCGTTGCAGACCACGATCGATTCAAGCGTCATAGCTGAAGGGATGGTATGCGGAGCGGAGGGAAGGCCGAAGATAACTAAGGTAATAGCACGTCTGGACGATGCCGGGCCGCACGTCTGGGCCAGTTACCGCGACCGTTCGGAAGCTTGCGCCGCCATAGGAGCGCCCTGCTCCTGGTACCAGGCCACGGTGCGCTTCAGGCCATCCTCAAAGCCCACGCTGGGGCGGTAGCCCAGATGCTTCTGCGCCAGGGAGATATCGGCAAAGGAGTGTTTGATATCGCCGGCCCGCGCGGCACCGTACTGCACCGGGCCCTGGTAGCCGGTAATGCCGCGCAGCACCGCGACGGTCTGGTTCAGCGTGGCCTGGTGGCCGGTGGCAATATTGAAAACACGTCCTACCGCTTGCGCGGCAGGCGTGGTGCAGGCCTGGAGATTGGCGGCCACCGCGTTGTCCACGTAGGTGAAGTCGCGGCTCTGCTCGCCATCGCCGAAGATGGTGGGCTGCTCTCCCCGCAGCATGGAAGTAATAAAGCGGGCCAGCACGCCCGAGTAAGGTGAATTGGGATCCTGCCGTGGCCCGAAAATATTGAAGTAGCGCAGGCACACCGTTTCCAGTCCGTACACGCGCCAAAACGACTGCAGGTAGAGTTCGCCGGCCAGCTTGGAAACGGCATAAGGTGAGATGGGATTGGCTGGCATCTCCTCATGCTTGGGCAAAGTTGGAGTGTCCCCATAGGCCGAGGAGGAGGCGGCGAAAACCACTCGCTTCACCTTGGCATCGCGGGCGGCCACCAGCAGGTTCAGGGTGCCGTCCACATTGGCGCGGTTGGAGCCCAGGGGATCAGCCACGGAACGGGGAACGGAGGCGATAGCGGCCTGGTGGAGGACATAGTCCATGCCCTGGCAGGCCTGTCGCATGGCGTCCAAATCGAGGAGATCGGCTTCGCGAAAATCCAGGCGGCCGCTGATTTCAGCAATGTTTTCGCGTTTGCCAGTGGCAAAGTTATCAATGCCGCGCACGTTCTCTCCGCGCGCCAGCAGAGTCCGCGCCAGATTAGAGCCGATGAAGCCTGCAATTCCCGTGATCAGGTAGTTCGCCATGGCTGAATGATACGGGAAAAAGGGCTGTCCAGGCGTGCCTTTTGCGGCAACATAGAAGCTGCTACAGTAATACCGTTTCCAAAAATTAGGCGGTGGTGGTTTCGCGCGCAAGGAAAGCAGAAAAAGCGATGTAGCTGCTGCATTGCACCAAAGCAAGGCAACTTTGGACTGCATGAATAGCTCCTACTAGGTCGAGGTAAGTAGATGAGAATTGCAGTGGTGGGCTCGGGATACGTCGGCCTGGTGGCGGGCGCGTGTTTCGCGGAACTGGGACACGATGTGACCCTGGTGGACAATGACGCGGCCAAGATAGCGGCGCTGCACAAGGGCGAGGTGCCCATTCACGAGCGCTTTTTGCCGGAACTGCTGCAACGGCATCGCGGCTCCCGGCTTTCGTTTTCCGGCAATCTGCGCCAGGCAGCGCTGGAGAGCGCGGTCATTTTCATCGCCGTGGGCACGCCGCCGACCGAAGAGGGAGAAGCCGATCTTTCCTACGTGGAATCGGTGGCCCGTGAGGTGGCGGGCGCGGTCAACGGCGGCTACAAGATCGTGGTGGAGAAGAGCACGGTCCCGGTCTACACCAGCACCTGGGTTCGCAAGGTAATGCTGCTCAATGGCGCGCAGGAGAGTTCATTCGATGTCGCGTCCAATCCCGAGTTCCTGCGCGAAGGCACGGCGGTAACTGACTTCTTGTATCCAGACCGCATCGTGGTGGGCGCCGACAACGAGCGTTGTGCCGCCGTTCTGCGCGAAATCTACCGGCCCATGACGGACGGCAGCTATTATCGCGGCAAGAATGCCGTGCCCGGACCGGATGGGGTTCGGGTGCCGCCGCGGCTGATCGTCACCAGCACCAAGAGCGCGGAACTGATCAAGCACGCCTCTAACGCTTTTCTGGCCATGAAGATTTCCTTTATCAATGCCGTGGCCAGCGTTTGCGAAAACGTGGGTGCGGATGTTTCCCAGGTTTGCGAAGGCATCGGCACCGACTCGCGAATCGGACCGCGTTTTCTCAGCCCGGGGGTGGGTTATGGCGGCTCCTGCTTTCCCAAGGACCTGATGGCGTTTCGCGCGGTGGCCCGGGAGTGCGGCTACGATTTCAGCCTGCTCGATGAGGTGATCCGCATCAATGAAGACATGCGGCAGCGCTTCCTGCGCAAGGTGCGCAATGCCTTATGGACGCTCAAGGGCAAGCGGCTGGCGGTTTTGGGCTTGTCCTTCAAAGGCGGCACCGACGACGTGCGCGAATCGCCGGCTCTGTGCCTGGTGGAACTGCTGCTGAAGGAAGGCAGCCAGATAGTCGCGTACGATCCAGCCGCGACCGAGCGGGCACGGGAAGTGCTGGGTGATCGGGTAACCTTTGCGGCCAATCCCTATGAAGCGGCTGGGGGCGCGGATGCGCTATTGGTGCTCACCGACTGGGAAGAATTTGCGGCGCTGGACCTGGACCGCTTGCGCGAACAGTTGCGCTATCCGATTGTGATAGACGGACGCAATTTGTATAACCCGGAGCAAATGGCAGCGCATGGCATTCACTACTACAGTATCGGCCGTCCTCCCGCAGCACCTAAGTCGCAGCCGGCCAATGCTGGTACCGCGCCGGGCTCCCATTAACCTCTCATGAACAAACTACGCGCCATGGTGACCGGGGGCGCAGGCTTTCTGGGCTCGCATTTGTGTGACGCGCTGCTGGCGGAGGGACACTCCGTGGTGGCGGTTGATAACCTGCTCACCGGCAACGCCGCCAATCTCGAGCACCTGCGCAACGAGCCGCGTTTTGAGCTGCGCCGTTTAGACATTTGCGAGCCCTTTGACTGCGGCAAGTTGGACTATGTGTTTCACCTGGCCTGTCCCGCCAGCCCGGTGGACTACAGCATTCATGGCATTCCCACGTTGCGGGTGGGCTCGCTGGGCACCTTCAATGCGCTGGAGTTGGCGAACAAGTATGGTGCCAGATTCTTTCTGTCCTCGACCTCGGAATGCTATGGCGACCCGGAAGAGCATCCGCAGAAGGAAAGCTATTGGGGACACGTGAATCCCATCGGCCCGCGTTCGGTGTATGACGAAGCCAAGCGTTTTTCCGAGGCGGTCACGGTGGCCTACCGGCGCTATCACAAGCTGGAAACGCGCATTGTGCGCATCTTCAACACCTACGGCCCACGAATGCAGATCAACGATGGCCGGGTGATTCCCAACTTCATGAAGCAGGCTCTGCGCGGAGAGGAACTCACCGTGTACGGCGATGGGAAGCAGACGCGCAGCTTTTGCTATGTTTCTGATGAGATTGAGGGCTTGCTGCGCCTGGCGTGGTCGCAGGAGCCGGGCCCGGTGAACATTGGCAATCCCGGCGAGTTCACCATCCTGGAATGCGGCCAAAAGGTGCTGGAAGTGACCGGTTCAAACAGCAAAATCAAGTTCATGCCGCTGCCCCAGGATGATCCCAAGCAACGCTGCCCGGACATCAGCAAAGCGCGCAGCGTGCTCGGCTGGGAGCCGAAAATAAACCTGGAGACCGGCTTAAAGCTTTCCTTAGAGTATTTCCGACAAGCCGTGGCAGGGATGAAGGCTACTCGGTCCGCCTGAGGCAGTTAGGCAGGTTTGGCGGCGGGTGGTTGGTCCGCGGGAGCTGGTTTTTTGCCGGCCAGTGCGCGCACGATTTCCTCAAAATCCTGGCTGGTCAGGACGTTGTTGCCTTCGAAATGGTCGCGCACCGCGGCCAGCAGAGCCTGCACGCTGCTGGGTAACTGAGGAAGGCTGGTAATTTGCGGTTGGCCGGCCAATTTCGCCGGGCTGAGCCGGCCCATAACCTGTTTCAGGAGTTCGCGCGAGCCGCTTTCAAAGCTGGTGAATTGAACGCCCATGCCTAACGCCGGGACGCATGTGCGGACTTCACCCATGACCGAAATTTTATTTTCCTGAAGTTCAAGGACAAGGCGAAGTTTGGTGCCGACAGGCTCCGGCACCGGGGTATTGACGTAGCAGCCGCCCAGGCTGAGGTCGCCCAGCTTGGCCCAGAGGTGCTGAGCAGATTCGGCTCGGCTGACCTGCACGTTCCCTCCACAGCGGAAACGAGGAAATTGACGGCGATCGCGACGGGCTGCCGCCAGCGGATCTGATTTCTCTGAGCTGGATTCCAGGGAAAAGTAGGCCAGCTCCGCCTCCCAGATG
>JAICWP010000020.1 GCA_025934735.1 Terriglobales bacterium | reverse complement strand
TGGCCGCGTTGCTGACGTTGGTCGCCCCCCAGAGAAACACCTGCGCCATGTCGTAGTACACCTGCGTGGCCAGTTGGGCGTAGCCGGTATTGCCGCCGCTGTCCACCACCGAGGTCACCGTGGGGAAACTGTAGCCGGAGGCGGAAACCACCACGATCACGGTATCGCCGGGATTGATGGTGATGGCGGTGGTGGCCGTCTGCGGCAGGTTGGTGCCGCTTTGCGCCAGGGCGGTATGGGCCACCGATTCAAAGGCGATGCCGCCGGGGATGGTGATGCTCTCCGCCAGCGGCGCCGAGGTGCTGGCCTGCAGGTTGGCATTGCCGCCATAAACCGCGGTGATGGAGTGCAGGCCACCGGCCAGGGCATTGCTGGAGAAGCTGGCCACGCCGCTGGAGTTCAGGGTCCCGCTGCCCAGAGTGGTGGCGCCGTCCTTGAAGGTCACCGTGCCGCTGGGGAGCGCACCGGTCGAGGAACTCACCTGGGCGCTGAAGCTCACCACGGTGCCGATGGGAGAGGGATTCAAGGACGAAGTAAGCGCGGTACTGGTCGGCGCCTTGGTAACCGTTTGGGTGATAGCGGATGACGTGCTGGCAGCAAAGGTGGCATCGCCACTATAGGCAGCAGTGTAGTTCAGAGCACCAAGGGCGAGACTCGAAGTGGTGAAAGTAGCGACTCCGCCACTCAAAGACGCGGTGCCAAGAATGGTGTATCCCTGGCGGAAGGTGACGGTGCCGGTGGGTGTGCCGCCCGAACCAGTAACTGTAGCGGTAAAAGTGACCGACTGCCCGTACAAGGAGGGATTGGGAGAGGAGCTCAAGGTGGTGCTGGTGGCCACCGTGCCGGCGGCGAGTGTGGCCGTAACGCTGCTGGGCGCGGTGAGGAGCAGGTGCTGAGGATTAGCACTGCCGCTGAGCGAACCGGAGAAGCGAACAAAATGATGACCGGACCTGGGCACGGCAGCCACGAAGACGTCCGTTCCGGAATTGAACCACCCTCCAGGAGTAATAAAGCCGTGGCCCTGAGGAGTGACGGTGGTGGTCAGCAGGTACTGGGTATCGAAAACGGCGCTATAGGAAGCGGGACGGTTGGGAGTTACCAACGTCTGCGCGGATGGGCCGCCTGCGCTCCAATGGGAAAAAGCGTAACGGGTTCCAGTTGCTCCGGCTTGCAGAGTGGCAACGGCGACGTTGTGAGGACTACCGGGAACCCAACTAAACGTCTGGGGAGAAGAATAAGTGGAGCCATCAACCGAGAAGCTCAACCCGAATGGATTGATAGCAATGGTGACACTCGTGGTTACGCCGGTGGGAACCATGGCGACGTCCTGCCGGGCGGGAAGGACGGAGGCGTCCACGGAACCGCGCCAGTCCGAGTAGCCGGGATGCGAGGAAACTACGAGGGTGCCGGAAATGCCGGAAGCGGCAGCCGACTCATCAAACTGCGAACTATCGAACGCGTAGTGGCCAGAAAGATCGGTGGTGGAAGTTATGGCGGCTCCCGGGTGAATTGCGGCAGCTCCCCTGTAGGTAACCAGGGCGCCGACGATGGGCAGCCCCGTATCAGCATCGGTGATCCTGCCTTGCAGCACGCTGGCGGACAGCAACGAGCGATTCAGGGTGACTGGTGAACCGAGGTCCACGGCCGTGGTGAAACTGAAGTGGTGCGGCGCCTGAACCAAGACGCTCGCCGAACCCGTATAAGGCCACTGCTGATGAGTGATGGAGAAGGCGCCCTGAGCGTCCGTGTGAACCGTCAGAGTATTGCCGTTGTAAAGAGTAACGCTGGTGCCGGGTAGAGGGCGGTTGGAATTAAGGTCTGTAATAACGCCCTGGAGAAGCACGGAGCCAGCGGGAACGAGCGCAACGTTTTGCGCCAGCGGGTGGCGGGCGGCGCCCTTCAGAGAAAAACTGCTTTCTACGTAGTTATTGGCGCTAACAGTCACGCGTCCGGTGAGCCCACCGGCGGCAGATTCGTCAAAGTGAGAGCTATCGAAAGCGTATCGGCCGGCCGCGTTGGCTGGGACGCAGACGGCAACGGAGACCTCGGGGCCGGTGTAGCACAGCAACGCGTGAGCGACAGGCTGCTGAGTGTGCGCATCAAGAACAACGCCTTGCAGCAGAATGCCCCCGGGCCGCAGATCCTGATTGAGAGTAAGCGCAGGGGAAGCGCCAACATTGGCCAGCGAGGTGACGGCGAAATGGCCACGCGCCAGTACGCGGACGGTGAGAGGGCCCGCAAAAGGCCATTGCTGCTGGCTGATGCTATACACGCCCCTCCTATCGGCATGGACCACGAGGCTGTGGCCGTTGTACAGCGTAATGGCAGCGCCGGGGAGAGGCGCGCCGCTGCCCCGCTCCGTTACAGTCCCGGCGAGGACCGCAACCTGGCCGCTAGCCGGGGAAGCCAAGGCCGCTAAAAGTACGAGCGCAAGGCATAGCCGGATATCGAAAAGGTGTGGATGGCTGGTTGTCATCGGAGATTATTCAAGGCTCTAAGCTAAACGTCGCGTAAAATGTGCTGGTTCGGTTGAGGCGAACGCGCTCTCAAAGTGCCCGTTAGCTGCCCTCGCTATTGACGCATTTGCACCTCACCCCGCTACAAAAAAAGCCACAAGATTCTCGCCGGGCGGGAGAAGTCCCTGGCTGCTGGATTCACTGGGCCCACGCTTTGGGGGAAACAGTGGGGCGTGGGAAACCACCTGAGCAGCTTAATTTTGTGAAGAGATGGCCAGATTGTCAACAACCATTTTTTTGCGACAACTGTGGTAGAAAACTTCCTAGCTATGCAAAGGCCTTCATAGCCGGCTTCGGAGCAATGGCCCAGCATCCCGGAGTTCCGCTCGCACCTCCGTCTGGGAGTGTGCGCGTAATGCAAGCACGAGGAAGAAGTAAGGCCAAAAACAGAGTTCTCCGCGGGGATTTGTGCTTGACAGCAAGGAATTGCGCTGTATAGTCGGCGTGCGCCGGGGGTTTGCGCGTGGTTGAAGTGTGTAACAGAGTTAGAACATCCGCACAATTACGTAACATTCCGAAGCGGACTGATAGCACACTTCAGGTGCAATTGCATCTCACCAGGCATTTGCAGGTATGAGTGCACCTGGTCTTATTTTCCCGCCTATTTCGGAGGGACAACGCCATTAAGCAACTTCGGTCATTCCGGCTCTCATGGTTATTGTTATTCCTTGTGAGCTTGCCTGCCCTTGGCCAGTTAGCGGCCACGACAACGAGTATTTCTTCCTCGCCGAACCCCTCAACTTACGGTCAATCCCTCGCCCTGACGGCAACGGTCAGCTCAGCCAGTGGAACGCCGACGGGCACGGTGTCGTTCCAAGATGGTGCCACTGTTATCGGAACAGCAACGCTAGCAGGCTCAACTGCCAGTTTGACGATTTCCACCTTGGCAGCGGGAACGCATTCTATTACTGCGACTTACAACGGGGATTCCAATTTCGGCTCCAGCAGCTCATCCGCTCTAAGTCAAGCAGTGAGTAGAGCGACGACAAGCGTCGCGCTAACCTCCTCGCTGAATCCGGCGGTGGTAGGCCAGAGTGTCAGATTCACAGCAACAGTAACGGGAGCTTTCGGGGGTTCGTCCACCGGCACGATAACATTCAAACAAGGCGCTAAACTTTTAAATACGGCCACTGTAAGCGCCAACAGCGCTAGCTTTACCACCTCGACCTTAGCTGTCGGGTCAGATTCGATCACAGCCACATATTCCGGAGACACTAACTTCCTGGGCAGCATCTCAAACACTTTGACCGAGGTAATTAAGAAGATAGCGACAACCACGAAGGTTCTCTCCTCCGCCAATCCGTCCGTTGCCGGCCAAACGGTGACATTCACCGCGGCAGTGAGTTCGGCCTTCGGTCCACCGCCTGATGGGGAGATGGTGACTTTTAAGGCGGGCACTACCATTCTTGGAACCGCCGCGATGAGCAGTGGTACGGCTACTTTTAGTACGTCTTTTCTGAACTCGGGCTCAACGGGTATAAGTGCGACCTATTCTGGAGACGCCCGTTTTGCCGGCAGCAGTGGGAGCCTAACGCAGAAGGTAACTAAGATAGCTACAAAAACGGTGCTCTCCTCCAGCCTGAATCCATCACCGCAAGGTGTATCTGTTACGTTCGCAGTAACAGTGAGTTCGAGCGCAGGCACGCCAGCAGACGGCGAGACCATAACCTTCAAAGAGGGCAGCGTAATCCTGGGAACGGCCACGCTGGCCAGCGGCACCGCCAGTTTCAGCACCGCCGCTCTGGCTACAGGATGGAGCACCATTACCGCTGTCTACGCTGGTGACACGACTTTTGCCGCGAGTTCTGCCCTTCTGACCCAGACCGTAGGGGCCAATCCCCAATCCTGGTACCAGGTGTTCATCAACGGCGGATCGGTCAAGGTCAGCACTACAGCCGCCCATTACAATGGCTGGTCACGAGCTTTCTTTTCCCACGACACGGGCCTCGTGTATATGTCGGGTTTCCAGGGTTTTCAGCTAGGCGATGGGAGCTTCGGAGTAAAGAACGGGACACTTATAAATGGGCAGCCTTGCACCTACGGTAACACGAGTACGACCTGCAATCCGGATATTGGAGCTAATGCTTCTGTAGGCAGCCCTTTTTCCAGCGATTGGATGTTTACTCAATCACAGGCGATCGGCGGGGATCCGCTTCTCTATACCAATCCTCTCTTTACTGAGTTTTCTTCTTCCGGTGAAACAACCGCCGGCAACATTGTGCAGGGAACATTTTCTACAGCTTCCGGAGCCTTAGGGCCATACTTATCGCCTGAAGTCATGTTGGGCGGAGCTTTCTATCTACATGCTTCCGGGGGATCCACTCCCAGCATATTCTCTGCTACGGATTCTAGCCTGACTGTGTGTCCTACCAGCTATCGCAGCAATCCTAACTGCAGACTTAATAGCGGCTCTTTGCCCAATTCCGGCTCCATTGTGGTTGATGATGAAGTCATTGATTATGCAGGCAATTCAAGTACGCCAGGCTGCGCGGCCTATAAGTGGAGTAGCACCACATTATCCTACACACTTTTAGCCAGTTGCAAGAACTCCACAGGAGCGGCCAAGTTTGTCCTGAATGTGGACAATACTTGCCCACACAACCCTAGTAATCCTGGCACTCAGCTATGCCGTGGACAGCGGCAAGGAGCGGGATATCTGGCCGCGTATTCGCATCCAGTCGGCTCCAGCACCAACTCGGCCTGGGTGTATATGGCTACGCCGAAATCATTCGCTGCCGATGGTTCGGTTCTGTATGGCGCACGATTTAATTCATCCAATACCTATAATGTCATCTGCACGAAGCCCACAGTTAATGGTGTGTGCTCTAGTTCCAATAGTGGTTCGCCTACTTTCAATTATGGCAATAATACTGTTTTCGGAGGTATTGACCAGCGCGTAGACGGCCACCCGGACAGCGCATCCGGGACCTATGATCCGTCGCGGGGGCGGATCTGGTCACCCGTGGGCTATCACACCGAAAACACTGGCTATCAGCCTTACACTTGGTACAAAGACGTTTTTGCTCCCGCACAGGGAGCGCCAGACAAGGCCACGTCCGCGAGCATAGCGCAGGGATGGCAGCACCTTAACAATTCGAGCACGCTGCCCATATCCGGCCTAGGAGGACAAGAAGGCGACGCAATCTATGTGTGCGGCACGATGACAAGCGGAGTATGCAGTTATGATCTTCTGTTTTACTATGGCGGTTTGAACACGGGCGGATTTAAAGGGGCAAGCGCGGCCTCCTACGTTATGTGCCTAAGCCCGACAGCGGTTAATGTTCCTGCCTGTTACAGTAACAATGATTCTGCAACTGGAACCTATCTTGCGCGCCAGTGGGTACCTACCTGCAGCGCGGTTTCCACGATCAGCCCCAGTTTTGGGCAGTGGAACTCATGTGCTGGCACCTCCACCAACCCGGTCAACGGTTTCGCAGGCTTGCGCGACGGAGTGCGTCTGGTATGGGATCCAGATGACCAAGTAGTGCTGCTTGTTGGGGGGCGCACTTCTGGCTCCTCAGGAACTTACTGGACAAGCATCGCGCAGTGGAACCCTGCAAACAACAACTTCTGTCTATCCGACACCTTGCAATCTACCGCGACTTATCCGGAGTTCAGCGGCTCTCAGTGCAGTTTGCCAATTCTTTCGGGCGCGACACCTTCGGCCACGGCTTATGCATACTTCCCCCTTGCTGCCTGGGACAACAACTTGGCGGTTGACGCTCGCTATGGCGATTGCACGAGTGGTACTTGCAAGGGAGTGTTAGCGTACGTTGATTCGTTCAATACTCTGCTTTATATCTACTCACCCTCACAAAACACATGGTCGAATGTATCAATTCCGAACTGGGTGAATACAACCGCCTCCACGGGACCGCCGATTGTCTGCTCTAATTCTTGCCAGCCATCGAAGTCGATGGTCCACGACGATATTAATAACCTGCTGTGGATTTATGAAGGTTACCGCACAGGAAGTGATGTCAACGTCTGGGAACTGATGGATTCGGCCATCAGCGGACCATAGATGACTAGGGCGCACCGCTCCACAAAAAACACCTACGTTTCCCTGCTCGAGGACTGACAGTTTAAGTTCTGAAGCTCAGGCTGTGCGGCACCGGGCCACAGACGAGCTGGCCCGTGCTTGCCCTTTCCGACGGGCGGAACCCTGGAAGAGAGATTACCGGGTTGCGGCCAGAATTCTTAAACTACCTTACGACAGCTGAGAATGTAGCAGGAACCCAGACCGCGCAGCCATGTGCGGTCGAGCGTGTTGAGGTTGGCGTCGAAGCCAAGTTTCAACTTGGAGAGGAAGGCGCAAAAAGGAGAAGGCAGCAGTGTGAACTGCAAGTAGCGGTCGTCCTCCAGTTGGAACCCGTTCTCCGCCAAGATCCGGCGAATCTGAGCAGGACGCTGCTTGCGGGGCAAGAAGCCGAAATCCATGGCGCCACCCTTACCGCCCACCAGCAGACGACGAATCGCCGAGGCCATTCGCACCATCCCGGGGATCTTCTTAGCCCTATGCAGCAACGGGTAAAGGCTGACGGTGTAGCCGTATTTGTTAGTTACGCAGAGGATGAAGCGGCCGCCTGGCTTGATGAGACGGGCGGCTTCGCGAACCAAGCCCTGATCGTCAGGTAAATACTCAATAACGCCGGCGGAGATGACGGCGTCAAAGCTGGCGGAGGGCAGAGGAACAGCTTCCACGTCGCCCACCTGGTAGCGCCAAAGCTCAGCAATGCCGGCAGCCTGGGCCTGCGCCTGGCTGCGCTGCACCATGGCGGCAGCGCCATCGAGTCCGACGCCACGGTAGCCGAGACGGGCCAAATCCAGGCTCAACAGCCCCGGCCCACAACCCAAGTCCACGATGTTGGAGCCCGCGGGGAGCCCGGCCGAGCGCAGCATATCCAGAATAGCGTGATGCCGGTCCCAGAGCATATCGCCGCGAGCCAGGACGGAATAGCGCTCGGCGTACTGGTCCGATTGCAGATGAAAATAACTGATTGCCTCTTCTTTCATGAGCCCGTCCGTCATAGCCAGTCACCCTTGTCTGTCATCCCAATGTTCCCGTTCGCGCCTGGGGAGATGGCCCGGCCAGTTGCGGCTTGCGGACCAGCCGCTTGAGGCGGGCGAGCTGCGCAGGGGTGAAAAAACTTGCCAGGTAAAAAATGTGATATCGGAGTTCCCAGTGCCAGTAGCGCAAAGCGCGGCCCAGCGACTGACGGGCCTGACGATGATTGTTCTCAGCCAAGCGGCGGCATCCGAGAAAGAAATGCGTTCTCGCCAGGCGCTGGCGGACGGTGCTGGCCCCCAACTCACGAACTGCCTCGGGATAGAGCTCAACTATTTTCTCGATGACCACGGCCTCCCAGGGGACGCCATCGGGGAGAGCACTGGCACTGCCCAGAGTGCGGGTGGTCATGCCGGGGTGCTGGCGGTACATGAGCAGCGGGCGGTCAATATAGCCGAACTGGTAGTGGCGGGCCAGACGCAGCCACATGTGATAATCCTCGCCCGAGCGCAGGCTTTCATCAAAGCTGCCCACACGCTGCAGATACTCGCGCCGGACCATCACCGAGTCAGCAGCGAACAGAGTTTCCGCAAAGAGTTGCTTGAAGATCCAGCCGCTGGGAAGGGTCATACCCAGCCACTGCTTGACGCTTGGGTGGAGAATGCCGGCTTCATCGAACATGCTCATGTCGGTGTAGACCAGGGCGTAGTCGGGATGCTCGCGAAAATAGCCGGTTTGCAGCTGGAGTTTCTCGGGAAGCCAGAGATCATCGGCGTCCAGAAAGGCGATGAGATCGCCGGAAGCATGAGCGACGCCAAGGTTTCTGGCGGCGCCGACACCGGCATGATGCTGCTGCAGGTAGCATATGGAACCGGCAAATGGCTGCAGGGCTTCCCGGGTTCCGTCGCTGGAACCGTCGTCTACAACGATGATTTCCGAAGCAGGATAAGTTTGCGCCTGCACGCTGCGAATGGCATCCCCAATGTAACGCTCGCCGTTGTAAACCGGGATGACGACGCTGACCTTGCCCGCCTGCATTAGTGATCTCCGCCGGCCTTCTGGCTCTTCTCGGTCAATTTTCCCACCCAGTGTTGCGGGCTGGTTTCATAGAGGCGGGAGAGAAGGCGCTTGACCGTGCGCTTGCCCCCGAGGTTGTCGGCAAAAGCGCGCGAATAAGAATTTTTCGGCAACAAGGCGTCCAGCGAATAATCCTTCCGGCCGACCCGAGTGAGAGAGGAGTCCAGCACCGCAATGGCAGTATCAATCTGCGCGCGGGTGATGGTCAAAGGCGGTATGAAGCGCAGGACGGGCTCAAAGTATGTGAAGGTGAGATGAACACCTTGGGCGCGGCAAAGGCCCATCATGGCCACAGCCAGTTCCACCCCGCTGCTGTCAGCGTCTTCGGGATCGGCAAGCTCCATGCCCAGCATCAGTCCCTGGCCGCGAACGTCAGCCACGATGGGATGGCGTTCCTGCAACTCGCGGAGAGATTGCGCAAAATAAGCTCCATTCTGTTCCGCCGCCTGCAGCAAACCTTCTTCGCGAACCACGTCAATGAGAGTGCTGACGGCGGCAGCCGCAACCGGATCCGACTGGTGGCTGGCCAGGTGAACAAAGCCTTCCCGAGCCACGCGATCGGCGATTTCCGCCGTGGTGATGAGCCCGGAAACGGGAAAACCGCCCCCGGCACTCTTGGAGACGACCAGGATGTCAGGCTCGACGTCGTGATGCTCGGCGGCAAACCACTTGCCGGTGCGGCCAAAACCAGTTTGCGCTTCGTCCACAATGAGCAGAGCACCGTGCTCATGGGCGAAGGCCTTCAGTTGCTTGAGATACCCCGGCGGCGGAATGATCATGCCCCCGGCAGAAACCACAGGCTCAACGATGATGGCGGCCAGATTGTCGACACCGGATATGGAGTTTTCGATGGAGGCTTGCAGGCAACGCAGTTCACATTCCGGGTAATGGGCGGAAATGGGGCAGCGGAAGCAGTATGGCGTAATGAGCTGGTAGGTTGAGGGCACGAGCGGGCCGTCACCGTGGCGTTCACGCTCGGTAAAAATGCGAGACAGGCTCTTGGTGGTTAAGGAAAGGCCATAGTAGCCGCGGGAGAAGCCCACCACTCCCGCCTTGCGGGTGTACATCTTGGCGATACTGATGGCACATTCATTGGCCTCAGTGCCGGTGGACAGGAACAAGGATCGCTTCAGGTTGCCGGGAGCAACGTCGGCGAATTTTTCCGCGGCTTCCATCACCACTGGGCTGAGAAACTGAGTGCCGATATGCAGCACGCGCTGCAACTGGTCGGTAAGCTTGGCGACCAGCTTGGGGTGGTTGTGGCCGATGAGCGAACAGAACTGGCCGGCGGCCAGGTCCAGGAATTCGTTGCCGTCAACATCCTTCAACATGCAACCCTTAGCGTCGGCGATCAATTCGTCGCAATACGGCATGGCCATGAGCAGGTACTCGCCGTACCGCTCCCACAGCGCCATACTTGTCTTAGTGTCTCTTGGCATTAAGCTCTCCCCACACTGCAACCAACCCATACCCTGCCGCGGCAGCATTGCCCCTCGAACATGACGATGCCACGGCTACAATTCATTACGACCTTCGAGGGCTACGGCGGTGCCCACGCGATAGCGCCGCAAGCTGCGCCCCAGCGAACGCAATTTATCCACTTCGCGCTGGTCGAAGAATCCCAACACGTACATAGCCAGCAGGAAACCCGGAATAAAGGCAGCCTTCAGGGCCACCGATAAGAATGGCGACGAAAGGCTGACCATCTCCGACAGGACGTAGACGATGGCGGCGCCGGCAACGGGAGCGCACAACCGGAAAACCTGGTATGGCACGCGATAGATCTGCTGCGATACTACGAAAGACATGATAGCCACAAAAGCAAAGCTAAGGAACGTGGCCCAAGCCGCTCCCATGGCTCCAAAGCGGGAGATCAGAGTCCAGTTGAGGACGACGTTCAACACGCCGCCCACGGCCCCGGTGAGAGCGATGTAGGGAGTCTTCTTGGTCAGAAAGAGCGGCACCTGGAAATAAGAGGTCATGCCCTGGCACAAGTAGGCCAAAGCGATCAGGGGCACAATCCTGTACGCGGCCTGGTAATCCGGACCAGCGATTACGCGGATTACGTCATGAATGGTGGCGGAAAGGGCGAGCACCCCCGTGGTCAAAATCAAGCAGAAGTAAGTGCCGACGCGGGAGACGGTTTCACGAGCGTCGTCCCGCTTGGACAGAGCATAGAGGCGCGGCGGCCAAATCATGAAGAAAGGCTGGATGAGAAGAAAGTTCAGCATAAAGCCAAACTTGTAGCCCAGCGCGTACACACCGACGTCGGAAATAGTGCGGTAATGCTGCAGGAAGAAGCGGTCAGAAAAATTAAGCAGGAAGCCCGCCAGGCTGGAAACGATCATGGGGGCGCCAAACCTGGCCATAGCTGCCATCTTAGAAAAATCGAAGTGCAGCCCGGAAAAGCGCAGGGTGTGGGTGCCGATAATGCTGGTGTTCAGGACATGGCCGATGAGGCCACTGCACAGCACGCCCAGGACACCCATGTGGAGCCCGGCGATGAAATAAATATTCAGCGAGAGCGTGACCACAAGCGAGGCCAGGTTGACGGAGACAATGAGCGCGGAGCGCTCGCGGGCACGCAAATAATTCCAGGCAACGCTGTTGACGCACATCAAGAAAAAAGAGCCGGAGATGACGCGGATGTAAAGCGCGAACTGCGGGGTTTTCAGCAGCAGGCTGGAGAAGCGACTGGCGAATATAAACCCGCAGGCGCTGATGGCGAAAGCTCCGACGGCGGCGGCAATCAGCGCCGTGCTTACCACTTTGCGCCGTTCTTCTTCGTTCTCGTGGTCGTAGAAGAAGCGCACCAGGGGCGCAGCCACGATGACATTGAGAATCAGGCCGGTGAGCGACAGCGAAAGATCGAGCAGTTCCAGAGTGCCGTACTCGCGGGTGGACAAGTAGTGGGTATAGAACGGGATCAAAAGGAATCCCGCCATCTTGCCGAGCAATCCACCCACGCCATAGATCGTGGTGTGCTTGAAGAGCCTTTTTAGTTCATCCCACATACAAGGTTCGGAACGTCCAAAGAGTACAGGTTAGAGTTAAGGTCGCCTCCGGTTGTGTGCCGGCCACAGATTCAAACAGCACAAAGGGGGAGTGCAGCTATTCCAGATAGCCCAGGCCTCGCAAGCGCTCTTCGATGACCGCGGCGTCCTCGGCACTGTACGGAATTTCCGAAGCGACGACAGAGTTGTCCACGTCTTCGTAGGAAACCGAGCGTTGAGAAGTGAAGACTTCCTGCAGGACCCTGCCATCCATGTCGGTGGGCACAGACAAGCCCATGGCGTGGAGAATGGTAGGGGCCACATCCACCAGGGTGGGCTGCAAGCCATTACGGCGGGGCTGAATTCCCTTCCCACCCATCACCAGAACGCCGCTGGGATGATGCATGCCTTCGCCTTCGGAATCCGCTTCCGGAATGGCATCTATGATGTCCGCGGAACAGTTATAGCCCTCCACCGGAACCAGCATGATATCGGGCAGAAGCACGTTGGGGCCAGCGTTGGGATAGATCTCGGTACCGCGAGCCGCGCGGGCAACCAGCTTTTTGCCGGTTCTGGGATCGCGGACTTCGCTGAAGCGGGAAATCAAATCGGAGACAATGGCATCGTACTCCGGGCCCGGCTGGACAAAGCCCAGCGGTCCCCTGCCCACCTGATTCACGAATAAACAAGCGCAGTGATAAGTTTCGACGGCGACCACACGGGTGCGGGCCCAGTCAATGGCCCGGCCGCGCTTCTGGGAATTGGCGTGGGTGAGGTCAATCCACGAGTCGTATTTCTCACTGTATTCCTTGTATTCCTTGGAGGCCTCTTCTCCGGCAAAGGCCTGCCTGGCTTTGGCAGCAGCCCGGTAGGCAGAACGCACCGATGAAAGACGCGACTGGCGGAACAAATCCTTGACCGATTTGAGCGGGTCCTTGGGCTGAGGCTTTTCGCCGGCAGTGTGCAAATAACCCCAGGACTTAAGATAATGGTTGGGATAGAGGTGACCGTGGTGGCGGCTAAAGCCGTGATCGGAGAGGATGACGATCATGGGCTCGCAGGCGGCGGTGTGCTTGACGATGGTGCCCAGGCACTCATCCACACACTGATAGACCTGGCGGACGCGGTCGGCGCGGGCATCGTTGTTCTTGGGATCGCAGGCGCGCTCGATCTCAGGCCAGAGCTTGTGCTGGATCCAGTCCGTCTGATGGAAATGGATCATGAAGGCATCCCAGGAGCGGGTATCGAGCAGGCGCAGCGCCAAGGCCGTGGAGCGGTGGGCGGCAGTCTCCAGCTTCTCCACAAATTCATCAAATTCCTTTTTGGTCTTGGCCGGGATCAGTTCGCAGAGCCAAAGCTTGGAGTCGTAATAATCAGGCATCGTCTCCAGGATTTCCTTGCCCAGTTCCGGAGGGTAAGTGAATTCGGAGGAGACCGAATCCCATCCTGAAACCATGACGCCATTGACCGGGTAAGGAGGGTAAGTCTGGGGCAGGTTGAGGACGATGACCTCCTTGCCTTTGTCGCTGAGGATCTGCCAGATGGTTTTGCTCTGGACGTAGCGCGAGTTGTTGGGGGTCCAGTTGTACTGCTTGGGATCGAAATGCATGAACCCGAAAATGCCGTGCTTGCTGGGGTGCTTGCCGGTCATGAAGGAAGTCCAGGCCGGAGGCGTCACCGGAGGCAGCACGGAGGCCAGCCTGGCGGAGAGCCCAGACTCCAGCACGCGGCGCAAATGTGGCATGCGGCCCTGCTGCATCAGGGGCTCAAGGATGTCGAAAGTGGCTCCGTCGAGGCTGATAATCACGACCTTTTTGCTGGCTTGCGTCACGTTGGCTCCGGGCTTGGTATTTGAGTTGCAACCGCTCCTAGTGCTGAACGGTGGGAAAGGGTTCGCACACAGCAGAGTGGCAATTTTGCTGCCAATGGACAGGCTGGCATCCCCTTTACAATGTGTGAGTTTGAAGCAGTTTTTGGAGTGGAAAAGCGGGCCTGACGAGACCGGATGTGAAAAGATTTGCACTTTTCCCGGGTATTTTCCCGAGGCAAGCTAAGTAGAGGGGGGCCGGGCGGGGCTCTCCATGATAGGCAAGGCACCCGCAAGCAAGGCGGCTCAATGCCGCCAGCCGCGCGCACGACCCGGAAGAGGGAGACGGTTTGGGCAGCGAAGCCAGCGAAAACAAGTCGAGAGCCGGCCAGGACACCCGGACACCGCAGGTGAGCGTGATCATTCCCGCCTACAACAGCGCTGTTTTCATTTCTGAAACAATGGAATCAGTGTTTGCGCAAACCTTCAACGATTATGAAGTCATCATAATCAATGACGGATCGCCGGACACGGAGGCCCTGGAGCGCGCCCTGCAACCGTGGATGAACCGGATCATTTATGTGAAGCAGCCGAACCGGGGACCGAGCGCCGCGCGGAACACGGGTATTGGCGTGGCGCGCGGAGAGTTTCTCGCGTTCCTGGACAGCGACGACAGCTGGCTGCCGGAGTACTTAGCCGAGCAGATGGCGTGCCTGGAGAAAACACCCGGGCTAGATGTGGTGTGCGCCGACACACTTTTTTACGGCGATTCGCCTCTGGCCGGGCAAACTTTCCTGGAAAGGTCGAAGCTGAGAGGCCCGGTTACGTTCATGGGCATGCTGGACGTGGGCAACGCACTGACCACGTCATGCGTGGTGGCACGCAAGCAGGCGGTGGTGGCGGCGGGGCCATTCGATGAAGGCCTGCGGGTGGCGGAAGACTACGAGCTGTGGTTGCGGCTGGCGCATCAAGGCTCAGCCATCGAGCGCCAGTGGAAAGTGCTGGCAAAGCACCGGGTGCACGGCGGCAGCCTGGCAGCGGAGGAAGACGAGACCTGGATGGCTGGGCACGTCGCCATGGCGAAGAAGCTACAGACGAAGCTTCAACTCTCCGGAGAAGAAAAGGAGTTGCTACAGCGCAAGCTGACTTGGTTCCAGGCGCTTTACGACAGAGAGCGGGGCAAGCAATTTCTTTTCAGGGGAGAATTCGAAGAGGCGCAAAAGGCTTTCTCCCATGCCAACGCCAAACTACCCAGCAAGAAGTTGCGCCTGACGCTGGCAGGATTGCGGGTGGCGCCGCGGCTGACGCGACTGGGAGTACGTATTCTGCAGCCGCCCGGGAGGCAATCAGACGGAACGGGGGAAACGAAGAAGCTAAGGTGGAGCATATTCCGCCCGAGAGCAAGCAAGAAGAGCGGCTTCACTCAGAGCTGACCTGAAATCAGTTCATTGCCCGCGAGTACACCAGCCGCTTGCGTAAAACCTGAGGCGACGATTCACCCCGCACGATTATGGCTGGTTCGCGCCTAGGGATTCACAACACCACACCATGCAGACTATTGCACCACCAACCCTGCGGTGGTGGATTGCTGAGTAGAACCCGAGGTGCCCACCACCGTGATGGTGTAGCTGCCAGCGCTCGTGGGCGTGGTGCTGCCGCCGGGAGGTTGTGGCGGAGTGTTACTGGGTGCCGTAGCCGGACCACCGCCACAGGCGGCGAGCACGAGAAGCGCGAGCAACAGTGCGCTTAGCAACCAGAAGGGAATTCGCCGTTGTTTAGAGTCGCGAGCGACGTGCACCATTCCCAGCAAACCCATCCCCGGCAAGGACAGCCAGAACGCAAACAAAGGAGCGGCAGGAGAAGCTGGCCACGGCCGGTGCAGCGAGGCAGAGACAGCGCTAGTGGTAATGGTCAGAGTAGAGGTCACAGCGTTCGTGCCAGGAGTGACCGAAGCGGGCGAGAAGGAGCAGGAGGCGCCCATGGGCAGTCCGGCGGCACATGCCAGGGTGACCGCACTGCTGAAGCCACTCTGGCCGGTAACGCTCACGGTGTAAGTGGCGGACTGGCCTGCGGCCACGGCGGCACTGCCCGGCGACGCTCCCAGCAGGAAACTGGGAGCACCCGCCATCAAAGCCACGGCCGTGGAATGCTGCACGGAGCCGCCGGTGCCGCTTACATTGATAACGTAACTGCCATTAGGCGTGCTCCCGTTCAAGCTGACGGTAAGCGTCGTAGAGACAGGATTGGATCCCGGGGTGACGGATGCCGGCGAGAAGGAGCAACTGGCACCTGATGGCAGGCCTGAACTACAGGCAAAAGTCACCTGGTTGGTAAATGACCCGTTCTGGGGACGAGCGGTAATGGTGTACGTAGCCGACTGTCCAGGGGTGACGGTTCGGCTGACGGGCGAGGTGGTGAGCAGAAAACCCGGCACCGTGTTGCCGGCGGCTGAGAAAGCGCTGCCCGGCAACTCCCAAATCTGATGGCCGGTGGCGGCCGTATCGGTGACAGCGACATAGATGTCATTAATGGAATCGTAGGCCATGCTTTTGGACGGCTGCCAGTCGGGATGCGTGGGACCCCCGGGGATGCCGGTCAGCGTCCAGTGGTTCTGGGCGGGATCGTAAGTATAAAGAGCGTCCTGCATGACGATGGCGAGGTTGCGACGGCTGTCCCAGGCAAAATCAGGAAAATAGCTCAAGGGACCAGCCAGCGGAGCGGAACCGGTCATGGCCGGCAGCCGGCAATTCCTGCCGCTAAACTCCAGCCACTGCGAGGTGGCCTGACTGGTCTCAGAGAGGCAATAATCGTTCGTGGTGGGATCCCATTGCGCAACGCTGGTCCAGTAAATAATGGGAGCCACGGTATTGGTGCGGCCACCAAAAATTAATACCTTCTTGTGCAAGCTGTCATAGACCAAGCGACCGCCATCGCGCCGGCCTGCCCTGCCATGAACCGGGGAACTCACAGTTCCCTGGCATGCGAGGTTATTGCAAACCGGCAACCAGCGATTCAGAACAAGGGAGGCGGCATTGTTCGGGTTCTGGTCACTATGGCAAGCGGCAACACCAACGGCATCCGTTGAAAAGCAAAACACCCAGGCGTCGTCGGTCGAGCCGGAGTGCAAGCCGCCGAACTCATAAAGTATGTCGAGACCAGGGATGTAAATCTGATCGTTCTCGCTGTAGCCTTCGGGGTACTCGCCAGTGGGCGAAGGATAGGGACCGGCGGTGTTGCCCGACATGTTCACATGAAACCAACCGTCCGCGATCTGGGTATTGCTGCAGTAAGCGGTCTGGAAGATGCAGAGATACCAGGTGTCCTGGAAACTGTAGATCTCCTGAAATCCCCACGCTTTCCAGATGCGGCCGCGCTTGGAATCGTAGGTGGAGCCGCCGACAGGATGGCGGGCGGTAGGCGCATCGGTAGTCAACGTGCCGTTCAGGCGAGGGCCATACGCGGTTTTGGGGCAGGACAGTCCGGCATAGGCATTGACGGTATGGCCGGTGGGTGGAGTCCAGCCCGCCAGTTGGCGCTGGCCGCGATTGTTAAGGGAAAAGTTGAAGGTGATCTGGGTGGCACCGGTGCTGCTGCAATGCCCGGAAGAGTCATTGCAATTGACGGAACTGTAATCTATGGCTTCATCATCCACCCAGATGGTACCGGTGGGCTGAAGACTGAAGACCGAACTCTGGCTGCACCCATAACGCGGATAGCCAACGCAAAAGGTGGCGCTGGTGTCGCTGGCACTGATGGCGTTCTTAAGATAAAGGTGCTGCTGCAGCGACATCGGAGCGAAGCCATTGCCGACGTCGCCGCAATCGGAAACCTCAGTCCAGGGCGGCGCTGTGGCCACTGTGGGCTGACCGCTTGAATTCTTCAGGGTGCTGAATGAGAACAGCGAATTGGACCATGGCGAGATAATGGTGGATTGCGGAGTGGGCGTGCCCGCGGTCACGTTGCCGGCGGCTTCAATGTAGAACTTTCCTACCGCAGGGTTATTGGGGTCGGAGGCAAAAAAGATGCGGTGCCAGCCGTTATCAGACATGCCCAGAGGAATGCCCGAAGCGGAGTTAGAGTACACGTCGCACCACTGGTTGGCCGGACACTGCGCCCAGAGCGCCAGCGGAGCGCAGCAGCAAAATATCAGCATTGCAGTACGCAGCAGAAAATGTCTGCTCATATATTCCTCGAGGTCAGGTTTCCGATCCAACTGCCTGTTCAAAGATGAACGGTCACGCGCCACCAAGAAGCTCAGTGCACAACCAAGGTGACGTTCGTAGCTTGTTGAGCGGTGCCAGAGGTGCCCGTCACCTGAACGCTGTAAGTGCCCGCAGGAGTGGTAACGCTGCCAACGTTGGGCCCGGAACCAGGCCCATTTCCGTTATTAGAACTGGTGGCGCCAATGCCGCAGGCAGTGAGGAAAACTAGAAGGACCAGCATGAGCACCGTCAGGGCGTAGAGCCGGCTACGTTTGTCCGTGGCACCCGCCGCGCCTACCACGCCAACCAAGCCAAGTCCCGGGAAGGACAACCACAAAGCGAACAGAGGAGCGCTGTGCTGGCGCGGCAAAGGATCCAGACGAGCCGACGAAGTCGTGGTGGAAATTGTCAGCAGCGTGGTAACCGCGTTGCTGCCAGGGGTGACCGCCGCGGGCGAAAACGAGCAACTGGTGCCCGCGGGCAAACCGGCGCCGCAAGCCAGCAGCACAGGCGCGGAGAAAGAACCAGCTGCGGGGCGAATCGTGATGGTGTAGGAAGCGTTCTGCCCGGCCGAAACGGTTTGCGCCGAGGAGGAGGAAGTGACCAGGAACCCGGCCGAACCCGGAGCCGCGGGCCCTGGGACATAGGCCTTGACGGCAAATCCCGAACCGGCAGGAACGCCCGATACGGCGAAGGTCTGCGTACTGCCAGCGGGCGCGGGAGCCGGCGGATTGGCGACGTCAATGGAAGAAAACCAGGGCCAATTGTGGTTGGGATCCACTCCATAGGTATCGCTACCCGCGTCATAGTACAGCCAGTCCACTACATTCTTGCCGGGCTCGTACTTGACGCGATAGCCAGTCGCGTTTTTCGGTACTTTCCAGCTCAAGGTGTAGGAACCGCTGCCGTTGCTGGTGGCAGTAACCGGAACTGAGACCAAGCTGCGGGCGGGCGGGGTCAAGAGCATGCCCATCGAGGCTTCCATCACGTGCGATCCAAATTCAATGAATCCGCCGTTCGAAGCCGTTCGCTGGAGGTACCAGTCAAAAGCCTGTTTCCAGCTGGTATCGCCGGAGTACGCAGCAAGAGTGAAAAAGTGGAACCAGTTGGTGGCGATCACGCCCGGTTTGTACCACCAGGAGTAAGTACTATTGTTGGGCTGGTCGAGGAAGAGCATGTACCGCCAGCCGGAGTTACTCTCCATGGGAGTCTGGCCGGCAACCGATCCGTAGCTTTCAGTCAGCGCCCAGCGGGCCATGCCGTCGGCCAAGTCCATTGCCAGGTTGTAATTGGACCAGGAGGGGCCCCGGGCTTGAGCGAACTCGTACAGACCTTCTTCCAGAATGGCGACGTGGAAGGAAGAAGTAACTCGTCCGGAGTATCCGCCCGATTCCGTGTCGTGAGCGCAACAGCCGAAATGAAGGCCTCGCGTCCGGCTGGTGCCCTGGTGGGTTGTACCAAACCCGGAAACCTGCAAGTCAGCAAACACCTGCGTGTTGAGGACCTGATCGGCAACCGGAAGCAGATTATTGGCGTCGGGATCGCCCATGGCTTTAAAGGAGCGATACAAGCGTGCAAAGGACATCAGAGAAGCGCCGAGGTCGCGCGTATCCCATTCAAAGCCGGTGTTGTATTTGACCTGCGCGTTCAGGTAGCGGTCTTTTACTCCATCCAGCAACTGGTCCTTCACGGTCTCATCGCCGGTCATGAAGTAGTAATCGGTCATGCCATACCAGTGGGCATGCTCGTCATCAATCCGGTTTTTAAAGGACAGGTAGTTGTTGGCGGAAGCAATAGTCGGGAAACCAGAGGGGTCCAACTGACTTATCGGATGATTACGCCAACTGAATCCATCGGAACGAGGAAACGCGTGCTCCTCGATCATGCGGTAAAACTGGGAAGCGTAGAGATAGCGACCGGTGAGCCCCCGTTCCAGGAAATTGCGCAAATAGGACCAGCGAAGCTCGTGCTGATTGCCGGCGCCGGACATGGGCCAGGCAAAATAGCGAAACACTCTGGGGGAGAGGTCGGGCACGCTACGTACGATTCTGAGATTTTTGAGGTAATTGTCTTCCGCCGCGGGATCAAGCAGCGAAAACGGAAACACGCCCGCCTGGTTGTACTGGTTGATGGGAGCCCGCGCCAACAAGTAATGCTGGTAGGAAAGAAAAGTATTGGCGGGAGAAGGTAAGGCGGCATTATGAAAATCCACGAACAAATCGTGGATGGAATATTGCGGCCAAGCCTGGTAATAGGGTTGCCCGCCACCGGTCTGAAACAGGCTTTGGTCTGGCCAGATCCCGATGCGGACTTCGGAACCGCCGTTCACAAACTGCAGCGATTTCGGCCAGTAGCCCGCCAGTTGGTAAACGCCCACTTCAATGCCGGCCCCGGTGGAATCGCTCAAATCAGCCCATCCCTGCGGGTACTTGGTGTGATTCGCCTGCAGAAGGACGGAGCTACCGTGGACAATCTGGTATCCATCCTGGGCATAGGCATAGGTGAACGAGCCGTTTGAGCCTGATGTGGAGGTGCGGGCGATATAGGAGACAGTGCACCGTCCGGTCAGCGTGGGGGAACAGTTGGTGATGTTCCAATCCGGCCACTCCATGTCTTTGGAATAGGCCTGGTACAGATAAGCGTTTTCCGTACCGCTGAAGGAACCGGAAACCGATGTTGGCGTATCGGAGCCGATATTGAAACGGCGTCCCGAACCCAGCGCGGGGGTAATTCGTGCTTCATAGGAAGCGAATCCCTTGAATGCCGAATTAAAGTCACCGGCGGTATTGGTGGTTTCGTCGGCGTTGCGCAGGATGACCTGCACCTTGGCGTAGGCCTTACCCTTGTAAAACTGCATGCGCACGGTGTAGTGCATGTAGGCATGGCCGGCGGAATCCACGTGCGAGCCGCTCACCCTAAGAGATGCGCGTGCCGGACCATTTTCTTCGATCACGGCTGTGGAAGCGGGATCATTGACGGAGGCGTACGGAACGTTGCAAACACCGCATGATGTTGCGCCAGGAGCCGGACCCATCATGACCAGGCCGGCGCTCGTGCCAGGAGCAACCAGTTGTTTGCCGTTCACCATCACCGAATCGAACAGGTTGAAATTGGCTTTTCTGATGGTGAACTGAGCAGGGCCGGTATTGACGCTAATGGTGCCGCCATTATCAACGGCCAGATTTGAGCCGCCGAAGTTACCCGCACCGGTAGTTAGGAAAATCGAAGTATTCTTCCCGCCAGCCGGCACATCGGCCTGAGTATCCACCTGCACCCACATGATGTTGCCGGAGGGCCAACGTCCGAGAACACGGAACTGTCCCACCGTAGCTCCCGACAGGCCGAACTGGGAGGTGCTGGTGATATTGCTGGAGTCAGCAATAGGCACACCCACGGTGACCGGATCCTGGCTGCGAGCAATACCGGTGGTAGGCGCGCCGGGGTAAAGCGCTTCCTGAATGGTAAGAGGCACGGCTAACTGGGAATACGCGGGAAGAGCAAAAAACGCGATTAAGATAATAAAAGTAAGTACTTTGCCAACTTCAAGGCGCACGCTCTTCAGCACAATAGGGGATCTCATGCGACCACCTTGTTTAAGATTTGTGACCGTAGTTTTGCCTTGAGTAACTACCGAAGGTTACCGACAGGCATCGCCATGCGGCAAGTTACAATGGACGCCCTTGTCGTACAGTGATACGGCTTGTACGTTGGTAACTTCCTACCAAAGCTGCATGAGAGCGCTGGGGGGCCGCTCCGAGGGTGTGCTCACTGAGTGTTCTCTTTGTGAGAAACACCACCCTTGTTCCGTTCGGCCAGAGAGGTGGGTACTTCAGCTTTTATTGCGAAAGTATAGGTTTGGCGTGGCGTGCCGTGGAAGTGATAGGTTTGGGGACCCTCGGCGTGCGCGGGCGGACTGGAAATATCATCCGCCGCAAACCAGGGCCAGTTCTTGTTCGGATCCAGACCGAATGTCCCTGTTCCAGCATTGAAATCCAGCCAGTCAACAATGTTCTTGCCAGCTTCGTACTTAATCCGGTAAGCCTTGGCGGCAGCCGGCAAAGTCCAGCGAAGCGTGTATGTGCCGTCGCCGGTCGGGGTAGCCGTTACTGGGACTGAGACCAACTTAACGGCGGGAGGATGGAGGATCTGCTCCATGGAAGCCTGCATCATATGGGAGCCAAACTCCACCATGTCCCCGTTGGAAGCGGTCCGTTGCAAGTACCAGTCGAAGTCCCGCCGCCAACTGGTGTCGCCAGAGTAGGCGGCGAGGACAAAGAAGTGGAACCAATTCGTGGCAATTACTTTGGGCCTGTACCACCAGGATTTGGGACCTTCGTTCGGCTGGTCAATGAATAACATATAACGCCAACCGGAATTCGCTTCCGAGGGAACAGCGCCGGCGCTGCCATAGCTTTCGGAGAGCGACCAACGAGCCATGGCATAAGTCAGATCCATGGCCAGGTTGTACTTGGGCCAGGAAGGACCGCGTGCCTGGGCCAATTCATACAGGCCCTCTTCCAGGATGTTGAGATGGAAGGAAGAGGAAACGCGCCCATTGAAGCCACCCGGCTCGGTATCGTGGGAGCAGCAGCCAAAATGCACGCCCCGCGTCCGGCTAATGCCCTGGTGACTGTTGCCGAAACCGGAGACTTGCAACTCAGGAAATACCTGGCTGTTCAGGACTTGGTCGGCAACAGCGAGTAGAGGCTGCGCATCCGGGTCGCGCATGGCGCTCAGGGTCTGATACAAGCGGGCAAAAGCCATCAACGAGGCGCCAATGTCGCGAGTGTCCCACTCGTGGCCGGTATTGTAGACGGACTTGGGGTTCAAATAGCGATCCTTGACGCCGTCGAGCAACTGATCCTTGATGGTCTCATCCCCGGTCATGAAGTAGTAATCGGTCATCCCGTACCAGTGGGCATGCTCGTCATCAATCCAGTTACGGTAAGCGAGATTGATGTTGGCAGAGGGCAGCTCAGCGGGAAAGCCACGGGAATCCAGGCGGGCGATGGGATAGTCGCGCCATTCAAATCCATCGGAACGCGGAAAAGCATGCTCCGCGATCATGCGATAAAACTGAGCGGCATAAATATACCGGCCGGTAAACCCTCGCTCCAGAAAGTTGCGCAGGAACGACCAACGCAGCTCATGCTGATTGCCGGAGCCGGACATGGGCCAGGCATAGTAGCGGAAGATTTTTGGAGCCACATCGTGCAGCGGATGGATATCGAGCGAATTGAGGTAGTGATCTTCGGCGCCCGGTTCCAATAAGGGGTAGAACAACACGCCGGCGCGGTTGTAGTAGTCGAGAGGCGCGCGAGCCAGCAGATAGTGCTGAAAGGAGAGGAAAGTATCGGCCGGCGATTTTAGAGCTTGATCATGAAAGTCAAAGAAAAGGTCGTGAATGGAGTATTCCGGCCAAGGCTGATAGTACGGCTTTCCTTGCCCGTTGTGAAACAACTTTTCATCAGGCCAGATGCCGACGCGAACTTCCGAGCCGCCGTCCACAAACTGCAACGACTTGGGCCAGTAGGCTGAAAGTTGATAGACGCCTACTTCCACGCCGGCGCCACCGGCCTCGCTCAAGTCGGCCCAACCCCGGGGATATCTGGTGTGATCCTTCTGCGCCAGCAGCTGGTCGCCGGCGACAATCTGGTAACCGTCCTGAGCGTAGGTAAATTTACCTGGACCGGCGGGAGTGCGGGTGATGAAGGGTTCAACACAACGGCCCCGGCCGGCTCCGGGACAATTAGAGGCGCGCCAATCGCCGAATTCCATGTTATCCGAATACGCCTGGTATAAGTAGGCGCTCTCGCGGCCGTGGAAACGGCCGTTTACGGAAGCATCGGTATCGGTTCCAATGGAATAGGCACGCGGCTGAGTCAGAGCAGGAGTTATGCGGGCCTCATAGGAAGCGAAACCCTTGAAGGCGGAATTGAAGTCGCGCTGCGGGCCGGCAGGAGCATCGGCGTTGCGCAAAATCACTTCTACCTTGGCATAGCTCTTCCCTTTGTAAAAATGCATGCGGACGGTAAAGTGCATGTAAGCATGGCCGGAACGGTCCACGTGAGAGCCGTCGGCCTTGATAACCGCCCGTGCCGGACCGTTCTCTTCAATGATGGCGGTGGAATGAGCATCATTGTTCGAACTGTAAGGCACATCACATACGCCACATCCCGTCCCCACGCCGTTGACATCGGGGTAATGCCGCGTGTTGGTGATCCGGCCGGATGGCGGTTCTGACCAGGATGCTCCCATTGCAATGGCTATCGGTGTTTGAAGAGTCTCCTCGTCTTTTGCTTTGGAATCGTAAACGTAATAGCCGGTGGCATGAACCATCGGTGGAGGTGAGGCGACACGCAAGAGGTTTCCGGCGGAGACGGCGATGCGCTGTTCCGGACTGGCCTCGGTTTCACCGGATGCGGTAGCGTACGAAAGCCGAACATAATAAGACCGGTCGGGCAGACTTCCCCCGGACGCCGATGACAAATCCGGCGCCTGCTGGGGAGCGGCAACCGTCAGTGTGGTATCCGGACCCATAACCACCAGGCCCTGGCTGCTGCCGGACTCAACCAGCGGTTTTCCATTAACCACGACCCGATCAAAAAGATTAAAGCGGCTCTTGCGAATGCTGAACTGGGCCGGTCCGGTGTTAACGATGATCTCTTTTCCATTGTCGAGAGCGAGATTGGATCCGCCGAAATCACCGGTGCCGGGGACAAGGCTGATGCTCGTGTTTTTGCCACCACCCGCAAGAGAAGCCTGCGTGTCCACCAACACCCACATCGCGTTCCCAGAAGGCCAACGGCCTAAAATACGGAACTGGCCGACCGGTGATCCGCTCAGGCCCAATTGAGAGATACTCTTAATGCCGGCTGAATCGGGCAAGGGCAGCCCAACCGTGACCGGATCCTGCACCCGCGCAACGCCACCCGTTGGCGCACCGGGGTAGACCGCCTCCTGGATGGTCAGCGGAATCCGAAGCTGCGCCTGGCAAGTAAAGACTACGGCGAGAAGGAAAAAAGTAATCGTACAGACCCGGGTTGTGATTGCCAGCCTAATCATTCTGTGACTATTGGAACTGGACTGCTCTCCGACACAATGCGAGGCCAGAGCTGATTTCCTTCCTTCGCGAAAAGCCGAAGGAAATAAGTGTCTGCAACGCATGCAATTTTGTTGCCTGACGGGACAGCGGCGCTTTTCCCGTTAATTATCCCGAGAAACGCAGGTGATTGATACCTCAACGGCAAACCCGCTCAGAAGCAGGAGAAACCGTTTCCGTGGTCGGCGCGCGGGTTGCAATCGCAGCGGACACGGCGCGCGTGAATGCGAGGGGCAACCTCAAAGTTAGAGTACAATAACAAACCCAGCGCCCCCAGGCAACGCCAGCCAGGATTTCAGAGAAATACAAAAGGACACGCGTGCGATTGCGAGAAGACATCTGTTATTGGGCCGCCAAAAAAATCGTGGCGCGACGAAAAGCCGGAGATGCGGGCGACAACCCGGCGACGTATGACCGTTTCAGCTACGCCCAGTGGCGCGATCAGGCTCTGCTGGATCAATTCACCAACCACTTTTCCGCCACGGATCTGAAGGACAAGGATGTTCTTGATTTCGGCAGCGGCCAGGGGGGGCTGTCCATCTTTGCCGCGCAAGCAGGAGCCAGATCGGTGACAGGACTTGACGCCAACCCCGCGCAAATCGCCTTTGCCGAGGAACGGCTCAAGGGGGAGAACCACCTCCCGGTAACACCCCGATTCATCCAGCCCACGAATTTGAAGACCATAGGCCTGCCGGATGCTTCCATGGATGTAATTTTGTGCTTCGACACTCTGGAGCACATCATGGAGTACCGGGCGATTATTGGCGAATGGTACCGGGTACTGCGACCCAAGGGACAGGTGTTCATCTGGTGGGTGCCGTGGTGGAATCCGTACGGCCCCCATATTGAAAGCCTGGTGCCTCTGCCCTGGGCTCATGTTCTGTTTCCCGACCAAGTGCTGATCAATACATGTGCGCGGGTCTACGATTCAGCCGATTTCACGCCGCGGCTGTGGGACCTGGATGAAGCCGGGCGAAAGAAGCCCAACAAATGGCGGACCATGAAGGTCCTGCCGGAAGTAAACCGGCTGACGATCGCAGAATTCGAAAAGACTTTTCGCCGAGCGGGATTCCAACTGGAGAAGCGCGAAGTCATCGGGTTCGGCGGGTCGTTCGCGGGGAGGATGACGCGGGTTTTTACCCACCTGCCCCACCTACGGGACTTTTTCTGCGCCTGCACCGCGTATCGGCTGGGCAAGCCCGAATCGCAGCCGAATCGGTGATGGCTATGCGCTCGGCGCGCGAGATTTCCCGCGGATGCGCCGCAGCAGCTCGGCAAAACCGGCCATCTCGGCTTCGAACTCAATCTGGGTAACGTCTTCGGAATCCAGCATGCGCAACAATCCGTAAGGCGCCGCCCCGGGAAAATTCAGGCCTGGAGCGCTGGTAGTGGCGCTCCTGATCCCTTCCCTGGCCAGCACCGGCCAATGATTCTTCGACCATACTCCGCTGGGATAGCAGAAGTGCCGCAAAGGCTTCGCTGCGATGGGTTCCAGAACGGCGCGATTGTCTATAATTTCCCGTGCCGCTGCCCCACTCTCCTCCGGGAACCTGTGGCGGTGGGTGTGCAACTGGACATCGAGGCCTTTAGCCGCAGCCGCCAACAACTCCTCGCGGTTCATCACGTGAAAGACTCTTTCCGTTAGAATGCGCCCCAGGTCTACTTCCAGGAGACGGGCTAGCCCCTGGAGCAGCGACAGCCGTTGCTCCTCACTGCATTGCTCTTGTCCTACGCGAATAATCTCGTCGGCAGCGTCACTCTTCTCCTGCTTCGAACCCAGGGAAAATGTTCCTCGAAGCGGGCGCAGCGACTCAGGAACTGCAACAGTTGTGACGCTCGTTTTCCATAAGAGGTATTGCACCAGCAGGCGAAATACTGGGTTCTGTTTGACCGAGTAGTAACTGGTGACGTAGACAGTGGCCGGATATTTGTAGCGAGGCAGGGCCTCACCCGCGCAGCGATAAACGCTGGGAAAGCCGTCATCAATGGTGATGACGGTGGCGCAGGCAGGCAGGTTGCCGTTCTCCAGGCCCTGCAGCGCGGCATCGAGAGTGATTACCGGATAACCGGCCGAGTGCAGCGCCTGTAATCGCTTCTGGAAGGTGCTGCAGCGCATGAACAGCTTGGGGCGAAAATCGCACTCATCGCCATCAGTGCTGAAGGCGTGATAGCAGAGAATTCTTACGCCGCGTCGCGTGAGCCGGCGGGAAATGTAGAACAGCCCCAACCACTTGCTGATGGTTAGAAACAGAGTTTTGAAGCCGCTCAACGCGCTTCCCCGATTTTTGGTGTAGAAACCGAGTCCCAGGCAGCCTGGGGACGGGGACCCCTGCGCCAGAAAGTGGCCAGGAACTTCTTCAAATTGGAAAAATATGGGCGGCGATCGCCCGGGAAGAAGAGATCGGAATAGATGCGGGGATCGAGGCTAAGCGCCAGAAACTCTGCCATCGGCGCGATCCGCTGAAAGAAGGGCAGGCTGTGGTCGCTGAGCCGCGACCAGACATACTGGACCTCCATGGGGAAGGTATGGCGGCAGCGCAGACCGCGAGGAAATTCAGGAATCGCGTCCGGCGCATGGCCATGAAAGCTGTCCAGCAACAGGCGGGGAAAATCCACGCCCGCATACAAAGCCAGGTGCAGCGAGCCCCAGAATCGGCCGTTCATCTCCATCAGGTAGAACTGGCCAGAGGGTTCGTGCCACCGGTACTCCACCATGGCGACCCCCTGCCATTGCATGGCCGACAGTTTTTTCAGTGCATCCTGGCGTATTTCATCGTGCCACCAACTCTCACGCAAAGAGGACGTTCCGCCGGTGTGCGGGACCTCGTGCAGGCGGCGATGCATGAATTCGGCCCGTACGGCCCCGTCCCAGACCAAAAAGAATGCGCCCACGCCCGAGCCCGGCACATAGCCCTGAACCACGAGCCGCTTGAATTGCGGACGCAATTCCCGCAGCAGACGAAGCGCTTCTTCGGGGGAGAACGCTTTGTAAGTAGCCGCACCAGCCGCGGAGCAAGCATAACCGGTGTCTGATTTTATGAACACGGGCATACCGAGCTCTTTGAGTTCTTCCAGGCTGGGAAGAACGGCGGTATCGGCGATGAGCAGAGTGGGAGGCAGATGACACGAAAGCTGCGGCTCAGATTGCAGTCTTTGGAACAGGTCAAATTTGCTTAAGCCGGCATACAGGGTGGCTGCCGAGCGGCTGAAAGGAAACAGGTGAGCAAATTCGTCGAATACAGGACGGAGCACGGTTAAAACGTGCTCGGAGGGAATAATTGCGCGGATATGATTGCCGGCCACGTAATCGCGCACCCAGGAGAGCAGTTGGGCGTCATTGGCGGGGCAGACGACGCGCGCCTGGGCGTAGGCCGAACCCAGCCCCAGGGCATCGGGTCGAGGGGAACAGGCGTGGACCGGATAGCCGGCACGACCCAGGGAGCGTATGACGGCCAGCGCTCCCATCGTGTGAGCGTCGGTCACCAGCACCGGCAGCGAGCGGCGCCACTCCTTGGGGCTCGGGTCAGCCAGCATGATGTTGCCTGACTTCCTTTGCGATGCGCTGCACGCCCTGGTCAAGAATGTCCAGGCAGCTGGTGATGTAGTCCTGCCCAAGGCCGTAAGGATCGTGCAGATAGGGACGAGGAGTTGCGCTCCACAAGCCCAGCAACGTGATTTGCGGACCGTCGGTCAATTTGCGGAGTTGCCGCGCCTGCGAAGGCTCCATTGCGACGAGCAGATCGCTCCGGCTGAGCGCCACATTGGGGAGTGTCCTGGCCCGATGGTCGGCGAGTTCTACGCCCCGCAAGCGGGCGAGCGCGGCCACGGACGCATTCGCCGGACTATCTTCCTCGGCCGATAAACCCAAGGATGCGGTCTGCAATCCCAAAAGGCGGCCGCGCGCTTCGCAATAAGGGCTGCGGCAAATGTTGCCGTGGCACACAAAGATCACTCGGTTCACCCACCGCCAGTCAATGCGAGTAAAACGATGAAGAACCCCAATCCGGTACAGGGAGAGGGCCTGCTGGTGACGAAGAAAGGCGCGCTTGCCGCCATATTGGCCGGCGATTCGCCTGCTCCAGGAGGCGTAACGGCCCACCGCGGCAACCGGCACGCCGGGTGCGGCCTGCTCGCCACCTCCGGACTGGCGTGCTTCGCTAAGAGTTTCCATGGGAATGGCTGGAGATGGCGAAACGATAAACGTCTTCATACCGTCGCACCAACACCTTCCAGTCTTTCTCCGCAAGGGCAGTCTCGCGGGCCTGGGCCGACAACTGGCTGCGCAGTCCAGCATCGCTCACCAAGCGCCGAGCCTGACCGCAGAAATCATCCACATCGTCTGCACGAAACAAGAGTCCCGTTTTTTCGTGTTCGATCAGTTCCCGGATGCCGCCGACATTACTGGCCAGAATGGGCTTGCCCAGCGCCATGGCTTCCAAAGGCTTGAGCGGCGTAACCGTCTCAGTAAGACGGCTCTTGCGACGGGGATATACCATGACGTCCATCAGCGAGTAATAGCGCTCCACCTGGTCATGGGGCACGCGGCCGAGAGGCAGGACCGTATCCTCCAGGGCAGACTGCCGCGCCACCTCGCGGATGCTGGGCAAGTCCTCGCCGTCACCCACGACCAGCAAGCGGCAAGCCAGGCCTGAGCGTTTCAGTTCGCTGAGCGCATTTACCAGCCAGGAAACACCTTCATATTCATAGAGAGAACCAATAAAGCCGAAAACCAGGCGGCCATCGAGCCCAAGTTGGCGGGCAAGGTCGCTATCCCGCTCCCGCGGTGCGAAACGGTCAGCATCTACGCCGTTAGGCACGTGGAACAGCTTGCCAGGCGCTACGCCACGGTGCTCCAGGTCCTGAAGGATGTGACCGGCAATGCCGACCACCGCGTCCACCTTGCGGGCCACATGAATTTCGAGATCACGGGTGAGGCGGCGACGAAACGATTTCCACAGATTACTTCCCGCAGCGGCCGGACCTTCTTCCCAAAAGGCTCGGATTTCATAAACACAGGGAATGCCTTTGAAAGCCGCGGCCTGCGAGGCTGCCAGACCGCAGAGTGCGGGAGAATGAGCGTGTATAACGTCGAATTGTCCTTCCTCCAGCAACTGCAGAATGCGGCGGCGGAGCAGCCTGACTACCGCCGCTTCGCGCAGGAAGGGCCAGCGCCCAGCAATTGCGCGGCGGCTCAGGCCAGCTTCCAGCTGAGTGCGGCGATAATGCGAGCCGTCCAGCATCGCGTCGAGCCCATTGTCCGAATCCAACTGGTGAAGGGGACTCGTGACAGCCATAGGCTCATACCCGAGCAGGTGCTGGGCGCGAACCAGGTTGCGGCTGCGTATAGTGTAGCCGCTCAGCACCGGCCAAGAGTGATCGAAGACGTGCAGCACGCGATAGCAGCCCGTTTTCGTCGTCGGAGTTTGTAGTACTGCGGTTCCCATGCGATTCGATCCACCAATATTCAGGGTTCAGCCCTGCACCGCGACCGCCTCGGACGGTTGTTTGGATAATGAGCCCGTTCCCCGCTGCGAGTACAGACCCACGCTCAAAGCAATGCTCAAGACATCTACCAGGCGCGAATCGCCAGCTTGAAACTGATCCCAGGCCTGCTGAACTCCGGCGCGATCAAGCAGGTTGTGGGAGCCAGAGGCGGGGAGAATGGCTTCGCGCACCCAGTCGCGCAGCTCGTGGCGCATCCAGGCAGCCATGGGAACGCGAAAACCCTTCTTCTGCAGGGCAAGATGCGCGGCGGGAAGATGTCGGGCCGCGACTTTGCGCAGCAGGTACTTGCCCTGGCCGTTTCGTATTTTTAAATGCAGAGGGAGCGAGTGGGCAAATTCGACTACCTTGTGGTCGAGAAGGGGCACGCGCACTTCGAGCGAATTCGCCATGCTGGCACGATCCACCTTGGTAAGAATGTCGTCGACCAGGTAGGTCTTCAGGTCCAGGTAGAAAATCCTGGAGAGAGGATCGGCGAAAGGCGCCTTGTCGTAAATTTGCCGGAAGCTATCCAGTGGGTCATAGCCGCCAAGCTCACGCTCGAGGTCGGGGCCAAGAATCCGTGCCCGCAGCTTGCGGCTGGTAATGGTCATGGCATCCAGGTAGCCCTCGCGACATCCCAAAAGAACCTGCTGCAAAACGCGTCCCAGGCGCTGGGGTAAGGCGTGGCCGTTGCGAACGCCCTCCCAAGATTGCATTGGCTTGCCCAGAGCGGATTGCAGAAATACAGGCACAAAGCGACGCAGCTTCTGCAGAAACAAATGACGGCGGTAGCGACTGTAGCCCGCGAAGTTTTCATCACCGCCATCGCCGGACAGAACCACCTTGACCCGCTCGCGGGCCAGGCGCGAAACGTAGTAGGTGGGAATCGAGGAGTGGTCAGGAAAAGGCTGGTCATAATATTGGACCAGCTCGGCCAGTACCTTCGCTGGCTCGGAGGCCACGACCTGCTCGTGGTGATCGGTGTGAAACGCCTGGGCGACGGTGCGGGCCCGCGGCAGCTCATCATATTCGCGATCGGGGAAGCCGATGGAGCAGGTCATAACAGCATTGGGAACAAGGCCGGCCATGAGCGCCACTACGGCGCTGGAATCCACGCCGCCGCTCAAGAAAGCTCCCACCGGAACATCGCTGAGAAGGTGGCACTGCACAGTATCGTGCAGCAGAGAGTAGAGCCGTTCCTCGTAAGCCAGCTGGTTCGGCAGGTGGAGCTTTTCCCCGCTCAGATCCCAGTACTGGTGCTTGCTGATGCCCTCGCGGGTTACAACCAGATAGTGTCCCGGCTCCAGCGAATAGGCGTTCCGGTAGATGGTCTTCGGGCTGGGAATGTAGAAAAAGGTGAACAAATCGGCCAGGGCGGTAGGGTCAATTTCCAGGGCGACCTTGCCGGAGTTGACCACGCACTTCAATTCCGAGCCGAAGACGATTCCCTCATCGCCAAAGCCATAGAACAAAGGCTTGATTCCGATGCGGTCGCGAGCCAGGACGAGGCGCTGCCGGCGATCATCCCAAATGGCCAAGGCGAACATGCCACGAAGTCTTTCGAAGCAGCGGTCGCCATATTCTTCGTAGAGGTGAACGATGGCTTCGGTGTCGGAATTAGTGCGGAACACGTGGCCGCGGCTCAGCAATTCGCTGCGCAACTCGGGAAAGTTATAGATTTCACCGTTGAAGGTGATCCACACAGTTCCGTCCTCATTGGACATGGGCTGGTGGCCGCCAGCCAGGTCAATAATGCTCAGACGGCGGTGGCCGAGTCCGGGGCCGGGCCCGAAGTAGTAGCCGTCGCCATCAGGGCCGCGGTGGGCAAGAGCCTGGGTGATGGCCTGTAGGCGCTCGCGCTCGGCGGGCCGGCCGCTCTTGTTATTCCAAATTCCTGCGATTCCGCACATATTAAATTGACCTTCTGCCAGGCCGTGGCCGGCAGAATTCTTAGCGCACGCCGACTTCCTGCCCGTTCGCCGCCAATCCGTTTGCCGAAATTACTTCCGAAATAACATAGCGAAACTTTCCGCTGGCACTGGGGGCGATAGCAGCGGGATATGTCACATTCACGGCCACAGGGTGGCGCAGTCGCTGCGAGAAGCCATCGCGTATTTTGGTTTCGCTGCTTCGATCGTAGCCGGGTGCGGTGACAATCTCAACTTCAAAGCGGTCGAGAGCTTTTTGGGTGATGCGAAACTGTTCGATGCCATTGAGTTCGCGCAGCACGTAAATAAGCGAGAGCCCGTGCAGAGTACGGCCACCCGGGGCAAGCACAAAATCCGTCTTGCGGCCCTCGATACGCTCCAGCAACGGGAGAGTGCGCCCGCACCTGCAAGCGGCGGCGGAAAGGGCGCCCACATCGCCCGTGCGATAGCGAATAAAGGGCATTTCCGGAGTATCCAGATGAGTGACTACGATTTCGCCGCTCTGGCCGGGAGGTAAAGGCCGCCCCTGCTCGTCCACGATCTCGACGATGAGGCGATCGGCGGTAATGTGCATGCCGCCGGCTGGACACTCGTGAGCGATGAAGCCACTATCGCGACCGCCGTAGCCGTTCGCCACAGGGCAGCCGAAGGTGTCGCTGATGACCTGGCGCCAATGGTCCCACAGGTATTCGGCGGTCACAAAGGCGGCACGCACCCCGAGCTTGCGCAAGTCCCGGCCTTCCTTCTGCGCATGCTGGCAGAGCAGGGCGATGGAGCTGGGATAGCCGAACACCTTCTTGCAGCCGCGGCGCTCCATGTCATCCAGGAAGTGATTCATGACCGCCGGGCTCATTTCAAACGCGGAGCACAGCTGGGTGCGGAAGACTCGGTCGCGCAGCTGACGGATTCTGTCTTGCCTCTTGAGCTCGATGGGCGAGCCCCAGAAGACAAATTCCTGGTCGCCCATGCCCATGCCCCACCATCCCTCAGCCCGGCAGCGAGCGGCAACATCGCTGCTGACCCGAGTAGGGCCGAGATAAAAGGTGAGAGGTTTGCCGGTGGAGCCGCCGGTGGCCATACGCTGCACGCCGGCTGCGTCAGAGCTTTTCAGCCGGTCCAGGTTTTCGCGAATTATCTCCTTGGTCAGAAAGGGCAAACGGGTGAGGTCGGGGACAGCCTGAATGTCCTGAGGCCGCAAGCCCGAGGCGTCGAACCAACCACGATAGTATTCGACCTTGTGGAAAGCATGAAGCAGAAGCGCTTGGAGACGCTGCTGCTGAAGGCGCTGCAGATCGGCTGTCGGCAGGGTTTCCGCGGCCTTCATTTCCCGGATCATGCCCAGGGTGCGGTGTCCCTTGCACAGTTCCTGCAAGGGGAAAACGACCCCGCGGACCAGCGACCCGTAAGCTCTATTCAGCGACTCCAATGCATATTCTCCAAGTATTCCGTGCCTTACTTAGCGCACTTCACTGCTCTCCAAGATAGATATTGTTTCTTCCCGCGGCGGCGCCTGCGGCAACGAGCCAGCCATCCCATAACAGTCCATGAGCCGGGGGAAAACGTTGGCCCAGGAAAATTGTCCAGCCCACACATGCGCCGCTTGCGCCAATTTGTGAGCGAACTGCTGGTTCCGCAGACACTCCAGCACCCCCAGGGCGAGGGCCTCGTGATCATTCAAGGGGACCAGCAGCGCCCGTTCCCGGTCGGGCAACATGTCAGGAATGCCGCCGGCCCTGGTGGTCACAATAACCAGGCCCGAGCAAGCGGCCTCGACCAGGGCGCCGGGAAAGTTATCCACTGAGGAGGCATTAACGTAAATGTCGTGTGCCGCGTAGATGGCGGGTAGATCTTGGTTGCGAACGGCGCCGTAAAAAGTCACGCCCGCGAGACGCAATTCGTCCACCAAGTGGCGCAAGCGAACCTCCTGGCTGCCGCTGCCGACGATGCCGAGCACCGCTTCCGGAAATTGAGTTTGCACAATGCGGAAAGCGCGTAGAACGCATTCCAGGTTGTACATGGGCTCTAAATTGCGCGTGACCAGCAGCCGGGGAGAGAACGCCTTCCGTTCACAAAAAGAAAAAAGGCCGCCTTCAGCAATATTGGGCAGCAGCACGCTGGTGATTCCGTAGCCAGCGAAAACGCGCTGCAGAAACTCCGAAGGGACGGCAACCTGATCGGCGAGCCGCATGATGGGCACAGCCACCCAAGACCAGGCGCTCAGGAAATCGGCGGCCCGGCCACCCCGGTAATTAAGGATCGCCCGCTTACCGGCGATCCGCGCCAGCATCAGCACGGGGGCGGAGTGGAGAAAGAAATACAGCCCGGAAGCCGACAGGTGGTGCACAACGGCTACACGCCGGGAAAACAACCGGCGCAGGGAAAACAGGTACTGAGCTTCACGAATCACGGTGCGGAAGACCGGGATGCGGCGAAAAAAGCGCAATCCGACTGGTGCTTGGGGGTTGGTTGGGATAACCAGCAGTGATACGCCTTCAGCCAGCAGCCGTGACCGCAGTCTCTCCGCCTGCAGTGTCATGCCCCCGTAGGGTGGAGGAAGGGGCGCTACGAGCGCAACCACGGATCGGGATGTAGCTGGCCGGCGCGTCATTTTTTGATCTTGGCAGATTCTGGAGACGAGATCATGTGGGCCAGCTTTAAGCTATGTTTGGTGACGTCAACGTAAGCGATGTACGGAGTTCCCTGCGCGTCCAGGAACAACGACGGGTTCAAACCCACATTCTCGCTGCGATCCACAATCTGGATCTGCCAGCCATCTGCGCCGCGCACCGCATATTTCAGCACACCGGCGCCGGCGTCGTAATAAGCAAGATGCGGATGTCCCTGGGCATCCACTTTGAGGGAAACGTGGTCCAGTTCCGCCTTGTCGCTGAGCTGGTCCACAGTTTCGGCCTTCCATTGCTTGCCATCCCGATAGGCATAGCGAACCGCCTTTTTGGTTAGGTCAAAAGAGGCGATGTGAGGATTTCCTGCCTGGTCCACGTCAATGCTGTTGCCTTCGCCTACGTAACTGCCGGACAAGCGCCTGGAATCCGCATCCCCATACTGCCATTCCGAACCATTCCAGTGGGCATAGAGGAGATCACCGAGACCGACTTGCGAGTACGCGATGTGGGGGTTGCCGGCACGATCCAAAGCCAAAGAATTCCACTTGCCTGTGCCCTGGTGGCGGTCCACCGTCTGAATAAACCATTTCTGGCCATCGAAGAAGGCGTATTTCAAGCGCAACACATAATGGCCTTCCTGGTTGTGATACAGGTAGTAGCTGATTCTGGGGTGATCGTTGGCATCGAGCTGGATGGAGTTGTAATAGTCCACGCGCGACGGGTCAATGATCTGCCCGTGCCAGGTTTTGCCGTCCCAATAATCGTAGTGCAGGCCGTCCTCCCACTTGTCCACGCAGGAAATGTGAGGATGGCCCAGGGAGTCCACGGCTAGAGAGAGATAGGAGCCAGTGTGGCCTTCCACCGGCATTTTGGACCAGCGGCTACTGTTTTTTTGGCGGAACGCATACCAGAGCGCGTCGCGAGACATATTGTAATAGGCAATGTGCACGTTGCCATTGCGGTCAAGGCCCAGTGAGGCCGAGCGTCCTACATCTTGCGTGCCGCCGCCATCGTCCACCACTTCCGTCTGCCAGGTAGTTTGCGACCAGGCGGGCAGGGTCAGGGCGAGCATAAACCACGAAGCAAACATGGCGGCCAGCAGTGGACGCGCACAAGCCCCGGTGAGGCGGTCAAGCGAGATGGTGAACTTAGTGAGACCGAACTTCATTTCCCTTCATTCCTTTCCAGAATTTCCTGCATGCTGCCTTGACCAGGCTCGGCACCACGCTGGCGGCAAAATAGCTGATAAATGGTAGCGGATCCTGCCAGCTGAAGATCCCATACATCTTGCGGCCTGAAATTTGACGGCGAAGCTGGGAGAGACGCAGTTCACGGCGCCACAGGCCGGTGGCGGCGTACAGCAGAAAGGCGTCCTCGGCAATCCATTTGCGGCGCTGGATGGGGCGGGGCTCGGGCGATACCGCCTGTCCAATCAGATGGGAATACGCAACCCAGGTCAGATTGATGCCGCTGGCCCGCCCCAGTTGATGCTGGTCCCAGTGACGGGTGTTGATCTCAATCAGCTTAAAATCCCCAGTGACAGAATCACGTTTGTATTCCACTTCAGCCATACCCGTGTAGTCGAGCGCCTTGAAAAGGCGGACTGTGGGCTCCAGCAATTCGGGGATGTCAATGCTTTCCACAATGCAACCGGTGCCGCAATCTTCCGGAGCCTGAACAATTTTGTGGGCGGTGAAAAAGGCCAGAGGCTGGGAGTTGTCGCCCACGTATCCGCCGAGAACAGCGATCTGGTCCACAGGCCCCGCTATCCACTCCTGCACCAGCAGTTGGGGGTGAATGGCGGTGAGGCGCTGGTATTCGGAACAGAGCTCCTGAAAATCATTTATCCGAAAACCCTTTTTGCCACCCACCAGGTCCCAATTGCCGCCCACGCGCCAATGCACGGAACTGACGGGTTTGACGACGCAGGGAAAGCCGACCTCATGGGGAACACGGGCCAGATCTTTGGCGCTCTGCACGGTTACCGTGCGCGGAACGGGGACGCCGGCCTGGAGGGCGGCCTCGACGAGCAAGCCCTTGTCGGTGGCGCGCCGCAAACAATGGCGTGATGGAATTGCCAGCCGATACCAGCGCTCCAGTTCTTCGCGGAAATCGTCCAGGAACATGACATCGGCGTCCCGGGTGGGAAAAATAACCGCTCCCTGTAGTTCAGGCCCTTTGCGCAGCAGGAACTCAGCCAATTGCCCAGGTTCCTCCTGCGAGTTGGGGCAGAAAAGCACTTCGCAATAGCGGGAACGATTGCCGTAGATTTCGCGATGGGCGGAAAGACCGATGACGCGCACTCCACGGCCGGCCAGGTCGCGCGCAATTCCCAACCCGCTATAGAAAAGGTTGAGAATCAGCACTGGAGGCTGGGCGGATGACGACCGTCCCGGGACTGCCACCCGCGGTTCCCGCGCCGAGTTCAGGAGCACATCGCTCATGGCTCAGGATTCCGTCCGGCTATAAGGTTTCTCGAACACCATAACCGCCGACCAGCAATATTTTTGCAAGCCGGGAAAGCGCCTCAGCACCGGTTGTTCCCAGCGCCGCAAGACGTCGTGAGATTTGGCAAAGAGCTTCCTGGAGCCAGTCAGCACCAAAAGGAAGTGAGAAAGCAAGGTGAACAAATACATTCCGTGGTAATTCACGAAGAAGTAGCGGCGAAAGACGTTAAGGTCGTGGACGCTCAGCGGCTTTTCCGTGGGGGTCCGGCGGGATGGAGTGAGCCAGCGGAACAGGTTGAGAAACGGGTTGTGAGCCAGAGGTTCCAGGAAGTAGGCCGTGCCGCCGGGGACCAGCACGCGGTTGAGCTGGCGGGCAGTTTTCTCCAGGTCGGTGTGGTGGAGAATTGCCTTGCCGATGACGACGTCAAAAGAGTTGTCGTCATAATCAATGTCCTCCGCCGCCAGGTGGCGGAAGAACACGCGGTCATCCAGGCCATCGCGCTTGGCGTTCTTGGTGGCAATGCGAATGCTTTCGCTGGAAATGTCGAAACCCTCAACCCGCACCGCGCCGCGCTCGGCGTACATGCGGCTGGTCTGTCCCAGACCGCAGCCGAAATCGAGCACCCGCTTTCCGACGAGGCAGCCCGCCGTGTCCATCAGGATTTGGGTCTGCTCATCACCGACTCCGGACGAGTAGAAGTCCGTGCGCGCCGGTATTGGCGTATCGCGCTGCGCTTTGACATCGTGGAAACTCTCTTCTACGGAATGGCGTTGCGCCAGTGTCTGAACGCCGCCTGTTGTTCCCGGTCTATCGTGCTTCATTGTGCCCTCACCTCTTGTTTCGATTCGTCCGGCGTACTGCCGCCACCCATGCGGTACCAATCCAGCCGCAGGCCAAACAGGCCCATGTCGCGTTCCCACAGGCCCAAACGCTTGAGTTCGAAACGGTCATCTCCCTGCCCGTTAATGCCGAAGACCGTGGTGGCGGCGGTCTGGAAGCCCGCTTCCTGCACCACGCGTTTGGCGTGGGGACCGAAATCGGCATGCTTTCCAAACGGGTAGGCAAAGTGCCTGACGGGAAGCTGCAAACGCGCTTCGACCGTCCGCTTGGATCCACCAATCTCTTCTTGCAGGCGCTCTAGCGACAAGCCAGCCAGCACAGGATGGGTAACGGTGTGGGCGCCGAAGGCAATTCCCTGCTTGGCCATCAGGCGGATGTCCTCCCAGCGCAGCATGGTGTTGCGCAGGTTGAGACCGGCGGGGACACCCAGCTCGCAAAATACGTGTGTCAGGCCGCGGCTCCGGCCGGATTCATCCAGCCCGCGCAGCCAGGCCAGCGTGCGCTCAGACGCTTCCACTCTTCGGGAGGCAGTCTCCAGGGAGGCGCTTGGGCCGCCAACCGATTCCAGGGAAAACCGCGGCCGCATGGTTAACTTGAAAGCCAGGCGCACCTGGTCATACCAGGGAAGCTCGCCGCTCTCAATGCAGCCGGTAGCAAGAAATACAGTCGCTGGGATGCCCAGCTTCTTCAGAATTGGAAAAGCGTAGGTGAAGTTATCGCGATAGCCATCGTCGAAGGTAACCGCGACACAGCACTTATGCCCATTCACGGGGAAACTCCCGCCGGCAAGGTCGTCCAATGAAGCCATGCGGAAATTCCTGGCCAGATATTCCATCTGGCGCTCAAACTCGGCCACCGGAGTGGCATAGAAGAAGGGGTCTCGATCATCGTTAACCCGGTGATAGACAAAAATCTGGCATGCCGGCATAGCGCGTCGCTGCAAGCCCATGAAGCCTTGAGCGCCAAGCGTGTAGCGACTGGCGATGTGCCGTGCCGCTGAGCCCAGCGGCGTGTTCCGGTAGGCGCACGCTGCCGTGCGGAGAACCAATCCCTTCACGGTGGGAGGCGTTGCGCTGAAACCGGCTTCGTTGCTGGAGATCTGTTCCCTCTTTCGGTCGCGCAGATGCTCTCGAGCAGACAGCAGCGCCTCCGGAACTACATTGCGAATACGATCTTTTAAACTGCGGCGAAGCTGCGGCCCTTTGAGGCACACCCAAGCCGCGCTGGAAGAGGGTGCCAATACGACCCGGACGCTCATCTTCTCCCGCGAGCCCCATTCCATCTTGGCAGGAGTGACACCGGCAAGAAAGTCGTATTCCGCCAGCCCGGCTTGAATCCAGTGGCGCATGAGCCAGGTGCGTAGAGCCATGCCTGGCCGCACGGTTTCAAACGCGGGATCGTAACCTTCCTGCAGCAGGTAAAAACGGTTCGCATACCGGAAGCCATACTGCAGAGCGAGCGGACGCCCGGCCCAATCGAGACGATGGAAGGCCAGCCAGCCGCGTTTCAGGGCGGAGCGGGAAACATCGCCATAGAACGAACGCTTGGCGGCAGCGCCGAAGACGCCGGACTGACCTTTGGTATTCCAGCGGCGGGCGTGCAGATCGAACAATTCTCCGAGCCAAGAATCCAGCTCGGCTTCCGACGTGCATTCTCTGGGTACAGAGCGGATTTGCTGCTCAAGTTCAGCCAAACAAGAACGAACCTTGGTGCGGAAACGCGGGCGCAAGCCGGCCAGAAAACCTTCCCAAGACGCGGGCAGCGGCAACGTAGTGCACGGAATGGATTCGCTGGCGAAATGCCAGCCACGCTCACGAGCCGCGCTGGTCATCAAATTCAGGCAGACCGAATCGGCGGGCGTGCCACTGGTCTCGAGCCAATCCCAGTCGGCGCTTTCCGCCTGCAGGTAGTCCATAAAGGCGTGCATGGCCTCGGCTTCGCGGCCCGGAGCAGCAAAGCAATCGAGGTAGTCGGAATCATTAGAACCGTCGCCGATAATTCGCAGGCATTTCCAGTTTGTGCCCCAGCGTTGGACTTCATCCACGTAAAAGGGCGCTACCCCAATCAGGCGATCCTCTTCCCAGGCCGCCAGCACAAACAAGGGACGAGCCGCGCCGTAGTTCTTCCACCAGGCTTCGCACCATTCCCAGGTAAGGAACAAGGTGTCGCTGCTGCTGGCCGAGAGAAGCTCGTTCCAGCGCGCGGCAAGCGGCTGCAGTTCCTCCCAGGCGCGATAGCGAACCACTCTCACGGCCGTGCCCCTTCCATGTGGCGGCGGTGCCAAAACTCGAGCATGAGAAATACCCAGAGCAAGTCGCCAAAATAGGGGGTGTCGTCGCGCTCCAGTTCGGCAAAAAAGTGCTCAACCAGCGGCCGGCGGAAGTACCCACGCTGGTAGGTGCGGGGATCGAGCAAAACACTGCGCGCCATTTCCCGCAGTTTGGGATCAGTTTTCAACCACAGTCCAATGGGCAGTCCGAAACCGTGCTTCTTCTTTTCCAGAATGGCCTTCGGCAGCAGGTTGCGGGTGGCGCACTTGAACAGATAGCGTTTCTGCAGGCGACGCACTTTAAGATCCGCCGGCAACTGCCCAGTGAACTCAGCCAGGAGATGATCAAGGTAGGGGAACCGCACGGCAATGCCGGCCAGTTCCGCGGTACGAACCACCTTGGGCAAGTCTTCGTCGCCCAGGGTCATCTTTACATCCACGTACAACAGCCGGTTCAGCTCCGACTTTGCCGGGGCAGCCTGGTAGTGGCCGCGAATAACCGCCAGCAGATCACGATGCCCGTTACCGTTTCCATTCATGCTTTCGCCCAAAATTTCCTGCGGAGCGAATTTCTGTAGCAGCCGCCACTGGCAGTAGCGTTCCGGGTTACCCGTATTCGAGGTCCGGATGTAGTTTTGAGCTTTGCGGAACAGAGGCAAAGAACGTGGCGCGGCAAAAACGGCAGGCTCCAGCAGGCGCCGAAGCGCGCGTGGAACGTTTTGATATAGGAGAAAAATCTGCTCGGTGCGGTAACGCTCGTTGCCGCCAAACAACTCATCGCCGCCGTCCCCCGCCATCAGGACGGACATGCCGTGCTCGCGCGCCAGTTTGGCGCACCAGTAGGTCGGAATAGCCGAGGAATTGGCAAAAGGCTCATCGAAGGCTTCGACAATCCTGGGAATAATCTGGTAGGCATCCTCGGGGCCCAGCACAAAATCCGTGTGGCGGGTATGAAAGTGCTCGGCCGCCAAATGAGCGTAATTGAGCTCATTCCAACGATTTTCGGCAAAGCCGATAGAGAAGGTGTTGGAGGGCTGCTGCTTAATTTGGCCCAGAAGCCCGGCCACCGAGCTACTGTCGGTGCCGCCGCTGAGAAAACATCCGGTGCGCTCCGGTGCGAGGCCGGCGGAGGTAGCGTCCACTGCGTCCTTCATGCGGGAGAGCAGTTGCTGGGCGAGTTCCTCTTTCGAACCACGTGCGTCCTCGGGATACCGCATCTCCCAATAACGGGCTAGCTGCTCGTGGCCTTCCCGCCACAACAGGTACTCTCCAGGTTGCAGCTTCGCGATGCCGGCAAAAGCCGAAGCGGGTGCGGGCACAACGCTGTAGTTGAAGTAATCCACGATGGCCTGAGGATTGACCTTCTTCTCCACCCTGCCACTTGCCAAAATGCTGCGCGCATAAGAACCAAAAATGATTCCGGAAGGAGTACTGGCGTAGGAAAGTGGCCGGATTCCTAAGCGATCCACGGCCAGCAGCAGGGTCTTGCCGCCGTCATCCCACACCGCGATCGAAAAAGGTCCGCGCAGCTTGTCCAGCATGGAGACGCCATATTGGCGATAAAGCGCGCCGATCAGAGCCGCAACGTTGTCAGAATCTGACAAATGAGGAAGGCCGGCCAGAATCTGGCGACGATTGTAGATTTCGGCATCGCAAGCGACCGTGAGCGAATCAGAAGACCACACTGAGGCAGTGCCGGTGGAGGACACCGCGCCCAGCCCAAACTGCTGGCGCGATTTCTGCTCCCGGGGGGCCTCAGCAGTAACGGCCAACTCCGAAAGCATGGCGTCGAGCACCGTGCCCTCTACCGGTTGAGCATTTCGCCCATTAGCTATGCCACAAATGGCCATGAATTAAACACCTTCTCCTACCGTGCTCGGCTGCGCGACAGCCTGGCTCGGCGCGAAGGTTCGCCAATTCTGTCCCCGGCCGAAGCGTCCCTGCCACTGCCGAAACATAAATACCGCCCATAACAGGGCCGAACGGTCGCGGCTTCCCTGCTGGTGTTGATCCCATATGCGCCGCAGAGACTGGCGGTTGAGAATGCCATCCTCCTCAAACAAAACTGCATGCGCCATTTCTCGCAATTCGCCCCGGAACCACTCCGCAATAGGAACGCCGAATCCCTGCTTTCGCCGAGTGACGACCGACGAGGGCACCATGTCCTGAATGGCTCGCTTGAAGATGTACTTGCCATTTCCCTGCCGAAGCTTAAACCGGGAGGGGATACGGGCCGCTAGTTCCATGAGGCGATGGTCCAGCAGCGGGGCCCTCACTTCCAGCGAAACCGCCATGCTCGCCCGATCCACCTTGGCGCAGATGTCGTCAGGAAGGTAGGTCTTGATGTCGAGATACTGGACACGCGAGAGCAGGTCCGCGGTGTCGGCGCGGTGATAGTGCTCGCGCAACTGGTCCAGGGGATCGTAATCGCGCAGTTCGCTTAGGAATGCAGACGAGAACAGCGCGTCACGGACAAAAGCGGGCAGTGTGATGCGCGTCAGGTAGGCCTCAAGCGGGTCCTGGGCCATTCTCCCCAGCAGCGATTTGGCACGTCCGAAGCGGGGCGCCTTCTCAAGGAGAGGCCGCAGCACGCGCCGACGAAAGGGCGCAGGCAGCAGCGAGCGTCGCCGGTTATCCTCAACGTCTTGCGCGTACCGCCGGTAACCTGCAAAAGTCTCATCCCCCCCATCGCCGGACAGCGCTACGGTGACGTGTTGCCGCGCAGCCTTGGAGACATAGTAAGTAGGAATAGCGGAGGAATCAGCGAAGGGCTCGTCGTAATGCCAGGCCAGGCGGTCCACAATTTCACTGGCTTCGGGGAGCACCGTGTCTTCGTGATGGTCCGCGCCTACATGCTGCGCCACCTCGCGGGCGAAGCGAACCTCGCTGTAACCCTGTTCGTCGAATCCAACGGCGCAGGTCGTAACCGGGTGGTCGAGAAGGCGGCTCATGCAGGCGACAACTGCGGAGGAATCCACACCGCCGCTGAGAAAGCTACCTAGTGGTACATCGCTGATCAGGCGCACCCGAGTGGAGTCCAACAGAGCTTCGCGCACCTGGTCACACCATTGCTGCTCGTTTCTCTCCTCCACCGCGGCAAAGCTCAAATCCCAGTAGGCCTGCTCGCGAATCCCGTTACCATTCACGACCAGGTAGTGAGCGGGACGAAGCTTGCGCACCGCTTTGTAGATGGTCTTGGGCGCCGGGATGTATTGCAAGGCGAAGTAGTCAACCAGGGCGGTGTGATCCAGGGCCTCAGGTACGCGCCCGCTGGCGAGTACGGCCTTGAGTTCGGAACCAAAAATAAGGCGCTGGCCGTCATAACAATAGAACAGAGGCTTCTTGCCGATACGGTCGCGCGCCAGCACCAGTTTGCGCCGGGGGCCATCCCAAAGAGCAATGGCGAACATGCCGCGCAACTTGCTGAAGCACTCCTCGCCGTACTCTTCGTAGAGGTGAACAATCGCTTCCGTATCGGAAGTCGTGCGGAATACATGCCCCTTGGCCACCAGCAAGGCACGCAGCTCGAGAAAATTGTAGATTTCGCCGTTGAATACGATCCAAATGCTTCCGTCCTCGTTGCTGAGCGGCTGGTGCCCGGCCTGCAGGTCAATGATGCTCAAGCGGCGGTGCCCCAGACCGAGGCCAGGTTCGAAGTGGTAGCCGGCATCATCCGGACCACGATGGCGCACACTATCGGCCATGCGCTCCACAATCTGGGGCGGCACTGAAGCGCCAGGGTCGAGTTCAAGAATTCCGCAGATGCCACACATTGGTTTACCTTCAGGTGCTGAGCGCCGGCTCCGCCCGGCCTGTGCTCATAACAACGTCGTTGTACATCTGGGAATAGGCCTGCATCATGCGGCCCAGCGAAAAGCGGGCAGCCACGCGCCGCCGGGAATTCTCACCCAGTTGCAACCGCCACTCGGGCGCGCTCGCCATCTTCTGCAGGCATGCCGCCAGCGCCTGATAATCGCCGGGGTTGAACTGAACCCCGGAGAGTCCGTCCTCAATCACTTCTGAATTGCCGCCGACACGAGTTGCCACCGGAGGCACGCCGACCGCCATAGCCTCCAGCAGGGTGTTGGACATGCCTTCCGAGAGCGAGGGCAGAGCAAAAACGTCAAAGCTGTTCAGCCACTCGGCCACGTTGCTGACTTCGCCGATGAACCGAGCGCGTTCGGCCAGGGCCGGTCGATCCGCCAGTTCGCGCTGCAAAGCCTGGCGGCAGACACCATCGCCCACAATCACCAGGCAAAGATCAACGCCCGAAGCAACGGCCAGCTCCGCGGCGCGCAGCAGGGTCAAATGATCTTTCACCGGATCAAGCCGGCTGACAGCGCCTACGACCAGGGTCTCCGGGCCTACACCCAGGCGGCGCCGAAATTCTATCCTCCACTCGGGACAGGGCCGAAACTCGGCGGTATTGACACCATTGGGCACGACTTCCAGGCGTTCCACCGGAATGCCGAGTTGCGCTGAGTAAAATTCCGCTAATTCCTGCGATACCGCAAAAACGCGGTCAGCCCAGCGATAACATACGCGGCGAAACACGCGGCGCCGCCAGGGCTGGCGGCCCATGGTCTGCAGATCCCGGCCGTGTTCGCTGTGAATAACCGCGGGAACTCCGGCTAAGCGGGCGGCCACGACTGCCTCCATGGTGCCCCAATTGCGGGAGTGCACAACGTCCGGGCGTTCGCGGCGGAAGAGGCGGTAGAAATGGGGCACCAGGAACCCAGGCTTTAAGGGGGGGCGGGCGAGAGTAACTACGCGCGCCTTGCCCACCGAGAGCTCCACTTCCGGCACCACCGTACAGACGGTCTGATCAAAAGCTCCTGCGTCTAACCCTTCTAGCAGCTTGCGCACATTCTTTTCGGTGCCGCCGGTGGCGAGACGGTGAAGAATGTGCATAATGCGAACGCGAGCCGTTCGCGACCCCACAGCCGGGCGTTCCATTTCGGATTGCATCAGCTCAGGCATTGACCAGCTCCGGAAGTTGGGCTTGCTCTTCCTGCTGTTTCACTTCAGCCTCTGCGTACTGGTCCGCCAGCTTGCGGCGCACCAAGGCCGCCAGGCCGGCGCTGACTCCGAGGAGGTGCCACATTAAATCCTCGTTCTGGCGGCTGATGAACAGGTTGGGAACGATGTAAACCGTGATCGCCTGCTGAATCAGCAGACAATAAGCCATCCAGTTATCGTTACCGGGAAAGTGGCTAAGCCGTTTTCGCAGGCGCCACATGGTGAAAATAGTTCCACCAAGGATAGCCATGAACAACAAGCAGGACGGCATTCCCTGCTCAGCGCCAAGATCGAGGAATGCGTTGTGGCAAGCACGGGGCCGAAAGTTCGTGTATTTAGGAAAATTGATCTCAAACTGGAGTGGGCCAATGCCAAAAAAAGGGTGGGCTTTTATCATCAGCAGCGCGGTTTCCCATGCCTGCAGGCGGCCAATGGCGGAAGCGTCGTCGTCCGCCGCGGTGGGGATCGACTGGTAACGCGACATAGCGGCGGAGGGAGCAAACTTAACAAAGAGGAGGATGGCGACAGCCAGAACGACCACCCCAACCAGTCGGCGTTTAGAGTAAAGCGTAAGCAGCAGGGCCACCAGGGCCAAGCCCAGGAATCCCGAACGGGAGTGGGTACCCACAACCGTAATGGCGCAGCCAAGTGCCATTCCCTTCAGAGCCCAACGCAGTAACTTGCGCGGTTCCGAGCGGGCCAGGCCAAACAGAATAGGAATGGCGACGTTGAGCGCCAGGGCATACTCGTTCTCTTCGCCCTCCATGCCTCCTGGACCCGTCATGCGGGCTTGGCCGCCGGTAATAATGAAATCAATGGCTCCCTTTAAGCCGATCAGACCGACGGAAATGCCGAGGGCATACAGCAAGGTCCGCACACGCTTTTCGGAGTTGGCCATGGCCGCCACCAAAAAGGTGATGAGGAAAATCTTGCCGAATTCCCAGATCTTGGGCTCTGCAAGAGCTGGACTGACCGCAAAGATGCAGGCCAGGACGGTCCACACGTAGAACAGCGGAACCAGAGCCAGACCGCGGATGCGTGGCGGCGAGCGGCGAATCTCAAAAAGCAGGTAGCCAACCAGGGTGGCGGCAGCCAGGATGTAGGCACCACGGGTAAAGCTGTACACCGGCCAGACAAAGTCGTTGGGACGAGCGTGGGAGTACCACAGATAGAGCAGGAGGCCGCCAAAGGGAGACACCAGTGCCAGAGGCACGCCTAAAGCTACAATCGCTCGAAGAAAGAGTCCCCGCAACATGCAATCAGTTCCCGAATCTCCCGGTCATTCACCAGCCGGTATCGTGCTCAACGCCACTTCATTCGCACACGGTGTCGCCTGCGTTCTAGGGAAAAAGGCGCACCAGAGCCGGTCCTACCACCTTAGTGAGGGAGAATGGCAGCCGTTTCCATGCCGACGTCAACAACTGGAAGCGGGGGTTTGCCGGTGAAAAATTGGGCATGCTCTTCCTGCGCTCCAGGTGATACATGTAGGGGAGGGGCCGCTGCCGCATATTCCACTGCGTCTTGAAAGCGTAAGCTCCGGTACCCATCTTGCTGCGGCCGAAGTCAAAATGGCGAAAGCCACGCGCCATAGCCTGCTTCATCACTTCCCAATACATGAAATTGTTGGCGGCAACCCGGCGGCCCTCCGGCAGCGATCCGCCGTAATAAGGCAAAATCCAATCGCGAAAATGTAAACTGAGCACGGCCGCAACCGCCTGCTTGCCCTGCCAGACCACCGTGATTTCACACAGGTCGCCAAATTCCTCCAGCAGGATTCGAAAAAACTTTTTGGCAAATACGGGCGTCCCCAGATGGTGTACGCTGGCAGCGTAAATCTCGTAAAACACGTCCAGCTGTGAGTTATCCACCACGGCCGCCAAGCCAGCTTTTTCTGCCTTCCGAATCATGTAGCGCGTGTCACGGGGAAAGCCGCGCAAGAGTTGCTCTGGGTCTGAGGGCAGGTCCTGTTCAAAGGTGACGTAAAGGTCCTTAACCTGAAAAGAGGAGTCGAAGGTCGCCCACCGCTCACGCAGTTCCAGGTACTGGACTTTTTCCGCGGCGGCGATTTGGCGCGCGGCATCGCAGAGCGCCTGTTGGGCGGCATCATCCCCGACACATATCCCCCCGTAAACCGCGAAGGGAGTGGAAATGAGCGTGCGGCCCTGGATGAGATTTTGGCTAAGAAACAAAGGCAGCACACCGCGGATGCCGCTCTGATCTTCCGCCAGCAGATAACGCGCTTCAAAAGCAAAAGCCCGCTGAATTACGCGTTGCCACGCGGTGAGGTGGAAGAGCGAGGCGCCGGGATGGCGGTTGACATACCCGTCCCAGGCTGCGCGCGAGTCCTCCTGGAAGGCGCGCACTTGAACTCCGGTAGCCGGATTGATGATGGTAGTTACCATTTCCTCTGCTCTCGACTGCTCCCGTTCCGCGGCACCCGTCTGGAAAGGGATTCGGACTCGCTCTGGAACAGCCATTCCGGATCGAGCTGAAAATACTTTGCGATACGGCTCTTCACGCCGGCAGAGGGCTCGCGATATCCATTAATAATGCGGCTGAGGAGAGTCTCATCTATGCTCAACTCGCGCGCCAGCCGGTTCTGGTGGATCCCCGATCTCCAAATCTGCAGCTTCAAGTTGGGGTACATTGTGACTCCTTGCGGCGACGTGGTTCGGAATCGGCCCTGCTTTAGGCGCCGTTCTTTCTCTTGCTCTTACCGTAGTACGGGTTCTTCTTGCCGTAGTAATCGGCGTAGTATCCCGAGCCGGCCTGGGCATTGTTAATAATCACGCCTATCAATTTCTTTTCCAGGCGATTGACGGTCACGTCCAGGGCTTCACGGGTAGTCTTGCGCAGCTGAACAGTGAGCAGGGCGGCATCGCAGGGACCAGACAACAACTCGAAGTCGGCGATGGGAGCCGTAATGGGCACAGAATCCACGATGATGAGGTCAAATTCCTCTTTGGCGCGCTGCAGGAATGCCGGCCAGCGGGGTCCTTCGAGCAGCGTGGGCATTGAGTCTTCCTGGACGTCGCCCACGGGCGCGATGCACAGGGAGGGATATTCCGTAGTGCGAATGCAGTCTTGAAATTCCGCCTTATCCTGCAGGTAGTCACCGACTCCGCGATCGTTCTGCAATCCGAGCAACTCGGTCATCCCCCGCACACGCAAGTCGCCATCCACTAACAGCACGCGGGGCTTACCCAATTGCCCCAGGGTGATGCCGAGATTGGTGCAGATCAGGCTCTTACCCTCTTCCTTCTCGGGACTGGTGATGATAAGAGAGCGGAGGCCAGTCTTGTGGTGAGCGTTCAGCAGGCGGGTACGCAGAACACTGAAGTGCTCGGTTGCACCCACTAACACGGGATCTATCACTAACGGATAGACGGGGTTGACGTGAAACGCCAGCGGGTTCCCGTCCCGCTCAGCCACCAGTTGCGGCGCCTGGCCCGCTTCTACATCTTCAGCTTTCTCTGCGGTACCGTTAAACCAAGTAGCGAATGACATTGCAATCCCTTCCTCAGCCTTATGTCCTTTACGGTTACTTCCTCAGCGATACGGCGATGGCCCCCACATACATGAGCAGCAGGAAAGTGCTTGCGCCGGCTGCGAGGACGTTATGCCATTGCTCCTGACGCTTCTTGGCCGCGGTTACGAGCCAGGGAATTTCCGCCAGCACCGGGGCCTCGATCTGGTCAGTAATCTCATGCTCAGTTTTGATGGTCCGGTCAAACAACTCCAGCGCCAGCACCAAGCCGAAAGCGAAAACAATACCGGCCAGCAAGCCTAGTCCGTCAATCAAGGCGCGCTTGGGCTCGTAGGGCAGAGACGGCGGTTGCGCCGGCTCCAGGATCAGGAAGCGCTCCCCTTTTTGCCGGCTTTCCATATCGGTAGAAATATCAGCAGAAAACTTGTGATCCTGCAGGCGCTTGTAATTCTCTTCCGCCTGTTCGTAGTCTCGGCTGAGTATGGCTATTTGTTGGGAAGCGGCCGGAGCCGCGTCCAGCATGGACTGGTGATAATCAATCTGCGACTTCAGATCCTGTTCTCGCTTGGCGTGGGCCTGGATATCTTTGTCGATGCCGGCAATCTGGCTGTCAATCACCGGATTGTGGGGCCGCAGGACGGCAGGCGCGGCAGCAGGGCCCTCCGTCTTCTTGGCGGATTTGATCTTCTCCTGCAGACGATCAATATCCTGCTGAATCTTCAGTACATCCGGAAATTGAGGACCGTAGCGGGTGCGCAGCTGTTCCTGTTGCGCTTCCAGGCGGGAGAGTTGGTCCTGTAACCCGGTGGGAGCGGAGCCAGCGTTGCCGCTATCGAGATCAACCACTTGCGGGCTGTCGGCCATTAGGGACTGCAGGTAAACTTTCTGCTGCTGGTCGCGGCTGACGGCGTCCATCTCACTGCGCATCTCCAGTTGCAAAGTCGCAAGCGCCTGCAGGTGCGCATTTTGCGCTTCTGGCAACTCTGAGGCATAGCGCGCCCGCAGCGCACCTAGTTTGGTTTCTTTGTCCTCCAGATCCTGTCGCGCCTTAGCCAGTTCACGGTCAATGAATTCGGCCGTGCCCAGGACCTGTTCTTCACGGGCTCGCAAGTTCTCCTCTATGAACAAGGAAGCAAGGCGGTTGGCAACGGCGGCGGCGGTGCCGGCGTTGCGCGAATGATAGGAAATATTGAAAGCGGTCAGATCGGCCCGGCCACCGGTGGAATAGGAGATCGGCTCCAGGTCAATGTCGTCGCGCATCTTGCGGGTAATCTCCAGGGGCGGCTCTTTTTTCTTCAGCTCCTGGTAGAGACCCATGTCGTCAATGATCTGCGAGAGCTTGGTGTCGGACAAAATCTGTTGCCGCAACAGCGCAAGGCGCTCGTTCGCGGTCAAGGTGGCGGTAGATTTCACATAACTTTCCGGCACCTTGCCGGGATCAATCAAGATGCTGGTGGTGGCCCTGTAGGAATTGGGAACGAAGTAAACCACCACGGAAGTGAGCAGGCCGACGAGGGTCGCCGTGGCGATAATCAGCCATTTGCGCCGCGCCACCAGGCGTTTGTAATCCTTGAAGCGAAAGTATTGCAGCCCAGCCAGCGAGAGATCTAGATCCTGTTTTTGTTTAGTCGCCATAAGCTTTCACCGCCAACAATTTGTTGACTTGGCCGGCGGAGCCCGCCCCGGTAAACGGAGGGGCGACGCCAGCCCAGTCGGTCCGTTAATTCAGGGAGCTAAGCAGCTTCCTGGCATCGCCTGCTTCCGTCACGTTGGGTTCCAATTTCACAGCTGTCTCGAGGAATTGCTTGGCCTGAGACTTGCGGCCAGCACGGTAATAAGCCACGCCCAGGTGATAGTTGAATGTGGGATTACGGGGGTTCTTGTCCACGCACTCCTGCAGCAACTGAATGGCGTTGCCTAAGGTGTCTTTCTTTACGTAGATCCAGCCGAGCGTATCGGCAACGCCGGAATTATCAGGACTGGCCTGGCGGGCCTCCTGGGCCAGGCGTAAGGCGACATCAATGTTGCCGCCATGCTCCGCATAATCCCAAGCCAGATTGTTCTTGGCGACCACGTTGCCTGGATCGAACTGCAGTGCTTTTTCGTAGCTGCCCTCGGCTTGTGTCCAATCCGAACGCTTCTCATGGACCTGGCCCAGGCGCAAGTAGACCAGAGAAGATTTGGGCTGGAGCTGCAGAGCATGATTGTAAGCGTCCAGCGCTCCGTCAAAGTTGTTCTGCAAGGCAAAAGACGTGCCCAGGCTAAGCCATGCCGGCAGCAGCTGCGGATTGATAGCCAAGGCTTGATGCAGAAACGACTGAGCTTGCGCCTGACGTCCAGCCTGCAGCATGACTTCCCCGGAGATCTGGTAGCCTTCCGCCCATTTTGGGTATTTGTGAAGCGTGGACTGCAGCTGGGCAAGAGCTACATCGGGCTTCTTCTCCGCCAGGTAAGTAAGCGCCAGAAGGTAAACCGTATCTGTATTTTGCGGTTGCAGCTCGGAGGATTTCTGCAAGAACTTGCGCGTCTCCGGGTATTTGCCCTGGTGAAACTTGATCCAGGCCAAGGTGCGGTAGGTGTCGGCCTGCGCTTCCGGCTGGTTAAAGGTATTCAGCAGGGGCATCAGATCCTTCTCTGCTTGATCGGCGTTCCCTTGCTCGGTCTGCAGAATGGAGCGCATAACGTAGGGACCGAGGGATTTTGGCTGGCTGGCAACCACCTGATCCACGTCGCTCAGGGAGCGCTGAAGGTTCCCCGACCTCATTTCTAATCCTGAGAGCAGAGTGCGGGCCGGGATCATCTTGGGGTTAAGTTCCAACGTGGTACGCAGCTCGCCTTCGGCCTGACTCGCTTGGCCGAGACGCAGCTGCACGGTTGCCAGGTAGTAGTGGGCCAAAGCCGAACGCGGCTCGGCCTGGGTAGCATGTTGCAGATCGGTTGCGGCCTGCTCCAGATGCCCTTGCGCGGCTTCCAACTGACCGTTCAGGACCAGGGTTGTGCCATCGTTGGGATGGGACTTGAGAATGGACTTCACCATGTTTTCCGCATCGGACTGGCGTCCGCTGACCAGGTAAAGCGTGGCCAAGGCCCGCTTATTGACCAAGTCGTCAGGATATTTCTGGATGATCTCCAGATATTCCTTTTCCGCCAGATTGGCCCGGTTGGTGGAGGCATAAAAATGCGCCAGGGCGCCGCGATTCTGCGGGCTGGCTTCGCCCATACTTTTGATCTTCTGGAACACCGCCTCCGCTTCAGGCAGTCGCTTCTGCTGCCACAGGAAGTTCCCCAGCAGATATTGCGCGGGAAGGCTTTGCGGGTTGCTGGCGACCGCGCCGCGAATAACGGTTTCCGCTTCCGCTGGCCGATTCTGCTGCACCAGCAGAGATGCCAGAGCGGTAAAAGCCGGCACGGCTTGGGGGGCATACTTTACAGACTGACGCAGGCTGTACTCGATTTCGGCAAGCTGCTTGCCCTGAAACTGAAGGCTGGCGCGCAGGAACCACCCGCCGCCATTGGTTGGATCCAGTTTCAGCAGGCGATCCACGGTGGCGCGCGCGCTCACATCGTCACCAGATCCGCGCTGGGTCGCGGCCAGCACCAGCAGAGCTCCCGGATCATCCTTCTTCTGGGCCAGAATGGCGTTCGCCTGTTGTTTGGCGTCATCATATTTCCGTGCCGCCAGCAGCAGGTTTGCCAGGCGGAAGCGCGCGTCGGTATTGGACCCATCCAAATCCACAGCCTGACTCAACTGCCGGAAAGCGTTGATGAACTCCTGATGCTCCTCATAGAGCTTTCCCAATTCATAATGGGCAACTGCCAGCTTGGGATCGTTCTGAATCGCCTGGCGATAAGCAATGATGGACTCGCTCACCTTCCCGCTCTTGGCGTCCGTGCGGGCAATCGCCAGTTGTTTCTGCGCTTTTTGCGCCGGCGTCAGGCTCTGACATGCCGCGGAGGACAAGAGCAAAACGCCAACTGCCATTACCGCCAAACTGGTTCTTGTACTCCAACGCGAGTATTGCTTGCCACTTTTCACATCTTCCCCCAAAAGAGCTTCGTCTTTGCTTCTCCCCAGATAACCCTAAACCGCTCCTGATCCAAACAGAACGACTTGAACCGTGCGAAACATGATCAGGAAGTCAAAAAATGCCGACATGTGCTTGATGTAAAACAATTCATATTCCAACTTGTTCTTGGCGTCCTCGCTGGAGGCGCCATACTTGTACTTGATTTGCGCCCAGCCGGTGATGCCCGGCCTAACGGTATGGCGCTGCTCGTAATAGGGGATCTGCTCGCTCAGCATGTGAACAAACCCAGGCTGCTCGGGGCGCGGCCCAACGATGCTCATGTCGCCACGCAGGACGTTCAAGAATTGCGGGATCTCATCCAGGCGGCACCGGCGAATCCAGCGTCCGATGCGGGTGATGCGGGCATCATCTTTGGACGCCCAGGCCGGCCCGTTCACTTCCGAATTCTGGCGCATGGAACGGAACTTCAACATGCGGAAGTTGCGGTCAGCCATGCCCACCCGTTCCTGGCAGAAAAGAATAGGCCGGCCGGACTCCAGGTAGATGGCCAGCGCCACGAGCAGCGCCACGGGCGACAAAAGCACCAGAGCGGTGGCCGAGAGCACCACGTCCATCACACGCTTAAGAACAACTTGGAACGCGCTCTTGGAAAAGCCCTCGGAGAGGATCAGCAGGCTGGGTGTCAGCTTTTCCAGCATGATGCGTCCTGTGAGCTTCTCGTAAAGCGAGTGCGCATCCTCGACCATGATGCCGGAAAATTTCACACTCAACAGCTTCTGGACGGGCATCTGGCCGCGGCGTTCAGCGAAGGAGAGGATCACGCGATCCACGCGATCGCGCTGCACAAATGTATCGATTTCGGAAAATCCGCCGACGATTCCCGGGTTGACCAGCCGCTTGCCGATGTTTTCGCCCTTTTCATCGAGGAACCCGAGAACTCTGAAATTGAGTTCAGGGTGCTCCAGGATCTCGCGTACCAGGCGAATGCCTGCGGAACCGGTACCGGCCACCAGCACCCGCTGCTCGGGACGGAAGAAGTTCCCGGTGGCATCCACAAACAGCCGCCAGCTGATGAGGGAAACTCCCGTGATCACGGCGGCAATAACCGAAACGCCGCGGCCCACCATCAGGCCCGGTATGGCGTAGTAGAGAAAAGCGAGGATAAGCGAGGCGACCCCGAGGGATTGCATGACGCGGATGAGCAACTCAGTGCGGCGCGACACGGCCCGGAGGTCGTACAGGTCGTTGTAGTAGAAGCACAACATGCAGATAAAGATGACGGTGGCGAGCTTAACCGGCAGCTGGTAGCTTTCTGCGCTGTCCGAACCGAGAGCCCGAACATCGCCGAGCCGCAGCCAGGCTGCGACCCAAAAACTGGCGATGATGAGCAATGCCTCAGTACCAGCAAGCAGAACGCTCTTCCGCGGAACGTATTGGCCGGCTAAGCGAAACATTTGTAGGTAACTACCTCCCTCCCTCCGGCGACCAGGCCCAGCGGACACCCAGAACCGCCGCCTCGCGCGCCGTAGGGATGTTTAGATTCGACCCAAAATTCAAGTAGAAATAGGTGGAGTAAATGGACCAGCTGGGCGTCATGCGGTAGCTAAGCGTTGACCAACCCATGACTCCGTTGGAGGAACGAACCGAGCTGGGGAGCCGCTGCTGCACGTAGCTGCTACCCACCTGGAAGTCCCAGCGCGTCCACAAACGGTGTTGAAAAGAGAGGTCGTAGCGGTTATGAAAACCACCGCCCAGCACCCCAACGAACTCCATATCGCGCGAAAAATCGGCGGCCATCCCGCCATGCCGGAAGCTCTTGTAAATACCAATGGAACCCTGCGCAGTGACGTTGCGTTTTGACCACGCTGGGCCGGCTCCTGCGCTCATGCTGATCGTGCGGGTAAGCCGGCGCGTGTAGGTGGCAGTCACCGTCTGAAATTGCAGCCTGATGTTGTTGTTGCGCTCCTGCTGATCTGTAAAACCGTAACTCAGACCCATGGCACCATTGCCGCTGAACTTGTGCGACCAGGTCAGCTGCGCGTTGTAGTAAAGCTGTTCGTCGGCGGGAATGTTAATGGTACCCAGCACCTGCGGGTCACTGACTCCGCCCAGGCGCATGAAGGAATTCCCCAACGAGAGGTTCAGCTGGTTGCTGCCGTCCAATTGCCGGTTTACATCCAAGTTCGCGCTGTTGACGATGGACTTGCGGCCCAGCATGAAAAACGGATTGCGGGTGGCCGATCCAGTAGCGAAATCAGGATTGAACGACGATGAGGACATGAACGTCAGATTGGGCGAGTAGTGATACTGGTCGGCAAAGCTGACTCGCCAGAAGCGGCCAAAAGTGCGCGAGGTCGAAAGGTCGAGGGCGTGCGCCGTGACGCTGTTGCGAAAGCTGCCGGAGGCATACCAAGCCATGGGCATGTACTGCAAATCAAAGCGGGAGCGGCTGTGGTCAATGGAATAGATAATCAGGCCGCTGGCCAGAGTCGCTTCCCCTGCGGGCGCCTGCGCGCTCGCTTCGTAAGCCTCCATCGCACTGAAAGAGAGCAATGAGAGGTGGCCCCAGCGCAACGGGGAAATCCGGCTCTGCAGGGGCAGTCCGGATTGCAGACTGTAGACCGGTTCGGACCCGGACGAAGCACTGCTCGCCTGGGCGTCGGCGGAAGCGGCAGCGGCATCCGGAGTAGTGGCAGGAGCCGTCGCCGGCTGTGGCTGCACCACGGGGACCTGCTGGTCGGTTGAGGTGGCATCCCCAGGAACGCTTTGGGCCTGGGGCTGGTTCGCCGGCTTTTGGCTCTGCGCAGCCATGGCACCGCCGAGCAGGGCCACAATGGCAAAACGAAGAAGCAGGGACCCTAGCAGTCTTGCGCTTGGCCGGCAATTGAATGTATGCGCCATGGTACGCTCCAAAAGTGGAAAGTCAGGGTACGACAACCAGGTCCCCGGGTTGTAAGACGATGTTCTGCTTAGTGTTCTTGCCTCGAATCACGTCGTCGTAGTTAAAGGAATACCGAGCTTGCTTTTCGCCGAGCTTGCGAATGACGTAGATCTTTTTGCGTTTGGCAAAATCCTTCAAGCCGCCGGCTTGAGCTATCAGTTGCAAGATCGTGGTAGAGCTATTGATCGGAAAGGAACCCTCACGAGCCGCTTCGCCGATCAGGTACACATTTCGGCTGTTGATCTGGCGCGCGGTCACAGTCACCTGAGGCACATTAACGAAGGGCTTCAATTTTTCAGTGAGCAGGGCCTGCAACTGTACGGGGGTGAGACCCACAACCTGCACTTCATTGACCAGCGGAACGGTGATCTTGCCGTCGGGCCGGACTACCACCACGCCAGAGAGTTCCGGTTCTTTCCAAACGGTGATGGCCAGGACATCCTGCTCCCCGATGACATATTGATCTGACGGAGACTGAGCCGCGGGCTGGGTCGCACTTAATTTGGAGCCTGGCAGATCCGGGCGGGCCGAAGCGACTTCCGTCGCAGGAGCTTGCGTGGCAGCAGGCGAAGAATGCTCCGTCTGCGCCGCAGTGGCAGGCAGAGCGGACGCGGGCGGCGCGGCGACTGGGCTGGCCTTCGCATCGCCGGGTGGATCATCTGGAGTTGCCGGCTGGGCAGTGGCGCGGTTGGAAGAGGCAGGCTCGCTGGTAAAGGACGCGGAAGTAGCAATTTTTACCGGCGCGTGGTTCGCCGCCTGGCTGGGTGGGTTGGAACGCGCCGGTTTGGAAGGCGCAACGCTCGAATTGTTGTTGGCCGCACCTGGGGCAGCCGAGGCCGGCGAAAGAATGTCATTGCCGGATGAAGCCTTAGAAGAGCCCGTTGGATCAGATGCGGCGTGGAGAGCCTGGTTGGGGCTGGACACACTCTCATCCACGGATTCCTTGCCGGAAGTAGCCGTCGTAGTAACCGTCCCGCTGCTACTTTCCGCGGGAGAGTAGTCAGCGGCAAGCGCATCGTCCAGATTCACGGTCACTGTGCTGCCATTACTCGCCACTTGATAATTTCTGGGGCGGTCCAGATCCAGCACGACGCGCGTGACTGGCGGAACCACGGGCTGGACGCCGATACGCACGGCCTTGACGCCATCGTGGTCCACCGGAATGTGATTTTCAGCGTACGCGGAAACGGTGTTGGGAAAATCAATGACTAGACGATTGGGATCCGGGACGGCAGTAACAATGGGCTTCACCGCGGTGCTGGTCTTGATTTCAAACCGCATCCCTTGGCTCTGGGGCTCAACCTTGATGGTTTCGAGCCAGGCGGATGAACTGGCGGCGCTCGAGTCCGATGTGAAATGCGCCGAGCGCGTCGCATGTGATTTGGCCGACACCGGCGAAGCACTCAGCTCGGTCTGTGCCCTTGTCAGGGTAGCGCTCATGCCCGCCGCCACCAGTGCCGCCGTCAGCAACCACCTATAACTCATCTACTTCTCCCTGTCTGAAACCGCGTTCTGGGGGAACTACAGTCAGTTCCGGGTGTTAATTTCTGCAAGTTTGCTTCTGGCCTGGCGTTTTGCCGCCTATCGATAGAGGGCATTGGGGTTACCACAACCAGACGCAAATCACTTTTTAACTAGGCACTTACGTGTTGCATTTGCCTTTCCAAAGCTGGCCTGAATGGCCGCTATCCGAAGAGCTTAAAGTGGGCTGAAAACTAAGGACTTATGGCTGCGGGGATGGCGAGAGGGAGGGGCAGACCGGCTCAAGCCGAGAGTTTTCTCAATCGAGGTGAAAAGGTTTTCACTTCTTCCCAGCGGTGGTCGTCCCCGCGACCAGCAGCCCAGAGGTCCGCTGGTAGCCCCTCCCGCACCCTGGTAACGCCTCGCCCGATGCGGCAGGAGTTAAGCCGCGGAGGCCGCTGAGCAGGCTGCACTTTTAGCAAACATCAAGGTTGGCGGGCGGAAGCACGGAAGCGGTAAGCAACGTGCAGCGCCGGAATTGAGGAACCGCTCCGGAGTGCGTCAAGGTAGCGGAACTGGGAACTGTTCGGGAGTAAAGGCAGCAAGCAGGTTGGCAGCAAGCCGATAAGACATGACGCTGAGGGCAAACTACGGCCGTTCAAACGCAACTTTCTGCACCGCCCCGGGAGGATTGAACGTAAGCAAGGACTCTGGCGAACTTTCCCCGGACTCCTCCCAGAACCAATCCCCAGAACTGGTAGACGGGGCCAGTGTTGACCTGGAAGATTATTACCACGTGGAGGCGTTTGCCGACCGTGTGGAGCGGGCACGCTGGCCGGAGTTTGCGTCCCGAGTCCGCCAAAACACAGAGCGCACTCTGGAACTTCTAAACCGGACTGGCACCCGCGCCACATTCTTCGTTCTTGGCTACGTGGCGGAGCGGGATCCAGCGCTGATTCGCGAAGTGGCGGCAGCCGGCCATGAAATAGCATGCCACAGTCACCTCCACCGGCGGGTGCACACGCTTACCCCGCTGGAGTTTCGCGAGGACGTGCGGCGGGCGCGCGGCGCCATTGAAGATGCCGCCGGAGTTCGAGTTTGTGGTTTTCGCGCGCCCACATTCTCAGTCACTTTAGATTCGCTCTGGGCGCTGGATATCCTCCTGGAAGAAGGCTTCGAGTACGATTCCAGTATTTTTCCCGTGCGCCATGATCTTTACGGGATTCCCGATGCGCCCCGGTTTCTTCATCAACTCGCTTTGCCGTCGGGCCGGAGCATTTGGGAGATTCCCATGTCCACGGTGCGGATGGGAGGAGTAAACCTCCCAGCGGCGGGCGGAGGATACTTGAGGCTACTTCCCCTGGCGGTGACACGCTGGGCAATTCGCAGAATTCATCGCCGAGACGGCCAGCCTGTGATCCTGTACTTCCATCCCTGGGAACTGGACCCGGAGCAACCGCGCCTGCGCGGCAGCTGGAAATCGCGCTTGCGCCACTATAGCGGGCTAAAAAAGACCGAAGCGCGACTGCAGATAATCCTCACCGAAGGAAAGTTCCAACCGCTCATCAATCTGGTGCGAAAGGCGCAACAGCCAAAACAAGCGGCACACGTAAGCGTGGGGAACGGCAGCTGAGACTCGGCGACGAGAGCCCCGCGTTTCCTGCTTCCATTTACCGCGGACTGGGGCCAGCGGACAGGGCAGCGCCCGGCAACACCCAGACAGCCGGCACGCCCGATTTGCCTAAGTAGACGAACTGATCGTGAAGGGAGTCGTACGCGAGATAGCACGCATTGGGGATCTCACAGGGGCCAGGTCCGCCCGAGCCGGCACTCGCAATATCCGGCCTCTTCACCCAGGTTTTCGTCGCCAGATCAAACTGGTATAGCGCGCCTTCCGCGGCATAAAGCAGCAAACTGCCTTCCCTTCCGCGCGCGGGATCGAATGCAATGGCGGGAAACTTCTGGCGGGGCGGTTCGGTTCCCTTCCCAAAACTTAGCGGCGTCCAGGTTCTCGCGCCAACGTCATACGCATAAACCTGTCCGGCGGTGGGGTTGGAGTGGTCCCCGCCAAAAATCAACACGCGATTGCTCCTGCTATCCCAGGCCAGGCTATATCCGAAGCGCGGGCCGGGTGCTGAGCCTCTGACGCCGCCGACCTGGTTCCAGTCATTAGCGCGGGAACAGCCGATGCTGGCATCTTTGGCGAAGCAAAGCAGCCACAGAGCGGTGGGCGTGTAAATGCCGCCATAGCGCACGATCACATCGTGCACCGGGTCATAGATGCCGCCACTCTCGGCCTCCGCCGGCTGCAGCGTAGGAGTGAGAAAGCGGAACCAGTGATAGGCTTCTTTGCCCTCAACCGGCATGTACCAGGTTTCGCGCAGGCTATAGACTTCGTTGTAGCCGCCAAATGTCCAAATGCGCTTGCGCGCCGAATCGTAAGCCGAATCGCGGACGGGATGCTGATCGCTGGGATGGGCGGCAATAGGCCCATTCATGTTGCGCGGAGCTGGGCAGGCTTCATGAACAATGATGCCGTCGGCGTGCTCGCGTCCCCCCGCGCTGTATCCGGCCGCGCTCAGGTAGCCGCGCGTAAGATGGCGAAGGATGAGGCGAGCGCTTCCGGCGGGGCAATTGCCCAAGGTGACTACTTTGTCGTGCCGGTCCGCCTGATCGCACGCCTGGTACTGAACAGCCTCGCCGGCCGGATCCTGTAAAACGATTGTTCCTTCTTGCGGAAAAGGCCGCTGCAGTCCCCCGTCCGCCAGCCCTATTTCCAGAGAATCTGTTGCCGAAGCGCCGAGCGCATGAATCAGGGTGAGATGGTCGCCATGAATGGAGTGGTGAGCCAGCGTGCCCGTGCCGCAGTCGGAGAGGAATGTCCACACCTGCTTCTCCGAAGCTGGCTTCTGGGTTCGTCGCCAATCCTTCCACGGCATGGCCCACCAGGCATTCGCGAAGGTCACCAAGCCGTTGTCCATGCCAAAAATGTAGAACTGCTGATGATCCGGGTCAGCGAGTAACGTGGTCCAGCCGTTGGAATGCATTGCTTCCGGACTGGCAATGTAGCCAGGCGGGGGCCAAACCTTGCACCAGCCTGTTCTGGGACATGCACAATCGTTCCCGTCGGGTTTGCAGGCGTTTTGCCCGAAAAGAGAGAGGGCGAAGAGAAGCAGGAATGGTGACAATAGCCGGAGTTTCATTTCATCGCCGAACAACTCACCCAGACTGGCGCACGCTCATGGCCGGCGCCTGCTCGGACTCGGCTGGGGGCGCGTCGGATTCGGCCGCTTTGCCAGACGGAGTTGGGCCCAGCGTGGCCGATTTGGCCTTCTGTAAATGAACTACGTCTATCAGGATCTGGTCGCTGCGCAGGCGGCGAAGAACGTCTTCAGAACTAAGTTCCTTGGTCGCCAGCAGCACGACTTCCGACGAACTCAGCACGTCCGCCACATCCTCACGCAGGAGGGCGCCGATATGAGGAATCGTATTCTGGATGAACTCACGATTGGAACCCACAATCTGACCCAAGCGCACATTGTGGTCCCAGATGTGGCAGCGGCAGCCCTCGCCCAGCAGGCGCTTCACCAGGTGCACCATGGGGCTGTCCCGCAAATCGTCCGTTCCGCTTTTAAAGCTCAGACCCAGAACCCCGATTTCCCTCTTGCCGGTCTGCAGAACTTCTTCCGCCGCGCGCTGGATGTGTTCCTGGTTACTGGGCAAAATGGCGTTCAACAGGGGCACGGTGAGGTCCAGTTCCTTGGCACGGTAAGTCAGAGCCCGCAAATCCTTGGGTAGGCAGGAGCCCCCAAAGGCAAAGCCCGGCGTCAGGTAGGCGGGTGAGATGTTGAGCTTGGTATCAGACGTGAAGATATTTGTGACTAAGCCCGGATCTGCGCCCAGTTCATTGCAGAGCGCTCCCACCTCATTGGCAAAACTGACCTTTAAGGCGTGAAAGGCGTTGCAGACGTACTTGATCATCTCCGCGGTACGGGTGTCTGTTTGATGCAGGGGAGCGGGCAATTGCCCGTATATCTGGAGCAGCGGAGAACACTCCAGGCCGTCAGTTATACCCAGAACCGTGAACGGCGGGCGAGCGAAGTCGGCGATGGCAGTACCTTCGCGCAGAAACTCGGGGTTGAAGCAGACGCCAAAGTCCTTGCCAGCCCGCTTTCCGCTGCTGGATTCCAGGAGTGGCGTTACGAAGGAGTCGGTGGTGCCCGGAAGAACCGTGCTGCGCAACACAATCCAGTGAAATGTTTGCTTGAGCCGCAGGATTTCTCCAATGGTCCGGCAAACCCGCTCAATTGAGGTGAGGTCCAACTTCCCGCTGCGCAGGCTGGGAGTAGCCACCGAGATAAATGAAACATCGGTGCTCAAGATCGCCTTTTCGGAATCCGTTGTCGCCGCAAGCAAAAACGAGTTACAAGCTGCCGCAATCAACTCCTGCAAGCCCGGTTCGACTACCGGGGCGTTGCCGGCGGCCAACTGCGCTACCTTCTGCGGATTAGTATCTACACCCACAACCCGGCAGCCCTGGTTTGCCAGGCAGGCTGCGGTTACCGAACCTACATATCCCAGGCCGAAAATGCTGATGGATGGTGGCACGTGCACAACTCCTTTAAAAGCTTTGATCGGAAAATCGCGCTAAGTCGTTACGGTCAATTGTGAAGCGGGCTCACCACCGGCAACGGCAGCGCTTCCCTCCAACTCGAGCACCTCATCCACAATGGCCATGGAAGCCGGCCAAGAGTGACCTTTCACTGCCTGAGCCCTCCCGGCAGCGCCCAGGCGCTCACCGCGTTCGCGATCGCGTAATAGTTCAATGACTTGGGTAATAAACATATCGCTGTTCTCGGCAACCATGAGGTGCTCGCCAGCGCGGGCGCGAATTCCCCGCGAAGCTTCCGTGCTGGCCACCACCGGTAAGCCCATCGCCATCATCTCCAGCACCTTGTTTTGCGTGCCGCGGGCGATTCGCAAAGGGGCGATGCCGACAGCCGCATCTCCCACATAGGGCCGAACATCGGGCACGTGGCCGGTTACCTGAACGCCGGGTAACTCGCGCAGGCACATGATGGAAGCGGCGGGATTCGAGCCCACGATGCGCAGTTCCGCGTCAGGAACAGCGTCGCGAATGCGCGGCCAACTGTGGTTCACAAATTGAAGCATGCCATCAATATTGGGAAAGTAATCCATGCGGCCCACGAAAACCATCACCGGCTTACTCGCGGCCGTTCTATGCCGGGGGTTGAAATACTCAATATCAACTCCGTTGGGAATCACCGTACACGGTTTGGGAATCCCGAGCGATTCAAATTCCACCAGTTCGTTGCTGGTGGTCACGGTGCAGCGGGTGAAGCGGCGCCCCATTTGCTTTTCCCATCGGCGCAGTTTTTTTGCTTCCAGGCCGTAACCCATGGACAGTGGAAAACTCCGGTGCTGGCTGTAATCCGCCCACTTGGAGGAATCTATGTCGCCGTAATCAAGCACTTTGAAATCGCAGGGGACATCAATGACGTAGCGGGCCATGAAGGCGCAGTGCACCCAAACCCGGTCAAACCCTCGCGTCTGGGCTGTGGCGGCAATTCTGCTCTGTAGCGCGGGCGACCAGAAGTATTGGCCGGAGGAGGGTTTGGCGCTGGCCAACCCAAGCAAGGCCCGCCCCCAGCGGATCGGGTTGGGAACGATCTCGACTAGCAGTTGCTCGCAGAACTCCCGCAGCTTGCTTCCCTGCTCCACTTCTTCCTGCGAGTGAGCCAAAGTGGCTATGGTTACCGAGTGTCGCTCAGCGAGATGCCGGATCATCTGGAAAGGACGGATCTTGCCGCCCCGGTTGGGCGGGAACGGCAAACGGTGGCAAACAAAGAGAATTCTCATTTTTCTTCAAGGCTCCGGCGCATCGGCGGGCCGGGCCGGCTGCAGTGCCCACGATGTATGCACACCACGCTCCAAAGTCGTCCCGTCAACATTCAGCATTGGCGCACATTTTAAACCTTCTATCAACATGCGGCCCCCCCGTCTTTGGGCGATTTCGGCAAGCAAGAACGCCTTGCAGCCCTGCCTTTGGCCTGCATTGCTCCATTCTATAGGGGCTGAAGTGAAAAACTTTGCACTCAGCGGGCTCAGACTTTTCCCTGAATGCCGGCATCAAGTTACCCCAAACAGGCCGCGAAGAAGCACCAGGGCAAGCTTCAGGAGGCTGTTGACCCCCGGCAAACAGTCAGGTTACCGTTCCTGTTCCGCGGAGGACGCACTCCCATGCTGTCGGCACTCGCCTGCTTACTGCTTCTATGCCTCAGTGCCGAACTTTATCTTGTCGTCCGAGGCATCGGGGGTATGAGGGAGATTTTTCTGCAGACGGAAGAGCACCGTTTGCTGGTGGAACTGGGAAGCGACTTGCTGGGCGAGCAGTTCGCTGCGCTATGGCATCAGTACGAGCAGGCTCGCTGGCTGCAGCGCCTGCAGCACTGGCAGGAACTCAGCCGTTCCATGCAATTTCTCCTGCATGGGAGTTTCGGAAGCGGCGCGCGCCGGGAGCAGCACGCCAGTACCCAGTACGCTGGCCTGCTGCGCACGCAAATGAAGACCGAGTTGGCGCGCGTGATCCCCGGCGAACTGATTGCCATAGGCGAGTCGCGCAATGAGCACCTGGCAGTGCGCAAACTCGCGGGCCTGCTGACTCTCGCCTGCTACGCCCGCTTTTACCGCGACTGCGAAGAAGGCAAACAACTGCTGCGTAATTTAGCCGAAGGGAAAACCCGTGAGCAACTGGATCGCCTGTTAGCCATGCTGGACAATGGCGAACCGGGATGACATCGGCAATCGTGAACTGCCCCAAACACAGGCGCGATTCTGCACAAGATCGGATCCTGAACTGGGAAGCCCTGCCAATGCGATTCGCGATGTTGTTTTCGCTCGGCCTGCTACTCGCGGCCTCACCGGCGAGGGGGTGGGAGGCCGGGGCAGGTATCCCGCAAACCCAGTCCGGAGATAAGGAGTCCATGTCCACAAGCCACAACGGCTCCCGCAACGCCGCTGCTGGCGGCAATCGCTCAGCGACGATTTCCCGCGGGGCTGCACCTGCGGAGCTATGTTCCACCTCTGGTACAGGCGAGCGCATCGCGGCTAACCCTTCCAATTACGCCCACATCCTGCGCAGATTACGGCCGGGCCAGACCATGCTGCTTGCCCCGGGCAATTACCCCCGGCTGAATATCGTGGACCTGCGCGGCCAACCGGGAAAATGCATCGTCATCACCGGGCCCACGGAGGGACCGCCTGCCGTAATTCAAGGCGTGCCCCGCTTCAACACCGTGGACATTGTCAATTCCAGCTATGTGGGGCTGAAGAACCTGTTGATAGACAGCCGCGGCATCCCGGGGGCGTTTGGCATCAGCGCCGGCCGCGGCACTTCCAGCGTGACCCACCACATCCTCATCGAGGGCAACACCCTCATTGGTCAAGGGGGCGCCCAGCAGACGGACGGGATTTCCACCAAGACCCCGACGTGGGGATGGGTGATCCGGCGCAATAAAATCCTGGGCGCGGGTACGGGTGTGTACCTGGGCAACTCCGATGGCAGCAGTCCGTTTTTTGACGGCATCATCGAAGACAATCTGATTGAGGATTCCATCGGCTACTGCCTGCAAATCAAATATCAATCGCCGCGACCCGCGGTGCCTGGCATGCCCACAAGGCCCAGTGTCACCATCATTCGCGATAATGTCTTCATCAAGAATGACCAGCCCAGCCCGGATGGTGACCGTCCCAATCTGCTGGTGGGCGGATTTCCGGAATCTGGCCCCGGCGCGCAAGACCGATACGAAATCTACGGCAATTTGCTTTATTACAATCCGCGGGAAGCCCTGTTCCAGGCTTCGGGCCGGGTTTCATTTCACGACAACATTCTGGTTGGCGGACAGGCCGCAGCCGCCGTTTTTCGCGACCACGATCTTCCACTCAAAGTTGCCTACGTGTACAACAACACGATTTATACCAACCGTGCCGGTATTCACTTCGAGAATGCTGCCGCCGAGGATGACGCGTTAGTGGGAAATCTGGTGTTTGCGGCTACCCCGATCAGCGGCCCCATACGGCACCTCAGAGGAAACATGGGGGACACCATGGCCAATGCCGCGCAGTACGTCAACGCCCCTTCCTTCTCGCTGAAGTCAATGGATTTCTATCCCTCAGGCAAGCGAGCGCAGGGCGACCCTCTGGACCTATCCCAATTTGCCAACGAAGTGGACTATCAACTGGATTTCAACCACCAACCCAAGGGGAAGCGGGCTTATCGCGGGGCGTACGCCGGCAGCGGGCGCAACCCTGGATGGAGACCGGCAGCGGAACTGAAAGTTTTACGCCGCAAGACTTATTAGCGCCGTCCACTATCTACTGCACTCGAAGAGTGCCGTTCAAGTCTATCGGCGAAAGTCCCAGGAACCGAGCCTTGCTGGAAGAGACTAGGCACAAGACGAAATTCTGGACACCTGCTCCCGATGTATTCACCGTGCCCAGAGTCATCCCGATGCTACCGGGCGCCTGATAGTTGGCACCCAGAGCCACCGTAGACACGGTGATCTGCGATGGATTGCCGGGTTGGGGCTGGCTGACGTCCAGCACGCCTGTAAAATGGCCGGCTCCGTCGGCAACAACTTGGCCGACGATAGCGAGGTTGCCGTCGCTGGTGTCGGCGGCCACAAAGGCAAAACTGTTGTTGAGAGTGGCGACACCAAAACCGTCCTGACCGGGTTGTTGCAGGTCCGCTACTCCGGTAGCCGCATGAGCATCGTTTGTTTGCTGAACATACATGCGGGTACCTGAAACCATGTAGACGGTAAATGCGCGCGTCGCCTGAGCTGCAGTTGTGAATTCAGTGAGGTTTCCCCTGCCACTCGCGGAGAGGCTAATAGAATTGGGGAGGAGTTCACCGAAAGGCGTCGTGCTACCGTCCTGGTACTGGACGAGGCCGGTAATATTGCCGACACTGTCCAAAGTGAATTCGCCCATCATCCAGTACTGTCCGCGCATGCCGCCGATTTCAGTCACCATCGTGTACCCGCCCGCGGTAGCGGAGGCGGGCAGCGGGCTGACCTGCATCTCGGCTTCGCCCAGGAGCATGGGAGCAGCATCCACTCCGATAATTTCCAGCTTATTAGCAGAAATCACGTAGGCAGCAAAATCGGCGGCCTTGCTGCCTACGGTTAGCGTCAACGTGGCTCGGCCTGTGCTCGAATCCACAGCCCCCACGGTGCCGGAAGCTATAGCAACAGAGTTGGTCGCACCAGCGCCGCTGTTGATGGTGTCGTTGTCGTTCTCGTCCTGCTGTCCGGAGGTCAGCGCTGTTCCCGTGCCGTCTAGGGCGAATTCACCGATTCTGGAAATGGGACTCTGGGTGGCATCCAGCCCGCCGGCACGAAACACATAGGTGTGATTGGCAAGAGAGCTGTTATTAAACGACGAGGTGTTCTGCTTTTGAATCTCACCAACAGCCGTGCCCGCTTTATCAAACTGGATAAGCTGCGCGTCGTTGTCGCCGGCCGAACCAGAATTCGCAGAAAGCACAAAATGGAAGGTGCGCGCGCTAGCGCCGGTGGTGTTCAGGGTCAGGCTGCCGCGGCCATCGGCCATAACGGTGTAGGTGCCGGAAAGCGGCACTGCTTTCTGAACTCCGGAAGAGGAATTGATGTCTTCGATGCCGCTGAAGTTCCCTGCCCCATCCGCCTTTATGCTGCCGGCTTCAAAGCGGGGGTGGTTGCTTTCGCTGGTCAAATCGAACGCGTAGGTGCCACTCAGGCTGGATTGACTGAATTTTTTCGAGGTTATGTTCAGAATAGTGGCAGCTTTGGCCTGGCCGCTGCTGACGCCAACTAGTACGACTCCCATTTTGACGGCAGTTACGACGCCGGAAGAATTCACGGTGGCAATGCTGGTATCGGACGTCGTCCAAGTGCCGGTGGAACTGACGTCCTTGTTGGAGCCGTCGCTCAGGGTGGCCTGGGCGGAGAACTGCAAGGTCTTGCCGACCGTCACTGCGGAATTCTGTGGCGTCACCGAAATCGACGTAGCCGATGGCGAGTTCGATCCCTCCGAACTCGATGATCCTGAACCAAGGCAACCCACCAGGGTAATGCTCAACAGCAACACCACCAAAAGAGCCAAGAATCTGGACATCGGTCTTACTCCCCTAACCCAGCATCGGTTCGTCTCTAATTCCGTCCGCGCCCCGCAATGTTTGGGCAGTAGAGCTGGCCGTTGGAGTGGCGCTGCTTCCGGGAACTGAGCAAAAAAAAATGGTAGGCAGAGCAGGGCTCGAACCTGCGACCTCCCCGTTGTAATAGCCGGGGCGCTCTTCCAGTTGAGCTATCCGCCTTCGCTGTTCCACCTTGCAAACGTCGGCCCAAACCGGGCTGGCAGTGTCCCTAGACCGGAGGGACACAATATCCCCCGTTATGTTTCAGTGCTTTCTAGACATAGACGCGAGGGGTAGCCATGAACGTGACCAGCGTTCCACTTAAAAGAAGCCGCACCGAAAGGGCGGCTTAAGCTTCCGATGTACGGGAAGAACAAAGAAAAGAGAAAAAGTTTTCACACTCTGGCCTGAATTTTTTCTCCTACCCGGCCCGCAAGAACGCCCTGGCCGAACGAATTCCTCGCCGGCCGACCGGGAATAGTTGTCCAAAGGGACAGTCGGCTCCGTGTCCTTTCGTGGCGCGAGCATCGCCGCATTTTCGCTTACTATGGCCAAAGCTTAACGCCAACAAATACCATGAGAATTGGCCTTGGCTTTCTCCTCGTGCTGGTGATGCTGGCATGCTTTGGCTGCGGTGGCGGCCCTGTGGCTCAAGCGGGCCCTCCGAGCCAGAACCCGACGACTTCGACTTCCCTTGCTATCTCACAAGTCGCGGCTGGGAGTGTGAGCAATAACTCGGCTGTGGTTACCTGGACCACGAACCTTCCTTCCAGTTCCCAGGTGGAGTATGGCCCCAGCGCCAGCTATGGATCCGTGACTGCCCTGGACTCCGGCCCGGCGGTCAATCACCAGGTGATTTTGAACGGTTTAAACGCCGGAACCGGCTACCACTATCGCGTGCACTCCGCCGATGCTTCCGGCCAGGCGGTGAGTGGAGACGCAGCGTTTGCAACGCTGGCAACTCCTGCGGCTTCCGCTTCCTTATGCTCCACGCCTCTTAGCGGACCAATCGTGAACGCGACTCCATCCAATTACAAATCATTGCTGAACAAACTACAGCCCGGAGAAACATTGTCCCTGGCGGCGGGAAACTATCCCGGCCTGTACGTTTCCGGTTTGCGCGGCACTGCCTCACAATGCATCGTGATCACCGGCCCTGCTTCGGGTTCGCCGGCGGTCATTCAGGGGGTAGTGGGAGCCAACACGGTCGAGATCGCGAACTCCAGCTTTTTGGCACTCGAGAATCTGACCATTGACAGCCTTGGCATCGACGGCGCCTTCGGCATCAGCGCGCACGGCGGCCTCTCCAATCTGACTCACGACATTTTGATCCAAAGAAATACTCTGGTAGGCCAAGGCGCAAGCCAGCAAACCGATGGCATCTCCACCAAGACGCCAACCTGGGGATGGGTCATCCGGCGCAACAAGATCATCGGAGCAGGCACAGGGATTTACCTGGGAAATGCCGATGGGACCGATCCCCTTGTTGCCGGCGTGATCGAGGATAATTTGATTCAGAACCCGGTTGGCTACTGCATGGAGATCAAATATCAGCTGCCCTGGCCTTCCATTCCCGGCATGCCCACCGGCCCAACTTCTACTGTTATCCGCAACAACGTCTTTATCAAGAATGATCAACCGAGCCCGGATGGGAATCGTCCCAATCTACTGGTGGACGGCTTTCCGAGCTCCGGTCCGGGATCCAGCAACTTATACGAGATCTACGGGAATTTTTTCTACCACAACCCCCGCGAGGCCTTGTTCCAGGGTTCGGGCCGAATCAGTTTTCATGACAACGTCCTGGTTGACGGGCAATATGCCGCGGCCGTATTTACCGACCACAACCTGCCGCTGGAATTGGCCTATGTGTACAACAACACTGTCTACAGCACCCAAAGGGGGATTTATTTCGGCAGTCTGGCCAGAACCGGCGACGACGTAATTGGCAACCTGGTGTTCGCGGCCACGCCTATCAGCGGGTCAATTGCCCATCAGTCGGATAACATCAGCGACACCTTCGCCAATGCGACTCATTACGTAGCCGCGCCCTCCCTGACCCTCGGTTCTATGAACTTTTATCCGCTGGTGGGACAAGCGCAGGGGACCGCACTGAACGTTTCGGCTTTTACGGCCAATGCTGATTACAATCTGGATTTCAACCGTGCTCTCAAAGGCACATTCACGTTCCGCGGCGCGTATGCCGGAACCGGACCGAACCCCGGCTGGCAACTGCAAGCGGGCATTAAACCAGTTCCCTGATTCTGGGCCAGATTGCTTCCGCAGACCTGTGGGCCTCTGCTTTCAGGCTACGCGTATCGGTCCGGTACAAAGTGAAAACTAATTCATCCTTCGGACCCGGAGTTTTCCTATCCGCGTAAAACAGGTTGGGATCTACAGCTTCAATCCAGCCTTTGCCTGCTCACAAAGCCTCTTATTAAGCATTTGCGCGTTTGTTCGGATTGGCAACATTCGTGCACCCAGTTAAAACCGTCCGATAATGCAAATTATCCCCGATTGCACCCATGCACCTTGATATCGCTAAGATCCTAATAGGTTTGCTGGTAGGGCTGCTGGTTGGAATGACCGGCATGGGCGCCGGAGTGTTGCTGTTGCCGCTTTTAATCTTCGGTTTTGGGGTGCCTCCCATCATCGCGGTGGGCTCAGACGCGGTCTTTAACGCCGTCACCAAGCTGGGATCCGGCTATCTGCATTATCGCCAGGGATCGGTCAACCGATTCCTGGTGGCCGCCCTTCTGATGGGCAGCGTTCCCGGGGCGATCGCGGGTGTGGCCGTGCTGGCTCTGCTGCGGGCGCACTACGGCAGCGGCGTTAACGATTTTTTGAAGGTCGTGACCGGGGTGCTGTTGATCGTGATTCCCGGCTTGCTGCTCTTCCAGGGACGACTGCGCGCCGGAGATGGCGAGTTGCGCCTTCCGCAAGATGGTTTTCGTCCCGCGGCGATGGTCATCGGCGCGCTGGCCGGCTTCCTGGTAGGGATGACTTCCATTGGTTCCGGCAGCGTTACCACAATGCTATTACTCATGATGTTCCCGTGCGCCCCGGTTCTGGTTGTCGGCACCGACATCGTGCACGCTGTGGTGCTGACCGGCTTTACCAGCCTGCTGCATTTTCGCTTGGGGACGGTTGATTTGGCATTAGTGGCCTATCTATTGGTGGGCTCCATACCGGGGGCCCTGCTCGGAACTCGCCTCAGCAGCCGCATTCCGGCGCCCTGGCTCAAGCGCATTTTATGCGGTGTTCTGCTGCTCACCGGTGCCCGCATGCTGATGGTCTGATATTAGACGCAACTCGTCCATTGCCGTTTTCACGCCACCCGCGTCTTGTCAATACCCAGGAAGTGGAAACCTTTTTAACAAGAATTTCACCTCTAGGAGCGAGCACCTGGGTGCTATACTTCGCTTTGTTCCGACGCCTTCTTCGACCCCTCCCCTGCGCGTGCTCCGCGCCCGAAGCTGGCAACTGGACTCGTGAGGTTGAAGTGGTCTCGTCTTCTGAAATCGTCCTGCTCGATGGGCAACATCGTTATTTCCGCGCTGCCGTGCTCAAGGCACGCGGATACCGGGTTTTCACCACCGAACACGTCGTGGAAGTCTGCCTGCGTTGGGTGCCGGGAGGCTGCTCCGCGCTGGTGATCGGGCCGCAGGTCCCGTGGGATCACGTGGCTACTCTGTGCGCATGGATCAAGCTGAACAGCCCCCAGAAGCCGATCATCGTGCTCAGTGACCGGCGCAACTCACGCCTGCCGACTCCTGTTGATGCCGTGGTCGCCACCCAACCGGTACAGGCTTTGGTCGAGAGCTTGCGCGTTCTGCTGCCCATGGCGGGCAGCCGGAATAGCCGAATCGAAATGCCAGCGGCTCGCAACAGTGCTCTGCCCCGCGTGCCGCACCGGATGCGGAACTCGTGACGATTCACAAGCGCTTTGGTTGACCGGCGCGAGCGGGTTGGTGGATAATTGATTTTCCTCGAGAATCACTGAGGCCAATCTCGGCGTCGCCACAACGATAAGCTGGGCCGCCCGAAAACTTCTCCATCTCTCATGATAACTATCGTCTCCGGCATACCGCGCTCTGGTACTTCCCTAATGATGCAAATGATGGCTGCGGGCGGTATGCCCGTGCTTACCGACGGCCAGCGCTCGGCTGATGCCAATAATCCGCGCGGCTATTACGAACTGGAATCCGTGAAATCCCTGTCGCGCAACGCGGAGGTGGTGGGCCAGGCCGAAGGTAAGGTAGTGAAAATCATCTCCTCGCTGTTGCCCACTCTGCCAAAACAGTTCGAATACCGCGTGATTTTCATGTGCCGCCCGTTAGAGGAAGTGGTCTCGTCTCAGAACCGCATGCTGGAACGCCTGGGCAAAGAGGTTCCGACCACTCCGACCGCTTCGGTGATTGCCGCCTTCCAGGAGCACCTCGCTAAGATCAAGTCCTGGCTGGGCCAGCAACCCAATATCGCTGTGCTCTATGTGGAATATCCGGCGGTGCTGGAAGCGCCCGAGAAGGAAGCAGGGAGGATCTGCACATTCCTCGGCCGCGATCTCGACATACCTGCTATGACGCGGCAGATTGAGCAGTCCCTTCATAGGGAAAAGTCGGCTTCTCGCTCCGCCGGCACGGGCGGTAGCGGCACCAAGCCATGAGTTTGGGCCCTCGGCCTGCTCTGGCAACATTCCCAAGCCTCTTAGAGTCTTGCACTTCCTGAGCTATTGCTCATCGGGCTGATTAGTCCTCCGCGCAAACCACCTGAGCGCAGTACAATATTTGCCAACAGCCCAAAAACTTGGCGAAACGCGGACCCCGATTTCCCCGGAATGTGCAAAAAATTTCATCTCGGGGAGGGCGGAGCGGGCACCACGGCTAAAGTCCGGTCTGTCGCGGGTGCTGGCATTTCTACTGCGGTCCCCCGCCTCTGGTGGGGTTCCCCTTTGCGAATAGCCGCTTAAGGGCACAGAAACGCAGGGAAATGGGAGCCTCGCACCGTAGTTGCCTCTGGCGGGCGTTGGTACTTCGATTGCACTTGAGGGGGCGGAGGGCAATTATGTCTGCGCAAGCTCAAACTCTGGCCGGACTCGCGGGCGCGCTGAAGCACAAGATTGAAACGCGCACAGCGCGGGTAGGGGTGATCGGGCTAGGCTATGTCGGCCTGCCCCTGGCGCTGCTTTTCACCGAACAGCGGTTCCCGGTTACGGGTTTTGATATTGATCAACGCAAGGTGGACACGCTGCAACAGGGCGGTTCTTACATCTACCGCATCACGCCGGGCGAAATTCAACTGGCCCGCGAGCAGGGATTGGCCGCAACCTCGGACTTTTCTCAACTGGAAAGCATGGACGCAGTCATCATCTGCGTGCCCACCCCCCTGGACGAATACCGCGAACCGGACATGAGCTACATCACGAATACGGCTCAAGCCATAGCGCCCCACGTGCGGCCCGGCCAGCTGATTATTCTAGAGAGCACCACCTACCCAGGCACAACGGAAGAAGTGCTGGTTCCAATTCTTGAACGCAATCCAGACAAATTGAAAAGCGCCCGCAACGGTTCGGAGGCTGGCGACTTCTACGTTGCTTTCTCCCCGGAGCGCGAGGACCCCGGCAACGATACAGTGGCCCGGCGCGACATTCCCAAGGTGGTAGGCGGTCTGGATGCGCAGGCATCGGCCCTGGCTGCGGCGCTCTACGGCTCGATCTTTGCCCGCACGGTGCGCGTTTCCACGCCCGCTGCGGCGGAAATGACCAAGCTGCTGGAGAACATCTATCGCTGCGTCAACATCGCAATGGTCAACGAATTGAAGCTGCTCTGCTTGCGCATGGGCATTGACATCTGGGAGGTGATTGAGGCCGCCTCCACCAAACCTTTCGGATTCCACCCCTTCTATCCCGGACCAGGACTGGGCGGACACTGCATCCCGGTGGACCCTTATTACCTCTCCTGGAAGGCCAAGGAGTTTGATTTCCAGACGCGATTCATCGAGTTGGCCGGCGAAGTGAATACCGGTATGCCCTACCACGTCCTGGCCTCCGTCACCGCCGCTCTGAACGGCCAGAAGAAGGCGCTAAACGGCGCCCGAGTTCTGGTGCTCGGCGTTGCCTACAAGAAGGACATTGACGACCTGCGTGAATCACCGGCGCTCACCATTATCGAACTGCTGCAAAAACAGGGCGCAGAGGTCTCCTATCACGATCCCTACTTCCCCTTCGTCGGTAAGGGTCGCAAGTATGACCTGCAGATGAAGCGTGCTCCGCTGGAGAACTTTGGCCAGTACGATTGCGTGCTCATCGTGACCGACCACTCGGATTATGACTATGCCCGCATCGTTCGCGAATCCCAGCTGGTGGTGGATACACGCAACGCGACGCGCGGCATTTCCGCGCCTAACGTGGTGCGCTGCTGAAGCCTGTTAGGACCTGACCTATGTGTGGAATCGTCGGATACGTGGGTAGTAAGCGAGTAGTACCGCTGATCCTGGACGGGCTGAAGCGGCTGGAGTATCGCGGCTACGACTCGGCGGGGATCGCGGTGGCGGGCAACGGCGAAGGCTTGCAGATCCGCCGCGCCGAAGGCAAGCTGCGTAATCTGGAAGAGTCCATCCGGCTGAAGCCGCTGGACGGCACCTACGGCATCGGCCACACCCGCTGGGCCACCCACGGCCGCCCCACGGAGGAAAACGCCCATCCCCACCGCGACTGCTCGGGCAAGGTGGTGGTGGTGCACAAC
>JAICWP010000048.1 GCA_025934735.1 Terriglobales bacterium | reverse complement strand
CCCCCTGCACCCCCCACACCCGCGGGGGCCGGTGTTGTTTTTCCGGTTTTTTTCGCCCCGCCCCTGTGTGCGGGGGGCCCAAAAAACCCGCGGCTCTAAAGTTCTCACGACGCTCCGGCCCCGGCACTGCGAACTCCTCCCACCGCGTACTGCCGCACGCCTTCAAACTCGAACAACGGTCCACCACACAAAGATTTTTTGACCGCTTCAGCGGTTTCCGGACATGCTTTGGGCAGATCGCGGATCTCCTCGAATGCAGCGGTTGTCTTCACGACAACTTCGAGCAAGCAGAAGGGAAATTTTTCGGGCCTCCCTAGCAGGTCATGGAGATGGCCGAGATCATCCAGCAATTGCCCGCTATGCGGCGCACTACCGTCCGGCAGCGGCGAAAACTGAAGGTACGCGAGCGCGGGCTCTCGGCCCGCAGCACACGCTGAAGCCGCTCGATGCACCATCTGGTATACCGCGCACTCGAAACCGCCCAATTCCAGTTGCTTCGTCGCATGCGGCTGCAATAATTGCAGCCAACCGGTCATAACTGCGCGCCGGTTGTCAGGATTAGTTCCTTGCGCGAGCCACTCTCCCACAGTGGCGTAGCGCGGCTCGGTCCATTTCGCTTCAATCGCCAGCGACTGGTCTCCATGAAGCAGCATTACATCCGTGTGCGACGGCTTTCCGACGCCCAGCACAGGATCAACACAGAACTCCAGATGCGCTTCAGTAAAGTCCTGGACGATGCTATTCAAAACCTCGCCGCCGTGCTTCAGCAAACTCAACAGTGGCACCGTCGAACGTGCCGGCGATTCGAATTCGCTTGCCTTATAGTGCAAGAGCAGGTCGTCGTATGACGCGACTGGTTGCTTGTCAAAGTAGAGTTTCATTGTCCGCCGCTCTCTGTTAACCCCGTGTCATTCCGAGGCCGAAACTCCCGTACTTCATCGTCCTGGAAACTCCGTTCGTGAGGCCGAGGAACCTGCTCCTGCTGCAGCCTCAGGCGAGCACGAGCATCGTTTGCCCCGATCACCCGCAGAGCCGATTCCTCGCGCAAAAGCGGCGCTTCGGAATGACAGACGTTTAGGAATATTGCCACTTATTGAGGAACCAACAAAGTCTAACCGGTCTCCTCCGTGGGCCGATCTTCACTCATACCTTAGCGCGATCATCGGGTCTACCTTCGTTGCCCTGCGGGCCGGAATGTAACAGGCAAGCACCACTACCAGAAGCAGAACGGCGGTGGTTCCAACGAAGCTCAGCGCATCGGTGGCGCTGGTGGAGAAGAGCAGGCTGCGCATCAGGCGGGTGACGACCAGCGCAATCGAGAATCCGATGGCAAGGCCCACCAGCGCGAGCTTTATCCCCTGACCCAGGACCAGCTTCAGCACCGCAGCGGTAGTTGCGCCGAGTGCCATGCGCACGCCGATCTCGCGCGTGCGCTGCGCCACCGAATAGGACATCACTCCGTAGATGCCGATCACCGCGAGCAGCAGCGCCAGTCCCGCGAAAACGCCAATCAGCCAGGTACGGAATTTCTGCTGCACCACGGAATCGGCGATGAGCTGGTCCATCGTCTGCACGTGCGCCAGCGGCACGTCCTGGTTGATGCTTTCAAGTTGCGCTCGCAGCGCGGGCACAATCGCTGCCGGCTCCAGCGGCGTGCGCACCACCAGATACATCTCCCAGCTCCAGAAGATCCAGCCGTTTTCGTTGTAAGGAACGTAGAGCGTGGGCGAGGGTTCGGCGTCCAGTCCGGAGTACTTCACGTCGCCGACCACGCCTACGATCGTTTCCCATGACGCCTTCGGGTCGGGATCGCCAGTCTGGATGCGTTTGCCGATAGGATCCTGGCCGGGAAAGTAGCGCTTGGCCATCGTCTCATTGAT
>JAICWP010000022.1 GCA_025934735.1 Terriglobales bacterium | reverse complement strand
CTTCGGCAAGCCCGGCAAGCAACTGAAGGAATTCGGATGGGTTCACGAGATTGCCTGCCCCTCCGAAAACACCCTTTTTGCCGCTGAACTGCTGAATTGGCGAGTACAGAAACTAACCCTGCATCCGTCGCACTGACCAAAAGTTAATGCTTCGGAACGATCCGGCCGAGTTGGGGATTTAACGTCTCCAACTCGGCTCCATCTGACGCGGCGGCACCGTCATCCACATGTGGAAATATTAAGCGATGGGCCCACCGCCGCCCTAGTCGCGGGTCTCGTACACCCACATCTCCGCGCCCCGATTGGCACGCGCGGGCACCGCCACGTACAGGCTGTTGTGCTTTCCTACCTGCCCAAAGTAGGCGCTGGTGCGGGCGCCGATGGCGCTGGGAATCTTGGCAATTCGGGCATAGTGGTCAGCATCAATCTGCTGGTACACGAAAATGAAGCCCTCGCCGCTGGGAACGTAAATGCGCTTGCGGGTGGCGTCGTACCACATGTCGTCGGTATCGGCGGCACCGGGCAGGCTGGCGATCTGCTTTCCTGAATCCATATCGAGCACCAGCAGCCGTGCCGGGCGGCGCGCTGCAATGAAAACCCTATGATTTGCCTCATCCAGCGCCATGGGGAAATTGGTGCCGGCATTTGTGAGTTGCCATTTGCTGATTTTGCCCGTGGTCCGGTTGATGAGGGCCACCTGGTCAACCGAGGCGAGGTTTACAAAAATGCGCGAGCCGCCTGCCTCCAACTGGAACGATTCAGGATGGGCGCCGAGCTCGAAGTCCTGGCCGACGCGCTGGTCGGTGGCGGCGTCGAAGGCGCCGACAGCTCCGTCGCCGTAACCCACGTACACGCGTTTGCTGGCAGGATCGTAGCGAAGCTGGTCGGAATCGGCGGAAAACTTGACCGTCCCAATAAGTTTGTAGGTTTCGCCATTAAAGATCTGGCAGGCGCCGGTGCCGCTGTTGGAAACCACAATGCGGTTGCTTTCCGGGATGTAGGCAACGCCCTGCGGCTCGTTCAGGCCCCCACGGATGGTGTGGATGCGCGTGGCCCTGCGCACGTCCATGACTTCCACAGTGTCGTTGCCGTAGACCGCGGCGAAGATGCGGCTGCCCTTCACGTCCACGGCCATGTGATCGAAGCGGCCTTCCGCGCCGGGCAGGGGAATGATGCGTACCAGGACCAGGGGCTGAGATTCTTCATTGACGGGAATTTCCTGGGCACCAGCCCCCAAGGCCCAGCCGAGGCAGAGGGAAAGGCACAAGACGCAAGCCCGCATACAGATCTGTACCAAATCGTATCTGTTTAAATGGCGACGAACCTGGTTTTCGGTAACGGTCATTGTTCCTCTCTCAACAGGGAAGTGCGACGGCAGGCCGGCCAGTCAGCTGGCACCCACGGCAGTTGGCGCAACGGACGCATTGCCGGGCGCTTTGCTCGGTCTTTTTGCTACGAGCGGCAATGCCAGGGAGATGAGCATGACCCCCGCAATCACATACAAGGCAGTGTCGAAGCGCCCAGTGGCCTGGTGCAGGTGGGCGGCCATGATGGGGGAGGGAATTGCCGCCGCTCCCCACGCCAGCAGGACGATGCCGTAGATGCCGCCCATGAACTTGGCGCCAAAGAAGTCCGCAGTGAACGAAGGCATGGTGCCGAAGCCACCGCCGTAGCACAACCCGATAAGCGCGAAAGCGGCGCTGAACCAGGTCAGGTTGTGAATTCGGGGCAAAGAGAAAAAGATAATTACCTGGATGGCATACAACAGGAAGTACACGCGAGCCCGCCCCAGGTGATCGGACACCCAGGCCCAGAACACGCGACCCGTGCCGTTAAAGATGGAAATCAGTCCCACCATGCCGGCGGCTGCTACAGGAGTCATGCCCACCAGTTGCTGCGCCATGGGCGAGGCTTGGCTGATGATCATGATGCCGGCGGAAACGTTGAGGAACAGCATCGCCCATAGCAGCCAGAACTGCCAGGTGGCCATGGCCTCGCGCACCGTGTAGTCGTAAGTGGTGGCCGCTTTGGCCACCGCCGAGCGCGGTTCCCATCCTGCCGGCCGCCAGCCTTGCGGCGGGTTGGCATAGCACTGGGCCGCGGCCAGCACCAGCACCAGATAAACGATTCCCAGGCTCCAGAAGGTAGCAGGCACGCCGTAAGCCAGGATTTCCCGCGCCGCCACCGGGCTCATGATGAGGGCTCCGGCGCCGTATCCGCACACCGCCACTCCTGTCATTAACCCGCGTCGTTCCGGGAACCACTTGACCAGCGTGGCCACCGGGCAGATGTATCCCATGCCCATGCCGATGCCGGTGAGGACACCATAGGCCGCGTATAAGCCATCGAGGGAATGATGAGTAGCCGACACGCCGGCCAGCATGTAGCCGACCCCATAAATCAGGCCAGCCAGCGTGGCCACTTTTCGCGGACCGACCCTGTCCTGCCACAGCCCGCCGATAATCGTGCCTACGCCGAGGAAAAAGATGGCCAGGGTGAAGTTGAGCTGCACCTGGGTTTCGGACCAGTGCTCCGCCCGCATCAGGGGAATTTTGAAAACACTCCAGCCATATACCGCGCCCAGGCATATCTGCATGAGGACGGCTGCTACGGCAATGCCCCAGCGGTTGGGGAGGCGGGCTGAAGTCATCGAAGGCTCCTCGAACGTGCAGCAAATTCACGCACTGCCAGACCAATGACTACATCGCAAGCAAATATGACGAGAGCTTAGACTGCCGCCGTGGCTACCGCCTGCCGTCGGCCTGCGGCTACAACCTCGACAATGGCGTTGTAATCGGGCACGCCGCTGGGGTCGAGGCGCCCGGCAGGAATCAGCACGTTAGCCTCCGGCCAGTGCGCCTGCAGGCACCCCGGCTTGATGCGGTCAATCTTCACCCGCCCCTGCAGTTCCCCCAGTTCATTGCGCAGCGTGATGGCTTCTCCGTCACTCAGTCCCAGGCGTTGCGCATCTTCGGGCGATATGAAGATCTTGTCCCGCGTGACTCCCGTCAGCGGATCTTTTTCCGCCAGTACCATGCTGTTGAACTGTTTGCCCCGGCGTGTGGACAAGAGGAACTGGCCTGCGGGCACCTTCTCCTCCGGCAGTTCCACCGCACTGAAATGGCCTTTGCCGTCGGCGGTGAGAAAGCGCTCAGTCAGCAGGCGCCGGCCCCCGTACTGGAAGCTGTCGCCTTTCTTGCGCAGGTTCGCAATCCCCTTGTAGGAGGGACACACGCGGTCAATCTCTTCGCGAATGTCCTGCGTGTCCTTCCACGGAAATACCCTGGCGGCGCGCTCCGGCTCCATCTTGCGCGCCACAAGCACCGGGATTTCCCATTCGTCGCGGGCCTCGCCGGGGCGCGGTCCGGGAATTTCCGGGCTGTAAATAATGCGGCGCTCGGTGCTCGTTTCCGTGCCGCCGGCGCGCTGCTCGTAGCGGGTGCGGGCGGGCAGCAGGACCACCGTCTCCGCCGGATCCACCAGCATGGTGGGGTTGGGGACGATGTCCTGGTGAATGCGCAGCCGGATGCGTCCCAGCGCCTGCTGCACCAATTTCGGCTCGGGCAGTGTCTGCTGGAAATTGCCGCCGCTTTGCCAGAGAGCGTCAATTTCACCCTGTCCGGCGGCGTGGACCATTTCGGCGGCGCTCAAGCCTTTCCAGGCCGGTGGCTCGAACCCCCACATGTCTGCGCCGGCAAATCGTCGAGCGTTTTCCTCAGTCGCCGCCGAGCCCATTACGTAAGCTCCCGGCATGCCGCCCATTTCCGCCCCACCTTGGACACCGCTGTGGCCACGGATAGGCATCAGTCCGGTGTGCGGGCGTCCCACGTTGCCCCGCGCCAGTTGCAGGTTGACCAGGGTGCGCACGTTGTCGCTGCCGTAGCGATGCTGGGTGATGCCCATGCTCCATACCACCACCGCGCTGCGCGCTCTACCGAAAGCCTCCGCGAAGCGATGCATGTCAGCGCGGGGCAGGCCGGAGCCGCGCTCCAATTCCTCCCAGGAGAGGCTCCGGGCTTTGGCCTCGACTTCCTCCCAACCCAGGGTGCGCGCGGCGATGAACTCGCGGTCCACCCAGCCGTTCTCGATCAGCAGCTTCAGAACGCCGTAAAAGAAAGGAATATCGCCGCCAACGTGGATGGGGAAGAAGTCGTCGGTGATGCGCGTGCCGAACAGAGCGCTGCGCACCACCGAGGGCACCCAGTAGCGCTCCAGTCCGGGCTCCAGGTAGGGGTTGACCACGAACACCTTGGTGCCCGCCTGTTTGGCGTAATAGAGATACTTGGTAGTCACCGGCTGGTTGTTGGCGGGATTGCTGCCCACAAAGACGATCAGGTCGCTTCCGATCCAATCGCTGTAGGAACAAGTGGTGGCGGCGCAGCCTACGGTGGCATTCAGCGCCGCGGTGCTGGGTGCGTGGCAGATGCGCGCGCTGGTATCCACGTGGTTGGTACCGAGGAAACGCGCAACTTTCTGGTGGGCGTAGTAAGCCTCGTTGGTCAGGCCTCGCGAGGTGATGTACCAGGCCATGCGATGCGGGTCCGTGCCGCGGAGACCATCGGCCACTGTGGCAATGGCTTCATCCCAGGACACCCGGCGAAAGCCCTTCTCGCCACGGCGGCGGACCATCGGAACCGCGAGCCGTCCCAGCTTGCGGAGCTGCTTTTCCGATAAGCTACGCAAACTGTCCACGTCTTCTAGTCTGTGCCAGTCCATGGCGGGCATGGTATTGAGCCGCAACAATTGCAGGCGCACGGCGCAAAGGTGGACCCCTTTCATGGTCCAGTCCCGCATGCCCTTCGTGCCTAAAGAACAGCCGTCACAACAGCCGTTGTTCAAAATGCGCCAGGCGTAGCCCAGGTTGTCGCGGTTTTCCCACACCGTGGCTGCGATATCGGTGTATGCGTTGGGATGCTGTTCCGTGACGCCATAGGGAATCAGGCTTACCCACTGCCGCTGCTTGCCACGGCCGGCGTCCATGCTCATCCACGTTCTCCTGACAGCAAGGGCTCGATCTGAAAAGCTATACACAAACCCGTAGTTGCGGCGCGCGCAGCCATAGCAGCGCTGGCGGGCTCGGTTTGGGCGCGGAAACGATATCTCTTAACACGATTGTATGCAACCTGCTTTCCCTCCCCGTGGCTGAATCGTGCTTGCATAGCTCTGCGGCCGGAGTTATCGTTGCGGCGAATCTCAGGAACCCGGATATGTCCCTCGACATCAGCACGCGCAACGTAGCGGGAAGCAGCGTACTGGTGTGCAGCGGCCGCATGGTGCTGGGCGAGGAATCAGCCAAGCTCCGCCACGTGGTCAAAGAAGCCATGGGCGAGGGCAGCCACATCGTGCTCGATCTGGGCGGTGTTACGAACATTGACAGCACCGGACTCGGCGTACTCGTTGGCCTGCATGCCTCCGCTCGCAAGGCAGGGCGCGGAATTAAACTGGCTAACCTGAATCCCCGCCTGCGAGATGTGCTTGGCATCACCCGGCTGCTCACGATTTTTGAAGTTTTCGACAGCGCCGAAGATGCCGCCGGCACCTTCAACCCGCTTGCGGGGCAGGTTACGCCGGGGGAGTATTAGTTCCGGTTTTTCAGTGGGCGTGCGGCCTCCGGTCTGTCGTGTCGCGGTGCTGTATCTTTTTCAGGATGCGGGATTGCGGCTTAAGCTTTCCTTAATCTTCGTAAAAATACCTTCTTACGCTGCGCAGTCCGTGGCTGGGGCCATAGCTGCGAACCGTGGTTGCATTACATAAACGCTGTAGCGTCTCGATTTCGCCGGAGGAAGATTATGAGCCAAGAAAAACGCAACAGTTCAGGTTGGACGCGCCGTGACCTGCTGGGGGGAGCATCGCTCGCCGCGGCTGGCATCGCTGCCGCATCGCTGGCCGCGCCTTCGCCCGCGGCGGCGGCTCCGCGCGCCGGCGCCAAGCATGCTCCCCTGGAAAATTTCAAGTATGACATTGAGAGCTCCAAGGGCTGGTTCGGCCCGGGCGGCTCAGCCAAAGAAGCAAACATCGAAGAATTCCCCATTTCACAGAGCATGGCGGGTGTTTCCATGCGACTGAAACCGGGCGGCCTGCGCGAACTTCACTGGCATGCAGTCGCTGCGGAATGGGCCTATGTGATTAAAGGCAATGTTCGCGCCACCGTGATCGCTCCCAACGGCCAGGCCGAGTCCGCCGACTTCGCTCCTGGTGACGTCTGGTACTTCCCCAAGGGGCACGGCCATGCCCTGCAGTGCCTGGGACCGGAGGAGGCCCACTTCATCCTGGTTTTCGACGACGGAAACTTTTCTGAATTTGGGACATTCAGCATTACCGACTGGATCGCCCGCACCCCCCCTAGTGTTCTGGCCCGCAACCTGGGGCTGCCGGAAGCGGTTTATGCTTCCATGCCCAAGGAGGAGGCCTACATCATTCCCGGCAGGGTGCCGCCTGCTGTCCCGGAGCAGTTGCGCAACGGCGACCTCAACGAAAACCAGTTTCCTCACAAGTTCCGCCTGCTGGCCTCCCGGGGATATGTCTTTCCCGGAGGCGAGGAACGAATCGTATCTTCGAAGGAGTTTCCCATCCAGACCACTCTCACCGGGGTCATCCAGGACCTGAAGCCGGGAGCGCTGCGGGAAATGCACTGGCATCCCAACGCCGACGAATGGCAGTTCTATATTTCCGGCAAGTCGCGGGTCACCATTTTTGGCGCCCATGCACGCACCGCTACCGAGGAGTTTGCTCCCGGCCAGATTGCCTTCATCAAGCAGGGATTCGGCCATTTCGTCGAGCAGATCGGCAACGAGCCCACGAGGATTTTGATCCTCTTCAATAGCCCGGTGTACGAGGAGATTTCGATTTCCAGTTGGCTGGCGGCGAACCCGCCGTCCATGATTGCTGATAATTTCGGCCTGACGAAAGCCCAAGTTGCGCAGTTGCCCAAAGGCGCGTTCGGCATTATCGCCTGAGGGCTCGTCAAGCTTACTGTCTAACCTGCCCCCAGCGGCGGCACGCTCTGTCCCGGGGTGCGCCGTTTTCTCTTCACTTCTGATCTTCTCACCCTACAAGGCTAGGATCCGTTCAGGTCGCAGTACCTAGTTCGCGCTCATCACCCAGCATATAGTTCCATCTAAGGTTATTCCCCGCTGCAAAATTGGGCGTTCCTCTGATTTCACGGTCCGAGCCCGTGCTTTAGTCTGCACTTAACGCTGGCCGCGGCATTAGCTGCGGCATGATTGCTTCGTCCAGACCTGCCACTCGTCTGCTACCTGCTAGTTCTGAGGCAAGACTGCACTATTCGTAAGCTCAAGCTGTATCGGCCGCGCAGAGGTGCTTTTGTGCGGCGAACCGCAACCACGCGCTCACTTCAATAGAACCGGAGGCCTGCCGCTCGAACCTGCGCGGCGGCCGCAACACTGTAGTCATTCGCCAATCTTTCATCGAAACCGATCCGGGGCAGGAGGTTGCTCCGGTGGCACATTTTCGAACATAGGGAGCGAGCCATAATGACTGATCTCGAAAAGCGAGAACGGATTGCATGGAAAATTCGGCGGCGGCGTCAGTTGCACCGAAGAAACGGCATTTGTCTGGAGTGCACGCGCGCGGTCGTTTCCGGCAAAAAGTGTTGCATTGTGCACCTGGCCAAAGCCAGGACCAAATCCAAGCAGGAGTACGACTGGAGAACCGCCAACGGCGTTTGCATTAAGTGCGGGACTCCCAAGGAGGAAGGAAGGACAGCGGTCAATTGCCTGTCGTGTGCACACAAAGCTGCGGCCAAGGAGCGCCGGAGAAGAGCGTTGTCCGCAAGCCGCACCGCAGCTGCGTTCAGGAGGGCATTGCAAAGCAGGGAGTTCGGGCTTGCCTCAGGTGATTCTGGAGATCACGAGGATCGCCACCAGTCTGCCGGAGGGCGGCAACAACGAGTCGCCTGAGGTCCTCGGTCACGCTCCGTTGTAGGGCACACGCCGCAGAAATTGTCCGCGTCCGGGGCGGCCCAGGAACTTGTCATGCTGCACGATGACTTCTCCCCGTGACATCACCAGCTCCGGCATGCCGGTGACCTCGATGCCTTCAAACATCGAGTAGTCCACGCGCATGTGGTGGGTGGTGGCGCTGATCCTGTGCTTGCGATGGGAATCAAAGATCACGAGGTCGGCATCGGCTCCGGCGGCGATGGTCCCCTTGCGCGGGTACAGCCCGAACAACTTGGCCGGTGTGGTGGAGACCAGTTCCACGAAACGATTGACATTGAAGTGCCCGCCGCCAACTCCACCGCTGTACACCAGGCTCAGCCGGTGCTCGATGCCCGGCCCGCCATTGGGGATCTTGGTGAAATCGTCCAGGCCCAGTTCCTTCTGTTCTTTGAAGCAGAAGGGGCAATGATCAGTGGATACCACCTCCAGGTCGTTTTTCAGCCCTTGCCACAACTTCTGCTGGTGCCACTTTTCGCGGAGTGGCGGCGTAAACACGTATTTCGCGCCTTCGAAGCCAGGCACATCGAAATTCTCAAGCGAAAGATACAAATATTGCGGGCAGGTTTCCGCGTGCACCGGCAGTCCCCGGTCGCGCGCCTCGCGCACTTTTTGCAGAGCATCGTTGCAGCTCAAATGGACGATGTAAACCGGGGCCTGCGCCATTTCGGCCAGCGCGATGGCGCGGGCAGTGGCTTCTGCCTCTGCCGTAGTCGGGCGTGTGAGCGCGTGGTATTTGGGAGCCGTCTTACCTTCGGCCAGCGCCTGTTTGACAATGACGTCAATCGCGCCACCGTTTTCCGCGTGCATGCACACCATGGCGCCCTGCTTGGCCGCGGCCTGGAACGTCTTAAAGATGGTGGCATCATCCAGCATGAAGACGCCGGGATAGGCCATGAACAGCTTGAAGCTGGTCACCCCCTCGCCGACCAGCGACTTGATCTCCGGTATGCGTGAGTCTGGCAGATCGGTGATGATGCAGTGGAAGGCATAATCGCACACCGCCTTGTTTTCCGCCTTTCGCATCCAGGTGTCGAACGCCTGCCGCAGGGCTTGTCCCTTGTACTGGATGGCGAAATCTATAAGTGTGGTAGTGCCGCCGAAGGCCGCCGCCTTCGTCCCAGTTTCAAAATCATCCGAGCTGGTGGTGCCGCCAAACGGCATGTCCAGGTGAGTATGCACATCAATGCCGCCCGGCATTACATACTTGCCCGCCGCATCAATGATCTGGCGCGTGTTGTCGCGAGGAAGGCTCTTGCCGGTGGCCACGATCGTGCCCCCGGCAATGGCCACGTCCGCCACGTAAGTGTCAGTCGCGGTGACCACCGTGCCGTTGGTGATGATTGTGTCGAAGCCCATTTCGCTTCTACCGTTTTTACACCGCGCTGAAGCTTTCATCCAGGATGCCGACTGCCTCGTCCACGTCGGACTTGCCGATGTTGAGCGGCGGTGACATGCGGATCACATTCCCCCACAGGCTGCCCTTGCCCACCAGCAGCCCGCGTTTGCGCGCCTCCTCCATAATCGCGGCTGTGGCTGCCGTTGCCGGCTTTTTGCTTTGCCGGTCCTCCACCAGTTCCATGGCCTGCATCAGGCCCATGCCGCGCACATCGCCGATCAGCGTGTGCTTTTCCTGCAGTTCCTCAAGCTTCTGCCGGAAATAGCCCCCTACGTTGGCGGCATTGCTGCGCAAGTCATCTTCTTCCACTACGTCAATCACCGCCTTGGCGGCCACGCAGGTCACGGGATTGCCGCCGAAGGTGGAAATGGTCAGACCCTGCATGGCGTCGGCGATGTCCGGGCGGGCCACCGTCAGGCCGATCGGCACGCCGTTACCCAGGCCCTTGGCTGCGGTCATGATGTCCGGCTCCACCTCCCAATGCTCGATGCCGAACCATTTGTTGCCGGTACGTCCCCAGCCGGTCTGCACTTCATCGGCAATGAAGTCGCCGCCGTACTGTTTCACGATGTTGAATGCCAGCTTGAAATATTCCTTCGGCGGAGTGATGAACCCGGCCACGCCCTGAATCGGCTCGGCCAGGAAGGCCGCGAGGCGCCCCGAAGTCGAAGTCTGGATCACGTCTTCCAGATCGCGCACGCAGGCCACGCCGCAATCGGGATACTTCAGGCCCAGCGGGCAGCGGTAGCAATACGGATTCATGGCATGCACCACGCCCACCTGGATGGTCCCACGCCGCCAGGTGTTCAGCCCAGTCAGGCCGCGGGCCAGCGACGAGCGCCCGCTGTAGCCGTGGCGCAGCGCCACCACATCGAAATTGCCCGTGTGCATGCGCGCCAGTTGCACCGCGGTTTCATTAGCCTCCGTGCCGCTGTTGGTGAAAAACGATTTCTTCAGCGCCCCTGGCGTAATCTGCGCCAGCTTTTCCGCCAGCGCCACCATCGGCTCCATGGGGAAGCAAGTGGAAACGTGCTGCAGCTTGTCTATCTGCGCCTTCATGGGCGCGGTCACCCGCGGGTTGCAGTGGCCCACGCTCACGGTCACGATGCCGCCGAAGAAGTCCAGATACTTGCGCCCTTCCACGTCCCAGACATGTTGCATGTAGCCGTGGTCGAGCGGCAGCGGATCAGCGTAGTAATTCGTGACCGAAGGAAAGATGTACTCCTTCTGTTTGCGCAGAATCTCCTGCCGGGAAAGTCCGGCTTTTTCGCTGGCGCCGATAGTCCGAGAAGCCAAGTGACACCTCCCAAGAAGGGGGAAGTAGCTGGAATTCAGGCTTGTTCGCGCGTGTGGCTCGCCGAGTCGAGAACTGGTGCGTTTCGAAGCCGTGGAGCATTCTACACCTGTGCTAAACTCGCCCTCCCCGGGGGAGGTGGCTATGCAGTTCGGCTTCACCCTGAAACCTGATCTATCCGTGGAGCGCATCCTCGGACTCACCCGCCAAGCCGAAAAGTTGGGCTTCCAGTACGGCTGGATCTTCGATTCGCATATTCTGTGGAAGGACCCGTACCCGCTGCTCGCCTTGATGGCGGCCAACACCCGTGCGCTGCATCTCGGCACTTGCGTTACCAATCCTGCGGTGCGCGACATTACTGTGACCGCCAGCCTGTACGCCACGCTCAATGTGATTTCCGGCGGACGCATGGAGCTGGGCATTGGGCGAGGCGACAGTTCCCGCCGCGTGCTGGGGAAAAAGCCAGTCACCTCCTCGCACCTGGAAGAGGCGATCTCCGCGTTCCGCTCGCTGACCGCTGGCGGCGAAATCCAGTACGAGGGCCAGCCAGCGCAGATTACCTGGGCACAAGGTTCGCCGCCGGTGTGGATCGCGGGCTACGGCCCCAAGGTGCTGACCCTGGCGGGGCGAATCGCTGATGGCATCATCCTTCAGTTCGCGGACCCGGATCTCATCTCGTGGTGCCTGGGATTTGTGTGGCAGGGCGCGAAGGAAGCCGGACGCAAGCGGGCGGAGATTCAGATTATGGCGGCCGCCCCGGCCTGGGTGTCTGACGATGTAAAGGCCGCGCGCGAACGCGTGCGCTGGTTTCCTGCGCTGGTCTCCAACCATGTGGTGGACCTGATCGCGCGTTATAAGCCTGAAGAGTTGCCGGCGGCCCTGGTGTCCTACGTGCGCAACCGCGCTGGTTATGACTACCGGCACCATTGCGAAGTGGAGAGCGATAACAAGCAGTTCGTTTCGGATGAAGTGGTGGACCGCTTCTGCCTGCTCGGCCCCGCCAGCCGTCAGATTGAGAAATTGCACGCTCTTGCTGCCGCCGGGGTCACCCAGTTCAACCTTTATCTGATGTCGGGAGAGGAGGACTCGCAACTGGAAGCGTTCGCGCGGGAAGTTGTCCCCAAAGTGGGACATCACACGGCAGCTTTACCGCAGGGTTGAGAAAGACCTAATTGGACCAGCTTGAAGAGGGGCTGCCGCTGGGAATGAAATGCGATAAGCGGATTTCATAGCAATAAGCTAAACACAATCGGAACCAAAAAGCTCATTGGAGGCGGCCCGGCGTTACTCTGCCCGGGCTACCAATCCATCTTCTCCGGCAGGAACTCGGCAAACAGATCGTCGTAGTACGGTTTCAGTTGCTCTAGATCTGGCTTGCTGTGGCCCTTCGAATAAAGATCATAAGAACTGAATTTTCGGACCCACTCCAGCATTGCCTTGTCCTTTTCGTTTTCCAGATGTTGATAAGCGCCATGGTGGTGCCATGCGTAGAAAGAGTGAAACCGCAGCATGTACAGCGCCTCGTCCGAAAGATAGGGCTTCACCACCTGCGCAATATAGCCGTCATGGCCGAAGGACATGTGTACGTTTTCCAGTCCACAGTTAGGCTCGTAAATCCCGCACAGGCTCTGGTATTTGGGAATTTCGGCGTCGGGGTTTTCGCGGAAGTACTGCGGAAAGACAACCTGATCTGACCAGGCGCAACCAACCGGAAACGTATCTCCTACCACTCCCCACTGCGGCTCGCCATACAAGCAGAGGCATTTCCCGAGATCATGCAGGAACCCGACAAGTACCATCCAGCGCGGATGCCCATCTTTACGGATCGCCTCGGATGTTTGCAACAGGTGTTCGATTTGCGTCACATCGGTATCGGGATCGCTATCATCCACCAATGTGTTGAGATATTCCGCCGCTTCCCAAACGCTTTTTTGACCACGCTTGAGGCCGAAGTACTGCTTCTCTTTCCGGAGGACATAATCCAAGGTTTGGTTTGCGTGATTGAAGCGGTAAAACTCCGCTATCTTTGGGTTTGCCTCAGCATCGTAGTGGCGGAAGTCTGCTTCGGATCTGCCCGGCGTGTAGCGGCGTTGCACGAATTCGTCCCACTCATCCACATGGCGAAGCGGCTTGGAACCTTGTAGGAAACCCATAGGTATTACACCCCACTACTGTTAATTAAGATTAGGCCCTGTCCATCACAGAGGCAAGCGACTTCGTGAACCCCGGATGAGCTGAGCATCCCGCGACCGAATACCGATCGCCTGTGCACCAAGTTTTTTCCATAAAGCGCAAAAGATTGCATTTTTGGCGATGAAGAGTGCTAAGGGATTTATCGACAGTCATCGTTTGTGGAGACGTAAGTAGCTGATGTTTTATGAGATGACCTCCCATACTGTAGCCGAGGGCTCCCTCAGTTGACTGTTTACAATTGACATAAGGATCCGCGGGCGTTCATGCAACTCCAAACATTACGTACGGCGACTTCCAGAGCTGCTTAGGAGGCAGATACAGATTCGGAAGTACGGGCTGAGTACATGAACGTGTAGTAGGCGGTAAACGCGACCCCGAAGCCCACGAACCAGGAATAGTCGTACAGAAACCGGAACGTCGGAATGGCAAGTCCGGCCAGCGCCACCCCGGCGCCAATCGCCAGCGCAGCAACCGCCCGCCAGTTCACGCCCCCGGCATATTCGTAGGCTCCTCCGCGGAGATACAGGTCATCCACCAGCAGCGAGCGCCGCCGAACCAGGTAATAATCGCAAATCATGATGCCGGCCAGAGGCCCCAGCAGCGCAGCGTACCCGCTCAGCCAGCCCAGAATAAAAGTCTTGTAGTTGGCCAAGAGCTTCCAGGGCATCATAGCCACGCCCGCGAAGCAGGTGATGATGCCGCCGGTGCGGAAGCTGATGAGCCGCGGGCGCAGGTTGGAAAAATCATTGGCCGGCGAAACCACGTTCGCTCCAATGTTGACATTCAGCGTGGCCAGGAGAATGGCCAGCAACGCCACCACCACCGCCAGCCGGGAATGAAAGCGGCTGAGCAGTTGCACCGGGTCCCAGATGGCGCTGCCATAGATCACCACGGTCGCCGAAGTAACCGCGATGCCAATGAAGGAGTAGAGCGCCATGGTGGTGGGCAGCGCCACCGCCTGCCCCACGGCCTGCTGCCGCACTCCGCGGGCAAAGCGGGTGAAATCGGGGATGTTCAGAGAAAGCGTGGCCCAGAAGCCCACGGTTCCGTTCAGCGCCGGAACGAAGAACTTGAGAAAGTCAGGGAAGTTCGCGAATTTTGAAGGCGCCGCCAGCATGGGTCCGAAACCATGCGCCGCCCGATAAGCCCAGGCCAGGAGCAGAAGCCCAACTCCGATCAGCACCGGCGCGCTGACTCCCTGCAAGGCACGGATCCCGTCCACACCTTTGATGATCACGACCAGATTAATTAGCCAGAACAGGAAAAAGCACAGCCAGGGCCCCAGCGGCACCTGTTTCCAATGCGGCCAGAGTGTAGCCACCAGAGTGTTAATGGCTTCGCCGCCAATCCAGGTTTGAATGCCGAACCACCCGCAGGCCACAATGGCCCGCAGCAGCGCCGCCAGATTCGCTCCCAGCACGCCGAAGGAAGCCCGCGCCAGAATCGGAAAGGGAATGCCGTAGCGGGCGCCTGGGTGCGAGTTCAGCAGCATCGGCGCCAGAACGATACAGTTGCCCACGAACACTGTGGCCAACGCCTGCTTCCAATTCATGCCCCCCTGGATCAAGCTGGCGGCCAGCATGTAGGTGAGAATATTCACCGACATCGAGATCCATAGGGCAGCGTAGTTGTAGGTGGTCCAGGTACGTCGCTCTGCCGGAACCGGCGCCAGGTCAGGGTTGTAGAGCGAGCTCCCGGCTACTCGCGATTGCGCCGTTGAGGACGGGGTGGCAGCCATGGCTGAAAGCCTCAGTCTGCTGCCGCGCTCGATGCGGATTGCAAAGTCAGCGGGGAATAGGTTTCAGGACGGCGATCACGGAAGAACTGCCAGGTCTGCCGCACCTTAGCGATCATGTCGAGGTCCAGGTCCGCCGTCACCAGTTCGTCCTTATCGCGGCTGGCCTGGGCCACGATTTTGCCCCGCGGATCGCAGAAGTAGCTTTTGCCGTAAAACTCGCCGATGCTCCACGGCTTTTCTTCGCCCACGCGGTTGATCGCGCCCACAAAGTAGCCATTGGCCACCGCGTGCGCCGGCTGCTCCAGTTCCCAGAGATATTCCGACAAACCGGCCACCGTCGCCGAGGGGTTGAACACAATTTCGGCTCCGTTCAGGCCCAGGATGCGCGCCCCTTCGGGGAAGTGCCGGTCGTAACAGATGTAAACGCCCACCCGCGCGTGTTTGGTCTGGAAGACGGGATACCCCAGGTCGCCGGGAGTGAAGTAGAACTTCTCCCAAAATCCTGGGTGGCAGTGGGGAATGTGGTGTTTGCGGTACTTTCCCAGGTAGCTTCCGTCGGCATCAATCACGGCGGCGGTGTTGAAGTACACTCCCGGCATTGGCTGTTCATATACCGGGACAACCAAAGTCATGTGGTGGCGGGCCGCCAGCTTGCGCATGAGCTTGGTGGTGGGGCCATCCGGAACCGGTTCGGCCAGCTCGTACCAGCGTGCATTCTGCTCGGCACAGAAGTACGGGCCGTAGAACAGCTCCTGCAGGCAAAGGATCTGCACCTTCTTCTGCGCGGCCTTCTCGATGAACTTTGTGTGCTTTTCGATCATCGCTTTCTTGATTTGCGGCAGCGTGTGGCTGGCATCGAGCACGTTATGTGCCTGGATAAGGCCGCAGCGGACAATTCGCGCCATGAGACACCTCGGGAGGCAGACTATACCAAATCTTCCGGCGCTTGCACTCAAGAAACAGACGATGCAGAGCCGACCTGTCCAGTGGCAACGCTCCGGCGTTCTACCCAGTAGCTAACAAGCCTTTATTCGCCGCCCACTAGCGGCTCTCGATTGCAACACAGTGGAAGTATTACTGTACGTTGAATTTACAAAAGCAAAGCCGCTCAATAGTTCGAGCGGCCAGCTTTGACTCTGCGCACCATTAGGCGCCCATGGACTGCGGCTACTTTGCTTTCTGCTGCTTCACTTTTGCCCAGCGCGCCCGCTGCGCCGCCGCAATCCTGGCGCGTGCCGCCGCGGACATCGTCCTCCGCGGTCTGCGGCCCCTCCTTCCGCCTGCGCTCCTTCGCCCATTCCTGCCCGCAACACGGTCGAGTGCGGATATTGCGGCATCCAGGCGATCCAGTTCTCGCGCTGCGCGATCGCGCTCACTGCGAAGCTGCTTCATTACCGCAGTTAAATTAGCCATTCTCCAATCCTCTCTCTTTAATGAGTTCCCACTATAAACGCCCGGCTATCATACGCGCTGTGTGCTGATTATTACCACTGCGAGAGTACTTCACAGTTAATCACGTTTGCACCCGAGATTCGATGCTGCTTACCGTTGTATCTGGAACTGTATATACTGGCGCGCTGTTTCGAATTGCAGGGAGTAGAGAGATGCGCAAACTGGCAATACTTTGTCTGATGTCAGCCTTTACCTTTGCGCAGAGTGGAAAGCAAGATGGTGGCGGACATACTTATCATCTGAAAGCCACGCCGACAACAGTGGCCTGGGGTTATTACGATGCGGCTGCTGCTCCGGTCCTGCATATCCATTCCGGCGATACGGTGGAATTTGAAACCTTAATCACCAACAGCCCCGCGGGACTGGAGAAGGCGGGCCTGCCTGCAGACCAGGTTCAGCAGAGCCTTCGCAACATATATAAACAGGTTACGAACAAAGGGCCCGGCGGACACATACTGGATGGCCCGGTGTATGTCGAAGGCGCAGAACCTGGGGATACCCTGGAGGTCCGCATTCAGAAGATCGAGTTGGCCATTCCATATGCCTACAACGCTTTTGGGCCGACACGAGGTTTCTTGCCGGAGGATTTCCCATACCACAAGATAAAGATTATCCCCTTAGACCGTGAACGCATGATGGCAAGGTTTGCGCCGGGTATCGAAATTCCTTTGCATCCCTTCTTCGGCAGCATGGGCGTGGCTCCTCCGCCTGAATATGGCCGGGTTGACAGCGCTCCTCCAGGAATCCATGCCGGCAACATGGACAATAAAGAATTGGTAGAGGGCAGTACTTTGTACTTGCCCGTGTGGGCGCCGGGCGCGCTGTTTGAGGTGGGAGATGGACACACCGGCCAAGGCAATGGCGAGGTGGATATCACCGCTCTGGAAACGTCGCTGGTAGGAACCTTGCAGTTCATCCTCCACAAAAGTACCGGCCAGAACTATCCTCGCGCTGAAACTCCAACTCACTACATCAGCATGGGATTCCACTCTAATCTGTATGAGGCTACCCGCATCGCGGTGCGGCAGATGGTGGAGTTTCTGGTCAATGAAAAACACATGAGCCGGGATGATGCTTACATGCTGACCAGCGTAGCCGGCGATGTGGATGTCACCCAATTAGTGGATGGCAGCGTGGGCGTACATGTGATGCTGCCGAAAGCTATCTTCGTGCCATAGGTTTCACCGCACCGGAAAAATGGAATTTACCGCCCAGGCACTATTGGAAAGAATGTCGGAACGACGGCAAATATCTTCGGCAGCCTGGCTGATGGTTTTAACCTTCGCGTCCCAGAAAGTGTTTGCGCAGAATGTTAATCAGCAGCTCTCGGGTTGGGCGGCCGCGCAGTTCGCAATAACGCGCGATGACCCGGCGCCCCTCATCACTTAGCGTGAGAAATTCCAGCCCATAATTTGGGCGCTGGCTGTGCCTCACCGTAGCTCGGACGCGAAGCGTTTCCGGGGAATTGGGGAAATGGAGTTCCAGCAGTACAACATCCCCCAGCGGGATGTCTCCAGGGAGCAGGGCGCCCAGCCCGCTTTGAGAAACGACGGTGCAGCGTCCCTGCAGGGCGCAAACATCGCGATCGCCAATGACGGTGGCCACCATTGGTACGTCGGCCGCAACTCTTGGGAAGTGCCTCTCCATGGCAGTTATGTGCTGCCGCCTGAGCGGAGCGAAGGCCCTGCTTTTGCTGCAAGTTTTAAGAATTATCTCTCGCAATACGTTGAACGTGAGTGTACGAAAGGACTAAGTGCGCGGGCGAAGTAGTACACCGGGCGCTGCCTGGGCTTCGGCTGGTTTCGTAAATCGCAGGCTGCTACGCCACCCGCCGGCGATCCTCGTATTCCGCGTACCAGGCGTCCTGAATCCCTTGCAGTTGGTCTTCATTGGTGGCGTTGGGATCGTCGGCAAAAGTGGGGAGCCCGGCTACAAACGTGCACAGATCGCGCAAACGCACCTCGCGAGGGTTGATCTGTGGATATTTGTCCGCGAGAGCCTGCGCAAGCTCATCTTCATCCGTCCACCACAACTGATCCGCCATTGCTGCCTCCTTGTCAACAGTTAGATGAGGGGAATCCTCAAATAGGTCAGCTACAAACGAACTCAAATTGATACTAGTCTGGCGAGATGGGTGGTATCATGCTCTCACTACGCCACTCAACTGAATACCCCAGGAACATTCTGATCGGAGGTAGTGTGTTGAAATCCCTTCTTGTAACAGCGCTAATCTGGTGTTTTGTAGGCCTGGGCACCGCGCTGGCAGCTGACAATCAGATCCTCGCCGAGGTCAGGTTCTCCGGCGCCACCAGCGTGGAGAGGAACGCCGGGGTGTGGGTGGACGGGCAGTACGTGGGTTATCTGGATGAATTGAAAGGCGACAAGCAAATCCTTCTTCTCCCCGGCAAGCACGAGATTGCGGTGCGCCAGGCTGGGTACAAAGATTTCAGCGACGAATCCGTGCTGGAACCGGGCCAAGTGGTCATGCTCAAAGTCAGGCTCGTGAAGGACGCGACCCTGCCCATGCCCAAGGAAACCGCTGAGCTGAAGATTTCCGTGAAGCCGGGCCGAGCCGCTGTTTTCATTGATGGCCGCTTCCTCGGGCACGCCGACGAATTCAATGGGATGGGACGCGGTCTCCTGGTCACCCCCGACACGCACCGGGTACGCATAGCCTTGCCCGGGTACCAGACATTTGAAACCGAGGTCACGGTTCGTCCCAATCAGAAGCTGAAGATCGAAACCGAACTGGTGAAGGGCAGCATCACGGAAGCAGGCCCGATGATCAGCCAGAAGTAGCACGCCAGCGGACTGGAACCATGCGGCGCCTCGGCAGGCGCCGCTTTCTTTTTGTCGGGAACCGTGGAAACCACGGTAGAGACGCTGCTTGCACGCCAGAGTTCCGGGGCAGGCGCCGCTTGGGTTCGGGGAAGCACGTTTCGTACCTACCGCGCATCGAAATCTTCTAGCGCCACAATCAAAAACATTCCTACCGCGAGGGAGGGCTGTCATGAGTGTCTTACTCGTGTGCAATGAGCCGTCTTTTCGAGTGGTATTGGGTGATCTGCTCCGCGAAGAAGGTCATGAGGTGGACGCCTGCCGCGATTTGGATGGAGCGAAACGGCGGCTGCAGCAAAGCGGCTACGAGCTGGTTATCCTGAACCTGCTGGATGCAGGCGACGCAGCCCTGCGGGGCTGCCAGGAATTACGGTCGGTACGATCCGAGCAGAAGATAGCCTTTGTTCGGGGCAGATGGACAGAAATTCCCCAAGAGGCTTGCCCGCATTACCTGATCCCCTTGCAGGAGAATCCCAAGGAAATGCTGGCCGAGGTGGCCGATCTCCTGGCACACGCGCCGCCAGTTCCCCATCGCACGTGCGAGGTGGCGGGACATCAGCACTCCTCATAATTCAAGACGTGCCACCGGCGATGGAGGGAATCAGCAGCACCTCGTCGCCATCACTAAAGCGGTAGTCGCTTCCCCCAAGGAAACGAATGTCTTCTTCATTCACATAGACATTCAGAAAGCGGCGCAGCTCTCCGTGCTCGTCGCAAATATGCCGCCGCAGTTCGGGATAGCTCTGGCCCAGAACTCCCAGCAGTTCGGGGAGGCTGGCCGCGTTGCACGAAATTTGCCCGGCTCCGCTGGTGTGCTTGCGCAGCGGAGTGGGAATAAGAACCTGGATGCTCATGAGTGTGCTCCGTAATGAGATAAACGTTTCAATGTTTCGCAGGTTTCAATGTTTCATCGAGTTGAAAAGCTGTTTCTTTACACAGCTACCGCTTCGGCCTCATCGGCAATATGTTCCTGAAAGGCGGCCAGCTTGGCCGGAATCGGCTCCGGCAGCTCGAGCCGCCCCTGCAGCGCTTCCACGGTTTTTAGCCCGTTGCCGGTGATGCATAGCACGGTCGTCTCCTCGGGGGAAATGCGGCCCTGGGCGAAAAGCTTCCTGGCCACGCCCACGGTAACGCCGCCGGCGGTTTCCGCGAACACGCCTTCGGTGGCAGCCAGCAGTTGCATGGCATCAACCACTTCCTTGTCGGAAACATCTTCCGCCCAGCCGCCGCTGCCGGTGATGGCCTTGATGGCATAGTGCCCGTCGGCGGGATTGCCAATGGCCAGCGAACGCGCCACGGTGCTCGGCTTTTGCGGAGCGATATCGGTTTGGCCGCCCTTTACCGCGGTGCTGATGGGGGAGCAGCCGGTGGCTTGCGCGCCAAAAATCTTTACCGGCTTGGGCTCCACCAGGCCGAGCTTCACCAGCTCGTCAAACGCTTTCTTGATCTTGGTGATCAGCGAACCGCCGGCCATGGGCACCACCACGTTGTCCGGCAGCCGCCAGCCCAGTTGTTCGGCGATCTCGTATCCAACTGTCTTCGACCCCTCCGCGTAGTAAGCTCGCAGGTTCACGTTCACGAAGCCCCAGTGGTAAGCGTCGGCGATTTGCGAGCACAGCCGGTTTACCTGGTCGTAGTTGCCCGCGACGCGCACCAGTCGCGCGCCATAGACCTGGGTATTGATGACCTTGGCCGATTCCAGATCGGCGGGAATCAGCACGCAGGCGCGCAAGCCGGCCCGGGCAGCTTGCGCCGCCACCGCGTTGGCCAGGTTGCCGGTGGAGGCACAGCCCACTACTTCGAATCCGAAGCGGCGCGCCTGGGCCATGGCCATGGCCACCACGCGATCTTTAAAGCTCAGGGTAGGGAAGCAGAAGCAATCGTTCTTGAGGAAGAGCCGGCGGGAGCGGAAGTGGCGGGCCAGTTGCGGGGCGGGAACCAGCGGGGTGAAGCCGATGGGCAGTGTGGCCTCATACTCATCGGCGACCGGCAGCAGCTCCCGGTACCGCCAAATGCCCGGAGCCCGCTGCGCAATCGCTTCCCGGGTCAGGCATGTTCGGATGTCATCATAGTCATAGGTCACTTCCAGGGGAGAAAAACACTCTTCGCAGACTGACGAGGGCCGGTTGCCGACGCTTGTTCGGCATTCCCGGCACTGCAGTTCGTATCGCTCTGTCATTGGCTCCTCATTACAACCACTTGGGATTCTCGTCCGCCGGTCGAACCGGCAAGTTATGGGGTCGGGTGCTGGGGCGCGCCTCACATTAAGAAGTGGTGACCATGGGCATTCGTACGGCGGGCTCGGCCAGCAGTCCCGCCTCCTGGACCTGGGTCAAAGCTTTTTCCAGCGCGTGGGTGGAGCACTCCTCCACCACCAGCGCCAGGCTGGGCCGGCGGTCGTGCGGGTCGGGATGGTGAAGCAGGCCGCGCAGGCTGATGCCGCCGGAAGTCAAAGTTCGCCGCAGCGCCGCAACCGCATCCGTGGTCTGCGCCGGCGTAACCCGAACGTAGTGGCGGCAACGGAAATCGTTGCTGACCGGTACGGCCACCAGCGCCGGCCCGCAATTCGCCGCTGCCCGCGATTCCGCTACCGCCAGCAGGTCAGAAACCACGGCCACCGCGGTGGGGGCGCCACCAGCTCCGGCACCCGCGAACACCGTTTCCCCGCCGTACTTGCCGGTGGTCACCAGCACGTTTTGATTGTTGCGCGCGGAGCCCAGAGGCGAGCCGGCGCTGACCACCGTGGGGGCGACCTCCGCCAGCAGCGTGCCTGCTTTCAGTTCCGCCCGCGCCACCTGACGGATGGTGCAGCCCAGTTCCCGCGCATAGCGGAAATCAGCCGGCTGTACCGGCCAGATGCTTTGCGTGGCAATCTGCTGCGGGTCTGCCTGCAAGTGGAATCCGGTGCGCACCAGGATGGCCAGCTTGGCGCGCGCGTCCAGGCCGTCCACATCATCGCTGGGGTCGGCCTCGGCGTAGCCGCGCTGCTGCGCTTCCCGCAAGGCCGCATCCAGCGTCACGCCGCGGCTCTCCATGGCGTGCAGGATGTAGTTGCAAGTTCCGTTGAGAATGCCGCACAGCTTCAGCAGGCGATCCCCGCTCAGGCCCGGGCTTACCCCGCACAACACCGGTACGCCTCCGGCCACGGCGGCGCCAAACTCCAGCCGGCAGCCCTGCTGCCGCGCCAGGTCCAGCAGCTCCGGGCCATGCGCCGCAATCAACTTCTTGTTGGCGGTCACCACCGATTTGCCCAGCAGCAGCGCCCGCTTCACCCAGGAATACGCCGGCTCCAGGCCGCCAGCCAGCTCCAGGACTACATCGGCATCGGAAGCCAGCACTTCTTCCAGATCGTCGGTCCAGCGAACCTGCGGAGAAACCCAGGGCACCCGCTTGCGATCCACCCGCCGGTTATAAATCATGTCCAGCCGCAGCTGCGGAAAGGAGCCGCCCTGCAGAATGGTGGCGACCGAGCGGCCGACGGTGCCGAATCCGAGAAGCGCGATGCGGCACGCGCGCTGGGCTGGAACCGGCTGCAGGGAGGATCGGGAAAATTCAAAAGCTGGACTGGCGTTCATTGTGCACCTGCCGGGGAAACTTCGTTCGCCTGCTGGTCGCTGCTCGGGAAAAACAGGTTGTGCAAGCGCTGTACCGATTCGGCCGCCTGATCCTCATCTACTACCAACGTCAAGTTGCGCTCACCTTCACCCGGCGCGGCCAGCCGGACTTCGATTCCCGCCAGCGCGTGGAAGATCTGGGCTACGACGCTGGTGTGGCGCCCGATGCGGTCACCGAATACGCGCACGATCGCTTTATGGTTCTCGCCCTGGACTTCGGCCACGTCGCGTAAGGTGCGTTCCAATTCGCGAACCGCCAGCTTGGAGTCTGCCAGCAGGACCAGGCTGTGCTGCGACACCGAGCATAGGTCGAGGGTATAGCCCTCGCACGCTTTGAGGATTTGGCCCAGAGTATGGGCGTCGGCCTGACGGCGGAGCCGTGCTTCCACAATAACTACCCCTCGCTTGGAAGTAATGGCTCGCACCGTCACCGGCTCCGCGCCTTCCGCCACAATGCGCGTCCCCCGGCTTCGCGGCCGCCGCGAGTTGCGCACGTACACGGGAATGTTCTTTTCCGTCGCCGGCAGCAGGGTGGCGGGATGAAGGACCTTGGCCCCCGCCTGCGCCAGTTCTGCCGCTTCCGCAAAGCTGATACTGGGAATCAGGCGCGCATCCGGACACAGGCGCGGGTCAGCGGTCATGATGCCGTCCACGTCCGTCCAAATTTCCAGACGGCTTGCGCCCAGCCCGGCGGCGACCAGGGCAGCGGAGAAATCCGACCCTCCCCGGCCCAAAGTGGTAGGCGTGCCATCCGCGGTGGCCGCGATGAACCCGCCCAGCACCGGCACCCGGCCGCTCTCCAGCAGCGGCAATACCAGTTCACGCAGCCGGCTATTCGTCGCTTCGCGCAGAGGCTTGGCTTGGCCGAAGGCATCGTCGGTGACGAGACATTGCCGAGCATCCACCCAGGCGGCGTTTCGGCCGGCGGCGAACACGCCTTCCGCCAGCAAGCGGCTGGAAACGACTTCTCCGGAGCCCACCAGCCGGTCTGCGGTTCGCGGGCTGAACTCCCCCAAGGCGGCCACGCCGTGCAGCAGTTTGGCCAATCCCTCGAACTCTTTTTGCAGGTAAGTCAAGAACGGACCCGCAGAAGCTTCCGGCAACAGCTCGCGCGCCATCACGCTATGCCGATCACAGATGACCAGCAGGCTCTGCTGGGCTGCCGTCAGCCGTCCTCGCGCCGCATCTTCTCCGGCTGCCAGGAGTTGATCTGTCACGCCGGCCAGCGCGCTCACCACCACCACCGCGCCTTCCTGCTGCGCCACCAAACCGGCGACACGGCGCAGGGCGGCCGCGTTTTCCACCGAGGTTCCCCCGAACTTCAGCACCACCCACCCGCGGCCTTCCACGTGTTTGTTGCCTGCTGGCTGCGACATCGTTCCTGTCCTTCCCTTTCGATCCCAAAAGAAAAACCCACCGCCAGATTCGCTTCTGGCGGTGGGTTTGGGTATCTAGAAGTGCTTTTTAGCTTACCCGGCGCCCTCCTCCAGAAGCGCAGTAATTCGCATGGCCATGGTTGTCATGGTCATTGTGCGACCTGTGCTCTGGATGAGGGATCTCATAAATGCGTACCACACTATATCCAACGCAGCCCATTCGGTCAAGTTCGAGCCGTGCCGGCCCGCAGTCCTGTGTTTGGCGGCCCTGCTGATATTAGTCTTATCTAGTCGCCAGCTGCGTCACACAGCCCTGTGGCCGCCGTCACTGAGCCCAAGGACGGTGCGCCTAACAATGGAGCCCATTGGTCAAACCGACCTGCCTGGTGACGTTGTGAAAGTCGTACTTGGCTTTTCCGTTCTCCTTCTCCTTATCCTTGCCGCTCCTGCTTTCTCGCTTCCGGCTGACAGTCCCGTAGCTGAGGCTGGCAACGAGCACGATCCTAACGTTCTGGTCCTCAATGCTTCCCAGATGCAGGCTCTTGAGGCCCGCGCCCAGGCCGGTGAAGCCAATGCTCAATACGTCCTCGGAGCCGCTTATCGCAAAGGTGGTCCCCTACTGGAAAAGAAGCCTGCTGCCACGGTGCAGTGGTGGCAGAACGCAGCTGAGCAAGGCAATGTGAAGGCTCAGAATGGCTTGGGCTACATGTATCACACTGGCGAAGGAGTAGCTCGTGATTATGTTCAGGCCGCCAAATGGTACCGCATGGCTGCCGAGCAGGGAGACGCTGTCGCGGAGAACAATCTGGGTAACCTTTATTTCGCCGGGAAAGGCGTGCATCGCAGCTACAGCAGCGCTTTCGATTGGGTCGGAAAGGCCGCCCGTCAGGGCTTGACTACCGCGCAGCACGCACTGGCGCTTATGTATCGCTTCGGAAAAGGCACCCCGCGTAACCTCCCGGAAGCGCTCAGACTTTATGCTCAGGCTGCAAGCAAAGGCCTGCCCCAGGCGCAGAACGAACTCGGTTCCATGTATCTGAGCGGCGAAGGAGTGGATCGCAACTGCAGCGAGGCGTTTCGCTGGTTCCATCTCGCGGCCGAGCAGTCGTTTCCGGATGCGGAGAACAACCTTGGTTATCTCTACGCCACCGGCCAGGGTACATCTCGGGATTACAAGGAAGCTCGGAACTGGTTCAACCGCGCTGCGGAACAGGGTTTGCCGGCAGCCGAGCTGAACCTGGGATCTCTTTACGCGACCGGACGGGGGGCCCCTCTGAATTACGTGGAAGGGTATATGTGGTTCAGTTTGGCCGCCTCTCAAGGGTCCAAGGGCGCGGTTTCTGCCAGGAATAATCTCCGCATCATCATGACGCGGCAGCAGTTAGAGCTGTCGGAAGCGCGCATCGCAGGTTGGCGCCTGCAGCACTTTTCGGCTCAGCAGCCGGAAGCACAATGAGGCAGGGATCATCTGCCGGCAGTTGCTGATTCAAAATGTACCAGCTGCCAAGACCTTCTCTTATCTTACGGTCTGATGGCCACTTTGATTACTCCATCCCGGCGCTCTCCGAAGAAGTGGTACGCCTTCACAATGTCCTGCAAGGAGAAGCTGTGCGTCAGCATGGGGGCGAGGTCCACGCCGCGATAGCGAACTAGATCCATGAGGCGCCGCATTCTCTCCTTTCCCCCGGGACACAGGGTGGTCACGATCTTGTGGTCCCCTAATCCCGCCGCAAAACCGTCCAGCGGCACTTCCAGTTTTCCGGAATAAACCCCAAGGCTGGAGAGCGTGCCGGCGGGCTCCAGGACGCGCAATGCATTTTCAAACGTGCGCTGAATTCCCAGCGCTTCGATGGCCACGTTTACTCCTTGGCCTCCAGTCAGCCGCTTGATCTCGCTGACCACATCCGATTTCTCCGGATTGACTACGAAGTGCGCGCCCATGCGGCGAGCCGCTTCGGAGCGTTTGGGATCGGATTCAACCGCGATAATCAGCCCTGCTCCTTTGAGCCTGGCTCCCAAGGTGGCGCACAGGCCAATTGGTCCCTGGGCGAACACGGCTACGCTGTCGCCCAGCTGCAGGTCTGCGGTCTCCGCCGCGGAGAAACCGGTGGAAGCAATATCGGCCAGCAGCACTACCTGCTCATCGCTAATGTCATCGGGAATTTTGGCCAGGTTGGCCTGGGCATTAGGCACGAGCAGGTATTCTGCTTGCGCTCCATTGATCGTGTTGCCGAATTTCCAGCCCCCGATGGGGCCGCCACATTGCGACCAGTGGCCGCTCAAACAAAAATGACACTGACCGCACGGTGTGATGGCGCCCACCAGAACGCGCTGCCCCACCTCATAACCGTTCACCCCCGGGCCAAGTTCATGGATTGTCCCTACGGGTTCGTGACCCAGCACCAGGCCCGGCCGTACCGGGTACTCGCCTTTTAGAATATGCAGGTCGGTGCCGCAAATTGTGGTGAGCGTTATGCGGATCACCGCTTCGCCGTAGCCGGCGCGCGGCACGGGAACGTCTTCAATTCCAATCTGGTTCGGTCCCCGAAAAACCAGCGCTTTCATGCTGCCGGGGCTCTCCCCCTGTGGATGACGAGCAACTACTTCTTCCGCTTGTGCTCCCATCTTGAACCTGCCTTCTATAGAAATAACGGATGCCTGCTTTTTAGATGTGCTAGCCCCCAGCCAAGCCACAAACATCTGCGCGGGAGAGAGTTAACCATCTCCTTTCCGGCTGCTCGGGTGTGTTCAGCGTCACACGACCTGGTGATTAAAGTCATGGGCGCTGCCGTGCCGAAGCCTGACAATATGAGCAGGAGAAATGAGGTGGCTCATGACCGCTCTCTTAGGGCTGCTGGTGGTGTGGGGCGTTCTCACCACCGTACTGATTGTTTTAATGATCTACCGCGGAACCTTGACCATGCAGGAAGACGACCAATTATTTCTTGATGCGGCTGAATCGCACATGGAAAAAGAGCAGGCCGAAATCATGCAGCGCGCTGACCGGCTGTGGCCCTTTATCCGCGTGTTTGGCGCGTCTTCCGGGGTGCTGATTGTGGTGATCGCCGGGGTATGGTTCTACCAGGCCTTCACTGCCGTGCAATGATGCGTGGCACCTCAGCGATTTACGAGTCCGCCAGCGGCTCCAGTTCGCTCACCGGCAACTGGGGAATGTAGTCGGACTGGCAAACCCGCTCGGTGATTTTCTGGAAATGGTAACCCATTACCGCCAGAGTGATGGCGGTGCCGAACGCGTGCCGGTAGCGGGTAGCGGCGTCAAAAATAAATTTCCAGTAGCTGGAGCGCCCGCGGCTGAACACGCCCTGCTTGATGAAGGAGCGCACGAGGGCCCGGTAATCGGAGAACACTCGCTGAGGGTGGTACTCCGGCCGGTAACGAGCCAGAAAACTCCGCGCCCGCTCATAGTAGTTGTCCTGGTCGTAAATGCGCTTCAGAATGGAGCGGTAGCCTTCCACCAGCCGCTGCGCATCCATCTTGGGAACGAAATTCAGGTTGCAATCGAAGTTATCGCCGTCCCCGTCCTGAATCAACCTGCCTTCTTTGAGCAGGCGCCGGTAAAGCTGAGTTCCCGGCAACGCCTGCAGCAGTCCCACCATGGCCAGCGGGATGGCACTTTCCTGGATAAACGCCACCTGGCGCTCGAAAATGTCCTCCGGGTCGTTATCGAAGCCCACGATGAACCCCGCCATCACTTCCATGCCGTAGTTCTGGATGCGGCGCACACTGTCCAGCAGGCTGCGCCGGGTGTTCTGCATTTTTTGCGCTTCTTTCAGGCTGGCTTCCACCGGCGTTTCGATGCCCAGGAAGACGCGAATAAAGCCGGCAGCCTTCATCATGCGCAGCAGTTCATCGTCGTCCGCTAAATTGAGCGAGGCCTCGGTGAAGAAGGTGAAGGGATGGCCTCGGCGGGCGTTCCACTCGGCCAGCACCGGCAGGAGTTCTTTTACCTTTTTCTTGTTGCCGATGAAATTGTCGTCCACCAGAAAAACCGAGCCGCGCCACTTGCGTTCGTACAACTGCTCCAGTTCCGCCACTACTTGCTCCGGCAGCTTGGTACGCGGCCGGCGGCCATAGATTTCAATGATGTCGCAGAATTCGCAATTGAAGGGGCAGCCGCGAGAAAACTGGATGGCGGTGGAACTGTATTTCTTCAGGTCCACCAGGCTAAGGTCGGGCAACGGGGTGCGGCTCAGGTCGGGCAGGTTGCTGGCCGTATAGAGAGGCTTTGCAGTGCCGTTTTCCAGGTCCTGTACGAGTTCCGCTACCAGATCCTCGGCCTCGCCGACCACCACGTGGTCAGCGTGCTCTCGAATGTCCGCCACGCCGCTGGTGATTGGACCGCCCAGCACGGTGCGCAATCCGCGCGCCCGGCAGCGCTTCAGCAGGTTTTGCAGATCCTGCTTGTGCACCAGCATCCCGCTCAGCATGGCCACGTCAGCCCAGCGCAGGTCGGCATCCGTCAGCCGGCGGACGTTGGTGTCCACCAGGCGCTTGTTCCAATGCGCGGGCAACATGGAGGCTACGGTCAGTAAGCCCAGCGGCGGGTACGCTGAGCACTTGCCCTCAAACGGCAGGGCATGCTTGAAACTCCAGTACGTGTCCGGCCATTCCGGATAAATCAAAAGAGTATTCATCGCTATTTCGACGCTGCGGGAACAGAGAACCAGGACTGCTAAACCTTCTGACAACTGAGAATACTGCGGACCCTATTTCGATGTCTCAGCCATATGTGACCACGGAAATCTCGAACTTTGCGTGACCGGCTATTAGTTCGCACCGCAGCCAGCTTGTCAACCTGTATTCGCTGAGCTGCGCAGCCGGCAATCTGCCGGAGTTAATTGTAGTCTTGCTGTCGCCCCTGCGCACAAAGATCGTCCCTGAACATGTGGCGGAAGGGCGGGGCATCGCCTTCTTCTACGAAGAATCCCTAAACGGGCTTGCCTGGTTTGTCCCGGCTCACACCCGACGGGCTCACGTATACAGCTGGGCGCCCATGGGCGTATTGCACAGTTACCATGTGCCGGCAGGTCTCGCAGCAGGCCACAAGAACATCGCCGTCAGGACCTTCGGCCAGCGCTCCCCCTGTCCCCAACCCGCGCACCGCAATGGCCGCCAGGAAGGTGTCGCGGTCGTGCAGCATTCCTGGTTCCAGGAGCTTCCCGCACCCATCACAAGCAATTGTGATCCCCATAATGATTGGACGCGGGCCGCGCGCTTAAGTTTGGACGACATTCTCGAGGAGAATAGAATTTGCATCTCTGTTCAGAGCTGGCCGGCTGCATCCCTCAGCACCAACATGCTTGTGCCTGCTCCTTGTCTTGCTGGTTCTCGCGCCCTTCGAATTCATCGGCTGGAGAGGTTTGCAGTGATCCTAGGTGAGGTATAGCTTGCCGTGATTCAGCTTGTGCTGCAGGTTGGCGGCCAGGTTGTCAATGTCGCCCGCCGCCAGGTTGCACGCGATGCGCTCGTCGAGGAACGAATTCTGGTTGCTGCCCACGGCATCGCGGCGCAGTTGGATGAGCAAGCCCTGCATGGCTGCGGGGTCAAATTTCTGCGGCGAGAGATGCACCAGTTCGCTGAGCGTCTCACCCAGCGATAGCGGCTGCCGGTAAGGACGTTCGCTGGTCATGGCATCAAACGCGTCGGCCAGGGCAACAATGCGCGCCGGCAAGGGAACATCCTCCAGTTGCAGCGCGTCCGGATACCCGGTTCCGTCCGCCCGCTCGTGATGCCAGCGCACCACTTCCGGCACCTGGGGCCAGGGGAACTGCACCCCGCTCACGATCTGGTGTCCCACCACCGTATGATCGGCCATGGCCTGGAATTCCTCCGGGTCCAGCGCTCCCGGTTTAGCAAACAGGTGTTTGTCCACGGCCACCTTGCCGATATCGTGCAGATAACCCGCCGAGCGCAGCGCCGCTACTTCGCCTGGCTCCATGCCCATTGCCTCGCCAATCCCGGAGGCGTAACGGCCCACGCGTAACGAGTGCCCATGAATGTTGATGTGCTTAACGTCAATGGCGGTGGCGAAGGCTTCCAGGGCGTTATCGTAGAAGCCGTGCATGGAAGCCAGCAGCCGCAGGTTCTCCGAAACCCGCTGCGCCAGCGTCTGCTGCAGAGAATGGTTGTGCACCGCCAGCGCCACGTAGCTGGAGAGCAGCGCCAGGGCGTCCAGGTCCTCGTCCGTGTAGACCGTATCCCCCTGGCGGCGTCCCAGCGCAGTCACTCCCACCAGCTTGCCCCCCACGGTCAGCGGAGCAATGCATTTGAAAAGCTCCGGGGCGACGTTGCCATTGCAGCTGAGAAAAGTGTCGTAATTCGTCGCCGGCAGCAGTTGCGGCCTGCGGGTCGTGCTCAGCGCGTGCACCTGCCGGGGCAGCAGGGGAATGAACGCTGGCTCGGGCATCAGGGTGAAGCCCTGCGCGGCAATGGTGGTGATGAGGGCCGGCTTATCGGTGAAGGTAAAGAGGGCGCCTTCCCGCGCGCCGCTGGCTTCCAGCATCGCCGCCAGCGCGCTGCGAGCAATTTGGGTGAAGTCGCGCTCCGCGGTCATCTGAGGACCGAGGTCGGAGAGCGCCTCCACCGTCAACAGCAAACGCCGGAAATTGTTGGTCGCCGCCACGCGTGCGTAGCGAGAATGCAGAGCAGTCTCAGGTTACCATGCGCGCCGGAGCGCCAGGGAGAGCGCCCTTAGTGGTTAGTTTGGTGCAGAAGGACCAGGCTTTCTAGAAGTGCTCCTCCAGTTCCGCAAACCTCTCCACCACCAGCAACCGCGAGGGCTGTTTCGCCTGCGCCAGTTCCTCGTGTTCGAGGATCCAGGTGTTGCCGTGGGGCACGAACACCGCATTCAGGCCGGCAGCCAGCGCCGGGTTGATGTCCGACTTAGGGCTGTTGCCCACCATCCAGGTGGTGCCGTGGCCCAAGCCATACTTGGAGACCACCCCCCGGTAGGTGCCGCTGTCCTTTTCCGCCACTATCTCCACCGCGGCGAAATACTCTTTCAATCCTGACCGCTCCACCTTACCCGATTGCTCCGCCATGGCGCCCTTGGTCAGCAGGATCAAGTGGTGCCGCTGCGAAAGATACTGCAGTGTTTCCGGTACTCCCGGCAGGATTTCCACCGGGTGCTCGGCGATGCTGTGGGCGAATCCTACGATTTTCTGGTGCAGTTCCGGGGTGATGGGTTCAAGCGATATGCGCTCGAAGGTGTCCACCAGCGCGTGCGCGAAGCTGTGCATGCCATATCCGTGCTTTATAATGCACTCCCGCTCCACTTCATTGAGGATTCCGCGCACCTTCTCCGGAGTGTAGGTCTGATGATTGAGAAAGGAGATGAAGTGCACGATCGCCCGCTCGAAGTAGATATTGTTCTCCCAGAGCGTGTCATCGGCGTCTATCAGCAGCGCCTGCGCGCCGTTAATGTTCACCCCATTAGCCATTTCTTTTATGATAGCTGTTCGAGCTTGCGATGAGCGAGGGCGGTGCTCGCCACGATTGTCATCCTGACTTGCTAGAATTCTCCTGATGAGAATTCTCCCCTGGCTTGCTGTCACCACTTTGGCCCTATCCTCCATGAGTATCGCAGCGCAAAAGAAGAAGGCTTCCCGCAGTTACCGCAGCAGCGGCGACAAGCCGGTTTCCGTGCGCCTCGGTCTGGCCACCGGCCTGCCGCAGCAGTTAGCCAAGTGGCGCGTGGTGAAAATGCCATTCCGGGCCGCTGGCCTGACGCCACGTCAGCGCCAGATGGTCGAAAAGCTAGTGGACGCCAGCCGCTACCTGGATGACATCTACTGGCGCCAGAGCGATCCCGAGGGCCTCACCTTATTCCACGAACTGGAAGGCAACAACAACCGCATTGATGCCGAGGTGCGCCGCATGTTGATGATCAACGGCTCGCGCTTCGACCTGCTGCGGAACAATGAGCCCTTTGTCGGCTCGCAGCCCATGCCGCCGGGGCGCGGTTTCTATCCTCCGAGCCTCACCCGCGAGCAGATTGAGCAATACGTGCAGCTGCATCCCGACAGCAAAGCCGAAATTTACAGTCCCTACACGGTCGTGCGCTGGCAGGGCAAGGAGTTGGTGGGTGTGCCTTATCACGTGGCGTACCGGTCCTTGCTGGGCCCAGCGGCGCGCGACCTGCGGGCAGCGGCCACCCTCAGCGATGATCCTGCTTTCGCCAAGTTCCTGCGCCTGCGCGCCGACGCCCTTTTCACCGACGACTACTATGCCAGTGACCTCGCGTGGCTCGACCTGAAGGATCCGAAGTTTGACGTCATCTTTGCTTCTTACGAGACCTATCTCGACAGCCTGCTGGGCGTGAAGACCTCCTACGGCGCGGCCGTGCTCATCCGCAACCAGGCGGAGAGCCGCAAGCTGGCTCTATATGAAAAATACGTGCCGGAAATTCAGGATGCCTTGCCCCTGGCTGCCGACGACCGGCCTTCCAAGCGCGGCCTGGCCACACCCATGGAGGTGATGGACGCGCCTTTCCGCGGCGGCGACTTGCGCCACGGTTACCAGGCGGTGGCCGACAATCTGCCGAATGATGCCCGCATTCACGAAGCCAAGGGCACCAAGAAGATCTTCTTCAAGAATTTCATGGACGCGCGGGTGAACTACGTCATTCTTCCCGTCGCCAAGCGCGTCATGCGGCCCGATCAAGCGGCCAAGGTGACCGGGGAGGGCTATCTCGCGGGCACACTGCTCCACGAAATTTCCCACGGCTTGGGGCCGGCATTTGCGCGCACTGCCACGGGTAAGGCGGACATCCGCGAAGCCATCGGTCCCACCTACAGCGAACTCGAGGAAGCCAAAGCTGATGCCGTGGGCATGTTCGGCCTGAAGTGGCTGGTGGATCATGGCGCCCTGCCCAAATCGCGCCTGCAGGAGTACTACGCCTCGTATGTTGGCGGACTCTTCCGCACCGTGCGGTTCGGTACCGGCGAGGCTCACGGCCGGGCTGAAATGATGGAATTCAACTATCTCACCGAGCAGAAGGCGGTGACGCGCGATTCGGCCACTGGCCGCTACTCGCTCGATTACGCCAAGATGCCGGCTGCCGTGGAAGCGCTGGCAAAAGAACTGCTGGAGCAAGAAGCCACCGGCGACCGCGCCCGGGCCGAGGCTTGGTTCAAGAAGTACGACGCGATGCCGGAGGACCTGAAATCCTCGCTACAGAAGGCTGCCGACGTCCCCGTGGATTTGGATCCCGTGTTTTCATTTCCCGAGCGGGTGAAATAGGAGGGGTTCTCAACTTCAAATCTTGAAACTTTCTTATCACCTTGCTGTCTCCGCCGCCTCCTTCTTCACCGGGCCGGCCAGCCGCGCCATGCTGTCCTCCACCAGCCGCGGGAAGAGCTGATAGAACTTCACATAAATGTGGTTCGTCCAGGGCACCACGATTTCCCGCTTGCCTTTGAGGTAAGCGCGCAGGGTCGCCCGGGCCACGCGATCCGCGGTGATCCCGATTCGTCCGGGCTGCTTCAGTTCCATCCTTGACTTCCCCGGCACCCGGTTGCTCTGAAAATTGGTCTTCACATATCCCGGGCACACGGTGAGGACGTGTACTCCCGTTCCGCGCAGCTCGCCGCGCGCCGCCTTCCCGATCGCATTCATGGCGAACTTGCTGGCGCTATAGGCGGCGGAGTAAGGCAACGGAATGTGTCCGGCCACGCTGGAGATATTAATGATGGTTCCGGAGCGCTGCTGCTTCATGACCGGGATCACCGCCTGCATGCCCTGGATGGCGCCGAACAGGTTGGTATCGAACATGGCGCGGCACTCTGCCATGTCCATCGTTTCCACCGAATCCCTCATCCCATAACCGGCGTTATTGATCCACACATCAATGCGCCCGAAGTGGTGCAACGTGAGGCTCACCACCTTGTCAATTTCTTCGCGGTTGCGCACGTCGCAAGAGAGGGCCAGTGTGCGCTCGCTGTGGCCAATGCGCTGGCGGGCGGCCTCGGCGCGCCCGGCGTCCCGTGAGCTCATCACCACGCTGGCGCCGCGCCTGGCAAAAATCTGTGCCAGCGCTTCGCCAATTCCCATGGAGGCGCCGCTGACTACGACCACTCGTCCCGTCAAGTCCACATCTTTTGTGGAAGCCATGCGCTGCTTGTAGTCCGGAGCCCGTGGGGAAGTCAAGTGTCCGCGGAGTAGAATCGGGAATGTCCTCCCGTACCTGGCCGGCGGGATGGCGGAGGAGTTTTTGGAAAGTCCCCTGCTGCCCCTGTTTCCTCTAGACGTAGTCCTGTTTCCGGACACGCCGCTGCCCCTGCACATCTTCGAACCACGCTACAAAGAAATGATCGGCGAGTGCCTGGAGCAAAAGCTGATGTTTGGCGTGGTGCGGGCCAAGGAAAACGCGCTGGCGGAAATTGGCTGCACCGCGGAGATTGTGGCCGTCACAAAGAAATATGACGATGGCCGCCTCGATATTGTGGCCGAAGGACGTCGCCGCTTCCAGGTTCGCAACGTCAACCACGAGCGCTCGTTCCTTCAGGGCGAGGTGGTCTTCTTCGAGGATGAGCCCGGACCTCCGAAATCCGACGACGTGCAGCGGGCCGTCAACCTGCATGGGCAGATTATGCAGTTGCTCGCCGGCGAAGCCGGTCCGCCTGATCCCGAAGACCCGCAACTCTCCTTTCACCTTGCCGGCACCCTGCCCCTCGATCTGGATTTCAAGCAAACTCTTTTGGGGCTGCGCTCGGAATCCGAACGGGTCATCGGCCTCATCGAATACTACGAGGCCATCCTGCCGAACCTGCGCCGGGCGGTCAAAGCGCGGGACAAGGCGGGCGGCAATGGCCACGCCGGTTGAGCGTATAATCGGGGCAATGTTGTTCTTCGGTGGGGGTCTCTTTTCATGAATCTGCCGCGCACTTTAGGCGAACTTCGCCACACCGCCTTTTCCGCAGAACGGCTCAGCACGCGGCGCGTCAAGGATGAAATGCGGGACAACCTGGTCGTGCGGCTTCCGCAGGAGGGTCCGCTATTTCCCGGCATTGTGGGCTATGACGATACGGTTGTGCCGCAGATCGTGAACGCTATTCTTTCGCGGCACAACTTCATCTTGCTGGGATTGCGCGGGCAGGCCAAGAGCCGCATCCTGCGCGCCCTGGCCACGCTGCTCGATCCCCAGCTCCCCTACGTTGCCGGTTGCGAGATTCACGACAATCCCTACGCTCCCATCTGCCGCCGTTGCCAGGAACTTATCCGCGAGAAGAGCGATGCTACGCCCATCGCTTATTTGACGCCCGAACAGCGCTATGTGGAGAAGCTGGCCACGCCCGACGTGACTATCGCCGATCTCATCGGCGACATTGATCCCATCAAGGCGGCCCGGGGAGGGCACGAGCTGAGCAGCGAACTCACCGTGCATTACGGGCTTCTGCCGCGCGCCAATCGCGGCATCTTCGCCATCAACGAACTGCCCGACTTAGCGGGCAAAATTCAGGTCGGCCTCTTCAACATCATGCAGGAAGGCGATGTGCAGATTAAAGGCTATCCTGTGCGCCTGCCGCTCGACGTGGCCCTGGTGTTCAGCGCCAACCCCGAGGATTACACCGCGCGCGGCAAGATCATTACTCCGCTCAAGGACCGCATTGGTTCGGAGATTCGCACCCACTATCCCGCCAGCGTCGAGGAAGGCATCGCCATTACCGCGCAGGAAGCGTGGACGCAGCGCAACGGGCACAAGCTGCAGATTCCCAAGTACGTGCGCGAAGTGATCGAGCGCGTGGCCTTCGCCGCCCGCGAGGACAAGCGCATTGACAAGCGCTCTGGGATCAGCCAGCGCCTGCCCATCAGCTGCATGGAGAACGTCATCTCCAATGCCGAGCGCCGCGCCATTCGCAACCGCGAGGACCTGGTTGTGCCCCGCGTGGGCGATGTCTATGCCGCCATGCCTGCCATTACCGGCAAGCTGGAACTGGAATATGAAGGCGAGATGCGCGGCGCCGATAACGTTGGCCGCGAGCTGATTCGCGCCGCCATCGCCAAGACCTACGACGAGTATTTCGGCGGTGTCAACCTGCAGCAGGTGGTTACCTGGTTCGACCTGGGCGGTGAAATTAAGCTGACCGACGGGAATAATGCCAAGCAGCTTGCTCAGGAACTGAAGAACATTCAGGGCCTGCTCGACAAACTGGGGGCACTTGGCATCAAGCCTAAAGATGCCGACGAAGTGCAGGTGTCGGGAGCCGAGTTCATTCTGGAAGGCTTGTACGCGCACAAGAAGATCGGCCGCAGCGAGGAGCGCGTGTTCACCGCCGGCGAGAAGCAGCCGCGCCGCCCGGAGAAGCCATCGTATGAACGGGACGAGCCTTTCCCCCCGCGGGGCAGGCGCCCGTATAACTGAAAGCGGTAGCGGGTAGGTAGCTCTGGCGGTTTTACCAACGACCAACTACTAGCTACTAGCTACATTCAGAAGCTGGCGGCTGTCTTATGAAATTCATCAAATACAAAAAGTATGTCCCCGACCCGGCCTCGGAAATGAGCATGGAGGACCTGCTCAGCGCCCTCTCTGACTATTTTCTGCAGAGCGGATTCCAGGACCAGTACATGTTCTACGACATGCAGGATGCCGAGCAGACCCTGGAGGAACTGCGCCGGGCGGTTGAGCAGGCGCTGCTGGAAGGCGACTTGATGAACGAGGAGATGCGCGAGCGCCTGCAGCAGATGCAGATGGAAGGCAAGCTGGATGAATTGGTCGAAAAGCTCATCGAGCGTATGCAGCAGGAAGATTTCATCAGCGTGGACCAGCCGCACGATCCCTCGAAGCAATCGAGCGTGGGCGGGCAAGTCGGCCAGAACCAGTCGCAGACCCGCTTCGAGATTACCGACAAGAGTTTGGACTTCCTCGGCTTCCGCGCCCTGCGCGACCTGCTGGGTTCGCTGGGCAAGTCCAGCTTCGGGCGCCACGACACGCGCGACCTGGCCACCGGAATCGAGACCAGCGGCGCCGCGAAGCAGTACGAATTCGGCGACACGCTGAACCTGGATATCACGGCTACGCTCTCCAGCGCCATCCAGCGCGAAGGCCTGAAGCTGCCGCTCAACATGGAGTATTCCGATCTGCAGGTGCACCAGTGCGAGTACCAGTCCTCCTGCGCCACGGTGCTGATGCTGGATTGCTCGCACTCGATGATTCTTTACGGCGAGGACCGCTTTACGCCGGCCAAGAAAGTGGCTATGGCGCTTTCGCACCTGATTCGGACCCAGTACCCGGGCGATTCACTCTCATTGATTCTGTTTCACGACTCGGCCGAGGAAGTGCCGCTCTCGCAACTGGCACGAGTGAAAGTGGGTCCGTACTACACCAACACGCGCGAGGGCCTGCGGCTGGCCCAGCGCATCCTGCAGCGCCAGCGCAAGGACATGAAGCAGATCATCATGATCACCGACGGCAAGCCTTCGGCGCTTACTCTCGAGGACGGCCGCATCTACAAGAATGCTTTTGGGCTCGATCCGCTGGTGGTCAGCCAGACCCTGGAAGAAGTTTCAAAATGTAAACGAGCTGGGGTGCTGATCAACACCTTCATGCTGGCTTCCGACTACGGCCTGGTGCAGTTCGTGCAGAAGGTCACGGAAATGTGCCGCGGCAAGGCCTACTTCACCACTCCTTATACTCTCGGCCAGTACCTGCTCATGGACTACATGTCGCGCAAGACGCGGACCATCCATTAATCTGTTTTTGTCAGCCTGAGCGCAGCGAAGGATCTGCTTTTCCTGACTACTGCTTTCCGAATTTCCAGCGCGTGGCGCTGCCTACAAAATCCTTCTCCCATAGCCCAAACACGGTTCGCGGATGCACCACGTAGAAGGGGTCGGAACTGTAGCCAGATATATCGAAATCGTATTTCTTCTCATACACGGCGGCGAAGCGTTTCCACAGCTTGGAATCGGAGAGCCTCCTGGCGGTGCCCTCGATCACCATCTGCCCGCGGGCATGCTCGCCGCATACCACGCAGGAGGGATTCGCCCGCAGGTTGCGTGACTTGCGCGATTTGGCTCCGGTGCTGAAATAAAGGGCGTCGTTCATCCACACCGCCCACACCGGCATCACGTGCGGCCGGCCATCAGGACGTGTGCTTGCCACCCAGAAATTGTGAGCCTTCTCCAGGCGTTCCTCAGCCCACTTCCACGGCAGCAGCCCTTTGCCTTCTTCCGGACCTTTGATCCCATAGCCGGGCATATGCGGCCGGCTGGCGGCGGGCTGTGCCTTCCGCACTGAGCTGGCCGATTTACGAGTTCGTTTCTTGGGCACAAGAACTCTCCCAGTTTTCAGTTTGCCTAAGAATCGTTAGGATTGGGTTGACTTCGAAACTGGACACTCAAAACCTCAAACCTTGAAACCTTTGGTTACGCTCCCAACTCCCCCAGCATTCCCTCCATCTCCGATTGGGCATGCAGGTTTCCGGTGCGCTGGGCTGCGGCAATTCCGTCGCGCAGCATTTTGCGGGCTTCCTCCTCGCGGCCTTCGCGGGCCAGCATCTGCGCCGCCATGAAATACCCGGCGGCATAGTCAGGATTGGTGGCCAGAAGGCTGCCAAACTCGCTTAGAGCATCTTCCACTTGCCCGGAGTTGGAGTACTCCATGGCCAGCCCGTAGCGCGCAAAGGTATCCGTCGGATTCTGCGCCAATATTTCCTTCAGCATGGCAACGCGGTCCATAAGATCAGTACTCGGGAGTCGGTAGTCAGGAGTCAGCAAAATCCGCTGCGCTATGAAATTACTACAGGATTGGTGGGACCGGCAAAGACCTACGCTACTTTCTACCACTCACAGCCGTATGCCGATAGAATAGGTCACGTTGGAGATTACCCGTGGCTTGTCCCTATTTCATGCCGAGCGAAAAGTTCGAAGCCATCGCCTGGCCCCACCGTTCGCGGTTACCCCTGGGCGATGGCTGGCAGGGCCACTGCACCGCTCCCGGCCATGAGGACTTTTTGCCCGGCCCGGAGGAACTCGCGCAATTCTGCAATCTGGGTTACGCCCGGGCGTGTTCGCATCTTCCTGAGGAGCGCGTCTGGGACGCGGTGCGTTTCTCCGTTGCCCGCGACAAGGATGGCCTGGTCACGGTCCTCTACGTTTGCGAACGCGACTACCGTCCCGCCGCGCACGGCACTCTTGACTACGATTCCGCGCTCGCCCGCTGGCGGGTTGCTCATATCGATCCGCGCCTCCAGAGGATGGCCGAGTGCTACCTGGAGTGTTACCTGCTGCGGCGCGACAAATCCGCCCTGGAGCCCGCCACCCGATCATGAGCAAAGACCTGGAACTCACTCCCCGGCCAGTTAAAGACTCGCAGTCGGAGATGGCGGAAATTGTTCTGCCCAACGATGCCAACCCGCTCAACGCCCTGCTGGGCGGCCGCTTGATGCACTGGATTGACTTGGCCGGCGCCCTCGCCGCCCACCGCCACTCCCGCAACTACGTGGTCACTGCCTCCATTGACCACCTCGATTTCCTGGTTCCCGTGCACGTGGGGGACTTAGTAATTCTGCAGTCGTCGGTGAACCGCGTGTTCCATACCTCGATGGAGGTGGGCGTGAAAGTTTCCGTGGAGAGTTACATTGAGGCCACACGGAAACACGTAAGTTCAGCTTTCCTGACATTTGTGGCCATTGATCGCCATGGCCGCCGCCAGCCCGTGCCGCCGGTGATTCCAGAAACTGAGGAAGAGAAGCGCCGCTACGAGGATGCCGGCCGGCGTCGCCAAATGCGCGAGTCCGAGCGGCGCCGCCGCGCCGGGCGAAATAGCTGCTAGCCTCGAGCTATTAGCTCCTGCCTACGAACTGCGACTGCCAACTATGGCTCCCGCTTTCCTGTGACGCCCATCACATCCCTCCGGGCGCTCCCTTGCCGATAATTTCTGATTATGGACAGCGCACTCCTGGTTGACCGGTTGCATTTCGCCTTTACCGTCACCTTCCACTACTTGTTCCCGCAATTGACCATGGGGCTGGCGCCGCTGATTGTGGTGCTCAAGTCGCTGGCCATCTGGAAGAAGGACGAGAACTACAACGCCGCCGCCCGCTTCTGGGCCAAAATTTTCGGTATCAACTTTGTGCTGGGCGTGGTGACCGGCATTCCCATGGAATTCCAGTTCGGCACCAACTGGTCACATTTTTCGCGCCTGGCTGGCGGGGTGATCGGCCAGACGCTGGCCATGGAAGGCATGTTTGCCTTCTTCCTGGAGTCAGCATTCCTGGGCCTGTTCCTGTACGGCGAAAAGCGGCTGTGCCAGCGGGCCCACTGGGCGACGGCCGTAGCGGTGTTTCTCGGCTCCTGGCTCTCGGGCTACTTCATTATTGCTACCGACGCCTGGATGCAGCACCCGGTCGGCTATATGCGCGCGGCGGACGGAAGTTTTCAGCTCACCAGCTTCTGGCAACTGGTGCTGAATCCCTGGGCGGGCTGGCAGTACGCCCATAATATGAGCGGCGCCGTGGTGACCGGCTCGTTCGTGATGGCTTCCATCGGCGCGTTCTACCTGCTCAGCCGCAAGCACGTGGAGCACGGCCGCATGTTCGTGCGCGTGGGCGTAATTGCCGCCTGCATCGCGTGCATCTTCCAGCTATTTCCCACGGGCGATCAGCAGGGAAGAATGGTCGCCAACCATCAGCCAGTCACGCTGGCGGGCATGGAAGCGCTCTTCCAGGGCCAGCCTGGCGCGCCCCTGGTCATCATCGGGCAGCCGAACGTGCAGGAGCGCAGGATCGATAATCCCATCATTCTGCCCAAAATGCTGAGCTTCCTCACCTACCGCCGCTGGAACGCCAACGTGCAGGGCCTGGACCAGTTTCCGCAGGAGGTGTGGCCGGAAAACATCCCGCTGCTCTACTACAGCTACCACATCATGGTCGGACTGGGGACCATCTTCATCGCTGTGATGGTCATCTCCGTGCTCCTGCTCTGGCGCCGCAAACTTTATGACTCACGGGCCATGCTTTGGGTGCTGCTGCTCAGCCTGCCCTTTCCCTACATCGCCAACACCGCCGGCTGGATGACCGCCGAAATTGGCCGCCAGCCGTGGCTCATTTACGGACTCATGATGACGCGCGAAGGCTACTCGCCGCGTGTTTCCGCCGGCAACGGCCTCTTCACCCTGTTGGGGTTCATGGGCATGTACACCGTGCTGGGCATCTTGTTCCTGTTTCTGGTGCGGCGCGAAATTGAGCAAGGCCCGGTGTGGCTGGCCGAAAAAGTTGAACCCCTGCGGCGCGTGGCCGCTGCTGATTAGAGGAATCCTATGGAAACACTCTGGTTCGTCATTGTTGCCCTGATGCTTGCCACCTATGTGGTGCTCGATGGCTTCGACATCGGCGCCGGAATCATTTACCTGATCGTGGGCCGCACGCCCGCCGAGCGCAAGGCGGTGCTGCACACCATTGGGCCGGTCTGGGACGGCAACGAAGTCTGGCTGCTGGCCGCCGGCGGCACGCTCTACTTCGCCTTTCCTCTGCTCTACGCCTCCAGCTTCAGCGGCTTTTACTTGCCGCTGATGATGGTGCTTTGGCTGCTCATGCTGCGCGCCATCGGCATTGAGCTGCGCAACCACGTGCCCAGCCTGGTATGGCAGGGCTTCTTCGACGTGGTCTTCAGCCTGGCCAGTGCGCTGCTGGCCATCTTCTTCGGCGCGGCGCTGGGGAATGTGATTCGCGGCGTGCCCCTGGCCGCCGACGGCTACTTCTTCGAGCCTTTATGGACCAACTGGCGGGTGGGCGCGCAGAACGGCATCCTCGACTGGTACACCGTGCTCACAGGAATCGTGGCCCTGGTGGCGCTCACCACGCATGGCGCGCTTTATGTAATTCGCAAAACCGAGCCGCCCATCAGTACCCGTGCTCGCCGAGTAACGCTGGTGATCTGGCCGGTGCTGCTGGTTGTGACGCTGCTTAGCCTGGCTGCCACCATGTATGCCCGTCCCCAGCTGCTGGATAACTATCACGCCTATCCCCTTGGCTTGCTGGTTCCGTTCGTTGTGGCGGCCGCGTTGGGCATGATCCTGCACGGCGCTCTTGCGCAAAAGGAACGCCTCGCCTTCGCCGGTTCCACGCTCTATCTGGCGGCCATGCTGGTGGGAGCCGCTTTCGCGCTTTATCCTAACGTGTTGCCGGCGAGCACCGACGCTGCCTATAGCCTTACCATCTACAACACCGCCGCGGCACACTACGGCCTGACCATCGGAATCATATGGTGGATTCTGGGAATGATATTGGCGTTGGGATACTTCTTCTTCGTCTACCGCATGTTTCGCGGCAAGGTGAAATTGGAAGCGGAGGGAGAAGGGTACTGACCTGTACGTATACTCTCCCGCGTGGTCATCCTGACCGCAGCGAAGGACCTGCTGTTTCCCGGCGTTCTCGGCGTTTGTGATTCATGTCGTTTGGCTCATGACCACCGCCATCGCCGCGATGGCCGCGGTTTCGGCCCGCAGAATTGTTGGTCCCAGCGCCGTCGCCTTCCACCCCGCCTCCGCGAACGCCTGCAACTCCTCGTTGGTCCAGCCGCCTTCAGGCCCGATGGCCAGGACCAGCGCACTGCCCTCGCTAGACACTTCACGCAAAGAAACCGATGTCTCAGCCTCCGACAGCACAATGCGGCGCTCGCCCGGCAGCGCCAGCACATCGCGCAGCTTCACGGTATCTGCAATCTCGGGCGGAGCCACCCGCCGCGCCTGCTCGGAAGCTTGGCGCGCAATGCGCCGCCAGCGTTCCACGCGTTTTCCGGCAGCGGCGGCCAGGTGAGCATCCGTTCGCCGTGCCACAAAGGGCACAATGCGCGCCACCCCCAGTTCGGTGCACTTCTCAATTGCCCATTCCATGCGGTCGAACTTGATAATCGCCAGCGCCAGCGTGACCTGCGCAACCGGGGCTGATTCCACCTCTTCACCCAGCTGGAACTCCACCCGGTTTTCGGAAACGGAAAGGATCCGGCCACGACGAACCACACCATCGGCGGCAATGTCGAATTCCTGACCTGCCTGGGCGCGCAGTACTCGGGCCAGGTGCGCGGCATGGTCTCCGATCAACATCGCGCGATTGCCCTTGATCTGGTCCGCAATCCAGCGGCGCCGCGTCACCGGAGCAACACCAGCCAGGTGGCCACGGCCGCCACCGCGTAGAGCACACCAAATACGATGTTCTGCGATTTCAAACAGGAAGGTTCGAACCAGCGGGTGTTGCCTACCATCTCTGCTCCGCTCAGCAGGCCGATGGCGGCGGCCAGCACCAGCCAGGCCTGGTTCCGCCAGAGAATGGCGTACAAAACGGCAGCCAGAATGGAAGTCCCGCCCGAGACCGCGCCAATTTTGAGGTAACGGGAACGGGTGCGGGGAGCGGCCATGCGTTCGCTGGTCAGCGCGGCCACGCGCTCCGGCATGGCCAGCCTCATCACGGCCGGCAGAACGGTCACGAACAGCAGGAAATAAGCGTAGTAGTGTTCAAACCTAGCCAAAGATGTCTTTCACTTTGCTGAGCAGCGTTTTGCGCTGAGGCTTGTTCTCCACTTTTCCGAAGCCGTCCAGCTCCTGCAACAGTTCGCGCTGCCGTTTGTTGAGTTTCGTAGGTATTTGGACTTTCACCTCAACAAACAGGTCGCCCTTGCCGTGGCTGTTGACCACCGGCACGCCCTTGTGGCGAACGCGGAAGGTCGAGCCTGACTGCGTGCCTTCGGGGATTTTCAGCTGGTGCTCGCCTTCCATCGTCGGCACCATGATCTCCGCCCCCAGAGCCGCCTGCGAAACCGAGATGGGAATCACGCAGTGCAGGTCGTTGCCCTCGCGGTCGAAGAAGGCGTGCTCCTTGACATGCAGCACGATGTACAGATCGCCTGCAGGGCCGCCATTGGCTCCCGCCTCGCCCTGTCCGCCATAGCGGATGCGCGTGCCGTCTTCCACCCCGGCAGGCACCTTCACCTCGACTGTGCGCTCCTGCAGCACCCGTCCCTGGCCTTTGCACTTGGAGCAAGGATCGGTAATTACACTGCCTGCGCCCTGGCATGTAGGGCAGGTGCGGCCGATGCTGAAGAAGCCCTGCTGGTAGCGCACCTGGCCCCTCCCGCCGCAGGTGCGACAGGTGACCGGAGCTTTGCCCGGCGCTGCGCCCGAGCCTTTGCACTCTTCGCACGCTTCGTGCCGGCGTACCCGGACCTGGGAGGTGATCCCGAACACCGCTTCATCGAATTCCAGGGCCAGGTCTTCGCGCAGGTCGGGGCCGCGCTGCGCCCGGGTGCGGCCGCGCCGGCCGCCGCCGCCAAACAGGTCTCCGAAGCCGAAGAAGTCGCCGAATATATCGCTGAAGTCCTGGAAGATGGTGGCGTCAAAACCGCCAAAGCCGCCGGCACCCGCGCCTCCCGCCCCGCCCACACCGGCGTGTCCAAAGCGGTCATACATGGCGCGCTTGTTGGAATCCGCCAGCACGCTGTAGGCTTCGGTCGCTTCCTTGAATTTCTCTTCCGCTTCCGGATTACCGGGGTTGCGGTCAGGATGGAATTGCAGCGCCAGCTTGCGATAGGCGCTCTTGATCTCCTGCTCGCTGCAAGTGCGGGCCAGCCCCAGCACCTCGTAAAAGTCGCGTTTGCCGTTACTGGTTGGAATAATCAGTCCTCTTGGCGATGGAATTTACTTTTTGGAATTGCGCGCCACCCGCACCATAGCGGGGCGCAGCAGGCGATCCTTGAGCTTATAGCCGCGCTGCAGTTCATCCACGATATGGTGGTCCTTCACCGCATCCGTGTCCACCATTTCAATGGCTTCGTGCAGCCGAGGATCAAATGGCTCACCCTTGGCCGGAATCGGACGCAGGCCCAGCTTCTCCAGCGCATCGTGGAACTGTTTGCGGATCAACTCCACCCCGGCGCGAAAGTCTTCCGGTTTCTGCACCTTGGTCTGTAGCGCGCGATCGAAGCTGTCGACAATCGGCAGCAGGTTCTTGAGCGCATCGGCCAGCGCGAAGTCTTTATATTCCTGCTGCTCGCGTGCGGCGCGTTTGCGCGCGTTCTCAAACTCCGCCTGCAGCCGCGCCAGCCGTTCGAGCAGTTCGTTGCGTTCGCCCTGCAGCTTCTCCAGTTGCGCCCGCAGCGCAGCCACATCTTCGCCCGCGCCTCTCGCTGCTTGCTCCTCCGCGGTTTCCTCGGCCGGCGGCAGCTCGTGTTCCAGGTCCAGATCTCTCGATTCCACTTCCGATTTACCGTTCCTTGCCATGATTCACTCTGATTCGTTCAGGATTCGATCAAACAAGCGTGCGATGTACGACACCGCCGTGATGGTGTGCTCATAGTCAATGCGGGTTGGTCCGATCACGGCCAGCGATCCCATCACCTCGCCGCCCACCCTGGCCGGCGCCCCGATCAGCACCAGGTTGCGCATGTGGGGCTGGTTTTCATCCAGGCCGATGATGACCCGCACCGCCTCCTCTTTCGTGTTCAGGTAGGCGCTGAGCAGGTCTGCCAATTTCTCCTTCGCTTCCAGGGTCTTCAGCAGCTCGCGCAACCGCTGCCGGTCCTCTTCGCTGACTACCAGGTTGGAGGTGCCCTCCACCCACACAGTTTGCTTGCCCTGCTCGCTTTCCAGGGCGCCTTCGCGATAGAGCGCCTCCACCGACTGCATCAGACGGTCGTACTCGCTGCGTTCCTGCTCGATGCGGTGCGCCAGTTCCGTACGCAGCGCCTCCAGCGTCCAGCCCCGGAAATTTTCATTGATATAGCGCGCAGCCGAGTCCAATTCGGCTTGACCCAAGTCCCGGCTCATCCGCAACACGCGGTCGCGCACCACGCCGGCGCGCGTCACCACCACTGCCAGCACCTTCTGCTCCGCCAATCGCGAAAAATATACGTGGTCCAGCGCGTTGCGCGAGCCACCCGTGGTCATGGTCACGCCCACGCTGTGCGAAATCAGCGAGAGCACGTGCGAGGTGCGCTCCATGAACTCGTCTGGATTGCTGATGCCCTGCAGCGCTCCCTGGATCATGCTGGCATCGGCGGGCGCGATCTGCGCTTTGCCTGTGAGTTGCTCCACGTAATACCGGTAAGCGGCGCTGGTGGGCACGCGTCCGGCGGAGGTGTGCGGCTGCTCCAGGTAGCCAGCATCGGCCAAATCCGCCATGACGTTGCGAATGGTGGCCGCGCTCAGTCCCTCGCGGCTGGCCCGTACCAGAGTGCGCGATCCCACCGGCTCACCCGTTGAGATGAACGTCTCCACGACCGCGGTCAGGATCTCGCGTTCCCGCTCTCCCATGGAACCTGGTTGCACCATCGTTATCTCAACCGAACGGCCCTTCTGGGGGACCGCCCTCAACTTCTCCTAAGTACTTTAGATGCTGCCGCTTAGCCTGGGATTCATGGCTGGCAGAACTTTCCATGAGCCAGTCCTACCTGGTTACGGGCAGCTTGACCTTGCCCCAGGCTCAAGGATAGCTTAATTCCCTTCGTGTCAAAACTGCTAAAAGTCTCCCGCAGATGGTTTTTGAAGGCGTCAGCCGCCCTGGGCGGTTGGACGGCTTTCGCCGCTACGCCGGTATTGAACACTATGGCCAGCAATCGTCAAAGCAACTCTGCCAATTCTGGAACTAGGCCGAGCGTCATCGTGGTCGGCGCAGGCGCCTTTGGCGGCTGGACCGCCCTCTACCTGCTGCGCCGCGGAGCGCACGTCACGTTGGTGGACGCCTGGGGCCCGGGCAATTCCCGTGCCAGCTCTGGAGGCGAAACCCGCATCATTCGTGGCACCTACGGCCCCAACCAGCCCTACACCAAGATGGTGGCCCGGGCTCTCCAGCTCTGGCAGGAAAACCAGAAGCGCTGGAATCGCGTGCTGTTCCGCCGCACCGGAGTGTTGTGGATGGTGGCCCGGGAGGATGATTCCTACGAAAAGGGGTCTCTGCCCATGCTGAAGGAGGCGGGGATTCCGTTCGCTGAGTTGCGCCACGACGAACTGGTCCGCCGCTATCCCCAGGTCAGCTTCGAAGGCGTGAGCTGGGCCATTTTCGAACCGGAGAGCGGCGGCCTGATGGCCCGTGAAGCCTGCGCCGCCGTGCGCGATGCCTTCATCTCCGAAGGTGGAAAGTATGTGCAGGGCGCGGTGGTCGCCCCCGACGTCGGCGGGGGAGAGTTAAAGCACGCCGCCCTGGAAGACGGCTCTCACCTGGCTGCGGAACGCTATGTGTTCGCTTGCGGTCCCTGGCTGGGGAAGGTTTTCCCCGACGTGATCGGCGACAAGATCCGGCCTACGCGCCAGGAAGTCTTTTTCTTTGGAACCGCTGCCGGCGATGTCCGCTTCAATCCCGAAAAGATGCCCATCTGGGTGGACCACGGCGAACGCTTCTTTTATGGTTTTCCCGTAGTGGCGCGGCGTGGCTTCAAGATCGCCGACGACACTCGAGGGCCGCTGTTCGATCCCACCAACGGCCAGCGCGAAGCCAGCGCCGAAGGGCTGGCCAGCGCCCGCCAGCATCTCGGCCTGAGGTTTCCTGCTTTGAAGGATGCGCCGCTGCTGGAATCCCGCGTCTGCCAGTACGAAAATTCGCCGGATCAGAACTTCATCATGGATCGCCACCCGCGCGCGGCCAACGTCTGGCTGCTGGGCGGCGGCTCCGGCCATGGCTTCAAGCACGGTCCCGCCGTCGGCGAAATGGTTGCTGACCTGGTGATGACCGAAAAAGCTCCCAACCCGCTGTTCGCCTTATCGCGATTAAAGTAGTTCAATTGTGACGATTCACGCGTTCGGCACGTTGCGCCCCGGGAATTCTGTCGGGGAACGATTTATGCCGAACCGAAGCTGGCCGCTGCGGCCTCGGCGCTCGGATGTACTGCGATCATGCTATGGATATTGGTGAGCTTCAGCACATCATCTACCAGGCCTTTGGCGCCGGCCAGGCGGAGCTCTCCGCCGCTTTGTTTCAGCAGTCCGCAGACCATCACGATGATGCCTACGCCGGTGCTGTCCAAGCGGCTGACGTTGGTGAGGTCGAGCACCACTTTCTTCTCCTTGTCGCGCACCAGCGCCGTTCCCAGCCACTCCAGATGTTGGGAGTCGCGCCCCAGCGTGATTCTTCCCGCCAGTTCCAGCACAATCACGTCCGGGGGAATTCGTTTGGAATGGATCTCCAGCATGGGCTTTCCTTTCGTGCGGCAGCGCTTGCGAGGCGCACGAAGTTTGCCCTTTGTGGGTGCTGCTGTCAACTGGGCAGTGGCCATTGCCTACTGTATTTGTATTACGCTTTCCGGCGAGGCAGCCTTGATTTCGCCCAGGCGGCCGGCCACCTTGCGGGCAAATTCGTAGAGCGATTTTGCGTGCGGGCCTTCTTCTCCGGCCAGCACCGCAGGCAGACCGGTGTCGCCCGCCTTGCGGATTTCGGGATCGAGCTCCACCCGTCCCAGGAAAGGAATGTCGAACTGCTTAGCCGTGCGCTCCCCGCCGCCTTTGGAGAAGATGTCAATCTCCTCGTGGCAATGCGGGCACACAAAGAAACTCATGTTCTCAACCAGGCCGACGATGTCCACCTTTACCTGGCGGAACATTTCGATGGCCTTTCTGGCGTCCTGCAGGGAAACATCGGACGGCGTGGAAACCACGATGGCGCCGGTCAGGGGCACGGTTTGAATCAGCGACAGCGCCACGTCGCCCGTGCCGGGGGGAAGGTCCACCACCAGATAGTCGAGTTGTCCCCACTCCACTTGCCCCAGGAATTGCCGCACAATAGAGTGCAGCATGGGCCCGCGCCAGATCAGTGGGCGGTCCCCGGGATTGAGGAAGCCCACCGAAATCACCTTCAGGCCGTAGCGCTCCAGCGGTTCGATGCGGTTCTCGCCAATCACACGCGGGGTTGCGTTGGCCCCCAGCATCAGCGGCACGTTGGGACCGTAAACATCGGCATCGAGCAGTCCTACCTTGTGCCCGATTTTCGCCAGTGCCACTGCCAGGTTCACCGCCAGCGTGGTTTTGCCAACGCCACCTTTGCCCGAGCCCACGGCCACAATGGAATCTACTCCGGGAATGGGTTGCGGCCCGGGAGCCTGTTGTCCGGGGCGAGGCGGCATGTGCGAACTCACGGAAGTCCCTCCAGCAGCGGCGAACGCTGCACGTTAATCTTTGATTATACGCCGCCATCACAGGTGGTCGTGATGGGGCAGCAGTCAGCAGTCAGCGCTCAGCAGTCAGCCAGCGAGTCTGCCTGTTGACCACTTGGGACTGCGCTTCGAACGGCTGCGCCCCCCAATTTCCCCGTTGCCCCCATCCTGCATCTCCCGCATAATGTGAACCGACCTCCCTCTCATCCCCATGCCCACCGGCCGCAAATCCGCGGTTCCATCTTCGCAAATGGGATTGTTTTCCGCCGGTCCAGCGCCCGCCCCGGCGCTCGCTCCAGCCCTGGAATTGAATCCACGCCAGCGAGAAGCGGTGGAGCACGTCACCGGGCCCATGCTGGTGGTGGCCGGCGCCGGGACTGGGAAAACCACGGTATTAACCCAGCGCCTCGCCCGCCTCATCCGTGAGGGCCATGCCCTTCCGGGGGAGATCCTCGCCATCACCTACACCGACAACGCCGCCGATGAACTCAAGCAGCGCGTCATCGCTGAGATGGGCGAAAGCGCCGCTTGCGGCCTGCAGGCCACCACCTTCCACGCCTTCTGCTACCGCATTCTTCAGGATTGCGGCAAAGCGTTTCAGGTCGTTGAACCGCAGGATCTCTGGGTGTACCTGCGCCGCCGCCTGCCCGAACTCCAGCTCAAGTACTACACGCGCGCGGTCCGTCCGGCGCAGTTTCTCGATGCTCTGCTCGACTTTTTCGACAACTGTCACGACGAGCTCAAATCCGCCGCCGACTACGAAATCTATGTTCAGGAATTGCAAGCCGGTAAGCACCCGCTGCCACGTGTTACCCGCAGCAAGGACGCGGACAAGCTTACCCGCGAAGATGTCCTGGCCCGGTGCCGCGAAATTGCCCGCGTTTTCCGCATAGTCGAAGACATGCTGGCGTCCGACAACCTCGGCACCTTCGCCCATATGATCCTGCGCGCCACCCAGGTGCTCAAAAGCGATCCTCAAACACTACGCCGGGAACAGGAGCGTGCCCGCTTCCTGCTGATTGACGAGTTCCAGGATTCAAACATCGCGCAGATCGGGCTGGCCCAGTTGCTGGCTGGTAAGGAACGCAACATCTTCGCCGTCGGCGACCCGGACCAGGCAATCTACCGTTTCCGCGGTGCTTCCAGCGCTGCTTTTGAAGAGTTCGTGGCCTGTTTTCCAGAGACCAAGGCGGTGGTGCTCGACCGCAATCAGCGTTCCACTTCCGCAATTCTCCATTGCGCCGCTGCTGTCATTGGCCAGAATCCGGCGGTCGGCTGCCGCATCGGGAAGAAGGACCGGTTCGAGCGCCAGCCGCTTTCCTCCGATCGCGAGCGCCGGGCCAAGACGGAAGGGAAGTTCCTTGCGCCCGAACCGGTGAGCCTGGTCATGGCCGCGGATAATGAGGACGAAGCCGGTGATATTGCGGAGCAGACCGGCAGAATCCTGCGCACTCCGGCGGCGGCCGGAAGCAAGGCCCGGCCACGATGCGCGGTGCTCTATCGCTCGCACGGTCATCGCGAAGAGGTAGTGAAAGAACTGGCTGCTCACCGCGTTCCTTTCCGCGTGGAAGGCCTGGATGCCCTGGAAACCCGCGAACTGCGCGACCTGCTCGCGTGCCTCCGCGCTCTGCTTGCCCCGCCGGACAACACGGCCCTGTTTCGCGTGGCCGCGCTGCCGGTTTTCGGGCTGGACGGCAGCGCCATGCGTGAAGCCTTGCGCGCCGCCGGCAGGCAACCGGAACTGGTCACCGTGCTCTCCGGCATCGCCGGCGGCAAAACCGTACTGAAGGCGGTGGAAAACGCGCGCGCGGAAGTCGCGGCTGCCGATTGGAAAGCCGCTGCCGCCCTGGCCATTGCCATCAAGCGTTTCGGAATTGATTCCGCTGCTCCTCCCGTCGTCGCTTTTCGCGAGTTCGTGGAGAAGTGGAGCAGGAAGCCCATTACCAGCACCGGTCGCTTGGAAGAGTTTCTGGAATACATGGAGTACTTCCCGCAAGCCGGCGGCGTGGTCGCTTTCCAGCAGCCCGCACCCCAGGATCCGGTCAACACCGTGGCCCTGATGACCGTGCACTCCGCCAAGGGACTGGAGTTCGATCACGTCTTCGTGGTGCGCGCCAACAACAGTTCTTTCCCCACCAGCTACCGCGAAAAGCTGTTTGAGATGCCGCCCGCCATGCGCGATCCCAGTTGCCTGGCCAAGGGCGACAACAAGGAACTGCACCGCGAAGAAGAGCGCCGTCTCTTCTATGTGGCCATGACCCGGGCACGCGACTCGCTGGCCATCTACGCCAAGCCGGGGAAAGGCAAGGACTCGCGCCCCGCGGGATTTGTACGCGAACTGATGGATGGCCATGTGCAGCCACCCGGCTGGCGGGTGCGCCCGCCTGAACTGCGCATCGCCGCGCAGGCTGCTGCCAACGGCGTTGCCGGACTGGGCGCCTGGATGCTGCTGCCGCCCTCGCAACGCGCGCTTGCCGGGCCCCTCAGCGCCAGCGCCATTGAGATGTATGAAACCTGTCCTCTGAAATTCAAAATTAACCGCGAATGGAACATCCCGGGTGATATTTCCGCGGCCTTGCAGTTCGGGTCGGCCATGCACTCGGCTTTGGGCAACTACTTTGAAGCCATCCGCGTGGGCCGCCCGCGCACCCCGGAGCAGTTGCTCGAGGTCTTCGAAAACGCCCTGGCTGATCTGCCTTTTGACGACCAGCACCAGCGCGAGCTTTACCTGAAACAAGGCAGGCTACAGCTGGCCGCCTTCTGCGAAGCCTTTGCCGGCGCGCCCATGCCCCAGGTGCTTTCCACCGAAAAGAGTTTTCAGTTCCCGGTGGAAGGCATCGTTGTAAAGGGCCGCGTTGACCGCGTGGACCGTATTGACGGCCAGCGCGTGGTCATAGTGGACTACAAGACGGGTACGCCCAAAACCGACGCCGACGCCCGGCGCAGCTTGCAGCTCTCCATTTACGCCCTGGCTGCGCGCCAGCTCTGGGACTACCTGCCCGAGCGCCTGGTGTTTTATAACCTGGAAACCGCCGACGAGGTTTCAGCCACCCGTACTGACAAGGAATTGCAGGCGGCGCAGGAGCGCATTGCCGAGGTGGCGCGCAAAATGGCCGCCGGGGAGTTTGATCCCACACCCGGGTTTCACTGCCGTTCCTGCCAGTTCCGCGCCCTGTGTCCGGCCACCGAGGAGCAGCTGTACACCCTGGAGTTAGCCGCTGCGTCCGATTAATCAGCTTAATCATCGGGACATCGCCCAAAAGCCAACAGCCATCCCTCGCAGCTTTTCTCCAGGGATGACCTCGGGCACTGGGCAAGCGCCGCGCAAAACAGGCATACTATTTATATATGAATGCGAGAACTGTCCCAGTACACGCGGAGAACGAAGAAGTAAGCGAATGGATAGAGGCTTTTGAGCAGCTTTTGGCCCAGGAAGGGCCATCCCAGGCGGCGCAGCTGCTGGACGCGCTGACCCGGCGGGCACAGCAGGCGGGCGTCAACATGCCTGTGCAGCTGAACACGCCTTATGTAAACACCATCCCGGTAGAGGACGAAGTGCCCTACCCTGGCGACCGAGCGCTGGAGCGCCGCATCAAGAGCCTGATCCGCTGGAACGCCATGGCCATGGTGCACCGCCAGAACAAGAAGGACCCTGGCATTGGCGGCCATATTTCCACCTATTCCTCGCTGGCCACCCTGCTGGAAGTCGGCTTCAACCACTTTTTCCAGGCCACCTACGGTGACCAGCCCGGTGACCTGATTTACTTTCAGGGGCACGCCTCGCCCGGCGTTTACGCGCGCGCGTTTCTGGAGGGCCGCCTTACTCAGCAGGATTTGGAGAACTTCCGTCATGAATTGCGCGACACCCCAGGCCTTCCCTCTTACCCGCATCCCTGGCTGATGCCCCACTTCTGGCGTTTCCCCACGGTTTCCATGGGCATTGGGCCTATCAATGCCATTTACCAGGCGCGCTTCATGCGCTACCTGGAGAACCGCGGCATCATTCCCAAAACGCCGCGCAAGGTATGGGCGTTTGTAGGCGATGGTGAAACCGATGAGCCCGAAACCATGGGCTCACTCACGCTGGGTTCGCGGGAGCATCTCGACAACCTGATTTTTGTTATCAACTGCAACCTGCAGCGCCTGGATGGCCCGGTTCGCGGCAACGGAAAAATCATCAATGAGCTGGAAGCCGCCTTCCGCGGTGCCGGCTGGAACGTGATCAAGGTGATCTGGGGCTCGCCTTGGGATCAGTTGCTGGCCCGCGACCGCAGCGGCCTCCTGCTTAAGCGCATGGAAGAGTGCGTGGATGGCGAGTACCAGAATTTCAAAGCCAAAAGCGGAGACTTCATTCGCAAGGAGTTCTTCGGTAAGTACCCGGAAACGCTTGAATTGGTCAAGGACATGACGGATGAGCAGATCTTCCGCCTGCCGCGCGGCGGCCTGGATCCGCAGAAGGTCTTCAACGCCTATTACCAGGCGGTGCGGCATGAAGGCAGGCCTACCGTGATTCTGGCCAAGACCGTGAAAGGCTACGGCTTGGGATCGGCGCAAGCCCGCAACGCTACCCATCAGGAGAAGAAGCTCAGCGACCAGGCGCTGGCGGCATTCCGCGCCCGCTTCGAGATTCCAATTCCGGAGAAGGCCGCGAAAGAAGGCTCACTGTACCGGCCGCCCGAGGACAGCGAGGAGATTCAGTATCTGAAGGAGCGGCGGCAGGCTCTGGGCGGCTATATGCCCAGCCGCGAGGCCAAGCCGAATTTCGAATTTGAGGCACCGCCGCTGGAGTATTTTTCGGAATGGCTGGAGGGCTCGCGTGGGCGTGCCGTTTCCACCACCATGGCTTTTGTCAGCCTGCTGCGCCACCTGCTGAAGCACCCCAAGGTTGGCAAGCTCGTGGTGCCCATTATTCCGGATGAGGGCCGCACCTTCGGCATGGAATCCATCATCCGCCAAGTCGGCATTTACGCCAGCCAGGGACAGCTCTATAACCCGCACGACCAGGAGATGGTCCTCTACTATCGCGAAGAAAAGGACGGCCAGATTCTGGAGGAGGGCATCACCGAGGCCGGTTCCATGGCGTCATTCACCGCCGCCGGGACCTCCTATTCGAACTACGGTGTGCCCATGGTTCCGTTCTTCACCTACTATTCCATGTTTGGGTTCCAGCGCATTGGCGACCTGATCTGGGCATTTGCCGACGCACGCGGCAAGGGCTTCCTGATGGGCGGCACGGCCGGGCGCACCACGCTTTCCGGCGAAGGCCTGCAGCACCAGGACGGACACAGCCATGTGCTGGCGAGCGCGGTGCCGACCTGCGCCGCTTACGACCCCGCCTTCGCCTATGAAACCGCGGTGATCATTCAGGATGGCTTGCGGCGCATGTACCAGGAGCACGAAGACCGCTTCTACTACATCACCGTATATAACGAAGACTATGTCATGCCGGAAATGGCCGAAGGCTGCCGGGAAGGCATTCTGCGCGGCATTTACCGCTACAAGCAGGCGGAGGGCGGCAAGGCCGTGGCGCAGCTCTTCGGCAGCGGCCCCATCCTGAACGAGGCGCTTCGGGCTCAGGGCATTCTGGCGGAGAAATATGGTGTGCGCGCCAACGTGTGGAGCGCCACCAGTTACAACGAACTGCGGCGGGAAGCGCTGGCCACGGAGCGCTGGAACCGGCTGCATCCGGCTAAACCGCCAAAGCGGCCGTATATTTCCACCGCGCTGGAGGGAAATGACGGCCCGATTGTGGCGGCTACCGACTACATGAAGATTGTTCCCGACCAGCTGGCGCCCTGGCTGGGCGGACGGCTGGTTTCGCTGGGCACGGACGGATTCGGGCGCAGCGACAACCGCGAGCATCTGCGGCGCCACTTTGAAGTCAACGCCGAGTCCATCGTGGCCGCGGCCTTGGCTGCCTTAGCTCGGGAGAAGAAATTCGATGCGGGCAAGGCGGAGAAGGCCTTCGCGGAGCTAGGCGTCAAGAGCGACAAGCCGGATCCGGCGAGGGCGTAAGGCGGAGGGCACTCCAAAAATCGCAGACAACAACCAACTATGAGACACCTGCGCCGCGTCATTGGGATGTTCCTGGCAATTTTTGTCATGCTGGTTGGACTTGCCAAGACTTATGAGACGGTCATGCAGACATTTGTTCCCAATTATGCGAGGCGTTTCACCGGCACTCGGAGGACTTGCACTTTGGCCTGCTTTTTGTGGCCATCGGCGTCACAGGAATTTGGTGGCTTCAGCGCAAGGATTCTATCTCCACCTAGCCACAATCATTGAATCATCGAGCTCCACTAAGTAAGCCGACTCTAACGCGCGGCGGCTTGCGCTCTTGCTGGCACTCGGGTGCGGCGGAGCTCCTGGATCTGCAGGGCAATGTCTCCCAGGAGTACGGAGAAGACCAGGCACGTCCACACGATGGGTTCAATAGCGCGGTTGCCCATACGTTCCCATCCCGTGACACCCGCGATAACGCGCACTTCCAGGAAGACCAGAGCGATGGCAAAGCTGCGCGTCATCCACTGGCGGTGCTGCTGGACCTTGCCGTTCAGAATGAACGCGAAGGCAATTCCCGTCGTGAGCATCCACAGCGTGGCGTCGGCGAGGGCGGCGATGCTGAAGGAGCGAGGTCCACCCATGCGCTCCTGGAAAAACTGGATGTAAAAACCCAGCGGTCCGGCGATGAAGACTCCGGCAACATAAAAACGTCCTACCACCCGGTGGAGCTTGGCAAAGCGCTGGCGCAGGCGGTCAGAGAACTGCATGGGACCGAGTAGCAGCGCGCAAGCGCCCGCCATGCCGTGGGGCAACAGCCACCACTTGAAGGATTGATAATGTTGCCACACCGGAGCGTGGGGCTCGACCAGAAAGTACTCGTTGTGGCCCAGGACGTAGACGATCATCAGGCCAACCAAGGCAAACACGAGATACTTCGGGCGCGACCACGAAGAACGTGGCAAGGAAAGAGACCGAGTTGACATGCGAGAGCTCCTGCGGAAGGATCCAGCTCGCCGCACTATACGTGAAGAGCCGCGCCGAAACCAGCAAAAATCGAGGCCGTAGCCGTTTTCATACCGCCCACGATACTTTCTGCGAGGTAATGCTGCGCGAATAGGGCGCTTGGACCCTCTCCTTGTCCCTCTAATTTCTGTAGGCGACAGCGGCTTTGGCTTCCCGCCGCTGGTAAACGGCTTCAGCGCGGCGCAAGGCTGCCTGCACGTTTTCGCAGATGTTGTCAGCGCCCACTACGTCCTCAAATTCCGCCTGGTGAATCAGCCGGGAAGGCTGCTCGCGCGCGCCGCACAGGATGAGTGTGCGCCCGTTGGCGTGCAGTTCTTTGGCCACTTCCTCCAGAGCGAACACACCGGTAGCGTCGAGGGCGGTCATGTTGCGCAGGCGCAGGATGACCACTGGCGGCAGATTATGGATTTTTTCCGTCACCACGGAGATCTTGTCCGTCGCTCCAAACAGAAATGGGCCGTGGATGCGGAAGATGGTGGCGTAGTAGGGAATGTCCTTGTCCTGCAGGATGTGGACGCGCCCGTCCTCCACATAATCTTCGGTGACTTGCGACACGGTTGTGGTGCTGGCGACGCGGCTGATGAAGAGCAAGGCGGCCAGGATCATTCCCGCTTCCACCGCCACCGTCAGGTCGGCAAATACGGTGAGGCTGAAGGTCACCAGCCACACGCTGATGTCCGTCTTGGTCAGCTTGAGCAGTTGCGGGATCTCGCGCCACTCGCCCATGTTGTAGCAGACCATCATAAGAATTCCCGCCAGCACGGCCAGAGGCACATAGCTGACCAGCGGCGCCGCAAACAGCAGGATGCATAACAGCGTGGCCGAATGAACCATCCCGGCCACCGGCGACTGCGCCCCGGAGCGGATGCTGGTGGCGGTGCGGGCAATCGCTCCCGTGGCCGGCAATCCACCAAACATGGGAGAAGCAATATTGGCTACGCCCTGGCCGATCAGCTCCATGTTGGAATTGTGGTGGTCGTTGCTCATGCGGTCGGACACCACCGCCGACATGAGCGACTCGATGGCGCCAAGCATGGCCACGGTGAAGGCCGGACCAAGGAGTCCGTGGATGAGGTCGGCGCGGAACTTGGGTAGGGCCAAGTGCGGCAGTCCGCTGGGAATGCCGCCGAAACGCGTGCCGATGGTTTCCACCGGCAATTTGAAAATGACCACCGCCGCGGTTCCCAGCACCAGGGCCACAATCGGTCCGGGAATGCGGTTGGAGATCAGGCGGCACACCAGCATTACCAGCAGCGTGCCTCCGGCCAGTGCCGTAGCCGTGTAGGAAACCGTCTGGAAGTTGGCGGCCAGGGCTTCCATGCGAAGCCAGAACACCCCCGGCACTTTGTCCAGGTGCAAGCCGAAGAAGTCCTTCGCCTGGGTGCTGGCAATCAGGATGGCAATGCCATTGGTGAAGCCGAGCACCACCGGGCGCGGGATGAACTTGATGGCGGAGCCCAGCTTGGTGATGCCCATGATCACCAGCAGGACGCCGGCCATCACCGTGCACATGAACAGTCCATCCACGCCGTGGGCGGCGACTATGCCGGCCACCACCACCACGAACGCGCCGGTGGGCCCGCCGATTTGAGTTTTGGATCCGCCCACGGCGGAGATCAGGAAGCCGGTGACGACGGCGCAGTAAATGCCGGCCTGCGGCGTTAATCCTGAGGCGATGGCAAAAGCCATGGCCAAAGGCAGGGCTACCAGGCCGACGGTGATTCCGGCCAGCAGGTCGCGCAGGAACTTGTCACGGTTATAGTCGCGCAAGCAAAGGATGGATTTCGGAAGCCAGCGTTCTTCAGGGAAAACACAAGCCATTTTTTCATTATGCGGCCCGCAAAGGAATTAGCGAGAGAAATCCGCAGACGGGGAATGCCCGAAGGAACATGTCCATGCGGGCCAACAGCTCGCTTACGCCTTGGAACGAAGCAGTTCTTCGATGTCTCCGAAACGATCGCCCAACAGGTTCAGCTTGTGGGCGAGCCCTTGGATTTCGGCGTGGGCGCGTCGGTTCACGTCGTAATCGAGCTCGCCGCGGAGGCGGTCCTTTTTGTCCTGGCGGTTTTGGCTCATCATGATTACGGGCGCCTGGATGGCAGCCAGCATGGAGAGGAATAAATTCAGCAGAATGAACGGATACGGGTCCCAGGCCGCTTTGCGGAGGGTCACGTTCACACTGGTATAGACCACCATGAAAAGCCCAAAAAGAGTGATGAACGTCCAGGAACCGCCGAAGGCGGCCACGGTATCGGCAACGCGCTCACCTAGAGTGGCTCTCTCTTCGATAATTTCGTTGGGATGGCGGTTGGCGCGAACCCGTACCAGCTGCTGAGAGGCATGGAACTGATGACCGAGCGAGGCCAGCATGTCCATGCCCGCGTGCGGCTTGCGCTGCAACAGGACCAGGATGTCGTTTCGGTCCACCTCGATGCACTCCGTTGTCTCCAGAGAAACCGCTTCGGTCTGGTGAGGGCTTTGCTCCAGCATGGAGGCAAAGCCGAAGAATTCTCCGGGCGCCGGTTCGTCCACCACTACTTCCTGGTGGTCCTCATCCACCGTGGTGACCCGCACCCTGCCGGACACCATGACGTAACCCCGTTCTCCCATGTCGCCACGTTTGTAGATTCGTTGACGAGGAGAGAATGTCTTGAGTTCTACTTGCGTGGCCAGGACCGCAGCCTCATCCCCGTCGAGGCGGGAAAAAAGAGATACCTGTTTCAGGACTTCAGGATTGCATGCCATGGCGACCTCCTCGGGTGTTGAACCGTGCTCTGGACAAAATATTCGAGCCGGAGCACGCGAGGATAGGATAAGTGTTCGCCAGCACAGGTGGCAGCATTAACCAGCTTGCCGGTTTTCGAGGCATCGGGGCCGTTCCTGGCTCCCCAAATGCAAAAAGCCCGGCGTCATGCCGGGCTTGCGGGCAAGGTGAAACCGTCAGGCGCCTTCGCCGCCCACGTATTCCACCTGCCCCTGCTGGTTGCGCACCCAACCGTGGCGGGCCAGGACCGAGCCGAAAATGTTTTCTGTAGCTTCTTCCACTTTCTTGCGTTCTTCCGCCGCAAAATGGTCCTGCAGCTCGCGCTCGAAATCGGGGCTGGGCCGCAGGCAAGGAGGCTGCGCCTGAGCTTGCGCCGGCGCCTCTGGCTGAGCTGCTTTCCTCCCGCGCTGAGACCTCTTCACGCCTTGTTTTGTTTTGGTTACAGACACACTCATCCTCCACCAATAAGTACTGGTTTTCTGAATGGCCGAAATATTGGATGCAGCAGGCGCCGCTTTGGTTCCAAAACGGGACGACGTCTACACCCGTCGCGGGCTGAGCAGCCGCATGGGTAATGTAAACAGCGCCCACAGGAATCCCAGGATGCCCTCCACCGCTATGCCCAAAATGCGGAAAGGCAGCAGAATCAGCCAGACGAAGGGGTAGAGGATCAGTGCCAGCAGGGCCAGCGGCCAGCACAGAACGAACAGCAAACACCACAGAAGGAAGGTCAGCATGGCCGTGTTCTCCTGCCTAGTGTTACGGAAGATGGGCAGGGAAAGTTCCGCGAACGTGCTCCGACACTGGCTAGTCGGCCGCGGCAACCGTCTCCGCCAGGCGGCGCAGCGACTGCTCATAGGGAGCCCGAGCGACGCCGCGCTCGGTGATGATGGCGCCCACATACTTGGCCGGGGTTACGTCAAAAGCGGGATTCTCCACCTTGACGCCCTCGGGGGCGATGGCTTTGCCGGCAATGTGGGTCACTTCGCGGGTGGAACGCTGCTCGATGGGGATCTTGCTGCCGTCAGGCGTCTCCAGGTCCACGGTGGAAAAGGGAGCGGCCACATAAAAAGGGATGCCGTGCTCTTTCGCCAGCACGGCCACGGTGTAGGTGCCAATCTTATTGGCCACGTCGCCATTGGCGGCGATGCGGTCGGCCCCCACTACCACCGCTCCGATCTTGCCTTGCTTCATCATGGCACCGGCCATGTTGTCGGAGATAACCGTGGTTGGAATTCCGTCCTTCATCAGTTCCCACGCGGTGAGCCGCGAGCCCTGCAGGAAGGGGCGGGTCTCATCGGCATACACCTGGATCTTCTTGCCCGCCTCCACCGCCGCGCGGATCACGCCCAGCGCGGTGCCGTAGCCGCAAGTGGCCAGCGCGCCGGCATTGCAGTGGGTGAGCACGCCGCCGCTCGCGGGCATCAGCGTGGCGCCGTGGCGGCCCATGGCTTCGTTGGCGGCGATGTCTTCCACGTACATGCGCTGCGCCTCGGTGATCAGCGCCTGGCGAATTTGGTCCACGGGCAGCTCGGAGCAGGCTTCAAATTTCTGCTGCATGCGGCGGATGGCCCAGAACAGGTTAACGGCAGTGGGCCGGGTCTCGCCCATGGCCTCGCAGATCTGGTCGAAGGCGCGGCGCAGTTCGGAGACGTGTCCCGCATCCGCGTTGCGCGCTCCCAGGGCGATGCCCATGGCGGCGGCTACTCCAATTGCCGGCGCGCCCCGCACCACCATAGTGCGAATCGCATCCGCCACCTCTTCGTAGGTGGTGCAGGTGACGTAGGTTTCTTCCGTAGGCAGCTTGCGCTGGTCAATGAAGCGCACGCCTTCGTCGGTCCATTCCAGAGTCTTAACCATGCTGTTCTCAGTTCCCGGTTCGCAGATCTCAGATTTTGTGGCCACAGGCGCCCTCGCCTGTGCGGGCGAGCGCAGCTCGCCTGAAAGTCTGCCGGGGTTTGCCCGGCCGGACAGCCGAGGGCGGCTGTCGCTACGCACTCGGTTACCGGCTTATGGCTGAGTGCTGAATGCTGACTTCTTTTATCTTCACGTGCTCCCGGCGCACATCGTTCGCGGTAAACAGCGCCACGAAAGGCGCCGGAGCCGCCGCCTTCTCCACATTGCTTCGGCCGCCCGCCTCTTCGCGCTCCACCAGGCACATTACACCCACCACTTCGAAGCCAAACTCGCGGGCTGCCTCGATGGCCTGGATGGTGGAAGCGCCGGTGGTGCAGACGTCATCCACGATGATGACGCGCGCGCCCTTCTCGCGGAAACCCTCTATGCGTTGCCCGGTGCCGTGCTGCTTTTCCGCTTTTCTGACGAGAAATCCGTGCACCTGGCCGCTGACCACGGCCACCGCGCTGACCACGGGGTCGGCGCCCATGGTTAACCCACCGATGGCCTGCGGACGCCAGCTTCGGGCCTGAATCTCCTGCCAGAACACCTCGCCCGTCAGCCGCGCGCCTTGCGCGTCCAAAGTGGTGATTCGGCAGTCTATGTAGTAGTCGCTGGCGCCGCCGGACGACAGCTTGAACTGGCCCAGGCGAAAGGACTTTTCCGCCAGCACCCGCAAAAGTTTCGCGCGTTCAGGGGACATAAACCTTTACCATAGCACGGCAAAAACTTTGCAGGAAAGCAGCCGGGGAAAACCCAGGAGCGAAAGCACGCCATGGACGAGCAACCACGGGTAGCAGTGCTGGGAGCGGGAGCGGTGGGCTGTTACTTTGGCGGCATGCTGGCACGCGGGGGCACCACCGTCACCTTGATTGCGCGACCGGCGCGCGTCGAGGTCCTCCAGCGCGAAGGCTTGTTTTTGGACGCCGTGCAGTTCCAGGGACGCGTGAAGGTGGCGGCTTCGGCCGATGTGAGCGCAGCCAAAACCGCGGACGTGGTTCTCTTCTGCGTGAAGACGGTGGACACGGAGAGTGCGGCCAAGGCTCTTCGCCCCTATCTGGGCAAGAGCACGCTGCTCATCAGCCTGCAGAACGGCGTCGACAACGTGGAACGGATTCGCTCCGCCAGCGGCATTGAAGCCATCCCGGCGGTCGTCTATGTAGCGGCGGAAATGACGGCTCTGGCACGAGTGAAGCACTCCGGGCGCGGCGATCTCATCCTGGGCGAAGACAAGCAGAAAGACCGCCTCGCTGATCTGCAGGCCATCGTCCATCTGTTTGAGCGTTCGGGCGTGCCATGCCGCATTTCCGATCAGATCGCAGTGGAGCAGTGGACCAAGATGGTGCTGAATTGCGCCTACAACGCCATCTCCGCGCTGGCTCAGGCCAACTACGGCGCCATTGCCCACAACACCGTTGTGCACGCGGTCATGGAGCAGGCCATTTCGGAGGCGGTGGCGGTGGCGCGCGCCGCCGGAATTCCCATGAACGACGTGGACATGCGGGCCGAGGGCTCGAAGCTGGGAGACGCCATGGCCAAGGCGACCTCCTCGACCGCTCAGGACATCGCCCGGGGTAAGCCTACGGAAATTAACTCGCTCAACGGCTACATCGCCCGGCGGGGACGGGAACTGGGCGTTCCTACCCCCGTGAATCAGACCCTGCATGCGCTGGTGAAATTACTGGAAGAGACCACCGTGGCGCACGCGCGCCAGAAGGCCAGCTAGCCTCCCAGCCTCTCCAGGTGCTGAAAATGGCCGCTGGCCACAAACAGCAGGCTGAACAGGGTCAGGTTGTAGCCCATGTGCACCAGCATGCTGGAAGCCACCGACTTGGTGATGGCGCGCACCGCGGTGAGCACAACGCCCACGACGAACAATACGACCAACGGTCCCCAGGCATTGCCCAGTTGCGCGGAATGCAGAAGCGCGAAGGGGATGGCGGTCAGCACAATGCCCAACCCCACTCCGAGCGAGCGCGCCAGCACAGGGTAGAGAAAGCCGCGAAAGAAGAGCTCTTCCACGAAGGGAGCCACGGTCACGCCGAAGATGGCCATCATCCAGGCATCCGCCGAACTATGAAAAAACTGGTCAATGGGCAGGGACTTGGGAACCGGCAGGAGGGCGGAGAGCAACTGTCCGGCGATGGCGACAATAGCCCCCAAGGCCAGAAAGCCGATCCACGTTCCATGAGGCCAGCTCCAGCGCACCGCTGGCAGGAATCTGTAACCACGCTCGCGCCTCACCACCGCATACATGAAAAACACCAGCACCATGTAGGCAGCGAACTGGGCAGGGATAATGAGCAGCGGGTCGCGTGCCAATTGCGCCGGCGGTATGCCGCGGAACACCCTCGTGCCGGCGGCAATCCACAGCGAGACGATGCCGAAAACGGCGATTACCACCACTGCTACCACCACGATGCGCAGCACGTCCCACCCCGTCCACGGCGGGTCTTCCGTCGGCCTGCGTCCCGGCGGGAGAGGAAGCTGCGGCGGGGGAATTTCAGGCAGCGAGTTGGGCGGTGAAGCCAATAGCTTGAATTTACACGAAATCCTGCGCTTTGGAATCGGCGGAAAGGTAGATACAGCGGCGCGCCAAAACGCGGCCGCCGCTGACATGCCGAAGTCAATATTCGGCCGGGGCACCCGCCAATTCTCCTCACAGCTCGTTTAGGTTCAATCGATTGCGACTGCAGAATGTTGCGCATTATTTTCGTTGACTGATTGTTAGAACATATGCAGGATTCCGCCACGCAGGTTGACCCTTTATCCCCAATCTGCAGCGATATTCGGCATTGCTCTGCTGTGCTTGACCTTCGCCTGCTTCGCAGAGAGCGTGCTTGAAGCTGCCGAGCTGAGTGTTCCGCCATGTACTGCGTGGCTGCCCCACCTTGCTCTCAGGAGTACCGGAGAAGATGAATTTTCAACAAGCTCGTAGAGACTTATCCGATCCTCCACTCCTATCGAGTTCTGCCGGAGTCCGGCCGGCGTCGGAACTCGAATTAGTTTCAGCCACCGCAGCCGACGCTCCTGCATGGGATCAGCTCGTTGCCCAAAATCCTGAGGGACGCTTTTCGCACTTGTGGGGCTTCCGGCGGATCCTCGAGAATACTTATGGTTATCGTTGTGTCTACCTGAAGATCTGTTCGGAGGGGCTGCTGGTAGGTGTATTCCCCTCGATCGTGGCCCGCGGTTCCCGTCTTGTGTCGCAGCCGTTTATCGAATATGGCGGGCCTCTGCTGCGAGGCGTTTCGGAGGCACAGAAGGCGCAGCTGGCCGAACTGCTCCTCCGCGCCGCTCACAACCACGGTTGCCAATCGCTAGAAATCCGGGGCGCATTAGGTGCCCAGTTTCTGGCCACTTCACCCTATTGCGTGCGGCGCCCGCTCTATTCGTATGCCGTACTTAAGTTGGGAGAGACGGACCTCCTATGGCGCAAGTCCCTCACCAATGAGGCGCGCAAGGGAGTTAACAAGGCGCAGAAAGCCGGTCTGCAGAGCGAGGTACGGCGGGGTAAGCTCAGTGTGGCCGATCCGTTTTACGCTCTATATCTGGCATCCATGAAGCGTCTCGGCGTGCCTCCCCACCCGCGACAGTTTTTTGACGACCTAGCGGCGGGTTTGGGCGAGGGCTTGGTCGCCTCATGGGTCACGCATGGGCAGCAGACTGTGGCTGTGCTGCTGGGGGCCATTTGCGGCGCCCGGTTGCAAATCTATATCACCACTTCCTCCCCCGCGATGTTGTCGTTGCGCCCCAATGACTTAGCCCATTGGCAGCTGATTGCCTGGGCTGCCGCGCAGGATTTGCGCTGGTTTGACTTCGGCTCCGCTCGCTATGACGGACAGATCCAGTTCAAGAAAAAATGGGGCGTGGAGCTGCGCGAATATGCCTACTACCTGATTGGCATGCCCGGCACCTCAGCGACCACCAAGATCCGCACGGTGCAGACATCGTCTACCTCCATGCAGATGATGGCAAAGCTCTGGAGTCGCATGGTCCCACTGCGGCTCACGCCGGTGGTGGGAGCACGGATTCGCAGGTACCTGACGAAATAATTCTCCTTACTGCTGACGTGCAACAATATCTCCCAGCCATTCGAACAAACGCTCAAACACCGAACGCTTGCTCCAGTGCTGAAGTGTAATCTCTTTGGAATGAGAGAGGTCCTCATCGAATTGATGGGTCAGAACAGCACCCAACTCCGAATCAAGCGCCGCGACATTTACTTCATCATTGATTCCGAAGGAACGGTTGTCGAGGTTGGTGGACCCGAACACCACCCAGGCGCCATCCGCTATCATGATTTTGGCGTGAATCATGGAGGGGTCATATTCGTAAATTTTGGCCCCTGCCTTCAGGAGCTCCCCGAACAGCCTGCGCCCCGTGCTTCGCGTGAGGTAATGGTCGGTGTGATTGCCGGGAACGATGATTCTGACTCGCACGCCTCGACCCAGGGCACGCACCATTTCCTGGCGCATGCTGCTGTCGGGCACAAAATACGGCGTGGTGATATCAATGGATTTGCGGGCAGCCCCGATCAACATCTGAAAGAGAATACGGGAGCGAGTGGAGCCGCCGGATGAAGGCGTACTGGCGACTACAAGGGCCGCAGTCCTGCCGTTATTGAGAGGAGCCCGTGGAAAGTATTGCTCTCCATTCAAGATCTGTCCCGAAGACTCCAGCCAGTTCTCGACAAAAACGCCTTGTAACCTGGTAACCGCCTCACCCTCAACCCGGAAGACGGTATCCCGCCAGCTTGGGTCATGTTTGCTCGGGTAGCGCCACCAATCCGCGTACCCAGCTCCACCGACGAAAGCTGTCGTGCCATCCACTATCGTCATCTCGCGATGGGTGCGATTGTTGGACATGAACCAGTTGTCCCACCGCAAAGAGTGATACCACTCCACCCGTCCTCCTGCCTGCCGCAGAGCCTTGAAATAGCTTTTAGGGGTAGAAACACTGCCCAGAGAGTCGAGGGTAAGCCTGACCTGGACGCCGGCTCGGGCTCGCTCTGTCAAAATGTCGAGCAACCGGCGGGTTATCTCACCCTTATGCAAAATGTATGCTTCAATTTCGATATTGTGCTGCGCCTGGCGCAGCGCCGTGAATTCCGCCTGGTAGAACTGTTCGCCGTTCCGCAAGGGTTCAATGCGGTTGTTTCGAGTGATTGCCGAGTCCACCAGCGGCGCTACTTGTTCCAGAAAAGCTTCCGATTCGGCGGGCACTCCGGGGAGTGATGTAAGGGAGTAACGCGGCCCGGGTGCGAAGAGGCCGGCGAGAATCCATCCCGCCACAGCCACGATCGCAATTATCGCGACAATCCGTAGCGCGCGAGAGCGTCTGAACTCGGTTGCAAGTGGTCCTTGATCAGGGCGCTTGCTGGATTTGTTATTCGTCTTAGCCTTGGTCACCACAGCTGCCGGCACGGCTCTGTTCACCAACTCTGATGCAATCAGTTGCTGGTGAGGTGGCACAGGCCTGGCGAGACATTCGAAAGGGGCGCTAGCTGGCCGTGCGCGGCCGGCGGCGGTACCAGATCAGGATCCATACTGCCAGTATCCCAACCAGGGCGGCCGAGATCGCAAGCACATGCTTGTGAACGAGAACCGTTGTCATGCTGACGACCGCAGGCCCGAACTTCAATACCAGAAGCGCGAGTATGAGGAATCGGAAAAACCGGCCGAAAAAGATGGCGAGTATAAAGTGTGCGAATTTCATTTCGAAGGCTGCGGCCGCCAGCGCGAACAGCTTGAACGGAAAGGGAGGAGGCACCATCGAGGGAAACATCAAGGTCCAGAACTCATGGCGGTCGAAGGACGTTCGTATCTGGTCAAACTTGGTTTTCGGAATCCGCTTTGCCAGCAGGGCTTCACCGCCTTTGTACCCAATGACATAAAGGAGAACGCTGCCCGCGGCCGAGCCGGCGGCCGCCATCACCGCATAAAGCAGAAAGCGCGGCGGTTTTTGGTAGACATAGGTGGCAACTACCGGATCAAGAGGTATTCCGAAAAAGGCCGAGTCAATGGCTGCAATGGCAAACACTGCCCAGGATCCGAGCGGCGCAAGCAGCGCCCATATCAGACCCGTGTATCGCAGGAAGATGTTCTCGAGTGTTCTCACCCGGCAGCCCTCTCACGACTACGACGATGATAGCTCCCAGGAAACTACTGGCGTTTCTCCTCGGCCAAGGCCGACTGGCGGTAAACGCTCTGTTTCGGGCATTTTAGTTAAGGACCAGATCATCCGAATTGTGGTCGCATAACGGGCTAGACGGAAGTAACCACTCCTAGACGCGGTTGCCAATGGGCGGGGAGAACGACAGGCTCGCTAGCAAAAACGCAAAGGCCCGAGCATGCCCTCGGGCCTTCAGGCTAGAGCGGGTGCCCCACTCAAGCGTTTTTTGCTTGAGTGGGATAGTTGGTCGGCGGCCGACGCAACCCAGTGAAGCGGGAAAATGCGGGGAACGTTCCGTCTGTCCCCAGGTTTCCCAGAACTCTTCAAAGATCACATCATCCATGCGCGAGCCGGAATCAATCAGCGCCGTGTCAATCGTGATCCGGCCTCTTTCGTTATGGATTAACCCTCGTTGAGAGCCCGCTCCAGATTACTTATCTCGCCCATTACCTCGTCAAAGTCGGGATGTTCATCGAAGAACATTTCACGCATCTTGGCGTGGTCCCTGCGCAGTTCTTCCTCGAGGCGTGGACCAGGAACGAGACGGAGGCTGCCTTTTTTTGCCAGTTCGTAATGAGCGCCGGCTTCACGAAAGAAGTGCTGCTTGTGAGAGACAACTTGTTCAAGCAAGGATGGATCTTTCAGTGAAGTTCGTCCGCGTTCATGGCGTGCGATAACGACAACGTCGTGATAATGTCGAAAAATTCTTTCACTGGCTGGTTTGCCCGCCTCTACTCGATGGTATTCGCGATGAAGCATTGTCACCTTTTCCCAAAAGGTACGCTCGGGGCTCAGCGCATTCACTCGTGCATTCGAAATTGCAAACTGGTGAGGGAACGCCTCGGAAGCATAGGGCGTTACCATCGCTTCTTCTGAAGGAACCTGATCGCCGCGGCACCCCAACTCAAGGCGGACGACTCGTTTTACATAGCCGGTAACCATCGGACCAGAAATACCAACCGGATAGGTGAATTCGAGGGTATCGGCTTCCGGTGCATCCCGGTCGGGAAGTAGCACCCAACCATTATCGCCGATTACAGATTGGATCTGCTTATTGAGAGTCGGAAGGAAAGCATCTCTGATAAGGGCGACACAACTTTCTTTCAGTTTCTCGACAGTTCTGTCGCGTAGTTTTGCTCGCTCCTGATTCGCTGGGTCATTCTCGTTAGTGAATCCGAGTTCGTGCCGGTTGATGACAAGATCGATGTCTTCCGAGAAGCGCCTGATGATGCCAAACGCCTTCGAAAGAGACGTCCCACCCTTAAAGATGATGCGAGGAAATCCTTGAAGTTGGAATACCTGCCGCAACATCCAACAGACCCAAAAGTCCTTTTCGATGATTTCTGGTGAGATTCCCTTTACGCTCGCCGTTTGATTGAACAGCGCACTTCGATCTGCCTGTGTGGCTCTCGCCCATGTATCCATTTCGGTTATCTGCCAATAGCCTCAATAATGTCGTGGCTCCAAGTAGGAGCAAACTTCATCAAACTGACGAGTTTCCGTCTCTCATCCTGGTTAAGGACACTCCTCAACCGACGAGCAATGAACTCCTTATTTGCTTTTGGTCCCATTGCCGTGATGGCCTGAATTGCCATCCCTGCACGTGTTTTCTCTTCGGGAAACTTGGAAGGCCGGGCAGGCGTGAGCCTAATGAGTTGTAATCCGATCTTCACTTTCTGGGGTGGGCCGTCAGTCAGGTAGACCAGCTGTGACGGCACCTGCTCACTGAGGCCAAGTAGGTTCGCCGCTCGCTGTCCTGAGATTTGTACTCTGCTTCCAGTTTTTGCCGCCAAAGCCTCCGCCACCTCGTCCGGATTGGGAGATAACATACCGAGCTTTGCATGAAGGCGCGGGTAGTCGTACAGACCTTGTGCGAGCCGGCGAATTTTTCCTTGACGGGTCAATCGCCACAAGGCGATGTCAATGGCACTTCGTGTGCCGACACCAAGAAAATCCTTCGGAGTGAACACTGAACCACGCCCGCGGGCACGGATTCGCCTGAGGATAGTACTTGGAAGCGAGTTGGGCCGCATATGTAAGAAAAAATATAGAGGATTTCTTACATAAAGACGAGCAACAAATTACGCAACCGCTAAATTAGCAGTGACTTACTCATAGAATGTAGACTAGAGTGCTGTTCGAGAACTGAGTACTGTTCTTCCCGGTTATGACACGAAATGCTGCCAAAGGCGAATCTTGGTCGAAACCCAAAGGCCCTCGCCTTCGCGCGGGCCCTTTGGCTGCAAGCTAGCCAGCTAAAAGCTAGCAACTGCTTTACAACGAGCTCATATTCGACAGGAACTCGCCGTTCGATTTGGTCTTGCTCAGCTTGTCAATCAGCAACTCCATGGCTTCCACCGGCGAGAGCGGGTTCAGTACCTTGCGCAAGACCCAGATCCTCGCCAGGTCTTCTCTGGGGATAAGCAGCTCTTCCTTGCGGGTGCCGGAGCGCTGGATATCAATGGCCGGGAACACGCGCTTGTCCACCAACTTGCGCTCCAGGATGATTTCCGAATTGCCCGTGCCCTTGAATTCTTCAAAGATCACGTCATCCATGCGCGACCCGGTATCAATCAGCGCGGTGGCGATGATGGTGAGCGACCCGCCCTCTTCGATATTGCGGGCCGAACCGAAGAAGCGCTTGGGGCGCTGCAGGGCATTGGAGTCCACGCCGCCGGAGAGCACCTTGCCGGAAGGCGGCACGATGGTGTTGTAGGCGCGCGCCAGGCGGGTGATGGAATCCAGCAGGATCACCACGTCGCGCTTGTGCTCCACCAGGCGCTTGGCCTTTTCGATCACCATTTCCGCTACTTGCACGTGGCGGGCGGCGGGCTCGTCGAAGGTGGAGGAAATGACCTCGCCCTTCACCGAGCGCTGCATATCGGTGACTTCTTCCGGGCGCTCATCAATCAGCAGCACCATGAGCACCACTTCCGGATGGTTGGTGGTGATGGAATTGGCCACGTTCTGCAGCAGCATGGTCTTGCCGGCGCGCGGCGGGGAAACAATCAGGCCGCGCTGCCCTTTGCCCAGGGGCGTCAGCAGGTCCATCACGCGGGCACTCACGTTCTCCCGCGTGGTCTCCAGCTTGAGGCGCTCCTGCGGATAGAGGGGCGTCAGGTTGTCGAACAGGATCTTGTTGCGCGCCTCTTCCGGCGACTCGAAGTTGACCGCCTCGATCTTGACCAGCGCGAAGTATTTCTCGCCCTCATGCGGCGGGCGTACCTGTCCGCTGATGGTGTCGCCCGTCTTCAGGTCGAATTTGCGGATCTGCGAGGGCGACACGTAAATGTCGTCCGGCCCGGGCAGGTAGTTGTAATCCGGCGAGCGCAGGAAGCCGTAGCCGTCGGGCAGGATCTCCAGTACGCCCTCGGCAAAAATGTGGCCTTCTTTCTCACTCTGGGCCTGCAGAATTTTGAAAATCAGGTCCTGCTTGCGCAGGCCGCTGGCCCCTGGCAGGTCCAGCGAACGAGCTATGCGGGTTAGCTCGGTTATGTTCTTTTCTTTCAATTCAGCGATAGTCATGTTCACCTACGTGGGAATTTTCAAAAGGGGGGTAATTCGGGAGGCAAAACGCCGCTCGGGAGCGAGCAGCGGGTGAGTTTAAGCAGCTACCCGCCGCCGCGCCTCGGCAACGCCTTCACGCTCGGTTAAGGCCTCCTGCCTCTCCGAGCTTGCAATCCGATGCAGGACTTCGTTTGTCGTTTCCTGGATTCGGGTATTAGGCTTGTGGAACTTACGCGTTGCCTTGGAAGCAAGCTGACAAAGCATATAACGATTCTTCATGTTATGTACAGCGTCAAATACCAGATCAGAGCGCATTGCGTCTTTCCCTTTCCTTTTTATGAAGTTAGCAGCCGTCCTAAGACTGAGCGGCCGGACAACGACACCCAGCTTACAACCAGACTGTTTCCTACTCATTAATTCTGGATGCTGGAGTTGCTTGGGATGACCGACCTCAGACGACCTTAATAGATGCCTTAACAGGCTGCCAAGTTGCTCTTTCTAGGATGAATTTTATAGCCCGATTCGCATCCTGGCGCTATTAACCGCACAGATACACAGGCAAATCCAGCAATTCTGTTCTTGAAAACGGCTTAGCCAAGCCTATACACGCTCTGCTAAGCAGGGTCAAGCGTCATGTTCGGACCCGCGCGAATTCCGGTGCAAAACCTTCTAGGAGTGAGTTCAGGCCCAGAAGGTCCGGTCCAGGGTCCGATACTGGATGGCCTCGGCAATGTGTTTGGCTGCAATTACTTCCCCGCCTTCCAGGTCAGCAATCGTTCGCGCCACCTTCAAAATTCGGTCGTGCGCCCGGGCGGTTAAACCTTGCTGGGTCATAGCCCTTTCCAGCAGGCGCTCACACTCAGCGGAAAGCTCACAGTGCTTGCGGATCTGGCGCGGCGACATCTGCGCGTTGCAGTAGATCCGCTCTCCCGGACCGGAAAATCGCTGCAATTGCCGCTGCCGAGCCTGAATTACACGGTCCCGAATCTCCTTCGAGCCCTCCGGGGCGGAGGCGGAGCGCAACTCCTTATAGTTAACCGCGGGAACGTCAATGTGGATGTCAATGCGGTCCAGCAAAGGCCCTGAAATCTTCGACATATAGCGCTGGATCATGGCCGGGGTGCAGTGGCACTCGCGGCTGCGGTCATTGAAGAACCCGCAGGGGCAGGGATTCATGGCTGCCGCCAGCATGAAGCGCGCCGGAAAGGTGAGGGACATGGCAGCGCGGGCGATCGAAACCGT
>JAICWP010000039.1 GCA_025934735.1 Terriglobales bacterium | reverse complement strand
TTATGCGAGCTTCCGGAAGATTGGCCGTGGAGCAGCTTTCGTCACTATGCACTGCGAGAAAAAGGAGTCGTGGAAATCGAGTCAGAGTGGACGGCCCAGGATCGGGAGAGGCAAACGACAGGCAGTGGGGAGCGGATATTGCTCATCCCAGAGCCTGCCCTGAGCGAAGTCGAAGGGTTAGCGCCCAAAAGCGGGGCGCGAACCTGGGCCACCTGCGGCACCATAGCTTCCAAGTTCAGTGAAACTGCGTCCACAAATACCCGCCGGTCAGCGCCGTCACCACCGCGGTGGTGCTCCAGGCGGCCACGTTGAACCAGCGCGAATTGATGTACTCGCCCATGAGCTCGCGCTTGTTGATGAGCAGGATCATGAACACCAGCACAAACGGCAGCACCGCGCCGTTAATCACCTGACTCAAAATGGAAACCCGCACCAGCGGCAAATTCGGCGCCAGAATTACTCCCGCCCCGGCCACAATCAGGATGGTATACAGCCAGTAGAAAACCGGCGCCTCGCTGAAACTCTTCCCTACTCCCGATTCGAAGCCCAATCCTTCGCACACCACGTAAGCGGTGGAGAGCGGCAGAATGGAAGCCGCGAACACGGAGGCATTCAGCAGGCCGGCGGCAAACAGGATGTAAGCATAGTCACCCACCAGGGGATGCAGCGCCTGGGCGGCGTCGGCGGCATCGCGCACCTGCGTGTGCCCGTGCACGTACAAAGTGGCGGCGCAGCCGACGATGATGAACCAGGCCACCACGTCGGTCAGGATGCAGCCTACAATTACGTCAATGCGGGAAGCGCCGTACTGCCTTCGCGTGACCCCTTTTTCCACGATCGACGACTGCAAATAGAACTGCATCCAGGGCGCGATGGTGGTGCCCACGATGCCGAGAAACATATAGAGATAGGCGCGGTCGCGGAAGTGCGCCAGCCCGGCTGGTTTGAACGTGGCCACCGCGGCCTCGCCCCACGCGGGCCCGGACATAATCCCGGCGGCAATATAGGCTACATAGAAGAACGAAGCGACAATAAAAACTTTTTCGACGCTCTTGTACTGCCCTTTAACCACCAGCAGCCAGACGAAGACCGCCGTCAAGGGAACGGAAATGAACCTGGATACACCGAACAGTTCCAGGCTCATGGCCACCCCGGCAAACTCGCCCACCACGTTGCCGAAGTTCACCACCACCAGGCCCAGCATCATCACGAACGTGACGCGTAGCCCGAATTCTTCACGGATCAGGTCGCTCAGCCCTTTGCCCGTCACCGCGCCCATGCGCGCCGACATTTCCTGCACCACAATTAGCGCGAAAGTGGTGGGAATAATGGTCCACAGCAGCAAATGGCCGAACTGCGCCCCGGCAGCCGAATAGGTCCAGATGCCGTTGGGGTCGTTGTCCACGTTCGCCGTAATGAAGCCGGGGCCGAATACCGCCAGAAACAGCAGAATCCGGATCCGCCAGCGCCTCAGCCATCTCATCGCTGCCGTCGCAAGTTAGATTGGGGAACACGCGCACTGCCGCCCCAGAATAAATGCCGCCTCACTTTCCCGCCAGCCACTTGCGTGCAAGACGAACATTTTTTTCAATCCAGCGCTTTTTCAACCGGGGGACAGCAGGGCGACAGACTACCCAGGGAATTCGTCCGGGCTCAAAGCGAAAACGACGCCGCCCTGCACAACGCATGCGGCGAGAGATGCCGCTCGCAGGTCTCTGCCAAGATTGATCGGACCTGGAATTTGCGATTCGAATCAGGGCATGGCTTCAGCCATGCCGACTGCAGCCGTTTAACACGCGCCTTCAGGCGCTGCGGAGGGACCTCCAGCGGGATAGGGACTAGAACAGTCCGCCGACTGGTACTGGGTACTAGGTACTGGCCACTACTTACAGTTTCGCCCGCAACAGGCTGATTATATCGTCAGAGGTGATCACACCGGTGAGCTTCCCTTCATCGTCCACCACGGGAAGGGTAACCAGGTTGTATTTGTCGAACAATTCGGCGACGTCCTTTTCGTTCGCCCCGGCATGGCAGGAAATGAGCGGCTCCATGCTGAGCGGCAGCAGAGCATCCCCGGGTTGGGCCAGCACCAGCTTAGGCAGCGTAACCGCTCCCACCAGGCGGCTCTCCGGGTCCAGCAGGTAGACGGTGCTCACCGTCTCAATGCCGCCCTCGAAATGCCGCAGTGCCTCCACCGCGTCGTTCACCACGGCATTGGCGGGCAGCGCCAGGTATTCCGTGGTCATGCGCCCGGCCGCCGTGTTTTCCTTGAATTCCAGCAGCTCGGATACTTCCTGGCGCTCCGCTGGCTCCATCTCGTGCAGGATTTCTTCCGTTGTCTCCCTGGGCAGGTCCTTGAGCAGGTCGGCGGCCGCATCGGGATCCATTTCCTCCACGATGTCGGCGGCGCGGTCGGAATCCAGCGACTCTAGAATCGAAGCCTGCAGCTTGGGCTCCACCTCCTCCAGTGCCTCGGCGGCCACGTCTTCGTCCAGCGTCTCGAACACGGCTTCGCGCTCGTCGGGAGCCAACTCCTCCACGATGTCGGCGATATCGGCGGGATGCAGGCGCGCCAGCCGTTCGTGCGAGATCTTTAGCCTCACCCGGCGCGCCGGATCGGTCTCGATCAGATCCACGAACTCCCAGGGAATCTCCCGCGCCGGTATGTTGCGCAACAGCGCCCGCAGCACCGGACCCGGCACCAGGCCCTTCAGCAGCCGCCGCACCGCCCCGCGCGCCCCGATGTCCACTCCCGCCACCCGCAAGGCCACATGCTGGTTGACGTGGTCCTCGTGCAGGTCAATGTCGTTCACCCGCACCACCTTGCGCCCGTGGACATCAATGATCTGCTGGTCCAGCAGGTCCCGTTCCAGCAGCAGCAGCCCCTCGTGTCCCGGCTCGGGCAGCCAGTCGGCAATCGGCTTGGCGGCGCGAATGCCGCCGTCAATCGAGACCACATCGCTGAAGAGCAGCAGCTTGGCCCCTTGCCGCGTCCGAACTACCAGCGCCGCCACCCGCAGCGGGTCCTCCTGCGGCCGCAACGCCACTTCGCGCACACGCCCGCAAGCCCCGGTGGGGTCGTACACCAGCGCGCCTAGCAGGTCCGTTAGCGCTACGTTCGGCATTGGTCCTGAGAATACAAAAGAGATGACCCCGAATCCAGAAAGGTTTTTGGGGGATTGTTCACCGCTGAGACGCTGAGTTCACCCAAGGAATGAAGGCCAGGAATCCATCAGGCAACGCGGCAGCACCTTCTCCACCCGGGCAGCTCGTGAATTTTCTCTCGTATTGTCTTCTCGGCGTCCTCAGCGATGAAAAGGCGTTTCGGGCGGTCACCCTGCTTCGGTGGCGCCTTAACTGGCCTCACGCTGCTCTTTCCTGGCTTTTCTCGGCACCCTCGGCGTCTCGGCGGTGAAAACGTTTCGGTTTTTCTGCGCGAAAAACGGTCACACAACCTTCGTGACGGCTTGCGTTGACAAGTTCCCTGTTCCACAGGCAAACTAGCGCCCTGCCTGGTATTCACCCGCAATGGTGCAAGGATGGCAATTTCCTAAGCATCGGCGCCATCCTTCAGGCGGTGGATCGGATCGGTTGACAATTTCTAAGATGGCCGGAAAACGGGTTTCCTTGACCCTCGAATCCACGTTGGACAGCGTCAACAGCGCGGAAGCTTCCGCGACTCGCTTCGCTGCCGGCGCCGGTTTCGACGAGGACGAGATTGCCAGGATTTCCATGGCCGTGCGCGAGGCCACAATCAATGCCGTGCTTCACGGCAATGCCTACGACCCCGCCAAAAAGGTGGGCTTTGTGCTGGAGCGCACCCGCGACGCCATGGTCATCACCATCACCGACCAGGGCCAGGGCCTCGACCCCAACAAGATTCCCGACCCGCTGGCCCCGGAAAACCTTTTAAAACAGTCAGGTCGGGGCATTTTCCTCATACGCGCCTTTATGGATGAAGTGCAGATTCGCATGCTTCATCCCGGCACCGAAATCAAACTCATCAAGCACGTCCCCGGCGTCGCCGGCGACAATAAGGAGGCTTCCCAGTGAGCATGAAAGCCAATACCCGGCAGGTAGATGGAATAGCCATTGTTGACCTCAGCGGGCGCATTACGCTGGGCGAAGGCAGCGTCATTCTCCGCGACACCGTTCGCGACCTGGTGGGCAAAGGAAACAAGAAAATCCTGCTGAACCTCGGCGAGGTCAATTACATTGACAGCTCCGGAATCGGCGAGTTGGTCAGCGCCTTCACCAGCGTCCGCAACCAGGGCGGCGAACTGAAACTGCTGAACCTGACCAAAAAGGTCCACGACCTGCTGCAGATTACGAAGCTGTATACCGTCTTCGATGTCAAAGACGACGAGACAGCGGCCATCAAGTCATTCAAATAGCTTCACCTCATCGGTTCCAAAACAGAACTCGAGTGGCGGCGGGCCGGCTTTAGCCCCCGCCTGCCCGCTCCCGCCGCCCTACAATGTAAAGAGGAGGGCATGTGCGCATTCTTCCCCTCATCTGCCTTGCCCTGGCCGCCACCTCTGCTGGCGCGGCCTGTATTCCCATCCAGCAGGCCGCAGATCATATTGGCGATTCCGCTTGCGTGGCGGGGAAGGTCCTGCGCGTGACCGAAGGGCCCAGCGGCGTCACCTTCCTAAATTTCTGTGCCGACTACCGCACCTGCCCTTTCACCGTCGTGGTGTTTCCGCGGGACCTGCGCCACGTTGGCGACGTGCGCCAGCTCGCCGGCAAGGACATTGAGATTCAAGGCCAAATCAAGGCCTACGACGGCCGGCCCGAAATCATCCTGCGCGAATCTCGCCAGCTGCACGGCGCCTTACGCAAGCTGCCGCCTCTGCCTAAGGATTACGACGTGGCGCGGCGCGGCCGCTACAGCGCCGGCAAATTCCAGCATCCTGCATCCTCGCGCAAGCCGGCGCAGCAGCCCAAAAACCCTAGCGGCGGGATCGCCGTGGAAGAGCCGCCCGATCGGGGCGTGGTGGAATGATCATGGAAGCGATTCGGGGGGCGTTCACTGGCAACAGCATTCCCGCGAAAGCTGAAAACTTGAAAGTTCACTCCAGGGCCGTTCCCCCCTGTCCCGTTTCCACTGCCACCGGTGGCGCGTACTTCATGCCCGCGAAAAGAATGGCCGAGGAGAGCGCGATGGCCACCACTGCGCTGGTAAATCCTGTCTGCAGCGAGCTGCGGTCTGAGAGATAGCCAATCAGCGTCGGGGAAAGCGCGTCGCCCAGCAAGTGGATGGTAAACAGGTTCACCGCTACCGCGGTGGCCCGGATGTGCGCACCCACCGAATTCACCACCGCCGCGTTCAGCGGCCCGGTATTCAGCAGCAAAAGGAACTCGGCCACGAAAAGCGCCGGGAACATCACCCGGCCCGTGAAGAAGAGGGCCAGAATCATCGCTGGAATGCCCAGCGCCATGCTGGCGGCAGAGAGCAGGTAATAAGCGCTGGCGGTGCGCCGCAGCAGGCGGTCTCCCAGCCAGCCGCCAAACAGCGTGGCCACCGTCCCGTTGAAAGCGGTGATGATCCCGAACAACTGGTTGGCGTGCTGTAGCGGGTAATGGCGCACTCGCGAAAGGAACGTCGGCATCCACACCGAGAGCCCGCCCAGGGCGAAGGTCATCATGGCCATGCCCAGGGTGGCGGTCCAGAACGCGGGATTGTGCGCCAGCCCCCGCAGCGTGCTCCGTTCAGCGGTCTCCTGCATGCGGTCGCAGCGCCCGCGTTCCGGTTCGGGCACCAGCAGCAACAGCAGCGCAATCGCCAGCCCGGGCGCGCCAGCCACGTAGAAGGGCGCGCGCCAGCCATAGCGCGGACCCAGTTGCCCGCCCACGATGTAACCCAGCGCGGTGCCCACCGGAATCGCTATGTAGAAAAGCGAAAAGATGCGCCCCCTCTTTTCTTCTCCGAACATATCGGCGAGAAATGAGGGGGCAATGGTCACGAAGGTGGCTTCGCCGATGCCCACAATGGCGTGGCGCAGCAGCAGCGCGTCGAAGCTGTAGGTCACCGCCGTCAGCATGGTGGCCAGGCTCCACACCACGGCACCCGTAATGATGATCGCCCGCCGTTGGTAGCGGTCCGCCAGCAAGCCAACAATGGGCGCTGCCACCATGTAGCACAGGAAGAATGCGGTGGTGAGAAATCCAAACTGTGCGTCGCTGCGGTGGAATTCCGCCTGCACCAGCGGCTGCACCGCAAACAGCACCGATCGGTCAATGTAGTTGAGGAAGTTCAGCGTGGTCAGCAGCAGCAATGCCAGCCGCGCGTAGGAGCGGGGGCGCATGGACGCTCAATTGTAGATGGCAGATGGAAGGATGACGATTTTAGAGTGGGTACCCGCCCCTCCCACTCCACGGCTTAAAATGAACCCATGCTCCGCGTGGCGTCCGGCCTCTTCGTGCTGTTGGTTGCCCTCGGCGCACCCGCGCAGAAGATCGTTCCCCCGGAGCCCGAACTGTCCTTCTATACGGTCTCCCCCGGCTTCGAGTACCACCACCATTACGACTCCATCAGTGTGGTGGACTTCCGCAACCAGGAATTGAATATCTTCGACGCCAAAGGCAAGGTGCGGGTCCGCGCCAAGCTGAAGGACGGAATCTATGAAAGTGGCGGCATGCCGCGGGATTGGGTGGCGGTGAACAATATCTCTTATTTCGATTTCCAGGCCGGCAGACCCCGTTACGCTCTGGTCAGTTTTCTGTGGACCGCCACCGGCGCTGACGCCAGCAGTTACGGCGGGGTGCAGCTATTCACCATCCAGAATGGCTGGCTGGCCGTGGTGCAGCAGATATTCTTCACCGCTCGCCACGCCGGCGCGGGCGCGGTGTTCGATTCCGCCACCGGAATTCTGTTCGTCAGCTCCAGCCATTACCTGCAAGTGGACGCGCACTGCTGCCCCTCTCGGCAGGACGTTATCCGCTACGCCTGGAGCGGTCACGATTTTCGCCAGGTCGCTATGAAGACCTTCCCGGTCGCTGCCCCACCCAGCCTGCGCATCCAGAAGCCGGCGCAAGAACACTAACGCTGAGGTCGCGGAGGTTTTTAGCTTCTCTGCGCCCTCTGCGTTGAAGATCTTATCGGCCGCGGCCAGCGCGCGGTCACCAGCGTGGCTATCCCGCCCCGCGGCTTGAATTCCCCAGTCACCTCCGCCCACACCGGTTTAGCGGCGCGCACCACGTCCTCCAGCACTCGGTTGACGATGTTTTCCTGAAAGATTCCCAGGTTGCGGTAGGTAAACAGGTACTCCTTCAGCGATTTCAGCTCCAGGCATACCTTGTCGGGCATGTAGCGGATCTTCAGCACGCCGAAGTCAGGCAGGCCGGTTTTGGGGCAGACCGAGGTGAACTCCGGCACATCCACTAGTATTTCGTAAGCAGGAAACTGGTTAGGCCAGGTCTCAATCTCAGGAAAGGAGGCGTCCAACCCGGCCTGGGCATGTTCCGGCGTGTAACGGGGCTTGCTGGCCATGCATTCATTGTAATCAAGGAGGCGGCCTGGCTCAGGTGGGAACAAGCGGCGGCAACCCACGGCCCGTGCAACATACATTTTTGGTTCGCCCCAAAACCTCGGGCATCTAAAAAGTGCGCCATTCCCAAAGCAGCACCCGGGCCCCAAGACGGTGGGTTGCCGCTTCCAGGATGGTTACCAGCGTGCTACCCCGCCGTCCGGCAGCCGTTAACAGGTGGTAAGGTATAGTGAGCAAAGGTTTTCATGTCGCCTCGTGACAAATCGCGCGCCGGCTTTCTGGGCCGCCATCGCGGCTGGATTATCGCCCTCGCTATTGTTGCCGCAGTAATCGTGCTGGCGGCGTTCATCTCCTTGCAGCGCGGTGATGTGCCCGTGCGCATCGCGCAAGTTAATCGCGCCGACATCCGCGCCACTATTACCACTAATGGCAAGATCACGCCGGTGCAGGATTTCGAAGCGCACGCCGTTGCCCCTGCCCTGGTCAAGCGCGTGCTCGTGCGCGAAGGCGACCAGGTCAAAGCCGATCAATTACTGCTCGAACTCGACACCAGCGAGGCTCAGGCCGAAGCCGCCCGGGCCCTGGCTCAACTGCGCTCGGCGCAGGCCTCCATGGACGCCATCCAGGCCGGCGGTTCCCGCGAACAGGTTCTGACTACCCAGGCGGAACTGGTCAAGGCCCGCACCGATCGTGATGCTGCCCAGCGAAATCTCCAGGCGCTGCGCCGCCTGCAGCAGCAGGGCGCTGCCTCCATCGGTGAAGTGCAGGACGCTGAAAATCAACTGCAGCGCGCCGACGCTCAGGTCAACCTGCTGCAGCAGGAATTGAGCGGCCGCTACTCCCGTCCCGATGTCGAACAGGTGCGGGCCCAGGAAGAACAGGGCAAAGCCGCTTACGCAGCTGCCCAAAGCCTGCTGCAAAATTCCATCATTCGCGCTCCCCATGCCGGCATCGTTTACTCCCTGCCCGTGCACTCCGGTTCCTTTGTGAATACCGGCGACCTCCTGATCCAGGTCGCCGATCTGGCCACGGTGGATGTGCACGCCTATGTAGACGAACCCGATATCGCCCGCCTGGCTCCGGGGGAAAACGTGGGCATCACCTGGGACGCCATGCCCGGCCGCCATTGGCAGGGCACCGTGACCCGTCTTCCCGCGCAGATCATCAAATACCAGACCCGCAATGTGGGCGAGGTGGTCTGCCGGGTTTCCAATCCCGATGGCCGCCTCATACCCAACACCAACGTGAACGTCAGCATCATCACGGCCGAGCATCACAATGTGCTGGTGGTGCCGCGGGAGGCCGTGCGCATGGACGGCACGGCTTGGGTGTTTCTAATCGTGAACGGACAGTTACAGCAGCGCCCGGTGCAGGTCGGCATCTCCAATCTTACCCAGGCTGAGGTTAAGGGTCTGCCCACCGGCGCCCAGGTCGCCTTGGGCACCACCAACGGACAGCCGCTGCGCGCCGGTATGGCCGTGCGCCGGGCAGAATAGAAGGGAGATGTTTTCCGGTCGAGCATGAAGAAGTGGACCCCGCCATCTGTTTTGCCCCTGCTGCTGGCTCTTGTCCTGGTTGCCGGTTCCGCCGCCGCGGAAATGCCGGCGCAGTCCCTCTCCCAGGGGCGCGTGGATGTGGCCATCGCCGAATTGCGCGATCACCTGCGCGCTGAACCCAAAGACGCCGAGGCTTACCACCTGCTCTGCCGCGCCTACTATTCCCTGCAGAAGTGGGACAACGCCATTTCCGCCGCCCAGAAAGCGGTGGCGTTCGAACCCGGCAACAGCGACTACCACCTGTGGCTGGGCCGCTCCTATGGCGAAAAAGCAGAGCACTCCAGTTGGTTCGCCGCCATTTCCCTGGCCCGCAAGGTGCGCAGCGAATTTGAAACCGCGGTGCAGCTCAACGCCCGCAATGTGGCCGCGCAGTCCGACTTGGCCGAGTTCTACATGGAAGCTCCCTCGTTCCTGGGCGGCGGCAAGGATAAAGCGCGTGCCCAGGCGCAACGACTCTCTACTATGGACCCCGGCGCCGCCCACTGGGTCAAGGCCGCTTTAGCGGAACGCGACCACGACTTGCCCGTCGCCGAAAGCGAATACCGCGCCGCTATCCAGGCCAGCGGCAACCAGGCCCAGTACTGGCTGAGCCTGGCTTCCTTCTACAGCCGCCGTAACCGGTTGGATGATATGGAAGAGGCCGTCAACCGCGCCAGCACTGCTGAAGTCAACAAGAGCGATGTATGGGTGGACGCCGCCGAAATCCTTTATCGCGCCGGCCGTAACTTTCCCACTGCCATCCAGTTCCTGCGCCGTTATCTTGATTCCAACAACACCGTGGCCGATGCTCCCGCCTTCCAAGCCCATTACCTGCTCGGCGCCATTCTGGAGAAGCAGGGCGATAAGCAAGCCGCCGCCGGCGAATACCGCGCCGCCCTGGCCATGGCGCATGAGTTCTCCCTGGCGCAGCAGGCCCTGGTTCGGGTCAGCCGCTAGGGTTCCCGCCTCTTCGAAGCTTCTCGTAGCCGAGCGGTATACAATTCCGGGCGCAGCGTTCGATACCGCTTGGCGGAGGCCAACATGAGAGCTCGCCTGTTCCCCGTCGCACTTTTCGTTCTGTTGTGTCTTCCCTTGCTGGCGCAATCCTCCGGCCCGGCTAGTCGTGCGCTAACGGATCCAAAATCCATCACGTCCGAAACCAATCCCAACGCGCGTTCCATTCCCATTGATGATCTCTACTTCACGCGCGGCTTGTATGGCGCCTCCTGGTCCCCAGATGGCCAACAAGTGGTGTTTACCACCAACTTCAGCGGCCGTCCCAATTTGTGGAAGGTGAGCGCTGCCGGCGGGTGGCCCATCCAACTCACCCAGTCCGACGAGCGGCAGTACAACGCGGTGTGGTCGCCCGATGGCAAGTGGATCATCTACCAACAGGACGCGGCGGGAAACGAACTATGGGACCTGTTCGCCGTGCCCAGCCAGGGCGGCGAGGCCATCAACCTCACCAATACTCCCAACATTCGCGAAGAATCTCCGCGCTGGTCTCCCGACGGCCGCACTGTCGCTCTGAATTACAAGCCGAAGGACGGCACCAGGTACGACCTCGCACTGCTGCAATGGGACACTCGTAAGGTGGCGCAATTGACGCACGAAAGCGCTCCCAATCGCAGTTGGAGTTCGGTGGCGTGGAGTCCCGATGGCAAGACCCTATACGCGAACCGCGTGGAGGTCAGCTTCACCGACTCGGATGTCTATTCCGTGGACGTGGCCAGCGGCAAGACCACCAACCTGACGCCGCACCAGGGCAACGTTCTCTTTATGGCCTCCTCCCTGTCACCTGACGGCAAAACTCTCCTGGTTACCTCCAATCAGAAGGGTGGGTACCAGAACGTCGCGCTGCTCGACGTGGCCTCAAAGAAGCTCACGTGGGTTACCGATACCCAATGGGAAGCCAGCGCTGGCGACTTTTCTGCCGACGGCAAATGGTTCACCTACGTGCTGAATGCTGATGGCCGCACTGACATCTACCTGGTCAGCCGCGCCGGCCAGCGTGCCGAAAAAATTTCCGTGCCGTCAGGCCTGAATTTCCCCGCCGCGTCTCCAACCTCATTTTCACCGCAAAGCGACCGGCTGCTCATTTCCCACGAAAGCTCCGTCCAGCCCGCCGATTACTGGGTGTATCAGCTGGCCGGACGCGGCATGAGGCAATTGACCCACTCCGCGATTGCCAGCTTAAACTCGGCTCCCCTGCCTGCCTCCCAGCTTGTGCACTACAAGACTTTTGACGGGCAGACCATCAGCGCCCTTATGTGGGTTCCATTCAACCTCAAACGCGACGGCTCCAATCCCGCCCTGGTTCTGCCCCACGGGGGGCCCACGGGCCAGGAAGTTGACTACTGGAATCCCCACGCCACCGCTCTGGTTTCACGCGGCTATATCTGCATCGCTCCCAACCCGCGCGGCTCAACTGGTTACGGAATCGCGTTCCAGAAAGCCAACTATCAGGATCTTGGCGGAGGCGACCTGCAGGATGAAGTCTATGCCGCCAAGTTCCTGCAGGCCACCGGCTACGTGGACGCCAAAAAGATTGGCATCACCGGCGGCTCCTACGGCGGCTACATGACCCTGATCGCGCTCACCAAAACGCCTGATGTCTGGGCCGCGGGCGTGGAACTGTTCGGCATTATCAACTGGATGACCATGCTGCAACACTCCGACCCCGAACTGCAGGAATATGAAAAAAGTCTGCTCGGCGACCCGGTCAAGGACCGCAAGGTGTACGAGGCGGATTCGCCCATCACCTACATTCACCAGTTGAAGGCGCCCTTGCTGGTGCTGCAGGGAGAAAACGATCCGCGCGTGCCCAAGGAAGAAGCGGATCAAATCGTTCAATTATTGAAGGCGGATGGCAAAACCGTGGACGTCCACTACTATCCCAATGAAGGTCACGGCTTTGAGAAGCGCGAAAACCAGATTGATTCCATACGTCGCACCATTGAGTGGTTTGACAAATACTTGAAGAATGCCGGCTCCCCCGCTGGCGCTCCGTCAACCGGTCGCAACTGAAAATGTCTCACGGAGCCCGAGAATCTAGCCCCGCCGAAACCAGCATGCCTTCCGCCGCGTAGCGGCGCAAGAATGTTGTCCCGGGCGTAGCCCGGGGAATCCAGCGACAGGAAGCAGAGCCCCGGCGGGGCAACAGATGTTGCAGCCGCTAAACCCCGCGCCGCATCTTGTTATACTCGCCCTTCTCCCAATTCTTTGCTGCAGGTGACGCATGAAGCGTATTTTCTCCGGGCAGTTTGTGCGATGGCTTATGGTGGCAAGCGCGGCCATAGCGCTGGCTTTGCCGGCGCGCGGACAGGAATTTACCCTGCAACGCGCCATCCAACTGGCCCTCACCCACAGCACCGCCACGGGCGGCAGCGCCGCTGACCAGATGCACGCCTACGAATCCTACCTGGAGGCGCGCGACAGTTTTATCCCCCAGCTTTCGGTGGGTTCCACGGTCGGCTATTCCTACGGCTTCCCGCTCAGCCTGGAAGGCTCCGCTCCCACCATCTTCAACGTGACCTCGCAATCGTCCGTGCTTAATTTTGCGCAGCGTGAATTCGTGCGCGCCGCAAAAGCAGAATGGCGGGCCAGTTCCGCCCAGGACCGCGATCAGCGCTCCCAGGTCATGCTCGACACCGCCCTCAGCTACGCCGAACTCAATAAGTGGGAACGCGAGCTGCAGGTTCTGTACGATCAGAGTAATGTCACCCAGAACATCGAATTTTCCGTTTCCCAGCGCGTTAAGGAAGGCATTGACAGCCCGGTGGATGAAACCAGGGCGCGGCTCACCACTGCCCAGGTGCGGCTCCATATGGCTCAGGCCGAAGGCGCCGCCGATCTCCTGCGCACGCACCTATCGCAGCTGACCGGGGCGCCCGCGCAGGCCATCACCACCATTCCCGATTCCATTCCGGCTCTGCCCGCGCCCGATCCACCCTTGCCTGCGGTCGCCACCGCCGCCGCGCAGTCCAGCGACACCGTCACCGCCGCCGAAGAGCGCGCCCGCGCCCAGTTGCTCAAAGCCAAAGGCGAGCACCGCGCCCTGTGGCCCGGCATAGATTGGGCTGCTCAATACGGCCTCATCAGCACCAAGTTCACCGACTTCGCCCAGTTCTTCCGCCCTAATAGCTTTCAGAACCAGAACGTCACGTTCGGCCTGATCGTTCGCTTTCCATTTCTAAATTATTCACAAAAGGCCGCCGCCCAGGCGGCGGATGCTGACGCCATTCGTGCCCGCAAAGACGCGCAGGCCGCCAAAGATCAGGTGTCCATGGAAACTCTGCGCCTGCAGCGCGCCGTCGAGCAGGCGGCCGCCGCCCGCGACGTTGCCGATTTGCAGAACCAGCTGGCGCAATCCGGCCTCAGCGCCGCCCAGGCCCGCATACAAGCCGCCACTGCCGCACTCAGTGAACTGCAAAATGCCCAGCTCCAGGCCGACCTCCGCGCCGCCGACCTTATGGATGCACAGTTCGAGCTGCAGCGCGCTCAGCTGCAACTGCTGCGCGCCACCGGCGGCCTGGAAAAGTGGGCCCTTCGCCACCCCTGAGGGCGCGCTTGCCATGCCCGCAATGAACAGCTATTCTCAATCCCATCAGCAACTTATGCTACGCCTCTACCCAGCTTGCTGGGGCGCGCTTTTCTGTACCGCTTTTCCGCCCCTCAATGCATCAAATACCCAATTCAGCGCAAAGGGGTTGTTGGGATGCAGCCTGCCGGGTAGGCTTGCTTTCTTATAATTGGGTAGTGTGCCCTTACCAGAATCACGGATGGTCTTTTTTTGACGTAATCCGGGGATGTACTTCCCGGCAACCTAAGTCTGAGTGTTAACATACCTATTCAGCCAATATGCCTCTAAAAACACTGTTTCTGAACCCGCCCTCCTTTGAAAATTTTGACGGAGGGGCTGGGTCCCGCTGGCCGGCAACTCGCGAAATCGAATCCTACTGGTATCCCGTGTGGTTAGCTTATCCGGCGGGCATGCTGGAGGGTTCCCGGCTGCTGGACGCGCCGCCGCACCACGTCTCCGCTGAGGAGACCATCAACATTGCCAAGGATTATGAGTTCCTGGTGCTGTTCACCAGCACTCCCGGCTTCCCCGGCGATATCCGCCTGGTGGAGACCATCAAGCGGAACAATCCCCACATCAAGATCTGTTTTGTCGGGCCTCACGTGTCGGTGCTCCCGGAACGGGCGTTGCGCGACTGCCATGCCATTGATTTCGTGGCCCGCAAGGAATTCGATTACGCCGTGGTGGAGTTCGCTCAAGGCAAGCCGCTGGCGGACATTCTGGGCATTTCCTACCGCAAGAACGGCTCCGTGGTGCACAATCCCGACCGACCGCAAATTGCCGATCTGGACGCGCTCCCCGACGTCACCGACGTTTATAAGCGCGACCTCGACCCGCGCCGTTATAACGTGCCTTTCCTGCTTCATCCCTTCGTGTCGCTTTACACCACCCGCGGCTGTCCGGCGCAGTGTACCTTCTGCCTCTGGCCTCAGACTTTGAGCGGCCACCCTTGGCGCAAGCGTTCCAGCGATCGCGTGGCCGCCGAAATGGCTAAGGCCAAGCAATACTGGCCTTGGGTGAAGGAGTTTTTCTTCGATGACGACACCTTCAACCTGCAGAAGGCGCGAACCATCGAGCTTTGCCAGAAGCTGAAGCCGCTGGGCCTCACCTGGTCCTGCACCTCCCGCGTTACCACCGACTACGAAACCTTGAAGGCGATGCGCGAGGCGGGCTGCCGTCTGCTGATTGTGGGCTACGAGTCCGGCGATGCCCAGATCCTGAAGAACATCAAGAAGGGCGCCACCGTGGAGCGCGCCCGCCAGTTCACCAAGGATTGCCACAAGCTGGGACTGACAATTCACGGCGACTTCATCATGGGCTTGCCCGGCGAGACCCGCGAGACGGTGCGCAACACCATCAACTTCGCCAAAGAATTGGACGTGGAAACCATCCAGGTTTCCGTCGCCCATGCCTACCCCGGCACCGAGCTTTTCGATTACGCGGTGCAGAACGGTTTCATGTCGAACCGCCAGATGGTGGATGAAGGCGGACACCAACTGGCCCACATCGAGTATCCCCAGCTCTCCAGCGCGGAGATTCTCGAGTCCGTCCACCGCTTCTACGACGAGTACTACTTCCGTCCGCGTGCCGTCTTCCGCATTATCAAGAAGGCCTTCTTCAACTCTACCGAGCGCAAGCGGCTCTACAAGGAAGCCAAAACCTTCCTCAAGCTGCGTTCCGAGCGCCAGCGCTGGGTGCAGGAACAGCGTACCAAGCCTACTCCAAAGCCGCCGCAGCCCGGTGTGTCGCAGCCCGAGGAAGCCGAAGCCGTGGAGCCGGCGAACGCCTAGGATGCCGCGTGAATCTGCGTAAGTACCTGGTGTTGCTGGGGGTGGTGATTTTCGGCGCCTCCGGCGACGCCCTTCTCTCCCGCGGCATGAGGCAAGTGGGAGAGATTCAGCTGCACCACTGGCAGAAGCTCATTTTCGCCGTGGTCCATCCCTGGGTGGCACTGGGCGTCCTGCTGCTGATGGCTTTTTTTGCCTCCTACATGACCGCGCTCTCCTGGGCCGATCTCACCTACGTGCTCCCCGCCACTTCCATCGGTTACGTTCTGCTGGCCTTCATTGCCAAATTCCTTCTGCATGAAAATGTGAGCGCCACGCGCTGGGTCGGCATTGGCCTGATCGCCGCCGGCGTCGGCTTTGTCGCCCAGGGCCCGGCTCTCACTCATCATCCTCATCACGAGGAAGCGCCGCCGCAGGTTTTATCCCGGGGCAAAGCATGAGCAACGAGAGGAACGCGTGAGAGACCTCTACGCCTGGCTCTCCATCGCCGCCATCGTGATCGCTTCCACCACGGGAGACGTGCTGCTTTCCCACGCCATGAAGCAGATCGGCGATTTGGGCGAGTTGCGCCGGCGTCGCGGGCTGCTCCACGTTATTGCCCGTGTGGTCACCACCCCGAATTTCCTCTTCGGCCTGCTGGCCATGACCTTCGCCTTCTATAGCCTCCTTATGGCACTGTCCTGGCAAGACGTAAGCCTGGTGGCGCCCGCCTCCGCTTCTCTTACCTTCATCGCCAATGCCGTGGCCGCCCGCATATTTCTCCATGAGCGCGTGGACCACCGCCGCTGGATCGCCGCCCTGCTGGTCGCCGGCGGCGTGGCGTTAGTGGCAATCTAACCCTTTGCGTCCGCGGATAAAATTCCTTCCGGCCACGGATTTTCGCGGATTACACGGGTCAGATCACATTCTGCGCTCAGCCAACGCGCATAACTTAGGCGTCATGCTGAACGGCTTCAGCCGTGAAACATCTCGCGTGCACTACATAGCATTGTGGCGCGGGCGCCCTCGCCCGCGAAGCCCGCAGGCGGTTCGGTTCGTATCAGGGCACGTCTTCAGACGTGCCGCTCGGGTAAGCTTTGAAACACCGGCTTCAGCCGCTGATTGCTTTAGGTTCTGCGTCAGGGTCTACACGGATCACCTTTAGCTAAGGGCTGAAGTATGAGAAGGCCTGTTTACGACAATCATCTGGCCACGGACCCAGATTCGGCCCTATTCTGGGGCTGTGAAACACGTTTCTTATCTGATAGCCGCAACGGTCGGAGCAGTTGGAGTTTCGCTGGTTCTGGCCACCTTCGGAGCGCATGGGCTACTGGGTTCGGTTGCCGTTTATGCGGGCCTACCCGGTGGATTTGTGAACTGGAAAGCGAATCCCGGACGTGTCAGCTACGCTGTCATCACTGCGGTAAACACAGCCGTCTACCTCGTGTTATTTGAGGTGCTCGGGTTAATCCTTCGCCGCAGACGTTCGGAAATCCGTTAATGAATGATTGGTGTGAAATCGCCATAGCACATTTCATTGCGGCTGGATTTGTAAAGTGTGATATCGCCTGTTATCTTCAGTTGAGCGAAATCTGCCTGCGAAGCATCCGCTAGAGGTGTCCGACAATTATTTCGGATGCGATTTTTCCATGTTGGAAACGCTGTACCAGACGATTTTCCAAGTTCCATCGTTTTGGCGCTTGAACTCTGCAATGAAGTTTGTCTTATGGGTAACCAGCACGCCTGCACGACTGCTGTCTTCGTTATAGGTGCCACGGTAAACAGCCAAGTCTCCGCTGCTCGCAACATCTACAGTCTCGTCGATGAGAGTGACTTTCCAAAGGGGGTCATGGGCAAAGCCCGTCTTGAAGCCCTCTCTGTCGGCTTCGATCCCAATGGTTGAAGGACTGCCACAATCCATGGAGATGATATCCGGGGCGTCATAAGCGGTTGTCTTGAAAGCATCGTGGGCATTGAGTCCAGCGACCAGTTGGGCGACGTCCGCCTTGACCGTTTCGGCCACTGCCGCCGTATCAACCGTTGCCGCCGCTGTCGATAACGCAGTCGCAGCAGCAAAGACAAGCAGAATTAGACTTGACTTCCAACTCGCCGAACGATTCATTGAATGCCTCCCGCTTTCCCGGCCCGTGCCGTTCGGACGGGCGTCGCGCTAGGGTAATCTAGACCTTCCCCCGGCGTCCACTGGGCACAGGCGTGCTTGACGCAAAATCGCCATATCACTTTAGGACTTTGCACCAGATATGGTGCAGTTTCTCAAAGTACGTGAAGCCCTGTTCTCAACAGTTGACAGCCCTGTGCGACACTTGCGAGACATGCACGTTTATTCCAAGGATTTGCCACTTCATCTGATCCGAATAGAACGGCTGCCGGAGACTGGCTGATAGCCGTTCAAAAGCTGCCCAAAGTCAGAACAGTGACACCTTGTTTTTTAGACTTGATCTAGGAAGAAGTTGTCTTCATTCGAGGATATATAGCCTATGACAGACTGGTTCGCGCGCCCAGTCCTACATGTGACGGACGTTGAGGCCTCGCTCCGCTTTTACGTTAACCGGCTCGGCTT